>CAVUSC010000036.1:0-12982 GCA_963743995.1 uncultured Gammaproteobacteria bacterium | reverse complement strand
CGCGCCGCCGAATGCCAGTCTCCGACTCCATTGCGCAACCTGATGGAACTGTCCGTGCTGCGCGACGGACCGTATGTCGACATCCGCGTGCGCGCCAATGCATTCCTGCATCACATGGTGCGCAACATTGCGGGCAGCCTGATCCTCGTCGGCCGGGGCGAACGCACCGGCGAATGGCTGCAGGCGGCCTTGCATGGGCGCGACCGTCGCGAAGCGGGTCCCACGGCACCGCCGGAAGGGCTGTATTTTGCCGGCGCCGACTACCCCGCCGGATTCGGGCTGCCATCGGTTAAACTCCGGCGTCCGCCCACGGGAGCCGCGTCGTGACCTGGTTCGAAAAAATCATACCGTCGCGAATCAAGACGGAACGCCGCACGCGATCGGTGCCCGAAGGCTTGTGGATGAAGTGTTCGGCCTGCGACGCCGTGCTCTTCGCGGCGAACTCGAGTGGAACCTGCACGTGTGCCCGAAGTGCGCCACCACATGCGCATCGAGGCGCGACCGCCTGATGGGATTTCTCGACGAAGACACCGGCCGTAACTCGCGACCGAAGTGGAGCCGGAAGATCCGCTCAAGTTCCGCGACAGCAAGAAATACCGCGACCGCCTGACCGCCGCGCAGAAGGCGGTCGGCGAAAAGGACGCGATGATCGTGATGGCCGGCGCATTGCAGGGCATCGACATCGTCGCCTGCGCGTTCGAGTTCCGCTTCCTCGGCGGCTCGATGGGCTCGGTCGTGGGCGAGCGCTTCACGCGCGGCGCCGAGTACTGCATCGCCAACAACCTGCCGCTGATCTGTTTCTCCTCGAGCGGCGGCGCCCGCATGCAGGAAGGACTGCTGTCGCTGCTGCAGATGAGCAAGACCAGCGCGGTGCTGTCGCGCATGGCGCAGGCCCGGCTGCCGTACGTTTCCGTGCTGACCGACCCGACCACCGGCGGCGTGTCGGCAAGCCTCGCGATGCTCGGTGACCTCAACATCGCCGAGCCACGCGCGTTGATCGGTTTTGCCGGACCCCGCGTGATCGAGCAGACCGTGCGCGAGACGCTGCCTGAGGGTTTCCAGCGCAGCGAATTCCTGCTCGAGCACGGCGCGATCGACCTGATCGTCGACCGTCGCGACCTGCGCGACCGCATCGCGACGTTGCTGGCGATGATGCTCGGACGGCCACCGCTCGCGCGCCCGGACGAAACCAACCCGACCCTCGCCTGAGCGATCCTGCGATGCCTGCCGGACCGCGCTTCGAGCGTCTCGACGACTGGCTCGATTGGCAGCAACGGCTGCATCCCGCGACGATCGAACTCGGCCTGCGGCGGATTTCCAGTGTCCTCGTACGCACCGGCTGGACGCAACCGCGCGTCCCGGTCATCACGGTGGGCGGGACCAATGGCAAAGGCTCCTGCGTCGCGCTGCTCGATGCCGTGCTGCGCGCCAACGATTTTCGCGTTGCGACCTTCACGTCGCCACACCTCGTCGACTATCGGGAGCGCATTCGCATCGACGGTGCGATGGCGTCCGAGGCGTCGCTGATCGCCGCGTTTGAACGCGCAGTGGACGCGCTCGGACCCGACTCGCTCACGTTCTTTGAATTCAACACGCTCGCCGCGTTGCTGATTTTCGAGACGGCGGCGCCCGACGTCATCGTGCTCGAGGTCGGTCTCGGTGGCCGGCTCGATTCCGTCAATGTCGTCGATCCCGCCGTCGCGGTCGTCGTTTCGATCGGGCTCGACCACATGGAATGGCTGGGTCCCGACAAAGAGTCCATCGGCCGTGAAAAAGCCGGGATTTTCCGCGCCGGACGTCCGGCCGTGTTCGGCACGCCCGAGCCGCCGCAGTCCGTGCGCGACAGGGCGCGCGAGATCGGCGCGCTGCTCAAGGTGCGCGGCACCGATTTCGACGGTCGCACAGCCGGCGCGACTGGTTGGGATTTCCCGGTCGACGAGCGGGTGGAATTGGCCGCGCTGCCGCTGCCGTCGTTGCCGGGACCGATCCAGGTTGCAAATGCCGCAACCGCATTGATGGCGCTGTACCTGTTGCGGGACCGATTGCCGTTGACGCGCGATGCGATCGTCCGCGGATTGCGGTCCGCGCACCTGCCCGGCCGCTTTCAGCGTGTCGCCGACGCGCGCGGCTTCGAGTGGGTGCTCGACGTGGCCCACAACCCGGCCGCGGCGGCGACGCTGGCGGCCAACCTGCGCGCGCTGCCGGTGGCCGGTCGGACGCTCGCCGTCTTCGGCATGCTCGGCGACAAGGACGTGCCCGCGGTCGTCGGTACCTTGCGCGGGACTGTCGACGAGTGGTTCGCGGCGAGTCCGAAGATCCGCGGGCGATCGATGCCGCCGAACTCCAGCGCAGGGCTGGAACCGCGGGTGTCACCTCGCTGCCGGCGGGCACGGTGCCCGAGGCCATGGAACGTGCCGCGGCGGCGGCGCGACCGGGTGACCGGATCGTGGTGTTCGGCTCGTTTCACACCGTGGGTCCGGCGCTCGCGGCCTTGCGCATTCCCCTATAATCCGCGCGCGATGGAAGAACGACTGAAAGCCAGGCTGATCGGCGCAAGCATCCTCGTGGTGCTGGCCGTTGCCCTGGTGCCCGAACTCCTGTCGGGCCCGAAGAGTCCTGCCACGGGTGGACCAGTTCCCGGCAGCACCAAGGGCACGCGCACTGTCACCATCGACCTCGGCGGAGCCGTGGCCGCCGGCGCCAGGTCGAACCCCGCCCCGACGCACCGTCGTCCAGCGTGACGCCGCAATCGTTGCCGCAGGTCGAGTCACCCGCGCCCACACCTGCGACACAAACCGCGACGACGGTCGACGAGGCAGCGCCGACGGCTGAGACTCCGCCGCCGGAACCGGTTCCAGTCGTCACGCCCGCGGCCACTGCAGCGGCAAGGCCGACCCCGAAGGCGACACCGACTCCCACCCGAGTGCCTGAGATCCAGCCAGGAGCGACCGAACTGGCGATTGCGGCTACCGCGCCCGTGACGGGTGGGTACTCGGTGCAGGTCGGCGCCTTTGGTGCGGACGCCACCGCCCGCAAACTCGTCAGTGAACTCAAGGCCGACGGCCTGCCCGCGTACATCGCGCCGTTGTCGAAGTCTGGCAAGACACTGCACCGTGTCCGGGTCGGCCCGGCCGCCGATAAGGTCGCCGCGGACCAACTCGCGGCAAAGCTCAAGGCTCGCGGCCTGCCGGTCGCCGTCGTTCCCGGCGGCTGATGCCCCCCTCTGGTAGAATTCGCCCCCTCTTTTTCGTTCGCAGGACGCACTCGGCCGCATGACGACCGTCGACTACTGTCTGATCGCCATCGTCCTGATTTCCTTGCTGTTCGGAGCAATCCGGGGCTTCCTGCGAGAGTCCGTGGCGCTGCTTGGCTGGCTGGTCGGCCTGTGGCTCGCCTGGCGCTATGCACCCTTGGTGCAGCCCTATCTCGGCGGCTCGCTCACCGGCACCGAACTCCAGGTCTGGGTCGCGCGCGGGATCCTGCTGCTGGCGGCGATACTCGCGGCCTGGATCATCGGCAGCCTGCTTGGCTACCTGGTGCAGCGTTCGGGGCTGACGCTCGGCCTCGACCGCATCCTGGGCGGCGTGTTCGGGCTGGTCCGCGGTGCCGTCATCGTCGGCTTCACCGTCATGCTCGCGCAGGCTGCGGAGATGCAGGACGAGCCCTGGTGGACGCAGTCCAAGCTGGTTCCACTGGGCGTTGAGATGGCCTCCGTGTTGCGGGGCTACGTCGAAACCGGGCGACAGGTCGTCGACGACATCGCCGAGTCGAGTACCTGAGGGCGCAACCATGTGTGGCATCGTCGGCATCGTAGGTTTCACCCCGGTCAACCAGCAGATCTACGACGCGCTCACCGTGCTGCAGCACCGTGGCCAGGACGCGGCCGGCATCATGACGGAGCATGAAGGCGCGCTGTACCTGCGCAAGGACGTGGGCCTCGTGCGCGACGTGTTCCAGCAACGGCACATGCTGCAGCTGAAAGGCAGCATCGGCATCGGCCACGTGCGCTATCCGACGGCTGGCTGCGACAGTTCCGACGAAGCGCAGCCGTTCTACGTCAACGCGCCGTACGGCCTCTGCCTGGCGCACAACGGCAACCTCACCAACGCGCGGCAGCTCGCCGACGTGCTGATGCGCGAAGACCGCCGGCACCTCAACACCTCCTCGGATTCCGAGGTGCTGCTCAACGTGCTCGCCAGCGAACTGCAGCGTTTCGGCACGACGCGTGCCTCGGCCGCTGACATCTTCGCGGCGATCAGCGCCACGTTCCGCCGGATCCAGGGTGGCTATGCCGTCATCGCGATGATCCTTGGCCACGGCGTGATCGGCTTCCGCGATCCGCACGGCATCCGTCCGCTGGTCATCGGCAAGCGCGACACGCCGCGCGGCCGCGAGCACATGATCGCGTCGGAAAGCGTGGCCCTCGACCAGAGCGGCTTCGAACTGATGCGCGACGTCGGACCGGGCGAGGCCGTCTACATCGACGAAACCGGCCGCCTGCACACGAAGCAGTGTTCCGAGCCGGTGCGCCACACGCCATGCATCTTCGAGTACGTGTACTTCGCCAGGCCTGACTCGATCATCGACAACATCTCGGTCTACAAGGCGCGCCTGCGCATGGGCGAGTTGCTCGCGGACAAGATTCGCCGCTCGCGCCCGAACCACGACATCGACGTCGTGATCCCGATTCCGGACACCAGCCGCACCAGCGCGATGCAGGTGGCGCAGATCCTCGGCGTGAAGTACCGCGAGGGGTTCATCAAGAACCGCTACATCGGCCGCACCTTCATCATGCCGGAGCAGGGCCAGCGCAAGAAGTCGGTGCGCAACAAGTTGAATGCGATCGACCTCGAGTTCCGCGGCAAGAACGTGCTGCTGGTCGATGATTCGATCGTGCGCGGCACCACGTCGGCGCAGATCATCGAGATCGCGCGCGAGGCGGGCGCGAACAAGGTCTATTTCGCCTCGGCCGCGCCGCCGGTGCGTTATCCGAACGTCTACGGCATCGACATGCCTGCCGCCTCCGAACTGGTCGCGGCGGGCCGCACCGAGGACGAAGTGGCCAGGCTGATCGGCGCGGACTGGCTGATCTACCAGGACCTCGACGACCTCGTGAAGGCCGTGCGGCACCACGATTCGGGCGTGAGCCAGTTCGACACGTCGTGCTTCTCGGGTGAGTACGTGACCGGCGACATCACGCCGGAGTACCTCGACCGGCTGCAGCGCGAACGCTCCGATCTCGCCAAGCAGACGCGCAACACCGGCACGGCCGCTTCGGGCGTGCTGAAGGCCGTCGTCTGACGGTTCACTTGCCACCTCTCCCACAAGCCGTGGCAGAGGATTGGGGTGAGGGCAGTCGGGTGCGGGCCGCGGGGTGAGGTTCGCATGTCCTTGCGTAGAGTCCTTCTCACTTGCCTGCGAGCGGCGCTCGACGCCGTTGGCGGCCGTCGTGCCGTCCGGGGCGAACTCGCACGACGACCTCTTCACGGTCACTGGCACCTGGTCGCGGTTGGCAAGGCGGCTGCGGCGATGGCGCAAGGTGCGGTCGATGCACTGGGTTCGCAGATTGCGGGTGGCGTGATCGTCGCACCCATCGATCACGTGCCGCCCGGCTTCGATCCGGCGGCGCACGGCCTGGCCGTCCACCATGGATCACACCCGATGCCCGACCAGGCGAGCCTCGATGCGGGCGCAGCGATCGTCGATTTCGTTACGCACCTCGCCGCCGACGCGCAGGTGCTGTTCCTGGTGTCAGGCGGCGCCTCCAGCCTCGTCGAGTGGCTGCATCCCGGCGCCAGTCTCGCCGACCTGCAGGCACTGAATCGCTGGGCACTGCAATCGGGTGCATCGATCGTGCAGGTCAATGCCGCGCGGCGGCGAATTTCGAGGCTCAAGGGTGGCGGACTTGCGCGGCTCGCGCAGGGACGGCGCGCGCTGGCCCTGATGATCTCGGACGTTCCCGGCAACGATCCACGCATCATCGGTTCCGGCTTGTTGCACGAGTCTCCGAGCGTGCCTGTCGACGAGAACGTTGCGACGGCGGTGCCTCCTGCACTGCGCGCCCTGCTGGATCGAGCCGGCTCGCGTCCGCAGCGACCCGATGACGTCCCCGACGTGCCGTTTCGAATCGTGGCGTCGCTCGGGTCGGCGTGCCGCGCCGCAGCAGCAGCGGCACGCGCGCAGGGCCTGAAGTCCAGGGTCGTGCGTGCCCGCATCGATGGCGACGCTGCTGAACTCGGTGACAGCTTCGTTGCGGCCCTGGCGCGGCAGCCTGCCGGCATCGTGCAGGTCCGCGGTGGCGAATCGACCGTGCGCTTGCCGGAGCATCCCGGTCGCGGTGGCCGCAACCAGCATCTCGCGCTCGCTGCCGCACTCGAACTCGAACGGCGTGGACTGCACGATGCAGGCTTGCTGGTCGTGGGCACCGACGGCATCGACGGTGCCTCGAGTGATGCAGGCGCGCTCGTCGACGCCGGGACGTGCCAGCGTGGACGCGATGCGGGTTGCGACCCGCACGTATCGCTCGCAGGCGCGGATTCCGGTACTTTTCTCGAGGCAGCCGGTGATCTGCTGCATACTGGACCGACGTTGACGAACGTCGGTGATCTCGTGCTGGGGCTGCGTCTTGGAGGGCATCGATGACGTTGCGTGCTTTGATCGTCAGCGACCGCGCCGACTACCGGCAGCTGCTCGCGCATCACGTGACGCTGGAGTGGCGCGATGCGTTGCCCGCCGAATACGAGCCCGCCACTCGCGGACGCCTGCCCGCGGGCTTTACCGGCGTCGCCTATGACGTGGTGCTGCTCGACCACGAAGTGCAGGATGCCCGCGGCCTCGAGTGGCTCGAAGACCTGGTCGATCGTCCCGCCTTTCCACCGGTCGTCTACTTCGCTCCCGCCAGCGATGCGGCGGTCGCGGAGAAGGCCGGGTCGGTCGGCGCGCTGGCCGTGCTGCCGCGGACGGACTTCGAGCACGCAGACCTTTGCGGCGTACTGCGGACCGCGCTGGCGCGGCGTCGCAATGTCCTGTCGGAAACCTCGCGCGCTGCGCTCGAGCAGAATCCACCCGATCGGTTCGGCTCGGTGCGCATCCGCGGCCATCGCTGCCTGCGGCGACTCGCCGTCGGCGGATCGTCGAGCGTGTTCCTCGCGATGAACGAGCGCACGGGCGAACAGCGCGTGCTCAAGATCTTTCGCCAGGTGCCGGACTCCGTCGAAGGCAGCACGACGTTTGACCGGTTCCTGCGCGAGTTCGAGCTCGTGGCGCACCTGCGGCATCCGAACATCGCTCGCATCTTCGACATCGGCGTCGCCGACGATCATCTTTACCTGGCCATGGAATTCTTCCCCGGCGGCGACCTGCGCTCGCGCATGCGCGAGCGTCTCGATCAGCGACAGGCGCTCGGCTACGTGCGACAGATGGCGGCCGCGCTCGGCGCGCTGCACGACGTGGGTGTGCTGCATCGCGACGTGAAGCCAGGCAACCTCCTGCTGCGCGAGGACGACACCGCGGCGTTCATCGATTTTGGCCTCGCGCGCCAGCTGCGCCTGGAAAGCGACATCACCGGCGTCGGCACGATCTTCGGCACGCCGCACTACATGAGTCCGGAGCAGGGGCATGGCGCACCGCTCGACGAGCGCAGCGACCTCTACAGCCTTGGCGTGGTGCTGTACGAGATGCTGACAGGCGTCAAGCCGTACGTCGCCGAAACGCCGCTCGCGGTGATCTACCTGCACGCCAATTCGCCGATCCCGCGGTTGCCGCCGAACCTTGCGCACCTGCAGCCGTTGCTCGATGGCCTGCTCGCGAAAAAGCCGGCCGACCGCTTGCCGTCGGCCGCTGCGATCGTCGCGAAGATCGACGAGCTGCTGACGAGCGCAGCCGCCTGAGGCCTGGGCCGTGAGCGTTGCCGTGGTCCTGCAGTCGACGACCGATCCGCGCTGGTTCGCGCTGGCCGTGGAGCGCTGGCAGGACCTGCTGCTCGATCATGCCAATTGCGAGAAGAAGGCCGCGTCGACGGCGCTGGCCCTGATGTTTTCGTACCCCGAGGACTTCGAACTGGCCGACCGCATGTCCCGGCTGGCACGCGAAGAATTGCGGCATTTCGAGCTGGTGCAGCAGCAGCTTGCGGCGCTGCAGGTGCCGTTCAGGCGCCTCAGCCCTTCGCGGTACGCCGAGGGCCTGCGCAAGGCGCTGCGTCGCACGGAAAACGAGCGGCGGATGGACCTGCTGCTGCTCGGCGCGTTGATCGAAGCGCGCTCGCACGAGCGCTTCATCGGCTTGATACCGCTGCTGGGGGATCCGCTCGGTCCGTTCTACGAATCGCTGGCGGTTGCCGAAGCGCGGCACGCCGGACTCTACCTGCGCCTGGCGGACAAGCGGGGCGAGGGCGCGCGGGAACGCCTGCAACAGCTAGCCGCCGTGGAAGCCGAGCTGGCGATCGCGCCGGACGCCGAGTTCCGGTTCCATTCGGGCACCCCGGAAGGGTGAGGCAGGAAATAGGGGGGGGAAATAGGGGACGCTCACCTATTTTCTGGAAATAGGTGAGCGTCCCCTATTTCCCAACCCCTATCCCCGGGCTAGCGCGCGCAGCTCCACGCCATCGTCCCGCCACTCCAGCACGCTGCCCTGGGCGTGCCAGTCGCCAAGGACGATCCGGCGCGCAGGCTTGCCGTCAACGTCGAGCGAATGAATCGCGGGACGGTGCGTGTGACCATGCACGAGCGTGCTGACGCGCGCATGCCGCAGCGAATCGACGACCTCCGATGGCGTCACATCCATGATCTCCGCCGCCGTGGCACCGACGTGCATCCGGCTTCCCGACCGCAGTTTCTGGCCGAGCCTGCGCCGCGTCTCCAGGCCCAGGTGCCGCAGCACGAACAGGGTGACCGGGTTGCGCAGGATCCGTCGCAGGCGCTGGTAGCTCGTGTCGGCCGTGCACAACACGTCACCGTGCATCAGCAGGACACGCTCGCCGTGCAGGTCGACGACCGTGCCGTCATCGAGCAGCGTGCAACCGGTCTGGGCGGCAAAACGCGAGCCAACGAGGAAATCGCGGTTGCCGTGCATGAAATACGTCGGAACGCCCGCATCGTGCAGAGCACGCAGTTCCGCAACGATCGGACGCGCGGCCGGTTCAGGGTCGTCGTCGCCGAGCCAGGCCTCGAACAGGTCGCCGAGGATGTAGAGCGCGCGAGCATCGCGTGCCTCGTTGCGTAAAAAGTCGATGAACTGACGCGCGATCCCGGGCGTCGACGGATCGAGGTGCAGGTCGGACACCAGCAGGGTCTTGCGACGGTCGGGATTCACGGGGACGTTGCAGCCTCGCCGACTACGCGGGCCGTCGTGATGACGACCGGCTCCATCGGCGTGTCTTCCTGGAACGACGCGCGTGACCCGGTCGCAACGCTGGCGATGCGGTCGACGACGTCCATGCCGTCGACCACGCGCCCAAAGACGGCGTAGCCCCAGCGTGTCGGTGAGGGGTCGAGCGCGATGTTGTCGGCCACGTTAATGTAGAACTGGGAGGTGCCGCTGTGCGGGTCCCCGGTGCGCGCCAGTGCAACCGTGCCGCGCCGGTTGCTCAGCCCGTTGCCGCTTTCATTCGGCACGCTGCCACGGACCGGCTTTTCTGCGCCGTCCGGCAGATAGCCGCCGCCCTGGATCACGAAGTTGCCGATGATCCGGTGGAAGATCGTACCGTCGTAATGCAGGTCGCGGGTGTACTGCAGGAAGCTCGCCGCGGTGAGCGGAGCGCGGGCCGGGTCGACTTCAATCGTGAAGGCTCCCAGCGTCGTTTCGAAACGGACCCTCTGTGGCCCGGCCGGGACGACGTCCTGCGACCATGCCGGTGCGGCCAGACCCGCGGCCAGGAACAAGGGCAGAAGCAAGCGCGAGAGGGTCGGAAAAATCAGGGACATTCGGCACCCGGTGGACGGAAAATCGCTGCGCGGATGGTAAGCGTCCCGGGGCCCACGGGCCAGCGCCGGACGAGGAGGCGAGCCGCCCGATCTGGCCAATCCGGTAAGATGCGCGGTCATGCCTGTCACCGCTCAAATCACGCGCTTTGCGCCCAGTCCCACGGGTGCGCTGCACCTGGGCAACGCCCGCACGGCGTTGTTCAGCTGGCTTGCCGCGCGTGCGTCGGGCGGTCGTTTCGTGCTGCGCATCGAAGACACCGATGCGGGACGGAGCCAGGACGCGCTGCTCGAACGGCAACTGGACGAGCTGCGGTGGCTGGGCATCACCTGGGACGAAGGTCCGGTTGTGGGCGGTCCGCACGGCCCCTACCGGCAGAGTGAGCGTGGTGCGGTCTACGCCGAGGCGCTGACGAAGCTCGAAGCGAACGGCCAGACCTACCCGTGCTTTTGCTCGCCCGAAGAACTGCAATTGTCGCGCAAGGCGCAGCTGGCATCGGGCAGGCCGCCGCGGTACGCACGCACCTGCGCAGGCTTGAGTGCGGGGGAAGTCCAGCGGCGCATCGACTCCGGCAAAGCGCCCGCAATCCGCTTCCGCGTGCCCGACCACCGTGCCGTCGAGTTCGTGGATCGCGTCCATGGTCCACAGCGCTTCCAGTCCGACGACATCGGCGATTTCGTGATCCGCCGCGGCGACGGCAGCGTGTCGTTCTTCCTCGGCAATGCGGTGGACGACTCCACGATGGGCATCACGCTCGTACTGCGGGGCGACGACCACCTGGCCAACACGCCGCGCCAGTTGCTGCTGCTCGAAGCCCTCGGCCTGCCGTTGCCCGAATACGGGCACTTGCCGCTGGTGCTGGCCCCCAGTGGCACGCCGCTGTCGAAACGCGACGGTGCGGCCAGCCTTACCGACTTGCGCGCGCAGGGGTACCTGCCGGCCGCGATCTGCAATTACCTGGTTCGGCTCGGCCACGCCTGCGGTCACGACGGCTGGCTTGCGCTCGATCAACTCGCGTCGCACTTCGACCTTGCCCGCACCAGCCATTCCGCGGCCCGCTTCGACGAAGCGCAGCTGCGGCACTGGCAGCGCGAGGCCGTGACGCACTCCAACGATGCGCAGATCGAGCAATGGCTCGGCACGCACCTCGACTCGTTGCCGGCGGGCGAGGATCGCAGCGCGTTCGTCGCGGTGGTGAAGGGCAATGTCCTGTTTCCCACCGAGGTCGACGAACTCGTGGCTGTCGTCGCCAGCGATTCGGTGCCGGTGTCGGCGGAAGCGCAGGCGCAGATCACCGAGGCGGGTCCGGAGTTCTTCGCAAGCGCCGGGCAATTGCTGGCCGCGAGTGCCGGCGACTTCAAGGCCTGGACACGCGCCATTGCCGAGGCGACGAATCGCAAGGGTGCGAAACTGTTCATGCCGCTGCGCTCCGCGCTGACCGGCGCGACGCACGGGCCCGAACTCGCGCCGCTCGTCGGCCTGATGGGCACCACACGTGTCCTCGGCCGGCTCGAGTCGGCGCGCTTGCTCGCAGGAAAATAGGGGACGCTCACCTATTTTTGGAAATAGGTGAGCGTCCCCAATTACGAGGGATACATGCTGCAGATCCAGAATTCACTGACCGGACGCAAGGAAGTCTTCACGCCGCTCGAGCCGGGCAAGGTCCGCATGTACGTCTGCGGCATCACGGTCTACGACTACTGCCACCTCGGCCATGCGCGAATGCTGATCGTGTTCGACGTGGTGCGCCGTCACCTCGAGGCGTCGGGCTACCACGTCACGTTCGTCCGCAACATCACGGACATTGACGACAAGATCATCCAGCGCGCGCTCGCCAACGGCGAGCCGATGCAGGCGCTGACCGAGCGTTTCATCAAGGCCTACCAGGAAGACTGCGCGGCGCTCGGCGTGCGCCTCGGCGATCATGAGCCGCGCGCAACCGAGTTCGTGACACAGATCGTCGCGATGGTGCAGCAGCTGGTGGACAAGGGGTACGCATACGCGGCCAGCAATGGCGACGTGTACTACGCCGTCGCGAAGTTCGAGCCGTACGGCCAGCTGTCGGGCAAGCGACTGGCCGACCTGCGGGCAGGCGCCCGCATTGAAGTGGACGAGGCCAAGCGCGATCCGCTGGATTTCGTGCTGTGGAAAGCGGCGAAGCCGGGGGAACCTGCGTGGGAATCGCCGTGGGGAGCGGGGCGCCCAGGGTGGCACATCGAGTGCTCAGCGATGTCGGTCGACATCCTCGGCCCGCACTTCGACATCCACGGCGGCGGCATGGATCTCAAGTTTCCGCACCACGAGAACGAGATCGCGCAGACGTGCGCCGCGTGCGACTCGCCGTTCGTAAACGTCTGGATGCACAATGGATTCGTGCGCGTCGACGACGAGAAGATGTCGAAGTCGCTCGGCAATTTCTTCACGGTGCGCGAGGTACTGGAGTGGGTGCGCGATCCGGAGGTGGTGCGCTACTTCATCGTCAACAGTCAGTACCGCGGCCCGATCAACTACACGCCGGACAGCCTGGCGCAGGCCGATGCGGCGCTCGAGGGGTTGTACACGTCGCTGCGCGGAGTGCCGGTCGTCGCATTGGAAGCGCCGACGATGGCCACGGAACGTTTCGTGACGGCGATGGACGACGACTTCAATACGCCGATTGCGGTCTCCGAACTGCAGGCACTCGCGCGCGAGGTCAATAGAGCCAAGGCGGCGGGAGATCTCGTCAAGGCGGCGGGGCTGGCTGCCGAGATGCGCACGCTCGGTGCGAGGCTCGGGTCGCTCGGGCTGGAGCCGGAGGTGTTCCTGCGCAGGGTGGCAAAGAGAAAAAATGCGGCTGTCGAGATGTCACTTTTGCCCCAAGTTACTTTGGGCGCGAACGATTCGCATGCTGACTTGAGCGATGACGGCATCGAACGTTTGATTGCCGAGCGCGCCGCGGCCCGTAAAGCGAAGGACTTCAAGGAGTCGGACCGGATCCGCGACTTGCTCGCTTCGAATGGCGTGCAGCTCGAAGACCAGCCCGGCGGGCGGACACTCTGGCGCCGCGGCTAGCCGCTGGCCGTCC
>CAVUSC010000035.1:0-120242 GCA_963743995.1 uncultured Gammaproteobacteria bacterium | reverse complement strand
TCCGCACGCTCGCCGACGGACGTCGGGTGCGTTTCTTCAAGTCCAACGACGAAGTCGTGGACGCCTGAATCGAGGTCGGATGAGATGGCAAGGCTGCAGAAAATTTACCGGGACGAGATCGTCGCCAAGCTCATGACGAGCCTGGCGGTGACCAATCCCATGCAGGTGCCGAAGATCACCAAGATCTCGGTGAACATGGGCGTGGGCGAAGCCGTTGCCGACAAGAAGGCAATGGACGGCGCCGTCAACGACCTGACGGCGCTTACCGGCCAGAAGCCGGTGGTGACGAAGTCGCGCAAGGCGATCGCGGCGTTCAAGTTGCGCCAGGGCGTGCCGGTCGGCGCGCGCGTGACGCTGCGCGGCGCCCGCATGTACGAGTTCCTCGACCGCCTGATCAACGTGGCGATGCCTCGCATCCGCGACTTCCGCGGCGTGTCGGCCCGCTCGTTCGACGGCCGCGGCAACTACTCGTTCGGCGTCAAGGAACAGATCATTTTCCCGGAAATCGCCTACGACCAGGTCGACGCGATCCGCGGGATGGACATCACGATCACGACGACGGCACGCGACGACCGGGAAGGTAAGGCGCTGCTTGAATCCTTCAACTTCCCGTTCCGAAAGTAGGACAGGAATAATGGCGAAGACCAGCATGATCATGCGCGAGAAGCGCCGCGAGAAGCTCGTGAAGCAGCACGCTGCCAAGCGAGCCCAGCTCAAGGAAGCTATCCGCAGCCCGAAGTCCACGGATGCCGAGCGGGAAGAGGCGCAGCGCAAGCTGAATGCCATGCCGCGCGACTCCAGCGCCTCACGGGTGCGCAACCGCTGCGCGATCACGGGCCGCTCCCGCGGCGTCTACCGTAAGTTCGGCCTCGGGCGGCAGAAGCTGCGCGAAGCGACGATGCGCGGTGACATCCCGGGCCTCGGCAAGGCCAGCTGGTAAGCCGGGTACTGGAGCAACAGCATGAGCATGTCGGATCCCATCGCGGACTTCCTCACCCGCATTCGCAACGGTCAGCTCTCGGGCAAGCCTGAGATCGCCGCGCCGTCGTCGCGAGTCAAGTTGGCACTGGCCAAGGTGTTGAAGGACGAAGGTTACATCGAAGACTTCGCCATCGATGGCGATGCCAGTAAACCGACCGTCAAGGTGCGCCTGAAGTATTACCAGGGCCGCCCGGTCATCGAACGCATCGAGCGCGTGAGCCGCCCCGGCCTGCGCATCTACAAGGCGAAGGACGAGTTGCCGAAGATCCTCGGCGGCATGGGCGTGGCGATCATCTCGACCTCCAAGGGCGTGATGACCGACCGTGAAGCCCGCGCCGGCGGGCACGGCGGCGAAGTGCTCTGCATCGTGTCGTAAGGCACGGCGCAAGGAACAGGACCAAGACCATGTCACGAGTTGCAAAAAGGCCCGTCACGCTGCCCAAGGGCGTGACCCACACGGTCGACGGCAGCACCGTCACCGTCAAGGGCGCCAAGGGCGCGCTCAAGCTGGCGCTGCGTCCGGGCCTGAGCCTGGTGCAGGAAGGCAATGACATCCGCGTCGAGATCGCGGAGCGCAACAAGGAGTCGCTGATGCACGCCGGCTCGCTGCGCTCGCACCTCGCGAACGTGTGCCAGGGCGTGTCGCAGGGCTACGAGAAGAAGCTCGAGCTCGTGGGCGTCGGCTACCGTGCCGCGGCCCAGGGCAAGAAGCTGAACCTGACGCTCGGCTTCTCGCATCCCGTCGAGTACGACGTGCCGGAAGGCATCACGATCGAGACGCCGACGCAGACGGAGATCCTCGTCAAGGGCGCGGACAAGCAGCAGGTTGGCCAGGTGGCGGCGGAAATCCGCGGCTACCGTCCCCCCGAGCCGTACAAGGGCAAGGGCGTTCGTTATTCCGGTGAGCGTATCGAGCTCAAGGAAACGAAGAAGAAGTAATGGGTGCCGCGATGGAAAAGAAAGTCAGTCGTCTGAAGAGAGCCCGCCGCAGTCGCGCGAAGATCCTGGAGCTTCGCGCCACCCGCCTGAGCGTGCACCGCACCGCGCAGCACATCTACGCGCAGATCTTCGACCCCGAGTCGAAGGTCATCGTGTCTGCGTCGACCTTGCAGAAGGACGTCGCCGAGGGCCTCAAGGGCACCGGCAACGTCGAGGCGGCGAAGGCCGTCGGCAAGGCGATCGCCGAGCGTGCGAAGGCCAAGGGCGTGACCCAGGTCGCCTTCGACCGGTCGGGCTTCAAGTACCACGGGCGCATCAAGGCGCTTGCCGAAGCCGCGCGCGAAGCCGGCCTCGAGTTCTGAGCCGCACAAGGTTCCAGGAGCAGCAATGGCTAGAATCGAAAAAATGGCGGCGTCGGACGAGTTCATCGAGAAGCTGGTGACCGTCAACCGCGTCTCCAAGACCGTCAAGGGCGGCAAGCAGTTCGGCTTCACCGCGCTCACCGTGGTGGGCGACGGCAACGGCCGCGTCGGCTTCGGTTACGGCAAGGCGCGTGAAGTGCCGGTCGCGATCCAGAAGGCGATGCAGCAGGCCCGCAAGAACCTCGTCAACGTGCCGCTGCGCAATTCGACGCTGCACTTCGCGGTCGTCGGCAAGCACGGCACCTCGAAGGTGTACATGCAGCCGGCCTCCGACGGTACGGGCGTCATCGCGGGCGGCAGCATGCGCGCGGTGTTCGAGTGCGCCGGCGTGCGCAACGTGCTCGCGAAGTCGTACGGCTCGCGCAACCCGATCAACGTCGTGCGCGCAACGATGAAGGCCCTGACCGGCATGCCGGCTCCGGAGCGCATCGCGGCCAAGCGCGGCAAGACCATTGCCGAAATCACGGGCTGACAGCGCCATGGCAACCAAGAAAGACACCGCGGTCAAGACAGTGGCCAAGACCGTGAAGGTGACTCTGGTGAAGAGTCCCTTCGGCCAGATTCACCGTCACCGTGCCACCGTGCGCGGCCTCGGCCTGCGCCGCATGCACCAGTCGGTCGTCGTCACCGATACCCCTGAGATCCGCGGCATGCTCAACGCGTCGCGGCACCTGCTCCGCGTCGAAGAGGCGTGAACAGATCATGAAGCTCAATACCATCAGCCCGGCACCGGGCAGCAAGAAGACGCGCACTCGCGTCGGTCGCGGCGCTTCCGCCGGCCAGGGCAAGACCTGCGGCCGCGGCGTCAAGGGCCAGCGCGCCCGCAAGGGCGGCTATCACAAGGTCGGCTTCGAAGGCGGCCAGATGCCGCTGCAGCGCCGCTTGCCGAAGATCGGTTTCCGTTCGGCGCTCGGCCGCCGCACGGCCGAGGTTCGCCTGAGCGAGCTGCACAAGATCGAAGGCGGCAACATCGACCTCGCCATCCTGAAGAGCGCGAACCTGGTCCCGGCGAACACGCTGCAGGCCAAGATCGTGCTGTCGGGCGAAGTGAAGTCGGCGTTCACGGTGTCCGGCGTCGGCGTCACGAAGGGCGCCCGCGAGGCCATCGAGAAGGCCGGCGGCAAGATCGTCGAGGCGTCGGCCTGAGCCCCGGCTCGGTCGCACATCCAACGCAAGGTTAAGGATCAGCCGTGGCCAACCAGTCCAACAACCCAGTCGCAGCCCTTGGCGAAGCGACGCGGTTGACCGAGCTCAGGAACAGGTTCCTGTTCCTGATCGGTGGCCTGATCGTCTATCGCATCGGCACGTTCATTCCCGTGCCGGGCATCGACCCGGTCGCGCTGGCGCGTTTCTTCCAGGACCAGCAGGGCACGATCCTGAGCATGTTCAACATGTTCTCGGGCGGCGCGCTGCAGCGGCTGTCGATCCTGGCGCTCGGCGTCATGCCCTACATCTCGGCGTCGATCATCGTGCAGATGATGGCCGTGGTGGTGCCGCAGCTGCAGGCGCTGCGCAAGGAAGGCGAGGCGGGCCGCCGCAAGCTGACCAACTACACGCGCTGGGGCACGGTGGGTCTCGCCGTATTCCAGGGCGCGGGCGCGGCCGTCGCGTTCCAGAACCAGGGCGTCGTGATCAATCCCGGCTTCCAGTTCGTGTTCCTCGCCACGGCGACGCTCACGGCCGGCACCATGTTCCTGATGTGGCTCGGTGAGCAGATCACGGAACGCGGCCTCGGCAACGGCATCTCGATGATCATCCTCGCGGGTATCGTCGCCGGCCTGCCGGCTGCCATCGGCGGCACGCTCGAACTCGTCCGCAACGGCGAAATCAACCCGGCGCTGGCGCTGATCCTCGTGATCATGGTCGCGGCGGTCACCTACTTCGTGGTGTTCGTCGAGCGCGGCCAGCGCCGCATCCCGGTCAACTACGCCAAGCGCCAGCAGGGCCGCCGCGTGTTCGCCGGCACGTCGACGCACCTGCCGTTCAAGCTCAACATGTCGGGCGTGATCCCGCCGATCTTTGCCTCGAGCCTGCTGCTCTTCCCGGCGACGATCGCGAGCTGGTTCGGCACCAGCGAGCACTTCGGCTGGCTGCAGAACGTGGCGGCGAGCCTCGGCGTCGGCCAGCCGGTGCACATGGTCATCTACGCGTCGCTGATCATCTTTTTCTGCTTCTTCTACACCGCGCTGGTCTTCAACGCGCGCGAGACGGCGGAGAACCTGAAGAAGTCCGGCGCGTTCATTCCCGGGATCCGCCCGGGCCAGCAGACCGCCGAGTACATCGACAAGGTCCTGACCCGGCTGACGGTCTGGGGCGCCCTGTACGTGGCCCTGGTCTGCCTGCTGCCCGAGATCCTGATTTCCCAGTTCCGGGTGCCGTTCTACTTCGGCGGCACCTCGCTCATGATCATCGTCGTGGTGATCATGGACTTCATGGCCCAGCTGCAGGCGCACCTCATGTCGCACCAGTACGAGGGGCTCATGAAGAAGGCCAACCTGCGCGGCTACGGCCGGCCCGGCCAGGTGCGCTGAGCGCCCCCGGCTGTATTGGAGAGAGATTCATGAAAGTTCGTCCCTCGGTTAAGCGTATCTGCAAGAACTGCAAAGTGGTTCGGCGTCGCGGCGTGGTCTACGTGATCTGCAGCAGCGACAAGCGCCACAAGCAGCGACAGGGCTGATGGCCCGGTCCTTGCATTGAGCAACACCGGTTTTTCTGATATTATTCCGCGCTTTTCGCGCCCCGGAGTGAGCCTAAAATGGCCCGTATAGCCGGCATTAACATCCCGATGAACAAGCACGTCTGCATCGGGCTGACTGCAATCTTCGGCGTTGGTCGCACCCAGGCGCGCACCGCCTGCGAGGCAGCTGGCGTCAAGCCCGACACGAAGGTGAAGGACCTGACGGAAGCCGAGGTCACCGCGCTGCGCTCGGCGATCGCGAAGCTTCCGGTCGAAGGCGACCTTCGCCGCGAAGTGTCGATGAACATCAAGCGCCTCATGGACCTCGGTTCCTACCGTGGCATGCGGCACCGCAAGGGCCTGCCGATGCGGGGACAGCGCACGCGCACCAATGCGCGCACGCGCAAGGGCCCGCGCAAGGCGGCGGTCAAGCTGAACGCACCTCCGGGCAAGGCGTAATACGCCCCCACCCGGTCGATCACTTAAGGTTGTACTCGAATGGCTGACGACAAGAAGTCCGCAGGCAAGCCTCGCAAGAAGATCAAGCGCGTCGTGACCGACGCGGTTGCTCACGTGCATGCCTCGTTCAACAACACGATCATCACGATCACGGACCGCCAGGGCAACACGTTGTCCTGGGCGACTTCGGGCGGCTGCGGCTTCCGCGGTTCGCGCAAGAGCACGCCTTTCGCCGCGCAGGTCGCCGCCGAGAAGGCTGGCGTCGCCGCGCAGGAATACGGTGTCCGCACCGTCGACGTGAAGGTCCGGGGCCCTGGCCCGGGTCGCGAGTCTGCCGTGCGCGCGCTCAATGCCGCCGGCCTGAAAGTCACCAGCATCGAGGACGTGACGCCGATCCCGCACAACGGGTGCCGTCCGCCCAAGAAGCGTCGCGTTTGACGCGCCGCTGCCGAGGATAAGAGAACATGGCAAGGTATCTTGGTCCCAAGTGCAAGCTCTCGCGTCGCGAGGGCACCGACCTTTTCCTGAAGAGCGGCGTCAAGTCGCTCGAGTCGAAGTGCAAGCTCGAAGTGCCGCCGGGCGGCATCAAGGGCGAGCGCCGCGCGCGCGTGTCGGGCTACGGCCTGCAGCTGCGCGAGAAGCAGAAGCTGCGCCGCATGTACGGCGTGCTCGAGCGCCAGTTCCGCGGCTACTACCAGCAGGCGGCCGGCCGTCCGGGCGCCACGGGTGAAACGCTGCTGCAGATCCTCGAGTCGCGTCTCGACAACGTCGTCTATCGCATGGGTTTCGCCGCCACGCGCACTGAAGCGCGCCAGCTGGTGAGCCACGGCGCGATCGTCGTCAATGGCTCGCGCCTCAACATTCCTTCGTACCAGTGCAAGGCCGGCGTCGTCGTCGGCCTCTGCGAGAAGGCGCAGAAGCAGGCGCGTGTCGCGCAGGCCCTGCAGATCCGTGCCCAGACCGGTTTCCCGGACTGGGTCGAGGTCGACGAGAAGAAATTCTCGGGTGTCCTGAAGTCGCTGCCCGAGCGTGGCGACATCCTGCCGGACATCAACGAAAGCCTCGTCGTCGAGTTGTACTCCAAGTAATCCATCCGGCCCGGTCGAACCGGGCCTTGCCAAGGCAAGGGCACTTCAAATGCAGTCAGCCGTTGCGGAATTCCTCCGTCCGCGCGTGGTAAAGGTGACGCCGACGTCACCGCGCCACGCCAAGATCGTCATCGAGCCGTTCGAGCGTGGCTTCGGCCACACGCTCGGCAACGCGCTGCGGCGCGTGCTGCTGTCGTCGATGCCGGGCAGTGCGATCACCGAAGTCGAGATCGATGGCGTGCTCCACGAGTACACCAGCATCGAAGGCGTGCAGGAAGACGTCGTCGACATCCTGCTGAACCTCAAGCTGGTCGCGATCCGCCTGAACGCGCGCGACGAGTCGGAGCTGCGCCTGTCGAAGAAGGGCCCGGGCCCGGTTCGCGCCGGCGACATCCAGACCGACCACGACGTCGAGATCCTGAACCCCGAGCTCGTGATCGCCAACCTGACCAAGGCCGGCGAACTCAACATGACGCTCAAGGTCGAGAAGGGTCGCGGCTACCGTCCGGCCGGCCAGCGCCTCGCGTTCGAGGAAGCCAGCCGCCCGATCGGCCGCCTGCTGCTCGACGCGTCGTTCAGCCCGATCCGCAAGGTCACCTACAACGTCGAAGCGGCGCGCGTCGAACAGCGCACCGACCTCGACAAGCTGATCATCGACATCGAGACCAACGGCACGATCGACGCTGAAGAAGCGATCCGCCGCGCCGGCTCGATCCTGAAGGACCAGCTGTCGGTGTTCGTCGACCTGCAGGGCCAGGACGAAGAGAAGTCGCGCCCGGCCGACCATCACTTCGACCCGCTGCTGCTGCGTCCCGTCGACGAGCTGGAGCTCACCGTCCGCAGTGCGAACTGCCTCAAGGCGGAGAACATCCACTACATCGGCGACCTCGTGCAGAAGACCGAAGTCGAGCTGCTGCGCACGCCGAACCTCGGCAAGAAGTCGCTCACCGAGATCAAGGAAGTGCTGGAAAGCCACGGCCTCTCGCTCGGCATGCGTCTCGACAACTGGCCGCCCTCGGGCCTGAAGCGCGACGACGAGCGCGACGTCCTCTAAGCAGTGAACAGTGACTAGTGATCGCAGTGACTAGTCGGAAAAGAGATTAAGAAATGCGACACGGACTTACCGGGCGGCAGTTGAGCCGCAATGCGACGCACCGCTCCGCGATGCTGCGCAACATGGCGGCCTCGCTGCTGCGTCACGAGACCATCAAGACGACGGTCCCGAAGGCGAAGGAACTGCGCCGTTTCGTCGAGCCGCTCATCACGCTCGGCAAGAAGGACAGTGCAGCGAACCGTCGCCTCGCGTTCTCGCGCCTGCGCGACGCGGAAGTCGTGACCAAGCTGTTCGACGAACTCGGCCCGCGTTTCGCGGCGCGTCCGGGCGGCTACACGCGCATCCTGCACATGGCGCTGCGCGCCGGTGACAATGCCGACATGGCGCTGATGGCCCTGGTCGATCGCGCTGCCCCGGCGGTCGAGGCCCCGGCTGCGGACGAAGGCGAGAAGAAGCCGAAGGCCCGCAAGAAGAAGACGGCCGACGCCGCTCCTGCCGCGGAAGCGGCCGCGGGCGACGAGCCGGCGAAGAAGCCGCGTGCGCCGCGCAAGAAGAAGATCGCGGCCGCCTGATCGAGTCGACAGTTGCCGCGGCCTGGTCGATTCCCCTGGAATCGTGATGCCGCGAGAAAGACGAAGCCGGACCCGTGTCCGGCTTTTCTTTTTGCGGGCCGTCCCATACCGTGCACCCGATCCACCAGACACACGGAGCGGCCAGCCCATGAGCATCGTCACTGAATTCAAGGAATTTGCCATGAAGGGCAACGTGCTCGACATGGCGGTCGGCGTCGTGATCGGTGGCGCGTTCGGCAAGATCGTCTCGTCGCTGGTGAGCGACGTGATCACGCCGATGATCGGCAAGGCCGTCGGTGGCGTGAACTTCAAGGACCTGGCGATCAGCCTCGGCACGGACCCGGCCGGCGCGCCGATCCTGGTGAAGTACGGCATGTTCCTGCAGAACATCTTCGACTTCGTGATCATCGCGGCCGCGATCTTCATGGCGATCAAGGCGATCAACAGGCTGAAGACGCCGCCGCCGCCCGCTGCGGATCCGGCGCCGGCGCCCGACGTGGTGCTGCTCGGCGAGATTCGCGACCTGCTGAAGAAGCAGTAGTCGTCTCACGTCTGCTGCGCGGTCTTGACCTCTCCCGCCCGGCGGGAGAGGTCGCCCGGTACGGGCGGGTCGGGATGCTGAGGGCTCCGGGCTTGCGGTGGGGATGCGGCGCCGCGCCGGCAGGCGACCTGCTTCGCCGCACGCCGGGTCTGCCGCGCAGCTCGATCGCAGAGGAGAGATACCGCCGGTTCGACGCTGCGACGCCATTGCTCGAGCGCGTTCGAGCGAGGGTCGCCAGTGAATCGGCGGTGCCGTCCGCCCTATTCTCGATGCTGCGGCGTCCGACACGGCGTGCGGCGAAGCAGGTCGCCTGCCGGCGCGGCCGTCCGCTCATCACCAGCGCCGCGGACTTCGGCCGCGCCATTGCGTCGGACCCTCTCCCGCCTGTGGCGGGAGAGGGGCAGACCGCTACGCGACCTTCGCGAACGCATCCCGCGTCAGGTTCTCCGGCGCGCCCGACGCCGTGCACGCCACGTCATCCTCGATGCGGATGCCGCCATACGGCTGCAGGCGCCGCACGACGTCCCAGGCGATGTAACGGCCGAGACCGTTCTGCTGCGCCTCGTCGAGCAGCAGGTCGATGAAGTACAGGCCCGGCTCGATCGTCACGACGAACCCCGGTTCGAGCCGGCGCGTGAGGCGCAGGTACCGGTGCCCGGCCGGTCGCGGAATCTCGGCTGCGACCCGAATCGTCCGCCGCGAGGCCCGCCACGTCGTGCACCTGGATGCCGAGCAGGTGACCGATGCCGTGCGGGAAGAACACGCCCGACACGCCGTTCTCGGCAGCCTGTTCGGCCGTGCAGCCCGTGACGACACCCGCCTGCACCAGCGCACCCGCGATCAGGCGATGCGCGAGCAGGTGAATCTCCCGGTAATCGACCCCGGGTCGCACGGCGGCGCAGAGTTCAAGCTGCAGCTTTTCCATCAGCGCCATCAGTTCCAGGAACGTCGGATCGACGCCCGCTGCGTCCGCGACGTGCGTGCGCGTGATGTCGCTGGCGTAGCCGCGGAACTGCGCGCCCGGCGTCGATCAGGAACGTCGGGCGCGGCACGTCGCGCCGGCGGCCGAGTGTCGTGTAGTGCAGGATCGCCGCGCCCTCGCCAAACGCGATGATGTTGCCGTACGGCAGTTCCTGCTCGCGCAGCCCGACAGCCGAGCAGTAAGCCTGGTGAACCTCGAATTCCGAGGCACCCGCGCGGTACGCCGCTGCAGCCGCCACGTGGCCGATCGCGCCGAGCCGGGAGGCCTCGCGCATGCACGCGAGTTCGTACGGCGTCTTGGCCGCGCGGTGGTAGTGCAGGTACGCCAGCAGGCCGGCCGGGTTGGTCGCGCTGAAGCCCCACTCGGCGAACTCGGCGGGCGGCTCGCCGATGCAGGCCATGCGGCGGTTGCCGGCATCGAGCAGGCCGCGCGCCTCCGCTGGCTCGCGGATCACGGTGACGTCGAATTCGCGTGTCCAGGTCTGCGGTCGGCACCGTCGGCGGCTTGTGCCAGTAATCAGCGGGCTGGTGAAACACCAGCTGCGGTCGCCGGCCCGGCAAGTAGCGGATGAAGCAGTCCGGCGCCTCCTGCAGGGGTGCCCAGTGCAGGAAATGCGGGTTCGCCTTGAATGCCGGCCCGTGGTCGTCGAGGAAATGCAGCCCGGGACGTCCCGAATACACGACCAGGCCGTCGTAGCCTTCGCGCTCGAGTGCGCGGTCCGCAAGCGCCTGCACGTGCTGCAGGTGGGCAGGAAACAACGGGTCGATCGTATCCGTCATGGTGGGTGCCCCAAGGTCAGGAACTCGCGATCATAGGAGAACCGCGGCCCGTTGGGCGGCCTGTTGCGCATGCAAGCCAGGCGGGCTGTCGCCAGATAGAGACAGTTTGTCTGCTTACGTTTGGAGACCGGGGTCCTAGAATCCCTTCCGCGCATCAGGCAGGCCGGCCGCAAGGTGGGTCCGCCGAAGGTGCAAGTTGTTCGACATCAACAGTCCGCAAATTTTTCGGGGTATTTATTCAATGAACGCGAAGATCGCTCTCGCCGCCGCCCTCGCCGCCCTGGCCCTCGCCGGCTGCGCCAAGAAGGAAGAAGCCGTCGAAGCCACGCAGGAAGCCGCTGCTGACGCCGCCGCTGCCGCTGGCCAGGCTGCTGACGCCGCCACGGACGCCGCCGCTGCCGCGACGGACGCCGCCGCCGCCGCTGGCGACGCCGTCGTTGACGCCACTGCCGCCGCCGGTGACGCGCCGCCGCTGCCGCTGGTGACGCTGCTGCCGGCTGGCGATGCCGCTGCCGCTGCTGGCGACGCCGCCGCTGCTGCCGGCGAAGCCGCGCAGGACGCCGGCCAGGCCGCGCAGGAAGCGACCAAGTAATTGGCGCTGACTGTTCGTCGGCCCGCATAAGGGCTGACGACAAAGATGGGGCGGATCCCGGCTGGGGTCCGCTCCATTCTCGCTGCAGAAAGAACCAGCCCCGGCGCCCCAGTGGCCCGGTGATCGAGACACCCGCTGGAGGCGGGTCGAGCAGTGCCAGTCACGGTACGCGACGCTCGCAGCTCGGATCAGGACCGCGAATGGATTCGCGCGGTCTACCGCGACTATCTGTCCGAACTTTCCGCGTCCAAGACCGGGCTCTTTCCGGCGCTCGGCGAATGGGACGCACGCGAAAGCGAGTTCCTGGCCGGATGGTTCTCCGATCCTGCCGCCAAGCCCTTCGTGATTCTCGCGGAAGGCCACCGGGCCGGGTTCGCGCTCGTGTCGCGTCCGCCCGCGTTTCCGCGCACCACGGTCAATTTCCGGATGTCGGAGTTCTTCATCGTGAGCAGCTCGCGCCGCCGCGGCGTGGGCGCGTTCGCGGCCTCTTTGCTGTTCAATCGTTTCGCCGGCGACTGGGAAGTGGTCGAGGACGAACACAATCGCCCGGCCCTGCAGTTCTGGCGCCGCGTGATCGAGCGCGAAACCGCCGGGCGTTTCTCGGAGACGCGGAGCGGCGGGGAAGTGCGTCATCGCTTCCGCACCGAAGCGCACCCGTCGGTGCGCGGCGCGAACTGATCGTCGTCACCTCTCCCGCTGTCGGCGGGAGGGTCGGCCACCGGCCGGCTGAGGCACGGTATCGGCCCGCCGGACGGGATCCGGTCTTCCTCGGCGCTCCGTGTCGAACGCCGCTGCTCGAACGCAGGTGCGAGGCGGCACTGCGGGTTCTGCTGCTGCGCTGACACCATCGCCTCGCGCCCGTTCGAGCAAGGCTCGCCGCAGGCAATCGGAACGCTCAGGTGTCCCGGAAATCGGTGCGTCCCCTATTGCCCTGCGATGCGCGTGAGACCCCGGAGCGCCGAGGAAGACCGGATCCCGTCTGGCGGGCCTGCAACGTGCCCTCACCCGGCCGGTGGCCGACCTCTCCCGCCAGCGGGAAAGGTGACAAGCGGGAGAGGTGACGGGATTCAGCGCAGGACGCGGGCCAGGTACTCGCCGGTGTGCGACTCGGGCGTGGCCGCCACCTGTTCGGGCGTGCCCTCGACGACGAGCGAACCGCCGCCGTCACCCCCCTCCGGACCCATGTCGACGATCCAGTCCGCCGTCTTGATCACGTCGAGATTGTGCTCGATGACGACGATCGTGTTGCCGTCGTCGCGCAGCCGGTGCAGCACGCCGAGCAGTTGCTCGATGTCGTGGAAGTGCAGGCCCGGTGGTCGGCTCGTCCAGGATGTAGAGCGTGCGGCCCGTGGCGCGCTTGGCCAGTTCGCGCGCGAGCTTGATGCGCTGCGCTTCGCCGCCCGACAGCGTCGTCGCGTTCTGGCCCAGCCGCACGTAGGACAGCCCCACGTCGAGCAATGTCTGCAGTTTGCCCTGCAGCGTCGGCACGTTGCGGAAGAAAACGGCGGCATCCTCGATCGTCATGTCGAGCACGTCGTGGATGTTGCGGCCCTTGTAGCGGATCTCGAGCGTCTCACGGTTGTAGCGCAAGCCGCGGCAGGCATCGCAGGTCACGTACGCATCCGGCAGGAAATGCATCTCGACGCGGATCAAGCCGTCGCCTTCGCAGGCCTCGCAGCGGCCGCCGCGCACGTTGAAGCTGAAGCGCCCCGGGTCGTAACCGCGCGCGCGGGCCTCGGGCACTTCGGCGAACAGTTCGCGCACGGGACCGAAGATGCCCGTGTACGTCGCCGGGTTCGAGCGCGGCGTGCGGCCGATCGGGCTCTGGTCGATGTCGATTACGCGGTCGATCTGCGCGAGACCCTCGATCGCGCGGCACGGTGCCGGTTCACCGCCCGAATCGGTCAGCGCGCCCGCCGCATGGCGGTAGAGCGTGTCGATGACCAGCGTCGACTTGCCCGAGCCCGACACGCCGGTGACGCACGTCATGAGCCCGATCGGAAAGCTCGCGGTGACACCGCGCAGGTTGTTGCCCGTCGCCTCGACGATGCGCAGCACCTTGCCGGGTTGTGCGGCGCGCCGCTCCTTCGGGTACGCGATCCGGCGGCGCCCGCTCAGGAATGCGCCCGTCAGCGAATCCGGGTTGTCGGCGACGGCCTGGGGCGTGCCTTGTGCAACGATGATGCCGCCGTGCGCGCCGGCGCCCGGGCCGAGATCGACGACGTAATCCGCCTGCCGGATGGCGTCCTCGTCGTGCTCGACGACGATCACCGTGTTGCCGAGGTCGCGCAGCCGCACGAGCGTGTCGAGCAGGCGCTGGTTGTCGCGCTGGTGCAATCCGATCGACGGCTCGTCCAGGATGTACATCACGCCGACGAGGCCCGAGCCGATCTGGCTCGCGAGGCGGATACGCTGTGCTTCACCGCCCGAGAGCGTCTCGGCACTGCGATCGAGCGAGAGGTAGTCGAGGCCGACGTCGCTCAGGAACGTGAGGCGGTCGGAGATTTCACGGACCAGGCGCGAGGCGATTTCGCCGCGCCAGCCTTCGATGTGCATCTCGGCGAAGAAGCGCCGTGAGTGCGCGATCGACATCGCGGTGATCTCGGGCAGGGCGCGATCCGCCACGAACACGTGCCGTGCTGCCTGGTTGAGACGGCTGCCGCCGCAATCGACGCATGCGCGCACGCCACGATACTTACCGAGTTCCTCGCGCACGGTCGTCGACTCGGTTTCACGGTAACGACGCTCCAGGTTCGGCAGGATGCCTTCCCACGCATGCGAACGCTTCGTGGCCGCGCCTTTCGCGTCGACGTACCGGAACTGGATCTTCTCTTCGCCGCTGCCCCAGAGCAGCGCGTGGCGCACGGCTTCGGGCAGGTCGTTCCACGGCGCTTCGATGTCGAAACGGAAATGCTTGGCGAGCGACTGGATCAGCTGGAAGTAATACGCGTTGCGACGGTCCCAGCCCCGCACCGCGCCACCCGCGAGCGACAGGCTCGGATTGACGACGACGCGCGCCGGATCGAAGAACTCCTGCACGCCGAGGCCACCACAGGTGCCGCACGCTCCGTTCGGGTTGTTGAACGAGAACAGCCGTGGCTCGAGCTCGGTGAGGCTGTAACCGCACACCGTGCAGGCGAAGCGGTTCGAGAACACGAGCGGCTCGCGCTCGGGCTCGTCGTGGAAGGCCAGTCGCGCCGAGCCCTGCGCAAGGCCGAGGGCCGTCTCGAACGACTCGGCCAGGCGTTGCGACGCGTCGGGTCGCACCTTGAGGCGGTCGATGACGGCTTCGATCGTGTGGCGTCGCCGGCCATCGAGTTCGGGCTTGACGTCGAGTTCGACCAGCTTGCCGTCGATTCGCGCACGCACGTAGCCCTGGCTGCGCAGGTGATCGAACACTTCGGTGTGTTCGCCCTTGCGGTCCTGCACGATCGGCGCGAGCAGCAGCACCCCGGTGCCCTCCGGCAGGGCGAGCACGTGGTCGACCATCTGCGTGACGGTCTGCGCGGCCAGGTCCTGGCCGTGCTCGGGGCAGCGCGGCACGCCGGCCCGCGCGAACAGCACGCGCAGGTAATCGTATATTTCGGTGACGGTGCCGACCGTCGAGCGTGGATTGTGCGACGTCGCCTTCTGTTCGATCGCGATCGCGGGCGAGAGGCCCTCGATATGGTCGACGTCCGGCTTTTCCATCACGGAGAGGAACTGGCGCGCGTAGGCCGAGAGCGACTCGACGTAGCGGCGCTGGCCCTCGGCGTAGATCGTGTCGAACGCGAGCGATGACTTGCCCGAGCCCGAGAGCCCGGTGATCACGATCAGGCGGTCGCGAGGCAAGTCGAGGTCGATGTTGCGCAGGTTGTGGGTGCGCGCACCGCGGATCCGGATTTCGTCCATTCAGCTCAGCTTTCAGGCTGCGGGTAGGCAGCCTGCTAATATAGGCGGCGCTCCCGACCTGAGGCAAAGACCATCCGACCCCGTGAGACGACCCCGCGGCCGGCGATGACGCCGATCGAACGCCGCTCCGTCGGCGCCCTGGCCGCGATCTACGCATCTCGCATGCTCGGCATGTTCCTGATGCTGCCGGTGCTGGCCCTGCATGCCCACACGCTGCCCGACTACTCCCCCGAGATGCTGGGCCTGGCGATGGGCGCCTACGGCCTGACGCAGGCGGTACTGCAGATCCCCTTTGGCCGCTGGTCGGACCGGTTCGGACGCAAGCCACTGATTACCATCGGATTGCTGTTCTACGCTGTCGGCTCGGTGATCGGCATGTTCGCGCACACCACGTGGCTGCTGGCCCTGGCTCGCGGTGTCCAGGGCGCCGGCGCCGTGTCGGCCTCGGTCACGGCGTTGATGGCCGACCTCACGCGCGACGAAGTCCGTACCCGGGCGATGGCCGTGATCGGCATCAGCATTGGCCTGTCTTTCGTCGTGGCGTTGATCGTCGCGCCTGCGCTCGATGCCGCGGTGGGTGTGCCGGGAATCTTCGGCATCATGCTGGCGATGGCGATCCTGGGCATCGTCCTGCTGTACTTCGCGGTGCCGGCCGAGCCGGAGCGCACGGGCGGGGCGGAGAGCCGCAAGCTGTCCGGCCTGCTCGAGATCATGAACCGGCCGCAGCTGCGTCCGCTGTACTTCGGCATGTTCGCCCTGCACGCGATCATGACCGCGACGTTCATTTCGGTGCCGCAGGTGCTGGAGCAGACGCTGGGGATTGCCCGGGCGTCGCATTGGCTCGTCTACCTGGGTGTATTCGTCGCCTCGCTGGTCGGCACCATCCCATTGGTCCTGCGAACCGAAAGGACCAGCGCCAAGGGAGCAGGGCTGTTCCTGTTGTCGGTCGTGCTGGTCGGCGTGGCACAGGCCCTGCTGGGGCTCGATCATGCCGACTACTGGGTCGTGATGGCGGCGCTGACCCTGTTCTTTGCCGTCTTCAACTTCCTCGAGGCCCGCTTGCCGGCCCTGCTGACCCTTGCGGCCCCGGTCGCCGACCGGGGCGCCGCCCTGGGCGTCTTCGCCACCGCCCAGTTCCTGGGGGCGTTCTTCGGCGGCGTGACGGGTGGCATCCTGCTGGGCCGGTTCGGCATCTCCGGTGTGTTCTGGGGTTGCGCGGTCATGGCCTTCGTCTGGGCGCTGCTGGTGTTCCGGCCCTCCCTGGCCACGCCCGAGGTCGTTTCCGGCTGAAGCCGGCCCTTTTGCACGCTTACGCGGCAACCCTCCGGTTGCCGTAAAATCAACCTACTTTCCAACCCCTGCGCAGGCGTCCCCGAATGGCACGTGGCATCAATAAAGTCATCCTCGTCGGCAACCTCGGCAAGGATCCCGAGACGCGCTACATGCCGAACGGCAAGGCGGTCACCAACTTCAGCATCGCCACTTCCGAGAGCTGGAAGGACAAGCAGACCGGCGAGCAGCGCGAGCAGACGGAGTGGCACAACATCGTCATGTACGACCGCCTCGCCGAGATTGCGGCCGAGTACCTGAAGAAAGGCTCGCAGGTCTACGTCGAAGGCAAGTTGCGCACGCGCAAGTGGCAAGACAAGGAAGGCCGCGACCGTTACACCACCGAGATCAACGCCAACGAGATGCAGATGCTCGGCAGCCGCGCCGGCGGCGGTGGTGGTGGCGGTATGGGTGGCGGCGGCGAGTCGCGCGGTGAAGGCCGTCCGGCTCCGGCCAGCAGCGGTGGCCGAGCGCCGGCACAGGGTCCGGACGAATCGCCGTTCGACGACGACATCCCGTTCTGACCGGCACCTCGGGCAGCACCAAGCAGGGTTCGCCGCGGCAGCTGCGGGTCCGGTGCTGCTGGTGGCGACCGTTGGGTCGCCAAGTAGCCGTTTTGCATGGCTTTTTTGCGCGTTCCGAGCGCTCGCGACATGCCTGCCCTGCGCCAACGTTCCGTATACTTGCCGCCCCATGCCTCGCGTCTACCTCAAAACCTTCGGCTGCCAGATGAACGAATACGACTCCGCCCGGATGGCGGACGTGTTGCGTGAATCGGGCGGCTACGAGCGCACCGAGAATCCGGAGGAGGCCGACCTGCTGCTGCTCAACACGTGCTCCGTGCGCGAGAAGGCGCAGGAGAAAGTGTTCTCGCAGCTCGGGCGCTGGCGCGACCTCAAGGCCGCGCGCCCGCACGTCATCATCGGCGTGGGTGGCTGCGTCGCGAGCCAGGAAGGCGAGGGCATCACCGATCGCGCGCCTTTCGTCGATCTGGTGTTCGGCCCGCAGACGATCCATCGCCTGCCCGCCATGCTCGCGCAGCTGCGGCAGCAGGGACGCGCGGTGGTCGACATCAGCTTTCCCGAGATCGAGAAGTTCGACCGCCTGCCACAGCCGCGCGCCGAAGGGGTGACGGCTTTCGTCTCGATCATGGAAGGATGCAGCAAGTACTGCACGTTCTGCGTCGTGCCGTACACGCGCGGCGAAGAAGTGAGCCGGCCGCTCGAGCAAGTGCTCGCCGAAGTCCGTTCGCTGGCGCAGCAGGGCGTGGTCGAGATCACGCTGCTCGGACAGAACGTCAACGCGTATCGCGGCCCGATGGCGGGGGGCGGCCACGCGGATCTCGCTGCGCTCATCTACCTCGTCGCGGCCGTGCCCGGCATCGAGCGCATTCGCTTCACGACCTCGCACCCGGTCGAATTCCGCGACAGCCTGGTCGAGGCCTACCGCGACGTGCCGCAGCTCGCCAACTACCTGCACCTGCCGGTGCAGAGCGGCTCGGATCGCGTGCTGGCGCTGATGAAGCGCGGCCACACCGTGCTCGAGTACAAGCAGAAGCTACGCCGGCTGCGTGAAGTCCGGCCGGACATCTGCCTGACGACGGACATCATCGTCGGCTTTCCGGGCGAGACCGAACGCGATTTCGAGGCCACGCTCGATCTCGTGCGCGACGTCGGTTTCGACCAGAGCTTCAGCTTCATCTACAGCCAGCGGCCGGGCACGCCGGCGCGTCGCTGCCCGACGACGTGACGCACGCCGAGAAGCAGGCGCGCCTGGAGCGGCTGCAGGCGCAGCTCAACGCGCAGTCGCAGGCGATCAGCTTGCGGATGGTCGGCACGACGCAGCGCGTGCTGGTCGAGCGGCCGTCGAAGCGCGACACGCGCCAGCTGGCGGGCCGCACCGAGAACAACCGCTGGGTCAATTTCGACGGGCCGGCCGCGCTGATCAACCGCTTTGCCGACGTCGTCATCACCGAGGCGATGCCAAACTCGCTGCGGGGCCGGCTGGTCGCCGCAGAACCTGCACGGAGCAGCGCTTGAACGCACCGGTCGAATCGCGCGAGCTGTCGCTGGCGGGTGCCGACAATTCGCGACTGGCGAATTTTGCGGGACCGATGGAGCAGAACCTGCGTCACGTCGAGGAACGCCTCGGCGTCGAAGTGCGCCGGCGCGGTTACGACGTGCAGGTGCTGGGGCCCGCCGAGGCCGTGGCCAACGCATCCGCCGTGCTGCAACGGATGTTCGAACTGTCGGCGCACGAAAGCCTGTCGCCCGACCGCGTGCATCTCTGCGTGCAGGAATTCGGCTTTCCGCGCCCGGTCACCGAGCAGGCGACGAGTGGCGGCAGCGACACCGTCGTGCACACGCAGCGTGGCGGCATCCGCGGCCGTGGGCCGAACCAGCGCCAGTACATGGACCAGATCCGCGTCAACGACCTCACGTTCGGCATCGGCCCGGCCGGCACCGGCAAGACCTACCTCGCCGTGGCGAGCGCGGTCGAAGCGCTGCATTCGGGCAGCGTACGGCGCATCGTGCTCGTGCGGCCGGCGGTCGAAGCGGGCGAGCGGCTCGGCTTCCTGCCTGGCGACATGGCGCAGAAAGTCGATCCGTACCTGCGGCCGATGTACGACGCGCTCTACGAGATGATGGGTTTCGACCGCGTCGCGCGCAACATCGAGCGCCAGGTCATCGAAGTGGCGCCGCTCGCGTTCATGCGCGGCCGTTCGCTCAACGACTCGTTCATCATCCTCGACGAAGCGCAGAACACCTCGGTCGAGCAGATGAAGATGTTCCTGACGCGCCTCGGCTTCGGCTCGAAAGCCGTCGTCACCGGCGACATCACGCAGGTGGATTTGCCGCGCCAGCAGCGATCTGGACTGCGTCACGCGATCGAGGTATTGCGTGGCGTCGAAGGCGTCGCGTTCACGTTCTTCAATGCGCTCGACGTGGTGCGGCATCCACTGGTGCAGCGGATCGTGCAAGCGTACGAACGCAGCACCGACGCCGAGGACACCCGGGACCGCTGATGCGCAGCAAGCTCATTCGCGAGCCCGCCGATGCGCCGGCACCGCTGCAGGTCGAACTGCAACTCGCCACGCGCCGGCCCTGGGTACCGGGCGCGGTCACGCTGCGCCGTTGGGCGCGCGCCGCCCACGAGGGTGGACTCGCCTCACTGCCAGTGCGTAGACGGCGGATGCACGCGGCGGTCGCGCAGGGCGCTGCCCTTTGCCTGCGCATCGTGGGCAGCGCCGAGAGCCGCCACCTCGATCGCGAGTACCGCGGCAAGGACAAGCCGACCAACGTGCTGTCGTTCCCCGCGTCGCCCGAGGAACGCGTCGCCACGGGCATCCTGGGCGATCTCGTGATCTGCGCCCCGGTGGTGGCCCGCGAGGCCCGCGAGCAGCGCAAGACGCTCGGCGCGCACTGGGCCCACATGGTGGTGCACGGCACCCTGCACCTGCTGGACTACGACCACGAGCGTGTCCGCGACGCCCGCACGATGGAGGCGCTCGAAGTGGAAATCCTGCGCGGATTGGGGTTTCATGACCCGTATGCTCAGGTCATCGAACAGGTTTTATGAGTAGCAGCGGAAACACGGGTGCGACCGGCAGCTGGCTGCGACGTCTCGCCACCTCGATCACCGGCGAGCCGCGCGACCTCGATGAGCTGGCGGCCATCCTGGTCGAGGCCCGCGAGCGGGGACTGATCGACGCCGACGTCCTGCAGATGCTGGAGTCGGTGCTCGAAGTGTCCGAGATCCAGGTGCGCGACATCATGGTGCCGCGCTCGCAGATGGTCGTGATCAATCGCGACGACACCGCGGACAGGATCCTGCCCGTCGTCATCGAATCCGGCCACTCGCGCTTTCCCGTCGTCGGCGAGGACCGCGATGAGGTCGCCGGCATCCTGCTCGCGAAGGACCTGCTGCGTTTCTTCGTCGAGGACGAGCCTGCCGAGTTCGACATCAAGGAATGCCTGCGGCCCGCCGTGTTCATTCCGGAGAGCAAGCGTCTCAACGTGTTGCTCAAGGAATTCCGCGCCACGCACAACCACATGGCGATCGTCGTCGACGAATACGGCGGTGTGTCGGGCCTGCTCACGATCGAGGACGTGCTCGAGCAGATCGTGGGCGACATCGGCGACGAATACGACATCGACGAGAGCGAGGGCATCCGCAAGGAAGCCGACCGCAGCTGGACGGTGCCGGCGCTGACGCGCATCGAGGACTTCAACCTGGCGTTCGGGACGCGATTCTCGGACGAGGAATTCGACACCATCGGCGGGCTGATCCTGCACGAGCTGGGGCGGATGCCGCGCCGTGGCGAAGCCGTGCAGATCGGCGGGCTCGAACTGAAGGTGACCCGCGCAGACCGGCGCCGCATCGAGACCTTGCGCGTGACGACGCCGCGCGACGTCGAAGTGCGCACGGCGGATGGCGGCTAGCCGGATGGACTTGACGGCCAGCGCTCGCAGCGTCCTCGGCTGGGGACGCTGGCTTGCCCTGCCGCTCGGCAGCCTGCTCGCGCTCGCGTTCGCTCCCGCGCATCTTTACCTGCTGGCCTTCGCCTGCCCGGCCGCGCTATTCATCTTATGGCACGGCGCGAGTCCGCGCGAAGCGGCCTGGCGCGGATTCCTGTTCACGGTCGGTACTTTCCTCGCGGGTACGTACTGGCTGTACCACAGCATCCACCTGGTCGGGCAGGCGCCGGTCTGGGTCGCGTTGCTGCTCATGCTCGGGCTCGTTGCGATCATGGGCCTGTACACCGCGGCCGTCGGTTACGTCGGCGCGCGCTGGGCGCCAGCCGACGGCGCACTGCGCTGGTTGTTCCTGCTGCCCGCGCTGTGGGTGCTGTCGGAATGGCTGCGCGGGTGGTTCCTGAGCGGATTCCCGTGGCTGGCGCTCGGCTACTCGCAACTCGCGACACCGCTGCGCGGGTTTGCCCCGATGTTCGGTGTCTACGGCGTGAGCCTGGCTGCTGCGGTCACAGCGGGCGGGCTGGTCGCGCTCCTGCTCGGCGAGCGCCGTGACCGCATCGTCGCCACCGTCATCGTCCTGTGCGTGTGGGGCTTCGGCACTGCGTTGACTCGCATCGAATGGACAGTACCGCGCGGCGCGCCCATCCGCGCCGCACTGGTGCAGGGCGCCGTGCCGCAGTCGATGAAGTGGGAAGCGAATCACCGCGCGCGCACGATGCAGCTGTACGCGGACATGATGCTGCCGCACGTCGGCGCGGACGTGATCGTGTGGCCGGAGTCCGCGATTCCCGCGCTCGAGGAAAACGTGCGACCGTACCTGGCGCAGATGTCCGCATTCGCGAACGCGAACGGCTCGTCGCTGCTGATGGGACTATTGCGGCGAGATCCAGCCACCGGCTCGTACTACAACTCGGTCGCGGCCTGGGCACTCGGGCAGCCGGTGCAGTGGTACGACAAGCGACGCCTCGTCCCCTTCGGCGAGTTCTTCCCGGTGCCACAAGCCGTGCGCGAATGGCTGCGGCTGATGAACCTGCCGTATTCGGACTTCAAGCCCGGACGCGCCGCTCCCGCGCCGTTGCGCGCGGCGGGCGAATTCCTGGCGCCGACGGTCTGTTACGAAGACGCGTACGGCTCGGAGCAACTCGACGTGGTGCGGCAATCGACACTGCTCGTCAACGTCACCAACGACGCCTGGTTCGGCGACTCGACCGCGCCGCACCAGCACCTGGACATCAGCCGCATGCGTTCGCTCGAAAGCGGGCGCGCAATGCTGCGCGCGACGAACGACGGCGTCACGGCCCTGATCGAGCACGACGGCTCGCTGATCGGGACGCTGCCGCAGTTCCGGCCCGACGTGCTCACCGGCGTGGTGCAGCCGCGGACGGGCCTTACACCGTACGTGCGATTCGGCAACTGGCCGGTTCTGGCCGTGCTCTGGCTTGCCGTCATCTTCATCGCGGCGCTGCACCGCCGGAGCATCCGTCGATGAGCGAACACCGCGGTGCCTTGACCGCCGAAGGCGAACTGTATCCGTCGCCGCGGCGGGGGCTCGACTACCTGGAAATCGATCCACCCGAGCCCGGCCGCGCCATCGAACTTGGCGCCGGCCTGTGGTGGGCGCGCATTCCACTGCCAATGGAGCTGAACCACATCAATGTCTGGCTGCTGCGGCACGAAGACGGCTGGATGCTGGTGGACACGGGGCTGGCCGACGATGTCTGTCGCGAAGCGTGGCACAGCCTCGAGGCACACCACCTCGATGGTCGCGCGCTGCGCCGCATTTTCATCACGCACGACCATCCCGACCACATGGGGCTTTCGCGCTGGCTGCACGAACGCCACGGCGCACCGGTCTGGATGTCCGCCATCGGGCACCGCTCGACCGGCGACTACCTCGCCGCATCACCGGATGCATTACGCGACAGCCAGCACGCGTTCGTGACCGCGCACGGCATGGAGATCGAACTCGAGGTCCTGCGCAAAGCGGCGGGCAGGGAGCACGGCGCCTGGTATGGCGGGCTGCCGCCGCTGGCGCGTGCGGCGGCGGGTGGCGAGCGGGTGCACGCAGCCGGTCGCGACTGGGACCTCATCGAGACCAGCGGGCACTGCCGCGGGCACCTGTGCCTCTACGATGCACAGGGCCAGGTGCTGATCACCGGCGACCAGGTCCTGCCCACGATCTCGCCGAACGTCAGCGTGCTGCCGTCGCGACCCGACGCGAACCCGCTCAAGGAATTCCTGGACTCACTGGCGGCGCTGGAACACTGCGCGCCGGAAACGCTGGTCCTGCCGTCGCATGGCCGGCCGTTCCGAGGGTTGCACCGACGCATCCACGTGCTGCGCTCGCACCATCACGAGCAGCTGGGAAACCTGCGCGAGGCCTGCCGTGTACCGCAGGCGGCGTATGACCTGCTGCCGGTCATGTACGGCCGGCCGCTGCGCGGCTACCACCGGTTCCTGGCACTCGGCGAGACGGTCGCCCACCTGAATTTCCTTTGGCATGCTGGCGACGTCACGCGTACCGTGGACGGTGCCGGCCGTATTTGTTTCGTGGCTGGCTGAGGAAACTGGCATGGAATTGTCCGCGGCGACGGTTTGGTGGGTGCTGGCAGGGATCGCGGTCGCGGTCGAACTGTCCACTGGCAGCTTCTACATGCTGGTGCTGGCGCTCGGCCTCGCGGCCGGTGCGATCGCGAGCCACCTTGGCTTCGGAGTGCCGCTGCAGATCGTCGCTGCGGCTGCGGTCGCCGGTGGCGGTACCGCGTTCTGGCGCTGGCGCCGTACGCGCCAGGAGCCAGCGTTACCCGCGGCAAGCAATCGCGACGTCAATCTCGACATCGGCGAGCGCGTGTTCGTGCAGGAATGGTCCCCGAACCGGACGGCGCAGGTACAGTATCGAGGCTCAGCCTGGGAAGCACGGTTGGCGCCGGGCGCGCCAGCCGCGGCCGGTGAGCATCTCGTGAGCGCAGTGGAAGGCAACTGGCTCGTGCTCGAACCCGCGGCCCCGCGGCAGTAACCAGCACAGCAAACCAACTCAGGCAAGGGACGGACTGATCAATGGAAATCGCACTCGTACTCGCAGTCATCGCGATCATCTTTGTCATGAAGACGATCAAGATCGTGCCGCAGCAGCACGCCTGGGTCGTCGAGCGGCTCGGCAAGTACGATCGAACCCTGACACCCGGTCTCAGCTTCGTCGTTCCGTTCATCGAACGCGTCGCCTACAAGCACTCGCTCAAGGAGGTGCCACTCGACGTGCCGAGCCAGGTCTGCATCACCAGGGACAACACGCAGCTGCAGGTCGACGGCATCATTTATTTCCAGGTTACGGACCCGATGCGTGCCAGCTACGGCTCGAGCAACTACGTGCTCGCCATCACCCAGCTGGCGCAGACCCTGCTGCGCTCGGTGATCGGCAAGATGGAACTCGACAAGACCTTCGAGGAGCGTGACGCGATCAATGCGTCGGTGGTGAGCGCTCTCGACGAAGCGGCCGCCAACTGGGGCGTGAAGGTATTGCGCTACGAGATCAAGGACCTCACGCCGCCGCAGGAGATCCTGCGCTCGATGCAGGCGCAGATCACCGCCGAGCGCGAGAAGCGTGCGCTGATCGCGGCCTCGGAAGGCCGCAAGCAGGAACAGATCAACATCGCCACCGGCGAGCGCGAGGCCTCCATCGCGCGCTCCGAGGGCGAGCGCCAGGCCGAGATCAACAAGGCCCAGGGCGAGGCGTCGGCGATCGTCGCGGTGGCCGACGCGACGGCCGATGCGATCCGCAAGGTTGCGCAGGCGATCCAGTCGCCGGGCGGCGAGCAGGCGGTGCAGCTCAAGGTAGCCGAGAAGGCCGTCGAGGCCTACGCGCAGCTGGCGCAGAAGAACAACACGATGATCGTGCCGGGCAACATGGCCGAGGTCTCGGCGTTGATCGGCACCGCGATGGCGCTGATGAAGACACGCACGCCATAGGGTTGCTGGAAACAGGGGACATTCACCTATTCCGGGAAGCAGCCTGAAATAGGTGAATGTCCCCTATTTCCTATTTCCCAGTATCCTGTGCAGTCCGCCCCACGCTCCATCCGGTCGACCATGCAGGAACGTTACGAACCGTCCGTCCTCGAGCCACAAGCCCAGGCCTACTGGGATGAAAACGGCAGCTTTGCCGTTGCCGAGGATCCGTCCCGCCCCAAGTACTACTGCCTATGCATGTTCCCGTACCCCAGCGGGCGCCTGCACATGGGACACGTTCGCAATTACACGATCGGCGACGTGATCACGCGCTACATGCGCATGCAGGGCTACAACGTGCTGCAGCCGATGGGCTGGGACGCGTTCGGCCTGCCCGCCGAGAACGCGGCGATGGCCAACGGCGTGCCGCCCGCGAAGTGGACGTACGACAACATCGCGTACATGAAGCGGCAGCTGCAGTCGCTCGGCTTCGGCATCGACTGGTCGCGTGAAGTCGCCACCTGCCGGCCCGAGTACTACCGCTGGAACCAGTGGCTGTTCCTGCGCATGCTCGAGAAGGGCATCGCTTACCGCAAGACCGGCACGGTCAACTGGGATCCCGTGGACCAGACCGTGCTTGCCAACGAGCAGGTGATCGACGGCCGCGGCTGGCGCACGGGCGCGCTGGTCGAGAAGCGCGAAATCCCCATGTATTACTTCGGCATCACGAAGTACGCCGACGACCTGCTCGGCGCACTGGGCGACCTGCCGGGCTGGCCCGAGCGCGTGCGGCTGATGCAGGAGAACTGGATCGGCCGCTCCGAGGGTCTCGAGATCGAGTTCGACGTCGAAGGTGGCGGCACGCTCGGCATCTACACGACCCGTCCGGACACGTTGCTCGGCGTCACGTACATGGCCGTCGCGGCCGAGCACCCGCTCGCGCAGCGCGCCGCGCGGGGCAATCCCGACTTGCAGCAGTTCATCGCTGAGTGCCAGCGCAATGGCGTCACCGAAGCGGCGCTCGAGACCATGGAAAAGCGCGGCATGCCGCTCGGCATCCACGCCATCCACCCGATCAGCGGCGAACGCATCCCGGTGTGGGTCGCAAACTTCGTGCTGATGGGTTACGGCACCGGCGCGGTGATGGCCGTGCCCGCACACGACCAGCGCGACTACGAGTTTGCGCGCCGTTACGGCCTGCGCATTCATCAGGTGGTGCAGCCTGCCGACGGGTCGCTCGCCCGCATTGACGAGGAGGCGTACCTCGAGCACGGCACGCTGATCAACTCCGGGCAGTTCGACGGCCTCGACTTCGATGAAGCGTTCGACGCGTTCGCGAAGCTGTTCGAGGCGCAGGGCCGCGGCAAGCGCCGCGTCAATTTCCGGCTGCGCGACTGGGGCATTTCGCGCCAGCGCTACTGGGGTTGCCCGATCCCGCTGATCCACTGCGTCGAGTGCGGTGTGCAGCCCGTGCCGGACGACCAGCTGCCGGTCGTGCTGCCGGAGGAACTCGTGCCGGACGGCAGCGGCAATCCGCTGGCAAAGCACGCGCAATTCCTGCAATGCGAGTGCCCGAAGTGCGGCAAGCCCGCGCGTCGCGAGACGGACACGATGGACACGTTCGTCGATTCCTCCTGGTACTACTTCCGCTTCGCCAGCGCGAACAATGACAGTGCCATGGTGGACGAGCGGGCGAAGTACTGGATGCCGGTCGACCAGTACATCGGCGGTATCGAACACGCGATCCTGCACCTGCTGTATTCGCGCTTCTGGACGCGCGTGATGCGCGACCTCGGCCTGACGCCGGTCGCGGAACCGTTCGCCAACCTGCTCACCCAGGGCATGGTGTTGAACCAGATCTATTTCCGCAAGCCGGCAGAAGGCCGCATCGTCTACTACAACCCGGCGGACGTGGACGTGCAGCTCGACGACAAGGGCGCGTCGATCGCCGCCGTGTTGCGTGCTGATGGCCTGCCAGTCGAGACGTCCGGCATCGGCACGATGTCGAAGTCGAAGAACAACGGCGTCGACCCGCAATCGCTGGTCGAAACCTACGGCGCCGATACGGCTCGTTTGTTCATGATGTTCGCGGCGCCACCCGAGCAGTCGCTCGAATGGAGCGACGAGGGCGTGGAAGGCGCGTTCCGCTTCATGAAGCGCCTGTGGAAGGCGGTGCACCAGCACGTGCAGGGTGGTCCGCCGGGGGCAGCTCTGGACAAGGCGGCGTTGTCGCCCGCGCAGCGCGACATCCGTCGCCAGGTGCACGAGACGTTGCGCAAGATCACGCACGACATCGGCACCCGGCGCACGTTCAATACCGCGATCGCTGCGGTGATGGAGCTCATGAACGCGCTCGCGAAGTTCGATGACCGCAGCGCCCAGGGTTGCGCAGTCATGCAGGAAGCGCTCGAGATCGTAGTGCTGGGCCTCTCGCCCGTGGCGCCGCACGCGTGTCACGCGTTGTGGCACGAGTTGGGTCAAGCGGGCGCGGTCATCGACCAGCGCTGGCCGCAGGTCGACACGGACGCACTGGTGCGCGATGCCATCGAGGTCGTCGTGCAAGTGAACGGCAAACTGCGCGGACGCGTGACGGTTGCCGCGAACGCCGATGAGGCGACGGTGCGCGAGGCTGCGCTGGCCGACGAGGGCGTGCTGCGGTACGTCGATGGCAAGCCGATCCGCAAGTTCGTTTACGTGCGCGGCAAGCTCGCGAACGTGGTCGTCTGATTGCGATGCGCGCGCCAGTGGCAACGCCAAGAACAGCGTGGCTCGTCCCGGAAGGATCCGGGAGACCGTCGCGAGCCATGGACGGCGAGCGCGAGCCCCCAGGGATGGGTTCACGGCGTGTCTCCCGGATCCTTCCGGGACGAGCGACGATGTTCAGCGCCAGTCTCGACCGGGCGCGCGCTTTGCAAACGAAGGCGCTGGCTTGGCTGGCACTGCTGGTGTTCGCGCTGCTATTGAGCGGCTGCGGCTTCCACCTGCAGGGAAGCGGCTCGCTGCCCGAGGGAACCCGCAAGGTCTACATCATCACCGCCGACCAGGTGACGCCGTTCGCGGTGGAACTGCGCCGCGCCATCGAACGCGCCGGCGGCACGATGACGAACACGTCGGCGGAGGCCGAGACGGTCGTGCGCATCCAGCGCGATCGCAGCGGACGCCGCGTGCTCTCGGTGTCCGCGCGCAACACGCCGCAGGAATACGAGATCTTCTACTCCGTCGAATACTCTGTGGATCGCGGCGGCAAGGAAGTGCTGGAGACGCAGCCGCTCGAGATGCTGCGCAACCTGAGCTTCGACGAAACGCAACTGCTGGCGAAAGACCGCGAGGAGGTCATCGTCCGCGAGGCGATGGCGCGCGACCTCGCGCTGCTGGTGGCGCGCCGGCTCGAATCGCTCTAGGCGGACACGCTCACTTCGCGAATCGGTCGGTCGCCGACACCAGTTCGTGCGTGTTGCCGGTTTCAAGCGCCGAGTGACCGGCGTCGGGCACCACGCGGAAATCGGCTTCCGGCCACGCCTCGTGCAGGTCCCACGCGCTGCGCATCGGACAGACCACGTCGTAACGTCCCTGCACGATCACGGCGGGGATGTGGCGTATCTTGCGCACGCCCCGCAACAGCTGGTCCTCGCTGTTGAAGAACCCCTGGTTGACGAAGTAGTGGCACTCGATCCGGGCCACCGCGACCGCGAATTGATCGGTGTTCCAGGCATCGATGTTCTTCTGGTCCACGAGCAGGTAGCTCGTCGCTGCTTCCCATTCGGCCCACGCCTTGGCAGCCTTGAGCTGCACCGCGGCACTGCGGCTCGTCAGCCGCTTGTAGAAGGCGCCGACCAGGTCGCCCCGTTCCGCTTTCGGAATCGCGGCGACGTAGTTGGCCCAGCGATCCGGGAAGATCGCGCTCGCGCCGTGCTGGTAGAACCAGTGAATCTCCCAGTCGCGCAGCAGGAAGATGCCGCGCAGCACCAGCTCGCTGACGCGCTTCGGGTGCGCTTGCGCGTAGGCCAGTGACAGCGTCGAGCCCCACGAGCCGCCAAACACGAGCCAGCGCTCGAGCCCCAAGTGCTTGCGCAACGCCTCCATGTCCGCGACGAGGTGCTGCGTCGTGTTGTCGACGAGGCTCGCGTGTGGCTTGCTGCGGCCACAGCCCCGCTGGTCGAACAGCACGATGCGGTACTTGCGCGGGTCGAAGAAGCGGCGGGACGTCTCGCCCGCGCCCGCCCCCGGGCCCCCGTGCACGAACACGGCAGGCTTCCCCTGCGGATTGCCGCATTCCTCCCAGTAGATCTCGTGCTCCGATGAGACTCTCAGCCAACCGCTGCGGTAGGGCTTGATGGCGGGGTACAAGGTGCGGCGGGCGGAGGAGACCATGGTTCGTTTCCGTGTCGGCGGACAGTGCGGGGAATATAGCTGAGGGAGGCAGGGGCCAGGAGGGCAGGAAGGCGACCGAGAAGACCCGGCCTTCCTGCCCTTCCTCCCCCTCCCCCTTCCCCTCTATAATCCCGCGCACATGCCGAGTCCAACCCAGGCACCCCGACTACCGCGGACACGCGCCGAAGGCCAGTCCGCCCCGTGAGAACGACCACCGATTCCTTCCAGGCAGTGCTGGCCAAAGGTCCGCTGCCGCGTGTGTGCCTCATCACGGGCGTCGAACCCTTGCTGATCGACGAAGCCGCGACAGCGCTGCGGGCCAAGGCGCGCGCGGCCGGCTACGGCGAGCGCGAAGTCCATTTCATCGAGCGCGGCTTCGACTGGGACGCGCTGCTGATGGACGCGAACAGCCTCTCGCTCTTCGCCAACCTGCGGCTGATCGAACTCAAGCTGCGCAACGCGCCGGACGCCAGCGCGTCGAAGAACCTGGTCAAGCTGGTGGCCGCGCCCCCGGCCGACACGGTGCTGCTCGTCACCGGCGAACTCGAGCCCAAGCAGCAGAAGTCGGCGTGGGTCAACGAGTTCGAGCGCCAGGGCACAGTGGTTGTCGCGCCGCCAATGACGCGCGAGCGCTTGCCCGAATGGATCGCGCGCCGCCTGCAGCAGCACCGCGTCACGCTCGAGCCGGCAGCCGCGCAATTGCTCGCCGATCGCGTCGAGGGCAACCTGCTGGCCGCGCAGCAGGAGATCGAGCGCATCGGGCTGCTGCAGCCGGGCATGACGCTCGATGCCGACGCGGTCGCCGAACTCGTCGCTGACAACGCGCGTTACGACGTGTTCGAGTTGTCGACCGCGGCGTTCCTCGGCAACGCATCGCGTGCACTGCGCATCCTTGACGGCTTGCGCAGCGAAGGCCGCGAGCCGCCACTGATTCTCTGGGCGTTGCTCAATGACTTGCGCGCCGTATCGCGTGTGCTGCAGCGCGAACCGAACGACCGCAACCTCGACGGCATCTTCCGCGCGGAACAGGTCTGGGGCAGCCGGCAGGGGCCGATCAAGGTCGCGCTGCAGCGGTTGCGTCGCGGTGACATCGATGCGTTGCTCATTGCAGCCGCGCGCGCCGATCGCGTCGCGAAAGGCAGCCTGCGCGGCGAACCGTGGGTCGAGCTCACCGGGCTGGTCGCACGCATCGCCGGCGTGAAGCTCGCGGCCGCATGACGGCAACCTTTCCCCGCGCACCCCTCGGTGTCTTTGGCGGCACGTTCGACCCGATCCACTTCGGCCACCTGCGCACGGCGTTCGAGATCCTGCAGGCCGTGCGCCTGCGCGAAGTGCGTTTCGTGCCGGCCGGCGATCCACCGCATCGCGACCCGCCGCAGGTCGACGCCGCGCGGCGGCTCGAATTCGTGCGCGCCGCAGTCGCAGACCAGCCGGGATTCGTCGTCGATGATCGCGAGGTTCAGCGCGCGGGCCGGTCCTACAGCGTGCTCACGCTCGGCGAGCTGCGGGCCGAACAGCCGGACACGCCGTTGTGCCTCATCGTCGGCATGGACGCGTTTCTCGGCCTGCCGACGTGGCACCGGTGGACGGAGCTGCTCGAACTCGCACACGTCGTCGTCGCGCCGCGTCCGGGCTGGGTGGCGCCGACGGCAGGCGTGCTGGGCGACCTGCTGGCCGAACGCGGCGTCGAGATGGCCGGGGCTTTGCACAATGAGCTTGCGGGGCGCATCCTGATCCAGCCCGTGACGCAACTAGAAATTTCATCCACGGAATTGCGCGACCTGCTCGCCGCCGGCCGCGATCCCCGTTACCTGGTTCCCGATCCCGTTCGCGCGCTGATCCGCGCGACGCACAGCTATTCCGTTTCCCAACCCACGAGGTGAGCATGGCAGCCAAGCGCCCGTCGCGACCGTCTTCCGCAGCGTCCGTCCGCACTGGTACCCGCGCCGGCAAGGCACCGGCCAAGAGCTCCGGGCAGGACACCCGCCAGGGCGGCGAGCATTCGTCGCGCTCCCGCGGCTAAGCCAAAGGCACCCGCGAAGACCGCTGCCCAGGGACCTGCCAAGAGACCAGCCAAGGTTCCAGCGAAGGCTCCGCGCAAGGTCGCGGCCAGTGCCAAGCCTGCTGCGACGACGAAGCCGGCAAGAGCCAAGGCGCCGCCGGTGCTGGCCCAGGTCGTGCTTGCCGCGCTCGAAGACATGAAGGCGGTGAACGTGAAGGCGATGGACGTCCGCGGCATCACCGACATCACCGACATGATGGTGGTGGCCAGCGGCACCTCGGACCGTCACGTGAAGTCGATTGCGGACCGTGTCGTGCAACGTTGCAAGGAAGCCGGCTACCGGCCGTTCGGCATCGAAGGCGAGCGCGATGGCGAGTGGGTGCTGCTGGACCTCAACGACGTGGTGCTGCACGTGATGCTGCCACGCGTGCGTGAGTTCTACGCGCTCGAGAAACTCTGGGAGAACGGCGCCGCCAGGCGCGCCTGAGAACGCAAGACCCGGCCTGTCCCGGGTCGCTGGAGTCCCCGCATGCGCATGCGACTGCTGGCGGCAGGCACCCGGATGCCGGACTGGGTCGCTGCGGGCTACGACGACTACGCCACCCGACTGCGAGGCGAGTACAGGCTCGAACTGACCGAAATCGCCCTGGGCGACCGCAGCGGCGGTGACGTGCGCCGGGCGGTCGAGGCCGAGGGCAAGCGCATGCTCGCAGCGGCAGGAGAAAGGCCCTTCCTGGTCGCCCTGCAGGTCGGCGGCCGGGCGCTGACCACCGAACAGTTGGCGCGCTGGCTCGAGGACCGAGGCCGGGAAGGGGACTCGCCGACGTTCTGCATCGGGGGGCCGGACGGACTGGCTCCGGAGATCGATTCCCAGGCGCGCCTGCGCTGGTCCCTGTCGGCCCTGACACTGCCCCATGGGCTGGCCCGGGTGGTGGTCGCAGAAGCGCTCTACCGGGCCGTCAGCCTGATCAAGGGCCTGCCGTATCACCGGGCCTGAGCCATCTGCGATCCGCTCGATGGACAGGGGCCTCCCGGCACGATTCAATTCTCCTTTTGACCCCCGGACTTACGCCCGCGAGGCCGTTCCATGCACCCCTATCCGCACCAGTACACCGTCCACGCGAGCGCCGAGCCGACGGGCGACGTCCCGCTCAATGCCACGGGGCTGCCGTCCATCGCCTCCGCGCCGCCCGTCGAGTTCGATGGCCCGGGGGATCGCTGGTCGCCCGAGACGTTGCTTTGCGCCGCCGTCGCCGATTGTTTCGTGCTCAGTTTTCGGGCAGTGGCCCGCGCCTCGAAGCTCGACTGGACGTCCCTCGAGGCGCGAGTGGAGGCCAAGCTCGACCGTGTCGAGGGCCGTACGTTCTTTACCGAGTTCGTCGTGCACGCGACGCTGCGGGTGCCGCCGGGCACGGACCAGGAGCGCGCGACCAAGCTGATGGAGAAGGCCGAGCACGTTTGCCTGATCAGCAATTCGCTGGTGGCGCAGCGCCGCCTTGCCCCGACCGTCATCGCGGGCTGAGTCCGGATGGCCGGCGCTGGACCTGCCATTTACCTGGCGTCGGCTTCGCCTCGGCGCAGTGAGCTGTTGCGGCAGATCGGCGTGACGCACCGGGTGCGTCCCGTGGACATCGACGAAACGCCGCGTCCCGGTGAACGACCGGTGCACTACGCGCTGCGCCTCGCAGAGGAGAAGGCACGCGTGCTGTGGGAGCGGCTGGCCGTCGCGGAACGCCGGCCGGTGCTCGCGGCCGACACCACCGTGGCGCTCGGCGACGAAATCCTCGGCAAACCGGCTGACCACGCCGACGCAGTCCGTATCCTCGGCCGGCTCTCGGGCCGTACGCACGAGGTGCACACGGCGGTCGCAGTGCTGCACGATGGCGGTGCGAACGCGCGCGTCAGCACAAGCACGGTCGAATTCCGCCGGCTCACGCGCGCCGAGATCGACTGGTACTGGCACACCGGCGAGCCGGCCGACAAGGCCGGCGCGTACGGCGTCCAGGGTCACGCCGCGATTTTCATTCGCCACCTCGCCGGCAGCTATTCCGGCGTGATGGGGCTGCCACTTTACGAGACCTGGGAACTGCTGGCTCCGGCGCTCGGTCTGATCGGACGGAACACCCAGGCACCATGACCACGGAAATGATCGTCAACGTCAGTCCGCGCGAGACGCGCGCGGCCCTGCTCGAGAACGGAGTGCTGCAGGAGCTCTTCGTCGAGCGGGCGAGCCGCATGGGCCTCACGGGCAACCTGTACAAGGGGCGCGTGTCGCGCGTCCTGCCCGGCATGCAAGCCGCCTTCATCGACATTGGCCTCGAGCGCACGGCGTTCCTGCACGTGTCCGACATCGTGCAGCCGGCGGATGCCGAAGGCTCCGGCGAAGAAACGCGCACCGAGAACATCCGCGAGCTGGTGAGCGAAGGCGGCGACATCCTGGTGCAGGTCCTCAAGGACCCGCTCGGCACCAAGGGCGCGCGCCTGACCACGTTCATCACGATCCCGTCGCGCTTCCTCGTCTTCATGCCGTTCGGGCACGGCGTGGGTATTTCGGCCCGCATCGAGACCGACGAGGAGCGCACCCGGCTGCGCGACCAGATGCATGCGTGCGCCACGCAGGGGGAAACCGGCGGGTACATCGTCCGCACCGCGGCGGAAGGCGCCACGCCCGAGGCGCTGCGCGCGGACATGCTGTTCCTGCGCAAACTGTGGGAGGTCCTGTCGCAGAAGGCCGCAGCCACGCGCGCCGGCACGCTGGTGCACGAAGACCTGCCGCTGCCGCTGCGCCTGATGCGCGATCTCGTCGGCGAGGGCGTCGATCGCGTGCTGGTCGATCACGAGCGCACCTGCGAGCGCATGCAGGAGTTCGCGGCCATGTTCATGCCGGCGCTCGGTGCGCGCGTCGAGCGCTACACCGGCAGCCGTCCGATCTTCGACCTGCATGGCGCCGAAGAAGAGATCCAGCGCTCGCTCGAGCGCAAGGTGCCGCTCAAGTCCGGCGGCTACCTGATCATCGACCAGACCGAGGCGCTCACGACGATCGACGTCAACACGGGCGCGTACGTCGGGCACCGCAACCTGGAGGAGACGATCTACCGCACGAACCTCGAGGCGGCGGTGGCGATCGCGCGGCAACTGCGCCTGCGCAACCTCGGCGGCATCATCATCATCGACTTCATCGACATGGAGGAGGAGGACCACCGCAAGCAGGTGCTGCAGGCGCTGGAAAAGGCGCTGTCGAAGGATCACGCCAAGACGCACGTGTCCGCCGTGTCGCCGCTCGGCCTGGTCGAGATGACGCGCAAGCGCACGCGCGAGAGCCTCGCGCACCAGTTGTGCTCGCCGTGCCCGGCCTGTGAAGGCCGCGGCTTCGTCAAGACGCCGGAAACCGTCTGCTACGAGATCTTCCGCGAGGTGCTGCGCCAGGCGGGCCAGTTCGACTTCCAGCAACTCATGGTGCTTGCGCATTCGGACGTCATCGAGCGCCTGCTGGACGAAGAGTCTGCCGCGCTCGGCGAACTCGAGGTGCTGGTCGGCAAGCCGATCCGCCTGCAGACCGAGGCGCTGTACCTGCACGACCAGTACGACGTGGTGCTCATGTGACTGCCACCCGGTGGTGGCGCCTGGCCGCAGGCACCGCGGCCGGCCTGCTCGTCGTGGTGGCGTTGCTGTTGACGGCGCTGCGCATCGCGATCGCCTACGTGCCGCACAACGAGCAGAAGCTGCGCACGTGGATCGAACGCCAGACGCACATGAAGTTCGAGTACTCGCGGCTCGATGCGCGGCTGCGCTGGTACGGGCCCGAGGTCGTGCTGCGTGACCTGCGCGTCGTCGACGAGGACGGCTCGCAGACGTTGTTTGCGACGCGCGAGGGCAGCATCGGCCTCGATCTCTGGAACTTCTTCCGGACGGGCCAGTTCGTGGCCGGGCGAGTCCGCATCCTCGAGCCACGCGTCACCATCGTGCGCCTGGCTGACGGCCGGATCCGGCTGCTCGGCTTGCGCGAGCGACCGGCCGACAAGCCACCTTTCGATTTCGACCGCCTGCCCGCGGGTCGCCTCGTGATCGCCGACGCGACCGTCGTGTACCGGGACCTGAAGGCCGGTCGCGGGCCGCTCGAACTCACCGAACTCGACGTGCAGTTGCGGCGCGACCGCGATTTCGTCGTGATGGAGGGCGCCGCGAAATTGCCCGACGAACTGGGCACCCGGGCCGAGTTCAACGTGCGTCTCAAGGGCACGCTCGACGAACTCGAACACCTCGACGCGCGAGTCGAGGTCGAGGCCGACGCCGTGCGGTTGGCCGGTCTGCAGGATTTCCTGCCCGCGCACGTTGCGCGTCCGCTTGGCGGAGTCGGCGACCTGCGCGGTGTGTTCGCGTTGGACAAGGGCAGGGTTTCGAACCTGCGACTCGGCTTCGCCTTGCGCGACGTCGTGTTGCAGTTGCCGCGTCGCACTGCACTGCCGATCGAAGCGGTGCGCATCACCGACTCGCGCGTCGAACTCGCTCCGGGCAACAGGATACCGTTCCCGACGGTGACCAAGACGATGGTCGACCGGGTGCCATTACCCTTGCCGCGCGAGGCCCGCTACGAGGCCCTCGCAGGTGATGCCCGCATGCGACGCGACGGTGAGGCCTGGGATTTCCAGATCGAAGGCCTGCGCACTCAATCCGGCACGCGCATTGCGCCGGCCGAGACCAGGGTCTGGGGCCGCTGGACCGGCAAGCCGGTGTCGAGTTTCGGCCTTGAGCTGAACGTCGATGGACTCGACCTGGCCTCGACGTGGCCACTGGCGCTCGCGCTCGCGCCGCCCTCATTCGACCGCTGGGCGGGGTTGGAGCCGCGTGGACGCGTTGCGACGTTGCGAGCGAAGGCGCAGCGGGAGCGGGCCGGCATCCTGCCGACGTTTGCGCTGCAGGCCGACCTGGTCAACGTAGGCATGCAGCCGATCGGGCGCTGGCCAGGTCTATCGGGCGTCTCGCTGCACCTCGACGGCAACGATGAGCAGGGCACGCTCCAGTTGCGTGCCGAGCGTCCCGTGTTCGAATGGCCACGGCTATTCCGCGAACCGCTTGCGCTCGAGCGCGCGACGGCCGACGGTGCCTGGCGTCGCGTGGGAGCTGTCTGGACGGTGAGCGCCAAGGGCGCGCAGGTCGTGCACGCCCAAGGTCATGCCAGGGTGGATATCGAGTTCGGTTACGAGAAGCCTGGCGTTTCGCCGACCTTGATGCTGAATGCCGAAGTACCCGAACTCGACGTTGCGCTGGTGCCGAAGGTGGTGCCGGTCGGCCGCCTGCGCGAGCGCACGATTGCGTGGCTCGACCGCGCCTTCATCCGCGGCAAGGCGACCAACGGCCGCTTGAGCTATCGCGGGCCGGTGAGGAAGTTTCCGTTCAGCGACGGCGAAGGAGACTTCACCGCGTCGGCCGACGCGACCAACGTAACGCTCGACTACTATCCGGGTTTCGCACCGCTGACCAATGGGTCGGGCACGGCACGATTCCACAACCAGGCGATAGCTGCGGACCTCTCGAGTGGCGAAGTCGGCGGCCTGCGGCTGTCGCAGACCCGGTTCCTGATGGCCGACTACAGGGCTCCGGTGCTGGAGATCCACAGCAAGGCGATGGGCGACCTGCAGAAGGCGCTCGCATTCATGCAGGCGAGTCCGCTCGGGCCGGTCATCGGCGACCAGTTCATGGGTCTCACTGGCAGCGGCCCCGCGCAATACGAGGTGGAACTGACGTTGCCCATCCTGTCGGAGGAAGTGCTCGCGAAGCTGTCGACACCGCCGCCACGGCGCGACTACACGGTCCGCGCCACGCTTGATGGCGTCACGGTGGCCTTGCCTGCATTGCGCGCGCCAGCGCAGCGGGTCAAAGGCACGTTCGAATTGCACAACTACGACGTGACGATTGCCGGGATGCACGGCACGATTCTCGACGGCCCGTTCGAGCTGTCCGCAAACCCCGGTCGCACCTCGCGCGATGTAGAAGCCGCTGTGGAACTCATGGCGAAGGGTCGCGCCGGTGGCGCCAGGCTGCCGGCGTTCATCGGCCTGCCGTCGACCATCGTGATGAGTGGCGCGACCGACTGGGAGCTGCAAGGCCACATCGAGAAGCGCCGGGCCGGCGGTGCGTGGCCGCTGCAGTTCGACGTCGTCAGTGACCTGGGCGGGCTCGTCGTCCAGGCCCCGCGACCGTTCGCCAAGGCAGCGCCCGAGCTGCGACAGACTCGAGTGCGGCTCGAGATTCCAGGGTCGCGCGTGAACGACGTGACTCTCGAATCCGGCAGTGCCCGGGCCAGGTTGCGCTTCGCCTTGCGCGACGACGCCTGGCGGCTCGACCGCGGTGCGGCGCGCTTCGATGCGCAACCCGTGGCGCTGCCGGCACAGCCCGGCCTGCTCGTGAGTGGCGATTGGCCGCAGTTTGATCTCGGCGAATGGCTCGCATTGTCGAACACGTCGGCGGGGGGGGCGACGAACATCGGTGGCCAGCGGCTGATGGACTGGTTGGGCCCGGTCGACGTGCATCTTGATCGCGCGACGGTCTTCGGCTTCGAGTTCCGCGATGTGATCGCCAAGCTGCGCAGCGAAGGTGATCTCTGGCGAATCGCGGTGACGGGACCACGGGCCGAAGGACAGGTGACCGTGCCCGACGATCTGACGCGTGGCCGGCCGATCGTGCTCGACATGGAGCGCCTGGTACTCGCGAGCGAGGAATCGAACCCGGCCGCGGAGGCGCGGGCGGCAGCCACTGCCCAGATCGACCCACGCACGCTGCCTGCCATCAGTGCACGCGCCGACGACTTCACGTGGCAAGCGCGGCGCTTCGGCCGCCTGGTCGCGTCCATATCGCGTGAACCCCGCGGACTGACCATCGATTCGATCACGACGACGGCGCCCGCGTTCGACCTCACCGCCAAGGGCAGCTGGTGGATGGAGCAGGGCACGCCACGGACGCGGCTCGAACTGCTGTTCGTCAGCACGGATTTCGCCGCGGCGTCGCAAGCGCTCGCGTTTCGCGAAGCCATCGACGCCAGCAAGGCCAGGATCGCGGCGAGCCTCTGGTGGCCTGGCGGTCCGTCGATGGATGTCCTCAAGACCCTGAACGGCACCCTGAACCTTTCGATCGAGGACGGTCGCCTGCGCGACATCGAACCCGGCGCAGGTCGCATGCTCGGACTGCTGAGCGTGGCGCAACTGCCGCGACGGCTTGCTCTGGATTTCCGCGATGTCACCGACGAAGGCTTCGCATTCAACAGCATCAAGGGCGATTTCGAGGTGCGTGCGGGCAACGCGTTCACGCAGAACCTGCTGGTGCGGGGTGCTGCGATCGACATGGGAATCGTCGGCCGCACCGGCCTGGCCAGCGAGGATTACGACCAGACGATCGTCGTCAGCGGCAACCCGAGCGGACCCCTGGCTGTCGCCGGCGCGCTCGCAGCCGGGCCGGTGATCGGCGCCGGCGTATTGGTGCTGTCACAGCTCTTCAAGGATCAGCTGCAAGGCCTGACCCGCGCCTACTATCATGTCACCGGGTCCTGGGCCGCGCCGGTCGTGCAGCGAATCTCCTCGCCAGTGAGCGACGAAGCGGCGGCAGGGGCCGTGCCAAAACCAAAGGTAAATTCGCCGTGACGCGTGTCGCCGCCATCCAGATGACTTCCTGCGCCAACGTGGCGCGCAACCTCGCCGTTGCGGGCGACCTGCTGAGGCAGGCCAAAGCGCAGGGCGCGATGGTCGCCGTGCTGCCGGAGAATTTTGCGTTCATGGGGCGCGGCGAAGCCGACAAGCTCGCGATCGCCGAGACCCACGGCACCGGCCCGATCCAGGCGTTCCTGGCCGCGCAGGCACGCATGCACGGAGTCTGGATCGTCGGCGGCACGTTTCCGCTCAAGGTGCCGGGCGAACCGCGCGTCGCGGCCGCATGCCTCGTCTTCGACGAGACCGGCCGCGAGGTCGCGCGCTACGACAAGATCCACCTGTTCGACGTCGACGTGCCCGGCAAGCTCGAAAGCCATCGTGAATCGAAGGCGGTACGACCAGGCTCGCAGGTCGTCACGGTCGACACCCCGGCGGGCCGGCTCGGTCTCGCAGTCTGCTACGACGTGCGTTTTCCAGAACTCTTCCGCGAACTGCTGCAGCAGGGCGCCGAGTGGTTCACCTTGCCTTCCGCCTTCACCGTGCCCACCGGCCGTGCCCACTGGGAACTGCTGCTGCGCACCCGTGCGGTCGAGAACCTCTGCTACCTGGTCGCGCCGGCGCAGTCCGGGTTCCACGAGAACGGGCGCGAAACCCACGGCGACTCGCTGATCATCGAGCCCTGGGGCCGGGTCCTGGCCCGATTGCCGCGCGGGACAGGCGTGATCACGGCAGAATTGGACCTCGCGCGGCAGCGCCGGTTGCGGCAGGATTTTCCTTCCATCCAGCACCGCCGGCTTGCCGTCGCCGCGCCCCGACAGGAACCATGAAACCGAACATCCCGCCGCCGCTTTTCGCCCCCCAGCCTGCTGCGCTCGCGGCCGGCATCGCCGCACGCGATCCTCTCGACGTGGCTCGCGCCGCGCTGCTCGGCCCAGCCGAACTCGACGAAAACCGCGTCGCGAACGTGCTCGGCGACGTCATGGGTCATGCCGTCGACTACACCGACATCTATTTCCAGCTTACGCGCGAGGAGTCCTGGGCGCTCGAGGACGGCATCGTCAAGGATGGCGCCCACAGTATCGAACAGGGCGTGGGTGTGCGTGCGCTGGCCGGGGAGAAGACCGGCTTCGCCTATTCCGACGAAGTCATGCTGCCCGCGCTGCTCGAAGCGGCGCACGCCGCTCGCGCCATCTCACGCTCCGGCGCCGGTGGCAGCGTGCAGGCCTGGCACGCCACGGGCGGTCGCCGCCTGTATTCGGCCGTCGATCCGGTCGAGTCGCTGGCCGACGACGACAAGGTCAAGTTGCTCGAGCAGATCGACCGCGAGGCGCGCTCGCTCGATTCGCGCATCACGCAGGTGATGGCGAGCCTGTCGGCGTCGCACGACATCGTACTGGTCATGGCGAGCGATGGCACGCTGGCCGGCGACGTGCGGCCGCTGGTGCGGCTCAACGTCAGCGTCATCATCGAACAGGACGGCCGGCGCGAGCAGGGCTATGCCGGCGGCGGCGGTCGTTTCGCGTACACGGAGTTCCTGGCGTCCGGACGCTGGCGCGCACTGGTGAAGGAAGCCGTGCGCACGGCGCAGGTCAATCTCGAAGCGGTGCCGGCACCGGCGGGCACGATGACCGTCGTGCTCGGCGCCGGTTGGCCCGGAGTGCTGCTGCACGAAGCCGTGGGTCACGGACTCGAAGGCGATTTCAATCGCAAGGGCACGTCGGCGTTCAGCGGCCGCATCGGCCAGCAGGTGGCGGCCAAGGGGGTCACGATCGTCGACGACGGCACGCTCGCAGCGCGCCGCGGCTCGCTCAACGTCGACGACGAAGGCACGCCCACGCAGTGCACGACATTGATCGAGGATGGCGTCCTGCGCGGCTACCTGCAGGACAAGCTCAACGCGCGACTGATGGGCGTGCAACCGACCGGCAACGGCCGGCGCGAGAGCTTCGCCGCGCTCACGCTGCCTCGCATGACCAACACCTACATGCTGCCCGGCCAGCATGCGCCGGAAGAAATCATTGCGTCGGTGGACAAGGGGCTCTATTGCCGCAACTTTGGTGGCGGCCAGGTCGACATCACGTCCGGCAAGTTCGTGTTCTCGGCGAGCGAGGCGTACCTGATCGAGAACGGCCGGCTCACGCGCCCGGTCAAGGGCGCCACGCTGATCGGCAACGGTCCCGAAGTCATGACCCGTGTGTCGATGATCGGCAACGACCTCAAGCTCGACGACGGCGTCGGCACTTGCGGCAAGGAAGGGCAGGAAGTGCCGGTGGGCGTGGGCCAGCCCACGTTGCGCGTCGACGCACTGACGGTCGGCGGCACGGGCTGACGCCATGTGGCTGCCACGACCGGTGTACGAAGCCCTGCCCTACTCGGCGGGCGCTGCCGGCCTCGTGTGTTTCGCCGTAGCGTGGTGGGTGGAGCGCGCACCACACAGCCTGCTGTTCATTGCGGGCGGGGTACTGGTCACCTTGGGGGCCCTGCTGTGGATGAGGCGGCGCGATTACCGCTCCACGAAGGCGGGTTACGACCCGCGCGCGATCGACGAATAAGGCGCTTCGTCCGAATCCTCGTCGTCGGCATCCGGGTCGTCGTCGTAGTCTGAATCCTGCAGCACCGTCGTCTGGGTCGAGCGGGCTTCCTCGCCCGGTTCGGCCGTCAGGTCGGCTCGGGAGTAGGTGATCTCGTGCATCCCGAGCTTGATCACGTCGCCGGGCTGCAGCTTGTGCCGGCGCACGCGCTTGCCGTTCAGGAAGACGCCGTTGGTGCTGTTCAGGTCCTCGACGAAGCAGTCGTCCATCGACGTGATGAGCTGCATGTGGTGCCGGCTCACGAACTTGCTGTCGACCTGCATGTCGTTGTCGGTCGTGCGGCCGATGATGAAGCGACCGGGCACCAGCAGTGCATCGTCGAGATGGACGCCGTTCATGCTGAGCACGACACGGCCCACCGGCGGACGCGGCTGCGGCGCAGTCTCGTCGATGCTGGTGGTTTGCAGGTCGGTGTGGGTGCGCGCCGCGTGTTCCTGCCACTGCAGCTCCGCCAGGGCCTGCTGCACGACCTCGACGTCGATGGTTTCCAGGTCGCCGCCGAACGCCGCGAGCATGCAGGTGTCGCACAGCGTGTTGGTCAGGCGCGGGATGCCGCCCGTATAGCGGAAGATCAACGGGAAGGTCTCGGGCGTGAAGATCTCGCGATCCACGGCGCCGGCCACGGCGAGTCGATGACGGATGTAGGCGCCCATCTCGGGTTCCGTCAATGCGCTCAGGTGGAAGCGCAGTCGCACGCGCTGGCGCAACTGGACCAGGTCCTCGGAGTCGAGCTTCGCGTTCAGCTGGGGCTGCCCCGCGAGGATGATGCGCAGCACTTTCTCCTTGGTCGTCTCGACGCCGGAGAGCAGGCGCACTTCCTCGAGCACCTTGTTCGACAGGTTCTGCGCTTCGTCGACGATCAGCAGCACCTTGCGGCCGTTGGCGTACTGCTCGATCAGGAAGCTGTTCAGCGTGGCCAGCAGTTCGGCCTTGCGCATGCGGAACGGGCTGAACCCGAACTGTGCCAGCAGGCCCTGCAGGAATTCGATCGGCGAGACTTGCGTCTGGTTGATCTGCGCGACGACGACGTCCTGGTCGATTTCCTTGAGGAACGATTCGATCAGCGTGGTCTTGCCCGCGCCGATCTCGCCGGTAATCACGACGAAGCCGTCCGTGAACCAGATCGTCGACTCCATGTACGCCTTGGCGCGGGAGTGGATCTGGCTCGGATACAGGAACGACGGGTCCGGGCTGAGCCGGAACGGGAGTTCCCTGAGCTTGAAGTGTTCCAGGTACATCGCTGTGCTCGATTCCCCTCCGCCTACTATACGGGAGCCGGTGGGGCGTGAAACCGCGTGCCCCGTCACATTCCCCCGGTCAGCCATTGCCTCGATCGGGCCGGACAGCCGTCCGTCAGCGGGGCGGGAGCTTGCGCAGCACCTTGCGCACCAGCCGATCACGCTCGACTGCGCTGTCCGCCACGACCGTGCAGTGGCCGATCTTGCGGCCCGGGCGCGGCTCCTTGCCGTAGTCGTGCCAATGCACGCCGGGCAACGCCAGGATTGCGTCGCGTTCCGGCAATCTGCCGATGAAATTGATCATCGCGCAATGCCCCACCGGGCTCGTGTCGCCGAGCGGCAGGCCGAGGATCGCCCGCAGGTGGTTCTCGAACTGCGACGTCTTCGCGCCCTCGATGGTCCAGTGCCCCGAGTTGTGCACGCGCGGCGCCATCTCGTTCGCGACCAGCTTGCCCTTGCGGACGAAGAACTCGAGCGTCAGCACGCCGGCGTACTCGAAATGCCGCAGCACCCGCTTCAAGTGGATTTCCGCGGCTTTCTGCAGCACGGGGTGACGGTGCGGCGCCAGCGTCACGCGCAGGATGCCGGCCTTGTGCGTGTTGGCGACGATCGGGTAAGCGCGCACTTCGCCTGTCGTGCTGCGCGCGCCGACGATCGACACTTCGCGCTCGAAGTCGACGAAGCCCTCGAGGATGAGCGGCACGCTGCCGAGCGCCGTCCAGGCGGGCTCGAGGTCGGCGGGCTTGCGCAGGTAGCGCTGGCCCTTGCCGTCGTAGCCGAGTCGCCGTGTCTTGAGCACGCAGGGCAGGCCCAGGGCCTTGACTGCCGCGCGCAGGTCATCGAGCGAGTCCACGGCACGGAACGGCGGCGTCGGGATCTTCAGCTTGTTGAACAGCTGCTTCTCGAGCAGTCGATCCTGCGAAACTCGCAGTGCCTCGACTGGAGGCCACACGGGATGCGTCGCCGCGACTTTCTGCAGCGCCGCGACCGGCACGTTCTCGAACTCGTAGGTGACCAGGTCGACGTCAGCGGCCAGCCGCTCGAGGCTGTGCGGATCGTCGAACGCACCCGTGATGATCGGCGCGACCTGCCCGCCCGGCGAATCCGCGCTGGCGTCGAGGAAGCGGAACTGCTGCGCGAGCGGATAGCCCGCGAGGGCCAGCATGCGTCCGAGCTGGCCCGCCCCGATGATGCCGATCTTCACGTCGAGATCGTCGGGTGACGGGGATCGGGCTGGGCGAGGACCTTGGCGGTCTGCGCCGCGCGGAAGGCATCGACCGCTGCGCGCACCTTGAGGTCCTCGTTGGCCAGGATCGATGCAGCGAGCAGCGCCGCGTTGGTCGCGCCCGCCACGCCGATCGCGAGCGTGGCGACCGGGATGCCCGCGGGCATCTGCACGATCGACAGCAACGAGTCGAGGCCGTTCAGCGCCTTTGACTGCACCGGCACGCCGAGCACGGGCAGCGATGTCTTGGCCGCGCACATGCCGGGCAGGTGCGCTGCGCCGCCCGCACCCGCGATGATGACCTTGAGGCCACGTTCGCGCGCGGTGGAGGCGTAGTCGAAAAGGAGGTCGGGCGTGCGGTGCGCGGAGACGACGCGCACCTCGTGCGGGACGCCCAGACGCTCGAGCATCTCGGCGGCGTGTTTCAGGGTGTCCCAGTCGGACGTGGACCCCATGATGATGCCAACGTGCGGTTTCACCGGGTCATTGTACAGATGACCGCCAGAAACGCTAAACCGCAGGCTTTTCGAGCGCTTCACGCAGGCGGCGGAACAGCTGCCGTGCGGCCGTGGGCGGACGGGCACTGGCCTGTTCGGCCCGCGCCTGCCGGGCCAGCGAGCGGATCTGCTGCAGGCCCGCAGGATCGATCTGTGCGGCGAGTTCGGTCCAGGCGGCGGGTTCGTCCGCGATCAGTCGCTCACGCCACTGTTCGATGGCGTGCTCGCGGCGGGTACGCTGGCGGTCGATTTCGCTGCGGCGTTCGAGCGTGGCGCGGATCGGGTCGACGTCCACCCCGCGCATGACCTTGGCGATGAACATCTCCTGGCGGAGACGGGCGCCGTGGGCCGTGATCTTGCGGCAGGCCATGACCGCGTCGTAGAGGCTCTCGGGCAGCGCCATGGCCTCGAGTTCGGCCAGCGGCAGCTCGACCAGTTCGACGCCGATCGCGCGCAAGTCCTGGTCCTGCCGCTTGAGCTCGCTCTTGCTCGGACCCTCGTCGAAGCCGTCGCTGCCGGCTTCGTCGTCGTGCCGTCCGCCGTATTCGCCGGGAAATGCCTGCTTGCGCGCCATGAATCCGCCCTTTTGCGAATGCTAGCACGCAGGGCGGAGGCAGGCCCGGACCGCTGCTAGAATCGCCAGCTTGCCAACAGGCCCCGATCACGGACGCTGCCGCACGATGAGCACGACTGTCGCCCCCAAGGACCACTCCCCGATGCTGACCGCCGACGGCGCCGACCTGCTCGCGCTCGTCGAGCTCGCGCTGGCCGAGGCCCGCAACCTGGGCGCGAGCCAGGCCGAAGCGGCCATCAGCATGGACGTGGGCCTGAGCGTCAGCGCGCGTCTCGGCGAAGTCGAGACGATCGAGTACCAGCGCGACCGCGGCATGGGCGTCACCGTGTACTTCGGCACCCGCAAGGGCAGCGCGAGCACGGGCGACCTCGGTGCGGCCGCGCTGCGCGAGACCGTGGCCAAGGCCTGCACGATCGCGAAGTACACCGCCGAGGATCCGTGCGCGGGACTGCCCGACGCGGCAGACCTCGCCAAAGACGTGCCCGGGCTCGACCTGTCGCACCCCTGGGAAATCACGCCGGAGCGAGCGTGCGACATGGCGATCGCGTGCGAAGCCGCGGCGATGGCGGTCGACTCCACGCGCATCACGAATTCCGAAGGTGCCGCAGTCAGCACGCATCGCGGCCTGCGCGCGTACGGCAATTCGCTCGGTTTCCTGGCGGCGTATCCGGGCACGGTGCACAGCATCAGCTGCTCGGTGCTCGGCACCGAAGGCGAGCAGATGGAGCGTGACTACTGGTACAGCACGCTGCGCGACTGGCGCGAACTGGAATCGGCGGAGAGCGTCGGGCGTCGCGCGGGCGAGCGCACCGTCGGCCGGCTCGGCGCGCGCAAGCTGCCGACGATGAAGGCGCCCGTGCTGTACTCGCCGGACGTCGCGCGCGGACTGATCGGTCACTTCATCGGCGCGATCCGTGGCGGCAGCCAGTACCGTCGCGCGTCGTTCCTGCTCGAGGCGGCCGGCCAGCGCGTGTTTCCGGACTGGTTCGCGCTCTCCGAGCGGCCGCACCTGCTGAAGGCGCTGGCCAGTGCCCCGTTCGATCACGAAGGCGTCGCAACGCGCGATCGCGAACTCGTCGACGGCGGCGTGCTGCTCGGCTACGTGTTGAGCACGTACTCGGCGCGCAAGCTCGGCCTGCGCACCACCGGCAACGCGGGCGGCACGCACAACCTGCTGGTGCACGGGCGCGGCCGCGACTTCGACGAGATGCTCAAGCTGCATGGACCGCGGCCTGTACGTCACGGAGCTGATGGGGCAGGGCGTCAACGGCGTGACGGGCGACTACTCGCGCGGTGCAGGCGGCTTCTGGGTCGAGAACGGGCACATCCAGTATCCGGTGCACGAAGTCACGATCGCCGGGCAGCTCAAGGACATGTACCAGAAGATCGTCGACGTGGGCTCCGACATCGACGTGCGCGGCGGCATCCGCACCGGCTCGATCCTCATCGAAGAGATGACCATCGCCGGGGAGTGACGGCGCGTGAATCCTTGCCGCGCAGGCGTCATCGCAGTGCCCACTCAGCCGGGGCGTTCGATGCCGACGGCAGTTCGGGAATTGCAGCCGTACTCGAGCACGTACGGCAGGCCCGGCAGGCTGACGTCGCCCGTGGGGCGCTTCAGCACGATGGTCTTGTCCTCGGTGCCGTCGATCTGCTCGGGCTTGAAGCCTTCGAGGTAGGCGATGCACTTCTCGAGGCGCGCGATCAGTTCGCCGAACGTCGCTTCCTTGTCTTCGTACGCCGGAATCTCGACGCCGGCCAGGCGCGACACGCAGCCCTTGGCCATGTCCGTGGCGATCTGCACCTGCCGCGTCAGCGCGAACATGTCGGGCGCGAGGCGGTAGTTCAGCAGCACGACCGGATCGATCTTGCGTTCCGTCGCGTGCGCCTCGCCCTTCCTCAGGATAGCGACCAGGTTGCGCAGGGCGCGGGCAAAGACCGGGACCGAGGCGCGGTACATCGAAATCTGCATGGGTGTCCTCCGGAAAAGGGGACCGAGTCTAACCCACCACTGCGCTGACGCGCGGCGGTTCGGGTTCATGCAGCAGGTCGCGCAGCGTCGTCTGCGCCATGCTGGCGCGCATCGCCTCGTCGGCGGTCCGCGCCGCCTTGTCCGCCGGCGGCAGCGACCTCGGGTCGGGCCGGCGCGGATTCGGCGTCTCGTGGCGGATCGCATCGAGGATGTCCGCCAGCGTGATGCTGGCGAGGTCGCGGGCCGGCGCGACGGTGTCGTCCTCGGCGGTCAGCACGAGGCCGCGGTCTTCGAGCAGGCACAGCGCGCCGTCGACGACCGACGCCGGCACGTCCATGTGATCGGCAAGGTCGGACACCTTCCAGCGCTCGCCGCCCTGCATGAACCGCTGGCCGAGCAGGTACATCGCGCCGAGCGCGATGCGCTCGCGCAGCACGCTGGTGGTCGGGATCTGGCCGTTGCCGGTGCGCAGGTGCTCGGGGTGCTGCATGTAGAACGACAGTTGCCCGCCGAGCAGCATGATGAGCCAGCTCACGTGCAGCCAGACCAGGAACAGCAGCACGATGGCGAAGCCCGCGTAGATGACGGCCGTCTGCGTCGAGTACACCACGATGCGCGTGAAGACTGCGCCGACCGCGACCCACGCCGCGCCGCCGAACACCGCGCCGATGAACGCCGACTGCCAGCGCACGCGCGTGTTCGGCATGTAGAGTAGACGAACCAGAACAGGCCGATCACCAGCACGTACGGCGCGAAATGCGCGCGCAGCCCCGTCGCTCCGGTCGCCGTCGCGGCGAGCCCGGAGAGCTTCGACAGGATGTCGCTCGCCTCGATGCGCGTGAGCAGCACCATCGACGCGACCATGATCACCGGCCCGATCATCATGATCACGAGGTATTCGCTGATGCGCTTGGCGAGGCTGCGCGGCCGCTCGACGTGCCACGTGAAATTGAGCGCGTCCTCGATCTTCTGGATCATCACGATCACGGTGTAGATCAGGATCACGAAGCCGACCGTGCCGAGCACCGTCGTCTGCGCGTTCTCCACGAACTGCATGATCTGCCCCGTGAGCTCGAAGCCCTTGTCGCCGAGCGGCCGCAGGAACTCGAACAGCACCGGCTCGAGCTCGCGGTGGTAGCCGAATGCCTTCAGCACCGCGAACGAGACGGCGACCACCGGCACCAGCGCGAACAGCGAGGTGTAGACGAGCCCCATCGCGCGCAGGCCGAGTTCGCCGCGGACGAAGTCGCGCAGCAGCGCGTAGACGTATCGCAACGGGCCGACCAGCAGGGGCAGCGTCCGGCTGCCCACCTCTTCGGGCAGGTCGAAGAGCCAGTACTCGAAGCGGTGCTGCAGCTGCTGGAAAGGGTTTTGAGCGGGCAAAGCGGATCCGAATTCCGTGGTGCGCGAACAGACTTGCATGGCTCGCCGCAGCAGGCAAGCTCGGGCCGGTTCTCGGGCACAATGCGCGTCCGACCCGTCGATCCACACGCAACCTCCAGAACGAGGCCCCATTCGTTGACGACCAGCCGCCCGCGACGGACGTCGTTACCCCAGCCGCATCGTCTGCCTGACCGAGGAGACGACCGAGGCGCTCTACCTGCTGGGCGAGGAAGACCGCATCGTCGGCATCTCCGGCTTCACCGTGCGACCGCCGCGGGCGCGCAAGGAGAAGCCGAAGGTGTCGGCCTTCATCAGCGCGAAGATCGACAAGATCCTCGCGCTCGAGCCCGACCTCGTGCTCGGGTTCTCGGACCTGCAGGCCGACATCGCCGTCGCAGCTGATCCGCCACGGCATCGAGGTGCACGTGTTCAACCAGCGCAGCGTCGCGGAAATCCTGCGCGTGATCCGTATGCTCGGCGGCATGATCGGGTGCGAGGCCAAGGCCTCCGCGCTCGCCGCAGAACTGGAAGCCGGCCTGGACTCGATCCGCGCCACCGCGGCGACGTTTCCGCGCCGGCCGCGCGTCTATTTCGAGGAATGGGACGAGCCGCAGATTTCGGGCATCCGCTGGGTGTCGGAACTCGTCGGCATCGCTGGCGGCGACGACATCTTTCCGGAACTCGCGGCCTGTGGCCTGGGCAAGGACCGCATCGTCGCGGACCCGCTGGAAGCCGTGCGGCGCGCGCCCGACATCATCTTCGGTTCGTGGTGCGGCAAGAAGTTTTCGGCGCGCAACGTCGCTGCGCGGCCGGGCTGGCAGGACGTGCCGGCCGTGCGTGAGCGCGAGCTGCACGAAGTGAAGTCGTCGATCATCCTGCAACCGGGGCCTGCCGCGCTCACCGACGGCGTGCGCGAACTGCATCGCGTGATTGCGGCGTGGGTCGCGAAGCGGAGCTGAGCGGCGCTTTGCTGAGTGCGCAGGCATTCGACGCGGCGACCCGACCGGAGGTCTCTCGGCGGGACGCCGTAAACCCGTCCGTGGGGGCTCCGGCCGCGACGTCCATGTCGCGGACGGCCCGCCGAGAGACCTCCGGTCGGATCGTCCCGTCGAATGCCTCTCGACTTGCGTCGCTCGCCGCGCATCCACTTGCTAGCGTCGACCCACGCGCTTCGCACGCGCGGCCAGCCGCGCGCTACGCGGTGAGCCGCCGCAGCGCTTCGGCGTACTTCTCGCTGGTGTGCTGGATCACGTCCGCGGGCAGCTTCGGCCCCGGCGCGGTCTTGTTCCAGTCGAGCGTCTCGAGGTAGTCGCGCACGAACTGCTTGTCGAACGACGGCGGGCTCGTGCCCGGCGCGTACGTGTCCATCGGCCAGAAGCGCGACGAGTCGGGCGTCAGCGCTTCGTCGATCAGCGTCAGGCGGCCGCCGTGCTCTTCGTCGATGCCGAACTCGAACTTGGTGTCGGCGATGATGATGCCGCGCGTCGAGCGCGTGTGCCGCCGCGAACTTGTACAGCGCGATCGCCGTGTCGCGCACCTGCGCCGCACGGTCCGCGCCGATCACCTTGGCGATCTCGTCGAAGCCGACGTTCTCGTCGTGCTGGCCCTTGGGCGCCTTGGTCGACGGCGTGAAGATCGGCTCGGGCAGCCGGTCGGCCATGCGCAGTCCGGCGGGCAGCTTGATGCCGCAGATCTCGCCGGTCCGCTGGTAGTCCTTCCAGCCGGACCCGATCAGGTAGCCGCGCACGACGGCCTCGACCGGCAACGCCTTCAGCTTGCGGACGACGATGGCGCGGTCGGCGAGGCGGGCGCGGTCGCCGGCGTCCGGCACCACTCTCGCCAGGTCCGCATGCGCCGGCGCGGCGAGGTGGTTCGGCACGATGTGGCCGGTGCGGGCGAACCAGAAATTGGAAATGCTCGTCAGCACGCGGCCCTTGCCGGGAATCGGGTCGGGCAGCACCACGTCGAACGCGCTCAGGCGGTCGGTGGTGACGATCAGCATGTGCCGGTCGTCGCCCGGGATCGCGTAGATGTCCCGCACCTTGCCCTGGTGGATGCGCGTGAGGCCGTGCAGGTTCGACTCGTGCATCGGCGGCGAGGTGGGGGAGGAAGCGGGTGAGTGCGTGGACATGGTGAAGCCGCCGGTGCTGTTAATATGCCGCGTTCGTCGGCCACCGGGACGCAACGTCCGGACCGACCACCCATTGTAACGACTCCCGGGAAGGGGCACGCCCCCGCGCACATGCTCGAAGGTTGGCACGGCAAGATCCTCGGCGCGATCCTGGGCTACGTCATCGGCCGCGGGCTGCTGGGAGCCATCGTCGGGTTCGTGCTGGGCCACCAGTTCGACGTCGCGGGCAAGCGCAACCGGGTTCGCTCGACCTCCGGCCAGCGAGCCGCCGGCCCCGCCGAACTGCGCCGCGCGTTTTTCGAGGCCACCTTCCAGGTCATGGGTCACGTCGCCAAGAGCGACGGCCGCGTGACGGCGCAGGAAATCGACGCCGCGCGTGACGCCATGCGGCGCTTCTCGTTGCAGGAGGCCGATCGGCAGCGCGCCATCGAGTTCTTCACGGCCGGCAAGCAGCCGGATTTTCCGCTCGAAGCGACGCTGCAGCGCCTGCGCTCGCTGGCGGGAAATTCGCCCGACCTGTGCCGGTTGTTCGTCCAGATCCAGCTCGAGGCTGCGATCCAGGGCAACGGCCTGGGTGACCGGCCCCGCGCGGTCTTCCAGCGCATCTGCCACGCCCTGGGCATTTCCCCGCTCGAATTTGCATCGCTCGAAGCCATGCTGCGCATGCATGCTGGCGCTTACGGCCAGGGACCGGGTGGGCGGGCGTCGCAGGGACCGGGTTTCGGCAGCCGACCGGGCGAGCGCCTGGCCGACGCGTACGAAGTGCTCGGCGTGGCCTCCGGCGCGACCGACGCCGAGGTGACGAAAGCGTTCCGCAAGCTCATGAGCAAGAATCACCCGGACAAGCTGCTGGCCCAGGGCCTGCCCGAATCGATGATCGCCGCGGCGCACGAGAGCACGCAGCGCATCCTGGAAGCGTACGAACTGGTGAAGACTCACCGCGGCATCAAGTGAGGATCGAGATGACGACGACGCAGCAACAGACACCGTGGATCGCACCGTCGATCCTGTCCGCCGATTTCGCGCGACTCGGAGAAGAGGTCCGCAACGTGCTCGCGGCGGGCGCGGACGTCGTCCATTTCGACGTGATGGACAACCATTACGTGCCGAACCTGACCATCGGCCCGCTGGTCTGCGAGGCGCTGCGCAAGCACGGCATCACCGCACCGATCGACGTGCACCTGATGGTGAAGCCGGTCGACCGCATCATCCCGGACTTCGCCAAGGCGGGCGCGAGCTACATCACGTTCCACCCGGAGGCGAGCGAGCACATCGACCGCACGCTCGGGCTGATCCGTGAGAACGGCTGCAAGTCGGGGCTGGTGTTCAATCCCGCGACGCCGCTGCACTACCTCGACTACGTGCTCGACAAGGTCGACATGGTGCTGCTGATGTCGGTGAACCCGGGCTTCGGCGGGCAGTCGTTCATCCCGTCGACGCTGCCCAAGATCGCCGAGGCGCGGAAGATCATCGATCGCAGCGGGCGCGCCATCCGGCTGGAAGTGGACGGCGGCATCAAGGTGGACAACATCGGTGCGGTCGCGGCGGCCGGCGCGGACACGTTCGTCGCCGGCTCGGCGATCTTCAACGCGAAGGACTACGCGGCGACGATCGCGCCGATGCGGGAGAAGATCGCGGCGAAGGGCTGATTCAAGTTCCCTCGCCCGCAAACGCAGGCGACGGCCAGGGTGAGGGTCCTGACTCTTCCCAACTCATAGCAGAAGAGGGCCAGGGTGAGCGGCGCCGGATCAGCGCAGCTCGGCTGCGATCTCGCCGCGCACGGCGCGGATCGTCGTCGACGATCTGCGCGGTACTGATCCATCGCAGCCTTCCGCCACCAGGCCGCGATACCAGACGCGGTCCCGCGAGAATGTCCCAGTCCGCTGCCGTCGCGCGGCAGTGCGCCAGAGCCGGTCGTCGGCCGTGGTTACGGCGAGCCGCGACCCGTCCGCGCAAAGGCTCCGTCCGGCTGCGGAGATCGACGGCAAGTTGCGCGTGGCGCGCGGCGCCACGAAGCCGTGGTCGAGCAGGTACGTCATGTACATGCGATCCACGAATTCCTGGTTGTTGCGGTCGCGGATCAGCTGCGCGCGCTCGTTGTTTTCGTACAGCCGCACGATGCGGTCGCGCAATGCGGCATTGCGGATCAGCCGCAGGTTGCCCGGTGCTGAGCAGGTCCGATGTAGGTGGCGCGGCCGAGTCGCAGCGTGCGCCGCGCGGTGAGCTCGGCGAGCGCCTGCGCGACGGCCTCGCGCTGGTCCGGTGGGACGCGCTGCGCCATACAGACGCGCGGTAGGCGAGCGCGCTGTTGGCCGCCTGGGTTTGCTCGAAACGCAGCGCCTCGTCGAGCGTCACCAGGTCCCGGTCGAGGTCCGGGCCAGGAGTTCGAGGTACTGGTGCTCGACGCGTGCGTCGCGCCGGTCGTCGATCCAGCTGTTGACCGCGAGCGCGATGAGGATGCCGCACGACGAGCAGTGCCAGCTCGACGAGGACCTGCCCCCAATGCGTCGCGCGCAGGGCGGCGGCGAAGCGTCTTCCCGGAATCATCGCTGGCCCTCACCTCGACCTTGCAGCCGAGCCTCGGGTCCCGCGGACGCGGGAGAGGTGAGGAGGCCCTCATCCGCGCTTTGCGCGACCTCTCCCGCGCGGCGGGAGAGGTGGGGACAAGGATCAATCCTCGTCGTCCTCGTCCTCGTCGTCCTCGTCGTCGTCCGGCGCGGTGGTCGCCTTCTTGTCGCGCAGCGCGAGGCCACTCGCGGCACCTGCGGCGAGCGACATCGCCGCCGCCTTGCCCTTGAGACGCGGGCGCACGCCGTAAACGACCATCGTCTTGCCGCGCGCCGTGAGCAGACCCTGTTCCTCGAGCACCTTCAGCACGCGGCCAGCCATTTCGCGCGAGCATCCGACCAGGCGCGAGAGCTCCTGCCGGCTGACCTTGATCTGCGTGCCTTCCGGGTGCGTCATCGCGTCCGGCTCGTTGCACAGGTCCATGATCGCGTGCGCGACCCGGCCCGTGACGTCGACGAAGGCGAGGTCGCCCAGCTTGCGGTTGGTGCGGTCGAGGCGGCTCGCCAGCTGCGTGGCCAGTTCGAACAGCAGGGTGGGGCTTTCGGCGGCGATCTGCCGGAAGCGGGGGTAGGTCATTTCGGCGAGCTCGCACTGCGAGCGCGTGCGCACCCAGGCGCTGCGCGCGGGCTGTTCGTTGAACAGGCCCATTTCACCGAAGAACTGGCCCTTGTTGAGGTAGGCCAGGACCATCTCGTTGCCTTCCTCGTCCTCGATCAGGACTTCGACCGAGCCCTTGATGACGTAGTAGAGGACGTCGGGCACGTCGCCCGCGTGGATCAGCACCGTCTTGGACGGCACTGCTCGAATGCGGCAATAGCTCAGGAAGCGATTGATCGCGGGTATGTCACTCAGGGGTCTACCGCCGGTTTCCATGCTCCCTTCCTGTCGTTGGCGCGTATTTATGTCAAAACGCTGCGAAGCTTTTAATATAAAGACTTGCCACGCCGCAAGTTTCTAAAGTCATAGCCGGTAGGCAGTCCGCGTCATCAGGCGGGCCGTTCGGCGCATAAGTGCGCGTACCGGGCGGGGAAGTCCCATGGCACCCTTGTTGCGCGCTTCGTCCGCGTGCCGGTCCTCGTCAGCCTTCATCTGCGCAACGATGCGCCGCGAACGCTCGTCGTCCGCCGGCAGTTCGTGCAGGTGCGAATCGAGGTGCTCGACCACCTGTTTCTCGGTCTCCTCGACGAATCCGAGGCTGGTCCGGTCCCCGCTGATACCCGCCAGGGCGCCGATGGCAAACGATCCCGCGTACCAGACCGGCGCGAGCAGGCTGGTCCGGCTGTCGAGTTCCTTCACGCGCCGCTCGCACCAGGCCAGGTGGTCCGTTTCATCGCGTGCTGCCGCCAGCATCTGCTCGCGGATGGCCGGGTTGCGGGCCGTCAGGGCCTGGCCGTGATACAGCGCCTGGGCCGCGATCTCGCCGGCATGGTTCACCCGCATCAGCGCGGCCGCATGCTTGCGGGCGACCGGGTCGTGGACCGTCTCAGCCACCCCCTGGTCCGGAAATGGTCGGGCCGAGACGTTGGCCGCGGCCACCGTGCGCAAGCCGCGGTCGATTTCCTGGATCAGCCGGTCGGCCAGGCTCAGGCGGCGGGCGGGGGCAGACGGACTGGTGGGGGGGGCGGCAGGGAGTCTGGAGGCCATGGCGCCACAGTATAGTGGGCCGGCGCCGGGCCCCGACCGGTGGATCGGGCAGGTTTCGGCCATTTCTTCCAGAGCTTTGCATTGGCGGAACTGCTGAGCTAGAATTCGCGGCTCTCTGCATGGCAGACAGGGCCTGGAGCCTTTCCGATGACCACCGTTTTCGCACACCCCGAGAAGGTGCGGCGTGACTGGTTTGTGGTGGATGCGAGCGGTAAAACGCTCGGCCGCCTCGCCACTCAGCTCGCCTTCCGTCTCCGCGGCAAGCACAAGCCGCAGTACACGCCGCACGTCGATACCGGCGATCACATCATCGTGATCAACGCCGAAAAGATCGCCGTGACCGGCAACAAGCTCACCGACAAGGTGTACTACTGGCACACCGGCGCGATCGGCGGCATCAAGAGCCGCACGCTCGACAAGATGCTCGAGCAGAGCCCTGAGCGCGTGATCGAGCTCGCGGTCAAGGGCATGCTGCCCAAGAATCCGCTGGGCCGCGCCATGTTCAAGAAGCTGCACGTGGTCACGGGCGAGAAGCACGCCCACGCCGCGCAGCAGCCGAAGCCGCTCGACATCTGAGGCCGAGAGCAATGCCTGCAAACACCAATTACGGCACCGGCCGTCGCAAGTCCTCCACGGCGCGGGTCCACCTGCACCCCGGCACCGGCAAGATCAACATCAACGGCCGCACGATCGAAGAATTCTTCGGTCGCACGACGTCGCGCATGATCGTGCGCCAGCCGCTCGAGACCGTGCAGATGGCCGACCGTTTCGACGTCGTCGCCAACGTGGCCGGCGGCGGCATGACCGGCCAGGCCGGCGCGATCCGTCACGGCATCACGCGCGCGCTGATGGAATACGACGAGTCGTTCCGCAAGCCCCTGCGCACCGCCGGTTTCGTGACGCGCGACGCGCGCGAAGTCGAGCGCAAGAAGGTCGGCTTCCGCAAGGCACGTCGCGGAACGCAGTTCTCCAAGCGCTAACCAGCGCGCGGGTGCGGGCAGCGGTCAGGGCGCTGCTCGCAAGAATCCCCGCAACGGTTCCTTTGGGGGATCGTCTAGCGGTAGGACTACGGACTCTGACTCCGTCAACCTAGGTTCGAATCCTAGTCCCCCAGCCAAATCGAAAGGGCCCGCTCGAAAGTCGGCGGGCCTTTTCATTTTTGAATGCGTGGGGACTAGGAGCACGAACCTAGGAGTCCTAGGTTCGAACACATCGCGTCAGCGATGTGTGACGTTGCGGTTTTACGCGCGCGTCGCGCAGCGACGATGCGGTAGTGCAACCGCAACGGCCCCAACGGGGCGCGCACCGGCGCAGCGCGCGCCATCCTAGTCCCCCAGCCAAATCAAAATGGCTCGCTGCGAGAGCAGTCGTCCCGTGTCTTCACCTCCTCAAGCCGCCGAAGATTCTGTTTCATCCCAGCCCGGAAACACCAGCACCGCCGGGTGACACTTCAACGCCCGCGCCAGAACCTTGGCGCGCTCCACGCCCAGGTTCACACGGTCATTCTCGATCGCTGAGATCGTCGTCTGCGGAATTCCTGTCAGCGCAGCCAATTGATTCTGGCTGAGTTCCTGCAACTCGCGCACAACGCGAACGGACTCGCCAACAGAGAGTGAACCCGGCGCCTTGCTGTACGGTACTGGTTCATTGTCCGGTCCCTAAGGACGTTGGCATACTCCCGTCAGGACAAATTGCATCCATCATTTTGTCCGCAGGCATTTCGTCTTCCATTCAGTTCTATCAGGCGGGCTTGATGCATGCCTGGTACTCAAAGAGAGCAAAGAGCGTGGGTACATAACCATTCGCTGCAGGGCCGACGTCCCTGACGGGCTGCGCCCTGAGCTGGAACGTTAGACCTTACAACCACGAGGCCTTGCGATTGTTCACGTTCACTTTGGGTGTTGTTAGTAGCCAAACTATCCTCACGAGGCAGCCAAGGCCTTTTGCTTCTGCCCTCTTGGGCTTTGCACTGATGAAAACTAGTCATGAACGCCGTGGCCTCTTCGCTTGGCCGGGCTTGAGCAGGAAACTGCTGGCAATTCTCGCCGGGCTGACCATCGCACTCTCGGTCGTGCTGGTGGCATTGCTGAACTGGCCGTTGCCCGAGATGCCGCGCCCCGGTGTAACCGGCGAATTCCTCGTCAGGAATGTCGCGATAGTCGATGTTGTGAACGGCGAGATCGTTCCAGGGCGTGATGTCGTTGTCCGAAACGGTCGCATACATTCCATCGGTGCGAGTCTCCCCGGGAGCGGGCAACGCGGTCTCGTCGTTGTGGATGGCACTGGGAAGTTCCTCATCCCAGGTCTGTGGGACATGCATGTCCATTCTCTGAAGATTTCACCGCAGTACACCCATCCCCTCTCCATTGCCAACGGCATTACCGGCGTGCGCGAAATGTGGGGATGCCCATCCCTTCCGGACAGCTTCGTCGCGTGCAGCGAAGACATTGAACGCTGGCGAGCGGGAGCTGCGAGATCACAGTCACCTCGCGCCCCGGTACATCATGCGCAGCAGCTTCGCAATCAACGGCGAACAAGGGGTGCCCGCTGCCGCACCTGCATTCTTCAAGGCGCGGAACTCGGACGAAGCTCAAGCGCTTGTAGCGCATCATGCCGCCGATGGCGTCGATTTGCTGAAGACTTACACCAATGTCTCCGTGACGGCATACGACGCACTCGCCGCGGAAGCTTCCAGGCATGGCCTCTTGATTGCGGGGCATGTTCCCGTGCGCGTTCCACTCGAAAAGGTACTGGCCGCCGGCCAGCACAGCGTCGAGCACCCACGAGTGTTCCTGTTCGAGTGCTATCGGGGTGCAGCGGACTTCCGTGCGTTGCCGGACCCTATGGCCGCCTACACCATCGACATGCGCGCTCGGTTCATCGACGAGCATGACCCCGTGCGCTGCACCGAACTCATGGCCGCAATGGCCGCATCTGATACCTGGTGGACGCCGACGCTACAGGTGCTTCGCATGAGCGCGCTCGCCGGCAGCCGAGAGTTCCGCGACGATCCACGCCGGCGCTACATCCCGTTCATCTTGTGGGCAGGTCTTTGGCAACCGGATGCGGATCGCGCTGTGGCGGATGCCCGGCACGCGAGGGATCGCGACGTGCACGCAGAGTTGTATCGCCTTGCGATGGACAACGTGCGTCAAGCCCACAGCGCTGGAGTTCGGATAGTGGCTGGAACCGACTCCGGCGACACTTATGTTTTCCCCGGGTTTGCCATCCACGACGAACTGGCCGAGCTTGTGCGCGCCGGCCTGGCACCGACGGACGCTTTGCGAAGTGCGACCATCGACGCAGCGCGGTTCAGCGGCATGGCTCGAGAGTACGGCTCCATCGAGCCGGGCAAGGTTGCCGACATGATCCTGCTAGATGGCAACCCGCTCGCTGACATCCGTAGCACCGGAAAAATTGCAGGGTTGTTCTTCAACGGACGGTACCTTGATCGGGCCGCGTTGAATGACTTGCTGGCGTTTGCAGAGGATCAGGCGGGCGGTCTTCGCACTAACGTGCAGCTCCTGTGGGGTGCGCTGCGCAGCCCGGTAGTATGGGCGCAGGCTGCAGACTAGCTTCAGAGCCAGGCGGACTGGCGGGTCCGCTCAACTCGAACGTAAGGCGACACAGGGTGAGCACTTCGCGAATTGGGCTCGTGCCCTTGGAGCCAGACAGCGAGCGGCTCGTCGCGTATCTCGAACGGATGACACCATGGGACTCTTGACCTTCAGCATCAACGTCACCCTGGACGGCTGCGTCGACCACCAGGAAGGAATCGCCGACGACGAGACACACGCCTTCTTCACCCGCCTCATGGACGAGGGCGGGGCGATGCTGTGGGGCCGCGTCACCTACGAGATGATGGAGAGCTACTGGCCAGCGGTCGCCCGCGGCGACGCGGAGGCACCGCCGGCGATGCGCGAGTGGGCGGTCAAGCTGGAGGCCAAGCCGAAGTACGTGGTGTCCTCGACGCGAAAGGACTTCCCGTGGACCAACAGCCACCACATCGCCGGCGACCTGCGCACGGGTGTACAGAAGCTCAAGGACGCGACCCCGGACGGCGTGCTCCTCGGTAGCGGCAAGCTCGCGACCGAGCTGGACCGGCTGGACCTGATCGACGAGTACAAGTTGCTCGTCCACCCCAGGATCGCCGGCCACGGCCCGACCCTGTACCAGAGCGGGCTGCCCAGCACGCGACGGCTCGAGTTGATCTCGGCGAAGCCGCTCCGCTGCGGCGCGGTCGCCATGCACTACCGGCGCGCGCGCTGACTCGGAGATGGGTCATGTCGCCTGACAACGCGCTGCACTCGGTCGGACCTCGCGTTGCTCGGGCCGCCGGTGAGCGCGGGCGTTGGGCGTCAGAGGTGTAGCAGTGCCTTATCAAACGCTCGCAAAAGCCATCCTCGTTTGGGCCGCCATTCTTGTCCTCGCGCTATGTAACGGCGCACTGCGAGACCTGGTTCTGGCAGATGCGTTGGGTCAGGTGGTCGCCAGATTCCTGAGCGGCATCATCCTATGCGTCATCATCGTTACAGCTGCGGCACTTGCTACGCCTTGGTTCGGACGCATGACGCATCAGTCGCGCTGGATCATCGGTGGCATGTGGCTGGCCCTGACGTTCAGCTTTGAGGTGATTGTCGGTTACGCGCAGCACCAATCGTGGCAACGTCTGCTTGACGCTTACACGCTCCAGGGCGGTAACCTGTGGCCGCTCGTCCTCGTGACAACCTTCATCGCCCCATGGGCTGGGGCACGGATACGCGGGGTCACATAAGATGCAGCTGACGCCCAGCAAGCGGACCCAGCCGACATCGGTCTCGTCGCTTCGCTCCTCAACCGCCGCGGCGGATCCTTGCTGTTGGGCCGCGCAGCAAACGCCCCGGCAACGCGCAGCGCCAAGGAAGAATCGCAATGCCAGATCTGGACGCCGTCTTCAAGGAACTCAGGTCGATCATGGCGCCGTATTCGGCGAAACTTGATCCGAAGAAAGACGATCCGACCGAGTTGTATGTCGACACAGCGTACCTTCAGAGGAACAAGAAGCCGCTGTTCTTTGGTGCCGTTCAAGTCAAGAAGTCGTTCGTGAGCTTCCACTTGATGCCTGTGTACTTGAAACCCGAGCTCCTGGAGGGGCTGTCGCAGGAACTGAGGGCCCGAATGCAGGGAAAGTCGTGCTTCAACTTTGCAGAAGTCGATAAGCCATTGTTCAAGGAACTGGCGTCACTAACCAAGGCAGGGTTCGCGAGCTACAAGGAGCAAGGCTTTGTGTAGCCAGATTGCCCACGGAGCTTTCTGCCGTACATGCGTGCGGCCTCACCCCTCGGTCAAGCGGAGGGCCGCCGGCATGCCACCGGGGCCGCGTAGCGCCTTGGATTGTCCTGCACCGCGCTGGGCTGGCGCCTTGCCGCAGTCTCTCGCTCACCTTAAACGATCGGTCGCACAAAGAGGTCAGTGCCATGCTTACAGGTTCATGCCACTGCGGGGCGGTGAAGATCCAGGTCCCACGCAAGCCACGGCGCCTTACCAGCTGCAATTGTTCAATATGCCGTCGCCACGGAGGGCTCTTTGGCTACTACGACAAGAGCGAAGTGAAGATCGTTGCAGGCAGAGGCGCACTGGACCGTTACGTCTGGGGTGACAAGTGCATTGCGCATTGTAGATGTGCTACCTGTGGCTGCTTGACGCACTGGCTACCCATCGGTCGCGCCAGCAGCAGGATGGGAGTTAACTTCCGCAATTTTGACCCGTCCGTGATCAAGGCCATCCGCGTTCGGAGATTCGATGGTGCCACCACCTGGAAATTCCTGGACTAAACGACGCTAGAAGCCCCAAAGCGAGCAAACCAAGTCTTACACACCATGAACGCAGCACAAATCACCAGGCTTGCCTCAGCTTCGATGTCCGGCTCGATGCCCTTCCCGCAGGTCGTTGGCGGACTGCTTGGTGAAGGCGTCGAGTCCTATCACGTCGACTATCGGACCTTGCAGTTCACCTTCTATGGTGCGAGCAGTGGCGTCGTTGTCGTCCCACTGACTTTTGAAGGGCTGCCTGGGATCGCCGAGCATTTTGATGCGCCGGCTCTTCGGGCGGCAATCCTGGACAGCCAGACGAAGGGTCAGGCGTTCCGTGATTTCTGTAGCCGGGCCATCCTGGCAGGAGTGCACTCCTACCACGCCTTCCTGCGCGGCAAGCGTGTCGTCTATGTCGGTCGCGATGGCGACCAGCACGTCGAATGGTTTCCGGGCGCGGCACCTGCTGACGCCTGACAAATCGAGCTCGCCAAGGGCAAGGCCATGGAGAAGATCCTTCGGCGTGAGTCTTGCGCCTATGCCTCTCGCCACATAGCGCGAAACTCAGCGGCGGCGCTCAGCGAGGCCTGGGCACTCGTTCAACCGGGCCCGCTACGGCGTTCGCCTGCCCGGACTGGTTAGATCCAACGTCAGGTAAACGATTCAGCACGCAGTGATCGAAAGGAAGGCATGAAAATGACACGCGTCCGGGTTGAAGGCTTCACCATCTCGCTCGACGGATACGGTGCTGGTCCGAATCAGGACCTCAGTAATCCGCTCGGCGTGGGCGGGGAAGGTCTGCACCAGTGGTTGTTCCCGACACACACGATCCAACGGACCCTGTTTGGCGCCGACGGTGGCACGACTGGGATCGATGACGACTTTGCTGCGCGCGGCTTCCGGAATGTGGGCGCCTGGATTCTCGGCAGAAACATGTTCGGACCGGTTCGCGGTTCCTGGCCCGACATGAACTGGAAAGGCTGGTGGGGGGACAACCCTCCCTATCACGTTCCAGCTTTCATCCTGACTCATCACGCGCGCGCGCCCATACAGATGGAAGGCGGAACGACATTCCACTTCGTCACGGGTGGTATTCACGAGGCGCTTGACCGGGCGCGCGACGCAGCCAACGGCATGGATGTGCGCATTGGCGGCGGACCCAGCACTATCCAGCAGTACCTTCGTGCGGGCCTCATCGATGAGCTGCATATCGCCATCTCGCCGGTCCTGCTGGGCGGGGGAGAGCGGCTGTTCGAGGGGATTGACGTACGCGCCCTGGGATACGATTGCGTTCAGTTCGTCGCGTCGGAGAAGGCCACCCATGCCGTACTCCGGCGCCAAGGGCACACTGTCGCGTGACAACCGGTTGCAGCGGACGGTGCCCCGCGCAGCCGCTGAGCCTGGAAGTCAGGCACCAGGTTCAGTCGTTCGCACTCATGCCGGGAGAGACTATGCGCAGGTCACCATTGGTTACAGCAACGATCGTAGGGATGTTGCTCGCCGCCTCCAGTGCGCCCAGTATCATGGCTGCGGAGCAGCCTGGTGTGCTCTTCTATCCACGCACTGACAGCCTGCCGTTCTCCTCCGCCGTTCGGGTCGGCGATGTGCTTTACCTCTCTGGCCAGCTAGGCGCGGCCGATGACGAGAAGTCCGTGGTGCCTGGTGGCATGCCCGCTGAAACACGTCGAATGATGGAACGCATTGGTCGAACGCTCAACGAGCATGGCCTCACTTACGGCGACCTCTTCAAGTGCACGGTCATGCTGACGGACATGCGCGACTGGCCTGCCTTCAATGCAATCTATGCAAGCTATTTCAAGCCAGGCCACTACCCGGCGCGTTCGGCAATGGGCGTAAGCGGCCTTGCGCTGGATGCGCGTGTGGAGATGGAGTGCTGGGCACATGCGCCGCAGAAGCAAGCGCCGTGAAAGCGCGCAGCTTGAGTACCGGAGACTAGACGCCCAACGCCGGCACACTACGCACCTGTCTCGCCGAGTTCATCGTCTGCAGCAGATTCCCGCCGTTTGATCGTTATCTGCGCTCGATTGACGGCGACAATTCCTCATGGTCTATTTGGACCAAACGAACGACGGCTCGGGAGGCGCCACATCAGCACTCCGAGTACGTCGACGCGCTCAGCCCGTGGCTTTGCCTGCAGTGGCGCGGTCGAGTGCACCAGTGGGGCTTGCACATGCTCGGGAGCTCGCGTTTGTACAAAGTAGTGGTCCTGGTTCTCTGTTGCCTCGCTACCCCGCTATTGGCGCAATCTCCGCCGTCGATCGACGCCGCTGAAGAGTCGAAGCCGAGTCGGCCCCTCGCGCTCGAAGATCTCTTTTCCGAGCTCAGCGTGGTCGACGCGGCGTTGTCGCCCTCAGGGCGCCATCTCGCCGTGATCGTGCGTCACCCGGACGAAGACCGCCTGCTCACGTACGACCTGACGACCGGCGACAAGAAATACATCAAGAGCGTGCCGAAGATTTCGGCCGGGAGTGCGCTGTCGCTGCGCATGGGCACGGTATTCTGGAAGACCGACGATCGCCTCCTGTGCCGCTTGCACGTGCGGCCCGCCGACGGTAAGAACATCAACGCCATGCCGCTGTCCACGCTCGGCAAAATGGGGGATCGCCTGTTCGCGCTGAATCGCGACGGCAGCAACCTCGTCATGCTGCTTGGGGACAACCGGGAGATGGCGCTCGCGGGTTCCTACAACCTGGGTGACATCGCGAGCTTCCTCCACCACGACCCGAACCACGTCCTGATGGAGCTCGACGGCTACACCGGCCGCAGCCTCTTCAAGGTCAATCTCGAGACGGGCAAGGGCGAGCAGGTTGAGCCGCCGCTGCCGAGCGTTGCTGGCTGGTGGCTCGACATCCAGGGCAACCCTGTCGTGCGTGCGACGGTCTCTTCGGGCACCGTCCGGCTGCAGCGCAAGCAGGACGAGAAATGGGTGCAGTTCCTGAAGATGCGCATCAGCGAAATGAAGGAGCGGCCCGAATACGAACCTGTCGGTCCTTCCGACCAGCCCGGCAAGTATTACGTGCTCGCCCGGCCGCCTGGCAAGGACCGTGTCGGCCTGTACCTGTATGACCTCGAGACGGAACAGTTCGGCGCCCCGATCATCGAGAACGCGAAGTACGATCTCTCCTCGGCGCGCATCGCGCGTGACGGCAAGCGGGTGCTCTTTCACTGCTACGTCGGCGACGTGCGTGTCTGCGAGTTTGCCGAAAAGCGGTTGGACGGCCACATACGCGCAGTGCGCCGCTTCTTCGAGGAAACCGCGAACGTCTATATCTACGATACGGCGCAGGATTCGCAGACCTTGCTCCTGTACGTGGAAGGCCCGCGTGACCCGCCGGCCTACTTCTACTACCGCGTCGATGCCAAGAACATCGAAGGGGTGAGCGCCGAACGAACGAAGCTCGCTGATATTTTGCGGCCAGGCGTAACCGCCGTGAACTACACGGCACGAGACGGCACGCCGATCACGGGGTACTTGACGACGCCTGGCAACGCGCCAAAGGGGACGAAGCTGCCGTTGGTCGTTTACCCGCACGGTGGACCAGAAATGCGCGACCGCATGACGTTCGACCCGTGGGTGCAGTACTTTGCCGCGCGCGGCTACGCGGTCTTCCAACCGAACTTCCGTGGCAGCGACGGATTCGGCAAAGCCTTCGCCGAGAGCGGCTACGGCGAATGGGGCCGCAAGATGCAGGACGACATCACGGACGGTGTGAATTACCTCGTGCAGGCGGGCGTCGCCGATCCGGGCCACGCATGCATCGTCGGCGCGTCCTACGGCGGCTACGCCGCGCTGGCCGGCGCGGCCCTGACCCCGGATCTTTACAAATGCGCGGTGTCCGTCGCCGGAGTCTCCGATCTCGACGACTTCATCGGCTGGCGCAAGCGCAACTGGGGACGCGATTCCGAGGGCTACACGTACTGGCTCAAGGCGATCGGGGATCCCGAGAAGGACGAGCAGAAGCTGCGCGAAGTCTCGCCGACGCAACTTGCCGACCGGATCAGGATCCCGATCCTGCTGATCCACGGTACCCAGGATGGCATCGTACCCCTTGCGCAATCGCGTGCGATGAAGAAGGCGCTCGAGAAGTCAGGACGCACGACTGAGCTCATCGAGGTGGAGAACGAAGGCCACTCCTCCTGGAGCGACGAGAATGAAATGCTCGCGCTGTCGCGCGTCGATGCATTCCTGTGGAAAAACCTTGGTGCCGGTTACGGATCGACAACGCCACCGGCGGCCCGCGCAGCAAAGAAGTAAAGTTGTGTCCCGGTATGCAAGTGCATGACGTTACATTTCAGGTTGCGAGCGATGCACGGTGACAAGCCCGGCGGTCCGATCCGGTGGCACATGCACCTGCCGGTTCCACCAGAGTGCGTGTATCGGGCCCTCGATACCGATGATGGCCGGGCCTCCTTCTGGGCGGAGTCGGCACCTGAGACCGACGGGTCCATCGAGTTTCGGTTCGCCAATGGATACAAATACCGGGCGCAGATCGTCGAGCGCGCAGCGCCGCATCGCTTCTCGCTGGAGTATTTTGAAGGGATTGCCACGTTCGAGATGCTGGCCAGCGGGGACGGAGGCACAGACCTGCTGCTCCAGCACCAAGGGGTCAGCCCCGATCAGTGGAACGAGGTGCACGCCGGCTGGCTGAACGTGCTGTTTCCGCTCAAGGCGATGCTGGTGTTCGGGGTGGATTTGCGGAACCACGACCCAGGACGGTCCTGGGATCAGGGCTACGCCGACCAATGACCAGGCGCTGGCGGCCAGCCGTCGGCGCCTGCCTGGTTCGAGTGCCAGCCATTGACACACCTTGTCTGGAGCGCAGGATGGACGCTCACAACATGAAATTCGCCACCGCCATGTTCCTCTTGCTCGTACTGGGAACTGCTTTCGCCCAGAATGCATCGCCCGCCGCAAGCCGTGAGATCAATCAGTTGTTTGCGGCTCTCGAGAATTCCAGGTGCGAGTTCAATCGCAACGGCACCTGGCACAACGCTCATGCGGCGACCGAACACCTGCAACGGAAATACGACTACCTTCTCAAGAAGGACCTGGTCACATCGGCGGAGTCCTTCATCGACCTTGCCGCCACCAGGAGCAGCCTGTCGGGCAAGCCGTATCTCGTTCGTTGCGGCAATGCGCAGCCAGTCCCAAGCAAGTCCTGGTTCACCAGTCGACTCGAGGAATTGCGTGGACGACCTGCCGGCGCTGACAACTCATTCAAGCCGACGCCACCTGGTGGCGCCGAATGATTCAGGCGCCAGGTCGTCCAATGACGATCGGTAAGCTCCCGTAATGCGACCCCTCCTGTTTGTTCGGCTCGGGGGCCATGGCGATACGGTATGAGCCGGGAAAGTAGTCACCCGACGAAGCGCCGCGCCAATGCGGCCCACGCTGTGTGGGCAGCAACTGGCATCGTCGCCTGCCTGCTCCTCATCCTCACGGGGCGGGAAGGCCATCCGCCAGCGGTAATCCTCTTGCCAGTCGTGCTCATCGCGTGGGCAATTGGACACGGCTTCATCTGGGGAGCGTTGCGGTTGGCTGCAGCGGGCCGACGCAAGACCGCCACTGCCGCAGATGGCCAATCGTGGCCGCTCGGGCTGCGACTGGCAGCATTCGGCACGGCCGCAGGCACACTGCTCGGCGTGGCCCAGGTTGCGGGTACCATCTGGACAGGCAGGTGGTATCCGTTCCAGCACGCCGGCGAGTGGACGGCAATGCTGCTCGTGTGGTTGGTCCACGCAGCCTGCTTTGCTGCACTGATGCTGCGTCGGCGCTCGTCCAGGCCGCTCAGTGCAACGCTGGCATTCGGTTGGGCGGCGCTGCTTGGCGTGCAGGTCGCGGAGCACTTCCGCAACGGCTCGCCGGACGCCACGGGTTTGCTCATCGTCGTGGCACTCATGGCGGCACTCTTGCTGTTCGGGTTCTACCTGGTGTCGTCGAGCAAGGCGAAATCTTTCCTCGGCGACTGAAGTTCCCTCTTGCAACGCTGGAGAAATGTGGATGTTCAGTCACGTGATGGTCGGCTCGAATGACATCGAGCGTTCGAAGCAGTTTTATGACGCCGTGCTCGGAGTCATCGGAGCGGGTGAGCCAATGCGGAACCAGAACGGCACGGGGCAGACCCGGCTGTTCTACCGTCACGACGGGGGGACGTTCTGCGTGACTCAGCCGATCAATGGCGAGTCCGCTACTGCAGCCAATGGCAGCACCATCGGGTTCAAGTGCAACTCGCCAGAGCAAGTGCGGCAGTTCCACGACACTGCCGTCGCGCATGGCGGAACTTCCATTGAAGAGCCACCTGGGCTGCGCGAGGGAAAGCTGGGCGCCCTGCACCTGGCGTATGTACGGGACCCGGACGGCAACAAGCTTTGCGCGCTGCATCGACCGAAGTAGTCCTGCCTCACCAATGCTGCCATGGCATCGCGCACGGTTGAACCAGGCACAAGTCCCATGAAGGCAACAGAACGCGATCAGTTGCTCCGCTCGCTGCAGGACAGATTCGAGAACAACGTGCTCCGACACCGAGGGGTCGTGTGGTCGAAAGTTCTCGCCAGGCTCGAGTCGAATCCAGCCGCCGTGAAGGTGCTTGGTGCGATGGAGGCTTCGGGGGGTGAACCGGATGTGATCAGCCAGGACGACGCCACCGGCCAGTTCACCTTCTGCGACTGCTCGGCCGAGAGTCCGGCCGGACGCAGGAGCCTTTGCTTCGACAACGAGGCGCTGGACGCGCGGAAGGAAAACAAGCCGCGGGGCAGCGTCATCGAGTCGGCCCGCGCCATGGGTGTCGAACTGCTCACTGAAGAGCAGTACCGGGCGTTACAGCAGCTCGGCGAGTTCGATCTCAAGACATCGAGCTGGATTGCAACGCCCGAAGGCGTCCGCTCACTCGGAGGTGCGCTCTTCTGCGATCGCCGCTACGGCAGGGTCTTCGTGTATCACAACGGGGCGCAGTCGTACTACGCAGCTCGAGGCTTCCGCGGGCTGCTGCGGGTGTGAGGCGGCGCGTGTGACATCGTCGCCTGCCCGCGCCGGGTGACACGTTGACCACAGGCAAAGTCACGGGCGTGTCCAAAGGCCTCCCGGCCAGCCAACGCCGGGAGTATTCTCGGAAATCCGGAACGGACTGCCGAGGTATCCAATGCGCTACCAACCGTTTCTCTCGATCCTCGTGGCCGCAGCCGGAATCGGCCTGGCTGGATGCGGATCCTCGACGGAAAGCCAGTCCGACATTGCGGGCGATGACAGGGCGAGCGACAAGGCTCCCCAGGACGAGGCGGCCTTGATGAGGCAGGCGGCCATCGAAGCAGGCCTGCCGATGACCGACGTGGAGATTCCCGTCATCAGCGCCAGGACTTACACCGCCGGCCATGCCCGGTTGAGCGTGAGCGGCCACTTCGACTTCGATGCAAGCCCGGCGCTGGATACGAAGGCCAGCATTTCCGATGGCGAATACACCTGGATCCAGTACGGCGCCTCCGGATCTGAAGCCCCCAATGCGACTGTCACGATCGGCAACGGGGACATGGGCGTCTCCGTTGCCGTCGGGCGCAACATTGCGACCGGCACGAGCACGGATTGCTCGATGACGACCAGCGTCACCGCTGCCCGGGTTGCAGGGCATTTCACCTGCCCGAAGATTACCGGCTATAACCAGGCCAACGGCAGCATGGGCGACATGAAAATCGAGATCGACTTCGAAGCAAGCTCCTGACCGCGCGACACTGAATGCTCGGGCCGCACGGCAGAGGAGGTGGGCAATGATCCGTGGCAGCTGCCTCTGTGGCGGCGTCCGTTTTGAAATCGCACGCGCGGTCGGACCGTTTGAGCTTTGTCATTGCACTCGCTGCCGCAAAGTGAGCGGATCCGCCTACCTCGCCTGGCTTGGTGTGCGACGTGAGGACTTCCGCTTTCTTGCCGGCGCGGACCTGATCAAGACCTACGAACGTCCGGTCAGCGAATCGCCTCCCGCCTACGACACCAGCTTCTGCAGTCGCTGCGGCTCACAGGTGCCAAACCCGTCAAGAACCGGGGAGCCCTGGTTCGAGATACCAGCGGGCGCACTGGACGACGATCCGCTCGTCCGGCCGGACAAGCACATCTACGTGGAATTCAAGGCGTCCTGGGACCGCATCGCGGATGATTTGCCGCAGATGACGAAGACGGGCATTCGAGCATTGCGGAACTCATCGCCATGACAGATCGCCGTCCAACCGGGCGTAGCAGCGGGCGGTCTTCACCTTCGGCACGATCGACCGATGCACACCGGCGTTGGGCGTCACCCGTCTCCGCCTGGGAGCGTTCATGAGGACCATTGGCCTGATCGGTGGCATGAGCTGGGAGTCGACCGTTCCCTACTATCGCCAGATCAATGAAACGATCAAGGCGCGCCTGGGCGGCCTGCACTCGGCGAGACTCATCCTTTACAGCGTCGACTTTCATGAAATCGAGCAGCTGCAACGAGCCGGCGACTGGGAGACTGCTGGCGTCGTGCTGGCTCAAGCGGCTCGCAGACTGGAGGCGGCGGGCGCGGATTTCCTGGTCCTGTGCACGAACACGATGCACAACGTGGCGCCCAGTATCGAGGCTGCCGTGTCAGTACCGCTGTTTCACATTGCGGACCCTACGGCGGCTGCAATCCGGCAAGCCGGTCATTCAACCGTAGGCCTGCTTGGCACGCGCTTCACGATGGAACAGGCCTTCTACCGTCAGAGGCTGAGCGACCGTCACGGCCTGCAGGTCATCGTACCGAGTGCCCCGGACCGGGAAATCGTTCACCGGATCATTTATGAAGAGTTGTGCCTCGGAATCGTACGAGCGGAGTCTCGAGACGAGTACCAGCGAGTCATGCGAAGCTTAGCGGCCCAGGGGGCCGAGGCCATCATTCTTGGCTGTACCGAGATATCGCTATTGGTCGATCCGCGCGACTCGATGATTCCCCTGTTTGACACCGCAGCCATCCACGCCACGGCGGCGGCTGAAGAGGCGCTCCTGCAATGATGCCCAACCAATCGCCAGGCCGGACTGAACCAGGCGTCACATCGATTGCATGCGCAGTCGGGTATCCATGCCCCAGGACATCGAGCACATGCACTGATGCACGCTCATGTTGCACGCCGAGGAAACACGATGCGCAATCGCCGCCGGTGCCATCATCTACTCGGCTTCCGGGCACATGAGTGTCCAGTTCATGGCGCCGCTGTTCGCGGGCGTTGGCTTCACACATTCAGACAGTGCATCACATGACCATTGAATCCGAAGACGATGTCGTCGCACTCCGGCGCATAGGCAGGATTGTCTCGTACGTGCTGCAGCAGATGCTCGATGCTGCCGAACCCGGCATGACTACGCGCGAGCTGGATTCGCTGGGCGAGAGATTATTGGAGAAGCACGGTGCTCGCTCGGCGCCAAGACTCACGTATGACTTCCCGGGCGCGACCTGCATCAGCATCAACGAGGAAGCCGCGCACGGCATACCCGGCGATCGAGTGATCCAACCTGGCGACCTACTGAACGTCGATGTGTCGGCTGAATTGGGAGGCTACTTCGCCGACACCGGAGGAACGAAAGTCGTGCCTCCGACCAATCCGCAGAAGACGCGCTTGTGCCATGCCGCCCGCACGGCCCTCGAGCAAGCCATGAGGCAGGCCCGCGCCGGCCAGCCGATCAATGGCATTGGCGCCGCAATCCAGCGAACTGCGAAGACATTCGGTTTCAGGATCATCGAGAATCTCGGCAGCCACGGGGTTGGTCGTGCGCTGCATGAGGCACCCGAGCACATTGCTGGATATTTCGATCCAGCGGACCGACGCATCCTGCGAGAGGGCATGGTGATCACCATCGAACCGTTTCTCTCGACCAGGAGTCGCGTGGTGACCGAGTCGTCCGATGGCTGGACCCTGGTTGGAGCGCAGGGCAACCTGTCGGCGCAATACGAGCACACGATGATCATCACCCGGGGCGAACCCATAGTCGTCACCCGGCACTGAATCGGACAATTTCATTGCCCGCATCGGTGCTGGCCACGCCAAGTATCACGGAACTGTCACTCGGGCCTGGATCATGAGATCCCAACCCTTCGCTGGATCGGACCATGCAAGTCACGCCTCAGTTTGACCAGCCCACCGACTTCGACTTCATCATCGGCGACTGGTCCGTAATCCACAGGCGGCTGAACGCGCGCTTGCAGGGGTGCAAGGACTGGACCGAGTTCCGAGGCACGTCGTCCACAAGAAAGATCCTCGCAGGCTTCGGCAACGTCGAAGACAACGTCCTGCAGTTCCCAGATGGGGCTGTCCGGGCCGTCGCCATTCGTTCCTACGATCCCGGGACACGGACCTGGGCCATCTGGTGGCTCGACGGTCGTGCCCCGCACAGCCTGGACACCCCCGTCGTCGGCGGCTTCTCCGGCACGGTCGGTACGTTCATGGCGAACGACGTCCTGGATGGACGACCCATACAGGTTCGTTTCCTGTGGAGGACCCACCCGGGCGCCAGTCCGACCTGGGAGCAGGCATTCTCCGCGGATGGCGGTGCCAGCTGGGAGACGAACTGGACCATGGAGTTCCAGCGCGCTGTACGTTCGGCAGCAGGTTAGCTCTGCGATCCAGGAAGCAACGTGGCAATTTCCGGCGGGTGTTTTTGTGGTCGAGTCCGCCATGCAGTCGATGCGCCTCTGCTCAACGCACGAAGCTGCCATTGCTCGCGCTGCAGGTAGGCGTTCAGCGGTGCCGGATCCGCGTACGCAGAAGTAGAACCGGGGTCATTCAAGTGGACCAGCGGCGAAGAGCAGCTGACAAGCTACGAATCGATGCCTCGCAGCAGTCGCCGTGACAGGCCCGATGTTCGAGTCCTGTTTCGGTGACGACGGACTGTTTGCGGGTCACGGCCTAATTGTCACATCGTTCGACGGCGCGGCATTTACGGAAATCGATGCCACGCTGTTTGGCTGACGTCCTCGCACGTCGATGCGCGTGCTTGCCAGGCTGTCAGGGCGACAGCGGTACCCGTTTCGGGTGGATGCCTTTGCATCCACTGGGTGCCCTAGGCATCATTAATCATGCGATTGCACAAGGGACAAGGACGGGCCGTCGAGCGGCGGATTGCAGCGCATCTGCGCGCACTCGGCGTCGTCGCCGGCGCGGCGCTGCTGCTGCAGGCCTGCAGCAGCCAGCCGCTCGAGCCGTGGCACACCGCCGCTCTTACCGAAGATTTCCGCGCGGCCAACGCTGACGAGATTCGCACGTTCGCGGATTACCTCAAGCTGGAGGACCGGCTGTTCGCGCAGCTTGATGCGAAAGTCTATGCACACACCGAGACCGGGGCCGGCACGGCGCTCATGCGCTACAGCAAGGGCAGTGCAAGCGATCCCCAGGGTCGCGTGCCCAACTGGAATCGCAGTTTCGAATTGCCGGCCGCGGCGCCGGTCGGTGGCGTGCTGCTGCTGCACGGGATGTCGGACTCGCCGTACAGCCTGCGCGAGCTGGGTGAGGAACTGAACCGGCGCAATTATTGGGTGGTCGGACTGCGTCTCCCAGGTCACGGCACTGCGCCCTCGGGACTGCTCAATGTCCGCTGGGAGGACATGGCCGCCGCGACGCAGCTGGCTGCCGAACATCTCGCGCAGAGGGTCGGCGGGCAGCCGATCCATATCGTCGGCTATTCGACCGGTGCGCCGCTCGCACTGGATTTCACCCTCAATGCGCTCGACGGGCAAACCGGGCCCGTGCCCGCCAGCCTGGTCCTGGTATCACCGGCCATCGGCATCCATGCGGCAGCGGCGGCAGCGGGCTGGAAGCGCCGGATGGCCGTGCTGCCCGGGCTGGGGGGCCTCGCGTGGCTCAACGTCGAGCCGGAGTTCGACCCCTACAAGTACAACTCGTTCACGACCAATGCGGGCGAGCAGGTGCATCGCCTGACGGGATCGGTTTCCAGGCGCATCGCGAGCCGGGCCCGGTCGCAGCAGGCCGGCGCACTGCCGCCGATGCTGGTGTTCAAGTCGAATGCGGACTCGACCGTGTCGACGGATGCCGTGGTCACGCGGCTGCTCGGGCTGCTCGATCCCAATCGGCACGAACTGGTGCTGTTCGACGTCAACCGCGACGCGGCCAAGTCCATGCTGCTGGTCTCCGACCGGCGGGCGTTGACCAACCGGGTGATGGGCGACAGCCGGCTGCCGTTCGCAGTGACGCTGGTGACCAACGAGAACGAGGAGAGTGCCACGGTCGTGGCCCGCCACCAGGCACCGTTCTCAGCCGAAGTGTCGCGCACGGAGCCGCTGAACATGGCCTGGCCGCCCGGCACGATTTCCTTGTCGCACGTGGCGCTGCCCATACCGCCCGACGATCCGCTGTACGGTCAGCGGCCGCCCGGCAACCAGGACGTTCTATTCCTCGGCCAGATGGCGATCCAGGGCGAGCGGGGCACGCTGGTGCTGCCCGCCGAATGGCTGCTGCGCCTGCGGCACAATCCGTTCTATGCCTACCTCGACGCACGGGCGCTGTCGTGGATCGACAGCGCCGGTGGGCATCGCAACGACGGTGCGAAAACGTCAGCGCCCGCAGGGCAGGGCGCCGACCCGTCTCATTGAACGGTGCGCGTCTCGATGATCATGTCGAGCACGAAGTGCTCCGTTCCGGCCTGCTCGAAACGCTTGACCCGCACCACGTGCTGCTCGCCTGCGACCGGCGAGTAGCCCTCGATGCCCTGCGGGCAGGGCGCGCCACTCGCCCGGTGTCCCGCTCGCGAGGCCCTGCTCGTCGAAGTGGCGATCGCGCACCATCAGGCACGGGGGCGCCGTGGGGGCCGGCGCCACGCAGGGCTCCGGCGACACTTCGAGGAACGCGCGTGTGCCGGGACCGCCGAACCGGGTTTCGGGCGTGGGCGTGCCGCTGAAGGTCAAGGTGCTGCCGTCGGCCGCTGCCAGTCGCAGCTGCGGGGCGCCGGCTTCACCCTCGACCGCAACCTGCAGCGTACCGTTCAGGAACTTCGCGATCGCTGCATCGGCTGCCATCAGCGGCGGCGGGCAAGCCATCATCGTCGACGGCCCCGGGCTGACCTGCATCTGCGCGGTGTCGAGCAACTGGAAACCGGCGCTCATGCGATTGCAGCCGCCGGTGACGTTGATCCGGCCGTCGGCGACCAGCAGCCCGAGCGGCTTGTCCGGTGCCGGGAATAACGCGGCGATCGACTGGCCTGCGGCATCGGTCGCCGTCGTGAGCTGCCACTGGTACGCGACCAGGGTCGTGGCCGTGTCAGGGGTGGGCGTGGCAGCTGCGGGGCGGCCGCAGTCGCAGCGACGGCAGGCGCCGTCGCAGCGTCCGGTGCCGGTGATTCCGGCGGCGTGCTGCGAGAGCAGCCGGCCACGCACAGTGCGGCGACGACGAGAGCAAGACGACAGGGGTGATGCAGTGTCATGGGCGTACTCCGCTCGACAGGTTGACCATGGAAGCGCACCGGCTTCCAGGGCAGATTCAAGGGTTCATTCCCGGCACGGACTCACGAATGTGCTGCGAGAATTCCTCGATGTCTTCGGAAGCCTTGCACGGCTTCGTCGACCCGTGATCGCCGGCGCAGTTCGGCAAAGGGCAACTGCGATGTTCAGCAGCCGCGTGTCGTAGAAATACCGGTCGACCCAGCCGTTGAGGTAGTGCCGGAGATCGATATCGCCTTTGCGGCCGACCAGGTTCGCGTAGCGCACGATGTTGATCGTGCAGCTGTTGCTCAGCAGGTGGTAGAACTCAGGCTTGTCGGCGAGTTCGTTGATGCGCTCGAGGTAGACCTGCAACAGCTGGCGCGCGTTTTCCGCGGGCACCCGCAGGCGATAAACGTACACGTCCTCGTTGCGGAAATTGGTGCGGACCCCGACGATGTCGCGCTCTTCGCCCACCACGTAGATCAGTTCGTACTGCTTGAAGAGCGACGCCAGCGGGTCGAAGCCCTCGTGCACTTCCGGCCGCGTCTCGATCGAGATGTTGAGCGGGGGCGCGTTGTCGAAGATGAAACTGACGAACGTGTGGCCCACGGGCCCCGGCATCCAGTACGAGATGAAGAAATCCAGCCCGGTCAGGTGCGACAGCGACACTTCGCGCTCTTCGTACCGCACCGTGAAATCGTCCCGGCTGCGGTAGTCGAAATTGCGCACTCCGGTGATGCGCACGCGGTCGCCGTCGATGGTGGCACGGGGCATCACACCGACGTCCTGTCGCCAGTCGCGATCGTGCGAAGGGTCGATGAAGCTCCACCCGATCAGCACGATCACGATACAGCCCCGCCAGGACCCAGCGCATGCGCGGGCGGCGCGTCAGCCACAAGGCCCAGATTCCAAACGCGGCAAACGCGACTGCCAGTGCAATACGCAACCAGGCCCAGGGCAAGGTTGAAAAGTAGATGGCGAGGGAGGCCCACGCGAGCGCCAGTGCCAGGAACAGGGACTTGATGCCCTTGAACAGCCAGCCCGGAATTTTCCGCAGCCAGCCGCCCCGGACACCGTCCGGGCGCGAGTCAGTCGCGGTCATAGGCCGGGGGCGACGAAATTCTGCGGCTGTGGCGCAATCGAGCTGGCGATGTCGACCCAGCCGCCACCCATCGCCTGGTACACGTTGACGACCTGCGCGTAACGATCTGCCTGCAGGCGCACCGATGCCAGGTCGGCCGCGAACAACTCGTTCTCGGCCACCAGCACGTCGAGGTAACCCGCGACACCCTTGTCGAACCGCAGCGTGGACAAACGGGCAAACTCGCGCAGCGCATCCACTCGCTTCTGCTGCATTTCGACTTCCACGACTTTCTTCTGCGAGCCCGTCAAGGCGTCATTGGTCTCACGCAGTGCGTTCAGGATCGTCTGCCGGTAAACCAGTTCGGCCTGCCGGCTGCCTGCCTCGGCCGCATCGACCTGGCCCTTGATGCCGCCGAACGTGAAGATCGGACCGGTCACGCCCGCCCCGATCAGCATCGTGGTGGCTGGGTCGCTGAGCAGGTCGTCCAATGCCGTGCTCACGCTGCCCAGCGCGCCCGTGATCGAGATGTTGGGATAGTAAAGCGCCTTGGCGGCACCCACGTTGGCGTTCGCCGCAACGAGGTTCTGCTCGGCCTGCAGGATGTCCGGCCGGCGTTGCAGCAGCACCGACGGCAGGTCTGCCGGAATCTGGGGTGCGACGAGTTGCTCCAGCGTCTTGCCGCGCGGAATCGGCCCGGGGTTGCGACCGAGCAGGATCGAGATCAGGTTTTCCTGCGCGGCGATCGCCTGCTCGAAAGCAGGAATGGCTGCCAACGCCTGCTGCGCCTGCGAGGTGACCTGCATGACTTCGGTCTTCGCGACGATGCCGGCCTTGAAGCGCAGGTCGAAAATCCGCGCCGTCTCGTTGAAGTTGCCCGCCGTGGCCTGCGCGATCTCGAGCTGGCGGTCGAGCGCACGCAGCACGATGTAGCTGGTGGTGACACTCGACACCAGCGACAGCACCACGCCGCGTCGTGCCTGCTCGCTGGCATAGACCTGCGCCTGTGACGCTTCACTGAGGCGGCGGACGCGCCCGAACAGGTCGAGCTGCCAGGCAGCGCCGAGCGACGCCTGGTACAGGGAGAAGTAACTGTCGGCCCCAGGGGGCAACGGCGGTTGGCCAACACGGCTCGCCTGCACCCGGTTCGCATCCACTCCGTAACCGAGCTGCGGGTAAAGCTGCGAACGCGTCGCCGTCAGCGCGCCGACAAACTGATCGACCCGCGCGGCGGCGATACGCACGTCGAGGTTCTCGCGCAGTGCGGAATCCACCAGTTCGTTGAGCACCGGATCGCCGAACTGCTCCCACCACTTGGTATTGGCGACCTCGGCGGCCTGCGTGTAATCAATGCGCCAGGCCGCCGGCGTCGTCACCTCGGGGCGTACGTAGTCCGGACCGGGCATGCAGCCGGTGATGCCCGCTGCTGCGAGCGCAAGGATTGCGTATGGCCTCATCTCAGGGCATTCCTATGGAGCATGGCGGCGTTGCATGGCGACACCGGAAAGTGCGCCTACCCAAGTTTATACTGCTTTCGGCTATCCTGTTTGCGCCCGAAAAACACTCGCGGACGGGTGGCCACGCGCACCACGGCCGGCCTCAAAGGGATTTCATGGCACACGTAAACCAAGTCGATTTCCGCGGGCGCCCCGCAGCGGTCCGGTGGCGCGGGATGCTGGCCGCGTTCAGCCTGCTGCTGGCGGGTGCGACGCAGGCCGCCGCACCGGATCTCACCAAGGCCGAAGAGCTGCTGCAGGCGGGCCAGCCGGCCGAGGCCGCGGTGCTCTTCGAGCAGGCACTCGAGGCCGACCCGAGTTCGGTCGGCGCGCACCTCGGGCTCGGCCGCGCCTACTACGCGCTCGGCGAGTACGCGCGCGCCCAGATCGAATTCGAGACGGTGCTGCAGTACGACAACCTGCCGCGCGACCTGCACGGCCAGACCGAAGTCTACGACCAGGCGGCCGAGGACTACGCGGCCGGCCGGGAGTGGCGGCCGTTCTATTACGCCGAGACCGGCATCGGCAACTACCGCGAAAACACCTCCAGCTCGACGGCCATCTTCGGCGGTGCGGGCGACCACGACACGTTCCTGCCGATCCGCGTGGGCGGCGGCTGGAACAAGAGCATGACCGAGCGGCACTCGTTCAACGGCACGCTCGACTACCGTTTCCGCGCGTACGACGAGAGCGGCCGGCGCAACGATTCGGACCTGCGCTGGAACTTCAACATCAGTCGCCCGGTGGACGACGACAACCTGCGTTTCGGCATGCGCGGGCGGGTCAGTTATCGCGGCGACGGCCAGTACCGCAACGACTGGGGCGTGTTCGCCGACTACCGCGTCAGGCTGGGCGAGAACGACCAGGTCACCATCGGCGGCGAAGTGCGCGAGCGCAGGTACCCGAGCGGCCCGCTGCGCAGCCGCACGCGCGACATCGCCGAGCTCACCGGCAGCTGGACGCACTCACTGGCGAATGGCCGGACGTCGTTGTCGCTCGGCGGGCAACTGACGCAGGAATGGGCGACGCAGGACCGGCCGGAAGGGGACGGCTACGTTCTGGGGCGTCAACGGCGAGATCGACCATTCGTTCCGCGACTCGCTCGACGGCGTTCTTCTGGTGGTCGTACGTCAATGAGTCGTACGACGACGAGCGCCCGGACTTCACCACGGATCCCGACCTGCTCAAGGTCCGCAACGACGACCTGTGGAATTTCGGCGGCGGCGTGGTCTGGGGCTTCGCGTCCGGCTGGACGCTGCGGCCCACGTTCGAATACAACTGGGAAGACAGCAGCATCGACTCGCTGGCCTACAGCTCGACCGAGCTCTGGCTGACGGTCCGCAAGTCGTTCTAGGCCTGCCGTCCGCCTCATTGCGGCTCGTCGGGCATCGACGGATCGCGTTCGATCAGGTCGACGTCCTGCAGGTCGCGCTTGGATTCCTTGACGACGCGCGTGTTGAGCGGACGGATCGTGTCGATCCGGCACGTCGTCCGGCTGCCCGGGCACGCCGCTGCGCTGGACGACGACGCTGTCGAATCCGGCCGAGACCCGGCTGGTGCGAGTGGTGAGCCCGATCGACGACGCGAAGGTCATGTCGGGACAGCGATGCGTCAGTTCCAGCAGGAACCCCTGGTTGCTGCTGGTCCAGACCGTCAGTGCGCTGTCGCCGAGCGCTCGCCAGCCCCACAGGCGACCGGGGCTGTGGAAGCTGCGGACAGGCTCGCCGGCGTTGGCCCGATAGAATTCCAGTCGCTCGGCGGGAGTCATCCGGGGAGACGAGGCGCACGCAGTCACGAGCAACAAGGCACTCATCAGTGACAACGTTCTGCGCAAGCCCATTTTCGTTCTCCTTCGATGCGGCGCCGCGAAGCAGCTTAACATTCGTCCCCGGGCTTGGCAGCTGACCGCGGGCCGACCGATCCACCCGTCCCGTGGCAGCGCCCGGCGAATTTCAGGAACCGTACTCATGACCAGCCGCTCCACCACGGGCGACCAGACCGCAGCCCGGACTTCGTGGTTGCCGATGGCGGCCATCGCGATGGGCCAGGCGCAGATGTCGTGGAACATCAATGCGCTGCCGGTCTCGATCGGCGGCATCAGCGCCGAGTTCGGCACCGCCCCGTCGACCGTGGTCACCGCGATCGTCGCCTACTCGCTCGGCGTCGCCGGCTTCACCATGCTCGGTGCCAGGCTCGGCCAGCGGGTCGGTCCGTTGCGCATGTTCCGGTGGATGACCGCGGTGTTCCTGGCCGCGATGGTGGTCATGACGACCAGTGCCAGTCCGGCGGTGATGATCGCGGCGCAGGCCCTGGCCGGGCTGGCGTCCGCGGCGATCATCCCGTCGCTCGTCGTGCTGACGGCTCATCACTACAAGGGCAAGCAGCAGGCGACGGCGCTCGGGGTGCTCGGCGCCGTGCAGGCCATCGCCACGGTCGTCGCCTTCTTCGTGGCCGGGGTCGTGGGGACGTACTACGGCTGGCGTTACTCGTTCGGGCTGCTGATCCCGTTTTCGATCGGCGTGCTGCTGTTGAGCCGGCACCTGGCGCCGGTCGAAAAAGTGCCGGGCGTCGAGATCGACCGGTTGGGCGTCGTGCTGGCCGCGACGGCGGTCATCCTGCTCAGCGTCGGCTTCAATTACCTCGACGACTGGGGAGTGCTGCTGGCGAAGAGCGCCGCGCCGTTCAGCGTGTACGGCCTGTCCCCGGCGCTGGTCATGATCGTCTGCGGTGTGCTGGGCGTGCAGCTCTTCATCGCCTGGACGCAGCGCCGGCAAGCCACCGGACAGACGCCGCTGCTGGCACTCGCCGTCATCGAATCGACGCAGGACCGGGCGGCCGTGACTTCGATGATGGCGATGACGATGCTCGGCAAGGCCATCACCTTCATGATCCCGCTCTACATGCAGATGGTGCAGGGCGGGACCAGCCTGCAGACAGCCGTCGCGATGATTCCGTACCAGCTGGCCGTGCTGGTCGCGGCGATTCTCGTCGTCCGGCTGTACGGCCGGCTGACGCCGCGGCAGATCGCCCGCAGTGCCTTCGCGGTCGTCACGTTCGGGACGCTGATGCTGGCGGTGATCGTCAGGAACGACTGGAGCAACGTCTACGTGGTCCTTGGCCTGATGCTGGTCGGCTCTCGGGCAGGGTGCGCTCGCCACGCTGCTGTTCAACGTCCTGGTCACGTCGTCGCCGAAGGAATTTGCCGGCGACGTCGGGGCGTTGCGCGGCACCGTCAGCAACCTGGCCGCCGCGGTCGGCACGGCGGTCACGGGAGCGCTCGTCGTCAGCATCCTCAGCGCCAACATCGAGCGCGCCCTGGTCGACCACCCGACGATCCCGACGACGCTCATTTCGAAGGTCGACCTCGACAACGTCAGGTTCGTCAGCAACGACCGGCTGCTCGACATGATGTCGCGCACGACGGCGACCCCCGAGCAGGTCGATGCGGCCATGCAGGTCAATGCGGACGCACGACTGCGCGCGCTGAAGCTGACGTTCCTGCTGTTGACGGCGCTCGGCCTGCTGGCCTTCGTCCCGGCGGGGCGGCTGCCCGACTACAAGCCTGACGAGGTGCCCGGCTGATCCGCCTTCGGCCCGGTCGTGCCGCGTTCCACGCTTTGCTCGCCCCGGGGCAATCGGCGTTAAGATCGGGGCACGATCACCCGTTGCAAAAACAAGGAAACAGACATGCGTTACGTCTACATGGCGCTGATCGCCAGTCTTCGCCGCCATCGTCATCCTGTTCAAGTTCCAGAACCTCGAGTCGGTCACCGTCTCGCTGTTCTCGGCCAGCGTCACGCTCCCGGTGTCGGTGCTGGTCCTGCTCATCTACGTCCTCGGCATGCTCACCGGCGGCTTCCTGCTGGCGCTGTTGCGCACGTGGGTCCACGGCGCCACGCGGCGCTACTAGGTCGCGCTCGGGCATGGCGACCCGCACCTGGTACATCGTCGGTTTCACGGTGCTGAGCGTGCTGGCGGCGTTGCTGCTGCCGGCCATGCCCCAGCCCGTCGCGTACCACGACTTCGCCGACCATCGGACGATGCTCGGCGTCGCCAACTTCCTCGACGTCGCGTCCAACGTCGGCTTTCGTGCTGGCCGGCCTGGCCGGCCTGGTCGTCGTCCTGCGGCCGCGCACGGCATTCGCCGCGAATCGTGAGCGCTGGCCGTACGCCGTGTTCTTCGCCGGCATGGTGCTGACCGGGCTGGGCTCGGCCTACTATCACCTCGTGCCCGACAACGAGCGGCTGTTCTGGGACCGCCTGCCGATGACCATCGCCTTCATGTCGCTGATCGCGGCGCAGGTGGTCGATCGCATCGACACCAGGACTGGGGCTCGCCCTGCTGGTGCCGATGCTGCTGGTCGGGGCGGCCTCGGTCGTCTACTGGCGGGCGACGGAGCGTGCGGGTGCCGGCAACGTCATGCCGTACGCCGTGCTGCAGGGCTACTCGGTGGTGATCCTGTTCCTGCTGGCGCGGCTGCGGCCCTCGCGCTACACGCGGGGCAATGACATCTACTGGGTCTTTGCGGGTTACGTGCTGGCGAAACTGCTGGAGACGTTCGACAAGCAGCTGTTCGGACTCGGGCACGTGGCCAGCGGCCACTCGCTCAAGCACCTGGCCGCGGCGGTCGCCGGCCTGGTGGTCTGCCGCATGCTGTACCTGCGCACGCTGCAGTCGCGAACTCCGGCGACTCGACAGCGCGGAGACCTCGCTCAGATGACGATCGCGCCGTACCAGAGCGCGGCCAGCGCCAGCATCGCCGCGATGGCGACTGCGCCGAATATCATCGTTTCGGCGACCGTGAACACGCGCTGCTGCTGTTCACGCCGCGCGTAGTAGTACAGCCAGGTGCCGGGCGCATACAGCAGCGCCGACAGCAGCAGGAACTTGGCGCCGCCGGCGTAGAGCATGCCGGCCGCATAGACCGTGGCGATGGCGCCGTGCAGACCGTCGATGCGGCGTTGACGCCCTTCGGTGTCGTACGTCTCGCCGCTCCAGGCGAGCTTGAAGCCGAAGGCGGCGACCAGCAGGTAAGGCACGAGCGTCATCGCGCTGGTCATCTTCAAGGCGATGAAAAACGCGTACTCGGCGAACCAGGTGACGAGCAGGAAGAGCTGGATCACGATGTTGGTCAGCCACAGCGCCGCCGACGGCACGCCGTTGCGGTTCTCCCGCGCCAGGAATGCCGGCATCGTGTTGCTCTTGCCGGCGGAATGCAGGACTTCGGCGGCGAGCAGCGACCACGACAGGTAGTTGCCGAGGATCGAGATCAGCAGGCCGATGCTGATGAAGATGCGGCCCCAGTGCCCGACGAGCGCCTCCATCACGCCGGCCATCGAAGGATTCGCCAGCGCCGCAAGATCCTCGCGCAGCAGGATGCCGTACGAGAACACCGTGACCAGGACGAGCAGGCACAGCACGCCGAGGAAGCCGAGGACGGTGGCGGCACCCACGTCGTTGCGGTCCTTCGCATAACGCGAATACACGCTGGCGCCCTCGATGCCGACGAACACGAACACGGTGACGAGCATCGTGTTGCGCACCTGGCTCGCCACGCTCGACAGGCTGTGCTCGGCGTCGCCCCAGAAATTCAGCGCGAAGACGTCGGCCCGGAAGCCGGCGATGACGACCACGATGAAGATGACGATCGGCACCATCTTGGCGACCGTGGCGATGGTGTTGAGCGCTGCCGCCTCCCTGACGCCGCGCAGCACCAGGATGTGGACTCCCCACACCATCACGGACGCCGCCACGATGGCCACGGCGGTCGTGCCGTCGCCGAACACCGGGAAGAACTGCCCCAGCGTGGCCTTGATCAGGATCAGGCACGCCACGTCGGCCAGGCAGCAGGCGATCCAGTAGCCGAAGGCCGAGACGAACCCCAGGTAGCTGCCGAAGCCGGCCTTGGCGTAGGCATAGATGCCGGCGTCGAGGTCGGGACGGCGCCGCGACAGGGTCTGGAACACGAACGCGAGCATCAGCATGCCGGCGCCGGCAATGCACCACGCAATGAGCGCACCGAGCACGCCGGTCGCGCGTCCGAACGCCGACGGCAGCGTGAAGATGCCGGAGCCCACCATCGAGCCGACGACCAGCGCGACCAGCGCGCCGCGCGAGAGTTGCTGGTCTTGCGTGGCGCTCATTGCGGGCCTCGGCTCAGCATCAACCAGGCGAACAGGGCCGCCAGCATCAGCAATGCGAGGCCCGCGGACGGCCAGCGCCGCAGGAACGCGTCGGCCTGCTCGAAGCCCGTGCCCGCGGCCACCGTGGCACGACGCACCGGGCCATCACTGGCGGCGGCGCCGAACAAGGAGCGGCGCGACAGACCCAGCGCCAGCAGCGTGCCGCCAAGGAACACCAGCAGCGTCGGCACCAACTCCTTCGGCAGCAGCGGATTCGAGACCAGGGAGCCCGGCACCGGCCCGAGTGCGGCGAACGCGAGCAACAGCGAAGACAATGCCAGCGCCAGTGCCGCGTATTCGGAGAGTCGCGAGACCCGCTTCACCAGTTTGACCGGCGCTGCCGGACGGCGCAGCGCATTGGTGAGCACCAGCACCACGTACCCCGCCGTGAACACCGCGCCACCCTGCAGCACGATGGTCCACCACCACTGCCCCGAACTGTCGGCGGCATCGAGCAGGAGCTTCTTCGCGAGGTACGCACCGCTCGGCACGACGCCCATCAGCGCCAGGCCGGCAACGGCGAACGCGAGCACGGTGACGGGCATCGCGCGCGCCACGCCGCCGAGGTCGGCGATGCGGTCGTGGCCGAGCGCGGCATAGACCAGGCCGGCGGCCATGAACATGCCGGCCTTGGCGGTGGCATGCGCCACCGCCTGCAGCAGTCCGCCGTTCAGGACCGGGCCATGCATCAGCGTGCTGCCGCTCGCATCGAACGCGAGCGGGAACATCAGGAACAGGTAGCCGATCTGCGCGATCGTCGAATACGCGACCAGCAGTTTCAGGCGCTCCTGCCGCAGCGCGACGACGCTGCCGACGACGATGGCCGTCGCACCCAGTCCCGCCAGCAGCTGCGCCGAAGGCAGCGTCACCACGCCGGGCATGACGTCGAACCACAGGCGCACGACCAGGAACCACGAGCCCTTGACCACCAGCGCCGACAGCACCGCGCTCGCGGCAGCCGGTGCGCCGGCATGCGCGGGCGGCAGCCAGATGTGCAGCGGGAACAGCGCGGTCTTGGCCAGCAGGCCGACCGTCATCAGCGTCGCGGCGGCCCACGCGATCGGTTCGGGCTCGACGCGCTCGGCCAGCAGCGCGATATCCAGCGTGCCGTAGCCGCCGTACAGCAGCACCGCGCCCAGCAGGTACAGCAGCGAGCCGGCGAGCGCGAACAGCAGGTAGCGCAACGCTGCGCGCAACGTCTCGCCCTTGCCATCGAGGCAGACCAGCGGCACGCCCGAGAACGTCAGCAGTTCGAGCGCCACGTACAGCGTGAACAGGTCGCCGCTGACGAACACCAGGTTCAGCGATCCCCACACGGCCAGCAGCAGCAGCCAGTAGACGAAGGGCGCGCGTTGCTCGGGCTCGCCGGCGACGCTGCCGAAGTCGGCCCGTGCGTAGACACCGATGCCGCAGACGACCACGGCCACCGCCAGCAGCATCACCGCCGACAGGCCGTCCGCCCGCAGCGCAATGCCGAGCGGCGGTGCCCAGCCACCGAGCAGGTAGACCACCGTGTCGCCGGATTGCATCAGCGTCCAGGCGATGCCAGCGGCAACGGCGAGGCCGACCGGCATGATCAGCATCGCCACGCGTTGCGCGAGTGCGCCCGCCCAGTGCGAGTCCGACGAGCACGCCGACGAACGGTGCCAGCACCGCGAGCAACAGCAGCCATCCGCCGGGCGTCGTCAGCATGGCGCGAGCCGACCCGTCATGCGCGCCTCAATGGGCATCGGTGTCGTTCCCGGCCTTGGCTGGCGCGTCACTCGAAAGCGTGACCGAGCCGGTCTCGTCGAACAGCCGCAACAGCAGTGCGACGGCCAGCGCCGTGGCCGAGAACGCGACCACGATGCCGGTGATCAGCAAGGCCTGTGGCACCGGGTCGCCGCCCATGCCGGCACCGGCGCCCCGGTAGGCGATGGCGCCGAAGAGCAGGAACACGCCGCTGCCGACGACGTTGAAGGCCAGGATCTTGCGCAGCGGGTGCGGGTTGACGATCAGGCCGAACAGGCCGAGGCCGATCAACGCGGCGGCGCACAAGCCGAACAGCGTGCCGGCGGTCACGGAGTCTCTCCGCGCCGTGGCGCGCCCAGCAGCATCAGGCCCAGGATCAGCGTGAGCGTGGGCATCAACGCGAACTCGATGACCAGGATCAGCGGCTTGGCGAAGCCCTGCGGGTAGGCGAGAAACGCACCCGCCGTCACCGCGCCGACCACGCCGATGGCGATGAACGCCAGCGGCCCTGCCACCAGCAGCCAGCGCAGCCAGGTGCGGCTGATCGGCGGTGCGTCGGCCAGGCCCGCCATCATGACCAGCAGCCACATCGCGGCCAGGATGGTGGCGCCCTGGAACTTGCCGCCCGGATGGTCGGCGCCGACCCAGAAGATGTACATGCCGGCAACGATGCCGATCGGCGGCAGCACGCGCGCGACGTAGGCCAGCATGCCGTTCGGGTCGGCCTGCTGCTGCAGCCCCGGGCGTCCGCCCCACGCGCGGTCCGGCGCCAGCGACCAGACACCGATCAGCGCGAACAGCAGCACGATCGCCTCGAGCAAGGTGTCCATCGCGCGAAACGCGAGCAGCACGGCGGTGATCGGGTTGCCGACCTCGGTGACGGCGATGTTGGCGACGACTTCGGGCGCCAGGGTCGGCGCGGGCACGGGCAACGCGAGCACGCAAATCGCGAGTGCGCCCGTGACGGCGGCGGACACGCCCGCCGCCAGCCAGCGTGTCGCAGCCCCGGGGCGTTCCGCGCGGGCCGCGGCTTCGGTGCTGCGCAGCCTGGCGGCGGCACCGATCAGCAGGGCGCCGGTGAGGCCGCCGCCGATCGCCGCTTCGGTCAGCGCGACGTCGATGCCGTGCAACTGCACCCAGACCAGCGTCAGCAGCAGTCCGTAGGCGATGAACCCGACGACGGCGGCGTAGGCCTCGCGCGCGACGATCGTCCACACCGCCAGGCCGAGGATCAGCGCCGCCAGGCCGATGTTCAGGACGTCGATCACGGCTGCGAGTCGTTGCGCTGCAGGGTGCGCGCGATCAACTGCGACGCGGTCGCCCCGGACAGCAGCACGAGCAGCCAGATGCACACCAGCTTGAGCCCGGCGGCGACGCTGTCCACCTGCGGCAGCAGGCCCAGCACCACGAGACCGAGGCCGAGGTTGTCGGCCTTGGTCAGTGCATGCAGGCGCGTGAACGAATCCGGGAAGCGCAGCAGGCCGACCGTGCCGGCCAGAAAGAAGAATGCGCCGGCGACGACGGCGACCACGGTCCACCACTGCGAGGACGAGGCTCATGGGTTGTCTTCGGCGCTGGATTCGCCGCCTGCCGCGTGCGGGCTGGGCCTTGACGAAAGCGAACGACGCGAACGCCGCCAGCAGTGCCAGCGTCAACGCGACGTCGACCGTCGCGGCTTCGCCGGTCGCCGCGCCCAGCAGCAGCACCGCTGCGATGCCGCCCGTGCCCAGCAACTGCGCGGCCATCATGCGGTCGGCGTCGGCCGGCCCGCGCAGGACGCGGACGAGACCCAGCGCGACCATCGCCAGGATGAACGCAGCTGCCCCGAACAGGAACTCAGCCATGGCGCCGCCCGGCAACCAGTGCCCTGGCCAGCAGGCGTTCTTCCTTCCAGAGTTGCTCCACCACCGGCGACGTGTCGTCGAGGCAGTGGTAGACCAGCACGCCCTCGGCCTCGTCGGCCGGCACGGAGCCCGGCAGGAGGCTGGTGATCGTCGCGAAGGTGTTGCGCGCAAATCCCGGCGGAAAGGACAGCGGGCACGTGACGAAACCGGGGCTGAGCGGCAGGCGCGGGTGGAACGCACGGCGAGCCACGTCGACTCCCGCCAGCACCGATTCCCACAGGAAGTGCGGCAGCAGCGCGAGCAGCTTGCCGAAGCGCAGGCAGCCGGAGGAGGGCGGCAGCAGGCGCAGGCTGACCCAGGTGGCGCCGATGCAGGCGAACACGCCGACGGCGAGGTCGGCCGGCTTCACGCTCTGCATCAGCAGCATCCAGAGCAGGAAGAACGCGGCGCCGCGCCACAGTGCGGTCGACCGCGGCGATTCCGGCAGGGCGGCCGATGCGGCGGGCTGCGCGCCGGTGCTCATGCCTGAGGTCCGTCGACGCCGGTGCACTCGGCTGGTCTGGCCGTGACCGTCTGCACGTCCATCAGGCTCAGCCGGTCGAACAGCCTGGCTTCCGCGCGGATCGGCCACCAGTCGTACAGGAAGATCTCGAGCGGTCGCCACAGCGCGACCCAGGCGCCGATGACCAGGCTGTCCTCGATCAGCGAGGCATAGCGTTCCTTGAGCACGCTGGCGACGGACTCGCCGACGACGATCACCAGGGCCAGGAACACCAGCGCGATCAACAGGCTGTATACGGCCGATGCGAAACAGGTGCTGCAACTGTCGCCGGGTGGCCTGTGCGCGCCGCCGGAAGTATGCGCGCACCGACTCCGACACCATTGCCGCCTCGGCCTCGGTCGTCGTTTCGCAACCGAGGTGCAGGACCATGCGCAGCGGCTGGCGGGTCGACGCTTCCTCGGCCCAGTCGACGATGTAGGCCGTCGCATTGGGATCGAGATCGCGCTGGCGAAACGGCGCGGGATCCATCGAATTGAACAGCTGCCGCGTATCCGCGAGGTACAGGTCCAGCACCTCGCGCCGCCTGGACCGGCTCGCGTGTGCTGCGGACGGCTCGATACTCGTCGTGTCTGCCTGGCCCGGTGTCAACAGCGCGGCTCCCATGATTGCGTCAGGCGGCTGCGGCGCCGGGGCCGGCACCGACGGCTTGCTCGTTGCCGAACACCGCCACGTACACGGTCGGCAGGAAGACCAGCGTCAGCAGCGTGGCCACCATCAATCCGCCCATGATGGCAAACGCCATCGGTCCCCAGAACACGGTGGGCGCGATCGGGATCAGGCCGAGCACGGTCGAGATCGCGGTCAGCATCATCGGCCGCAGGCGCCCGGTGGCCGAGGCCAGCACGGCGTCGAGCACGCCCTTGCCCTCGGCACGGTCGGTCTCGATCTGCACGATCAGGATCACCGCGTTCTTCGCGATCATGCCGATCAGCGCCAGCACGCCGAGGATGGCGACGAAGCCCAGCGGCCGGTTGAACAGCAGCAGCGACATCACCACGCCGATCAGGCCGAGCGGCAGGATGGCCACCACCATCGCCAGCCGGCGGAAGCTGACCAGCATGACCATCATGATGGTCAGCATCAGCACGATCATCAGCGGCACCACCGCGAACACCGACGCGCTCGAGATCGCGCTTTCCTCGTACAGGCCGCCGGTGGCGACCTTGTAGTGCTTGCGGCAGCTTGGCCGCGAACTCCTCGATCTTCGGCGCCAGCGCGGTGACCACGGTGTCGGGCAGCACGCCGGGCATGACGTCGGCGCGCACGGTGAGCGTGGGCACGCGGTCGCGCCGCCAGACCATCGGGAACTCCTGCTCCTCGACGAACGTGGCGAACTGCTGCAGCGGCACCATGCGTCCGCTCGGCGTGGGCACCTGCAGCGAACTCAGGGTCTGCGAACGACGCCCGCTCGCTGTCGGTGGCGCGCGCCACCACGTTGACCAGGTAGATGTCGTCGCGCACCTGGGTCACGGTCGTGCCGGTGACGGCGGCATTCAGCACGCCGGCCAGTGCCTGCGAACTGATGCCCAGCTGGCGCGCCTGGTCCTGGTTGACCTTGACGCGCAACTGCCGCGCCGGTTCCATCCAGTCGAAGTTGACGTGCCGCGTGCGCTGGTCGCTGCCGAGCACCTGGGCGAGCTCCAGCGACAGCCGGCGCACCTCGTCCTTGTCCGGACCGGACACGCGGTACTGCAGCGGCCAGCCGACCGGCGGGCCGAGTTCCAGCGGCGAAACGCGCCCGACCACGTCGGGGAACTCCTCGGCCAGCGATCTTCTCGAGCTTCACCTGCAGCCGTTCGCGCGCCTCGATGTCCTTCGCGACGATCACGAACTGGGCGAAGAACGGGTTGGCGAGCTGCACGTTGAGCGTCAGGATGAAACGGATCGCGCCGCGCCCGACGTAGGTGCTGTAGTGGTCGACGTCGGGGTCGTCCTTCAGCATCGCTTCCAGGCGCTCGACGTGCGCCTCGGTCGCGTAGATCGACGCGTTCTGCCGCAGCGTCATGTCCACCGTCAGCTCGGGCCGGTCGGAGGCCGGGAAGAACTGCTGCGGCACGAAGCGCAACAGGAACAGCGACAGCACGAACGCACCGAGCGTGAGCCCGATCGTCAGCCACTTCATGCGGATCGCGCCCTGCAGGAAGCCGCTGTAGACCGCCAGCAGCTTGCTCGGCTTGGGTTCGGCCTCGACCTTGGGCGGCTTCAGGATGGCCTTGCCGATCAGCGGCGCGAAGATCACGGCCACCAGCCACGAGACGATCAGCGAGATGCCCACCACCGAGAAGATCGAGAACGTGTACTCGCCCGCGGAACTCTGCGCGAAGCCGATCGGCACGAAGCTCGCGATCGTGACCAGCGTGCCGATCAGCATCGGCGCGGCCAGCGTGCGGTAGGCGAAGGTCGCCGCCTGGTCCTTGGTGTCGCCGGCGCCGAGACGCCGGATCATCGCGTCCACCGTGGTCATCGCGTCGTCCACCAGCAGCGTCAGCGCGATGATCAGCGCGCCGAGCGAGATGCGGTGCAGGTCGATGTTGGCCACGTCCATCACCGCGAACACGATCGCCAGCGTGAACGGGATGGCCAGCGCCACGACGGCGCCCGGGCGCACGCCGAGGCTGACGAAGCTGCACACCAGGATGATGACGATGGCCTGCCACAGCGAGGTCATGAAATCGCCGATCGCCTCGTCCACGGTGACGGCCTGGTCGGCCACCAGCACGGGCTCGATGCCGACCGGCAGGTCGGCCGTGATGTCGGCCATTTCCTTGCGCACGTTTTCGCCCAGCGCCAGGATGTCGCCGGCGTCGCGCATGGCGATGGCGAGGCCGATCGCGGGCTGGCCGTTGACGCGGAACATCGGCTGCGGCGGATCGACGAAGCCGCGGCGCACCGTGGCGATGTCGCCGAGCCGGAAGATGCGCTCGCCCGAGACGATGTTGACCGATTCGATGTCGGCCGCGGAATCGAAGGCGCCGGTGACGCGCAGGAACACGCGCTCCTGCTCGCCCTGGATGGTGCCGGCCGGGCGCACCAGGTTCTGCGCCTGCAGCGTCGCCAGGATGGTCCCCATGTTCAGGCGCAGTCCGGCCAGGCGCTCGGTCGAGAACTCGAGGTAGATCTGCTCGTCCTGCGCGCCGAGCACCTCGATCTTCGAGACGTCGGGCACCTGCAGCAGCCGCGAGCGCGCCGCTTCGACGTGGTCGCGCAGTTCGCGGAAGTTGAAGCCGTCGGCGGTGAAGGCGTAGATGATGCCGAAGGTGCTGCCGAAATCGTCGTTGAAGAACGGGCCGACGGTGCCCATCGGCAGCGTCTGGCGCATGTCGCCGATGTTCTTGCGCACCTGGTACCAGACGTCGGCCACCGCGTCCGGCGGCGTGGACTGCTTCAGGTCGACGAAGATCGTCGTCTGGCCGGCCGTGGTGTAGCTGCGCACGCGGTCGAGGTGGTCGGTCTCCTGCAGCGTGCGTTCGAGCCGCTCGGTGACCTGCTGCAGCGTCTCCTCGACCGTTGCGCCGGGCCAGGCTGCGCCGACGACCATCGTGCGGAACGTGAACGCCGGGTCTTCGCCGCGCCCGAGGCGCGTGAACGACAGCGTGCCCGCGATCACCGCGAGGATCATCAGGAAGACCACCAGCGAGCGCTTGAGCAGCGCCCATTCCGACAGGTTCGGGCCGATCACGACTGCGTGGTCTCCAGCAAGCGGACCTTCTGGCCGGGACGCAGCGCCTGCACGCCGGCAACGACGACCACGTCACCGTTGTTGAGGCCGGAGGCGACCTGCACCGTCGTCGCATCCGAGCTCAGCACCGTGATGCTGCGCGAGGAGACGGTGCCGGCCTTGGCGTCGTACGACCCACACGGCGGTGCCGCCGTCGGCGCGGACCAGCGCCGCGGCCGGGATCTGGATCGCCGGCACGGCGTCGAGCTTGACGCGCCCGGTGACCGTGCTGCCGAGCCGCATCGCCGGCGGCGGGTCGATGAGCTGCACGCGCACCGCGAAGGTGCCGGTCACCGGGTCGGCGCGGGGCGAAACCTCGCGCACCTTGCCCGCCGCCGTGACATTCGCGTCGTTGACCAGCGCGACCGTGATGCCGGTGTTGCGCGCGCGCGCTGTCCTTGACCTGGGCCGGCACGTCGAACACGGCGTCGCGAGCGCCTTCGCGCGCCACCTGCACGACCATGCTCCCGGCCCCGACCACTTCGCCGGGCTCGGCGCCGCGCGCGGTGACGACGCCGGCGGCGGTGGCGTTCAGCCGCGTGTAGCTCAGGCGGTTCTCCGCGAGGTTGACGCTCGCGCGGGCCGAGTTCACCTGCGACTCGGCCGTCTGCAGCACCGCGACCGCCTGGTCGAACGCCGCACGCGATACGGCGTTCTCGGCAACCAGGTCGCGCATGCGGGTGTGGTTGTTGCGAGCCTCCACCAGCTGCGCCTGGGCCGCGACGAGTTGCGCCCGCGCCGCCTGCAGGCCGCTTTCTTCGTTCTGTGGATCGAGCCTCGCCAGCAACTGGCCGGGGCGGACGGTGTCGCCGATTTCGACGGTGCGCTCGATCAGCCGGCCACCGATCCGGAACGATTCGTTGATTTCGGTCTGTGCCTGCACCGTGCCGGTCAGGGCGATCGTGTCGCCGATGGCCCGGGTCTCGATGGTCGTCACGCGGACGGGCCGCACCTCGGGCGGGGTCGCGTCGTCGGCATTCCTGCAGGACACCAGTATCGTCAACGCCGCCAGCGTCAGGACAGTTGCCGATTTCTGCGAATTGCCCATTCGCCCGCCGGAGAGGTTGGATGACACGAGGCGAACTCCCTTCTGACGACTTGCACATCTTCAGTTATGTTGCGCCGCAGCGCAACGGGACACCGGCCGCTGGACTTTGCGCCCGTCGGGCCGATGCTGTTATTCGTAGATTTCCGGCTGGATCGATGGCCCTTCCATCAAGCAGGCAGCGCCGCACTCGATCGTATAAGCAATGCATTGCAGCAACAATAATAATTGAGCATTACAAGACGGTGCCATGTATTCATAATGGCACGACACCCCGCCGGACCATCGAGCTCAGGAGCGTGCGATGCAGCTGACACCGCGTGAATTCGACAAACTCATCATTCACATGATGGCCGAGGTCGCGCTCAAGCGGAAGGCGAACGGCATCAAGCTGAACCATCCGGAAGCCGTCGCGATCATCTCCGCCCGGGCCCTGGACGGCGCACGTGCCGGCAAGACCATCGAAGAAGTGACCAAGGACGCGCGCACCGCCCTGACCAAGGACGACGTGATGGACGGCGTCGCCGACCTGATCCCGATCGTGCAGGTCGAAGCCGTGTTCACCGATGGCAGCCGCCTGGTGACCGTTCACACGCCGATCCAGTAACGCAAAGTCCCAGGAGCATCCCATGGCTGCAGTAAAGGCGGGGCCCGTGGTCGCGGCCGACGTCGATCCGGCGACGGTCGAAGGTCGCCGTTGGCGGTTACGTCTGTCATGCGAAGCCGATCAGCTTCAACGAAGGCTTGCCGGTGACGACACTGGTCGTGCGCAACACCGGGGACCGTCCCGTCCAGGTCGGTTCGCATTTCCATTTCTTCGAAGTCAATCCGGCGCTCGAGTTCGACCGGGCCGCGGCCTTCGGCCAGCACCTCAATATCCCTGCCTCCACGGCGTTGCGGTTCGAGCCCGGCGACGAGCGTGAGGTGAGCCTGGTGCCGTTTGGTGGCAACCGCGCGGTCTACGGCTTCAACAACCTGGTCGATGGACCCACCGCGGGCGCCACTGGCGACGCCGGCAAGGCCAAGGCCGTGGCGCTCGCGGCCAAGCGCGGCTTCCGCTCCAAGGCGTGACAGTGCGGTTCAGCGCGGCGCTGACCCGACGTCATCGATTCACATCCGCTGGGATAGCATTCATGCCTACCATTTCCCGCAATGAATACGTTGGCCTGTTCGGCGCCACCACGGGCGATCGCATCCGCCTGGGCGACACCGGGCTGTTCGTCGAGATCGAACGCGACCTGCGCGGCGCGTACGGCGACGAAATCGTCTTCGGCGGCGGCAAGAGCCTGCGCGAAGGCATGGGGATGGACAACAAGCTGACGTATGCGGCCGGTCCGCCGGACCTCGTCATCACCAACGTGACGATCATCGACGCGGTGCAGGGCGTGGTGAAGGCCGACGTCGGTATCCGTGACGGCCGCATCTGCGCCATCGGCAAGTCCGGCAATCCGCAGACGATGAGCGGCATCACGCCGGGGCTGGAACTGGGCCTCGCGACCGACGCCATCTCGGGCAACCACCTGATCCTGACCGCGGCCGGCATCGACACTCACATCCACTTCATCTCGCCGCAGCAGGCGCACGCCGCGCTTTCCAACGGCACCACCACGCTGATCGGTGGCGGCACGGGCCCCACGGACGGCTCGAACGCCACCACGGTGACGCCGGGCCCGGGCAACATCAGGAACATGCTGCGCGCCTTCGAGGGCTGGCCGGTCAACGTCGGCATCCTCGGCAAGGGTCACGGTCACGGCAAGGACGCGCTGGTCGAGCAGGTCGAAGCCGGTGCCGTGGGCTTCAAGTGCCACGAGGACTGGGGCACCACGCCCGCGGTGCTGCGCTCGGCGCTCACGGTCGCGGACGACATGGACGTCCAGGTGTGCATGCACACCGACACCCTGAACGAATCGGGCTTCGTCGAGGACACCATCGCCGCGTTCGAAGGCCGCACCATTCACTCCTTCCACACCGAAGGCTCCGGCGGCGGCCACGCACCCGACATCATCCGGGTGGCCGGGCTCCCCAACGTGCTGCCGTCCTCGACCAACCCCACGCTCCCCTACGGCATCAACTCGCAGGCCGAGCTCTACGACATGATCATGGTGTGCCACCACCTGAGCCCGGACATTCCGTCGGACGTGGCGTTCACCGAAAGCCGGATCCGGGCCGAGACCATCGCGGCCGAGAACGTGATGCAGGATCTCGGCGTGATCTCGATGTTCTCCAGCGATTCGCAGGCGATGGGCCGCATCGGCGAGTGCTGGCTGCGCTGCATCCAGACGGCCGACGCGATGAAGACGGGGCGCGGCAAGCTGCCCGAGGATGCCAAGGGCAACGACAATTTCCGCGTCCTGCGCTACGTCGCCAAGGTCACCATCAACCCGGCCGTCGCGCACGGCATCTCGCACGTGCTCGGCTCGGTCGAGGTCGGCAAGATCGCCGACCTGGTGCTGTGGGAGCCGGCGTTCTTCGGCGCCAAGCCCAAGATCGTGCTCAAGGGCGGCGTGATCAACTGGGCGCTGATGGGCGACCCGAACGCCTCGCTGCCCACGCCGCAGCCGACCTACTATCGCCCGATGTTCGGCGCCCAGGGCAAGCTGCTCAACGACACCTGCGTGACCTTCGTTTCGCAGGCCGCGGAGGCCGCTGGCGTCGGCAAGCGCCTCGGCCTCGAGCGGCAGGTGATCGCCGTGAAGAACACCCGCAAGATCGGCAAGAAGGACATGGTCCGCAATTCCGCGACCCCGAAGATCACGGTGTCGCCGGAAACCTTCGCGGTCACCGTCGATGGCGTGCACGCGACGGTCGCGCCGCTGAAGACGATCTCCCTCAACCAGAAATACTTCTTCAGCTGAGGGCACCGCGACATGGTCCTGGTCGAGAAAGTGCTGGGCAATGCCAGCGATCCTGAGTGGGCCCGGCGGCTCGCCGAGATCGCCGTCGAGCCACTGTCGCTCGACCATTGGGAAGCGCAGAAGAACCGCTTTCGCAAGAAGACCGCGAGTGGGCGCGAGGTCGCCGTGTCGCTCGATCGCGGCGCGTTCCTGCGCGATGGCGACGTGCTGCTGTGGGACGCCGCGGCCGGCACCGCCGTGGTCGCCCGCATCAGCCTGCGCGACGTGATGATCATCCACCTCGACCAGCTGGCGGGGCAGCAGGATGCCGAGTACGCGATGCGCACCTGCATCGAGCTCGGGCACGCGCTCGGCAACCAGCACTGGCCGGCGCTGGTCAAGGGCACGCGCGTGTTCGTGCCCCTGACCGTCGACCACAAGGTCATGGCGTCGGTGATGAAGACGCATCGGTTCGAGGGCATCCGTTACGAATTCGTCGCGGGCAGCGAAATCGTGCCGTATCTCGCGCCGCACGAATCGCGCCGGCTCTTCGGCGGGGCGGAAGGCCCGCTGCATACTCACGCACATGACAGCTTCGTCGCGGTGGATCCCGAGACGGGGCACGTGCATGGGCGTTCGCCGATCCGCGTGCACAGCCATCCCCATCCCGACGCCATCGAATGAACGCCACCGATGACGGTGCCCTGGTGCCCGTCACCGCGACGCACCTGGCGCGAATGCTGCAGTTCGGCGACTCGATGTTCCCGATCGGCGGCTTTTCGTTCTCGGGCGGGCTCGAGTCCGCGATCCAGCAGCGCGTAGTCACTGACATCGCCAGCCTGCTCGAATTCACGCGGACCGCGGTGGAGCAGGCCGCTCGCGGCGACGGCATCGCGATCGTCTGTGCGCACCGCGCGGCGCTCGCGGGCGACGTCGAGGAGTTGCTGCGGATCGACGCCCGCGTCCATGCGCGCAAGCTCTCCGGCGAGACGCGGGCGATGTCGACGAAGATGGGCAGGAAATTCACGGAACTGGGCGCGCAGGTCACCGGCTCGGCGACGCTGCTGGACTGGCGCGAGCGCGTCCTGTCCGGCGCGACGCCCGGCTGCTATCCGGTGGCGCTCGCCATTCATTTCGCGGCCCAGGGGCTGTCGGCGCGTGACGCCTTCGTCGTCCACCAGTACGGCGTCGCCACCACGATCCTCGGTGCTGCGCTGCGCCTGATGCGCATCAGCCACGTCGACACGCAGACGCTGTTGTTCCAGCTCAATGCGGACGTGGACACGCCCTATGCCATCGCGGCCCGTGCCACCCTCGACGACATGGCCGGATTCGCGCCACTGGCGGATATCCTGGCCGCCGTCCACGTCAAGGCGCACGTGCGCCTGTTCATGAACTGAAGCAATTCGACCGGAGAGACAGCCGAGTGAAGAAAGTCACGCGAATCGGGATCGGCGGGCCCGTCGGATCGGGCAAGACGGCCATCGTCGAGGCCATCACGCCGGCACTGCTCGAGATGGGCATCAAGGTACTCATCATCACCAACGACGTGGTGACGACCGAGGACGCCAAGCACGTCCAGCGCACGCTGAAGGGCATCCTGCTCGAGGAGCGCATCCTCGGCGTCGAGACCGGCGCCTGCCCGCACACGGCCGTGCGCGAGGATCCCAGCATGAACCTCGCGGCGGTCGAGGACATGGAAGCGCGGTTCCCCGACGGCGACGTCGTGCTGATCGAGAGCGGCGGCGACAACCTCACGCTGACGTTCTCGCCGGCGCTGGTCGATTTCTTCATCTACGTGATCGACGTGGCCGCCGGCGACAAGATCCCGCGCAAGAACGGCCCCGGCATCTCGCAGTCGGACATCCTCGTCATCAACAAGACCGACCTGGCGCCCTACGTCGGCGCGAGTCTCGAGGTGATGGCGCACGACTCGAAGATCATGCGTGGCGAAAAGCCGTTCGTGTTCACCAACTGCCGCACCGGCGAGGGCATTCCTGAACTCGTCCAGCTGATCCGCCAGGACCTGCTGTTCGACCTCAAGGTTGCGTCGGGCCAGGCTGCGTAATGAGCGCGCTCGCGGAGTTCGCTGCGTACGGCGACGAGCCGCCGCAGATGCGCAGCGGCGCCGTCGGCAAGTCGGGCCTGCTGCGCCTGGGCTTCGAGCGCCGCGACGGGCGCACCATCCTGGCCGAACTCGGTTCGCGCACGCCCTGCCTGGCGCAACGCGCCCTGCATTGCGACGACGCGCTCCCGGACATGGCGTGGCTGTTCATGATCACCACCTCGGGCTGCGTGCTGCAGGGCGACCGGCTGGCGCTCGACGTATCGCTCGGACCGGGCGCGCGGGCCCACGTCACCACGCAGTCGGCGACCAAGATCCACTCGATGGACGCCAATTTCGCGCTGCAGACACAGTCCTTCGTCGTGGGGGAGGGTGCCTACCTCGAGTTCCTGCCCGATCCGCTGATCCCCCACCGCCAGGCACGGTTTGCGAGTGACACGCGGATCACCATCGACCCGTCCGCCTCGATGCTCTGCTCGGAAATCGTGCAACCCGGTCGCCGGCACCATCATCCGGACGAGTGTTTCGGCGTCACGCTGCTGTCGCTGGCGACCACCGCCGTGCGACCCGGCGGCGAGCCGTTGTTCAGCGAAAAGCTGCTGATCGAACCGTTGCGCAACCCGATGCGGCAGGCGGGGGTCATGGACGGGTTCGACGTGTTCGGCAACGTGTTTCTCTGCACGCCACCGGAATGCGCGGAACGCGTGCTGGCACGGGTCGACGCAGAAGTCGACAGCGTCAAGGGCGTGGCGTTCGGCGCGTGCAGGCTGCCCAACGACGCCGGGCTCATTTACAAGGTTCTCGGCCGCGAAACGGCGCAGGTGAAGGCGAAGATTCGTGAGTTCTGGGAAATCGCGCGCCGGGAAATCACGGGCGCAGCCATTCCACCGCCTTTCTTCTGGCGCTAGGCCGGATTGGCTTTCGTGACATAGCTGGTGGCGGCTGTCGAATGCCAGGGCGCGAACTCAACATAGGGGAGACAATCATGATGCGAATGATATTGGCATTGAGCCTGGCACTGTGGGCAGGTGCCGCCTCCTCTGCAACGACTTTCACTGGCGAGAACATCCAGGGCGTTCCAGTGATCAGCCAGCTCGACCTGGCCGACCTCGAGTCGGGGAAGATGCATCGCTTCATGTTCCGGGGTGCCGAGACCAGCACAGGCCAGTATTGGTATGTGCCGGTGATGGTTGCCAAGGGTGCCAAACCCGGCAAGCGCATCCTGTTCGTCGCCGGCGTGCATGGCGACGAGCTCAATCCCATTGCCGCGGTGCAGGAAACGTTTGCGACCCTCGATCCGGCGAAGATGAGCGGTACTGCCATTGCGATCATCGGCCCCAGCCGACAGGGCGTCGAGAACATCACCCGCACATGGACGATCAACGACCTGGGCGGCGAGCAGGTCAATCCCAACCGTACCTGGCCAGGCCGCGAGGATGGAAATACCGTCGAGCGTCACTGCTGGCTGATCACCAACAAGTTGATCAAAGGCAACGTCGATATCGGGATCGATCACCACACCGGCGGCACCGGCGTCGATTTCGCCCGCTTCGTCTTTGCCTATGCGGACGACCCGGCGTCGGTGGAACTCGGCGGGCTGTTCCCGGTCGACCAGCTCATGCTCGATCCCGGTTTCCCCGGCACGCTGGAATATTCGCTGGTCAAGGCCGGCATCCCGGCGGTGACGACGGAACTGGGCGGGCCGCGCGGATTCGTTCCAGAAATGGTCGAGATGGGCGTGGTCGGAAATGCCAATGTGCTGGCCCACTATGGCGTCGTGCCGGGCCCGATGGGGCAGACGGGCGCGGACCGGAACGCCTTCGTCGGCAATGACCTCGAAACGGTCAGGGGCGTCGCCGGCGGCTTCGTCACGCGGCTCGTAAAGCTAAACGATGCGGTGACCAAGGGACAGAAGATTGCCATCCAGCGCAATGGCTTCGGCGCTGTCGTCCATGAGTACCTGGCACCAGCCGACGGTCGCGTCGCCATCATCGGCACAGACGCGGCGACCGAGCGCGGTGGCAGGATCGCCACGATCCTGGTCAAGCGCGAGGCGTGCAGCGGCGACGAATGTTCGGGCGAGGGCATCGTGCCCTGAGTCGGCTGCGGAACTCTCCCGTGGGAGAGTCGTAAGACGTCTTCGCAAGGCAATATTTTTTCTCGCTCACAGGACCGATGCACCTCATGCCCGTGAGAAATGCGGGTTAGGCCCGCCAGCGACGGAGGTTTCCGATGAAAGCATACCTGTCCGGATGGGAATCGCTCTGCGCATCATCGAGCGTCGCGCGGTTCGTCGATTGCAACCTGCGCGGCATCGGGCAGGTGATGTTCCAGGACAACCCGCTGAGCGGGGCGTTGTTCTTCGCCGCCATCGTCTGGGGGTCGCTCGCCGCGGGCGTGCCGCAGGTGGCGATCTGCGGTGCGATCGCCGTCGTCGTGGCGACGCTGACTGCCCAGGTGCTGCGCGTCGACGAGGCCGCGCTGCGCGCTGGACTCTATGGTTTCAACGGCGTCCTGGTGGGGCTGGCGCTCGCGACTTTCATTGCACCCGGTCCGCTGCTCTGGCTCGTACGTCGCGCTGGGCGCCGCCGTGTCGGTCGTGACGATGTCCGCGACGGCCAGCGCCCTGAAGGCCCTGGGGGTGCCGACGCTGACGTTTCCGTTCGTGCTCGTCACCTGGCTGCTGCTGCTCGCCACCTACGGGTTCGCCGGGCTCGGTGGCGATGCGCTGCCCGCGGAGGACGTGATCGCGCCGTACGAGTCGTTCGACCCGACGCAACTCGGCGTGGGAGATTTCCTGCAGGCGGCGCTGCTCAGCATTTCACAGGTATTCCTCAAGGCAAGCATCGTCGCGGCCCTGCTCTTCCTCGCCGGGCTCGCGGTCAACTCCGTCGCGGCGGCGGTCGCAGCCATCGGTGGCGCGTTCCTCGCGGTCGTCACTGCCCACCTGCTCGGTGCCGAAAGCGACCTGATCACCGGCGGCCTGCTGGGCTTCAGCCCGGTGCTGACGGCGGTCGCGCTGGGCACGGTCTTCCACCCGCCCGGCGGCGCGTCGCAGCCTATGCAGCGCTCGGCACGATCTTCACCGTCATTGCGCAGGCGGCGTTCAACGTGGCGCTGACACCGCTCGCGATTCCGGCGCTCACCGGGCCGTTCGTGCTCGTCACCTGGCTCTTCCTGCTGCCACGGCAAAGTTTCGAACGCTCCGCACCCAGGTAGAGCGTAGACAGCAGGTCACGTGTCGGGTCCTGCAATTGGCTGCTGGTGCAGCTAGGCCGCGCCAGGCGGCGTGCCGGGATCGGGCTTGTCCACCGGCTGCAGGGCAATGATCACCGGAACCAGGATCGCCGCTACCAGGCCGGCGGCGAAACCGTTGTTGTAGAGCACCAGGCCGCCGTGCAGCTGGCCCACGGTCTGTGCCACCGACGAGTGCACGAAGCCGGCGACGATGCCCCAGCGCCAGCCGAAGCGCCCGGCGATGGGCGCCAGCGTGGTGCCGAACAGCGCCGCCAGCACGGCCGATGGATCGTCGGCGCTCCAGTCCTTGAGCATCGAGGCAATGAACACGCCAAGCATGATCGGCACGATGTTGCGCGGGTGCTTGCCGAAGGCCGAGAAGCCGACGATGGTGAAGATGGCGCCGAGGGTCGGGCCGTTCAGGTCGCTGCCCACCGCCAGCACGTAGGCGGTGCCGATGGCCCCGGTCAGACCCATGTTGAGCAGGCTGGGGCCGATGCCTGCCTGGTCCACGAAGTCGGTGGGCGAACGCCCCGGCTGGCGCAGGATCCAGGACTGCTTGTGCCAGGCATCGCGGTCGAGCCACCAGCCGCCAAGGCCCATGGCGATGAACAGCAGCGCCAGCATGCTGCCCAGCAGCCCGTTGTTGCCGGTGGTCCAGATGAACACCGGATCCGGCACGAAACCGTAGGACTTGTACACCGCCACGGTGAGCGTGCCCAGGATGCCAGCGACCCAGCCGATGTTGTACAGGGTGTGGCCCATGTGCGCGTTGAACAGGTGCGCCGCGCAAGGCACCAGCACGAAGCCCAGCCCCAGCGTGGTGGCCACCGCCAGTGGCAGGCTGGCCTGCAGCGGCAAGGCCGAGCTGAACAGGATCTCGGTGAAGATCGGCGACAGCGCGGCGCCGAAGAAGGCCACGTTGATGTGCTTGGCGAAGGGTTCGCGCTTGAACCGCGCGTAGAGAAAAACGCCCAGGACGATGAACCAGACGTTGAGCAGGTTCTTGCCGAACAACGCGAAGCCGAGCACCAGGAACAGGCACGCCACTGCCGCGCCGCCGATTGCCGCGCCCGAGAGCCAATAGCAGGTGAGCGCCATCAGCGTCAGCAGGCCGGCGTTGACGAATGCCGCGCCCATGCCGCCCACGCCGATGTAGTCGGTGATCAGCGTGTCCCTGGACGTGAGGATGGCGACGAGGCCGCGGAAAATCGTCGCTGGCGAGTCGACGATGAAGCCGAACAGCACGAACGCCGCAGGAAACAGCGCGAGGACCAGCAGCAGCTGGTTCCTGGAAAGAACGACGGGCGCCACGCTGGCGTCCTGGCTGCTCGGGTCCATGGCTGCTCAGTCCAGCGACCTGGCGCCGGGATCAGGCGCCCGGTTGCCGCTGCATGTCCGCCTGGTTCGTCAGCAGCGTGTCGGCGTAGAACTCGACGGCGCCGGAATCGAGGTCGTGCTTGCCGCCGATGATCGCGATCTCGCCCTTTTCGATCATCTGTTTAAGGATGGAGCTGCGCTCGACGATCGACCAGACCGAGCGCTTGACGTTGAGGCTCGCGACGTTTTCCACGAATGTCTCGTTGCCGGAATTGCGGCTGTCCTTGTCGCCGGTGGTGGTCTCCAGGTAAACGGCGGGCTGTATTTTCGCCAGCAGTTCGGTCAGGTTTCCCATCTCCACGTGGTCGCAGGCGCCCTTGACCGCGCCGCACTTGCTGTGGCCAAGGACCACGATCAGCCTGGATCCGGCCACTTTGCAGGCAAACTCGATGCTGCCGATGATGTCGGTATTGACCACGTTGCCGGCGATGCGGATCGAAAACACGTCGCCCAGGCCCTGGTCGAAGATGAGCTCGGCGGACGTCCGGCTGTCGATACAGCTCAGGATTACCGCGAACGGCCATTGGCCTTCGCGGGTCTCGTTCACCTGCTGCAGCAGGTTGCGGCTCGCCTTCAGGTTATTGACGAACCGTTGATTGCCTTCCTTCAGGTACTGCAGGGCTAGTCGCCGGGGTCATCGAACTCTGGGTCTCGAGGGTCTGCGTCTTCATGGCGTCTTCCAGCATTGAGGGGCTGTGGAGGGATTCAATGGCTCGACCAGCCGCGACAAGGCGGTCTCAGGGGACACGCAGCATGCGAAAACCAGCATACGCGAGGGCGATCGTCAGCAGCGGGCTGACGTAACTGAAGACGGCGTAGGGCGCATAGCTCCACGTGGCAACGCCCAGGGTAGCAGCCATGTAGGCACCGCAACTGTTCCACGGAATCAGCGCGGACGTGGGTGTCGCCGTGTCGCCCACGGTGCGCGAGAGCACGACGGGCGCGAGTCCGCGCCGCGCGAACGCCGACTTGAACATCCGGCCCGGCAACACGATGGCGATGTACTGGTCCGCGGTGATGACGTTGGTCGCGACGATCGAGGAGGTGAGGGAAGCGACGAGGGCGCCATCGGACTTCGCCTTCTCGATGATCGGCGTGATCACCCGGTCGAGCACGCCTGCCTTCTCGACCACGCCACCGAAAGCCAGCGCGGTGACGATGAGCCAGATCGTGTTGAGCATGCTGTCCATGCCGCCGCGCGTGGCCAGCATGTCCATTGGCGCGAAGCCCGTCGTCGAGTTGTAACCGCTGGCCAGGGCGAGCCAGACGCCCTTCAGCAGCGCGAGCCCCGTCGACAGCTCGCCGGCGTCGGCGAACTTGATCACGCGCTCCGGCGCCACGAACACGGCGAGCACGCCGCCGGCGAGGGCGCCGAGGAAGATCGCCGTGAACGGCGGGAATCGCAACAATGCCAGCACGATGACGACCACGAGCGGCAGGAACAGCACCGGCGAGATGTGAAACGCGCGTTGAATCGCCGCCATCTTGTCGGTCGCGTCGAAGTCGCCGGGCTGACCCAGCATGAAGAACACCACGAGCGCGATGGACAGCGCCATCGTCGACGTCAGCAGCGTCTCGCGAATGTGCTGGTAGAGGTCGACGCCGGCAGCGGCGGCGGCAAGATTGGCCGAGTCGGAGAGCGGCGAGGACTTGTCGCCGAAATACGCGCCCGAGATTACTGCACCCGCGGCAATGGCCGGGTTGAGGTCCATGCTGGCCGCGATGCCCATGAAGCCGACGCCGATCGTGCCGACGACGGTCCACGAACTGCCGATGCTGGCCGCAACGATGGCGCAGATCGCACAGGCGGTGACGAAGAAGTAGTTGGGGCTGAGCAATTGCAGCCCGTAATACACCATCGCCACCAGTGTGCCGCTGAGAGCCCAGGTGCCTATCAGCGCGCCCACGGCGAACAGGATGAAGATCGCGCCGATGCCGGTGGAGACACTGTCCGCGGCGGCCTTGCCCAGCGCTTCGAGCGGGTGGCCGCGACGCCAGCCGATGAACACCGCGATCATGGTCGCGACCACGAGCGCCACCTGGTTCGGCCCGACCGCGCCACCATCGCCGAACAGGTAATACGACAGCGCGACCAGCACGATGAGGCTGGCGACCGGAACGATCGCCTCGAGCAGTGTGAGTGGCTGCGGTGAGTCAGGCCTCTTCATGTGCGATGAATCCCCGGATCCGGTCACACGGCGCTCACAGGACGACCCCGCGACGTGAGCCAGGAAGGCGCCACCGCGCCGGCCGTGACGGCCGACGCGAGTGCTTGCCGCGACGTTTCGATCAGTAGTCGACTGCGTCGCGGATGATCGGGCAGGTCATGCAATGGCCGCCGCCGCGCCCACGACCCAGTTCGGCGCCGACGATGGTGATGACCTCGATGCCTTCCTTGCGCAGCAGCGTATTGGTGTACGTGTTGCGGTCGTAGGCGTAGACCACGCCCGGCGATGCGCACACCAGGTTGGCGCCGCTGTCCCATTGCGTGCGTTCACGCTGGTAGTCGGTGCCGCCAGCTTCGACCACGCGCAGCTTCTTCAGGCCCAGCGCTTCGCGCACGACTTCCACGAACGACTTCTTCTCGGCGTGGAACTCGACACCGCTCGGATGGTCGCTCGGCCGGTACGAGAAGGTCGTGGTCTGGGCGAGGAAATCCGGCGCCAGCAGCACGCAATCGCGGTCTGCGAACGTGAAGACGGTGTCCAGGTGCATGGCCGCGCGGATCTTCGGCATCGCAGCGACGATCACCCGCTCAGCGGCGCCCTTCTTGAACAGCGTGGCCGCCAGCTGGCTGATCGCCTGGCGCGACGTGCGTTCGCTCATGCCGATCAGCACGTTGCCCTTGCCGATGGGCATCACGTCGCCGCCTTCCAGTGTCGCCTGGCCGTGGTCCTCGGTCGGGTCGCCCCACCAGACGTTGACCTTGCCGGCGAAGTCCGGATGGAACTTGTAGATGGCCGTGGTCAGGACCGTTTCTTCATGCCGCGCCGGCCAGTACAGCGGGTTGAGGGTGACCCCGCCGTAGATCCAGCAGGTGGTGTCGCGCGTGTACAGCGTGTTCGGCAGCGGCGGCAGCAGGTATTCGGTGACACCGGCCGCTTCCTTGACCACCTGCAGCGCCTTGCCGCCGATCGTCTCGGGGAACTCGAGCGTCGAGAGGCCGCCGATCAGGGTTTCCGCGAGGACGCGGTTGTCGAGGCCCTCGAGGTAGCTGCGCAGCTCGTCGATGAAGCCGAGACCGACCTGGTTGGGCACGACCTGGTTGTCGAGGATCCACTTCTTGCCTTCGGGCACCGCCACGGTCTCGGCGAGCAGGTTGTGCATCTCCACCACGTCGACGCCGCGGTCGCGCATCTTGGTGACGAAGTCGAAATGGTCGCGCTTGGCGTTCTCGACCCACAGCACGTCGTCGAACAACAGCTGGTCGCAATTGGACGGCGTCAGCCGCTGGTGCGCGCGACCAGGCGCGCAGACCATGACCTTGCGCAGCTGGCCGACTTCCGAATGAACGCCGAATTTGACTTCGTTTGTGCTTGCCATGATTGGACTCGCTGGATACGGGGGTGGTGTCAGAGGGAGAGGGTGCCGGTCGACAGACCGTAGATGCAGTACAGGGCTGCAGCGACGATGAGGCCGAACACGACCCAGTCGCTGGTGCCGACGAAAACGGGCTTGCCCTGCTCACGACGCGCCATGTAGTAGAGGATCGTGCCGGGGGCGAACAGCAGTGCGGCGAGCAGGATGTACTTCAGGCCGCCGGCGTAAATCATGAACAGCGTGTAGGCCACCGCCAGCGAGGCCAGGATCAGGTCGCGCTTGCGTTCCTCCGGCCGGACCTCGTAGGTCTGGCCGCGCCGCGCGATCATCAGGCCGTAGGCGGCGACGAAGAAGTACGGGATCAGCGTGGTCGCGCTGGTCAGGCTCAGCATCAGCGCAAACGCGTCGCGCGACCAGTAGGTCGTGATCACGATCAGCTGGATGATGATGCTGGTCGTCCACATCGCCACGACCGGCACGTTGTTCTGGTTGGTCCTGGCGAAGGCCTTGGGCATGTCCTTGGACTTGCCGGCGGCGAACATGACCTCCGCGCAGATGAGCGCCCAGGCCAGGTACGCGCCGAGCACCGACACCAGCAGGCCGACGCTGACGAAGATCGCGCCCCAGGGCCCGACCACCGACTCCAGCACCGCGGCCATCGACGGCTGGCGCACGCCGGCGATGTCGGCACGCTGCATCACGGCATAGGGCAGCAGGGTGACCAGCACCATCAGGCTGGTGACGATGATGAAGCCGGTGATGGTCGCCAGGCCGACGTCCGAGCGTTCCTTGGCGAAGCGCGAATAGACGCTGGCGCCCTCGATGCCGATGAAGACGAACACCGTCACCAGCATCGTCGCCTTGACCTGCTCGAACAGGCCGGTGGTGAGGTCGCCGCCGTAGAGATTGAAGCTGAACAGGTCGATCTTGAACGCGAAGATCAGGATCAGGATGAAGACCATGATCGGGATGACCTTCGCGATGGTGACGATCTTGTTGATCGCCGCCGCCTGCTGCACGCCGCGCAGGATCAGGAAATGGAACAGCCAGATGCCGACGGAGGCCAGGACGATGGCGATGACCGTGTTGCCGTCGCCGAAGACCGGAAAGAACGCGCCGAGCGTGGACTTGATCAGCACCCAGTACGACACGTTGCCGATGCAGCTGCCGATCCAGTAACCGAACGCCGAGAGGAAGCCGGCGTAGTCGCCGAAACCTTCGCGGGCGTAGGCATACACGCCGGCGTCGATATCGGGGCGGCGCTCGGCCAGCGCCTGGAACACTCGCGCCAGCATGTACATGCCGGTGCCCGCGATGAGCCAGGCGATGACGGCGCCCATCGGGCCCGTTGCATTGGCGAACGTGCGAGGCAGCGAGAAGATTCCGGCTCCGACCATTCCGCCCACCACCATCGCGGTGAGCGCCGTCCGCGACATCTTCTGCTCGGCCATGCCGTTCCACCCCGTTAAGTTCTTATTGCACGGCAAAAGCACGCGCGCGGCGCGTACTGGATTCGAGCTACGCTATCCAATTGTCCTGCGGTCCGCAATCAGAAAAAGTCGTCAGCCAACACGCGTGCTCACGTTCATCGCGCGCGACGGCGCCGCGCGCAACGACTGCGCGTCGAGTTTGCGCTTCGCGAGTCTGCCCTGGACAAATTGCGTTCGTGTGACGGCGCGGACTGGATTCGGATCAATTCCCGGACAAGGGCGCAGCGTTCTTTTCTCCACGAAACCCGTGATCGCTGCTATCGTATAACGCGCGGCTTGCATTGTGCAGCGCAGCATTCACTCGTCGCCGGCTCGCAACGTCGCGTCGGCAGCCTGGCGGGTACGGCGCGCCGAAGGCATTGACACCGATGCCGGTCGCCATACGTTCAAACAATCTAAAGCTTTGGAGCAACGAGCAATGAACATGCGTTGGAATGTAATCGGGTCGATCGCGTTGCTGGGCGCGGTCCTCGTGGCGGGCGAGGTCAATGCACAGACCACTGTGACCTATGGCCGCATCACGAACGTGCGCCAGGTCGACATCCAGAACCAGGGCGCGAATGCCGCAGGAACGATCGTCGGCGGCGCGCTCGGCGTCGCCTCGGGCTCCGGGCAGTCACGCAGCAATCGCGCATTGCGCGGTGTCGGCGGCGCGGCCGTCGGCGGCCGTCTGACCAATGCGGTGGCCTCGTCGACCGGGTTCGAATACACGGTCCTGATCGGCGGCACCAACACGATCCGGGTGGTGACCGAGCAGGCCGGCATGCGCGTCGGCGACTGCGTCTCGGTCGAGCGTGGGGCGCACAACAACCTGCGCCTCGTCGACGATGCACGCTGCAATGCCGCAGCCAACACGCCGGTGCCTGCGAGCGCAATGGCGGACGCGACCGCCTGCGAAGCCGCCAAGGAACAGCTGCTGAATGCGTCGACGGATGCGGACTTCGACCGCGCCGAGCGCCGGATGCGCCTGCTGTGCGGTGACTGACCCCGGGCGACGGACGATTCGCGTGCTGAAATACAAGGGAGGTCCGGGCTTCCGGGCTTCCTGCGACCGAATGTAAATAAAAGGTATTGACGATGAACAAGAGACATTTCCTGGCGGCGTTGATGGGCGTGCTGGTGCTTGCCACGGGCTGCACGACGACGGGCCCTGGTGCCAGCGATCCGGCAACCCGGCGCCAGAGCATCGATTCCGGCGTCGACAACGCGCTGGCGAATCTGTATCGGCAGGATGCAGGCGCGCAGCAGCTGGTGAGCAGGGCGCGGGGCGTCCTGGTGTTCCCGTCCGTGCTCCAGGCCGGCTTCATGGTTGGTGGATGGAGGGGCGATGGCGCCTTGCGCAAGGGCGGCAAGACGGTGAGCTTCCACCGCACGACCGGCGGTACGTTCGGATTGCAGGCCGGCGCACAGTCCACGGCCGTCATTCTCCTGTTCATGACCGATGATGCCCTGGCGCGATTCGAGGCCAGCCGCGGCTGGACGGCCGGCGTCGATGCGACGGTTACGCTGATTTCGGTCGGCGCGAACGCCCAGGTGACCAGTGCCACGGCCCAGCAGCCGGTCATCGGCTACGTGCTCTCGAACACGGGCATCATGGCGGGCGTGACAGTCGACGGCTCGCGGATTACTCGCCTGCAGCTCTGACGAAGACACGCATGAAACCGTCGTCAGGCGGGCGACAGGTTCGCCTGCCAGGATTGATCGTGATCCTGGCAGGCGTCGTCGTCAGTCCGTCGTTCGCCTGGGCAGGGACACCCGGCGCGCGGTGCCTGGCAATTGAAGACGCCGTCGAACGGCTCGCCTGCTTCGACGTCGACATCGGCGCTGCGGTGCACGGAGGCACGGCGGCCACGTCTCCACTCGCCTGCCGTGCCGGCACCCACAGCGATTCCCGCAACGGTGCCTGCAGCGGAAGCCGCCCCGGTCGCGCCGCGTCCGGCATCCCTGATCGACACGGCGTGGGGCTTCCTCCCTGACTCGCGGGGGTCGTACGTCAGGCTCCACCAGCCCAACTACTTCCTGCTGGGCCGTTACACGACGGACGTCAACACCGAGCCCTACGAGCCGTTGTTCAATGCATTTGATGAAGAAGCCGATTTCGAGAACGTCGAAGCCAAATACCAGTTGAGCTTCAAGGGGCGGCTGTTGGCGTCGGACGATCGCCGCTGGGGCTTGTGGTTCGCCTACACCCAGCAGAGCCAGTGGCAGTTGTACAGCCCGGACATCTCGCGCCCGTTCCGCGAGACCAACTACATGCCGGAAATCTTCGGCAGCTTCCGGCCCGGCATCGAAGTCGGCGGCATGCAATGGAACCTGCTCACGTTCGGTTACACCCACCAGTCAAACGGGCGGTCCGACCCGATCTCACGCAGCTGGGACCGGCTGTTCGTCGAAGCCGGACTCGAACGCGACAATTTCGTCCTGCTGGCCCGGGCCTGGACCCGCATCAAGCCTTCGGACTACGAAGACGACAATCCCGACATCGTCGACTACTACGGCCACGGCGAGATCACGGGCAGCTACAAATGGCGGGGCAATAGCTTCACGCTGATGGGCCGTGGCAACCTGGATACCGGCAAGGGCGCGGCGCAATTCACCTGGGCCTCGCGTCCGGTGCTGGGACCGCTGCGCGGCTACGTGCAGGTATTCACCGGCTACGGCGAAAGCATGATCGACTACGACTTCAACCAGACGACGATCGGCCTCGGCGTGACGCTCAACGACCGGTTCTGATCCGGGCCGGCTCGACAGCCGGCCCGGCGTCATGGAATGGCTACTTGGCGTTGGCGCGGCCGTACATCTCGTCCAGCGCCTGCCGCAACGCGGTCGCCCAGATTCCCATCGCGCGGCGCGCATCGGCCGTATTCGTCACCCGGTTCGTGACTTGCCAGGTTCCGCTGGATCGAGCGCCGCGTGCGTCGACGGCACGCGCCAGGAGTTCACCCGTCATCGAATCGCGCAGTTCAGCGACCAGTGTCATGCGTCCTGCATTCGCTGTGTACGTGCGTGAGCGGCCGGCCGCCATCGTGTCCGGGCGCACTGATGTACAAGTCGACGATGGCGGCCGTGACCCGCAACGTGTCCGGACCCGCCACGTCGACGAGCTGGTAGCCGCCGCGCTCGAGTTCCGCGCGGAAGGTCTCGCGGAACAAGTCCGCCACGCCGGTCTGAATCGCGGCCATGTCGTCGGCATTGAGCCGGCCGAGCTGGCTGCGGCCGCCGCGGTTCGGATCCCAGTTCCGGGCGAAACTGACCTCCACCGGGTCGATCTTCACGCTCCTGTAGCCGACAATCTCGGCATCCGGCCTGACGAAGACCGCGCCGAGTCGCGTGCCGGGCTGCCGGACCAGGCCATCCCATTCTTCGGGGGTTGCGTTGCGGGTGCTGGCGCATCCCGCAAGGGTTGCCGCGCACAGCACGAGCAGTAATGGCAGCAAAGTGCGAAAGCGGGTCATGTTGACGCTCCAAGATGGTGGTGGTGTCTCGCGCACGCTGCGGGCAGGATCGTCGGGGACTGTTCTGCGGCGGGCGGCGTGCGATTCAGGCTAGCACGGCAAAGTCCAGGGCTTCAACGCGTCACGGTGTGCAACAGGGGGGGCGCCGCGTCGTCCGGTGTCATTGGACCGGTGCAAGCAGGATCCGTACAGATGTTTCTGGTCGGTGTTCTGATTGAAACATAAGCTCAAGCTGGAAACTTCTCCTGGTCATGGTCGTGCCTGCTCGCAGCGACGATGTTCGATTTCGACCCGCGCCTCCTGATCTTGCCGGGCACGAAGCTCAGGGCAGCGGTCGTCGACAAGGCCGACACCTTCGAGGCTGCCGTCGGCAGTTCGGCTGCGGAGCAGGCGAAAACTGCGTCGAAGAAACCGCTTTGATGCCGACCGTCGCGCGAGGCGCCACCTTCGGGTAATCTCGCGCGACGGTATTTCCAGGTGATCACAATGAGAATGTTCCTGACTCCCATCGCGGTCGTCGCGTCGTCGTTGTGCTCAACGTCAGCGCTGGCTGAGGACGCAGCCGGCGATTGGCGCCAGACGGTGTTCGTGTACGGCATGGGCGCGGCGATCGATGGTGACGCGCAGATCGGCAACGTCGCGGTGCCGGTCGACGTCAGCATCTCCGACCTGTTCGACGCGCTGAAATTCGGTGCGATGGCCGCCTATCGGATCGAGAACGATGAGTGGTCGTTCACCGGCGACGTCACCTACATGAACCTCGGCTGGAGCGGCCAGACCCAGCAGGGGCGTGCGAGTGCCGGTGTCGACATCGAGCAACTGACGCTCATGGGCACGGTCGGGCGGCGTATCTCGCCGCACCTCGAGGCGCTGTTCTCGCTGGGGTATTTTGATCTCTCGACCGACCTGCGGGTACGAGTGCTCGAGCAGCGCACCGAGGCAAGCAGAGACGCGAGCTGGGTCGATCCGCTGATCGGACTGAACTACGTGGTTCCATTCGGGGACAAGTGGAGCTACACGCTGCGCGGGGACGTGGGTGGCTTCGGCGTTGGCTCCGACTTCACCTGGCACATGATCACGACCTTCCGGCGGCAGAACACCGACAGTTTCGGCTGGTATTTCGGCTATCGCGTCATCGCGTTCGACTACGAGGACGGCAGCGGGCGGAACTACCAACGCTATGACCTGGTGGAGCACGGGCCGGGCATCGGCATCGCGTACAGCTTCTGAAACTGGTGCCGCGGGCCTTCTCTCACCACGTTGACCGATTGGGGCAGCACCGTCGGCTTCCGCGATGAGCGCCTGGCTGGCAGCGAACTGGAGTTCTCTTCATGAAATCGCATCGTTCACCAGCGATCCTGCTGGCTCTGGGTGCCAGTGTCTTTGCACCGCTCGCTTCAGCCATCGAACCCATCCCCGAAACTCCCGGGTGGCGGGGGTTCGTGGTGCTCGGTGCGGGCTACACTGACCTCAAGAGCAATCTCGTCGCCGGCAACAGCGTGATCGACCTCGGCCAGCCGGTCGTCAGTTCCGTCAACCAGGGACCGCAGAGCGACGATACCTTTCACCCGGTGATCACCGGTGAGGTGAACTACACCTTCGGCAACCGCTGGCAGGCCTTCTTCGGCACGTCCCTCGAGGACGCGGTCACGTTGGACGGCATCACGCAGCTCGGGGTGCGCAAGGGCCTGGGCGAGGCTGGCATCCTGCAGGGCAGCTTCGTGTTCAGCGGCATGCCCACCAGGGTCTGGGAAGACCCCTACGCAGAAGGCGTGCGACCGCGACGAGACGGATCGCGACTCCACCGGCCTGCGCCTGCAATGGGACCGGGTCCTGGGCTCTGCGTTCGAGCTCACGTTCACTTATCGCGACGTGTCCATCGACACCGAGCGCAGCGGCCAGGGAGTCGTCAGCGTTGCCTGTGACGCGAGACTGCCAGCGACTGCTGCGGCGCGACGGCGACCAGTTCTTCTTCGACGCGTCCTACCTGTTCAGGCTGGGCGACGGTAGTGCGCCACCTGCTGCGACCGATGGTCCGCTACACGGTCGACGACCGCGACGGCGATGCCATCAGCGGCGATGCCTACCGGCTGCAGCTGAGCTACATCTTCCTGGGCCAGGGCTATACCGTGGCCAGCAACGTCGCCGTGGGCAGCAGCAGCCACGACGCACGCAATCCGATCTTCGGCGTGAAGACCGAATCCGACCGCTTTGCCGTCGATACCACGCTGTTCTACCGGCTGCCGACCGCGAGCGGACGCTGGCAGGCCGTGGGCAGCGTGCTGTGGGGCGAAGACGACTCCGACGTTGCGTTCCACGACAACGAGCTGTTCATGATCAGCGTCGGCGCGATGTATCGCTTCGGAGCCCGCTGACGCCTGTCACCTGCACGACTCCGTGACGCGCTCACCAGCTGAGGTCGTTGATCGTGCGCTCCTCGATCGGCCGCCCGAGCCCGAGCACGAGCTGCCAGTCGCTGGTGGAGGTCGCGGCGAGTGACAGCGACACCGGGCCGAGCGGCGTCCGGCCTGCCAGCACGAAAGCACCTGAATAGATCGGTGACGCATTGATGCCGTCGAGACGGTCGCTCATGTCCGCCGCGGTGAACGCCATGCCCGCGTAGATCGACTGGCCGAAGATGTAGCTGATGTCCGCGATGCGCTGCAGGTAGGACGCCTGCGCGCTCCAGTACGACGAGCCGCGCAATTCACCGATGCTGAGGCCTGGCAGGCTCACCGGGCCGCCGAGACTGAACATGTCGTACAGGGGCAGCGAGGTGTCGAACGACGACCCGCCGCTCACGCGCAGGTAGCCGACGTTGCGGCGGAACGGCAGCACCATGGTTGCCGTGCCTTCGAAACGGTCATAAATCGCGTCGGCCCCCAGCTCGTCCTCGCTGCGAAAGTAGGTCATCCGGGCGACCATGCCGTGCTGCCAGAGCACTTCGCGGTCGCGCGAGTCGAAGTGTAGCGGGCGGAAAGCCGCCGTAACCCTCGCTCGAGATCTCAGGCAAGTCCTGGGACCCGATTTCCCGCTTGGCCGACTGGGCGCCCGGAGCGGATGCCGGCACGCAGTTCAGCGCGCGTGCCAAAGACGCGTCCGGCGTCGACGTAGCCCCATCCGACGAAAACCGGTAGCGCGTCACGGCGTCGCCGTCATCGAAGAGGTCCTCGAGGGATCGTTGCGCCACCAGGCCCGGTTCGACGAACCAGCGATGCGCCGCATCGAGGGGCTGGTAGAAGGAGGTCGTCAGGCCCGACGTCCGGCCGAGGCGCAGCGAGCCGTGCAGCTCGCCGCCGCGATCGTTGACCCAGGTCTGCAGGTAGTCGCCGCCGATCGTGAACGCCGTATTCTCGTCCGTGCCGATCTGCAGCCCAAGGTCGAAGCGCACGATGTGCGGGCCCCAGGATTTTTCCAGCAGCTGCACGTCCAGGGTCGGCTGGGCCGGGTCGCCCGACAAGGTGTAGGTCACGCGCTCGAAGTCAGAGAGCGCAAACACGGCATTGGCGCGACGCGCCATCTGCGCGCGCATCGACCACGTCGCCGGCCTGCAGGTCCGAGCGTCTGCCGGATGAACTCTGGGTTTGCCCGCTCGAGGCCATGCAGGTTCACGCCCGCCAGCGTGACCTTCTCGCGGCCGGGGCCGGGACGCCGATTCCCGCCAGGCCAGGTATTCGGCCTCGGTCACCGCGAAACCGCGCGAGCTGCCGCGCGGTGCGCCAGCGCCGCCTCGCGCCCCATCGGGATGGCGTCCTTGATCCGGTCGAACGACGCGGAACCGATGTCTCCCATGTCGATCACGATCTTGACGTCGGCGGGGCCGAGGGTGTCGAGCTGCTGCCGCTCGTTGGCGCTGATCAGCACGTCGAGCGTGCGCGACATCAGCGTGAGCGGCGAGCGCAAGTTCGTCCGCCGTGGGCAGGGGATTCGGCACGGCGACCGCGATCACCACGTCGGCGCAGGTCTGCCGGGCGATGTCCACCGGGACGTTGCGCGTCAGTCCGCCGTCCCCGAGGATGCGGCCGTCGATGCTCGACCGGCGAAAACACGCCGGGCACGGCCATGCTCGCCCGCATCGCGAGCGCCAGGTCGCCACGATCGAGCACGACCATCTCGCCGCTCTGCATGTCCGTGGCCACGGCGCGGAACGGAATGGGCAACTGGTCGAACTCCGTGACGCCGCGACTGCGACCCACGAGGGACTGGATCGTCAGGTCGACGTTCTGCGAGCTGATCAGGCCGGACGGCGCAATGAGGCTGCCGTCGCGCACGCCGAACTCCAGGCTGTTGCTGTAGGTGCTGCCGACGAGCTTGCGGCGCATCGGCACCTGCCGGCGCAGAGTCGCGGCGGCCGATGGCGTCCTGCCAGGAAATCGCCCGGATCGCGGCCTCGAGTTCGCTCGCGCTCATGCCCGAGGCGTACGTGCCGCCGACCAGCGCGCCCATGCTGGTGCCGATGATGCAATCGACCGGAATGCGCATCTCGTCCAGCACGCCCAGGACGCCGACGTGCGCCGCGCCCTTCGCGCCGCCGCCGCCGAGCACCAGCCCGATGCGCGGCCTGGGGTTGCACCGGCGCCTCCGCGGCAGCGGCGGCGCACCGGCCGCAACGACGGGCCGGCAACGCAACGCAGGCAATACACACGCACAGGAACCACGCTGCGAATCCGCGAGCGATCCTGTCGATGTCGCGCATCTTCGCTTCACCGGCACTCCAGCTCCTGCACGGGCACACGCCCACGTCCATATGCTACCGCGAGGCGGTGACCGCGGGCGCGTGCCGCGCTGGCGGCAATCCGATAGCGACATTGACATTCGCCCGGAGCGGGGCATTCTTGCGGCTGATGACACGCGGCGGTACAGGTTCACGCGACCGACCCGTCGCACCCGTTCGCCAGGCGCAGGAGCAGGTCATGCAGCCTCATTTGAAGTTGGCGTTCCTTGCGCTGCTGGTCCTCAGTGGCACTGCGTTGCCGCTCGTGCAAGCCCAGGAAGCCGCTGCCACCGGCGTGATTGTCGAGGATGTGCGTATCTTTGATAGGACCGGCGCCGGGTTGTCGGGCCCGCGAACGTGCCGTCGCGGGCGAGTCGATCCAGACGATCGCCGGCGGGCCGTCGTTCGCGCTGCGACGTGCCATCGATGAGGGCCTGGTGGCGGGACCGCAGGATCTATTCCTCGGGCGCGATGATCACGATCACCAGTGGTCACGGGGATTTCCGCTCGCGCAACGACCTGCCCCGCGAGGCGGGCGGGCACCTGACAATCGCCGAAGTGCTGAGCGCCAGCCAGCTCGCAGACTCGCCCGATGAAGTGCGCATGCGCACCCGCGAGCAACTGCTGCTGGACGCTTCGCATGAGCAAGCTCACCGCTGGCCGACGTGGCTGCGCCACGCAGCCCGCTGGATGTGTCCACGTTCACCGAGGATGAATTGCGGGCCGCGGTGCAAGCCGCTGCCAACTGGGGCACATACGTCGGTGTCCACGCTGTACGCCCGACGCGATCCAGCGTGCTATTGCAGCCGGCGTCAAAGTCATCGAGCACGGTCACCTGATGGACGAGGCCAGCGCCCGTCTCATCGCCGACCCAGGCAAGAAGAATTCCTCGTCATCATGAAGGGCGGCACGGTCTAAAAGAATTCCCTGCAGTAATTCCGCAGGAGAGACGCATGTCAGACATTCCGATGTATCACGACGGATCGCGGCAGCTGCAGGACCAGTTCGAGACGCGCAGGCTCGCCGACCGGCTGGTCGAGAAGCTTGCCCGAGACGACGTTCACCGACGCTGACCGCGCTTTCATCGAAAGCCGGCCCTTGTTCTTCCTCTCCACGGCCGACGCCGACGGTCGCCCCGACTGCTGCACGTACCAAAGGCGGTGTGCCGGGGTCGTTGCGCGTCCTGGATCCCCAGACGCTCGCTTTTCCCAGCTACGACGGCAACGGCATGTTCAAGAGCCTGGGCAACCTGCTCGTCAACCCTCACGTCGGCATGCTGTTCATCGACTTCGAGACACCGAAGCGCTTGCGCGTCAACGGCCGCGCGACCGTGGACGCGAAGGATCCACTGCTCGCCGAGTCCGCAGGCGCGCAATTGATGGTCCGGGTCCGCCCAAGCGATCTTCCCAAACTGCCCGCGGTACATTCACAAGATGAGCATGGTCAGCAGTCGGTCTACGCGCCACGCGAGGGACACACGCCGCCGGTACCGAAGTGGAAGCGCTTCCCGGAATTCCGCGACGTGCTGCCACCCGGCGACCCGGCCACCTGAACGTGCTGCACGCCGTTCACCGTAACGCGCCTGGCGGCCTCGCCAAGCCGGGAATGGGATACGCATGGAGTTCATGACCGCACTGGTCGAGCATTCCTTCGGCTTCCTGGTCCGAGACTTCGGCTACTCGCGGAGGGTGCCTGCTGCGAGCGGCAGTGCCGCCTATTTCAAGGAGCCACTCCTGGTCCAGTTCTGGTGGGGCAAGGGCCGGCGTCGATCCTGTTCGAGGTGACCTTCGACTTCACCAGGGACCACGAGGTCTTCCGGCCGTACATTTCCCGCATGTTCACGTTGCGTGAGCTTGCGTTGCATGACGACCGGCAGGCCATGGCGCCGTTGCGTGAACTGTCGCGATCAGCGCCGCAAGCAGGAGGCTTGCTGGCGAGTCCGGAGCTCGCGGGCAGGTACCTGGAGTTGACGGCGCGGATCATGCAGGTGCATTGCCGGCGCACGCTGGAAGGGGACCTGTCGTTGCTCGAGCAGATCACGCGCGAGCGACGCGTGCGTGCGTGAGGCCACGTTTGCGTCGCTCCAGGAGGAACCATGAAGATAGCGGCTGCAAAGATTCACGGCCTGAAGGCCGTCGTGCTCGGCGCCATGGCACTCGGCCTCCCTGCACCGACACCCGCACAGAACCCGCCGCCTGCCTGCGCAACCGCCGGGCATCGAGCGTTCGATTTCTGGATCGGCGAATGGGTCGTGCACGCGGCGAACGGCAAGCTCGCCGGTTCTAACAGCATCAAGCGCGAGATCAACGGCTGCGTACTCCACGAACGTTACCGCACGGACCGCGGCTACAGCGGAGAGAGCTTCAATATCTACGACGCGCCGCGTAACGTCTGGCACCGACCTGGGTCGATTCCGCTGGCTTGCTGTTGCTGCTCGAAGGCGGACTCCGCGACGGGAAGATGGTTCTCGAAGGGCAGACCACGGGAGCGGGTCCGGAAGGTGACCCGGCACAGGATTACCTGGACGCCCAACCCGGACGGCAGTGTCCGGCAGCTCTGGGAATCGACCGGGCCGGACGAGCGAATGGACCGTGGCGTTCGATGGCAGGTACACCAGGTCGACCCACGGATCTCCCTGAAAGCGAATCAAGCGGCCTGGATAACAGACATGAACAAGAAATCGATCTGGGCGGTGGTCGTGGGTGTGCTCGTCACGATCGTGGTGACGACCGTTGTCGACATCCTGCTGCACGTCACCGGAGTGTTTCCGGGCATGAACCAGCCGCTCGACGATGCACTCGCGCTGCTGGCGACCTCGTATCGCATCGTCATCGGCATCGGCGCCGCGTGGCTCACGGCCCGGCTTGCACCGCGGCAGCCGATGAAGCACGCCATGATCCTTGGCAGCGTGGGCGTCGTCCTGGCCATTGCAGGCGTGGTGGCAACCTGGAACCTGGGGCTCGGACCCGTTGGTACCCCATCTCGCTGGCCGTCCTGGCGTTGCCGCAGAGCTGGGTGGGCGGCTGGATCTACGAGCGGCAGGCGGCGAAGAAAGCCAGCAACCTGCCTTAGGCGTTCGCTATGTTCTACCTCCCGGGTGGTCGGGCGGTCACGTGCAAGATGGATGAGGGAGGTCAGCTATGGCAGTCGCAGCAAACCTGGTCGTGGCGCTCATGGCCCTGCTGCACGTCTACTTCCTGGTCCTGGAAATGTTTCTCTGGACCAAGCCCACTTGGGCTCAGGGTTTTCGGTCAGACGCGCGAGGCTGCGGAGGCCACCAAGGTGCCTGGCTGCCAATCAAGGTCTCTACAACGGGTTCCTTGCGGCGGGATTGGCCTGGGGTCTCGGCCTTGGGCAGAACGGCCTGGCCATCAAGGTGTTCTTTCTCGGTTGCGTCCTCGTGGCCGGACTCTACGGCGCAGCGACGGCAAGTCGAAAGATTCTTTTGTCCAGGCGTTGCCGGCAGCGATCGGTCTGGGCCTGGTGCTGTTGGCCTGAGCCCGCTAACGGCACCAGGCCAGGCCGCATTCGACAGGAGGCGACATGCGAATTCCACCGGGCTTCAATACGGTCACGCCCTACTTCTTCGTCGATGGTGCGGCCCGCTTCCTGGACTTTCCTCGTGCAAGGGCTCGGCGGCGTTGAAATCGACCGTACTCTCGACGGTGACCGCATTGCCAATGCGCAGGTCCGCCTCGGCACGTCGACAGTCATGCTCAGCGAGGCGTCACCGGCGTTTCCCGCCATGCCGGCGTCGTACTATCTCTACGTCGAGAACGCTGACGCCGCCATGACCCGGGCGATGGCCGCAGGTGGCACGAAGATCATGGACGTCGCCGACATGCCGTACGACGACCGGCAGGGCGGCCTGCGGGACCCATGGGGAAATATCTGGTGGATCTCGCAGCGACTGGTCGATGGCCCGTACTGACGGTCGAGTGTCGTTGGTAACCAAGCAAGGAGACCTTGTGGGCAAAGGCAGACTGGAAGCGTTCAGCGACGGCGTCATGGCCATCATCATCACGATCATGGTGCTGGAGATGAAGGTGCCGCATGGAAGTCCTTCGCGGAGCTGACGCCACTGCTACCGGTCTTTCTCAGCTACGTGCTGAGCTTCGTCTACGTCGGCATCTACTGGAACAACCACCATCACATGCTGCAGGCGTGCAACAGGGTGACGGCAGGCATCCTCTGGGCGAACCTGCACCTGCTGTTCTGGTTGTCGCTGGTTCCCTTCGCCACCGGCTGGATGGGCGAGAATCATTTTGCCGCGACTGCCATCGGCGGTCTATGGATTCGTGCTGCTGGCCGCAGCGATCGCTTACTGGATACTGCAGCAGGCCATCATCGCCGCGCAGGGTCCCGGATCCGTGCTCGAGCGCGCCGTCGGCAGCGACTGGAAAGGCAAGCTGTCGCCGGTACTGTACGCGTGCGCGATCGTATCGACCTTCTTCCGCCCGTGGATCGCACAGGCGATCTTCATCGCCGTGGCCATCCTGTGGCTCGTGCCCGATCGCAGGATCGAACGAACGCTGCAGCACGAATCCTGAAATACCCGCTAACCACCACCTGCAAGCGTAAGGAGCCGACTCAAATGGCCACAGGCACCGTCAATCTGCACCGCGTGCTGCGTACGAAGCCGGAACGCGTCTATCGTGCATTCCAGGACGCGGCAGCCATGGCGAAATGGCTCCCGCCTCTGGCTTCACCTGCAAGGTTCACCACCTGGACGCGCGGGTGTCGGCGGAACCTTCAGGATGTCCTTCACGAACTTTACGACTGGCCATGGTCACGCGTTCGGCGGCAGCTACCTCGAGCTGTTCCCGGTCACCGGATCCGCTACACCGACCACTTCGACGACCCTAACCTGCCCGGAGAGATGATCACCACAATTTCACTGAAGTCCGTGTCGTGCGGAACCGACATCGACGTCGTCCAGTACGGAATACCGGAAATCATTCCCGTCGAGATGTGCTACCTGGGCTGGCAGGAATCGCTGGCGCAGCTGGCGACGCTCGTCGAGCCCGAGATTCCGGCTGAGGCGTGGAGCCAGTGGATGATGTCGAAGGAGACGAACGTGGCGCTGAGAATCGTCAGGTTGGGTACTCCTCGTGCGAAATCGGAAGGGACCCGCATCGGCACCGTGCGGCGGCCGCCACGGGGTGTGCCGAAAGCCCGGTTCGCCGAGCAGGACTGGTACGACGTCTGGTTTCCCACGCTCGCACCGAGCGCCGAGGCTATGAAGCTGGGCCAGTTGGCGAGCACGCCAACGCAGTGGGCAGCCTTTGCCCGGACGTATCGAGCCGAGATGACAGGGTCCGCTGCCGAGCATGCGCTGAACCTGATCGCGACGCTGTCGCACACTGCAAACCTGTCCCCGGTCGGCTGCTATTGCGCCGACGAGGCCCGCTGCCACCGGTCCATCCTGCGGCAATTACTGGCGGACCGAGGTGCGCACTTCGCGTAAGCGGCCAGTTCAGGACCGGTGCCGATGGGGCGGCTCCCGTCGATTCCGGAAGTAAAAAAGTCAATTAAAACAATAAGAAAGCTGCCTACCGAGGCTGGCGCCGCCGTCCTTGCGCGCGCGGACTGCGCGCGCAGCTCTTATATGTATGTATCGGTGGCGCTGGTTGCGGCACCGTTCGCCCCGCCGAGCAAGCCGCCTGCGACTGCCGCGCTGACGCAAGCCGGCATCCGTGCCGCAGCCTGCGTCGCGCACAGGGCAGTGACGTACCGACTCAGCGCACGGCGGCAGCTATCGTGTCCAGCCGCGGGCCGCGGGTGAGCAGGTAGAGCAGCGGCCCGAACGAGCCGAGCGCGAGGGTGACAATGAGCCAGGGCCAGATGTTGCGTCCCGTGGCCTTCGCGTCGCGCCACATCCACGCCATGACCAAAGACAGGGCGATGACCAGGTCGACCAGCACTTGCGTACCCGCCAGGGTCTGCAGCGGCAGGGTGAAGATATCGAAGTAACCGTGCTGCAGCAGCACGGCCGCGCTGAGCGCGCCGAACAGGACCAGGATGACGATGATCAGGGTGCGTTGCATCGCAGGACTCCTCTGTGGGGTTGCGCGCAGTGTCGG
>CAVUSC010000034.1:0-80123 GCA_963743995.1 uncultured Gammaproteobacteria bacterium | reverse complement strand
GGTCTGCTGGGCGTCGTGGTGGAAGTGACCGTGCGTTTATTGCCGCTGCCGGGTCGCGTCGAACTGCTCCTGGCGGCGTTCGACGACGTGGGTCGTTGCGCCGACGCCGTCGGGCGGTTGATCGCCGCGGGCATCGTCCCGGCCGGCCTCGAAATGATGGATGCACCGGCGATCAAGGCCGCCGAGGCATTCGCTCGCTGCGGTTACCCGCTGGATGCACAGGCACTGTTGCTGTGCGAAGTCGATGGGCTGCCCGCCGACGTGGACGACGACCTCGATCGCGCCCGCGCGGTCCTCGCAGCGGCCGGCGCGACGAGCGTGCGCGTCGCACAGGACGCCGACGAGCGACGCCGCATGTGGTCGGGCCGCAAGTCAGCGTTCCCGGCCGTGGGTCGCCTGGCCCCGGACTACTACTGCATGGACGGCACGATCCCCCGTCGCCACCTGGCGCACGTGCTCGCGCAGATCGCGGCCTTGTCGCAGACGTATCGACTCGACGTGGCCAACGTCTTTCACGCGGGCGACGGCAACCTGCACCCGCTGATCCTGTTCGACGCCGGCAAGGACGACGAGCTGGAGCGTGCCGAGCGCTTCGGCGCCGAGATCCTCGAAGCCTGCGTCGCCGCGGGCGGCACGGTGACCGGGGAACACGGCGTCGGCGTCGAGAAGCTCGGCCCGATGTGCTCGCAGTTCGGGTCCGCGGAACTCGCCGCCTTCCACGCGTTGAAGCTGGCGTTCGATCCGGCCGGCCTGCTCAATCCAGGCAAAGCCGTGCCCACCCTCGCCCGCTGCGCAGACTATGGCGCGCTGCGCGTGCACGGCGGGCAACTGCCGCATTCGCACCTGCCGCGGTTCTGACGGCATGGCGTTACCCGAAGCACCCGCGGGGCAGGACATCACCGAAGCGCTCGTCGCACGTGTGCGTGCGGCAACAGCGGCAAAGACACCGCTGCGGGTCGTCGGCGGTGACACCAAGGGTTTCTACGGCAGACCGGTCGCGGGCGAAACGCTCGCCGTGGCAGGTCATCACGGTGTGCTGCAGTACGACCCGGCCGAACTCGTCCTCACCGCGCGCGGTGGCACGCTGCTTGCCGACGTCGAGGAGTTGCTGGCGCGGCACGGTCAACAGCTGCCGTTCGAACCGCCTTCCTTCGGGCCGAAGGCTACGCTCGGCGGCACGGTTGCCGCCGGACTCGCAGGCCCCGCGCGGATCTATCGCGGGCCGGTGCGCGATTATGTCCTCGGTGCGCGACTGCTGACCGGCGACGGCCGCGTGCTCAAGTTCGGCGGCGAGGTCATGAAGAACGTCGCCGGTTACGACGTGTCCCGGCTGCTCGCCGGGTCGCTCGGCATCCTTGGCGTGGTGCTCGACGTATCGCTCAAGGTGCTGCCAGTCGCCCGCGGCACCCGCACGGTGTTGCGTCGCATCGACGCGCAGGGTGCGATGGACTTGCTCGTCGAGACAACCCAGCGCGGCGTCCCGGTGACCGGCAGCTTCTGGCAGGACGGTGAACTGTACGTCCGCCTGGAAAGTTCCGCGTCGAGCCTGGAGTCGATCCTGCCGGCGTTCCGCGGCAACGCGATGGACCCGCAAGCATCCGTCGCGCTCTGGACCAGCGTGCGCGACCAGACCCATCCGTATTTCGCCGCGGCACGTCCGCTGTGGCGACTTTCGCTGCCGGCAACGGCAGCCGGTGCAGCGCTGGTCCAGACCGATGACGTCGCGTTCGAATGGAACGGGACGCAGGTCTGGGTCAGCGGCGGCGAACGCCAGGCGATCGACCAGGTCACCCGCGCGGCGGGCGGTCATGCCACGCTCTTTAGCCGCAATGACGCCGACGCAAGTGACGCCGGAGAGGTGTTCCCACCGTTGCCCGCACCACTGCTGGAACTGCACCGCCGCGTGAAACGTGTCTTCGATCCGGCCGGTATCCTGAATCCGGGCCGAATGTACGCGGACCTGTGAGACGACGAAGATGTATTCCAAACCCGCCGACTCGCTCGCCGCATCGCCGCTCGCACAGGAGGCCAGCGACCTGCTGCGCAGTTGCGTGCATTGCGGCTTCTGCCTGCCGGCCTGCCCGACGTACCGCATCACAGGCAACGAGCTCGACAGCCCTCGCGGCCGCATCTACCTGATCAAGGAGATGCTCGAACAGGGCGCAGCGACCGCAACCGCGCGCACCCACCTCGATCGCTGCCTGACCTGTCGCGCCTGCGAGACTGCCTGCCCGTCGGGTGTGCAGTACGGCAGGCTGGCCGACCTCGGCCGCGAACTCATCGAGCAGCAGCCACCGTCGTCGCGCGAGCCGGGCACACGGCTCGTCCGCTTTGCGCTCGCCATGGTCGCGACTCGGCGCGAACTGTTCACTCCGCTGGTGCGGATCGGCCAGGCGCTGCGCCCGGCACTCCCGGCCAAGTTCAAGGCAATGGTGCCGGCACCGGAGGGTAGCCGATGGAGGCAGCACGATGCGCTCGCCTGGCCCGAGGCGAGGCATGCCCGGCGCATGGCAGTGCTCGCAGGCTGCGTGCAACCGGGTCTCGCGCCGCAGATCAACGCGGCGGCGGCACGAGTGCTCGACCAGCTCGGCATCTCGCTGGTCACGGCCGACGCCGTCGGCTGCTGCGGCGCACTCGAACACCACCTGGGTCGGTCTGCAGCCGCGCTGGAGCAGGTCCGGCGCAACGTCGCTGCGAGTGAACACCTGCTCGACTCCGGTTGCGAGGCGATCGTCAGCACGGCCAGCGGCTGCGGCACATTCGCCAAGGACTACGGCCACGTGCTTCGCCATGACGGCGACACGGTCGCGGCAGCCGGCACGCGAGTGAGCGCTGCGACGCGTGACCTCTGTGAAGTCATCGATCCTGCGGCGCTGGCTGTCGCGGTGGCCGCCCTCGACAGGACGCGGGAGCCGGTCCGCGTTGCCTGGCAATCGCCGTGCTCTCTCCAGCATGGCCAGCGCTCGTCGACGGCGGGCAAGGTCGAAGCGTTGCTGCGCGCCGCCGGCTGCGAACTCGTCGCCACGCGCAACCCGACACTGTGCTGCGGTTCGGCGGGCACGTACTCGATCCTGCAACCCGAACTCTCACGCGAGCTGCGCAAGCGCAAGCTCGACTCACTGCTCGACGGGCAACCCACCGTGATCGCAACGGCCAATATCGGTTGCCTCGAACACCTGCGTCAGGCCAGTCCATTGCCGGTGCGGCATTGGATCGAGATCCTCGACGCCGTGCTCTTCGCTTAAAACGAATTCTCAGCGACGTGGAGCGCTCCTTCGACTCATGCATGCGCATGCCGCGGGTCGCGTGCTGCGCGCGCCACAGCGCAGCAGGAACGCTCTCGCGGCAAGAATCGGACTGCGGGTGCGCTCCATCGATCACGGCGGCGACGAATCGCCGTCTCCCGTGACTCAGTGAGTCGGTTTGCGCGCGACGACGACGTAGCGCGGCGTGCGCGTCGTCGGCAGCGTGTTCACCGTCGCCATGAGCTCGACGGCTTCGATGTGGAAGCCGCTCGCCTCGAGCAGGTAGGGCGTCGACGCCATCGACTGCGAGGCCGAGAGTGGCAACGCATCCACTTCTTCTTCCCAGCGACCGACCCAGCCATCGCGTCCGTAGAGTCCGTCGATGACGACGACGGCGCCCGCCGGCTTTAGCCAGTGATGCCAATGCCTGAACGCGACCAGGGGGTCGAAGAGTCCGTTGACGACCTGCCGCGACACGATGCTGTCGAACTGCGCCGCAGCGAATCGATCCCGATCCTGAGGTTCATCGCAGAAACCATTGATCACCCTCACGTTTACAAGATCGGGCTTCGCCTGCAACACGGCCAGCATCGCCGCCGAGGGTTCGAGGGCGGTGAGTTCGACGCCGGGTATCCGCCGCAGCATCGAACACATCACGCCTGTGCCGGCCCCCGCGTCGAGGACGTTCGCTCCCGGCACGAAGCGCACGACCCGTGCGAGGTCGGCAAGGTACGCGGCCTCCTCGTCGGCCGTGAGCCAGCCGAGCCCCTGCAACCGACCGTACGCCTCGGCCTCGGCCGTGTCGTACTTGCCGACCGCGCGTCTTTGCGCCGCACTCCGGCGTTCATGCCAGTTCACCCCGTCACCCCCTCGTTGTTTCGCCGGGAGTCAGTTCGACTCGCAGCTGCCGCGCACGAAGTGATAGTCGATGCGTCGGGTCTTGCCATCCACCTCGCCCTCGATGTGCGCACGCAAGCTCGCCGGCGCCTCGAAGCGGTAGACGACGCGCTGCGGAAAATCGTGAGCGGTGTTCTCGAAGACGACCTCGGTGCGGGTCGTGATCACTGCCGGGAACCCGGTTGCAGCTACCCCCAGCGGCTGCGCGAAGAAGGTGATCCGGCCGGCGGCATCGGGCGCGATGCGCATGAATTCGTACATCACCGTCCGCCCGGCATCGACGGTGCGGCTCAAGCCGAGCATCGAGTCGCCGGCCAGCGGTGTCCATTGCTCGACGGTGCCTGGCTCGCCGTCGGCAGCGCGCCAACACCCGGCCAGCCAGGACAGGTGGTCGAGGTTCGGCTCGTCCGCGCCCACTGGCAGCGCAACCACGAGTGCAACGACCGCGCTCGAAAGCACGCGGGGCAGGATGTTCATCGGATACGGGCCTCCGCCCTCAGCCAGGCTTGAAGTGTGGATTCTCGATGATGCCAAGCCGGTTGCCGAACGGGTCCCGCACCGCCGCTACGCGGATGCCGTCGCCCACGTCCTGCACCGCGTCCAGCACCTCGGCGCCGCACTCGACGAGTTGCGCCAGCGAGGTCGCGGCGTTCGCGACGCCCCACAGCGCCTGCGGGCCCGCCGTGCCGGGCGTGCCGTCCGGCACGAGACCGAGTTCGAACCCGCCCACGTTGAAGCCGACGTAGAACGGCTGGTCGAAATACGGCGCGTGCCCGATCACCTTCGCGTACCAGGCCTTCGCTTGGTCGAGGTCGCCTACCGGATAGATCGCCGTGCGCAGCCCAGCAACATGATGACCTCCTGGCGTCAGTCCTTGACTTCGATGGCAAGTATGCGCAGGTCGGTCGTGCCCACGTTCTGCACGAAATGCGGACCTATCGGCGGCGCCCACAAGGCCTCACCCGGCTCCGGCCGGCGCGCCAGGTTGCGCGAATCAAGCAGTACATTGCCCGCCGCGTCGTAACGCACGAAGTCGCTCCAGCTCAGCACGTACAGCGCCGCCGGCCACTGGTGCGCGTGCACCGCGGTGCGGGCGCCGGGAGCGACCCGGGTGTCGAGAAAGCGCACCTTGTCATTCTCGAGCAGCACGCCGTGGTGGTCGGCGGCCTGTGACATCGCATCGAGCGGGTGCATCCCCGCGGCCAGCGGCAAGGGCTCGGCCATGTGTCGCACTCCTCCGCGCTCGGGCGCACCGTGTGGCTCGCAGCATAGCCGACACGGGACCGAGGCCCCACTACAGGCGCGTGCCTTCGGCACACGCTGCAATCAACCGCTCGAGCCGGCGCGCACGGGTCGCTGGTCGTTTGGCGGCAGCGACGCGGTGCAGCATGGTCCGACGATACGCTGCCGGGGCCGCCTGGAAGTAGCTCCAAGCTGCCTTGTCACTCCGGAACTGCCGTTGCTCCGCGTCCGTGAGTCGCGCCTCCGCCACCTGCTCGTACGAATAGATGCTCGTCCGGGCTGCGGTGCGTCGCTGGTACGCCGCAAACCCCGCCGGCTGCATGCGTCCCGCCGCGATCAGCCGCTCGGCCTTCGCGACGTTCACGGCACTCCAGATCGAACCTGCCTTGCGGGGCGTGAACCGGATCAGGTACGACTGCTCGTCGATGCGTTTGCGGACGCCGTCGATCCAGCCGAAGCAGAGCGCTGCATCGACCGAGTCCGGCCAGTTCATGCTCGGACGGCCGGAGCCGACCTTGTGGAAGCCCACGACCAGTTCGTCGGTCGTGGCCGAATTCCGTTCCAGCCAGCGATGGAAGTCCGCCGCGTTGGCGAAGAACCGCGGTGCCATCAGTCGACGTCGCGCACCGGCTCGCCGGTCGCCGCCACCTGCAGTTGTCCGCAGTTGCAACAAGCCGTGTGCACGCGTCAGGACTTCTTGCGCGTCGAGTTCCTGACCTTGCTGTGCGGCAGCAAGCGGAACTTACGGTTGCGATCCGTCAGCTTTTGCGTGCTGTCATCGCCATCGACGATCACGATCTTCGGATCGAGGTCCTTGAGTTCGGCAGGCTCGAGCCAGGCTTCGCCGAGCACGATGATCTTGTCGCCGGCCTGGAAGTGCCGCGCCGGCGGCCCGTTGAGTTCGACTCGACCGCTGCCCTTCGGGGCAGCGATCACGTAGGTCTGCCAGAACACCCCGTTCGAGACATTCGTGATGTTTACATACTGGTACGGCTGCAGGTCGCTGGCGTCGAGCAGCGCCTGGTCGATGGTTATCGAACCGACGTAGTCGAGGTCGGCGCGAGTCACCGTCGCGCGGTGGATTTTCGATTTGCAGGCGCGGATCAGCATGACTCGCAAGGCCTCACGTGCACGTTTGCCGCCAGTGTCGCAGGCTCATGCGCCGATCGAAAGTAGCAGCGCCTGCAGTTTCAGGACCGTCGCCCAGTTGCGGGTCGTGACCGCCCGACCGGCCTTGCCGAGTAGCGCCGCCGCGGCCTTGCTCTCGAGCAGGCCGGACGCGCAGAGCAGGTAGGCGGCCTGGCGGCCGATCGAGAACTGCTCGGGCGCAACCACGAGCGGTTCGAGCCCGCGCAGGCTCGCCAGTTGCGCGGTGTCCTGCACGAATGCCACCAGCAGGCGCGAGTGATCCGCCTCGGCAAAGCGCAACGGGTTGCCGGCCACGATGGCCCCGAGTTCCTGCGCGGACTTCACGACGACGGGCACGTCGAACCCGAATCGGTCGACGAGTGCGCGGGCAATCGCGGTGGCGCAGCTGGAGGCTGACCGGACTGTCGACCTGAAAGCGGCATTGCCGCTATTCAACAACGTCGCCACCTCGGTATGGCCGAGGCCCGTGAGGACGTCACGCAGGTCCGCCATCGGCACGCGCTTGGCCTTGCCGACATTCACACCGCGCAGGAGGGCGACATAGGTGAACTGGGCCGGCTGGGAGCTGGTCATGAGATGTTCAAGTCGCCGGACCGGAGGTCCGCTTCAGACTTCCTGTTCGTAGACGATGTAACCCGCGTGCTTTGCCACTTTGTCGTACAGCAGGCGACCTGCGCCGTTTGTCTCGTGCGTCTGCCAGTAGACCTCGTGGCTACCTGCGGCCCTGGCCGCCTCGTACACGCCGAGGATCAACGCGCGCCCGACACCCTGGCCGCGCACGTCGGGTGCCGTGAACAGGTCCTGCAGGTAACAGGTGGACTCGATGCGTGTCGTGCTGCGGTGGTAGAGGTAGTGCGTCAAGCCGACCAGGCGCCCTGCCGAATCGGCGACGAGCGCGAAGACGGGTTCGTTCGCATCGAAGAAGCGGCGCCAGGTGACCGCAGTAATCGCGGGCGACAACGCCGTGGGGCCCGCACGGCCGTAGAAGGCGTTATAGCCCTCCCACAGCGGCGTCCAGGCCGCGAGATCCGTCTGCTCGACAGGTCGAATGCGTACTGCAGTCGTCATTTGTGGCCAGACCTCGCGGATTGATCGCTCCACGCTTCGATCACTTCTTCGCCGCGCTCCTCGACGACGACCCAGCGCAAGGGCCTGGACGGAAGCAAGGCAGCAAGCTTTGAACGTTGCAGCGCACGAGCCGCATTCTCCACGAGGACGTTGTACTCCTCCTCGCAGCGCTGCGCAGCCGACGTGACGTCGAGAACCTCATGCGACCTGCGACCGGATTACAGCCCGCGTGGCCTCGTCCGCGGCAAACATGTGCTCGACGCGCAGCGAGGCGAGCGTGATGTCCTGCGGCGTACCGAACGTGGTGAACATGCTGAAGAACGCGAGCTCGCCGTGCGCAGTGGCGAAGCGCGTCGTGAGCACCGGAGCCGCCGCCGGCGTCCAGCCCGTGTGCAGCCCCTCCGCCCCGAGCCGGCTTCGCAGCAGGGCCGCGAATGCCTCGACACGGGGTGCCAGCGGTGGGTGTGCAGAGGCTTCGGCTCGAAGATGCGCGAGCAGTGCGGGGCCGACTTCATCCAGGTTCACCATCTGCCGGGTAAACCCTTCGGGATGCGTCAACAGGTCGAGCATGTTCATCGGCGTGCCCGGCGGCACGCTCGCTGCCCACGGCATGAGCGTCACTGCGAGCCAGCCTGCACCGGTGTTCATGCGCAGCAGGTTCCAGTCGGCATCGAGCAGCAGCGCCGGCATCGGATCGTGCGCCTGCAGCAACTGCGACATGGCAGCGTTCGCCAGCGCCAGTGCCGGGTCGCCCAGCGGCGCTGCGCTGAACACCGGCGCATAGCCCGCCTGCAGCAAGGCTGCGTTGCGCACGGCAAGCGGCGCCTCGAGTTCCTGCAGCCACGCCAGCAGCAGTTCGCGGCTGGGATTGGACCGCCCGCTCTCGACGAAACTCATGTGCCGTTGCGAGACACCCACGCGCAGGGAGAGCTCGAGCTGGCTCATGCGCCGGGCCTTGCGCGCCTGGCGCAGCGTTTCCGGCAGAGTCGGGGACGTCGCATTCATGGCGGAATTGAACCACAGGCCGAGGGCGATTCAATGACCTCGCAGGTAATTGCCGCCATCACCTGCGCGCCCGACACTGCGCTCACCCCCACCGAGGAGCCCGACCATGCAACGCACCCTGATCATCGCCACCCTGGTCCTGTTCGGCGCCTTGAGCGCGGCCGCGCTTTCGCAATACGGCTACTTCGGTATCTTTGCCTTGCCCTTCCAGACTCTCGCTGGAACGCAGGTGCTGGTCGACCTCGTCATCGCCCTGACCCTGGTGATGGTGTGGATGTGGCGCGACGCGAAGGCCACGGGCCGCAACGTCTGGCCGTGGATCATCGCTACGCTCGCGCTTGGCTCGTTCGGGCCGTTGGTCTACCTGCTCACCCGGCCCGCCCGCGTACTCAGGCAGACCTGATCCACTGTCGCAGCACGGCCTGGAAGGCTTCCTTGTGGACGGCGATGTCGTCGAGGTCGGCAAACTTGACCATCGCGCGGTCTTGCGCCAGCCACTTGAGCAGCTTGCCTGGATCCGCGATCGAATCGGGCCCGGCAGCGACCTCGCGTGCTTTCGCGCCGAAGTGCAGCACCACGCCGACACCCTGCCTTTCCCGCAGGTTGATCGTTGCGAAGTATTCATCGACCCGGAAGCTGGGAGCATTCCACTTGACGCCCTCGAGTATCGACGGACTCACGTCGCAAATGAGAGCTCGCAGTGCCTGGATTTCCCGGCTTGCAGGATGGTTCAAGGAGAGCAGCAAGGCATCGACCGCCGGCGTGGTGTCTGTCTTGGTGGCGTGCTTAGCCATCGTTGGGCCTCTTTGTAGTCAGGATTGATTGCGGGTCACGGCGTAAGTGTGTTCGACGCAGTCTTCCCCACGGAACACGGCTCGCTTCGTTGCCTCCAGTCGCATGCCGGCACGCTCCAGGAGACGCATCGATGGCAGGTTGCGCGCATCCGTGACGCCAATGACGCGTCCAACGGCGCTGCAGTCGAAGATCGCTTCAATCACCGAGATGATCGCCGCGGTCGCCAGTCCACGCCCTTGCGCAGCGCGGGCAAGCGTGAACCCGATCTCTGCGTAGCTGACGGCCAGGTCGAAGTACACGCCGATGTCTCCGATCAGTCGCTGGCGTTCGGCTTCCGCAATGCCGATCTGAGTCCAGTGACCCGGGTTCGGAAACGGTGCCACGCTCATTTCGGCCAGGAAGGCGAGGGCCTGCTCGTCAGACGTTGGCAACCAGCCCTGGTAGCGGCCGAGTTCCTCGTCGTGACGGTACGCCTGGAAGTCGGCAAGGTCGTCGGCCCTTAAGCGCCGGAGCACGAAGCCAGGACCATGCATGGGACGAAATTCGCGATTGGCCATTGCCCATTCTATTCAAGACACCCACACAACCCACCGACAGGTTCGACGCTTGCGAAAGCGTTGCCCCGGCGCTCGGCGCGACCGTGGGAAACAATACGTCATGCCGATCCCGCGTGGCGAACCCGGCTCTTGGCACACATGCGGCCGCCGCGAAGCGTGGCTGATGTTTAACCTGCTGGCTCCACGCCGCTTTCGCGACGAATAACGTTGAAGCCTTCATCCGCCGACGGCGGTTGAAAGTACACAGTGATCGCATCGAACTCCGCAGCGGTTGTCCAGGCGCTGCCGTCGGGCAGGTCCTGGCTGCGTTTTTTCAGCTGCGCCTTGCACACTTCGTCCGCCACATCCAGGAAATGCAGTTCGTGACCAGCCTGGGACTCGTCGATCAAGCGTCGAAACCACGCGCGCTGCGTCCTGGTGTTGCCCGGAAAATCGAGCACGATCGCCGAGCCTTTTGCCAGCAGATCGAGAATCAGCGGCGTGAGGGCGGCAGCGAGGCGGGACGAGCATCTGGCGTAGGAAGGGACATCGACGACCTCGCCGGGGAACAGGTGCCGGAGGAATTCGTCCTGCACGAGCAACACAGCCCCCTCACGGCGTGCCAGTGCTCGCGCCAGCGTGGACTTCCCGGCCGCCATTTTCCCGCACAGCAAGAACAGCCTGGGCGGCAGCGTTCTCAACGCGGCCATTTTTCGACGTTCACGCCCCTGAAGATCAACCACAGCGCAAAGACCAGTTCGCCGACGAAAGCGGGCAGGAGAATGGCGGGAAACAGCGCGGACGCCAACGAGGGCGCCAACAGCAGCGCAAAACTGTTGACCAGGTAGCTCAGCCCCGCGAGCGCCAGCAGCAAGCCCAGCACCTTGGGAAAGTACCCTGACTTGAAAACCAGGTAGCCCCGGAACAGGCACGCAAACCCAAAGAAGATGAGGCCGACGCCGAAACCATAGCCGTGAGCGTTGATCGCCAGGTACGACAGAGCGTGCAACTGGTCCGACGAAAAGGCGCCGAGGACCTTGGCATCGCCGAGCAGCAGGATGGGGGCCAGCAGGGTCAGCTTGTTGGCCACGAGCACAGCGGTCTGGATCAGGTTGAGGAAGGTCGCCAGCAGCGCGAGCGTCTCGCTGACCGGTCTGAGCAGGACGTAGAGCACGACGATCACCGGCAGATCGAGCACTTGCATCAACAGGTCGCCGGCAATGCCGGCTCGCCACAACGATTCAGACGCCAGGATCGCGTTGGCGGTGGCCGTCGCATTGCCGGACACGACGAGCGTTCCACGCACGAATGCTTCGCCGAACAGGCCGAGCACGATGATCGCCAGGTACAGGACGCCGCCGATTCTTGCGTAGCGCTGGGGGTATTGTTCGATCGACGACATCATGAATTGGCTCCTCGCTTCAGCCGGGAATCTCTGGCTCGACCAGCGTCGCCAGTTGCGCGAGCGATTCCTGCCAGCCCAGGTAGCACATCTCGACGGGAACCATTTCCGGTATTCCTTCCTGGACGATGGTGACGTCAGTGCCACACGACACCGGCCGCAGCGTAATCGTCGTGAGCATTTCGCCGGGCAGCCCGGGGTCGTCGAACTGATCCGTGTAGCGAATCCGCTCCCCGGTCACCAGCTCGAGATAGTTGCCACCGAAGGAATGCCCCTGGCCGTTGGTGAAGTTCGTGAAGGACATCCTGAAGGTTCCGCCGACCCTTGCATCCATGTGGTGAACTTTGCAGGTGAAGCCGTACGGCGGCAGCCACTTCGCCATCGCGTCCGGGTCCAGGAACGCGCGATAGACGCGTTCGGGCTGCGAGCGCAGCACGCGGTGCAGGTTGACGGTGCCTTTGGCCATGAGAGTCGACTCCTTGCTGTCGCAGGTGGCAGTTGCCGTGCGCTTCAAGGTTCGTGCTGCAGGGTGCGTTCAATCCTGCGGTCGGGCACGAGCCAGAGGACGGCCACGGCGATGTAGATCGCCTGCGCGATCCACGGTGCGAAAAAGGTCGATACGATCGCACATGCGTACAGCACTGGCGACAGCTTGCCCTTCCAGTCGCTGCCAACGGCGCGTTCGAGCACCGATCCGGGACCCTGCGCGGCGATGATTGCCTGCTGCAGAATCCAGTAGGCGATCGCTGCGGCCAGCAGCACGGCGCCGTAAATCGCTGATGGCAGCGCGGCAAAATGATTCTCGCCCATCCAGCCAGTGGCGAAAGGAAACAGGGACAACCAGAACAGGAGATGGAGATTCGCCCAGAGGATGCCGGCCGTGACCTTGCTGCACGCATGCAGCATGTGGTGGTGGTTGTTCCAGTAGATGCCGACATAGACGAAGCTCAACACGTAGCTGAGAAAGACCGGCAGCAGCGGCGCCAGTTCGGCGAAGGTGGTGCCATGCGGCACCTTCATCTCAAGCACCATGATGGTGATGATGATGGCCATGACGCCGTCGCTGAACGCCTCCAATCTACCTTTGCCCACAAGGTCTCCTTGCGTTGGCTACCAACTACACTCGCCCACGGTCAGTACGGGCCATCGACCAGTCGCTGCGAGATCCACCAGATATTTCCCCATGGGTCCCGCAGGCCGCCCTGCCGGTCGTCGTACGGCATGTCGGCGACATCCATGATCTTCGTGCCTCCTGCAGCCCTCGCCCGGGTCATGGCGGCGTCTGCGTTCTCGACGTAGAGATAGTACGACGCCGGCATGGCGGGAAACGCTGCTGACGCCTCGCTCAGCATGACGGTCGACGTGCCGAGGCGGACCTGCGCATTGGCAATGCGGTCACCATCGAGAGTCCGGTCGATTTCAACGCCGCCGAGACCCTGCACCAGGAAATCCAGGAAGCGCGTGGCTCCGTTGACGAAGAAGTACGGCGTGACCGTAGTGAAGCCCGGTGGAATTCGCATGTCGCCTCCCTTGGTGGCAGCGGCTCAGGCAAGCAGCAGCAAGCCCAGGCCGATCGCCGCCGGCAAAGCCTGGACAAAAAGTATCCTGCGACTCACCGACACGGCCCCATACAGCCCCGCTACGACGACGCAGCCGAGGAAAAAGACCTTGATGTCCAGGCCGTCGGGGCCGAGCACGAGACCCCAGGCCAGTCCGGCCGCAAGGAACCCGTTATAGAGACCTTGATTGGCAGCCAGGACCTTGGTGGCCTCCGCCGCGACGCGCGTCTGGCCGAAGACCCTGAGCCCGAGCGGCCTGGTCCAGAGAAACATTTCCAGCACCAGGAAGTAGACGTGCAAGAGGGCCACCAGCGCCACGACCAGGTTTGCTGCGATAGCCATTTGCCACTTCCCTCATTTCTTCTTGGGCGACAGGTCTTCTTGGGCGACAGGCGGGGCTGGGCGGGCAATCCACGAATTCGCTAGTCGTCGTACGGACTGCTCGCCGGGTTGCCGGTCATGTCCTTCCAGAAGGCGACTCATGGCTTCGACCTGGTGTACCTGCCATCGAAGGCCACCATCCATTCACCGTCCGGCCCTGTTGATTCCCAGAGCTGCCGGACACTCCCGTCAGGATTGGGCGTCCAGGTGATCCTGTGCGTCGTCACCTTCCGATCCGCGCCGGTGGCCAGGCCTTCGAGAACCATCTTCCCGTCGCGGAGTCCGCCTTCAAGCAGCAGCAGCAGGCCATCCGAATCGACCCAGGTCTGATGCCATACGTTACGCGGCGCGTCGTAGATATTGAAGCTTTCCCCGCTGTAGCCACGGTCCGTCTGGTAGCGCTCGTGGAGCACGCAGCCGTTGATCTCTCGTTTGATGCTGTTCGTACCCGCAAGCTTGCCGTTCGCCCCGTGCACGACCCATTCCCCAATCCAGAAATCGAACGCTCGATGCTCGGCGGATGTGCATGGAGCTGGCGGGCCCTGCGCGGGAGATGGCGCGTGGAATCCGAGTGTCATGGCCGCGAGCACGACGGGCTTCAAGTAGTGAGTTTGCACATCCGCCTTCTTCATGGCCCCCTCCTGGAGCTTCTGCTCATGGCGGGTCAGGGTACGCTCGACGTATCCGCGGCAGGGTCGCCTGGCGGCAGCACCCCACGGAATTCTGGAAAACGCTTCCACTCTGGCACCGGAGGCGTGTGCCCTTCGCGTGGTGCATACACCGACTGCTCGACCACGGACATCTTGTGAATGTAGCGAGGGCAGTTCGGAAAGATCGCCTCCGGGCGAATCCGCACGATCAGCTGCGCACCCACGAATTCCGCGAGCAGCGGATCGTCCTCGTGCACGGTCGCGCAACCGTTGACGCGCAAGCGCTTCGGAGTCTCGAAGTCGATGAACAGCATGCCTGCGTATGGATTGACGAGCAGATTGCCCAGGCTCTTGAACATGCCGTTGCCGTCGTAGCTGGGAAAAGCGAGTGTCCGGGGGTCGAGGACGCGAACGAAACCCGGCACGCCGCCCTTGTACGAGCAATCGGGACGGCCTGCGGCGTCAGCCGTGGACAGGAAGAACATCGGCCGGCTTTCAATGAAGACGCGGTCAGCTGCGGTGAACGCGTTGCGCGCAAGCGTCTCGACCAGCCGGTCCGCGAGCCGGCGCGTTTCGAACTTGTCCTGCAATTGCCGCGAGCCGTCGTGATACATCGGTATGTCTGGCATGCGCGTCTCCTGCGAAGTTACTGCAGGGAATTCTTGTAGACCTTCCCGCCTTTCATGATGACCAGGAAATTCTTGCCCGGGTCGGCAACGAGATTCAGGTCGGCCAACGGATTGCCATCGACCAGGAGCAGGTCGGCGAGTGCGCCCTCCTTCACCACGCCTAGCCGGCCGGGGTAAGGGTTGCGCGGACCCGACAACTGCAGGAGCTCGCCGCTGGTGCCGGTCGCCATGGCCAGCACCTCCGCCGGGCTGAACCACTTCTGCATCGTGACCAGCATCGCGCCCTGGCGTGTCGTGTTGGCCGCGGAAAACAGGATGTCGGTGCCCCACACCAGCTTGATCTTGTACTTCTTCGCCAACGCTACCGCCCGCTCGGTGCCCGTCATCACCTGTTGTTTCCTCGCCATGCTGGAAGGCGGCATCTGCGGGGCGAAGCCGTCGTCGACGAAGGGCTGGAAGCTCAACCAGATGCCTTTCTCGGCGATCATCCGGGCGCTGGCGTCGTCCATCAGGTGGCCGTGCTCGATGACCTTGACGCCGGCGGCAATCGCGCGCTGGATCGCGTCGGGCGTGTAGGCGTGGACACCCACGTACGTGCCCCAGTTGCCTGCGGCCTGCACTGCAGCCCGCAATTCATCCTCGGTGAACGTGGAAACATCCAGCGGGCTGTGTGGCGAAGCCACGCCGCCACCGGCCGTGAGCTTGATCTGCGACGCGCCGAGCAGCAGTTGCTCTCGGGTGCGCATGCGCACTTCGTCGGGCGAGTCGGCGAGCTGGCTGGCGTTGAGCGCTTCCGCGATCGTCGGCGGCCCGCCCGCCTGGCGGGGCAGCTCGCTGGGCGAGCGGAAGTCACCATGACCGCCGGTGATCGTGATCATCGCGCCGGAGGGATAGATCCGCGGTCCAGCTACCAGGCCCTCGTCGATGGCACGCTTGAGCGCGAACGAAGGTCCCCCGAGATCCCGCACGGTGGTGAAGCCGCGCAGCAGCGTGGCCTGCGCCTGCTGGCCCGCCAGCAGAGTCAGGTAGCCCAGGTCTCCCGCCATCAGCTCGGGCATCGAGGGCGCTGCGAACATCGTGTGCCAGTGGCTGTCGATCAGGCCGGGCATCAGCGTGCGTCCGCCGCCCTGGATTCGCATGACCGTGATGCCGGGTGGATCGGCGATTGGCCCGCCGGAGATCGTCTTGATCGACTCACCCACGATGAGCACGTTCGACGGATCCGACAACCCTGCGCCGGTCCCATCGAAGATGCGCACGTTCTCGAAGATCACGCCCGTGGTTGCATCCTGGGCATGAGCGACGAGCGATGCCGCGCTGCCAACCACCAGCAGCGCAAGGCACAAGTGCTTCAAGTGGCGTTGCATCGCTGGCTCCTGCGCAGAGTGGACGAGTGCGGCCGGCAGGTTACATGAACTGTGGCCAAGGCGCTTTCAGCCGCAAGGATGCCCCGCCGACCGGGATTGTCAATGTCGCGACCGGCATGCAGCCTGCGCGGCAGGCGCCTACAGCTACCGACACGCGGTAGCATATGAGCGTGGGCGTGTGCCCGTGAAGCAGTTGGAGTGCCGGTGAAGCGAAACAGCGCTGACGTCGACAGGACCGCCCGCGGACTCGCAGCGTGGCTCCTGTGTGCGTATGTAGCCTGCGCCGCGTTCCCGGCCGTGTCGACTGCGGCAGAGAGCGCTGCCGTCGAGGCGCCGGTGAAACCCAGGCCACGCATCGGATTGGTGCTCGGCGGCGGTGGCGCGAAGGGTGCGGCGCACGTCGGCGTGCTGCGTGTGCTGGACGAGATGCACATCCCCGTCGATTGCATCATCGGCACGAGCATGGGCGCGCTCGTCGGCGGCGCCTACGCCTCGGGCATGAGCGCAGAGGAACTCGAGACCGAGATCCGGTCGATCTCCTGGCAGGACGCCATCGGCCGCCGCGACTTGCGCAGGCAAGTGCCGATGCGCCGCAAGCTCGTCGGCGGCACCTACAGCAACAGCCTGGAATTCGGCGTGCGTGGCGGCAGCCTCATGGCACCGTCCGGCCTGATCAGCACACAGAATGTCGACCTGACGATCCAGTCCCTCGTGGGTCGCAGTCGCGGCGTTGCAGAGTTTGATCAGTTGCCCATTCCTTTCCGCGCCGTGGCCACGGACATGCAAAGCGGCGAGATGGTCGTCCTCGATCGTGGCGACCTGGCGCTCGCAATGCGGGCGAGCATGGCTGTGCCCGGAGTGTTCTCGCCCGTCAACATCGACGGCCGCATCCTCGGAGACGGCGGACTCACGCGCAACGTACCGGTGGACATCGCCCGGCAGACCTGTGCCGACGTGGTCATTGCTGTCGCCGTGCCGAATCCCCCGCCCACGGCTGCCGACCTGCGCTCGCCGCTCACGATGATGTCGCGCACCCTCGACGTGCTCATCGGCGCCAACGAGCGACAGCAGCTCGACACGCTCGGCCCCGCCGACGTCAAGATCGTGATCGAAATGGGGGACATCGGATCGGCGTCATTCGACCGGATCAGTGACGCCATCCCGATGGGGCGCGAGGCGGCACTGGCGCAGCGGACGGCACTATCGCGCTTTGCAGTGACCGAGCCCGAGTACCTGGCCTGGCGCGAAACGGCATCCCGGCCGGGGCGCGAGAAGGTCACGCTGGCGGCCGTGAATCTGCATGGTCTCGAGCGGGCGAATCCAGAGTTCATCCAGCAGACATTGCGGTTGCAGGCCGGCGACTCGGTGGACGCGCACCAGATCGCGCAGCGCACCAACGCAGTGTTTGCACTTTCGGACTTCGAGCGTGTGGCTTACACCTTGTCGGGCGACCCGGCCCAGCCGACCCTGGACATGCACCTGCAGGAAAAGTCGTGGGGCCCGCACATCGTGCGCTTCGACCTTGGATTGCATATCGGCACGGACGCCAACACGGCGTTCACGATCGGCGGCGACTACCTGCAGACCTGGGTCAATGATCGCGGCGGCGAGCTGTACGGTTCGCTGCGTCTCGGCAGGACTTCGGGCCTGGAGGCTTCGTTCTACCAGCCACTCGACGCAGAGCATCGCTGGTTCGTCGAGCCTGGCCTGATGGCACGGCGATCGATCGAAGACCTCTTCGACGACGGCGACGCGGTGACGCGCTATCGGTTTACGTCTGGATGGGCCGATCTCGATGCGGGACGTGTCTTCGGCAGGCGCGCTGAACTGCGTGCGGGCATCCGCTCGGGCAGCCAGTCGGCCAGCCGGGAAATCGGCTCCCAGGACTTGCCCGAGATCTCGAACGAGGGGTACGGCGGCTTTACGGCTCGCTACACTTTCGATTCGCGCGACCGCGACGTGCTGTGGCAGCACGGCATGGTCGCCCGCATGACTTATTTCCGCAGCGAGGAGGCGCTCGGAGCCGATGCGATCTATGACCGCTTCGAGGGCACGGCAACCGTCGTGCTGCCGTTCCGCCGCAACGTCGGGTACCTGCGCGTGAGCGGCGGGTCGTCGTTCGACACCTCGCTACCCTTGTACGACCTGTTCAGCATCGGTGGCCCGGTGAGCCTGCCGGGCCTCAGCATCGGCGAATTGCGCGGTTCGTCGTACTGGAGCGCGCAAGCGTCATACCTGCAGCGGATCGCGGACATCAGCTACGTGTTCGGCCAGTCGATCTACGCGGGGGTGACGTTTACCGCTGCCGACATGAGTGGCCGTCTCGACGGGATCAACGCGGAGCCGACCTATTCCGGGGCTTTCGTGCTGGCGGGCCGCACGCCGCTCGGCCCGGTATCGCTGTCGCTTGCCGCTACTGCTGACAGCGACTGGCAACTCGTGCTCGGTCTCGGGCGACCGATCGAGGAACGCTCGATCAACGACCTCAGCTGGTGACGCACGGCCACGACTTGCGACAGCCGCCTGTCAGCGACTGCCGAAGCGATACATCGCGCCGATGCTGATCATGAACAACTCATTGTCGTGGAACGCGACCTCGGAGTCGTCCTCGCCCCACAGCACGCTGCCCACGGCCTGCCAGCGTCCGCTCGCGGTCGGTAGCCGGTAGAACAGCGTGGTATCGATGGCGAAGCGGTCGGATTCGGTTTTCACGCCGAAGATCGGGTTGCGCGCGTCGTGGCTGCTGCTGCCCACGGCGACGTTGCTGGCCACGGTATAGCCCTGACCCAGGAAGATGTAGCTCAGCTGCAGCAGGTAGGCGTCGCCGCTGATGGCATCGCCGTCGCGATCGTCGACCGTGTAGCGGACCGTCGGCCGCAGCAGGTGGCGCTTACCTTCGCCGAGCCTGAACAGGTAGGCCGCGTCGAAGAAGAACTGGTCGCCGTCGCGCCGCAGCAGCTGCTGGCAGCCTTCGTCACAGGCGGTGCTGACGACACCCTGGCCGCTGCGCTCGGTGTCGATGGCCACGTCGCGATAGGTGAACGTGAGCTCGAACGCGGAGCCCAGGATCCGGTCCCACTGCAGGCGCGCGCCGGTGGAATCGCGATCCGTCTCGTCACGGCGCACGCCCTCCGCGTAGGGGTCTTCCCAGACCCTGGTGGGCATGCCGCTGAACACGAAGCTGCCCTGCAGAACGCCAGCCTCGCCCAGGTCCTTGCGCGCCCCGAGCTGGGTGATGCCATCCAGCGTGACCGCGTCCTCGAGGGACGTGCCGAAGAAGGCCTGCCAGCGGTTGCCGAAGGTGTAGTTGACCTCACCGGTGATCACAGGGTGGATGGTGTCGTCGCTCTGCGGCCCCTGGTTGACGGAATCGACGATCGGCTTGCCGAGGTCGATCACGCTGTTGCCGGCGACGAGATTGCTCTTGAGGTCGGTGTATCCCGCACCAAGCACCACGAACCCCCGCCACCCGGGAGTCTCGGGGATCGGTTCGATGGCTGAAGCGAGCGGTGCAAAGAGACTGGCGCCGAAGACCAGCAGAGCCGCCTTGGGGTAATGCGTCTTCATCGAGCAAACTCCTGTGGGCTGCCCGTCACGTGCTCGTCTCGGGAACAGCAGTGTGACGGGCAGAGGATTCGTGTCTGCCGGGGCGTCCGGATTCACGTGGGCTTCCCCGCACGTCCGCAGGTTGATTCAGAAGCTGATTGCGACGCCGACGCCCGGCCCTTGCTGGGTCAGGTCGTAATGCTGGTAATTCCGCCCGCTGCCGTCCTCGTAGTCGAATGCAATCACGCGATACCCAACGTACCAGGCGAACCTGTCGGTGTTCTGCCTCCTGAAGGACGTGATGAGGTGCCAGGTGAAATCTGAACCGACGCCGAACCCGCCCACGTCCCCGCGCAGCGTGTAAGTCCACTTGTCCCCGACCGGCACGACATAGTTCAGTCCGATCAGCGGATCGACCCAGCTCGCGTCCCGGCTTGCCTCGGTGCGCTGCTCGAGCACCCGCACCCGCAAGTCGGTCGACAGATCGAAATACCCCAGGGAGAGGAGACCCTCGAGGTGCGGCGAGATACGCCGCCCGACCGTGCCCATCATCGTCAGCTGCTCGATATCGACACCAGCGCTCGCACGCCCATGTTGCGTCTGGCCGCTCCAGCCGAGGTTCATGTAAGTGGCGTCGCCGGTGAACGACCATTCGTCGTTCTCGATCCGGTAGGCCGCCATCGCACCGAATTTAAGCGCGTCGAACAGGTCGGAAATGCTGACGTCGACCGGCACCTGGACGTTGCCGATCTGCGCATCGCCGTCGATCGCCGCGCCCATGCCGTAGACGAACAGTGTCTGGCGCCAATCCCCCGCCGCATCCTCCGCCAGGGCCGTCGTCGAGCACAGTGCCGACGCGACGAGCGCAATCGGGATCAGAAATTGTCTCATGGTGATCACCTGCCAATTCCGTCGCGCGAGATTACCCGAAGGAGGCGTCTCGCGCGACGGTCAGCAGCTGAGCTTTTGCTTCGGTTACGTGGCCGCCTATTCCGCGGCCGGGTTCCCGACAGTGGCCTCGAAGGTGTCCGCCTTGTCGACTGTGGTCGCCCTGAGCTTCGTACCCGGCATGATCGGGAAGCGCGGGTCGAAATCGACCATGGTCGAGCCGAGCTGCTTCAGCACTCCCAGGTTGCCCTCGGCCTTCGCCGTGCCATCCGCAATCTGCGCTTCCAGCGTCTTGGCACCCATCATCGTCTGCTCGAGATCGGTGCGCTTGATCGTGACCGTCAGGTCGGGCTTGTCGGAGAGGAAGCCTTCGATGTTGGTCAGCGTCGCGTTCTCCATCTCGATCAGGAACTTCTGGCCGTTGTCGGGCGTGATCAGGTTGATCGTGAAACGCATCCCTTCGGCCTTGCGGCTGTCCATCCGGATGCCGAGGAAGTTGAGGAACAGCTCCGTGGACATCGCTCGGATCACGTCGGGACTGCTCGAGCTCACGGCTTCGGTGGCCGGGATGCCCGACCGCAGCTCGTAGGCGGCCGCCAGGAAGCTGTTGCGCAAGCCCGGGTTTTCCTGCTGGTAGCCAAGCTGCTCGAAGACATCCGCCAGCAGGTCCTTGCCGGCCTGGTTCTGCGGTTGCGCATACACGAGCTTGTTCAGGATCTCCGAAGCCTCGAGATACTTGCCCTGGCCGGCGAGTTCCTTGCCCTTGGCCATGATCTTCTCGGCGCCGCCCATCATCTCCACATAGAGAGGCGCAGAGTCGGCCGGCGACAGCGGGATCAGGTTGGCCGGATTGGCGTCCCAGAACCCGATGTAGCGCTGCACCACGCCGCGGCTGTTGTGCTGCGGCGAGCCGTGATAGCCGCGCAGGTACCACTCCGTCTGCATGCTCTTCGGAACCTGGTAGACGTTGTGTATCTCGTTGATCGTCACGCCCTGGTTGACGAAGTGCAGCACCTGGTTGTTCATGTTGGCGTAGAGGTCGCGCTGCCCGCGCAGCACTTCCTGGATGCGGGTGTTACCCCAGCGCGGCCAGTGGTGCGAGGCGAACATGACCTCGGCTTCCTGGCCGTAGAGGTACAGCGCGGCGGCCACGTACTTGGACCAGTTCAACGGATCGCGGACCGGCGCACCGCGCAGCGTGTAGATGTTGTGCAGCGTCGCCGTGACGTTTTCCGCCATCCAGAGCGCCTTCATCCCGGGGATGTAGGTGTTCATCTCGGAAGGCGCTTCGGTGTCCGGCGTGTTCTGGAAGATCATCCTGACGCCGTCGACCTCGAACTCCTCGATGTCCTTCTCGACGATGCGGGTCGGCGTGATCAGGCCCATGCGGCCCGACGACACGCCCTGGCCGAGGCCCTGGCCGACGTAGCCGTACGGGCTCGCCGGCAGCAACAGGCCGTACTGGTAGAACAGCCGCCGGTTCATCGCGTTGCCGGCGTACACGTTCTCGGAAATGGTGTGCTGCATGAAGTTGCGCGGCGCGATGATGGCAACCTTGCCGGCTCGCACGTCCGCTTCGTCAACCACGCCACGCACGCCGCCCCAGTGGTCGCCATGCGAATGGGAGTAAATGACCGCCGTCACCGGCAGGCCCTTGCCGACGTGCTTCTGGAACAGCTGCAGTGCCGCACGCGCCGGTTCGGCCGTGGTCAACGGATCGATGACGATCCAGCCGGTCTTGCCACGCACGAACGAGATGTCGGCCAGGTCGAAGCCGCGCACCTGGTAGATGCCGGGCACCACCTCGTACAGTCCGTAGTTCATGTTCAGCACGGAAATGCGGTGCAACGACGGATCGACGCTGCCGAACCCCTTGCTGTCGTTCAGGAACGCGAACCGCTCCATGTCCCAGGCGACGTGGCCGTCGTCGGCCATGATCTTCAGTTGTTCCGCCGGCGCAATGAAGCCTTTGTTCCGCTCGTCGAAGTCGCGGACGTCGGTAAACGACGGCATCGACAGCTTGGTGCGCGCGATGGCGTCCAGCGTGTACTGCGAAGGCTCCTTGCCCTTCGGATGGAAATGCCCGCTTTCGGCCGCAAATCCCGGAGCGGCAGTACCGGCGACGATCGCGAGCGTCGCGGTCAACGTCCAACGTTCGAATGAATCTCATTGCATGCTCCAGGTTCGGGAAATCAGGGAATCCATCGTTGATGAAAATCGTAGGCCGTTTCCGACGCGGCGGGAGCCTATCTTTTGGTATAGATCGGCGCCTGGATCCGGTTAGCGCCCGCGACTGGACACTGCCTGCAGCGCGAACTCGATGCTGGCCAGCAACTCCTGGCTGGAGAAGGGCTTGCGCAACACGCACAGGCCGCCAGCCTGCAAGGCGCTGCGGTCGATTGCGGGATCGTCGCTCGCCGTGATGAACACGACCGGCAGCTGCACGTGATCGGCCTGCAGACGCAGCTGCACCTGAATCCCGGTCAACCCTGGCAGGTGAACGTCCAGCAATACGCAGTCCGGCATGCAATCGCCCAGTGCCGCCAGGAATTCTTCGCCGGATGCGTACGCCCGCATGTCGTAATCGGCCATGCGCAACAGCGCGGCCCAGCGCTACGCGAACCGCTGCTTCGTCATCCACCACGGCGATACGGGTCGGGACCATCTCACCGCGCAACGGTGCCCCGTCGTGGCGCAGCGCGTAACTGGCCTTTGGCATAGCTCGGCAACACCCGGGCGTGGTGCGCGCTAGTCGCGCTCCAGGCGGGCCGCCAAGTACATCAGTTCGGCGACCGTGTGCGCCTGCATGCTTTCCATGAGGTGCGCGCGATGGAACTTGACGGTGGCTTCGGCGATGCCCAACTCGCCGGCGATCTGCTTGTTCAGTTTGCCGGCAACCAGCCCCGCCAGCACTTCGCGCTCGCGAGCGCTGAGGCGTCGCGTAGCGTTGCCGCAGCGCCGCGTCGTCGTCCTTCGCCAAGCGAGCCAGCGCGTCCTGCGCCAAGGCGGCTCGCACCGCAGCCAGGAAGGTCGAGCCCGCAACCGGCTTGGTCAGGAAGTCCACGGCACCGGCCTTGACCGCCTGGACGGATTTCGGGATGTCGCCATTCCCGGTCAGGAAGACGATCGGCAACGACGGGCCGAACCTCGACCAGGCGACGTTGCAACGCCAGGCCGTCGAGCCCAGGCAGGTTGACGTCGAGCACCAGGCAGCCCGGCACCGAGACGTCATGCTGCGCGAGAAATTCTTCCGCCGATTCGCAGAGAACTGTCTGGAAGCCGTGTTCGCGCAGCAGCCGCGCCTGGGCCTTCAGCACCGGCCCGTCGTCGTCGACGAGGAAGACCGTCGGTGCCGTGGCGTCTGCGGTCATGCGGATGCCAGCGTCGGCAACTGCGCACAGAACACCGCTCCGCCCTCAGGAGCGTTCGTCACATTCAGGCTGCCGTGGTGCGCCTCGACGATTGAACGGCAGATCGCCAGGCCCATGCCCATGCCATCGGCCTTGGTGCTCCAGAACGGCTCGAACAGTTGTCCCAGCGCCTCGGCGGCGACGCCCGGGCCGCGATCGGCCACGCAAAGGCTCACGCTGCCGTCATGCAAGGCGGTGCTGATCGTCAGGACCCGTCCTGTCTCGGTCAGGTCGTCCATCGCATCGGTCGCATTGACGATCAGGTTCAGCATCAGCTGCTGCAGTTGTACCCGGTCGCCAGCGATTGACGGCAGGGTCGGCGCAAGCCGCAGCAGCAGCGTGACGTGACGCGACGTCAGCATGCTGCGGGAGAATTCGATCGTGTCGCGCACCAGGTCGTTGACGTCGAGCGGATCGCACAGGGGCTCCCCGCGCTTGAACAGGACACCGAGCCGGCGAATCACCTGGGCGGCGCGATGATCCTCGGTCACGATGTCGGCACAGATCTCGCGCAGCTCGGCCAGGTCGACAGGCTCGCGCTCGAGCATTTTCTGCGCGGCCTCGGCATTGCCCAGGATGGACGCCAGCGGCTGGTTCAACTGGTGTGCGATCGACGCGGAAAACTGCCCGAGCAGCGAGACGCGCGTCATGTGATACAGGGCCGCGCGGTCCTGCTCGGCCTGGGCCTCGGCGCGTTTGCGTTGAGTGATGTCGGTCGTCACGCCAAGCAGTCGCGGCGCTTGCGCGAGATCGGCGCGACCGCGTGTCGACTGCCACCGCCATGCGCCGTCCGGCGCCGCAATGCGGTACTCCACCTCGAACTCTTCCTGGGTGTCCAGGGCATCACGCAGCGTCTCGTCGACGCTGACGCGGTCGTTCGCGTGGACGCGCGCCAGGGTCTCGCGGAAGTCCGCAAGCGGCTCGGACCCGATTTCGGCCCGTGGGGCGGCGGACTCGACGCCGGCGGCCAATTCCGCGCTGCCGTCGAGGACCCAGGTCGACAGGCCGGCTGCGTGAGCCGCGAGACGCATGTGTTGCTCGCTGCGGGCCAGCGCGGCCGCAGTGCGTCGACGGCGGCGACGCTCGAGCAACAGCGCGACGATGAGACCGGCCTGGAGCAGCATCACGACGCTCGGCGGTGAGCACCTGTCGACGGTACGTCTCCCAGAGCGTGGGCTCCTTGAAATGCACGATCGCATCGACCGGTACCGCTTGCGGGGAAATGCCCCAGCGCTCGCAATTGCCGCCAGTCAACCTGCAACGGCGTTGGCATGGCCGCGGGCAGTCTCAGCGAGTCCGGGGAAGTGCCATCGAGCAGCTTGATCGCGGTCTCGGCGGCCAGGCGTCCAATGGCGTCGTAGCTCGCCATGCGGCCACCGACGATGCCGGTGCCCATAAAGGTCGAGAATGGCCCGTAGACCGGCACCGACGATGCGGCTGCAATAAGTTGGCTGGCCTCGCGCGGCGTGAACTCGCGCCCACCGCCGTCGCGGAAAAAGCCAAGCGTGAACACGATTGAATCCGCCGGTAGATCGCGCAACTGTCGTTGCAGCACGGCGGCTGGTAATCCAGTCATGAACTCGATCGAGAGCTGGCTTGGGAAGCCGGCAGCTTGTTCGCGTACGCGTGCCTCCCATTCCATGTCCCACGGGCTGGCGCCGGTCACGATGAAAATCCGGTCCGCTCGCCGGATGCCACCGCAGCGCCTGTTCGACGGTGCCGACGAAGTCGTATGCCAACGGCGTGCCGACGACGTCAGGCGACATCGGTGCTGCCGATCGCAGGTACTCCGACGAAACGGACATGTGCACGACCGGAACCTGCGCAAACAGCTCCGCCCTGTAGCGGAGCATGAAGTCCAACGCTTCGTTGGCCGAGGCGATGACGACGTCCGGCGGGTGCGCCGCGTACTTATCGCGCAGGTAAGTGACGAACGCTCGTTCGTAGACTTCGCCACTGAATCTCGGGTTATCGAGAAACTCGGCAGATGCCGCGACCGCCAGATCGGGGCGGGTTGCGAATACCTCGGACAGCCCGCGATCAGCCGCGATGTTCCCCGGCAGCAGCCGACCGTATGAGTAGAGCACCAGGACATTACGCGGTGTTGCCGCCTGCGTGGGCGTCCCTCAGCAGCAGCAGGCAGACCATGAGCAGCCAGGCGGTCGACGCACGACGGGCGGCAGACGCCGCCCAGCAACGCCAACAGGTGCAATCGAATTGCTTTCACGCTTCCATCCGAGCCGCACTCTGTTCGTACGTTGACGGCGCCGTGGCCATGCCCATGGCCGGACGCGGTCTCAAGACCGAGTTTATTTGCCCATGGGTTCACCGGTCAGAGGCATTTATACGGACAAGGCAGGCGCGACACCGGTGACACCTTTGATGCGCGGACGAACCCGCGGTCGCGTCCGTGGCCGCCGCGTTGAAGCCCTGGACTTTGCCGTGCTAGCCTGAATCGCACGCCGCCTGTCGCAGACCAGTCCTCGACGATCCTGCCCGCAGTGTGCGCGAGACACCACCATCATCTTGGAGCGTCAACATGACCCGCTTTCGCACTTTGCTGCCGTTACTGCTCGTGCTGTGCGCAACAACCCTCGCAGGATGCGCCAGCACCCGCAACACAACCCCTGAAGAATGGGATGGCCTGGTCCGGCAGCCCGGCACGCGACTCGGCGCGGTCTTCGTCAGGCCGGATGCCGAGATTGTCGGCTACAGGAGCGTGAAGATCGACCCGGTGGAGGTCAGTTTCGCCCGAAACTGGGATCCGAACCGTGGCGGCCGCAGCCAGCTCGGCCGGCTCAATGCCGACGACATGGCCGCGATTCAGGCCGGCGTGGCGGACTTGTTCCGCGAGACCTTCCGCGCGGAACTCGAAAGGGGCGGCTACCAGCTCGTCGACGTGGCGGGTCCGGACACGTTGCGGGTCACGGCCGCCATCGTTGACTTGTACATCAGTGCCCCGGACACAATGGCGGCCGGCCGCTCACGCACGTACACAGCGAATGCAGGACGCATGACACTGGTCGCTGAACTGCGCGATTCGATGACGGGTGAACTCCTGGCGCGTGCCGTCGACGCACGCGGCGCTCGATCCAGCGGAACCTGGCAAGTCACGAACCGGGTGACGAATACGGCCGACGCGCGCCGCGCGATGGGAATCTGGGCGACCGCGTTGCGCCAGGCCTTGGACGAGATGTACGGCCGGGCAACCGCAAAGTAGACGTTCCTTCATGCCGGGCCGGCTGCCACGCCGGCCCGGATCAGAACCGGTCGTTTAGCGTAAAGCCCAGGCCGATCGTCGTCTGGTTCCAGTCGTAATCGATCATGCTTTCGCCGTAACCGCTGAACACCTGCACGTAACCGCGCAGCGGTCCAAGCAGCGGGCGTGAGGCCCACGTGAATTGCGCCGCGCCTTTGCCGGTGCTCAGGTTGCCGCGACCCATCAGCGTGAAACTGTTGCCGCGCCATTTGTAGATGCCCGTGACCTCGCCGTGGCCGTAGTAGTCCACGATGTCGGGATTGTCGTCTTCGTAGTCCGACGGCGTGATGCGGGTCCAGGCGCGGGCGAGCAGGACGAAATTGTCGCGTTCGAGTCCGGCCTCGACGAACAGCCTGTCCCAGCTGCGGGAGATCGGGTCGGACCGCCCGTTCGACTGGTGGGTATACCCGAAATTGAGCAGGTTCCACTGCATGCCACCGACTTCGATGCCGGGCCGGAAGCTGCCGAAGATTTCCGGCATGTAGTTGGTCTCGCGGAACGGGCGCGAGATGTCCGGGCTGTAAAGCTGCCACTGGCTTTGCTGCGTGTAGGCGAACCACAAGCCCCAGCGGTGATCGTCCGAGGCCAGCAGCCGCCCTTTAAAGCTCAGCTGGAACTTGGCCTCGACGTCGTCGAAACCGCCTTCTTCATCGAACGCATCGAACAACGGCTGGTAGGGCTCGGTGTTGGCGTCCGTCGTGTAGCGGCCCAGCAGCAGGTAGTTGGGCTGATGGAGCCTTACGTACGCCCTCCGCGAGTCAGGGAGGAAGCCCCACGCCGTGTCGATCAGGGATGCTGGACGCGGCGTTTCCAGGGAGGCTTCCGCTGCAGGCACCGTCGCGGGAATCGATGTGGGCGCCGGCACGGCAGGCGGTGGAGACGCCGTCGCCGTGCCTACTTGCACCGCAGCGCCGATTTCGACGTCGAAACAGGCGAGCCGTTCGACGGCGTCCTCAATTGCCAGGCACCGCGCGCCGGGTGTCTCTGCCCAGGCGAACGACGGACTGACGACGACACCTGCCAGGATCACGATCAATCCTGGCAGGCGCACCTGTCGCCCGCCTGACGACGGTTTCATGCAGGTCGTTCGTCAGAGGTTCAAGCGAGTAATCCGCGAGCCGTCGACCGTGACGCCCGCCATGATTCCCTGGTTCGAAAGCACGTAGCCGATGATCGGCTGCTGCGCAGTGGCGCTGGTCACCTGGGCGTTCGCTCCGACCGACAGCAGCGTGACCGTCGCATCGACGCCGGCCGTCCAGCCGCGGCTGGCCTCGAATCGCGCCAGTGCGTCATCCGTCATGAACAAGAGGAATACCGCCGTGGACTGGGCACCGGCCTGCAGCCCGAACGTACCGCCCTGTGTGCGGTGGAAGCTGACTGTCTTGCCGCCCTTGCGCAGGGCGCCGTCGCCCTGCCATGCGCCTACGACGAACCCCGCCTGGAGCACGGACGGGAACACCAGCACACCCCGCGCCCTGCTGACCAGTTGCTGGGCGCCTGGATCCTGGCGGTACAAATTCGCCAGCGCGTTGTCGACGCCGGCATTGATGGTCTGGCGACGGGTTGCCGGATCGCTGCTACCCGAGCCAGTCGTCGAGCAGCCCGTGGCAAGCACCAGCACACCCATCAACGCCGCCATGAAATGTCTCTTGTTCATCGTCAATACCTTCTTATTGAATTCCAGTCGCGGTGAGGCCAGGCACCCGGCCTCCGCCGTCTTTACAGTGAACTAACTGAAGTCCGACTGCCGGGGATCAGTCACCACACAGCAGGCGCATCCGGCGCTCGGCGCGGTCGAAGTCCGCATCCGTCGACGCGTTCAGCAGCTGTTCCTTGGCGGCTTCGCAGGCGGTCGCGTCCGCCATTGCGCTCGCAGGCACCGGCGTGTTGGCTGCGGCATTGCAGCGAGCATCGTCGACGAGGCGCAGGTTGTTGTGCGCCCCACGCTCGACCGAGACGCAGTCGCCGACGCGCATGCCGGCCTGCTCGGTCACCACCCGGATCGTGTTGGTGCCGCCGATCAGGACCGTGTATTCGAATCCGGTGGACGAGGCCACCGCATTAGTCAGGCGGCCGCCGACAGCCGCGCCGCCGACACCGCGCAACGCGCGATTGCTGCGTGACTGCCCGGAGCCCGATGCGACGCCGAGCGCGCCGCCGACGATCGTTCCTGCGGCATTCGCGCCCTGGTTCTGGATGTCGACCTGGCGCACGTTCGTGATGCGGCCGTAGGTCACCGTGGTCTGTGCATTGACCTCGCCCGCCACGAGGACCGCGCCCAGCAACGCGATCGACCCGATTACATTCCAACGCATGTTCATTGCTCGTTGCTCCAAAGCTTTAGATTGATTGAACGTATGGCGGCCGGCATCGGTGTCAATGCCTTCGGCGCGCCGTACCCGCCAGGCTGCCGACGCGACGTTGCGAGCCGGCGACGAGTGAATGCTGCGCTGCACAATGCAAGCCGCGCTTCATACGATAGCAGCGATCAAGGGTTTCGTGGAGAAAAGAACGCTGCGCCCCTATCCGGGAATTGATTCGAATCCAGTCTGCGCCGTCACACGAACGCAATTTGACCAGGGCAAACTCGCGAAGCGCAATCTCGACGCACCGTCGTTGCGCGCGGCGCCAGCGCGCGCGATGAACGTGAGCACACGTGTTGGCTGACGATTTTTTCTAATTGCGGACCGCAGGACAATTGGATAGCGTACCGAAGATCTGAGTACGCGCCGCGCGCGCGTATTTTCGTGCAATAAGAACTGAACGGGGTGGAACGGGATGGCCGACCAGAAGATGTCACGGACGGCGCTCACCGCGATGGTGGTGGGCGGAATGGTAGGTGCGGGAATATTCTCGCTGCCGCGGACGTTTGCCAATGCCACGGGCCCGATGGGCGCGGTCATCGCCTGGCTCATCGCCGGCACCGGCATGTACATGCTGGCGCGAGTGTTCCAGGCCCTGGCCGAGCGCCGGCCCGACATCGACGCCGGCGTCTATGCCTACGCCCGCGAAGGTTTCGGCGACTACGCGGGTTTCCTCTCGGCCTTCGGCTACTGGATCGGCAGCTGCATCGGCAACGTGTCGTACTGGGTGCTGATCAAGTCCACGCTCGGCGCCTTTTTCCCGGTCTTCGGCGACGGCAACACGGTCGTCGCCATCGTCCTGGCCTCCGTCGGTATCTGGCTGTTCCATTTCCTGATCCTGCGCGGCGTGCAGCAGGCGGCGGCGATCAACAAGATCGTCACCATCGCGAAGGTCATCCCGATCATGGTCTTCATCCTGATCCTGATCTTCGCGTTCAAGATCGACCTGTTCAGCTTCAATCTCTACGGCGGCGATCTCACCACCGGCCTGTTCGAGCAGGTCAAGGCGACGATGCTGGTCACGGTGTTCGTCTTCATCGGCATCGAAGGCGCCAGCGTCTATTCGCGCTTCGCCAAGGAACGCACCGATGTCGGCCTGGCCACGATCACTGGCTTCATCATCGTCACCAGCCTGATGGTGCTGGTCACCCTGCTGCCCTATGCCGTGATGCAGCGTGCCGACATCGCCGGCGTGCGCCAGCCGTCGATGGCTGCGGTGCTGGAGTCCGTGGTAGGGCCCTGGGGGGCGATCTTCGTCAGCGTGGGCCTGCTGGTGTCGGTCCTCGGCGCCTACCTGGCCTGGGCGCTGATCTGCGCTGAAGTCATGTTCGCCGCCGGCAAGTCCAAGGACATGCCCAAGGCCTTCGCCAAGACCAACCAGAACAACGTGCCGGTCGTGGCGATGTGGACGACCAGCATCATCATCCAGCTGATCGTGATCACGACCTACTGGTCGCGCGATGCGTTTGCGCTGATGCTGAGCCTGACCAGCGCGACCACGCTGATCCCCTACTTCTTCGTCGCCGCCTACGGCCTGATGATCGCGCGGCGCGGCCAGACCTACGAGGTCCGGCCGGAGGAACGCAAGCGCGACCTGATCCTGGCCTCGCTGGCGGTGGCCTACACGCTTTTCATGATTTACGCCGGCGGCCTGAAGTACATCCTGCTCGCCGCACTGCTGTTCGCCCCCGGCACGATCCTCTATTACATGGCGCGCCGTGAGCAAGGCAAGCCCGTTTTCGTCGGCACCAGCGACTGGGTCGTATTCGGCCTCATCGTCGCTGCGGCCCTGTACTGCATCTACGGTCTGTCGACCGGCACCCTCTCCCTCTGACACCACCCCCGTATCCAGCGAGTCCAATCATGGCAAGCACAAACGAAGTCAAATTCGGCGTTCATTCGGAAGTCGGCCAACTGCGCAAGGTGATGGTCTGCGCGCCCGGTCGGGCACACCAGCGCCTCACGCCGTCCAACTGCGACCAGTTGCTGTTCGACGACGTGCTCTGGGTCGAGAACGCCAAGCGCGACCACTTCGACTTCGTCACGAAGATGCGCGACCGCGGCGTCGACGTGGTCGAGATGCACAACCTGCTGGCCGAAACCGTTGCGGTGCCGGAGGGCAAGAAGTGGATCCTCGACAACCAGGTCGTGCCCAACCAGGTCGGGCTCGGCTTCATCGACGAGCTGCGCAGCTACCTCGAAGGCCTCGACAACCGCGCCCTCGCGGAAACCCTGATCGGCGGTCTCTCGACGCTCGAGTTCCCCGAGTCGGTCGGCGGCAAGGCACTGCAGGTGGTCAAGGAGGCGGCCGGCGTCACCGAATACCTGCTGCCGCCGCTGCCCAACACGCTGTACACGCGCGACACCACCTGCTGGATCTACGGCGGCGTGACGCTCAATCCACTCTACTGGCCGGCCCGGCACGAGGAGACGGTCCTCACCACGGCCATCTACAAGTTCCATCCGGATTTCGCCGGCAAGGTCAACGTCTGGTGGGGCGACCCGACCGAGGACCACGGCCAGGCGACACTGGAAGGCGGCGACGTGATGCCCATCGGCAAGGGCAACGTCCTCATCGGCATGAGCGAGCGTACATCGCGCCAGGCGATCAGCCAGCTCGCGGCCACGCTGTTCAAGAAGGGCGCCGCCGAGCGAGTGATCGTCGCCGCGATGCCAAAAATCCGCGCGGCAATGCACCTGGACACCGTCTTCACGTTCGCCGATCGCGACTGCGTGCTGCTGGCGCCGGACTTCCTCGCCCAGACCACGACCTTCTCGTACCGGCCGAGCGACCATCCGAGCGGTGTCGAGTTCCACGCCGAGAAGAAGCCGTTCGTGGACGTGGTGGCCCAGGCGCTGGGCTTGAAGAAGCTGCGCGTGGTTGAAGCCGGCGGCACCGACTATCAGCGCGAACGCACGCAGTGGGACAGCGGCGCCAACCTGGTCTGCGCGTCGCCGGGCGTGGTCTACGCCTACGACCGCAACACGTACACCAACACCCTGCTGCGCAAGGAAGGCATCGAGGTCATTACGATCGTCGGCGCGGAACTGGGCCGTGGACGCGGGGGCGGCCATTGCATGACCTGCCCGATCATCCGCGACGCGGTGGATTACTGACCGCGACGCTGCGGTAATCGTCAGCGCCGGCCGACCAGGCCGGGGCGACGTGGGCTCGGCTCGTGCCTGGGGGCACGGCCGAACCTTTTGCGATCGATCAAGGGAGGGCACCCATGAAGAGTGTCAAAGCTGCGCTCGCACTGTTCGCGGCCACACTGCTGACGGCCGCCGTGCAGGCCGAAACCGTCTATACCGGTGACGTGGTCCAGGGCAAACGGGTCATCAGCCAGCTCGACCTGGACGACCTGGCGCCGGGCAAGACCTACAGCTTCTTCTTTCAGGGCGTCGAGATGGGGACCGGCCAGTACTGGTACGTCCCCGTCATGGTGGCCAAGGGGGCGCAAGGCGGCAAGCGCCTGCTGCTCGTCTCCGGCGTGCACGGTGACGAACTCAACCCGATCCGGGTGGTACAGAAAGTCTTCGCCGACCTGGATGCCACGAAACTGTCCGGCAGCGTGATCGGGATCGTCGGTCCGAACAGGCCCGGCGTCGAGCATGTCACGCGCATGTGGCCGGTGAGCAACCTTGGCCTCAACCTCGTCAATCCGAACCGCACCTGGCCGGGCGACGAAGCCGGCAACACGGTCGAACGCCATTCCTGGCTGATCATGAACCGGCTCATCAAGGGCAACGCCGACATCGGCGTCGACATCCACACCGGCGGCAACGGCATCGACTTTGCGCTGTTCGCCTTCGCCAACTGGAAGGATGCCGAGGCGCAGCAAGTGGCGCGGCTGTTTCCAATCGACCAGATCCTGCTCGAGCCCGGGTTCGACGGCACGCTGGAATACGCGCTGGTGCGCGCCGGCATCCCGGCCATCACACTCGAACTGGGCGGCCCGCGCAGCTTCGATGACGACGATGATTGCGGCCGGTACCGAGGGCGTGGAAAACCTGCTCTCGCACTACAAGATGCTGGATCGGCCGCTCGGGCAGACCGCGCAGGACCGCAACGTGTTCGTCGGCAACACAGCTCGTCGACTACTTCGCCGTGCACAGCGGCTTTACCGAATACCTGGTGAAGTTGAACGACGCGGTGCGCAAGGGCCAGAAGGTCGCGATCCAGCGCAACGCCTTCGGCGAGGTCGTTCATGAGTATGTCGCGCAGATCGACGGCCGGGTCGCGATCATCGGCACGGATGCAGTGCGCGAGCGCGGGGTCGACATCATCAGCATCCTGGGTAACAGCAGCGAGTGCGCCACCAGCGCCTGCCCCTACCATGGCGACGAGCCCTGACAGGTAGGTCAAGCAGCCGCCGCACATGAAGAGGCCTGACTCACCGCAGCCGCTCTCGTTGCTCGAAGCCATCGTTCCGGTCGCCAGCCTGATCGTGCTGGTCGGACTGTCCTACTTCCTGTTCGGTGATCGTGGCGCGGTCGGGCCGAACCAGGTGGCGCTCGTGGTCGCGACGATGATCGCGGTGTTCATCGGCTGGCGCCGCGGGCACGCGCTCGACGCGCTGGGCAAAGCCGCCGCAGACAGCGTCTCCACCGGCATCGGCGCGATCTTCATCCTGTTCGCCGTGGGCGCGCTGATCGGCACCTGGGCGCTCAGCGGCACGCTGGTGGCGATGGTGTACTACGGGCTGCAATTGCTCAGCCCGAATTACTTCTTCGTCACCGCCTGCGCGATCTGCGCCATCGTTGCGGCCAGCATCGGCAGCTCGTGGACCGTCGTCGGCACCATCGGCGTCGGCTTCATGGGTATTGCCGTCAGCATGGACCTCAACCCCGCCATTGCCGCAGGCGCGGTGATCTCGGGCGCCTATTTCGGCGACAAGTCCTCGCCGCTCTCCGACTCCGCCAATCTCGCGGCCGCCGCTGCCGGGGTCAATCTCTACCAGCACATCCGGGAGACGCTGCTCACGTCGACGATGGCGCTGGCGATCGCGCTCGCGGTGTTCTTCATGCTCGGTGAGCCCGGCGATTTCGACGCGGCCCCGAAAATGGCGGCGATACGGGCCGCGTTCCATATCTCGCCGGTCCTGTTCCTGCCGCTCGTGGTCGTCATCGTGCTGGCGCTGTTGCGGTTCCCGCCGTTCACGGCGATCTTCCTCGGTGCGATCGCCGGCGGGCTTCTCGCCGTGTTCGTGGCGCCGGAACGCGTGATCAGGTTCGCCGACGCCGGCGAGCTGCCGACGTGGCTCGCGCTGCTGAAGGGCGTCTGGCTCGCCCTGGCGAGCGGTTACCACTCGACCACGGGCTTCGCGCCGATGGACATGCTGGCCACGCGCGGCGGCATGGACAGCATGCTGAACACGATCTGGCTGATCGTCACCGCGCTGGCTTTCGGTGGCGTGGTCGAGAAGGCGGGCGTGCTCGACCGGGTGATCACGCCGATCATCGAGAAGGCGAAGTCCGATGGCGCCCTCGTCGCCTCGCTCACCTCCTCCATCGTCGCGACCAACGTCATCACGGCCGACCAGTACATCGCCATCGTGTTGCCGGGCCGGATGTTCAAGTCGGCGTTCGAGCGGCGCGGGCTCGCACCCGTGGTGCTGTCGCGCACGGTCGGCGACACGGCGACGCCCACGTCCGCGCTGATTCCGTGGAACAGTTGCGGCGCCTACATGGCGGCCACGCTGGGCGTGGCCACCTGGAGCTATGCGCCTTTTGCCGTTTTCAGTTATGTCAGCCCGCTGCTGACGATCGCCCTCGCGTACGCCGGCTTCCGCATGCTGCGCCTCGCGCCGACCGCGACGCAGCCAGACACGCCAACCGGCCCGCCCGCGAAGGACCCGCATGGGTTAACGTAGACCGCCTAGCATCAAGCGCAATATTGACAGGGAGCCGACCAGTGCCATTGAAGCCTGCCGCCACGGGTACCGCCTTGCAGCGTGGAACGACCACCCTGCTCGCGCTCGCCACGCTCACCCTGGTGTCTGGGTGCCGCTCCGGTGAGGAAGCGCCGCCGGCCGAGGTGCGTCCGGTCCGCGCGATCACCATCGAGACCCGTGCGGTCGGCGACACGGTCGCGCTCACAGGCAGAGTGCAGGCGCAGACAGAAATCAACCAGTCGTTCCGGATCGACGGCCGCCTGATCGAGCGCACCGTCGACGTCGGCGACAACGTCCGACCGGGCCAGTTGCTGGCGCGGCTCGATCCGCAGAACGAGGAAAGCGGCCTGCAGGCAGCCCGGGCGCAACTGGTCGCCGCGCAGGCGCAACTGGTCGAGGCCCGCAACAACCACCAGCGTATGCGCGACCTGGTGGCCGAAAACGCCGTGTCCCGCGCCGCTTTCGATCAAGCCGTAGCGCTGCTGCAGACTGCTGAGTCACAGGTCGAGGCGGTGCGGGCGAACCTCGCCCTTGCCGAAAATCGCCTCAGCTACACGCGCCTGTTTGCCGACGTGGCCGGCGTGGTGACGTCGCGCGGTCCGGAACCGGGCGAAGTGGTGTCTGCCGGACGCATGGTCGTCCAGGTCGCGCGCGAAGGCTCGCGTGACGCCGTGTTCGACGTGCCGGCGCAGGTCAAGGACAGCGCTCCCCGCAACTCCGACATCACGGTGGTGCTGGTGGACGACCCCAAAGTCACGGCAGCGGGCAAGGTGCGAGAGGTCTCGCCGCGCGCCGACCCCGTGACCGGCACCTTTGCGGTGCGCGTGCAACTGATCGACCCGCCGCCGACGATGCGCCTCGGCAGCACGGTCACCGGAAGCGTCAAGCTCGACGCCGTGCCGGCCATCCAGGTCCCGGCCGCGGCGCTGGTGCGCGCCGATGGCGGCACCGCCGTGTGGGTGTACGACGCCACGGCCGGCACGGTCTCCTCACGCAGCATCACCGTGCTCAGCTCGAATGCGACGATGGTGCAGGTTGCGTCTGGCCTCAACAACGGTGACGTAGTCGTCGTCGCGGGTGTGCAGGCGCTGCGACCCGGCCAGAAAGTGCGCCTGCTCGAGACCACGCAGCCGTGATCGGACCGAACCTGTCTGAATGGGCGCTCAAGAAGCGCTCGCTGGTGGTCTTCCTGATGATCATCGGCGTGGTGGCCGGTGTCATGTCGTTCTTGAACCTGGGCCGCGGCGAGGACCCGGCGATCACCACGCGCACGATGGTCGTCGCGGCCGGCTGGCCCGGTGCGACGGTGGACGAGACGACCAAGCAGGTGACCGAGCGGCTCGAGCGTACCCTGCAGGAGACCGACTACCTCAATCGCCTGCGCAGCTACACCATCGCCGGGCAGACGACGATCTTCGTCGACCTGAAGCAATCGACGCCGCCGGAGAATATTCCCGACATCTGGTACCAGGTACGCAAGAACATCGGCGACATGCGCCACACGCTGCCGCAGGGCGTGCTCGGGCCGTTCCTGAACGACGACTTCGGCGACACCTTCGGCATCATCTACGCGTTCACCGCCGACGGCTTCAACTTCCGCGAACTGCGCGACTACGTGGAGGCCGCGCGCTCGCGGCTGCTGCAGGTGCCGGATGTCTCGAAGATCGAGGTGCTGGGCGGGCAGGACGAGCAGATCTTCATCGAGTTCTCTCTCGAGCGCCTGGCGGGCCTGCGGCTGAACCTGAACCAGATCGTGGCGACGTTGCAGGCGCAGAACCTGGTGCGCCCGGCCGGCACGATGCAAGGCGAGCAGGAGCGCGTGTTCCTGCGCGTGACCGGCGCCTTCGACTCCGAGGCCGACATCGAGGCAGTGAACTTCGTCTCCGGCGACCGCATCTTCCGGCTCGGCGACATCGCCACCGTGCGGCGCGGCTTCACCGACCCGCCGCAGCCGATGTTCCGCGTCAACGGCAAGCAGGCCATCGGCCTGGCGATCGCGATGCGCGATTCCGGCGACATCCTGGCGCTGGGCGACAACGTGCGCAAAGAAATGGCCGATGTCGTCAGCAACCTGCCGGTCGGCATCGAGACGACGCTGGTGGCCGACCAGGCGGTGACGGTCGATCTGGCGATCAACGATTTTATGACCTCGCTGTGGCAGGCCATCGTCATCATTCTGGTGTGCAGCTTCGTCAGCCTGGGCGTACGGCCCGGCGCGGTGGTGGCCTTGGCGATTCCGCTGACGATGGCGATCGTGTTCGCGGTCATGGACGTCGCCAACATCGACCTGCACCGCATCTCGCTGGGCGCGCTGATCATCGCGCTCGGGATGCTGGTCGACGACGCGATGACCACGGTGGACGCGATGCTGCGCCGGCTCGGTGCCGGCGACAGCGCGGACCAGGCCGCGACGTTCGCCTACCGCACGCTGGCCGCGCCGATGCTGATCGGCACGCTGGTGACGATCGCCGCCTTCGTGCCGATCGGCTTCGCCCAGAGTTCAGCCGGCGAGTACACCTTCTCGATCTTCTCGGTGGTCGCGATCTCGCTGATCATCAGCTGGCTGGTGGCGGTGGTCTTCGGGCCGCTGCTCGGCAAGGCGCTGCTCAAGCCGCCGAAGAAGCAGGAAACCGAGCCCAAGCCGGGCAAGCTGGTGCTGCTGTACAGCAGCTTCCTGCAGGGCGCGATCCGCATGAAGTGGTTGACCATCGGCGTGACGGCCGCCGCCTTCGTCGTCGCGCTGATTCTGCTGGGCAGCGTGTCGCGGCAGTTCTTCCCGTCCAGCGACCGCCCCGAGCTGACGGTGGACCTGACGCTGCGCCACAACGCGTCGATCTTTGCGACGGAGCAGGAGGTCAAGCGGTTTGAAGAGATCCTGAAGACCGACCCCGACGTCGACCACTTCAGCAGCTACGTCGGTCGCGGCGCAATCCGCTTCATCCTGACGCTGGACGTGCAGTTGGCCAACCCCTTCTTCGGCCAGTTCGTCATCGTGGCCAAGGACCTCGAGGCGCGCGAGCGCCTGCACGACAGGCTGGAAAAGGTGCTGGCCGAAGAGTTCCCAGGCGTCGTCTCGCGCGTCTCGCCGCTCGAATTGGGGCCGCCCGTGGGCTGGCCGCTGCAGTACCGCATCTCCGGCCCGGACAAGGACGAGGTGCGGCGCCTGGCGCTCGAGCTCGCCAACGTGGTCGGCAGCGACCCGCGCGCGCGGCACGTGCACTTCGACTGGATGGAGCCGGCGCGCCAGTTGCGCATCAGGATCAACCAGGACCAGGCACGCCAGCTCGGCGTCAGCTCGACCAGCATTGCCTCCGTGCTGAACGCCGCCATCTCGGGCACCGTGGTGACGCAGGTCCGCGACGACATCTACCTGGTCAACGCCGTGGTGCGCGCCACCGGTGGCGAGCGGGCGTCGTTCGAGTCGCTGGCGTCGCTGCAGGTACCCACGCCGAGCGGCCGCATGGTGGCGCTGAAGCAGTTCGCCACCATCGCCGAGGAGCAGGAGTTCCCGCTGGTCTGGCGTCGCGACCGGGTGCCGACGCTGACGGTACGCGCCGACGTCAACCGCGGCGTGCTGCCCGACATCGTGGTGCAGGCGCTGGCGCCGAAGGTCGCCGAGTTCAGCGCCAAGCTTCCCAGACCGTACAAGCTCGAGACGGGCGGCCTGTTCGAGGAGAGCCAGATCTCGCAGGGGTCGGTGTTCGCGGTGATTCCGCTGATGATCGTGCTGATGCTGCTGGCGACGATGGTCATGCTGGTCAGCTTCCGCCGCATGCTGATGGTGGTGGCGATCCTTCCGCTGGGGCTGATCGGCGTCGTGATGTCGCTGCTGGTGTTCAACCGGCCGCTGGGCTTCGTGGCGATCCTGGGCATCCTGGCGCTGATCGGCATGATCGCCAAGAACACTTTGATCCTGATCGTCTCGATCGAAGAGGAGCGCGCCACCGGCCTCGCGGTGCACGATGCCGTCGTGACCTGCGCCACCAACCGGCTGCGGCCGATGATGCTGACCGCGGTGTCCACCGTGCTGGGCCTGTTGCCGATCGCACCGACGGTGTTCTGGGGGCCGATGGCGTTTGCCATCATGGGCGGGCTGTTGGTGGCCACGCTGCTGACGCTGATCTTCCTGCCCGCGCTGTACATGGCGGTGCTCGGCAACGAGAAGCCGGCGCAACCGGCCCCTGCAACCGCGGTCGCGACAGGTTGACCTGACATGGCCGCCGACGTGCTTGAGATCTACCTCGCGGATATTCGGCAGCTGTTCAACTCGATGGACCCCGCTCCGTTCCGCGAGCGGGACCTCGATCCGAACGCGGCCGACTTCATCGTCGAGTGGGCAGAGGAACTGCCGCGCCACGCAACTCTGGCGCTGGTCGTCAAGCTTGGAACGCCGCTCGGCTCCGGGTACAGCGCCGCCACCGTGGAGCAGTCGATCCGTGACCACTTCCAGCGCAGGGCGGCAGTGACTCGTCGTAACCTGCGCGACATGTTGCACATCGGGCGCATCAGCCTGCTGATCGCCATGCTGCTGATCGGACCGATCATCGTCATTGCCGAGTCGGCCGCGCAGATGGTGCAGACGGAGCGCTATGCGGCGCTGATCGAGAACAGCCTGGTGATCGGGGCCTGGGTTGCGTTGTGGCGCCCGCTCGAGATTTTCCTGTACGACTGGTGGCCGATCCTCGCCGAGGCGAAGCTGTTCGACCGCCTTGGTGCGATGGACGTGCGCGCAGTCAGCGCGACCGCGGCCGAAAGCGCCGCTGTCGCCGGACCCGAGGCATGAGCACCGGTCTATCGCCTGCACTGGCCACCCTGCCGGAATCGCCGCGGTCGACCGCAGCGTGGCGTGGCGCGGCGTTCTTCCTGCTCTGGATGCTGCTGATGCAGAGCCTGAAGCCGGCCGACCTCGTCGTCGGGGTATTCGCCGGCGTCGGCGCAACCTGGGTCAGCCTGCGCCTGATGCCCCCTTCGTGCGGCGGATTGAATTTCGGCAGGCTCCTGGCACTCCTGCCTCACTTCCTGTGGGAATCGGTGCTGGCAGGCGTTGACGTGGCTCGCCGTGTCTTCCACCCCCGGATGCCGCTCAGTCCCGGGTTCGTCGCGTGCCCGCTATCCTTTCCACCGGGATTTGCGCGCAACACCTTCGCTACGATCACCAGCCTGCTGCCGGGCTCGGTACCGGCCGACGAGGTTGACGGTGTGCTCGTCTACCACTGCCTCGACGACACGTCGCCCGTGGTGGAGCAGCTCTGGCAGGAAGAACGCCTGCTGGCCAAGGCACTGATTGCCGGGCGGCGCCATGGCTGAGTTCCTGCTCGGGGCAACCGCGTTCATCCTGGCGATGGTTGCGCTGGGACTGGTCCGCGTTCTGCGCGGACCCGGAGACGCTGACCGGATGATGGCGGCGCAATTGCTGGGCACGGGCGGTATCGCGGCGGTGCTGTTGCTGGGAGCAGCGACAAGCGAACCCGCGACAGTCGACGTCGCATTGACGCTGGCACTGCTCGCGGCCTTCGCGTCGTTCGCTTTCGGCAAGGCACAGCCGGCGGACAGCGAAGGCAGGGCCGAAGACAGCCCATGAGCCTCGTCTTCCAGTGGTGGACCGTGGTGGCCGTCGTCGCCGGTGCGTTTTTCTTTCTCGCCGGCACCGTTGGACTGCTGCGGTTCCCGGATTCACTGACACGCCTCCACGCACTGACCAAGGCCGACAATCTCGGCCTCGGCCTCGTGGTGGTGGGCCTGCTGCCGCATGTGAACAGCGTTGCTGTCGGTCTCAAGCTGGCGTGCATCTGGCTGTTGGTGCTGCTCTCAGCGGCGACCGCCTCGCAGGTGATAGCGCGCACCCTGCGGCGCAGTGACTCCCGTCCGTGAACGACGTCCTGAACTTCGGCCTGGTGGCTCTGATTCTCGGCCTGGCGGTGTGGACGATCGTCGCCCGCGAGGCCTACGCCGCGGTCGTCGGGTTCATCGCCTACGGGCTGCTGCTGACGCTGGTCTGGGTGCAATTGCACGGCATCGACGTGGCGCTGACTGAAGCGGCCATCGGCGGCGGTCTCACCGGCGCCCTGCTCATCGGTGCCGCGGCCAGGCTGCGCAGCACGGAAGCCTCGGCCCGAGCGGAAAGCCCCGGAGTTGCGACACGCTGGCTGGCGGCTGCAGTGTCCGTCGCCGTGACCGGGGCAATTGCGATCTGCGTGCTCGTGTTGCCCGAGCCTGCACCCACGCTCGCGCCCGAAGTCAGCGCCAATATCGCCGTCACCGAGGTTCTCAACCCGATCACCGCCGTGTTGTTGGCGTTTCGCGCCATGGATACCTTGCTCGAGGCGATCGTGTTGTTGTTCGCGCTGATCGGGGTCTGGTCGCTGGCGCCAGACGGCGCGTGGGGCGGACGCCCCGGGCTGCTGCAGCAGGCAGATCCGAACGGAACGCTGGCTTACGCCGCTCGCGTGCTGCCGCCGATCGGCATCGTGGCAGGCGCGTACATTTTCTGGGTCGGTGCAGATCATCCGGGCGGCAAGTTCCAGGGCGCCACGATCCTGGCCGCGATGTGGCTGCTGGTCATGATGGCGGGCCTGGCCGACGCACCACCCATCCGCCGTGCGTGGCTGCGGTGGCTGCTGGTGGCGGGACCGTTGGCGTTCATCGGCATCGGCATCGTTGGAGCGATGACGGCGGGCGCGTTCCTGGCGTACCCGGATGGCTTTGCCAAACCGCTGATCCTGGTCATCGAGTTCGCATTGATGCCCACGCTCACGCTGATCCTCGGCCTGATGCTGCTGGGCGCGCCGCGACGCGGAGAGGCGCCGTGACCGCCGGCACCCTGTTCGGCCTGTGCGCAGCCGCGTTGATCGGCGTTGGCCTGTTCGGCCTGATCGTCAATCAGCACCCGCTGCGCAAGATACTCGCCTTCAACGTCGTCGGCAGCGGCGTGTTCCTGCTCTTCGGTGCTATCGCGTACCGGGGCGCCGGTGCCGGCTTGGGCGGCGACCCGGTGCCGCAAGCCTTGCTGATCACCGGCATCGTGGTCGCGTTCTCGGCCACGGCACTGGCCGTCGCACTGCTGCTGCGGCTGTTCGACGTGACCGGCTCGGTCACGCTCTCGAGTGATGCGCCAGCCAAGGCCGGAAACGAGACCGATGCAGCCTGAGGCGCGCGTGACGGATCGGCTCGAGCCATGCTGACGACACCCACTGGTTGGCTGCTGTTGCTGGCGGTGCTGGCACCGTTCGTCGGCGTGCTCGCTGGTCTAGCGCTGGGCGGACGCCATGCGCAACGCGTGGCGATGCTGATGATGCCGACCGGCCTCGCCGTGGCGGCTGGCATCGCCTGGACACTGGTGCAATCCGGCGAGACGGTGGTCTACCTGCTCGGTGGCTGGGCACCGCCGCTCGGCATTGCGCTGCGTGCCGACGGCCTGTCTGCCGTGATGCTGCTTGCGATTGCCGTCGTCGTCTGCGGCATCGGCATCTACGCACGGGCCGACTTTGGTAACGCTGCCGGCGAGCCCGAGAAGCGCGCGCCGTTCGTGTACTGGCTGCTGTTGCTGGCCGTGTGGGGATCGCTCAACCTCGTGTTCGTCAGCGGCGACCTGTTCACGCTGTACGTCGCGCTCGAACTGCTGACGTTCTCGGGCGTGCCGCTGGTCTGCCTCGATGGCAAGGGCGAGACGTTGCGCGCGGCGTTGCGCTACCTGCTGTTCGCGCTCGCCGGCTCGTTGCTGTACCTGCTGGGCGCAGTGCTGCTGTATGGCGGCTACGGGACGCTGGATATCGCCTTGCTGTCCGGGCGCGTCCAGCCCGAACCCATCGCGTGGGCCGCCGCGACGCTGATGACGGTGGGCCTGCTGGCCAAGACGGCGCTGTTCCCCCTGCACATCTGGTTGCCGCCCGCGCATGCGGGCGCGCCAGCTGCCGCGAGCGCCGTGCTGTCGGCACTGGTGGTCAAGGGCTCGTGGTTCCTGGTCGTGCGCCTGTGGTTCGACGTCATGCCCGGCGTGGTGACGCTGCCTTCCGCGCAGCTGCTGGCGGGCCTGGGTGCGGCGGCCATTGTCGTCGGCAGCGTCGTCGCGCTGCGGCAGGAGCGCCTGAAACTGCTGGTCGCCTATTCGACGATCGCACAGATCGGCTACCTGTTCCTGATGTTCCCGCTCGCATTCGATCCGAGCGGCAGCACACTGTTGCATGGCCCGGTCCTGACCGGCGGGCTGCTGCAGGCAGTTGCGCATGCCACCGCCAAGGCCGGCATGTTCATGGCAGCGGGCCTGGTCTACGCCGCGCTCGGCCACGACCGCATCGCTGACCTTGGCGGCGTAGCGCGCGCCATGCCCGTCACCTTGCTCGCGTTTGCGATTGCCGGCCTGGCGCTGATGGGCGTCGTGCCGAGCGGTGCGTATCTCGCGAAGAAACTGCTGCTCGACGCGGCCGACAGCTCCGGACAATGGTGGTGGACCATCGTCCTGCAAGGTGGCGCGGCGTTCACGGCGGGGTACGTGGTGCTGGTGCTCACCAATGCGCTGCGCCGGCCGGCCGCGCCAGTCCAGTTGGTGAAGCGAGTTTCCCGACTCTCCGAGTACGCGGCACTGGCGCTTGCAGTGTCCTCGCTGTTGCTCGCGTTCGCCGCGCTCGGGCCGGTGCCGAGCTCGCTCATCTCGAATCCACTGCTGCCGAAGGAGTTGGGGCCGACGCTGCTGGTGTTCATGGGCGGCGCGCTGCTGGCGCTGGGCTTGTCGCGCAAACCCTTGTTCAACGCTGCTGCCAATGACGGACCGATGCGCCGTGCCACGGTGGCCGCGGGCCGGGGCTTCGAGCTGGCCGACACATTCCTGCGGCGCTGGTCTTCCGCGGGCCTCGCTTTACTGTTGCTGGCGGCCCTGTTCGCCTGGTTGATGGTCGCCGGACATGCGTCCTGAGCGACACGCACGTCGAGACCCTGGACGTCGCTGATAACCCCGGTATCGATGCACTCGCAAAGAAGCACAAGGGCCTGATGGTCGGATCGATCGACTACGCCGAGTTTGAGCGCTTTTACCGCTTGATAGTTTCTTGTGAAGCGCCCCGACTGAAGGTATTCTTTTCATACACATCTAAGGTGTATGACTCATGCGTACCAATATCGTTCTCGATCCCACACTGATCGCCAGGGCCATGAAGAAAGCCGGCGCGACCACCATGCGGGAGACCATCGACATCGCCCTGCGCGAGTACGTGAGCAAGCCGGACTACGACGCACTCCTCAAGTTGAGTGGGATGGGCGTGATTGATCCCGACTACGATCCAAAGGCGGGGGATCAGCCGGCAGTGCAGGTGGCCGAAGCGACGGCCACCTATCGTTCAGGTAAGCGGGTTCGGCGGCGGCCCACACGCCGGTGATTGTCGACAGCTCCGTTTGGATTGCTCATCTGCGCGGCACAAACTCCCCGGCTTCGCGCCGACTCGCTTCAGCACTGACCAGCAAGGAGACGATCGGGCTGCCCGATATCGTCCTGATGGAAGTCCTGCGCGGCGCGCGGGATGTGAGTGCCTTTCTGCAACTGGAACGGGCCCTCCTCACCTTTCCCCGGTTCGTACCCGCCGATCCCAGGCAACTGGCGCGGCACGCCGCGCACCTTTACGCGCGCTGCCGCTGGGCTGGCTTCACGCCCCGCAGCGGCAACGACTGCCTGATCGCCTGCTGCGCGATCGAGGCCGGCGAACCGCTGTTGCATGAGGATCGCGATTTTCGTTTGATCGCGGAGGTTGAACCGGCCCTGGTGCTGGTCAGCTAGAATCCAGCCAATGAGCACCACACAGGACCAGCAACTCTCGCGCGGGGCGCTGATCGCGCTGGTCGTGGGCTCGATGGTGGGCTCCGGCATCTTCACGCTGCCGTCGGCGTTCGGACGCGCGACGGGCGTATTCGGCGCCCTGATTGCCTGGAGCATCGCCGGCGCGGGCATGCTGATGCTCGCGTTCGTGTTCCAGACGCTGTCGCGGCGCCGTCCCGACCTCGACGCCGGCATCTATGCGTACGCGAAAGAGGGCTTCGGCAGCTACCTTGGATTTGTCTCGGCCTTCGGCTACTGGATCGCCTGCTGCCTGGCCGACGTGGCCTGCCTGATCCTGATCAAGGCCACGCTGGGACAGTTCTTCCCGGTGTTCGGTGACGGCACCACGGCCGTGGCTATCGTGGCAGCGTCCGTGATGGTGTGGGGCGTCCACGTCCTGGTGCTGCGCGGGGTCCGGGAGGCGGCAGCACTCAACACCATCGCAACGGTCGCCAAGATGGTGCCGATACTCATCTTCATCGTCGTCGTCGTCGCGGGTTTCAGGGCCGACGTCTTCGCGCTGAATTTCTGGGGCGACGCCGAGCACAGCCTGTCGAGTGTGGCGAGCCAGGTGCGCAACACGATGCTCGTCACCGTGTTCGTGTTCGTGGGTATCGAGGGAGCCAGTGTCTATTCGCGCTATGCGAAGGACCGGAACGACGTGGGTGTGGCAACCGTCCTCGGCTTCCTCGGCGTGCTGTGCCTGCTGGTCCTGGTCACGGTTTTCTCGTACGGCATCCTGCTGCGCGAAGATCTTGCGGCGCTCGCGAATCCCTCGATGGCCGGCGTGATGGAAGCGCTGGTCGGACACTGGGGGCGCGTCTTCATCAGCATCGGCCTGCTGATCTCGATCCTCGGCAATTACCTCTCGTGGTCGCTGCTCGCCGCCGAAGTGCTGCATTCCGCCGGCAAGAGCAACACGATGCCGGCGTTCCTCGCGCGGGAGAATCACAACGGCGTGCCTGCGGCGGCACTGTGGCTCACCAACATCGTCATCCAGGCCTTCCTGCTCGTCACCTGGTTCGCCGAATCGGCGTTCTTCATCGCGCTGAAGATGACCAGCGCGATGACGCTCGTGCCGTACCTGCTGGTCGCCGCCTTCGGCTTCAAGCTCGCCTGGAGCGGCGAGACTTACGACACCGAAGGACGTCAACGCCGCATTGACGGACTGCACGGCGCAATTGCCACGGTCTATGCGGCCGGCATGCTCTACGCCGGTGGCGCCAAGTTCCTGCTGCTGTCGGCGCTGCTGTATGCGCCCGGCACCTGGCTCTACTTTTACGCGCGGCGTGAACAGCAGCAGCGTGTGTTCACGGTCGCCGAAACGGCGATTTTCGGCGCAGTCGCAATTGCGGCGCTGCTGGCACTGGCCGCCCTCGTGTCCGGCACGATCGTCATCTGAACGAGGTGCGTTTCATGTTGCGTTTCCCGACGTTGGCGGTCATCGGTGTGGCATTGCCGATGACGCTCACGAGCTGCGCCACCACGGCTGGCACCCCTGCTGAACCCGTGACGGGCGCAGCGGCGCAGACGCCCGCGAAAGCCTTCACCGCATTTCGCGCCACCGGCAATGAGCCCGACTGGCGGCTCGACATCGGCGCCACCGAAATGGCGCTGCTGACGAACCTCGGGCAGACACGCCTCGTTGCGCCCACACCGACTGCACAAGTCGTTGGCGCGACGACGACCTACGCCGCCCGCACGGACCGGGGCGAACTGACCGCGACGATCGTCGATCGACTGTGCATGGATTCGATGTCGGGCATGCCGCACCCGCAATCCGTCACCGTCGTCGTTGGCGGTCAGACGCTGAACGGCTGCGGCGGCGAACCCGCGTCATTGCTGCAGGGCGCCGAGTGGACCGTGGTGAAAATCGGCGGAGCACCGCTCGTGGCAGGCTCACAAGTCACGCTCGCGTTTGCGCCGGACGGCCGCCTGTCGGGTCACGCCTCCTGCAACCGGTTCATGAGCGAGTACACGCTGTCGGGCGAGGGGCTCGCCATCTCCCAGGCGGCCGGCACCCGGATGATGTGCGATGCGGCCCTGATGGCGCAGGAGCGCGTGTTTCTCGCGGCACTCGGTGCCACGCACGGCTTCTCAATCGCGACCGACGGCGCGCTGCTCCTGCAAGCCGGCGACGGCAGCACCATCGAGGCCCGCCGCCGCTGACCCAGCCGCCGCGGGTCGCGGCTGCAACGTGCGCAGCCACAGCATGCGGCAGACCACCAGGCCCGCAATGGCTGCGGCCAGGTGCTTGAGCGAGTGGCCGCTGGCCACGTGGCCGAGACCGAACAGCTGCTTGTCGAACGTTTCCAGCAACTTAGCCAGAACGTAGCCCGCAAACACCCAGTAGATGTCGTTGCCCCGCGTGTAACGCGAAGGCTGCAGCTTCGCCAGCAGGAACAGGATCACCACCGAGTATCCCTGCAGCACCGCGTAGGGCATGACGTTGCCGGCACCCGCCCGTTCCGTCGCCCGCCAGTAAAGGACCGACGCCGCCCCGACCAGCAGCATCGGCACCAGCAGCGCCAGCCCCGTCCTCGTATCCATGCGATCGACCACCTGGGCCGCTATGAGCGACATGAACGCGATGGTCATCGGCAGGCGGTCCCAGAACAAGCGCTCGTTGTCCGGCACGAGGTGATAGTAGGCAGAGCCCAGCCCCGTCAGCATCATGCCGGCAAAGAACACCGCGTACGGCCAGCGCTCACGGTTCGCAGCGAATGCCGTGCGCGGCCGCAGGACGACTACAAAGCCAGCCAGTCCGGCCAGCACGAAAGCCGCGTTGGACGCCACGTCGAGGAAGTTGGCAACCCCGAGCATTTCCCGGTGATCGGCAAAGTCGTGGTACGCGACAGGCTGCGGCATGGCCGGCAGCAGGAAGGCCGCCAGCACGCTCAGTACCGTGAACCCGACGATGTACCGAGTGCGGGTCGCCATGCCTGAGCGCACCTAATAGCGCCGCGTGGCGCCGTGGACCCACGTGCGCACCAGCGCCAGCATGAAGCCGCCGGTGAGCATGCCGAGGACGTAGATGAGCAGGACCAGCACCGAGACCGGAAGGGTGACGCTTGCGGCGAACAGCGAGATGGTGACGGTCTCGAGATTCTGGACCTTGAACAGGATGACGATGGCGGCCAGGCAGGCGATCAGTGCCATGTAGACGTAACGCATGTCTTGTCCTTGTTTTTCAAAAGATATTCGTGCCCCGATCTTAACGCCGATGCCCCCAGGCGCGGTACTGCACAAGGCACGGTGAAACCAGGCGTGCGCGGATCAGCCCGGCACCTCGTCAGGCTTGTAATCGGGGAGTCGACCCGCGGGGACGAAGGCGAGCAGGCCGAGCGCCGTCAGCAGCAGGAACGTGAGTTTCAGTGCGCGCAGGCGTGCGTCTGAATTGACCTGCATGGCCGCGTCGACCTGCTCGGGGGTCGCGCTCGTGCGCGACATCATCTCCAGCAGCCGGTCGTTGCTGACGAACCTGACATTGTCGAGATCGACCTTCGAAATCAGCGCCGCTGGGATTGTCGGATGATCGACCAGGGCACGCGCGATGTTGGCGCTGAGGATGCTCACCACGAGTGCGCCGGTGACCGCCGTGCCGACGGCGGTAGCCAGGTTGCTGACCGTCCCACGCAAAGCGCCGACGTCGCCGGCGAACTCTTTTGGCGAAGACGTGACCAGCACGTTGAACAGCAGGGTGGCCAACGCACCCTGCCCGAGACCGACCAGCATCAGGCCAAGGACAACATAGATGTTGCTCCAGTCGTTCCTGACGATCACCGCCAGCATCAGCGTCCCGAACGTGACGATCGCAAATGCACTGCGGGCGATCTGTCGCGGCGTCAGCCGGCCGTACAGCCTGACGACGAGAATTGCCGCGACCAGGACTGCCAGCTGGTACGGAATCATCGCGACGGCTGTCTGCAGGCTGTTCCCACCCTGGACCATCTGGATGTAGAGCGGGATCATGAAGGTGATGGCCTTGCCGAGCATCGTCATCGCCATCATCGAAGTCACGGCCGCCCGGTCCTGTGTCGATTCGATGACGATGAGCGCCAGCAGCGGCGCCTGTCCGGTGGCTTGCCGGCGCTGGGTCCAGGCGATGAAGAACTGTACGCCCAGGACGCCGCCGACGATCATGACCAGCGCGGGAGACAGTCCGTACACGCTGAACGGTGCGGCGCTCTTCGCCAGCAGCACTCCCCAGGTGTCGAGGTAATTGAACCCGACGCTGAGCAGGATGATCGCCGTCGCGGCCAGCACGACACCCAACCGGTCGATCTCGATGCTGGGTATTTTCGCGACCGGCGCCAGGTGCCGGCTCAACAGCAGCACGCCGATCGAAAACGGGATCAGCAACCCAAACGAGTACCGCCACCCGTAGTACGTCCCCACGACCCCGGCCACGAAGAAGGCGACGACCGTGGCGATGGCCTGCACTGCGCCGAGCACCCCGAGCGCCATCGCCTGCTGCTTGCCCCTGTAGTGATGAGCCGTCAGCACGACGAGCGACGGAATGATCGCCGCGGACGCCAGGCCGGCCAGGGCCTGCGCTGCGATCATGATCGCCGGGCTGGCACTGAACGTCACGACCACCATCGCGGCCAGGAACACCGCGGTCATCCACCGGAACATGCGCAACGAACCGACCCGCTGGCCGAGCCTGGCGCCGAGCATGGTGAAGCCGGCGACGCCAAGCGAATAGGCGACTATCGCGGTGACCACGGTCGACGGGGCCGTGCCGAATTCGGCGCTGATGCCGCCGATCGAGACCGGCAGCGCGTTGATGTTCCACGACATCTGCGCCTGGCCCATGGCGATGGCCGCCATCGGCAACCACGAGGTCCTGGCTGCAGTCGCATCGCCCGCGGTTTCGCGGCTCGCCATGAGTAAGGTTCCTGAAATACGCCAGGCGCCGTCACGAGACGGCTGAATCGACGGTCCTTGGTCAGCGGCCAAGCCCAGGGACGAATGTTAAGCTGCTTCGCGGCGCCGCATCGCAGGAGAACGCAAATGGGCTTGCGCAGAACGTTGTCACTGTTGCTCGCTCTGTCGCTGGTGACCGCGTGCGCCGCGTCGCCCCGGATGACATCGGCCGAGCGCCTGGAATTCTATCGGGCCAACGCCGGCGAGCCAGTCCGCAGCTTCCACAGCCCGGGTCGACTGTGGGGCTGGCGAGCGCTCGGCGACAGTGCGCTGACGGTCTGGACCAGCAGCAACCAGGGCTTCCTGCTGGAACTGGCGCAGCGCTGTCCCGACATGACCTTCGCGTCGTCGATCGGGCTCACCACTCGCACCAGCCGGGTGTCGGCGGGATTCGACAGCGTCGTCCTCCATCGCAGTGGCGTGCAGGGCAGCCGGACGACATGCCGGATCGACACGATCCGGCCGCTCAACACTCGCGTCGTCAAGGAAGCCCAGCGGGACCTGAGCGACGTGGAACTGGAGGAACGCGATCCTTCGATTCCCGACGAGCCGCAATGAGCCCCGCTGTAACCACAGGCACGCGCTAGAACGACTTGCGGACCGTCAGCCAGAGCTCGGTCGAGCTGTAGGCCAGCTCGTCGATGCTGCTGTCTTCCCAGTTGTATTCGAACGTGGGGCGCAGCGTCCAGCCGGGGGCGAAGCCCCAGACCACGCCACCGCCGAAATTCCACAGGTCGTCGTTGCGAATCTTGAGCAGTTCGGGATCCGTGCTGAAGTCCGGGCGCTCGTCGTCATACGACTCGTTGACGTATGACCACCAGAAGAACCCGTCGAGTGAGTCGCCGAACGAATGATCGATCTCGCCATTGACACCCCAGAACGTGCCATCACCTTCCGGCCGATCCTGCGTGGCCCATTCCTGCGTCAGTTGCCCGCCGAATGTCAGGGACGTGCGGCCATTCGCCAGCGAGTGCGTCCAGCTGCCGGTGAGTTCGGCAATGTCACGCGTGCGACTGCGCAACGGACCGGTCGGGTACCTGCGCTCGCGGACTTCGCCGCCGATGGTGACCTGGTCGTTGTCGCCGAACCCGATACGGTAGTCGGCAAACACGCCCCAGTCGTTGCGGTACTGGCCATCACCGCGATAACTGGCGCGGCCGCGCATGCCGAAGCGCAGGTTGTCGTCGTCCACCGGGCGACTGATGTTGACGTTCCAGCGCAGGTCCGAATCGTTGCGCCGATCGCTGTCGTCATAGGCGCGAAAGCGGTAGTCGAGCGTGCCATTGAACGAATGCCGCTCGGTCAGGCTCTTGTTCCAGCCGCCGCCGACGCGTATCGGCAGGAACGTATCGTGGTTGCCCGCGCCGCCGAAGATGGCTGTCGAGCTGGAGGTGTTCTGCCGGTAATTGCCGATTCCGGTCTCGGCGTAATAGAACGGCCGCCATTCCCGGCCGGCAGCATAGTCCTCGGCAGCCTGGGCATAGACTTCGGTCTGGCCATGCAGGTCGCGCGGCAGGTTGTCGTACTGCAGCACCGTCTCGAATTCGATCAGGGCGCGTGAGTACTCACCGAGCGCGTAGTAGGCGCGGCCAAGCCCGAGATGAGCACCGACCGAACTCGGGTCGGCCTCGAGTGCCTGCTCGAAGAGCACCTTGGCTTCGGCCGCCTGTCCTGCCTGCAGCAGCTCCTCGGCCTTGGAGAGATCCGGTTTGGCGGCATGCGCCGCGCCTGCCAACAGCAGACCGACCGCGGCCAGGATCCGGCACCACCGGCCGACTGCCCGGCGACTGCCAAATTCAGCTTCGTTTGCGTATGCCATGAAGTTCCTTCGCTGGCCGGAAGACTTGAACGCGGTCCTGCGTCCGCGGGGTTTTTCGAGCGTAAACAGGATAGCCGAAAGCAGTATAAACTTGGAACGACCCGCTTCCCGGTGTCGTCGCTCACCGCCGCCATGCTTCATAGGAATGCCCTGAGATGAGGCCATACGCAGTCCTTGCGCTCGCAGTCGCCGGCATCACCGGCTGCATGCCCGGTCCCGACTACGTACGCCCTGACGTGACTACGCCAGCAGCCTGGCGCATCGACTACACCAAGGCCACGGAAGTGGCCAATACGAAATGGTGGGAGCAGTTCGGCGACCCGGTGCTCAACGAACTGGTGGACTCCGCGCTGCGCGAGAACCTCGACGTGCGCATCGCCGCCGCGCGAGTCGATCAGTTCGTCGGCGCGCTGACCGCAACGCGTTCGCAGCTGTATCCGCAGCTTGGCTACGGCGTCGATGCGAGCCGGGTGCAGGCGAGCCGGGTCGGCCAACCGCCGCTTCCCGCGGGTGCCGACAGCTACTTCTCGTTGTACCAGGCGTCGCTCGGTGCGGCCTGGCAGCTCGACCTGTTCGGGCGCGTGCGGCGCCTCAGTGAAGCTTCGCAGGCTCAGGTCTATGCCAGCGAGCAGGCGCGGCGCGGCGTGGTGCTGTCGCTGGTGTCCAGCGTCACCACCAGCTACATCGTGCTGCGTGCACTCGACCGCCAGCTCGAGATCGCGCAGGCAACGGCCGGCAACTTCAACGAGACCGCGCGGATTTTCGACCTGCGCTTCAAGGCCGGCATCGTCGCGAAGACCGAGGTGATGCAGATCACCTCGCAGGCCCAGCAGGCGCTGGCGGCCATTCCTGCCTTCGAGCAGGCCATCGCCGCACAGGAAAACCTGATCTCGATCCTGCTCGGGCGTAATCCCGGGCCGATCCCGCGCGGCAAGACCCTCGAGCAACTGGTCGCACCGCAGATTCCGGCAGACCTGCCGTCGGTGCTGCTGCAGCGCCGGCCGGACATCCTGCAGGCCGAGCAGAACCTCGTCGCAGCGAACGCAAACGTGGGGGCCACGAAGGCGCTTTACTATCCCAACATCTCCATTACGGGCGCGCTGGGCAGCGTGAGCACGGCATTGGGCGACCTGCTCACCGACCCGGCGACCACGATGCTGATCGGGGCGGGCGTGACCGGTCCGATCTTCACGTTCGGCGGCATCAAGGGCCAGGTCGATGCGGCCGAGGCAGGCAGTCGACAGGCGGAACTGGTTTACCGGCAGACGGTCCTGAACGCACTCCGTGAGACCAACGACGCCTTGACGGGCTCGCAGAAAAAAATCCAGGAAGTCGAGATGCAGCAAAAGCGTGTGGATGCGCTGCGCGAGTTCGCCCGGCTGTCGACGCTGCGCTTCGACAAGGGTGTCGCGGGTTACCTCGACGTGCTGGTGGCCGAGAACGAGTTGTTCGCGGCCGACCTGGCTTCCGTGCGCCTGCAGGCTGATCGCTACGCCCAGGTCGTCAATGTGTACCAGGCGATGGGTGGCGGGTGGGTCGACATCGCCAGCTCGATTGCGCCGCAGCCGCAGAATTTCGTCGCCCCGGGCCTATGACGTCCACGGATTCGCGCCCGGACAGGGTCCGGGCCGGCTGGCTGCGGAAGATTCCGGGCTGGCTGCTGAAGGGGCTCAAGTTCCTGTTCCTGGCTTTGGTGGTCGCGTGGGCCAGCCTCGCAATCTACTTTGCGCCACTGCCCTGGGCCGGGCTGCGGATCGGGCTCGCCGTCGCCTTAGCGGCGTTCGGCATCTGGGCGTTGTGGATTTCGCGTCGACCGCGCATTCGTTGGGTCTTTGCGGGGCTGTATCTGGCCGTTCTAGTCGGCTGGAGCTTCATCCTGCCCTCGCACGATCGTGAATGGCGACAAGACGTCGCGGTCATGCCCCGTGCCACCATTGACGGTGACCGCGTGCGCATCACCGGGGTGCGAAATTTCGACTACCGCAGCCGGGACGATTTCACGGTGCGGTACGAAGAGCGCGAAGTGTCGCTGTCGCACCTGACCGGGCTGGATTTCTTCATCTCGTACTGGATGCCGGGGCCCGTGGGCCACACGTTCGTCAGTTTCGTCTTCGACAACGCGCCCCCGCTCAATATCTCGATCGAAACGCGACCTGAGGTGCACGAGGGTTTCGATCCGCTCGCGTCGCTCTTCAAGAAGTATGAGTTGATCTACGTGGTGGGCGAAGAGCGCGACCTCGTCGGCGTCCGCACGAATTTCCGCAACGAAGACGTCTACGTCTACCGTCTGCGAGTGCCTGTGGAAGCTGCGCGCCAACTGTTGCAGGTCTACCTGGGCCGCATCAATGAGTTGGCCGACAAGCCGGAGTTCTACCACCTGCTGAGCAACAGCTGCACGATCAACATCGTGCGCTACGCCAACCTGGTCGGCCGCAGCGGCGACATCGATTTCCGCCACTACCTCAACGGCTGGGTCGACCGGTATTTCTACGACACGCAACTGCTGAATACGCAGTTCCCTTTTGCCGAATTGCGGCGGCGATCGCGGGTCAGTGAAGCCGTGAAAGCTTCCGAAGACATCGTGGAATTCTCGCAGCACATCCGTGAGTCCGTGCCGGGAATGACACCGTGAACCTGCGCCTCGCGAGCTGCTGCACGCGAACGTGTGATCCCACCCGGAAGCCGGCGCGCTTCCGTGGCCAGCCAATCGAGCGGAGTACGCCCATGCCCTTGCATCATCCCAATCGCCTTGCACTCGTTGTCGCTGCGCTGTGCATGGCGGGTTGCGCCCCCAGCACGCCCCCTGAAGCATCGGCACCAGACGCTGCGACGGCGCCCGCCGTTGCTTCGACGCCTGCCGCCCCAACCGCGGCCGCGCCCGACACGGCCACGACACTGGTCGCGCACCAATGGGAGCTCAAGTCAGCGACCGATGTCGCGGGCCAGTCGATCGCCGCGTTCTTCCCTTCGCCGGACAAGCCGCTCGGGCTGCTGGTCGCTGACGGCCGGATCAACGTCACTGGCGGCTGCAATCGCTTGAGCGCCGGCTACCAGCTGCTCGACGCTGCGCAGATGGAGGTCAGCCCGGGACCGTCGACGATGATGGCTTGTGCGCCGCCGCTGATGCAGGCCGATGCAGCCGTCGCCAAGTTCCTGAGCGGCACCCTGCAGGTTGTGGTCGAGGGTGAAGCCGGGGCGCCGCAGTTGCGGCTGGCCGCGGCCGATGGCAGCACCTTGATCTTCGGCGGCACCCCCACGCCCGAAACCCGGTTCGGTGGTCCCGGCACGCGCGCCTTCCTCGAAGTGTCGCCGAAGCCCTGCGAGGCGCCGGCCCCTGCGGCACGCCCGTGCCTGATGGTGCGCGATCGTCACTTCGACGAGAACGGCCTCGCCAGCGGCACACCGGGGGAATGGCGCGCACTGCCCGAGGGCATCGAGGGCTACACGCCTGCCGAAGGCGAGCAGCACGTGGTGCGGGTCAAGCGTTTCGAGCACGCCGGGACCGCGGGCAGCGCACCGATGGTGCACTACGTGCTCGATCTGATCATCGAGACGCGGACCGTTCAATGAGACGGGTCGGCGCCCTGCCCGGTGGGCGCTGACGATTGCACTCGCTCACTGCGCTGCCCACCGGCGCTGTCGATCCACGCCAGCGCCCGTGCGTCGAGGTACTCGTAAAACGGATTGTGCCGCAGGCGCAGCAGCCACTCGGCGGGCAGCACCAGCGTGCCTCGCTCGCCCTGGATCGCCATCTGGCCGAGGAAAAGAACGTCCTGGTTGCCAGGCGGCCGTCGACCGTATAGCGGGTCGTCGGGCGGGATGGGCAGCGCCACGTGGGACAGGGAAATCGTTCCGGCCGGCCAGGCCATGTCCAGCGGCTCCGTCTGCGACACCACGGCTGAGAACGGCACCTGGTGGCGCGCCACGACCGTGGCACTCTCCTCAGTCTCGTTGGTCACCAACGTCACGGCGAAAGGCAGCCGGTTGTCACCCATCACCCGATTGGTCAACGCCCGCCGGTCGGTGACCAGCAGCACGGACTTGGCTGCGTCGCGGTTCACGTCGAACAGCACGAGCTCGTGCCGGTTGGGATCGAGCAGGCCGAGCAGTCGCGTGACCACGGCGTCCGTCGACACCGTCGAGTCCGCGTTCGATTTGAAGACCAGGATCGGCGGCAATGTGCCAGCCTGCTGCGACCGCACCAGCGTCGCGATGCGGTTCGACACCGATCGCGTCAAGCGATGCACTTGTTCGCCCGCATTGGTCGTGAACGAGTTGTACTTGTAGGGGTCGAATTCCGGCTCGATGTTGAGCCACGCGAGCCCCCCCAGTCCGGGTAGCACGGACAATCGGCGCTTCCAGCTGGCCGCCGCCGCTGCCGCGTGAATGCCGATGGCCGGTGAAACCAGGACCAGGCTGGCCGGCACGGGCCCGGTCCGGCCATCGAGCGCATTGAGCGTGAAATCCAGGGCGAGAGGCGCACCGGTCGAATACCCGACGATGTGGAGCGGCTGCTTGCCGACTTTCTGCGCAAGGTGTTCGGCGGCCAACTGCGTCGCGGCGGCCATGTCCTCCCAACGGACGTTGAGCAGTCCCGAGGGCGCCGTACCGTGACCAGGAAGGCGCAGGCCGACCACCCAGTAGTTGCGCCGGTTCAGTTCCTCGCCTAGCGCCCGCAGGCTGTACGGCGAGTCCGACATTCCGTGCAAAAGCAGCACCCCACCGACCGGTGCCGCGGCCGGCAATTCAAAGGTGCGGTTCCAATTGGGCACGCGACCCTGGGGATCACTGGCACTGCCCTTGCTGTAGCGCATGAGCGCGGTGCCGGGTCCGGTCTCGGTGTGCCCGTACACTTTCGATTCGAGCTGCTCGAACAGCCGGTCCTCCAGCCGGAGGTAGTCCTCGAAGGTTCGAACTTCGTCCGCCTTCGCTGCGCGATAGTCTTCCGTCAGCGTCGCGGTGTGCCAAAGCTCCAGGGGCTGGCTGCTGCAGGCCTGCAGCAACAGCACGGTGCTCGCAAGCAAGGAGAGCGCACGCAGGTGCGCCGCATATTGTCGCTTACCGATTTGCCTTTGCTCCGCAATGATCCGCATGATTCATGATGCCTAGGGCACATATCGGATGCAAAGGCATCCGGCCGCATGGGCCCTGGTGCCAGGCTCAGCGTTGGTTCTGCCGCTCGCCGTCCGGGATCTCGTAGTAATCGCCCTTTTCTGCTGTAAATATGTGCAAGGCAATCTTCGAGCCAGTTGACGTGTCGAGCGCGCCCATCGCGATGCCGATCCACTGGTGCTTGTTCCGGTCGATCGGATCGAAGAACAGTGACGACCCGCAGGTAGCGCAGAAGCCGCGCCGGACTTTCGCGGACGATTGGAACCAGGTGATGCGATCGTCACCTTGCACGTCGAGGCTGTCGCGGGGCACCTCGATGTTGGCGAATAAATGGCCTGTCCACTTGCGGCATTGAGTGCAGTGGCACACTTCAATCTCGCTGGGCGTGCCAGTGACATGGAAGGTCACCGCCCCACAGAGACACGAACCTTGCAGCATTGCTCGCTCCACGAAGCGGGTGGATTGCTGCTCATTTTACAGCCAGGGTTGCCGTGGCGTGGACGGCCAGGATTCCATCAGGGCCGAGTTGCTATACCGCCCACGCATGAAAGGCGCCGCCCGCGGCCACTCCGAGCACCAGCCCGGCAATGACATCGACCGCGACGTGTCGGCCAAGAACCAGGCGCGACCACATCAAGGCCGCCGTCACCAGCGCTCCCACGACCCCCGCGAGCCTGTCTGGCCATAAGAGCGCAGTGGCAAACACCGCAAACGCAACGTGAAGGGACACCTTGATCCACCTGGCCATTGCCAGGGCGATCACAAAGATCGCGCCTGACATGGCCAATGCCATGGACATCTCTGTCCGATGCGTCATGAGCCATATCAGCGCCGCGCTTAGAAAACACAGCGTGCCTGCGAACACATTCAGTGAAGTGCGCTCCCCGCGAGCGCTTGCATCGACGTGCGACCAACGTCCTGCCCGGACCTGCATCCAGCTGAACCCAAGGACGATGCCCCCGAGGATGACCACCACCCCACTGACCAGCCACAATTGTCGGAGTGACGATCCTCGGTTGCTTGCGGTGATCAGCGCCGCTGCCAGGATCAGTACGGCGGGGTGTCCGACGATCGAGATTGCTCGAGCAAAGGCAAGCCGAGTCATGGTGGTCGACCGCCGGCGCCATCGTCGGCGAGGCCCTGCATTGCGGTCATCGCAACCGTCCACGTGTCAGGCGTCACTGCTCTGGAACTCCATGGTCCAGTTCGTCTCCCAGGTTGCGCCAGCATCCGCGGAGAACGCCTGCTCCCAGGTTGGATTGGAGCCGGGGTTGGTCCGCCAGATGAAGCGCACCTGGATGGGTCGACCGTCCAGGACGTCGTTCGCCAGGAACGTACCGACTGTATCGGAAAAGCTTCCGACCACTGGTGGGTCCAGGCTCTGCGGCGCGCGCCCATCGAGCCACCAGATGGCCCAGGTTCGTGTCTTGGGATCGTACGAGCGGATGGCAGCGGCTCGGACATCCCCCTCTGGAAAGTGCAGGACGTTGTCTTCAACGTTGCCGAAGCCTCCGAGGATCTTCCTGGTGGCGGAAGTGCCTTGAAACTCGGTCCAGTCCTTGCACCCCTGCAAGCGCGCATTCAGACGCCTGTGGGATACCTGCCAGGTTCCGATGATGAAGTCGAAGTCTGGGGGAGGAACAGTCTGAGATATGTTTTGCATGGTCCGATCCAGCAAGGGGTCAGGCGTCAATGCGACACACCTGGGCAGCGATCCTGCAGGCGTTCAATTCTTTGCTCCGAACCGTATTGCCGCTCGTGCGCGCGCCTTCGCGGCTTCGGCTTCTCGAGTGCGAGGCTCGGCGGTTGTGACCAGCGCCTCAATGAGCTTTCTCGCAGTCGCAGCAACATCTTCCACGGCGCGCTCGAACGCGGCCTCGTTCGCCCTGGAGGGAACCGCGAAGCCGCTGAGCTTGCGAACGAACTGCACCGATGCGTCCCGGATCTCGATCTCGGTCGCTGGAGGTTCGAAATTGAACAACGTCTTGATGTTTCGGCACACCACCATTCTCCAACAAGGCCTGTCTTTCTCGCGATAGTACGTCGCACTGGCAGCGAAGCGTCATGCGTCTCCACGCTTGGCGCCGGGAAACCATTCAATGTGCTGATCGCCTTGGCGCCCGATATACAACACCCGCTGCCCGCGGAGAAACGCAAAGTACGATTGAACTCCAGACACCATCGCCCTGGCGCAGAACTGACGAAACTCCTGGCCATTCTGCTGACTGTCCAGGATGGCCGCGCGTAGTTCAGAGACGTTGAAATCAGTTGCAACCTCTGGCATGCCTTCAAGCTTCAAAGGCGCGATTACGACCGCACCGCTGGCGCTGTAAAAGCAGAACGAAAGGGATATGAAGTCGACGCGGTAGTACTCCACGCCCTCTTTGCTGAGATTGCCAACAATCTCGGGGAAAGGCATTGAACCCGTGAGCGTAACCCCTGCCATTTTCTTGATTACATCCGCGTTCACTGATTGCACTCCTGAGATGACCGCGCCGGCTTCAATGAGTCGCGAGCGCGAAGCTTGCTACCGATCGTTTGAGCGCGGCAAACATCCATGTGATCGCGCGCGCCCGGGCATTGGCATCCCTTGGCAGCAGACCCGCATGGTGCCCGGCGATATGGACGACGATCGCGCCCGTCTCGAACAAGGCCAGATCGCCCTCCTCATAGGTCGGAACCTGGCCAAAGGGACGAAGCGCACGAGGCGAAGGCCGCTGCAGCACCTCGGGTGCATCAATAAGTCAGGCGTACGGTACCTCAACTCCTGAATACCAGTCTGCGTACGGGGTGTTCTTGACCAGGCATCGATTGAAGTCCGTCGTGCCGTCGGTCCACCAAGCGGGGCCGCGCTCGCCCAAAGCTACCTTGGCCGCGTTTACAGCGGCGCGGGCTGCGGCCAGCCGCTGCGAATCGCGCGCGCGTCCCGCCGCTTTAACCTCCCGCCGCGCGTCCATGAGTTCGCCCACAAGGGCGTCATGTAGTTCCGGGGCAAGGTTCGGATTCGCAGCTCGCCAGAGGCGGCCACGAACCACGATGTAGCGACAATCGGGAGTCATGAGAGGCTTCAAGTCGACCTGACGCTTGCTATGAGCGGCTGGCCGAATGCAAGTCCGCTCGTTAAAAACTCAGCCGTTGCCGATGGCCATTCAGTGCCGAGTGACGATGATTGGATCACCCCTGGTGATGATCATCGTGTGCTCGTACTGCGCCGACAAGTTGCCATGTGCTCCAACCAGGGTCCATCCATCCGCTGCCTCGGTCACGACGCGGCTCCTGGTCGAGAGGAATGGCTCGATGGTGATCACCATGCCATCTCTCAAGATGCGCCTGTCCGTCGGGTCAAAGTACCCAGGAATGTGCTCGGGTGCTTCATGAAGCGCACGACCAACCCCGTGGCTGCCGAGGTTTTCGATAATCCTGAAGCCGTATGACTTCGCAACTCGCTGGATTGCCGCACCGATGCCATTGATCGGCTGGCCAGCGCGGGCCTGCATCATGGCTTGCTCGAGGGCAGTGCGGGTGGCATGGCACAGGCGCGTCTTCTGGGGGTTGGTCGGAGGCACAACTCTCGTTCCGCCGGTATCGGCAAAGTAGCCTGCCAACTCCGCAGACACGTCGACGTTCAGCACGTCACCCGCTCGAATCACTCGATCACCTGGAATGCCGTGCGCCGCCTCCTCGTTGATGCTGATGCAGGTTGAGCCTGGGAAGTCGTAGGTGAGCCTTGGCGCCGACCGTGCGCCGTTCTTCTCAAGCAACTGCTCACCCAGTGAATCCAGTTCGCGCGTGGTCATGCCGGGTTCGGCTGCGTCGAGCATCTCCTGCAGCACGTACGAAACTATCTTTCCTATGCGTTTCAGTGCAGCGATATCGTCTTCGGATTCGATGGTCATGTGACGTCCTGTCTAAGGGCTTGAGTTCGCCTGGGAACGGACCTTCCGGTGGTGGTCGGCTCGAGCGAGGGGTTAGCTGGCACCCGTTGTTGAATTCGCGGGGACTTGGTAGCGCAATTCCGCAAAGCCGGCTCCGATCTGCTTGGCTGAGAGCAACACCAGCGGCGGACTGGTTAGCCGACGAGGGAACAATGGCTTGCCTTTGCCAAGTGTAACCGAGCCCACTTGAACGATGAGTTCATCCAGAAGCCCGGCGTCATGGAACTGGCCCGCCAGGTCACCGCCTCCGACGATCCAGATGTTCTTGCTTCCGGCAGCCGCCCGCATCGCCAAGTGCACGGGCCGAACATCGCCTTGCGCGAATTGCAGATCGGCACCTGGAACTGCTGGAAGAGGTCGACGGGAGAATACCCATGTGGGTTGGGCGTACGGCCAGGGCGAGCCTGTTTCGGCCGTGACTTGCTGGCCATGTCGCAGCATCCATTCATACGTGGCAGAACCCATTGCCAACGCTCCGACCTCAGCAATGAATGCCGGGTAGCCGGTGTCGTTGATGTCGCCGAGGGGAAAGAGCCAGTCGAGCGAGTCATCTTCCGTGGCGATGAATCCATCGAGGCTCGTGGCTGTGTAGAACTGAGTCTTCATGAGTGGGGCTGGCAATCGCGCACGAGGTTGACATCTGCCCACAGCATTACGCCATGTGCTCCATGGCGGCGGGGAGACCGCCCCATCCTATTTCGGACGATGAAGTGCGCAGAGCTTGTTGCCGTCTGGATCGCGTACATACGCCAGGTGCAGGGCGCCAAGCTTTCCTTCACGCAGGCCAGGCGGCTCTTCAACGGAAGTTCCTCCATGCGCGACGGCAGTGTCATGGAACTGACGCACCTGCTCTGGCGAGTTGCACTTGAACCCGATGGTGCCGCCATTGCCAGAAGTGGCGGACTCGCCATTGATCGGCTGAGTCACACAGAACGTTCCACCGTCGTGACGGTAGAACAGCCGGGTCTGCCCTGTGCTGTTCTGATTTCGCATTGGCTCTCCCGCCCCGATCACGCCGAGCACGGCGTCATAAAACCTCTTCGAGCGCTCGATTTCGTTCGATCCGACCATCACGTGACTGAACATTTGACTATCTCCAGCGTGCTAAGAGCCGCTTGCAGTGGGTGGATTGCCCAGGATACGAAAGGCACCGGCACATGTCGCCTGACGTTCGAGGTGCGGGTCGCCTCGACCGAGGTGTCAGGACGGATTCTCAATCGCCAAGGAAAGACTTCGCCTTGCTCGACGACGCCAGATACAACCCGAACAGCAGGAGTGACACGATGAGCGCCAATTGCTGCCCATACAGCGTGGGCCACACGAAGTCTGCTTTGGGGCGCCGCAGGTATCACGGTCGGAGCACGATGGTGATGCGCCCTGCCGTTCGAGGTAAGGCGACCGCGGTTCGGCAGCGTGGGCCTGGCACTTTCTCTTTCACGCACGCACTCCAGGGTGGTGTTGGTTCGCGATTGACACGGCGCTGCGCGGACAATCACTGCCGAGAAAGAATCACGTGAGTGGCAAGTGGCGAGCTTTCGTGCCTGGTGCAGGTGTAGCCCAAGGCGGGCAGGTTTACGCCTTCAAACAGCCTTTCACCAGCGCCAAGCAGGACCGGCGCGATCGCGATGTGCATCTCGTCGACCAGGCGTTGGCGAAGGTACTGTTGAATGACGTTTACGCCGCCACCCAGACGAACATCCTTGCCGGCGGCCGCTTCGCGAGCTTGCGTCAGGGCGGCGTCAATGCCTTCCGTTACGAAGTGGAAAGTCGTTCCGCCTTCCATGACCAGCGGTGCGCGTGCGTAGTGGGTCAGCACGAACACTGGGACGTGATAGACAGGATTCTCGCCCCACCAACCCCGCCAGCTCTCATCGGGCCAGGGTCCGCGAACCGGTCCGAACATGTTCCTGCCGAGAATCCAGGCTCCGATGCCCTGAAAGCCTCGAGCGGCAAAATCATCGTCAATGCCCGCTCCTCCGCCATCGCTGCCGAACAAGTACTTCTGAAATGTCCGTGTAGACAGGGCCCAGCCATGAAGCGAGGTGCCGCCCAGCCCGAGCGGGTTGTTGATGTCCTGGTCCGGGCCCGCGCCGAAGCCGTCGAGTGAGATGGTGAAACTCTCTACACGAAGCTTGGACATAGTGCCTCTCGCGGGTGTCAGTGACTACCGAAGATGGCCTGCGACGTCTGACAATGGAGTCAGCCGCGGCGCAGGAGGAGCGAAGCGACGAGTGCGACGTCGGCTGGAACGACTGGTTGGGACGCACGCGCGTTACCGCATGACCGAAGCGCCGTTTAGTCCAGGAATTTCCAGGTATTGGCACCATCAAATCTCCGAACCCGAGTTGACTCAATCACGGACGGATCAAAGTTGCGAAAGTTAACGCCCATCCTGCTGCTGGCGCGACCGAGAGGTTCCCAGTGCGTCAAGCAACCGCAGTTAGCACACCTGCAATGCGCAATGCACTTGTCACCCCAAACGTAACGATCCAGTGCACCTCTGCGAGCGACGATTTTCACTTGGCTCTTATCGTAGTAGCCAAAGAGGCCCCCGTTGCGACGACAGATTGAACAGTTGCAGCTGGTGAGTCGGCGCGGCTTGCGTGGGACCTGGATCTTCACCGCCCCGCAGTGGCATGAACCTTTGAGCATGACACTAGTCCTCGTAGTCGACTTCAAGCCATCCTTCCCGGAGAACGCGAGCGTCACCCGCCAGTTACCAATGATGGTTACTGACCAGCGGCCCTTATACTTTCCCTTGAGAGGGAGAAGCCTAAGACCGGGTAGATCCATGTCTGTTGGCGAAACGGCCGCAGCAAGGCGTCCAAGGACAAGCCTGAGCCGTTCCACCTGCTCCGGGCGGATCCCCGATTTCGTGCCCGTCAGGAAGAACTCTCCAGCCCGCGGTGACGGAAATCTTGAATCACGCGACCAGTGTAACGTTACAAGTTACGGTATCAAGCGGCCTCACGCGTGCGATCAGCCACCGCGCGCAATTGCGCTAGCTAGCGGTATTTGAGCTGGTAACGCCGAGCACTATTGGCCGTATCACTGGGTCAGGTCGCATTCTTTCGAATCGCCTTATCCAATGCCTCGGCCATTCGTGTCTGCCACCCTGGGCCCGATGCGGGCATAATCTCTCTTGGGCGCGCTTCAGGGCTAGGCGACATGACCCATCTCCAAGTCAGCGCGCGCGCCGGTAGTGCATTGCGACCACGCCGTTGCGGAGTGGCTTCGCCGAGATCAACTCAAGCCGTCGCGTGCTGGACAACCCGCTCTCGTACAGGGTCGGGCCGTGGCCGGCAATCCTGGGGTGGACGAGTAACTTGTACTCGTCGATCAGATCCAGCTGGTCCAGCTCGGTCGCCAGCTTGCCGCTACCGAGGAGCACGCCGTCCGGGGTCGCGTCCTTGAGCTTCTGTATACCCGTGCGCAGGTCGCCGGCGATGTGGTGGCTGTTGCTCCACGGGAAGTCCTTTCGCGTCGAGGACACCACGTGCTTCGGCTTGGCCTGCAGCTTGACCGCCCACTCGCGCATCGCCGGCGGTGCCTCCGCGTCGCCGCTGGCGACCGCTGGCCAGTAGCTCTCCATCATCTCGTAGGTGACGCGCCCCCACAGCATCGCTCCGCTCTCGTCCATGAGGCGGGTGTAGAAGGCGTGTGTCTCGTCGTCGGCGATTCCTTCCTGGTGGTCGACGCAGCCGTCCAGGGTGACGTTGATGCTGAAGGTCAAGAGCCCCATGGTGTCCTCTATTCGAGATACGCGACGAGACTGGCGTCGGCTTGATCCGCTTGTTGGGCGTCAGCTGCATGATCTCAATGAAACCCACGTATCCGGGCCCCTACCCATGGTGCAATCAATGTGCTGAGCAGAACGAGCGGCCACAGGTTACCGTCCTGGAGCGTGTAAGCGTCAAGTAGACGTTGCCACGATTGGTGCTGTGCGTAACCGACAATCACCTCGAAGCCGAACGTCAGGGCCAGCCACATGCCACCGATGATCCAGCGCGACTGATGCGTTATGCGTCCGAACCAAGGCGTAGCAAGTGCCGCAGCTGCAATGATGACGAAGCATAGGATGATGCCGCTCAAGAATCTGGCGACCACCTGACCCAACGCATCTGCCAGAACCAGGTCTCGCAGTGCACCGTTACATAGCGCGACGATTAGAATGGCGACCCAGACGAGGATGGCTTTTGCGAGCGTTTGAACAGGCACCGCTATATCTCTGACGCCCAACGGTTGAGCTGAGCGGCGCGCACGCCGGCGCATGAGCTTGGCACTTTCCGGCGGCGTCGATATCTTAATTGCCTGTGCCAAGGCATCAGGAATCCGATGTGCCAGCAGGTGAAAGCCCTGGCATTCAAGCGATTCATGAACGTCACTGCAGTCTAGAGTTGTCGCGCCAAGGACTTCCCTATAGAACGGTGCGACTCGATGCAAAGACTTCGCGAAAAGGTCCGCGCTGACTGCGTTGGTGGCCACTGTCTTGACCTCGATTGATGCCTGCTAATAATAATTAGTCAGGAACGTTGGCGCGGATCGCGCCGGATTCCGTTCCGGCATTTCTGGGCAGAACCGCCGCATATCGGGGTAACCGTCCTTGTAAGTATTTGGTTCAAATGGACCACCAATGCTTTAGTCCGTCAATTGGCGGTGGATGATCAGGCCGCATGGATCCACATAAGGACCCGGCTACTACCGGCCGCCCTCCCAGCCTGCTCGACCAGGCGCGGGACAAGCTCCGCACGCTGCACTGCAGCTATCGCACGGTCCAGCAGTACCTGCAGTGGGTGCGCCGATTCATTCTGTTCCACGACAAACGACAGCCGCGCAAGATGAACGCGCCAGAGGTCGAGGCGTTTCTGACTCACCTGGCCGTCACTCGCAAGGTGTCGGCGTCGACGCAGAACCAAGCCCTGGCTGCCCTGCTGTTCCTGTACCAGAAGGTGCTCGAGCTGGAATTGCCGTGGCTCAAGGACGTCGTGCGTGCGAAACCTTCGCGCCATCTGCCCGTCGTGCTGACGCACAAGGAGGTGCGCGACGTCCTGAAACACTACGGCAAGTGGCAGGACATTGCCGCGATCTCTGGGCAAGCCGGGCTTAGGCGCATTGCCGGGTTCCGTGACGAGGCGCTTGCCGGCCAATGGCGCGGATTCCGGTCTTCGCGGCTGAATCTCCAGTACCGCGCTGCCAAGCGCCGGGTTGCACTCTCTGTTGGCGAGTCCGTTCGCGTTGTGCGCGAGTTGCAGGAACTCAGCCAGAATCAATTGGCGGCGCTGACGGGAATTCCACAGACCACGATCTCTGCGATCGAGAACGACCGCGTGAACCTGGGCGTGGAGCGCGCCACGGTGCTGGCGCGGGCGTTGAAGTGTCACCCGGCGGTGCTGGTGTTTTCGGGGTGGGATGAGGCGGAGATCTCGATGGCTTGAAGAGGGCGAAAATACTTTCTTTGGCTGGGAGGACTAGGATGGCGCGCGCTGCGCCGGTGCGCGCCCCGTTGGGGCCGTTGCGGTTGCGTTACGCGCGTTCGCGCAACTCGCGACGCGCCACGAAACCGCAACGTCACCCATCGCTGACGCGATGTGTTCGAACCCAGGGTCCCTAGGTTCGTGGTCCTAGGCCCCGTGCCAAACAAAAAGGCCCGCTACTTTCGCAGCGAGCCTTCTTGATTTGGCTGGGGGACTAGGATTCGAACCTAGGTTGACGGAGTCAGAGTCCGTAGTCCTACCGCTAGACGATCCCCCAAAGGAACCGTTGCGGGGATTCTTGCGAGCAGCGCCCTGACCGCCGCTCGCACCCGCGCGCTGGTTAGCGCTTGGAGAACTGGGTTCCGCGACGTGCCTTGCGGAAGCCGACCTTCTTGCGCTCGACTTCGCGAGCGTCACGCGTCACGAAACCGGCCGTACGGAGCGGCCTGCGGAACGACTCGTCGTATTCCATCAGCGCGCGCGTGATGCCGTGACGGATCGCGCCGGCCTGGCCGGTCATGCCGCCGCCGGCCACGTTGGCGACGACGTCGAAGCGATCGGACATCTGCACGACTTCGAGCGGCTGGCGCACGATCATCCGCGACGTGGTGCGACCGAAGAATTCTTCGATCGTGCGACCGTTGATGTTGATCTTGCCCGTGCCCGGGTGCAGGTGAACCCGCGCCGTGGAGGACTTGCGACGGCCCGTGCCGTAATTGGTGTTTGCAGGCATTGCTCTCGGCCTCAGATGTCGAGCGGCTTCGGCTGCTGCGCGGCGTGGGCGTGCTTGTCGCCCGTGACCACGTGCAGCTTCTTGAACATGGCGCGGCCCAGCGGATTCTTGGGCAGCATGCCCTTGACCGCGAGCTCGATCACGCGCTCGGGATGCTGCTCGAGCATCTTGTCGAGCGTGCGGCTCTTGATGCCGCCGATCGCGCCGGTGTGCCAGTAGTACACCTTGTCCGTGAGCTTGTTGCCGGTCACGGCGATCTTCTCGGCGTTGATCACGATGATGTGATCGCCGGTGTCGACGTGCGGCGTGTACTGCGGCTTGTGCTTGCCGCGGAGACGGAAGGCGAGCTGAGTGGCGAGGCGGCCGAGCGTTTTACCGCTCGCATCCACCACAAACCAGTCACGCCGCACCTTCTCGGGGTGTGCGAAAACGGTGGTCATCGGAAAGGCTCCAGGCCCTGTCTGCCATGCAGAGAGCCGCGAATTCTAGCTCAGCGGTTCCGCCAATGCAAAGCTGCGGGTGAAATGGCCGCCAGCTGCCCTGATCCACCCGGTCGGCCCACACCGCCGCGCCACTATACTGTGTGGCCATGACCCCCACGCACCCCGCCGTACCTGCCGCCAGGCAGCCCGTGTCCGCCCGCCGTCTCAGCCTGGCGGACCGCCTGATCCAGGAAATCGACCGCGGTTTGCGCACCGTGGCCGCCGCCAACGTCTCCGCTCGGCCGTTTCCAGACCAGGGCGTGGCAGAGTCGGTCCACGACCCGGTGGCCCGCAAGCACGCCGCCGCGCTGATGCGGGTGAACCATGCCGGTGAGGTCGCGGCCCAGGCGCTGTATCACGGCCAGGCCCTGACGGCCCGCAATCCCGTGGTTCGAGAGCAGATGCTGGCGGCTGCACGCGATGAAACGGACCACCTGGCCTGGTGTGAGCGGCGCGTGAAGGAACTCGACAGCCGGACCAGCCTGCTCGCGCCCGTCTGGTACGCAGGGTCCTTTGCCATTGGCGCCCTGGCGGGCATCAGCGGGGACCGTACGAGCCTGGGATTCGTCGAGGAGACCGAGAAACAGGTGGTCGAGCACCTCGATTCGCACCTGCACGAATTGCCGGCGGACGACGAGCGTTCGCGGCGAATCGTTGCGCAGATGAAGGCCGACGAGGACCGCCACGCGGACGAAGCGCGCAGCAGGGGCGCAAGGGGACTTCCCCGCCCGGTGCGCGAGCTTATGCGCCGCACGGCCCGGCTGATGACCCGGACCGCCTACCGCCTGTGATTTTTAGAAACTTGCGGCGTGGCAAGGCTTTATATTAAAAGCTTCGCAGCGTTTTGACATAAACACGCGCCAACGACAGGAAGGGAGCATGGAAACCGGCGGTAGACCCCTGAGTGACATACCCGCGATCAATCGCTTCCTGAGCTATTGCCGCATTCGAGCCGTGCCATCCAAGACGGTGTTGATCCACGCGGGCGACGTGCCCGACGTCCTTTACTTCGTCATCAAGGGCTCGGTGGAAGTCCTGATCGAGGACGAGGAAGGCAACGAGATGGTGCTGGCCTACCTGAACAAGGGCCAGTTCTTCGGTGAAATGGGGCTTTTCAACGAGCAACCCGCGCGCAGCGCCTGGGTGCGCACGCGGTCGCAGTGCGAACTCGCCGAAATGACCTACCCGCGCTTCCGGCAGATCGCGGCCGAAAGCCCCACCCTGCTGTTCGAGCTGGCCACGCAGCTGGCAAGCCGCCTCGACCGCACCAACCGCAAGCTGGGCGACCTCGCCTTCGTCGACGTCACGGGCCGGGTCGCGCACGCGATCATGGACCTGTGCAACGAGCCGGACGCGATGACGCACCCGGAAGGCACGCAGATCAAGGTCAGCCGGCAGGAACTGTCGCGGCTGGTCGGGTGTTCGCGCGAAATGGCCGGGCGTGTGCTGAAGGTGCTGGAAGAACAGGGCCTGCTCACGGCGCGCGGCAAGACGATGGTCGTGTACGGCGTGCGTCCGCGCCTGAAAGGCAAGGCGGCAGCGATGTCGCTCGCGGCTGGCGGCCCGGCCGGACTCGCGATGCACGCCAAGAAGGCGACCACCGCGCCGGACGACGACGATGATGATGAGGACGACGAAGATTGATCTTCGCGTCCCCACCTCTCCCACGACCGTAGTAGAGGTCGGCCGCCAGGCCGGGTAAGGGTTTCGTACCCTGCCAACACTCCCGCTGCGGCGGGAGTGTTCGTTTTGGGGTCCCCTAACCCCGCGCCGCAATGCGCTCCCGCATCTGGGCAATCGTCGCCGCATAGTCCTTTGCATTGAAGATCGCCGAGCCGGCGACGAACGTGTCCGCACCGGCCGCCGCGACCGCACCGATGTTGTCCACCTTGATGCCGCCGTCCACTTCCAGCCGGATGGCGCGCCCGCTGCGATCGATGATCCTCCGCGCCTCGGCGATCTTGGGCAGCGTCGAGGGGATGAACGATTGCCCGCCGAACCCGGGATTCACCGACATGAGCAGCACCATGTCGACCTTGTCGAGCACGTGATCGAGGTAGTGCAGCGGCGTCGCCGGGTTGAACACCAGGCCCGACTTGCAGCCGTTCTCGCGGATCAGCCCGAGCGTGCGATCGATGTGTTCGCTCGCTTCCGGGTGGAAAGTGATGTAGCTCGCGCCGGCCTTGGCGAAGTCCGGAATGATGCGGTCGACCGGCTTCACCATCAGGTGCACGTCGATCGGTGCGGTGATGCCGTGCTTGCGCAGTGCCTCGCAGACCAGGGGCCCGATCGTGAGGTTCGGCACGTAATGGTTGTCCATCACGTCGAAGTGGACGATGTCCGCGCCCGCCGCGAGTACGTTGCGAACCTCCTCGCCGAGTCGCGCGAAATCGGCGGACAGGATCGACGGCGCGATCCACGGGGTCTGTTGCTGAGTCGTCGTCATCTCGGTCCTCACTTGATGCCGCGGTGAGTCTTCACCAGTTCGTAGGCTTCCAGGATGCGCTGCGTGCTTTCGTGCGCCGCGGCGATCATCGATTCGGGCAGGCCCTGGGCGACCAGCTTGTCCGGGTGATTCTTGCTCATGAGCTTGCGGAACGCCTTGGTGACTTCGGCGTCGGTGGCACCGGCCACGACGCCGAGCACTTCGTACGCGTCAGCCAGCCGGGTGGTCGAACGGGCGCCGAATCCCGGCCCCTGCGACGGCCGTGCGCCCGGCCCGTATTGGCCCGCGTGCATGCGCAGCATGGCTTCCAGCGATGCAAATTCGAGCGGGGAGATGCCGAGCGCGTGGCAGATACGCTGGAAGATCGCGCGCGGACGGTCGCTCAGGCCATTGCCCTGGATCGCGGCCTCGAGCTGGATCTGGACGAACAGCCGGCACAGGTCGGGAGAGTTACCCGCGAGCGAGCGCAATCGCTCCAGCGTCGCTTCGAGCGGAAAGTCGGGCTGCTTGCCGGCCGTGAAGTACTCGATGGCTCGCTGCCGATCGGCCTCCTGCAGCGAGAAGCGCCGCATGGCGTCACGCGCGGCGTCGATCTCCTGTGCGGTGACGCGGCCGTCGCTCTTGGCCAGGTGCCCCATGACCTGGAACGTGGCCTCGAAGAATGCCCGGCGCAATTCCGCCGGTCCGGCCGTCACTTTGCCGGAGTTCGAGCCAACCCGCTTGCGCTTGCCCGCGACGTCGAACTGGTGGCCCAGCACGAACCCGACGATAGCGCCCAGCAATCCACGGCCAACGATGTAGCCCAGGATCGCGCCGAGGATCTTGCCGTACCAGCCTTCGAGCATGTGCGCGGAGCCGTGCCCCTTTCCCGGGAGTCGTTACAATGGGCGGTCGGTCCGGGCGTTGCGCCCCGGAGGCCGACGAACGCGGCATATTATCAGCACCGGCGGCTCCCCCATGTCCACGCACTCGCCCACTCCCCCCCCCACCTCGCCGCCGATGCACGAGTCGAACCTGCACGGCCTCACGCGCATCCACCAGGGCAAGGTACGTGACATCTACGCGATCCCGGGCGATGACCGGCACATGCTGATCGTCACCACCGACCGCCTGAGCGCGTTCGACGTGGTGCTGCCCGACCCGATTCCCGGCAAGGGCCGCGTACTGACGAGCATTTCCAATTTCTGGTTCGCCCGCACTGGCCACATCGTGCCGAACCACCTCGCCGCGCCCGCGCAGGCGGACCTCGCCAAGGTGGTGCCGGACGCTGGTGACCGCGCCTGCCTCGCCGACCGTGCCATCGTCGTCCGCAAGCTGAAGGCGTTGCCGGTCGAGGCCGTCGTGCGCGGTTACCTGATCGGTTCCGGCTGGAAGGACTACCAGGGCACCGGTGAGATCTGCGGCATCAAGTTACCCGCCGGACTGCGCATGGCCGACCGACTGCCCGAGCCGATCTTCACGCCGTCGACCAAGGCACCCAAGGGTCAGCACGACGAGAACGTGGGGTTCGACGAGATCGCCAAGGTGATTGGCGCGGACCGGGCGGCGCAGGTGCGCGACACGGCGATCGCGCTGTACCAGTTCGCTGCGGCGCATGCGCTCACGCGCGGCATCATCATCGCCGACACCAAGTTCGAGTTCGGCATCGACGAAGAAAATGGCGGTCGCCTGACGCTGATCGACGAAGCACTGACGCCCGACTCGTCGCGCTTCTGGCCGATGGACACGTACGCGCCGGGCACGAGTCCGCCGTCGTTCGACAAGCAGTTTGTGCGCGACTACCTCGAGACGCTCGACTGGAACAAGACCGCGCCGGGTCCCAGGCTGCCTGCGCACGTGATCCAGCACACCAGCGAGAAATACGCAGAAGCGCTGCGGCGACTCACCGCGTAGCGCATTGCGCCCTCGCCGCGCTACCCACGCCACGAGATTGCCGCCGGCTTCCGCCCTCCGCCTGTTCGGTCCTTTTCCGCGCGATTTGTCGAGCGCCGCAGCTCGAGCGCCTGGCGCGCGGCGCACTCGATCTTACCGCCCAGGCTGCACCACCCTCGTCGCGCGCCCGCTCGAGCAAGGGTCGCCGAGCATCGTGCGGTCTACCGCGCGATGCTCGAAGCGCGCGAGACCATGAGCGCGGAAAAGGACCGGACAGGTGGAGGGCGAAAGCCCTGACAACCGCTTGCGCAACGATCAACCGCGCTTCGCGACCCACGCCGCAATCACGCGATGCAGTTCGCGCACACCGTCCGTAAGCGCGGCGGGCCCCGGTTGCAGGATGATCGACGACTTCACTTCGTGAAGCTCTCGCTCGCGCACAGCCGGCACGTCCTGCCAGCCCGGACGCGCAGCGACATTGCGCGCCGAAAATTTCTTGCCGCACCATGAACCGAACATGATGTCCGGCGCGCGACGCACTGCCTCCAGCGGGTCCGCGACGATGCGGTCCTTGCCCAGGCCACAGGCCGCGAGTTCCGGGAAAATGTCGTCGCCGCCGGCGACACCAACGAGTTCCGACACCCAGCGAATACCTGAAATCTGTGGCTCGTCCCATTCCTCGAAATAGACGCGCGGCCGGCGTGGAAACGTCGCTGCGGTTGCGCGGATCGAGTCCAGACCGGCTTCCAGCTCTGCCGCGAGCGCAGAGGCCTTGGCCTCGCAGCCGATCATGCCGCCGAGCATGCGGATCACGCGCAGGATTTCCGCGATGCTGCGCTGGTTGAACACGTGCACCTCGATGCCGTGGCGGACCAGCTGCGAGGCGATGTCGGCCTGCAGGTCCGAGAATCCGAGCACGAGGTCGGGCTCGAGCGCGAGGATCTTGTCGATCTTCGCACTGATGAACGCCGACACCTTCGGCTTCTCCTTGCGCGCCCGTGGTGGCCGCACGGTGAAACCGGAGATGCCGACGATCCGGTCTTCTTCGCCGAGCAGGTAGAGCGCCTCTGTCGTCTCCTCCGTCAGGCAGACGATGCGGCAGGGGTAAGGTGCTTCGCCACGGCGACTGGTCGTCAACGGATGGGGCCTCGTTCCGCGGGTTACGGTCTGGATTGGCACGGGCAGACGCACATTGTGCCCGAGAACCGGTCAGCGCTTGCCTGCTGCGGCGCGCCATGCAAGTCTGTTCGTGGACCAGGGAATTCGGATCCACTTTGCCCACCGCAAACCCATTCAGTCAGCTGCATCACCGCTTCGAGTACTGGCTCTTCGACCTGCCGGAAGAGGTGGGCAGCCGGACGCTGCCCCTGCTGGTCGGCCCGCTGCGATACGCCTATGCCCTGCTGCGTGATTTCGTCCGTGGCGACCTCGGCCTGCGCGCGATGGGACTCGTCTACACCTCGCTGTTCGCGCTGGTGCCGGTGGTGGCCGTCTCGTTCGCGGTGCTGAAGGCCTTCGGCTATCACCGTGAGCTCGAGCCGGTGCTGTTCGAGTTCCTGCGGCCCCTCGGCGAGAAGGGCTACGAACTCACGGCCCAGATCATGCAGTTCGTGGAGAATGCGCAGACGACGGTGCTCGGCACGGTCGGGTTCGTGATCCTGATCTACACCGTGATCGTGATGATCGAGAAGATGGAAGGCGCGCTCAATTTCACGTGGCACGTCGAGCGGCCGCGCAGCCTCGCGAAGCGCATTAGCGAGTACCTCGTGATCATGATGATCGGGCCGGTGATCATCGTCGCGTCGATGGTGCTGCTCACCCGCATCGAGGCGAGCGAAATCCTGTCGAAGCTCTCCGGGCTTGCCGCCACCGCGACCGGGAGCACGGGACTGCGCGCGCATTTCGCGCCGTACGTGCTGGTGATCGGCCTGTTCTGGTTCGTCTACTACTACATGCCGAACACGCGGGTGCGCTGGCAGTCGGCGTTCATCGGCGCGGTTTTCGGCGGCGCGGCGTGGGTGGCTGTCGGCGCGATCTTCACGCGCCTCGCGGTGTATTCGTCGCAGACGGCCGTCATCTACTCGGGCTTCGCCATCGTGCTGCTGTTCCTGGTCTGGCTGCACGTCAGCTGGCTGATCATGCTGCTCGGCGGGCAGCTTTCTTTCTACACACAGCACCCCGAGCACCTGCGCACAGGCAATGGCCCGATCCCGACCACCAGCGTGCTGCGGGAACGCATCGGCCTCGGCGCGATGTACCTGCTCGGCCAGCGGTTCATCCAGGGCGGCGCACGCTGGAAGGTCTCCGACCTCGCGGATCACATGGACGTGCCGGCGTCAGTCGTCGACAGCGCGCTATGCCTGCTGGAAGACCGGGGCCTCGTGATGACGGCGGAGGACGACACCGTCGCTCCCGCACGCGACCTCGCCAGCATCTCGATCGCGGACATCTTCGATGCCATCCGTCACGAGACGCCCAATCCGCGCCGGCCCAACCCGAAGTCACTGCCTGCGGCGGACAAGGCCGCCCGGATCGCCGACGAGGCGATGCGTGCCAGCATGGCGCAGACGTCGCTGCGCGACCTGCTGCGCGAGCCCGAACCGCCCCGCGTCAGCGAAGTGGTGGGTTAGACTCAGTCCCCTTTTCCGGAGGACACCCATGCAGATCTCGATGCACCGCGCTTCGGTCCCGGTCTTTGCCCGCGCCCTGCGCAACCTGATCGCCATCCTCAGGAAAGGCGAGGCGCACGCGACGGAACGCAAGATTGATCCGGTCGTACTGCTGAACTACCGACTCGCGCCCGACATGTTTGCGCTCACGCGGCAGGTGCAGATCGCCACGGACATGGCCAAGGGCTGCGTGTCGCGCCTGGCCGGCGTCGATATACCGACCTACGAGGACAAGGAAGCGACGTTCGGCGAACTCATCGCGCGCCTCGAAAAGTGCATCGCCTACCTCGAAGGCTTCAAGCCCGCACAGATCGACGGTACCGAGGACAAGACCATCGTGCTGAAGCGTCCCACGGGCGACGTCAGCTACCCGGGCCTGCAGTACGTGCTCGAATACGTGACCCCGAACGTGTATTTCCATTGCGCCGCGACGTACTCGATCCTGCGCCATTGCGGCGTGGACGTCGGCAAGAAGGATTTCATCGGCGCGCTGTGACCCACACCTCTCTCGATTCCTGCGGGAGAGGACGCGTAAGAACGCCTTAAGGTCCTGGCGTACGATCCGGTATGACCTGTCACGCTTGGAAAGGCAGACACGCGCGCGCCAGGTCATGCCGGATCGGACGCCCGACATCACGCGCCTGAGCGCCCTTTCCCGCAGAGCCGGGAAAGATCGCACGGCGCAAGTAATTCCGTGCCGCCCTCATCCGACCGACTCCCACTGAAGCGGACCAGACGGAAATTGTCACGAGGATTTTCCGATCGTCGCGTGGTGATCCGTACTGGCGTTTTCGGCGCCTTTCATCTTGAATTTCCACCCGCGCGGTCCGTTCCCGATAGCGGACGATCAACGGGGAATTTCGACCGAAAGCGGACAGACGGCCGCCTGCGCATATTTACGACCCTGCGACATCAGCCTTCAACGAGGCTTCGGTGAAGAAAGGCCTTCGTTGCTCTCCCGACCGAAAGAAAACACAGTCAGAAAAGTAATCCGCACGCATGGCGAGATAGAGCCATCCAAAACAGAATGGAAGCGCAATCCAAGCTGCGGCACGCTTGATCAGATTCGGATGGTTTCGACAGATCCAAGCAGCTCTCGCTGGTGCTGCTCGATGTCCCATTCTCGCGGCCTTGATGTAGGAGCGCAGCCCTTTTATCGATGTCGCCGGGCTTGCCTGGATAGTCGCTGGCGAGAAAATCAGCAATGGTCACCTGACTAGGGCTGAAGCCTTGCGCCGCACTATCCAGCAATAGTCGCATAGCCGGTGGAGCCTGCTTTTCGCGGAGCATGTATAGCAAGGCTCTCACGTACATCGCATATGCATCGCCACATGCGACGGGCTCCTCCAGCAACTCGGCCGCTCGGTCGAGGTTGACCCCTGTCGGCAGCGCGCCCTGAAGGTGAAGAAATCCAAGCACCGTCCGTGCAGGCGTAGAGCCCAGCGCAGCGTTGCGCTCAAGCTCGTTGATCGCCCCGGATACATTGCCACTCCGAAGATAGGACTCGATGGACTCCATGCCTGACGGGAGATAGAGCGGGTACCCGAGAGCACCTGGATGCGGCCTATACGCCTTCCAGACTCTGATGGGCCTGTCTGGGAAGCGAGCTACATTCATCGGCAGGGAACCTTCAATGGCATCTTCGCTTCCATCTGCAAATGACGGCTTCTGGCCGCAGCCGGCCAGCGAATCTGATCATCGGCGAAGCCAGGGACTGCAGCAAGCGACGAGCGGCTCACGACCCAATTAGGACATTCCTCACGCGTCCGGCTTACATCCATTGCTGATTGAACAGCGGCGAACCTGGCCCACGGAACATATCGATATCGAAGCCCTTTAGTTGGCGCTTCCCCTTCAAGTCGGCCGTTGATTCATACATTAGCTTGATCAAGTAGCACGGCACGTACTCGAGTGGCACTTGGGCCAACTCAAAGTAGTCCGGCCTTACGGTATAACTGCCGACGTTGAACAGTTCCTTATCGCCAAGAGATCGCAACTCGCGAGGTGTTCTAACGCGCTTCTGGAGTCGGAAGCCATATGGCGGGCCCTCGTCCGCGCGACCAGGGATAAGCTCCAACCCGACGTACAGATGAGCCATTGGCCCGCCGTACTCGCCCGAAAGCATCGGCTAGACTTCGTCGAGCAGCGGCCGGATCAACTCCGCGAGGTGCTCGGTTCCTTATCGCACTCTGATGCGCTCAAAACTACTTCCATAGCTCCAGCCAGTTCGCAAAAGCGGGACAAATCATGGCGTGTCCCCAGCTAATCGTACGGTTGCCACCGACTGCTCACGACCCGACCCGGTCATTGCTAACGAGGATTTCAAAGCTGCCGCCTCGCGGCCGCAACAAGCAGATTCGCAAGATCGCTCGCCGAGTTCGGCCCAACGTACAGCGCCTGCCCGAGATCAAGGCCGACCTCGAACGCGAGCAATGACACAGCTAGACCGCCAGCAAACTTTGGCCACCTGTTGTGCTGTACTCGCAGCCAGAATATGCCGCCGGCAATGGCGATCGCTATGGCCCCGAGGACGAAGACACGTTGCCGCGCCTGGTAGCCGCCGAAGTATTCAAACCAACCAAACCATAGCCCTATCCCGAACGCAGCGGCCGATGAGACTAGCGTTGCCGCTATTGCGATATTTCGCGGGGATACGCTCATACAAACCCGGTTAGGCGAACGGCATTCCTAAAGTGTTAAGGATTGTGCGACGCCCGCCCGCGAGAGCGCAATGCTGTGGGCTCGCCACCGAGGGTAGTGGCGGGCGTCGCACAATCCTCAAGGGAGGAAACCGCGGGGCCGAACTGAGCCGGGTCAGTAACGACGCTGGGCTATGGGGATTTGAGCGGGCGGGATGCGCGTGCAGTGATGACTGCGACGATGACGACGATGGAGTCGACGGCAATCGCGTGCCGGTGCGCCATCGCAGCGCGATCGCAGCGGCTTGGGTAACGTTGCAGCGGGTCATTGGGATGCGCTGAGCGGCGCGCGGCCACGGGTGTTCGCGCCGGCACGGAGGGATGCAGCGCCGGCGATGCAATCGACGTTGGCGAGCGACGTGCGCTCACGAGCGCGCCTCCAGTACCGGTGGTCCGCGGATGTGCGGGACGCGGGCGAAGGTCTCGAGGACGAGCATGGGTGCGCCGCAGTGTCGGCAGCGGAACGTGGGCTGCGCGTGACCCGTGCCGGTGGGCGCGTCGCTCGAGTGGACCGCAACGGCCGGGGCCGGCTGGTGCAGGAGCGTGCGTGCGGTGGCGAGGTTGCTCTTGCGGCGCGCGTTGGCGAGCAGGCCGTAGTGGCGGATCTTGAAAGCCGCCCGGCAACACGTGCTGCACGAAGCGACGCAGGAACTCCTCGCGCTCAAGCTCATCGTCTTCTGGCGCGTGCGGCCGTCGGCGTAGTCCTTGTAGCGGAACGTCACGCCGCGCTCGTCGAAGGCGAGCAGCCGGCGGTTGCTGATGGCGACGCGATGGGTGTAGCGGGCCAGGTACTTCGAGCACCTGCTCGCGGGCCGCCGAACGGGCGGCTTGGCGTAGACGACCCAGTCCTGGCGTACAGCGGCGCGAGCCAGGCGCGAAGGCGTCCGGGTCGGTCGAGGGCAGCGAGCTCGGCCGGGGAAGGCGAGCTGCCCGCGGCCGAAGGGCCGCGGCGAGCAGCGCCGAGGTACTTGCCGCGAAAGACGCGGCTGAGCACGCGCACCGGCAGGAAGAAGCCGGGCCGGCACGCCGACCCAGCGATCGCCATCGATCGGCGCTGAGACGCCGCCGCCGGTGACGACGCAATGCACGTGCGGATGATGGTGCAGGTTCTGGCCCCAGGTGTGCAGCACCATCAGCGACGCCGACCTGGGCGCCGAGCCGCTTCGGGTTGGCGGCCACGTCGCGCAGCGTCGCGGACGCCGCCTGGAAGCAGCAGCGTCGTACAGGAGCCGCCGGGTTCGCCAGGGCCAGCTCGCGCCACCTCGGCGGGCAGCGTGAAGACGACGTGGTGATACTCGACCGGCAACAGGTGCTGGCCTGCGCGCTCGAGCCAGCGGGCGCGGGCCAGGGCCTGGCACTTGGGACAGTGGCGGTTGCGGCACGAGTTGTAGGCGATGCGTCTGGCCGCAGTCGGGGCAGCGCTGCGACGTGGCCGCCCAGCGCCGCCGTGCGACACGCGCACGATCGCCGACATGACCTCGAGCCTGCGCAGGACTCAAGATCGCCGCGAATTTCTCCTGGAACTCTCCGTCCGCGCGGAAGATGTCCGCCACTTCGAGCGCCGGCCGCTCCGTGGTGGCGTTCATGACTGGCCCTCCGTCGACGCGGTGGTCCAGCGGCTGATCATCCTCGGCAGCTCTGCGTGCCACCTGCGTTACACGCCGTGGTGTTGAAGTGACTGTGGCCGAGCAGCTTCTGCACGACGCAGATTCGATGCCGGCTTCGAGCAAGTGCGTCGCGAAGGAGTGCCTGAGCGTGTGCATCGAGACGCGCTTGTCGATGTGCGCGAGGGCCGCGGCCTCGTGCCACGACCCGCGGTTCAGTTGCCGCGTGGTCATGGGATCGAGCGGATCGCGCCCGGGGAACAGCCAGCCGTTCGGCAGGAGCTTGCCCTCGGCGCGGCCCGCTCGCCACCAGGCACGCAGCCGCTCGAGCAGCAGGGGTGGCAGCAACGCGTAGCGATCCTTGCGGCCCTTGCCCTGCTCGACGCGCAGCACCATGCGTGTGCTGTCGATGTCGCGGCGACCTTGAGCGCGATGACTTCGCTCGCGCGAAGTCCCGCGCCATACGCCACCGACAACGCGGTGCGATGCTTGAGGTTGCGTGCCGACTCGATCAGTCGCCCCACCTCCTCGCGGCTGAGAATCACCGGCAGCGTCTGCTCGACGCGCACCGGGCGCATCTTCGCCATCAGCTCGGCGCGACCGAGGGTGACCTCGAAGAAGAACTTGAGTCCGGTGATCGTCGCGTTGAGCGTGATGGGCGAGACGCCTCGATCGACGCAATGCAACTGGATAGCGACGCAGGTCCTCCGCGCTCGCCTGGGTCCGGCGAGCGACCTAAAAAGCCTGCGAAATGACGCACCGCACGGATGTAAGCCGTTCTGCGCTCTTCGGCGCGAGCTTGCGCATCCGCATGTCCTCGAGCATGCGTTGACGCAGCGGCGAAATCACTGGGGTCGTGGTGTTCATGGCTCTGCTCCGGTCCCCATGCGAGGCGGATCGCCTCACTCCGAAACATACGAAACAGAGCCTCAAGGCTCAGCTAAACACCATCCCCAATCGAAGCACCCCATCCGCGCGAGCGGTTTAGTCCTCTGGCCGATTTTACGCCTACGCGAAGGTCTGCTTTCTCATCCCACAGTCACTGATCGGTCTACCTCGGACGCAGAGCCCTGGGCCGGGCGATCCGGCAGGCGGACGTGGTCCTCGAACCTCCCGCCAGGCGCGGTGTGTCAGGCGATCGATCCGACCTGTCCTGGCGCGCGCGTGTCTGCCTTTCCAAACGCCACAGGACAGGTCGGATTGGACGCCAGGACCTTCCCCCAGCCTTGCGCCGACCCCGCAGAAGCGGGAGTAGGGAGCCT
>CAVUSC010000033.1:0-39950 GCA_963743995.1 uncultured Gammaproteobacteria bacterium | reverse complement strand
CGACGCGCTGCCGATGACGGCGACTGGCAAGATCAACAAGCGCTCATTGCGCGACTCGTACGGCCAGACGCTGCTGAACGCGCGGGTGTAACGCGTCAGCGCGAGCATTCCGAATCGGACACCTCACGCATCACTGCAGCCGGATAGCGCGCAGTCACCGGGTCCAGATTCGATCCGGGAGACCGTCGCGAGCCATGGACGGCGAGCGCGAGCCCCCATGGATGGGTTTATGGCGTGTCTCCCGGATCGAATCTGGACCCGGTGACTGCGCGCCTTGATCTGACATGAAAGCGTGTCGACAGATTTGGAATGGCGCGCCGACGCAGTTACGCCTGCATGCGTTGCAGCAGCGTCTCGGCCTCGCCGAGCGACATGTTCTTCGGCACCGGGTAATCACGGGCCGCCTCGATCATCGCGGCGCGCGCGATCGTCGGCACGTCGGCCGGCTTGAGTGCAGCGACTTTTTCGGGAATGCCGACGCCGCGATTGAGTTCGCGCACGCGATCGATGAAGCGCTGCGCGAGCACGTCCTGGGGCTCGCCTGCGTTACCCGCGCCGATCGCCACCGCAAGCTTCGCCAGGCGCTCGCGCGCCAGCGGCGAATCCTTGTTGAAGTCGAGCACGTACGGCAGCGTGATCGCATTGGCAAGGCCGTGAGGCACGCCGTACATGCCACCGAGCTTGTGCGAGAACGCGTGCACATAGCCGACGTACGCCTTGGTAAACGCCAGTCCGCCATAGAACGCCGCGAGTGCCATTGCCTCGCGCGCGGCCATGTCATTGCCGTCGTCGTACGAGCGCTGCAGGTTGCTGAAGACCATGCGCACGGCCGCAACGCAATGCTGCTCGGTATCGGCATGCGGCCAGCGGTTGAGGTAGGCCTCGATCGCGTGCGTGAGCGCATCCATGCCCGTCGCCGCGGTAATCGGCTTTGGCATACCCCGCATCAGCAGCGGATCGAGCGCAGCCGCGAGCGGCACGAGCTTCGGATCGATGACGGCGGACTTCGAATGCTGGACGGGGTCGGTCACCACCGCGGCCACGGTCACTTCGGAGCCGGTGCCCGCCGTGGTCGGAATCGCGAACAGCGGCAACATCGGCTTGCCCACCTTGAGCATGCCGACGAGCTTGGCGGGTGACTTGCCAGAGACGGCCATGGCACCGATCACCTTGGCGGCGTCGATGGCGGAGCCGCCGCCGACCGCAAGGATCGCGTCGCTGCGATGCGCGCGCACGGCTTCGTAGCCCGCCTGCAGCACCGGATACGTCGGATCGGGCGTGATGCCGTCGTGCACGGCCACGTCGATGCCTTGCGCCAGCAATGCCTGTCGCAGCGGTTCGACCAGGCCCAGCTTCACCAGCACGGCGTCGGTCACGATCATCACGCGCCGGTATCCGAACTGGCCGATGCTTGCGCAGAGACGCAATGAGGCATCGGGCCCGACGAACACCGTCGGACGCGGCACGGCAACGGCCCGCGACACGGGCCACGTGAGCGGCTTGAGCAGCCGGTACCCGAACAGGCGCAACGCGAATAGCGACGACATGGCAGCCTCAATCCCCGGTTTTGATGCGCCGCATCATGTGACGAACCCGGGCGCCTGCCAAGTAGGAATGGTCCGGATACAGGCCTTGCGTCTCAGCCGGGCAAGGCTCCGACCGTCTGCAACCCCTGCAGGTAGTGTTCCGCGCGCCGCTCGGCGAAAAAGTCGATCGTGAGGCCCAGCGCCGCAAGCAGCAGCAGGCCCACCGCGAAGCCGTGCTGCGAGGGCTTCCCCATCACGAACACGAAGAACAACGCGAGCAGCACTGCCACCGCGTAGCCAATCCGGTACTGCGCAAAGCTCCTGACGACCTGCCGGATGCGCGGCCCTTCTTCGGCGGCGAACTGCACCGGGTTGCTGCGCTGCTGTTCGATCAGCTGCTGCGCTTGTGCGTCACTGCGGAAGTAAACCGTGCCGCCCACGCCTATGCCGAGCCCGGCCATGATCAGCAGCGCCATCGCCAGCCCGCGCGCAAACGGCTCACGCGCCACGAACCAGAGCAAGATCGCTGCCAACAGGCTCGCCACACCGGCAGCCAGAATCCAGAATGCCTCGGCCTTCTCGCCTGCGAAGTACCAACGGACGATCTGCTCGAAATCCATAGCTGCACTCTTGCTCAGGGGATCGCGTGCGGCGCAACGCGCCCGGCCCACGGCAGGACCTGCTCGACCTGCGCGGCGAGCCGGAACAGGCACGCTTCGTCGCCGATGCGCGCGGTGAACAACATGCCCATGGGCAGGCCATCGTCGGTCCAGTGCAACGGCAACGACATCGACGGTTGCCCGGTGACGTTCGCGATCATCGTGTACGGCGACGACTCGAACAGCGGATCGAACGCCTCGATGATCTTGTCGCGCTGGCTCAGCAGCGCGGCCCCGGGCAGCGACGTCAGCAGCTTCATGCCCTGGCGTTGCAGCGTCGACAGCTGGTGCGCACCGATCGGCAACGGCGGGACGCCCACGGTGGGCGTGAGCAGCACGTCGAACCCTGCCGCCCAGGCCAGCCACTGGCGCGAAAACGTCTGCATCGTCCAGAGCGCAGCCGCGACTTCGCCTCCTGACTGTGCTTCGCCCATTTTCGCCAGCACCCAGGTCGCGAGTTCGACGTCGTCGCTGCGCGCCTCGCGTCCCACCAGCATGGGCGCCAGTCGCAGCGTGCCCGCCACGTCCGCCGCAATCAACGATGCGTAGCTCGTGACGAACGATTCAGGCGGCAGCGGCAGCCTGACTTCGACCAGGTCGTGGCCGAGCACCGCGAGCGAGCGCGTCGTGGCTTCGAGCGCCTTGCGGTTTTCCGGATGCAGCGTCTTGCCCAGGCCGGGATCGAACGAGAACGCGATGCGCAACCGGCCGGGGTCCTGACGTGTCTCGTCCAGGTATGGGCGTGCCGGCGCGGACAGCTTCATGAGTTGCTGCGGGTAGTCACCGCACGTCGCGTCGAGCAGCGCCGCGCTGTCGCGGACAGTCCGTGAGACGGCGTGCTCGCCGATGAATCCCCACCAGACGTCGGGCGCACTGGGTCCGGTGGGATTGCGGCCGCGGCTCGGCTTCAGGCCGACGAGTCCGCAATTGGAGGCCGGCGTGCGGATCGAACCACCACCGTCGTTCGCATTGGCAATGGGCACGATGCGTGCGGCCACAGCCGCCGCGGACCCGCCGCTGGAGCCGCTGGAAGTGCGCTCCAGGTTCCAAGGGTTACGGGTCGGCCCGAACAACTCGGGCTCGGTGACGTTCGAGACCCCGAGCTCCGGCGTGTTGGTCTTGCCGAAGATCACCAGCCCGGCCGCGCGATAGCGGCGCGTCAGTTCCTCGTCGGTCGCGGGCACGTAGTTCTGGAACAGTCGCGAGCCGAAGCGCATGGGCTCGCCCGCGTACGCGGTCATGAGGTCCTTGAGCAGGAAGGGGACGCCACGGAACGGGCCATCCGGCAATCCAGCGGCGATGGCTTCGCGCGCACGTCCTTCCATCAGGTGAATGATCGCATTGATCTGTGGATTCACCACCGCCGTGCGGGACAGTGCCTCGTCGAGCAGCTCCGTCGGACTCACCTGTCCCGAGCGCACGAGCTCGGCCAGCCCCAGGGCGTCGTAGCGACCGTATTCTGCGAATGCCACTGTGGATCCCCCGCTTCGAGCCTGGAATCATCGTCCTTTTGGCACGCTCTTGCCATCGGGCCGCGCCACGCGGAGACTCTGTTCCCTCCTAGAACTTTTGTTCCACGGCAGTCATGAAGTCCATGCACAGCTCGCATAGCCATACCCGTTTCTTCGCCCTGCTCGCGTCTCTCGCCTTGCCCTTGGTAGCGGTCCAGGCGCGTCCCGTCACTGCGGAACGCATCATCGCGGCGGACCAGGAGCCACAGAACTGGCTCGCACACGGCCGCACCTACGGCGAGCAGCGCTACAGCCCACTCAAGCAGGTCAACGACGGCAACGTCGAAAAGCTCGGGCTCGCCTGGTCGTATGCGACGGGCACGACGCGCGGGCTGCAGGCTACGCCGATCGTCGTCGACGGCCGCATGTACGCCACCGGCGTGTGGAGCGTGGTGTACGCACTCGACGCGAAGACCGGCAAGGAACTGTGGACCTACGATCCGCAGGTGCCGCGCGAGTGGGGCCGGTATGCCTGCTGCGACGCGGTCAACCGCGGCGTGGCGCTCTGGCAGGACGCCCTCTATTTCGCGACGCTCGATGGCCGGCTGATCTCGCTCGACGCGCACACCGGCAAGAAGCGCTGGGAGATCAACACGATCGACCGCACCAAGCCGTACACGATCACCGGCGCGCCGCGAGTCATCAAGGGCAAGGTGCTGATCGGCAACGGCGGCGGCGAGTACGGCGTGCGCGGCTATTTCTCGGCGTACGACGCGGACAGCGGCAAGCTCGCGTGGCGCTTCTACACGGTGCCTGGCAATCCCAAGGACGGCTTCGAGAGCCCCGAGATGGCAGCAGCGGCAAAGACGTGGACTGGCGAGTGGTGGGCCGGTGGCGGAGGCGGCACGGTGTGGGACTCGATGGCGTACGACCCCGAGCTCGACACGCTCTACGTCGGCACCGGCAACGGCTCACCGTGGGCACGTTCGATCCGCTCGCCGGGGGGCGGCGACAACCTGTATCTCTCGTCGATCCTGGCGCTGAACCCGGACACCGGTCGCCTGAAGTGGCATTACCAGGTCACGCCGGGCGACAACTGGGACTACACGGCGACGCAGCACATGATCCTCGCGGAGCTCGTCATCGACGGCAAACCGCGCAAGGTGCTGATGCAGGCGCCGAAGAACGGCTTCTTCTACGTCATCGACCGCGTCACGGGCGAGTTGCTGTCGGCCGACAAGTACATCCCGGCGACCTGGGCCAGTCACGTCGACATGAAGACGGGACGCCCGGTCGAGACGCCTGAGGGCGACTGGAGCAAGGAAACCAAGCTCATCGTGCCAGCGGCGTTCGGCGGTCACAACTGGCACCCGATGGCGTTCAATCCGCAGACCGGGCTGGTCTACATACCGGCGATGCAGCCAGCCGGCATTTACCCGCCATCGACTGAATTCCTGCAGACCGGAAAATTCACGCGGCAGGAGATGTTCTGGAACCCGGGCGTCGACTGGAACAACTACACGAACACGGTCTACGCGATCCTGGCGCAGATGGGCGGCGAGCTGCCGAAAGATCGCGGCTACCTGAAAGCATGGGACCCGGTCGCGAAGAAGACCCGCTGGGAAATCGAGTACCCGGCGTTCTGGAACGGCGGCCTGCTCACCACCGCCGGCAACCTGCTGTTCCAGGGCACGGGCGACGGACGCTTCGTTGCCTACTCGGCCGACCTCGGCAAGACGCTGTGGTCGGTGCCGACGATGGTTGGCATCGTCGCGCCGCCCGTCACGTACTCGGTGGACGGCGAGCAGTACGTCGCCGTGCTGGCAGGCTACGGCGGCGCAGGCGCCGTGACCGGAGGCGACCCGCGCACGATGGCCTCGGGCAAGTACCTGAATGATGGCCACATCCTGGCCTTCAAGCTCGGCGGCAAGGCACCGCTGCCGAAGATCGCCGAACGCAACCTCGACATCCCCGAACTGCCGGCGAGCACCGCGACGGCCGCGCAGCTCGAGAACGGCAAGTTCAAATACGCGGCCAGTTGCATGGTGTGCCACGGCGCGCTGGTCGTGTCCGGCGGCGTGGTGCCAGACCTGCGTCGCCTGTCGACCGAGAAGCACTCGATCTTCAAGGCGATCGTCTACGACGGCGTGATCCACTCGGCTGGCATGCCGCGCATGGGAGATCTCGTCAGCGAGCAGGACGTCGCCGACATCCAGGCGTACATCGTCGAGCGCGCGAACCAGGATCGAACCGCTGCCGCGACAGCCGCAGAAAGAAAGTAGGCACTGTCATCGATTCGCGTCGGCGACTTTGCCGGCGCCGTCCCGAACGGACGGTCGGTGTTGGCGGAATTGGCTTGCTACTCGATGCCTCTCGATCCACTCAAAGCAATGCAGCGCTACCGGAAAGCAGTGCGCTGCGCAGACGGCCGCGTCCCGAATTGACGGGCGAAGGACAAGAGCGAGGGATAGTCATCGACCGACACGGTCGGACCGAACTGCAAGTGCTCAATCAGGCAATACAGGGAGACCTCGAACATAGACAGGCTGCGCTGCTGCGGTAGCGACAGCAGGACATGAGCCGCATGCTCGTCGAGCCAGCCGAGTGTGCCTTGGAGCCCGGCTCGGGCTTTTGCAAAGAACACGTTCTCCGCCGGAAGCTTGCCGACGTACGTACCCATGAGTATTTGAACCTGCGCGGCCATGCCGTGCCAGACCAGTTCTTGCGCGTTCCGCGAGAGAACGTCGCCAAGATCTTCAGGCCAGACGATCCGCGCAGGCGTTGCGGTGCGTTCGGCGAGCGCGCGGCAGATATTCTGCGCGCCGAAGAGGACAGAATCGGCGTCCCGGAGAATGGGCATCCGCAGCGCCGGGTTTCCCGCATAGACGTCTGGCTCCATGGCCGCGAGATCCGTGATTGCAACCAGCTCGTAGGCGACGTCCAACTCTTCTGCAAAGATCAGAGGCAGACGTGTATAAAGCGAGCCCGTGCGGCCCACGATCTGAACGGGCGTGCTGTTCATATGTACCTTCAGCGTTCTCCGGTCGTGGGTTACGACCGCGTGACCCGCGCCGCAAGCGCCTTCGAACTCTGTAGTGTCGACGGATGTTTCCTTCCCGGTTGCCCGGGTCGGTCTATCGCCATCTACGTGCTTGTGTCGGCCACCCGTACCAAATTTGCCTCGATCGGATCAGCGCAGGATCTCGAAAGCGTTCGGGTCCAGTTGCTTCGCGCGGTCCGCGGCCTGACTCGCTTCCTTATCCATGCCAAGCCAGGCGTAGGTGTCCGCAAGGTAGACGTAGACCCGTGGGTCGTTCGGATCGGACTGAGCGGCGACCAGGAGCTGCTGCAAGGCCTGCTGGAACTCCTTTTCACCATGAAGTTGTACGCCGCGCCCCAGCCGGGAAACCGGTTCGATGGGGTTGCGCTTCGCGCCCGCTGTTGCGGCTGGAGCCGCGGAACCGGCCGGCGGCAGCGATGTGCTTGCGGCCGCCGTGTGCGCGTTGCCTCGCGGGGGCGTCGCGCTCGGCGCGGCTTCGCGATTTCCGATGTACTTGATCCAGCTCGAGTTTCCGATGTATTCGACGTTCATGTTCCCGATCCGTCGGATCGAGTCTGAGTTGCCAATGTATTCGACGTCCATGTTCCCGATGCGTCGGATCCAGCCTGAGTTGCCAATGTATTCGACGTCCATGTTCCCGATGCGTCGGATCCAGCCTGAGTTGCCAATGTATTCGACGTCCATGTTCCCGATGCGTCGGATCCATTCTGAGTTGCCGATGTATTCGACCTCCCCCCAATCCGAATTCTCAATGGCATTTCTGCTTGCATCGGCCACCGCTGTCAGCGCCCCGGCAGCACCAAGCACGGTCAGCAGGGCCATCAGCGCGTTTAAGGCCATGTGGCGTCGCTGCATGCCGATTCCCTCACCGTTGGTTTCAGCCCCGTCTCCGCTCAGGCGCTGAGCGCGCCGGAACGTCACTGAACGAGCCTTTGTATACGCCGAATGACCATGGACTCAAGCCCCACCGGGCCGGGCCATGCCCGCTGAGTCGCAGTAGTTTGGAAAGTCGGCAAGTGGTCCGCTGCATGGCAATAGTACGAACGCGCGAACCTGTGCGTATGGCTGTGCCGCCGCGCACGAACCTGGTTCAACGATCGAACGACCGCTCCGGGTGCCAATGCAATACGGCTGGTCATGGCCGACTTCACGCATTCGCGAATGTCAGCTTTTTACCCGAACTCGCGCCACCAGCCAACGCGTCTTGGTGACCGAGCCAAGAAGTAACGTCTCCCGGCTTCGCCGGGCGTCCGACTCTCCCGATGCCGCGTCAGTGGGAGAAGTCAGGGGTGCGCTCGTCGGCGCAGGCTCCGTGTGTCTTTCCGCGCTCCGTGTCGGACGCTGCAGCGCGAACGCAGGCGCGAGGCGGCATCGCGCTTTCCGACCAGCCGCTGGCACCATCGCATCGCGCCCGTTCGAGCAAGGCTCGCCGTGAATCGTGCGGTTCCTCCGCGCGATTCACGATGCGCGGGAGACCCGGAGCGCGGAAGGACACACGGAGCCTGCGGCGGCGGGCCCACCCGTGCTGCGTGCGACCTTGCCTGCAGTCGTGGGCGAGGCCAGGCAACCTCAGAAGTTCGTCGAGAACTCGAGACCCCACATGCGCGGCTCGGAGGTCGACGCAAACGGCGTGCCGAACGTGTTGGCAGTGAGGTTGTTCACGCCAGTGACGTAACGATCGTCGAACACGTTGGTCACAAACGCCGCGACGCCGAAGCGGTCGGCGACGCTGATCCACGCCAGTCGCAGGTCAGTGCGATTCGTTGCCTCGCCCACCGTGAAGTTCGGGCTCGCCTGGCACGAGCCCTGCAACTCCGAGTTCGCGTTGCAGCGAGTTTCACCGCGATAGGCGTGCATACCGGACAGGTCGAGCGTGCCGTACGTTCCCATCGTCCAGACATAGCTCGCGCCAAGCGAGAACGACCAGCGCGGTTCACCGGTCGGCTCGCCCGAGAGGTCGACGCCGCCGGGCGTGACGTAATTCTTGTAGGTCGCGTCGATGTGCGCGAGGGTGGCCGCCAACGTCAGCGCGTTCGTGGGTTGCCAGCGGGCGTCCACGTCGAGGCCGTAGGCTTCGTCGTCGCTCGAGTCGACGAGGTAGCGGCAGACTTCGCCTTCGGCGCACACCAGCGAGATCGACTGCTTATCGTCGTACTGGTAGTAGAACACCGAGGCGTTGACGATCAGTCCGAGGTCGGCGAACAGGCTCTTCACGCCGCCTTCGACGTTCCACACGTCCTCGTTGTCGAACTGCGACAGCGGCTGCACGCTGTTGAAGCCGCCGGCCTTGTACCCCTTCGCGAGCGAGCCGAATACCATGACATCCGGCGTGAGCCTGTAGTCGAGCACCAGCCGCGGGCTGATGTCGTTCCACGAGTCCTGGAGACGCAACTTCTCGCCTTCGATCTGTAGCAACTGTTCGCCGACGAGAATCGGCGGGAAGGCGAACACGACGTCGAAGTTGTAGGTCTCGGGCGGTATGCCCACCGCTTCGAAGAAGCCCGCCTGATCCAATGCGGCGACTGTCGCGTCGAGTTCTGGCGCCTCTCGCGGTCCGTTCAACCAGCTGAACTCCTTGTCGTCGTGCGTGTAGCGCAGGCCGACCGTCAGGTTCATGCGGTCGGTCGCGTGCCAGATCACGTCGCCGAAGGCCGCGGTCGCACTGAAGGTGCCTGCGTTGTCCATCACCTCGCGCCACGGCAGGCCGCGCATGGTCAGCGGAATGTCGAGGGAGTCCAGCACGTCGCTGGTGAAGCCAAACAGCGTGCCATCCGGTGTTGCGGCCAGGCCCAGGTTCGACAGCAAGGTATCGATGCTGTCCGTGAAGGCATGCGTGTCGCTCGCCTGCTTCGCGTCTTCGTTGTAATAGCTCGCACCCGCTACCCAGTCGATTGCGTCGCCCTGGCCGGAGAACTTCAATTCCTGGTAGAAACTCGTGTTGTCCTCGATGTTGGCCGTGTCGAAGTACAGCCCAATGCGGTTGGTGCCGTCCTCGTCCTCGCGGTTGACGGTGTCGAACGTCCGCCACGCAGTCGTAGAGCGCAGGTTCGCCCAGCCGAACTCGTGATCGACGAACAGCGTTGCGGCGTCCAGCTCGCGCGACTCTTCGTTGCCGATCACGTCGTTGTAGATCCGGGCCTTGAGCGGATCGAGGTAGGTCGCCGGGTCCGGCGGAAACGGAGCGCTGGTATCGTCGGGGTCAAGCGCCACCAGGCCGATTGCGGGGCGCGCGAGCTGGTCGATCGAGTCGTGGTCCCAGGTCAGCGTCGCGGACGTGCGGTCGGTGATGTCCCACTTGAGCGCGGCGCGGACGGCCCAGTTGTCCTCAGGCCAGAGGTCCTTGCCGGTGGCAGCATCCTGCACCCAGCCGTCGCTCTGGTTCCAGACGCCGTTGATGCGCAGCGCGACCGTTTCGGCGAGCGGCACGTTGACCATGCCCTCGACGCGTTCCTTGCCGTACTCGCCGACCCGCAGGCGCAGGTTGGCATCGAACTCGTCCACCGGCTGCCGCGTGATGATCGACACGGCACCCGCCGCGCTGTTGCGCCCGAAGAGCGTGCCTTGCGGCCCCTTCAGCACCTCGATGCGCTCGATGTCATTGAACGCCAGCAGCGACGCTCCCGAGCGGGCGGAATAGACGCCATCGACGTACACGCCGACGGCGGAATCGGTGCCGACACCGAAATCGCCCGTCTGGATGCCGCGAATCTGGTATTTCGGCTGCGTCGGGCTGTCGCTGTCGACGACGAGACCGGGGACGAAGCCGTTCAGGTCGCCCATGTTTTCTGCGGCCAGGTCATTGAGCAGGTCGTTGCCCACGACCTGGATCGCGATGGGTACGTCCTGCAGCGCCTGCTCGCGGCGCTGCGCCGTGACCACGACTTCCTCGAGCGAGGACGTAACGACGGCCGCCGCAAGCGCGTCACCGCCGAACAGCAAGGCACAGCCGAGCAACGGCTGCTGCCAACAGAATCCCTTCACCTCGCCACCTTAACGAAGAACGGCACTTCCAGGCGCCGTCTCTTTTTCATTGCTGCATTGTACCAGTCGCATCCGACATGTGTCGTCACTGGCCTGCCATGGATTCAGTGCTGGAAGACGCGCCGGAAAGTCAGGTTGATGCGCTCACTCACGGCACGTGTGGTCTTCGGCACAGCGTGCACGTAGGCATGCTGCGTGGTGCCTGCCATCAGCAACAGATCGCCGTGCTCCAGCCCGATCGTCGCAGCCGCATCGCGGCGGCGTCGGTGTCGCAACCTGAAACGTCGCGCTGCGCCCAGCGAAACGGACGCGATCGCAGGCTCGTGCCCGAGTTCGGGCTCGTCGTCCGCGTGCCAACCCATACCGTCCCGGCCGTCACGGTAGCGATTGAGCAGCACGCTGTTGAAGGTGTGACCGGTCAGGTCCTGGACTCGGTCCCGGATGCTTTGCAACGTGGGGGTCCACGGCAACGGCTCGTGCGCAGTGCCTGAGTACGTGTAGGCCGTGCCGGGATCGCCGTGCCACGCGACCAGCCGGGGCACGCGGCGTGGCTTGCCGAACATCACGATGTCTTCCTGCTGCCACTCGATGCCCGTGAGCAAGGCGGCCAGCAGTTCATCGGCGTCGGCGGGAGCGAAGGCCTGGGACCACCAACGCACGTCGGCGTCCGGCAGGTCGAGCCGCAGCGGTTCAGTCGACAGCAGTGGCAGGTTGCTGGTTGGCATCCGCGCCGAGAGTAGCCTTCATGCGATCCAGGTGCACGCGCACCCGGCCCTGCGGCTGCGACTGGCAGGCCAGGACATAGTGTTGGTCGAGTTGTTCGCGCGACAGCACATACGACGTGTCGGTGAGCGCGCGCACGTCGCCCTCGAGGAGCCGGCAACGACAAGTCGTGCAACTGCCGACGCGACAACGCGACGGCCACGGCAGGCCCTGGGCGAGCGCGGCCTGGAGGATCGTCTGGCCGGGCGATACGTCGAATTCCCAGCCGAAGGGTTCCACGCTGACTCGTGCCGGTTCCGGCTCACGACGCTTGAACAAGTTTTTGAGCACGCTCAGTGTCCCTGCGCCGCGAACTGCAGTGCCGGCACGCCACTCTCGCGGTTGGCGGCTTCGGCGAGGCGGCGCTCGCCAACGCTGGCGTAGTGGCGGTCCCACTCGAGCAGCAGCGGCGACATGCGGTTGCGATACCAGCCCGGCACCAGGTAGACGAGCAGCATGCACGTGAGGTAACCATAGGGCAGCGTGGGCGCGTCGCGGTAGGAACGCAGCTGCCAGAACTGCGCGTCGCCCTCCGCGTGGTGGTGCGAATGCCGCGCCAGGTTGAACAGCACGACGTTGCTCAGGCGCTTGTTGGAATTCCACGAGTGACGCGGCTCGACGGGTTGGCCCGGTTCGCGAATGAGTCCGTAATGCTCGAAGTAGTTGACGGCCTCGAGCACGGACCGTCCTGCGAGGGCTGAAAGCACGAAGACGACGACTGCTGATGCACCACCAGCGACCGCGAAGCCGGCGACGATGGCAGCCGACATCAGCCAGCCGCGGAAATACCGGTTGTGTGCCGACCAGGTGGCGTGCCCGAGAGTCTGCAAGCGCTGCTTTTCCAGCGCGAACGCACTCTTCGTCTGCCCGATCAGCGAGCGCCCAAGAAACGAGTAGAAATGCTCGCCACGCCGGGCCGACGCGGGATCCTCAGTCGTGGCGAGGCGACGGTGATGCCCGTACACGTGCTCGATGGCAAATTCGGCGTCGAAGGTGACGGCAAGCAGCCAACGCCCGGCGACCATTGCGCCGCGGTCGGTCGTACGGTGGGTGAGCTCGTGCCCGACGTTCGTGCCCAAGGCCGCAAACGTGATGCCCGTCGACAGGATGGCGCCCAGCCAATGCCACGCCGACGTCGCTGCGCGATGCGCAAACAGGTCGATGCCAAGATTGGCCTGCGTCCACGCACCGAGACCGAACAGGTCACCGGAGCCGGCCATCCACGCCATGGCGACGCACAGCACGAACAGTGTCGGCAGCGTGAAGTACAACAACGCGTTCAGCAAGCGCGGGTGCCGGTAGCCGGGCTCCGCGAAATAGTCCCCGAGCAACTCGTCGCCGAAAATCATCACGGCGTAGATCACGACGAAGCCGAGCCACATCCATGCGCCGCCGAGCAGGATGCCAGCCACGGTGGTGAGGGCGAGCAGGTAGACGCTCATGAATCGCAGGTACTTGGCCATCGCCTTGCTCCGGGGTTGCTCGATTGATTAGAACATTTGTTCTAATTAGGATGCCGGAGCCGTCGGCGCGTGTCAAATCCGATCGCGTGCCGCGTATACTTTGCATTGCAAAAACCGCCGGCACCGGGCTCCCATGCCACGCAAGAAGCGCTCGACCACCGATACTCCCGACACTCGTGAACGAATCCTCGAAGCGGCCCTCGCCCTGTTCAACGCGGACGGCTCGCACGCGGTTTCGACGCGGCACATCGCGGCACGGCTCGAGATCAGTCCCGGCAACCTGTATTACCACTTCGCCAACAAGGAAGAGATCGTCCTCTGCCTGTACGAGCGAATGGAGACGCAGCTCGAATCGATCCTCACGCCCCGCGCGGGCGAAACGCAGACGTTCGACACGGTGCTGCGGTACCTGGACGACATTTTCGGTCACCTGTGGGAATTCCGCTTCTTCTACCGCGACGTCAACTCGCTGCTGCGGGAGGTTCCCGGACTTAAGGAGCGCTACCGTGACCTGGCCGATCGAGTCCGTATCCGCTCGCGCGCCATCTTCGATTCGATGGTGGCTGCCGGTTGGATGGATGCCACCCCCGACCAGCTGGAAGTGCTGACGACCAACGCCTGGATCGTGCTAACGCAATGGTTCACGCACCGCCAGGTCGTCGAGCGTCGGCGCACGATCCAGTCGTCCGACATCCGGGAAGGCATCCGCCACTTTGTCGCGCTGTTCAGCCCGCTGCTGCGCAGCCCGCAGCGCAAGCTGGTCGAGCGCATGACTGCGCGACCCGCAGATTGAAATCTTTCGACCCTGTAGCGAGCACTGCCATGCCGAGCTTCCGTGCCCGAGTCATCAATGCCCTGCTCCGCCTGACCGTCAAACCGATGTGGCGGCCCGGGCTCGCCATCGCAGACATTCGCCGTCACACAGCGAAGACGGACAAGCGCCTGGCGAGACGCGGAGTGGATTGCCCGACCGAGCAAGTCACGATCGCCGGTGTGCGGGCCACCTGGTACGGCGCGCCCGAACTCGCCGTACGCAAGGGCACGTTGCTTTACCTGCATGGCGGCGCCTGGTGTGTGCACCTGCCCGCGCTGTATGGGACATTCGCGGCCAGGCTCTCGGCCCTGACCGGACTGCGTGTACTGCTGGTCGACTACCGGCTGGCGCCGGAGCATCCGTTTCCCGCGGCCACGGACGATTGTCTTGCCGTGTATCGGTCGCTGATGGAAGCCGCGGGAACGCGGCCGCACGTCATTGCGGGTGATTCTGCCGGCGGCAATCTCTCGCTGATCACCCTGATGCGGGCGCGTGATGCACAGTTGCCGCTACCGTCGTGCGCGGTCCTGCTCTCGCCCGCGACGGACATCGCGATGACCGGGCCGTCGATCCGCTACAACGAGAAAGCGGATCCGATGTTCAGCGTTGGGGCCGGCGACTTGTTGCCGTCGATGTACTGTCCCGACCTCGATCGAACAGACCCGCTGATCTCACCGTTGTATGGCAACTGGTCCGGTCTGCCGCCGCTTTTCTTCCTCGCCGGTTCGACCGAAATGCTGCTCGACGATTCGGTCCGGGCGCACGATCGTGCGCAGCAGGCCCGCACTCACTCGCGCATCGACGTCTGGCCCGACATGCCACACGTGTTTCCGCTGTTCTCGATGTTGCCGGAGGCGAAGCAGGCGCTCGGCGATATCGCTGCATTCATCGAGCAACACCCGCCGCGCAACCATTCGCTTGGGCCCACGGGCGGGTACGCAGCAGAGTTACTGGCCGACGGCGATCCGGCTCGCGCGAGCGACGTTGCGCTTGAGGTGCCGGAGACCCGCGCAGCGCTTTAGGTCAGCCCGTGCTCGCGCAGGAACCGGGCAACCGACTCCAATGCACGATCCGCATCCGCGAGTACGCCGGCATTCGCCTGGAAGACGTGCCAGCGGCGCGGGAACTCCTGCAGTTCGACCGGGACGCCCGCCACTGCCAACGCCGATCGCATGCGCCGCGCATCGGACAACAGCAGTTCATCGTGCCCCACCTGGATCAGCGTCGGCGGCAGTCCGCGCAGGTCGCCGCGGATCGGCGACGCCAGCGGATCGCTGCTGTCGCGGCCCGCGAGGTACAGACGCGCGCAGTCCGCGGTCCACGTGGGCGTCAACATGACCTCACCGGCGGGCACGACGCCACGATCCGGGTTGCCGAGATCGACCCACGGCGAGAACAGCACCAGCGCCGCGGGCAGCGGTTCACCAAGTTCGCGTAGTCGCAACGCAGCAGCAAGTGCCAGTCCGCCGCCGGCGGAATCGCCGATGATCGCGATGCGCTGCGGTGAGACGCCGTCACGCAGCAAAGCACGATACGAGTCTGCGGCGTCCTCGACAGCCGCTGGAAACGGATGCTCGGGCGCGAGCCGGTAGTCCGCGGCGAACACGCGGGTCGCCGTGCGGCGCGCAAGGTGGCTGGTGATTGAGCGATGCGTCGCCGGCGAGCCGACACAGTAGGCGCCGCCGTGCAAATACAGAATGGTGCCGGCAGGCGTTGCGAGGCCACGGGCCTGGACGAACTCACCGCGCACGCCACCGCAGGTGGCTGGCTTGAAATCGCTGCCGCGCGCCGGCAGCGTCAGCCGGGTGACGAGCGCAAGCCGGCGACGCTGCCCGGCAATCGATCGCCCGGGGCGGAACGTCGGCAACAGGGTTGCACGCAACAGCGCGCGCAGCACCGCGGCAACCCACTCTTCCAATCGGGTCTCACCCGCGATTGCGCGCGTCCTCGTCGAGCACTTCGATGCGGGCCCGGGCCACGCCCTTGCGCATCATGCCGATCTCGGACGCGGCGGCCTGCGAAAGGTCCGCGATGCGCTTGCCGACGAACGGCCCGCGATCGTTGACCCTGACCACGACGCTGCGACCGTTGCGCAGGTTGGTCACGCGCACCATCGTGCCGAAAGGCAGGCTTGGATGGGCCATGGTCAGCGCGCCGGAGTCGAAGCGCTCGCCGCTGGCGGTCTTGCGATCGTGGAACTGGGCGCCGTACCAGGAAACGACGCCTTCCTGGACGGTATGGATGCCGCGGCCGATCGCAGACGCTATGTCCGTGACGCCCGGAGTCGACGCCTGCTTTTCCGCCAGGACATCGCCGCCGGGCAAACCCAGGGCGAAGGCCGCCAGCGCCACGACGGCGGGCAGGCTCGGCTTCGCGCGCATGCGCGCGTTTCGATGGTTTGCCATGGCTGGGCTCCTTAGCTATGCAGTCCGACCGTGTCGGTGTACGGGGTCCGGGGACCTCGGTCAAAACGAGGTTCCGGCGCAGTGACACGAATCACGTTGTGGGTGCGGCCGGCGCAACGCCCTCCTGGAGATTGGCGGGTGGTGCCGGCTCGCTTGGTCCGGTTAGGACGGGAACCCCTGCCGTAAAGTTCCAGCGACCCTAGCAGAAACCGCCGGGACCCGCGCCCGGCAGGATATTTAATTGCTACTTTTCAGCAAGTTACGTAATCCAGTATTGGACCAAGTCCAGCCCTGCTCAGGCCGTCGGGGTCTTGTTCCGGCGGGTGAAAAACCAGATCAAGCCGGCGGCGCAGGCAACCGACAGCACGAAACTCAGTGCCTCGGGGACATGCAGGAGCCGACCGATCACGCCGCCCACGAACGAGCCGCCGATGCCATATAGGATCGTGCGCGGCCAGCTCATCGGATCGGGACCGGGCAGCAGGAAACGGGCGATGCCGCCGATGATGAGCCCGCTGATGGCGCCAACCACCACCAGGACCAGCAAAAAGATTCCGAATCCGGCCCCAACCGTGCCGGCTGCAGTCGATGCATCCATATGAATCCCCTTTGTTTTTGAATCAAACGCCCCGCGCACGCTAGCAGGATTGGAACGTGTCGCGCCAGCGCGGTCCACCCGGCCTGAAGTGATCGCGATTTGAGACTTAGAACACTTTGTTGCAGTGCATTGACGCCGCCGGGATCACATGTCATATCAGTCCCGTATCCACGTCCGTCGGCAGGTACCGCAGGGCCAGCTCCTCGCGAGCGGCGGCCACTGCTTGCCCCTGAGCGACGCCTGAGAACCACGGCAGGACCGACGATGAGCGCACAGCAACCGATTTCCGCTGCGACGGACGCGATCGACGGTGTCCTCGACGCCAAGCCCTTGCAGTTGGGTCCGCCGGCCAGGCAAGGCCTCTACGACCCGCGCAACGAGCACGACGCCTGCGGCCAGGGGTTCGTCGTCAACATCAAGGGCCACAAGTCGCACCGGGTCCTCGAGCAGGCCATCCAGGTGCTGAAGAATCTGGACCACCGCGGCGCCTGCGGGTGCGAGGTCAACACCGGCGACGGCGCCGGCGTGCTGCTGCAGATGCCGCATGCCTTCAACGAGGAGGTGTGCCGCAAGGCCCGCATTCCGCTGCCCGCGGCCGGCCAGTACGGCAGCGGGATCATCTTCCTGCCGCGCAACCCGACCGTCCGTCGCCAGGTGGAGCAGAAGTTCGAGCAGGTCGTCCAGTCAGAAGGCCTCTCTGTGCTCGGCTGGCGCACCGTGCCCACCAGCAACGGCATGCTCGGGGAAACCGCGCGGTCGTGCGAACCGTTCATGCGGCAGGTTTTCATTGCCCGCAGCCCCGACATCGCCGACGACCTGTCGTTCGAGCGCAAGCTGTACGTGATCCGCAAGCGTGCCTACAACGAGATCCGCACCTCGACGCTCTCGGGCGCCGAGTACTGGTACATCGTGAGCCTCTCGGCGCGCACGATCGTCTACAAGGGCATGCTGCTCACGACGCAACTCGACCAGTACTTCACCGACCTGCACAACCCGCTGATGGAAACCGCGCTGGCGCTGGTCCATTCGCGCTTCAGCACCAACACGTTCCCGAGCTGGGACCGCGCCCACCCGTACCGCTACATCGCGCACAACGGCGAGATCAACACGGTCCGCGGCAACGCCAACTGGATGCACGCACGCGAGGCCCGCTTCGAGGCGGAAGCGTTCGGCGACGACATCCGCAAGATCCGCCCGATCATCAACCCGAACGGCAGCGACTCAGGCATGTTCGACAACACGCTCGAGCTGCTCTATCTCTCCGGCCGCTCGCTCCCGCACGCCGTGATGATGATGATTCCCGAGCCGTGGTCGAACCACGAGTCGATGGACGACGAAAAGCGGGCGTTCTACCAGTACCACTCGAGCCTGATGGAGCCGTGGGACGGGCCCGCGTCGATCTCGTTCACCGACGGCACGCAGATCGGCGCCGTGCTCGACCGCAACGGGCTGCGCCCCGGCCGTTACTACGTCACCAAGGACGACCTGGTCATCCTCGCGTCGGAGGCCGGCGTGCTCGACGTGCCGCCGGAGGACGTGGTGCGCAAGGGCCGCCTGCAGCCCGGCAAGATGTTCCTGGTCGATACCGCACAGGGCCGCATCATCGAGGACGAAGAGATCAAGCGCACGCTGGCCGCGGCGCGCCCGTACCGCGAGTGGCTGGACGAATACCAGATCCACGTGGACGACCTGCCGCAACCACCTGAACTCCCGCAGCCCGACCCCGACTCACTGCTGCAGCGACAGATCGCCTTCGGCTACACGTTCGAGGACCAGCGCATCGTCCTGACGCCCATGGCGCGCGACGGCATCGAGGCCGTGGGCTCGATGGGCAACGACACGCCGCTGGCCGTGCTTTCGGTGAAGCCGCGCCTGCTGTATGACTACTTCAAGCAGTTGTTCGCGCAGGTCACGAACCCGCCGATCGACTGCATCCGCGAAGAGATCGTCACCTCCGCCGAGACGCGCCTGGGGTCAGAAGGCAACCTGCTGAACCCGCAGCCGGCGGATTGCCGCCGCCTCGAGCTCAAGTACCCGATTGTCACCAACGAAGAGTTCGCGCGCATCCGCCGCATGGACTTGCCGGGCCTGCGCGTTGGCGTGCTGCCGATCCTGTTCCGCGTGAGCCGCGGCGAGAAGGGCCTGGTGAAGTCGATGGAAGAATTGCGCCTGATGGCGCGGCGCCTGATCGAGGAAGAGGAAGTCAACGTCATCCTGCTGAGCGACCGCGGGGTCAACAAGGACTTCGCGCCTATCCCGGCGCTGATGGCGGTGGCGGGACTGCACCACTACCTGATCCGCGAAGGCCTGCGCACGCGCGCGAGCCTCGTGCTCGAGACCGGCGAAGCGCGTGAGGTGCACCATTTCTCGCTGCTGATCGGCTACGGCGTGAGCGCGATCAACCCGTACCTGGCCTTCGAAACGATCGACCACATGATCCACGAAGGCCTGCTCACCCAGGTCGACCACAAGACGGCCTGCAAGAACTTCGTCAAGGCCGCCTCGAAGGGCGTGATCAAGGTCGCGTCGAAGATGGGCATTTCTTCACTGCAGAGCTATCGCGGCGCGCAGGTGTTCGAGGCGCTCGGCCTGCGCCAGGACGTGATCGACGAGTACTTCAGCTGGACGGCATCGCGCGTCGGCGGCATCGGCACGGACGTGATCGCGCAGGAAGTGCTGCTGCGACACAACGCCGCGTTTCCGGATCGCCCCGCGGCCGACCGCCACGCGCTGCCAGTCGGCGGCCAGTACCAGTGGCGCGCCGAGGGCGAATACCACCTGTTCAATCCCGAAAGCATCCACCGCCTGCAGAAGTCGGTGCGCACGGGCAGCTTCGAGACCTTCAAGTCGTATTCGGCGCTGGTCAACGACCAGGCCAGCAACCTCTGTACGTTGCGCGGCCTCCTCGACTTCAAGGCGTCGGACGCGGTGCCGATCGAGGAAGTGGAGCCGATCGAAAGCCTGATGCAGCGCTTCAAGACCGGCGCCATGTCCTACGGTTCGATCAGCAAGGAAGCGCACGAGACGCTCGCCATCGCGATGAACCGCATCGGTGGCAAGAGCAACACGGGTGAAGGCGGCGAAGACCCGGAGCGCTACGTGGCACTGCCGAACGGCGATTCGAAGTGCTCCGCGATCAAGCAGGTGGCCTCGGGCCGCTTCGGCGTGACGAGCGAGTACCTGGTCAGCGCGAAGGAGATCCAGATCAAGATGGCGCAGGGCGCGAAGCCCGGCGAGGGCGGCCAGTTGCCGGGCACCAAGGTGTACCCGTCGATCGCCAAGACCCGGCACACGACGGCGGGCGTCGGCCTGATCTCGCCGCCGCCGCACCACGACATCTATTCGATCGAAGACCTCGCCGAGCTGATCCACGACCTCAAGAATGCGAACCGGCGTGCGCGCATCAGCGTGAAGCTGGTGGCCGAAGTCGGCGTGGGCACGATCGCGGCCGGCGTGGCGAAAGCGCATGCGGACGTGGTGCTGATCAGCGGCTATGACGGCGGCACCGGCGCTTCGCCGCAGACGTCGATCACGCACGCGGGCCTCCCGTGGGAGCTCGGCCTCGCCGAGGCGCACCAGACGCTGGTGCTCAACAACCTGCGCAGCCGCATCGCTGTGGAAACCGACGGTCAGCTGAAGACGGGACGCGACGTCGCGATCGCGGCGCTGCTGGGAGCCGAGGAATTCGGCTTCGCCACCGCGCCGCTCGTGGCGACCGGCTGCATCATGATGCGTGTCTGCCACCTGAACACCTGCCCGGCGGGCGTCGCGACGCAGGATCCGCGACTGCGCGAGAAGTTCAAGGGCAAGCCCGAGCACGTCGTCAATTTCATGCAGTTCATCGCGCAGGAACTGCGCGAGATCATGGCGCAGCTCGGTTTCCGCACGCTCGAGGAAATGGTCGGCCGCGTCGACAAGCTCGAGGCGCGCAAGGCCGTGCAGCACTGGAAGGCGAAGGGCATCGACCTGTCCACGCTGCTCTACTCGCCCGAGGTCGACCCCGACTGGGGCCGGTTCCAGCAGGACGAGCAGGATCACGGCATCGAGCGCTCGCTCGACATGACCGTGCTGATGGACGTGTGCGAGCCGGCGATCGAGCGCGGCGAAGACGTCGTCGCCGACCTGCCCATCCGCAACGTCAATCGCGTGGCCGGCACGATCGTCGGCAGCGAGATCACGCGGCGCCACGGGGCAAAGGGATTGCCGGAGGATACCATCCGCCTGCATTTCCGCGGTTCGGCCGGCCAGAGCTTTGGCGCTTTCATCCCGCCAGGCATGAGCCTGTCGCTCGAAGGCGACGCCAACGACTACGTCGGCAAGGGCCTGTCGGGCGGCAAGATCGCAGTCTTCCCACCGACGGGCTCGAAGTTCGCGGCCGAGGACAACATCATCGTCGGCAACGTCGCGCTCTATGGCGCCACCAGCGGCGAGGCCTACATCCGCGGCATGGCGGGCGAACGCTTCGGCGTGCGCAACAGCGGTGCGAACGCCGTCGTCGAAGCCGTGGGTGACCACGGTTGCGAGTACATGACGGGCGGCCGCGTGGTCGTGCTCGGCGCGACCGGACGCAACTTTGGCGCCGGCATGTCGGGTGGCATCGCGTACGTGCTCGATGAGCGCGGCGACTTCGGTGCGCACGTGAACTCGCAGATGGTCAACCTCGAGTCGCTGACCGACGCAGCCGAGATCACGGAAGTGCGACGCATGGTCGAGCGCCACGTGGACCACACGTCGAGCGACCGCGCGCGCCTCGTGCTCGATGCCTGGGACGACATGGTGCCGAAATTCGTGAAGGTCATCCCGAAGGACTACCAGCGCATGCTGGCAGCCATCGCGCGGGCCGAGGAGCAGGGACTCGTCGGCGACGAGGCGATCATGGTGGCATTCGAACAGAACGCGCGCGATCTCGCTCGCGTCGGCGGTAACTGAGCAGGGCACGACGATGGGCAAGCCAACCGGATTCATCGACTACCTGCGCGAGCTTCCCGTCGACCGCGCGCCGCTCGAGCGCATCGGCGACTGGAACGAATTCCACCCGCACCTGGAGGAGAAACGACTCCGTCACCAGGGCGCGCGCTGCATGGACTGCGGCGTGCCGTTCTGCCACACGGGCAAGCTGATCAGCGGCATGGCTGCCGGCTGCCCGGTCAATAACGTGATCCCGGAGTGGAACGACCTCGTCTATCGCGGGCTCTGGCGCGAAGCGCTCGACCGCCTGCACATGACGAACAACTTCCCGGAGTTCACCGGCCGAGTGTGCCCGGCGCCGTGCGAGGGCTCGTGCGTGCTCGGCATCAACGAGCAGCCGGTAACGATCAAGAACATCGAGAACGAGATCATCGATCGCGGCTGGGACGAAGGCTGGGTGCTGCCTGAATTGCCGGCGACGCGCACAGGCAAGAAGGTCGCGGTCATCGGCTCGGGCCCGGCCGGACTCGCGGCCGCGCAGCAACTGAACCGCTCCGGGCACCTGGTGACGGTGCTCGAACGCGAGGACCGCCCGGGCGGCCTGCTGATGTACGGCATCCCGAACATGAAGCTCGACAAGAACGCCGTGGTCCAGCGCCGGATCAAGCTGCTCGAAGCCGAAGGCATCAAGTTCTTCTGCAACGCGAACGTCGGCGAGAACGTCGAGGCCCAGCTCCTGCTGCGCGATTTCGATGCGACGGTCATCTGCACCGGTGCCACGCAGCCGCGTGATCTTCTTATCGAAGGCCGCGACCTGCGGGGCGTGCACTTCGCGATGGAATACCTCACGGGGAGCACGCGCGCGCTGCTGAACGGCGGCTCGGACCACTCTCCCGTCCATGCCCGCGGCAAGGACGTCATCGTGATCGGTGGCGGTGATACCGGCACCGACTGCGTCGGCACGGCGCTGCGCCAGGGCTGCAAGGGCGTCACGCAGATCGAGATCATGGCGCGGCCTCCGCTCGAGCGTGCCAGTGACAACCCCTGGCCGGAGTGGCCGAAGGTCTACAAGATGGACTATGGCCAGGAAGAGGCCGCCGCCAAGTATGGCGACGATCCGCGCGTGTACCTGACGACGGTCAAGAAGTTCGTGGGCGGTGCGAGCGGCAATCTCGAGTCGATCGTGACCGTCGAGGTTGTGTGGAAGCGCAACGACAAGGGCGCGCTGGCGCCAGTCGAAGTGCCGGGCACGGAACAGGTGCGTCCTGCGCAGCTGGCACTGCTGGCGATGGGCTTCCTTGGCCCCGAGCAGCCGCTGCTGAAGGACCTTGGCGTCGAGTGCGACGCCCGCAGCAACGTGCAGGCGGAGTACGGCCGCTACGCGACGAGCCTGAAGGGCGTGTTCGCGGCTGGCGATTGCCGGCGTGGCCAGTCGCTGGTCGTGTGGGCGATCAATGAAGGGCGCGGCGCAGCGGCGGCCTGCGACAAGTTCCTGTCGGGCAAGTGATCGAGTAGCGCGGTCCCCGGTTGATCCGGGGGACCGCCAGCGTGATGTGAATCCAATGCGGCGTATCATGCCGGGCATGGACACCCCGACCAAGCGCAAGCCTGCCGCAAAGCGTGCACCGTCCACGAAGCTCGCCGCCGCTTCGGCGGAGTCAACGGCCAGGCCGTACCTGCGCTTCTACCACTCCAGGGAACTGCGCACGAAGACGAATGCGGTGCTCACGACTCTCGCGCAGGCTCGGGATCCCACCCTGCACCGAGGCACGCTGGCCAACCTCGCCGTGGAACTGACCAACGCAGGTCTCGACTATTACTTCCTCCAGCCGCTCAAGCTCGCCAAGGCGGGCTTTGTCGTGGAGCAGTCGGCCGGCCTCGGACTGGTGGGCGTGCAGCAGCTGATGGGTTCGGTCATCCGCAGCATTGTCGGGCGCATGGATGGCCCGCAACTCCTGTCGGTCGGAACCTCGCTGCGCCAATTCATGCGGTGACGCCCAGCGTCCAGGGTAAGGATGCTCGTTGAGTTGCTGCAGCCCCGCATGCGCATCCCGCAGGTCGGCGTCGGCGCGACTCGCTATTTTTTCTCGTCGAGCACGAACGTGAGCTTGAGCCGAACCTTGTACTCGACGATCTTGCCGGACTTCACGACGACCTCCTGATCGGCCACCCACGCGCCAGTGATGCCGCGGATGGTCTTGCTTGCCCGCTTGATGCCATCGGCAACGGCATCGTCGAAGCTGGATTTCGAGGTCGAGGTGATTTCAGCGATCTTGGCGACAGACATGGCGTTCCCCTCCTGCGACAGTGACACATGGCCGCGGCTGCATCAGCGGTCTGCCGACATCCTACGCCCAGCGCTGCGCGGCTTTTGGTAATTTCACCACCGCGCTCACACGAGAGCGCGTCAGAACCGTCAACCTTCCTGGGAGCCCGCCATGACAGATCTCGCGCCCGTCTACGCCGCGCTGCACAAGATCCTGGTCCACTACGCAGCCAGGCTCGACACGAAGCGCGACGACGGGACCGAACTCTGGGTGGATACCCGGCACCTGCAGAAGAACAAGAAGCCGCTGTTCTTCGGCGCCGTCCAGCTCAAGAAGTCGTACGTGAGCTTCCACCTGATGCCCGTCTACCTGAAGCCCGACTTGCTCGACTCAGTGTCGCCCGAGCTACGGGCCCGGATGCATGGCAAGTCGTGCTTCAACTTCAAGGACAGCGAATCAAAGCTCTTCAAGGAGCTGGCGGCCCTTACCAAGTCGGCCTACGCGAGCTACAAGGAGCAAGGCTTCGTGTAGCGCTCTGCGAGGCGTCGCAACGACTCAGGGGAGCGCGGGGCCGCCGCCCAACGCGAGTGCGAGATCGACGGTGCCCGACAGCGCCTCGCGCTTTGCTGCGATCAGCTCGACCTCGGCCGCGAACAGCGCCCGGCGCACGTCGAGCAGGTCCAGGAACGCGATCTCGCCTTCCTTGTACTGCAGCTCGGCCAGGTCGGTGGCGCGCTGCAACGCCCTGACCTGCGCGGCGCGTGCCGTTTCGACGCTGCGCAGGCTCGACTGCCCCTGCAACCCATCGAGCACTTCGCGGAACGCGTCCTGCACGGTGCGTGCGTACTCGGCGCGACGCTGGTCGAGGACGGCACGCTCGCGTTCGACGTTCGAACGCAATCGACCACCCTGGAACACTGGCTGCATGAGCCCACCGGCCACCGACCACACGTTGGCGGGATCGGTGAACAGTTCATCGAGGTCGAGGCTGGCCGAACCGAGCGCACCGGTCAGGCTGATCGACGGCAGCAACGCGGCGCGCGCTGCACTCACGTCGCCCGCCGCGCCCGCAAGCTGGGCTTCGGCGGCCCGGATGTCAGGTCGACGCGTCAGCACGTCCGCCGGCAGGCCCTCGGGCAACAGCGCGACGGCGCTCGAAGACCCCAAAGGCTGCGGCAGCAGCTTCAGCTCGACCAGTTCCCGCGGAGAGCGTCCAAGCAGCAGGCCGAGCACGTTCTGGCGCCGTTCGATTTCGAGTTCGAACAAGTGCATCGCGGCACGGGCCGTCTCGACCTCGGCCTCGACGCGGCGGAATGTGATTTCTTCGCTCTCGCCGCCGTCGAACCGCAGCTTCTCGATGCGCAGCGATTCCTGGCGGTTCGCGAGCGTCGCGCGTGCCTGCTCGTATTGCCCGATCGCCGCGGCCAGCGCGAAATAGGCCCGCGCCGTCTCGCCGGACAGGCTCAGGCGGAAGGCATCGCGATCGAACTCGGTGGCAAGCAATCGGTTGCGCGCTGCATCCGACGCATGCGCGTACCGGCCCCAGAGGTCCAGCTCGTACGACACGACGCCCCGGGCAAAGAACTCGTTGCGCGTGGCGCCATCTGCCGGCAGGTCTGGCTGCGTGAGCCGGCTGCTCTGCCCGCGCACGGCGCCCGCTTCGAGGTTCAGTTGCGGCAACTGGTCGGCACGCGCAATCCGCGCGATGGCGCGAGCTTCGGCCACACGTGCGGCGGCGATGGCGGCATCGGCATTGTTCGTCAGCGCCTCGCGGATCAGCGCGTCCAGCGTCGGATCACCGAAGAGCGCCCACCAGGGACCCGGCAAGTCGACGCCCACGCCGGTCACGGCCGGCAGTGCAGCCGGCAGCGGCAACTCGGGCTTGCGCTCCGGTTCGCGCGTCACCGCGCAGCCGGCCACGAGCAACGACAGCGTCACCGCCAGCAGCGGTGCCCGCATGGATCCATGGCGCTCAGGCTGCATCGCTGCCCTCCTCCTTCGGCACGTGGAACTTGTCCACGCCGCGCGATGCAATCCAGCGGAAGAACAACGGCACGAAGAACGTCGCGATGAACGTCGCGGCGAGCATGCCGCCGATGACGCCGGTGGCGATCGAATGCCGGCTGGCAGCCCCCGCGCCACCACTGATGGCCAGCGGCGTCACACCGAGAATGAAGGCGAGCGAGGTCATCACGATCGGACGGAATCGCAGTCGTGCCCCTTCAACCGCCGCGTCCGCGAGCGACATTCCCTCCTGCACTTTCAGCTGCGCGAACTCGACGATCAGGATCGCGTTCTTGGAGGCAAGGCCCACTAACGTCACCAGGCCGATCTGGAAATACAGGTCGTTCTGCTGGCCGCGGAGGAACACGGCAAGGAACGCGCCAAACAGCGCGAACGGCACTGCGAGAATGACCGCGAACGGCAACGTCCACTTCTCGTACTGCGCGGCGAGCACGAGGAACACCATCAGCACGCCGACCAGGAACACGGTGGTCGAACTGCCGCCGGCCACTTTCTCCTGGTACGAGGTGCCGGTCCACTCCAGCGCGTAGCCGTCTGGCAGCACCTCACGGGCAACGGCTTCCATCGCCGCCAGTGCCTCGCCGGAACTGTAGCCGGGGGCGGCGTCGCCGAGAATCTTCGCCGACGGGAATACGTTGTAGCGCTCGATGACCTCCGGGCCGGTCGACTCCCGCACCGTCGCCAGCGCGGTGAGTGGCACCATCGCGCCGTCCCCGGCACGCACGTAGACGTTGCGGATGTCACCGGGACGGGCGCGGAACTCGGCTTCGGACTGCAGATGGACGCGGAACACGCGGCCCTCGCGATTGAAGTCGTTGACGTACAGCGCGCCGAACGTGCTCTGCAGGGTGTCGTAGACGTCGGCGATCCTGATGCCGAGCAGCTTCGCCTTCTCGCGATCGAGTTCGAGGTGGATCTGCGGCACGCTGGCCGAGAACGTCGTCTGGACGCCCGCCAGTTCCTTGCGCTTGGAGGCCGCGGTGGCGAGCGACTGCACGACCCCCTCGAGCTCCTTCATGCTGCCGCCCTGGCGCGACTGCACGAAGCCGTCGAAGCCGCCGGTCATGCTGAGTCCCTCGATCGGCGGTGGCTCGAACGCCAGCACGAACGCGTCCTTGATCTGCGCACCGGCAGCGAAGACATACCCGGCCACGGCCGCGGCGGACATGTCGTCAGCCTTGCGCTTGGCCCAATCCTTCAGGTTGACCCAGACGATGCCGGTGTTGGTGCGGTTGGTGAACGTCAGCACGTCCAGGCCCGAGAAGGCCATCACCTGGTCGACGGCGGGATTCGCCAGCAGCGCATCAGTGATCTTCTGGTTGACGGCCTCGGTGCGCTGCAGGGACGCTGCATCCTGCAGGATCGGGATGACCATGATGTAGCCCTGGTCTTCCTTGGGCGCGAGCGCCGCCGGCACCGCGCGAAACAGCGCAAACGTGGCCACCAGCATGATCGCGACCAGGCCGAGGGCAAGCGCCGTGTGCCGCAGCAGGTAGGCGACGCCGTTCGCGTACTTGCCCGTCATGCGCGCGAACCAGCGGTTGAAGCGCTCGAGCACACCGTGATTGACGACGTCCTCGTGCCGCAGCACCGAGGCGCACAGCGCCGGTGTCAGCGTCAGCGCGACGAAGCCGGAGATCGCGACCGACACTGCGATCGTCACCGCAAATTGCCGGTACATCTCGCCGACCAGGCCGCCGAGGAAGGCGATCGGCAGGAACACCGCCGTCAGCACGAAGACGATCGCGATCACCGGCCGCGTCACTTGCCGCATGGCCTTGTGCGTGGCCTCGCGTGGCTCGAGGTTTTCAGTGGCCATCAGGCGTTCGACGTTCTCGAGCACCACGATCGCGTCGTCGACGACGATACCGATCGCCAGCACCATGCCGAAGAGCGTCAGCGTGTTGATCGAGAATCCGAATGCCAGCATGGCGGCGAGCGTGCCGATCAGCGAGACCGGCACCGCGACCATCGGAATCAGCGTCGCACGCCAGTTCTGCAGGAACAGGAACACCACGGCGAACACCAGCAGCATGGCCTCGACCAGCGTCGTCAACACCTCCCGGATCGACACGCGGATGTACGTCGTGGTGTCGTAAGGGGCGCTGTAGTCGAGGCCCGCAGGGAACCGCTTCGCCAGTTCCGCCATGCGCGCGTCCAGCGCGGTTCCCACCTGCAGTGCGTTGGCCCCGGGCTGCAGGAATACGCCGATCGGCACGGTGGGCCTGCCGTTGCGCGTGGAGGAGAAATCGTAGGCACGCGAGCCCAGTTCGATGCGGGCGACGTCCGCGAGCCGCGTGATGCCGCCATCGGGTGTGGAACGGATGACGATGCGGCCAAATTCCTCGGGTTGCGTGAGCCGGCCTTGCGTCGTGACGGTGAAAGTAAAATCCACCCCTTCCTTCATCGGCTCCTCGCCGACGCGGCCGGCCGCGAACTGCGCGTTCTGCTCGCGGATAGCAGCCGCGACATCGCCAGGCGTCAGGCCGAGCTTGGCCAGCGCGTCAGGGCGCAGCCACACGCGAATCGAATAGTCCTTTGAACCGAAGATCTGCACGTCACCGACGCCGGGAATGCGGCGCAGTTCGTCGACGATGTTCAACAGCGCATAGTTCGAAATGAACACCGCATCGAATCGCGGGTCCTCGGAGTCGAGCGCGATGATCTTCAGGAACGAGGTCGAGCGCTTGGTGACCTGCACGCCCTGGCGCCGCACTTCCTCGGGCAGCGTCGCGAGCGCGCTCTGCACGCGGTTGTTGACGTTGATCGCGGCGAGGTCGGGGTCGGTGCCGATCGCGAACGTGACGGTCTGGTTCAACGCACCGTTGCTGGCGCTGGCCGAACGCAGGTACAGCATGCCGTCGACGCCGTTGATGGCCTGGTCGAGCGGTGCCGCCACCGTCTGGGCGACAGTCTCGGCATTGGCGCCCGGGTAGAAGGCGCGGACCTCGACCTCGGGAGGCAGGATGTCCGGGTACTGCGCGACCGGCAGCACGCGCAGCGCCGCGAGTCCCGCGATCACGATGAACGCGGAGATGACCGATGCGAAGATCGGGCGGTCGATGAAATAGCCGGAGATCACTGGGTGGAACCTGCGGCAGCGGGCGCCGCTGCCTGGCTGGCACTCGCCGGCGCCGCGATCGTGACCTTCGCGCCCGGGCGCACCTTGAGCACGCCTTCGACGATCACTCGCTCACCGGCCTTGACGCCGCCGGCGACCAGCGCCAGCTCACCGGACTCGCCGGTCAGCTGCACCGGCCGCAGTTCGACGGCATCTCCCGCGCCGACGACCCAGACGAAGCTGCCCTGCGCGCCGCTCATCACGGCACGGCGCGGCAGCGCCGTGGCGCCCTGCGCTGCGACGCCTTCGACGCGAACACGCACGAACTGCCCCGGCACCAGGTTGTGGCCACTGTTGGCAAGGACGGCGCGCGCGCGCACCGTCCCCGACCCCTGGTCGACGGAAGTGTCGACGAAGGAAAGCTTGCCGCCGTCGAGCTTCGTGCCGGCTTCGTCGGCTGCGAGTTGTATGGTGAGGCCGCCGTTCCCGGCCGCAGTGGCTTTGCGAATGAGCACGGCGTCTGTCTCGGGAATCGTGAACTCGACGTAGATCGGGTCCGTCTGCACGATCCGCGTAAGAAGGCTGGACTCGGTGCCGGCCGAGACCAGGCTGCCTTCCGAACGCACTTCGCGACTGGTGAGCCCGCCGATCGGCGCGCGCACGTCCGTGTAGCCGAGATCGAGTTCCGCGGTGCGCAGCCTCGCGCGCGCCGCTTCGACATTGGCCTGCGCCACCTCGAACTGCGAAACCACCTCATCGCGTTGGCGCTGGCTCGCCGCATTTTTCTCGAACAACGGCACGATGCGATCGCGCTGACGACGCGCTTCCTCGAGCTTCGCCTGCTCCACGCCGAGTTCGGCGCGCGCCTGCGCCACTGCCGCGCGGTAAGGCTCCGGGTCGATGCGGAACAGCAAGTCGCCCTGGCGTACCTCGCTGCCCTCCTCGTACCGGCGCTCGAGCAGGATGCCGCTGACGCGCGCGCGCACTTCCACGTCGCGTGAACCGACGGCACGCCCGGTGTACTCGAGCAGCGTCGGCACATTGCCAGTGGTGACCGTCGCGACCGCCACCTCGGGCGCGGGCATTTCGCCGCCCTGCGGCGCACCGTCGCCACACCCAGCGATCGACGACATGACTGCGGCGACGACGGACAGCGCGAGCGCTGCCCGTGCCGACATGTGATTCTTCATTCTTGTTTCTCCGGGGCCACCCCTGGCCCGAACGCCTGGTCAGCCAGGCGCAGCAATTGATCCACGATGGCTGTGCGTTGTCCGTCAGTGAACGGCGACATGCGCCAGATCTCCGCCAGCACGAGCCCGTCGACCGCCAGCATGATCGACGCAGCGAGGGCGAAGTTGCCGCTCGAGCCGGCCATTCTCGTCACGCGGTCCGCATAGCGATTGCGCACGCAGTCGAGCAGCGCTGGATTGCTGGCGGCAGCTGCGAACAGCGCGGCACCCGTCGCGTGAGTCGTCGGGTCCGGTTGCAGCATGCTAAGGACCCAGGCCTTCAATTCCGCGCAATCCTCCGTCCCGGGAAGCGTGGCCCGCAGTTGCACGCAGCGCTCCTCGATCCGGTCGACGTGCCGGTCGATCATCGCGGCGATCAGCGCATCCTTGGTCGGGAAGTGATAGAGCAAGCCACCCTTGCTGACCCCGGCCAGGCTCGCTACGGCGTCGAGGGTCAGGTTCGCGGAACCTTCACCTCCCGCCATCGCTTCGGCGGCATCGAGGACGCGGTCGCGGACGCTGGCACAGGCGACGATTGGAGCGGGGTTCATGGGTCCATTCTTAATTTGGAATGGGTCCAACTGTACCGTCTGGACGGTTTTACTGCAACGCACTAGGTCAAGACTCGTGGCCGGTCGGACCTCCACGCGCCCCCTGCTCTGGCGTGCCTGCCTTTCGCCACAGCCACCACACGCCTTTTACGTCCGCGCGCCAATCCGGCAGCAGTGCAAGCAACCACAGTTCCTCGGCACTGGCCAGCAAGCTGGCTACGGCCGCCAGCCACAATAGTGCATCCCAATGGCCGAACAGGAACAAGGCCCCGATGTACACGCTCAGCAGGACGCCCGCGATCTTCGACAGCACGGTGTGGAAGCTGGACAGCCGGCCATAACGCCGCCAGGCGAGCACGTTCTCGCACAGCCATCCGGCCACGACCGCACCGATCAACCAGCGATTCGCTGCGAGGACGTCGCGCTGGAAGGCGAGCAGGCCGGCGAGGCCGGCCCACCAGACGAGCGAATCCCCGAGGGAATCGAGTCTCGCGCCCAGACGAGACTGCAGCCCACAGGCCCGGGCGATCCAGCCATCCAGTGCATCGGTCAGCAGGGCTGGCACCAGCACCCACGTGTAAACCGGTTGCTCGCCAGCCACCGCCAACAGGACGAGGACCGGCGCGCACGCTATGCGCGTCAGGCTCAGGGCGTTCGGCAAGTGCCGCCAAGCGCCCCAGCGCGCTGGATACGCAATGCTCATGACTCGAGTTTCGACCCGGAAAAGCCGCGCGAAATCGGGGACAACCGCAAGCGGCCCCAGTAAGATCGCGCGCTTCCCACCCCGACCGAGGCACCGTTCATGCGACTGATTCCCACCTGCGCCGCGCTCGCTGCGCTGACCCTCGGCACCACGTTCGCAACGTCAGTGCTGGCCGCCGAGCCCGCCATGGACGAGGCTGCGCGAATGCAGTACGCGCTGGGATACCAGCTCGGCCGCGACCTCGTCGGCGTCGAGCCGCGCCCGCAGGATATGCTGAAGGGCGTGGAAGATGGCCGCGCCGGCAAGGCGAAGCTGTCGGATCAGGAAATGGGCGCCGCGCTCACGGCGCTGCAGCAGAAGGTCTCGGAACAGCGCGCCAAGGAACAGGCAACGGCCAGCGAGAAAGCGATTGCCGACGGCAAGGCGTACCTCGCCGCGAACGCAAAGAAGCCGGGTGTGACGACGACCGCCAGCGGCCTGCAGTATCAGATCCTCACGCCGGGTACCGGCAAGGCACCCGCCGCGGGTGACACCGTTACCGTGCATTACAAGGGCACGCTCGTCGACGGCACCGAGTTCGACAGCTCCTACAAGCGCGGTCAGCCGGCATCGTTCCCCCTCAATGGCGTGATCCCGGGCTGGACCGAGGCGCTGCAACTGATGCAAGTCGGCTCCAAGGCGCAACTCGTCATCCCGCCGGAACTCGCCTACGGCTCGAACGGCCCGCTCGCGAACCAGGTGCTGCTGTTCGAAGTCGAACTGCTCGGTGCCATGGCTACTCCCGTGGAATCGACGGCCAAATAGCCCGCAACGACGATGCCGGTCGCGACGGGCAACGGACTCCGGTTCGACTACGAATCGTTCGGCGCGCAGGACACGTCGGCGATCCTGCTGATCCAGGGTCTCGGCATGCCCGCCGCGATGTGGCCCGACGTGTTCGTCGAGACACTGGTGGCGCAAGGCTTCCGGGTCGTGACGTTCGACAATCGCGATTGCGGCGGCTCTTCGCGCCTGGCTGATGCCGGCGTGCCCAACATCCCCCGCTCGATGACGCGCGCGTTGCTGCGTCAACCCGTTGCCGCGCCGTACAACCTCGGCGACATGGCCGAGGACACGCGAGTCGTCCTCGATGCCGCCGGCGTCGAGCGTGCGCACGTCGTGGGCGTTTCGATGGGAGGCATGATCGCCCAGGTTTTCGCGGCCACCCACCCGCAACGGGTCCGCACGCTGACGTCGATCATGTCCACGACCGGCAATCCTCGGCCCAGCGTAGCGCTCGGCAAGACGCGCGCGCTGCGCGCCCTGCTGAAACGCCCGCCGGGCAACCCGACCATCGAACAGGTCGTCGACCACCTGGAGTTCGTGTTCGGCATCATCGGCAGTCCAGGCTTCCGGCAGCACGCGGCACAGCTGCGTCCGCACTTCGAGCGCGTCGCGCGCCGCGGCCTTTATCCCGCCGGCACGTCACGGCAATTGGCGGCCATTCTCGCCTCGGGCGACCGGCGCGCACTGCTGCATCGAATCACGGCACCCACACTGGTCATTCACGGTGCGGACGATCCGCTGGTGCGCATTGCCGGCGGGCTCGACACGGCAGCGAACATCCGTGGCGCGCGGCTAAAGATCATTCCGGGGATGGGTCATGACTTCCCGCCTGCGCTCATGACCGGCATCGCCGTCATGATCGCCGAGCACTGCCGCTCATGCCACGACTGAGTTGCCCTGTTCCGTCCGCGCGAGACGGCCACGGAAAAATGCGGCGGGCTCCGGGTACAGCTGCGTCAGTACGTCTGCGAGCAGGCTGAGCACGACCGCATCGACGCGCGCATCCGCGCCAACTCCTGTGCGCAGTCCTACCCACAACTCCACCCGCTCCGTAGCGCGCCGAGCCAGCGCGGCAGAGACAGCCGCTTGCCAGCGCGGTGCCGGGTCGCTCGCGGCAAACTCACCACGACCGCGACCGAAATGCGCGACCGCCAGGTAGCGCACGATCGCGGCGCCGAGTCGCGCCTCGAGGAATTCGTCCGACCAGCGCACGGTGCCGCCGGCGAGACCGCGCTCCTCGTTGTAACGCTGCGTGATCTTGCGCGCGCCGAGCGCGCCAGCGATGCCGCCAAGGACCGCGCCCACCCCGAACGTCAGCCCGCCGGCGGCGACGTCCGCCGCGAGACCGCCGAGTGCACCCGTGACGAGGCCACCCCAGAGGCTCGCCTTGTCGGCGTCCGGTGCGCGCTGGGTTTCAAACCCATGCGACACCTGCCGCAGGATGTCCTCGCTGGCCGTGCCCGTCAGGCCGTGCAACAAGACGAGCTCGGCGGTGCAAGCGCGCACGGTCTCGTCGAGGCGATCGAGCATCGCCTGGCGGGCCCGAGACTCCTCGACACCGAGTGCATCGGTGGCTCCGCCCTGCAGCGCACGGCTCACTTTGTCCGCCAGCGTTCCATCCGGGAGTTGCACCGTGTCGCGCGCAAGTCCGCTCATGTGCCGCGCAATGACTTCGGCGCTGCGCCGCAGCACATCGAGATCACGCAAGCGCCACGACTCGGCGATCCGCTCGAACGCAGGCTGCTGCTGCTCGTCGAGACAACCTGCAATGGCATCGAGCAGCGCGTGTTCCTGCAGCCAGCAGCGTGCAAAGGCATCGAAGGTCAGCACTCGGCGTGTGCCTGCCGCGTCATGCCGGCGTAGCACCGCACTCCACTCCTCGATCAACTGCCGTTCGTGGGCGGCGTCGTTGCGGGTTCCAACCTGGTTCAATAGAACGAGCGTCGGCTTGCCGAGCCAGTCGAGGATATGCAGCTCCGGCTCGATGTAGCCAGCGGCCGCCGGCTCTTCGGTCGCATTGACGACGTACAACACCACGTCGGCCGACTCTCGCGCCGCGCGCATCGCCTGCTGGCTGCACCAGAACGCACGGTCCGCGAAACGATCCCACACCTGCGAAAGAAACCAGCCGACCGGCTGGCCGCTCGCGGCCAGTCGGCGCTGCAGACGCACGCTGTCGCCAAAGCCGGGTGTGTCCCAGAGCACGAGTTCGTCGCCCGCCGGGCTTTGCATCAACACGTGCGCTTCCGCGACTTCGGTGACGTGGGCGCGATCCATGACGGCACCGATGTCGCGCCGCAGCAGCGTTCGTGCCAGCGTCGTCTTGCCGACGTTGGTGTGCGACAGCAACGCCAGGCTGACGGTCATCCCGGGCTCGCTCAAGCGAGCGTACTCCGGCAACTGCGCTGCACCTGGTCGATGATCGCCTGGGGCACGTCGCCCTCGGTCGGGATCGAGCCGAGATCCAGCGTGTACGCCTCGAACCCGTGCGTGCGCACGAAGTCGCGCCAGGCCACGCGGCGCTCGTCGATTCGGGCCATGAGCGATGCATCGCCGCCCAGTCGCGCAAGGTACGGAGCTTCGTCGACCAACACGAGCAAACGCGAGCCGACCTTGGAGCGTGACCAACGATGGCGCGCCTGCTGCAGTATGGCGCCGTGGTTCTCGACTTCGGGCGTGGCCGCGAGGCTGAAGAGCAGGACTTCGACGTCACGCGTCGATTCCATCGCCTGCGCAGTGAATGACTCTTCGTCGCCATAGGCAATCGCAGGCGCGAATTCGATACGGGTCCCTGGGCCGAGCGCGGCTCGCAGCACGCGCTGGACGCCGCGTTCCGAAGCAGCGCCCGGTTGGTAGGCAAAGCTCGTAAGTCGCGCTGCCTGCGCCGGCAGTGCCGCATCACTGGCACCCAGCGTGCGACGCGCATACGCCAGCAGGGATTCCGGCGGCACCAGTTCGTCACTTGTACGCGCGAGGCGCAGCGTTGCGGCGAGCGCCAGCAGCAGGCGCGGCACCACGACGTAGAGAACGGCCGTGGCTGCCATGAGGTGAATCCACGGCGCGGCGCCCCCTCCGCCCTTGCCGTCACGCCAGTGCAAGGCAGCGACGGCGGCGTCATCTGCGGGCAGCCCGATGCCGGTGAGAACCGAGCCCGGGCCATAAACCAGCCCGAGCAGGGAGCGCACCTGTGACGGCCCGAGGAACGTGCTCTCCCAGCCGGCGCGGTACTCGAGCGCAATGCCCCGCAGGTAGAAGCCGGCGATCAGGCCGATCGCAACGACGGCTGAGCCGAAATGAAACAGTCGCTTGCCCTGCCACACCAGCAGCGGCTGGGCCAGCGGCCACCATTCCTCGGAGAACCGGCGCAATGCCCCAGCGAGCGGTCGGTGATAGAACGACGACTGCTTGATCAGCTTCGCCGCGCGCTGCCACGTCCAGCGGGCAGGCCACAGTGACCAGCCCGGCGGCATCGACCTTGTCGAGTCGGATGGAACAGGTCGATGGCGGAGTGCCGACAGGCCCAGCGCGGCATAGACGGCCAGGTTCCACAGGATCAGGCCAAGCAACGGGAATGCCAGGATTTCAATCCGCACGCGGCTGTCGAACAGCGACAGCGCGAGACCGAGGACGAACGCGACCAGCAGCACGAGGCCGCCCACGCCCGCGATCTGCGACTCGAGGTCCACTGTCCGGGTGACGACGGGGTGACGCTCCGCCAGCCGGGTCCGCAGCAAGTCGGCTCGCGTCGCCAGCACGCGCCAGGCGTACGCCTCCGGGTCACCGCTGTCCTTCGGGTGCAGACGCAGCGCGTCGCGCGTCGCGGCGTCACGCTCGGCCAGCGGCAGGATCGAGCCGTCCGGGTCCTGCTCTTCGACGTTCTTGACCAGCAGGATCGCTCGCAGTGAATTCGCGTTCATTCGGCTCAAACCACGGATTTCTTCGGACATTTTTTCGCCGGCGGCCAGTCTAGCAAGACCTCGCACCCGCAAGGACCGTGGTATTTTGCGCGGCCGAGGAGTACCGCCGTGTTCCGCCGATTCGAACGCCTGGTCGAAACCTATCCCGACGCACCGCCGGCCACGCCGCCGCACGCGTTCTTCGCCTTCCTGTGGCAATCCACCGCGGGCCTGCGGCCCTACATCCTGGTGATGACGCTCTGCACCGCCGTGATCGGCGCGTTCGAAGCCCTGCTGTTCGCAATGCTCGGCAAGCTCGTCGACTTGCTGGCACGCGTGGAGCCCGCCCAGCTCTGGACTACGGAGCGGCAGACCTTCCTGTTGCTGCTCGGGGTGCTCGCCGTCAGTCCGCTGGTTGTCGGACTGTTCGCCCTGCTCAAGTACCAGGTGCTGTTCGCGAACTTCCCGATGCGGCTGCGCTGGAACTTCCACCGGCTGATGCTCGGGCAGAGCATGAGTTTCTACCAGGACGAATTCGCGGGCCGCGTCGCGACCAAGGTGATGCAGACGGCACTCGCCGTGCGTGACGCCTGGTTGACCGCCACCGACATCCTCGCGTTCATCGTCATCTACTTCGTGACCATGCTGTTGATCGTCGGGTCGTTCGACCTGCGGATGCTCGCGCCGTTCCTCGGCTGGCTCACCCTCTACGCCCTGAGCCTGGTCTATTTCGTGCCGCGCCTGGGCAAGGTCGCCGCGGCACAGGCAGACGCGCGCTCACTGATGACCGGGCGCGTGACCGACGCGTATACCAACATCGCGACGGTAAAGCTGTTCTCGCACGCCAGCCGCGAGGCGGGCTTCGCGCGCGCCTCGATGCAGGAATTCATGAAAACGGCCTATGCGCAAGGGCGGCTGGTCAGCGGCTTCGAGATCACCAACCACGCGCTCAGCATGTTGTTGATCGCCGCCACCGCCGGCGTGGCGCTGTGGCTGTGGACGCAGGGCGAGGTGGGGGTGGGCGCGGTTGCCGCTGCCAGCGCGATGGCGCTGCGCCTGAACGGCATTGCGCACTGGATCATGTGGGAAGTCGCCTCGCTGTTCGAGCATGTCGGCACCGTCGAGGACGGCATGCGCACCTTGTCGCGCGCGCATACCGTGGTCGACGCGCCCGATGCCAGGCCGCTTCGAGTCACGCGCGGCGAAATCCGCTTCGAGCACGTTACCTTTGCCTATGGCGGCAACCGCCAGGTGGTGGACGACCTGTGCCTGCACATCCGGCCGGGCGAGAAGATCGGCCTGGTCGGGCGTTCCGGCGCCGGCAAGAGCACGATCGTCAACCTGCTGCTGCGCTTCTACGACGTCGAGCAGGGCGCGATCCTGATTGACGGGCAGAACATCTCACACGTGACCCAGGACAGCTTGCGCTCACAGATCGGGATGGTCACCCAGGACACCTCGCTGTTGCATCGGTCCGTGCGCGACAACATCGTCTACGGGCGGCCCGATGCCCGGGACGACACGATGATCGCGGCCGCGAAGCGCGCCGAGGCGCACGAGTTCATCGAGGGCCTGTCAGACGTCAAGGGCCGCCGCGGCTACGACGCGCACGTCGGCGAGCGCGGCGTGAAGTTGAGCGGTGGCCAGCGGCAACGGATCGCGATTGCGCGCGTCATGCTCAAGGACGCGCCGATCCTGCTGCTCGACGAGGCGACCAGCGCGCTGGACAGCGAGGTCGAGAACGCGATCCAGCAGAGCCTCTACCGGCTCATGGAAGGCAAGACCGTCGTGGCCATCGCCCACCGCCTCTCCACGATTGCGGCGATGGACCGTCTCGTCGTCATGGACAAGGGCCGCATCGTCGAGGAAGGCGACCACCGCACGCTGCTCGAACACGGCGGGCTGTACGCGCGCCTGTGGGCACACCAGAGCGGCGGCTTCCTCGGCGAAGATGCCGAGGACGACGAATCCATCGCCACACCGCGTACTGCGGCGGCAGGCTGACGCTCACCAGTCCCCGGAGGACGCATGCACACGATCCTGTTCGCACTCATTGCGGGGTTAGTCGTGACTTTCCAGCCTGTGCACGCCGACACGCCTGCGACCAGTGCCGACGGCATCGCTGCGATCGTCAGCGACTTCGACGCGTTCAGCCGCGCGCAGGATCCGGTTCGTGCCGCCCAGCGCGGCGACAAGGCAGCCGCGCGCATCTGGCCCGACAATTCGCCGCCGGCCATTGCTGCGCGCAAAGCTGCGTACCAGGACTTTCGGCGCCGGCTGCAAGCCCTGCCTGCCACCGGCCTCGCCGGCGAAGACGACACTCAACCGCGAGCTGCTGGTCGACCGCGTGAACCTCGCGCTCGATGGCTTCGCCTTCGACGAAGAGCGCATGCCCTTCATCAGCGGCGACGGCTTCTACACGACGGCGGACTACGCCGCGCTGAACACGCCACTCGACGACGAAGCGGCGGCGGCTGCCTGGATCGCGCGGCTCGAGGCACTGCCCGCGTACTACGCACGCGAGACGGAGAACATGCGTCGCGGCATCCGCACGGGCATGACGCAACCGCCGCGCACGGTCGAGCGGGCCATCGCGGACGTGCGCGGCCAGATTGCCCAGGCGGACGACAAGACGCCGCTGCTCGCCCCCTTCCGCAACGTGCCGCAGTCGTTTCCCGCGGATCGCCGCGCCGCGCTCGAAGCGCAAGCCCGCAACGTCCTGCACGCGCAGGTGCGACCCGCCCAGCAGTCGCTGCTGCAGTTCCTCGAGCACGACTACCTGCCCGCCGCGCGCCAGGACATCGGCATCGGCAGCGTGCCGCAGGGCAAGGAGTACTACGCGTACCTCGCACGTCGGCACACCTCGACGACGATGACGCCTGCCGAGATTCATGCGCTCGGCGAAAGCGAGGTGAAGCGCATCCGGGCACGAATGGACCAGACCATCGCGCAGACGGGTTTCAAGGGCACGTTCCAGGAGTTCCTCGCGTCCGTGCGCAAGGACCCCCGGTTCTATGTCGGCGCAGCCGAGTACGGCGAGAAGTGCAGCGAAGTCGCGAAGCGCGCGGATTTCGCGATGCCGAAGTACTTCGGCAAGCTGCCGCGACTCCCCTACGGCGTGCTGCCGATGCCCGCCGGCCTCGAAAGCAGCGCCAACGGCTACCTGCCCGGCTCGCCCGAGCAGGGCGTCGCGGGCATGGTGGTCTACAAGCCCTGGATGGCAGAGAAGATGCCGACCTTCGGCGTTCCGGCCTGGGTGCTGCACGAAGGCGTGCCGGGCCACCACCACCAGATTTCGCTGAGCCAGGAACTCACGGACCTGCCCGAGTTCCGGCGCGCCGACGACGTGACCGCCTACGTCGAAGGCTGGGGACTCTATTCCGAGTACCTGGGCGAAGAGATGGGGATCTACCGCGACCCGTACGAACAGTTCGGCCGGCTCTCGCTCGAAATCTGGCGCGCGTGCCGGCTCGTGGTCGACACGGGCATGCACGTGATGGGCTGGTCGCGCGACCGCGCGATGGCCTGCCTGCAGGAAAACAGTGCGCTCGCCCCGGCGGAGATCGAGTTCGAAGTCGACCGCTACATCGCGTGGCCCGGCCAGGCGCTCGCGTACAAGATCGGCGAGTTGAAAATCATCGAACTGCGCCAGCGGGCAGCAACGCGGCTCGGGGTGAAGTTCGACCTGCGCGATTCCATGACCTGGTCCTGGGCGCCGGGCCGATGCCGCTCGACCTGCTTGAAGCCCGCGTCAACCGCTGGATC
>CAVUSC010000032.1:0-105364 GCA_963743995.1 uncultured Gammaproteobacteria bacterium | reverse complement strand
ACAGCCATCCGCGATCCCGCAATCGCAGGCGATCGTCGAGGTCCTCGATGCCGTCCCTTGCCCCGGCCAGCAGCTGGCGCGGGAAATCCGGCATCCAGCAGAGCGGCCGCCCGAGCCCGATCACGTCGCAGTCGCCCTCGCCCGGCGCAGCGCCGAGCGCGGATGCCATGCCCGCGCGCGTACGGAAACCGCCGGTGACCATCAACGGCATGCGGGCCACGCGGCGGATCGCCGTCGCGTACTCGAGGAAATACGCTTCACGCGCCCGCGTGCTGCGACGGACGGGCATCGCGTCTTCGGACCGGCCTTCGAAACCGAGCAGTCTCGGCTGTTCGTACGTGCCGCCCGAGACCTCGAGCAGGTCCACGCTTTCGTCGTTCAGCCACGCGACGACCTGCAGGCACTCCTCGTGCGAGAAGCCGCCCTTGCGAAAGTCGTCCGAATTCAGCTTCAGCGCCACAGGAAAATCCCGGCCCACGGCCTTGCGCACGGCACGCAGCGTTTCGAGCAGGAAACGGGCGCGGTTCGCCAGCGTTCCGCCCCAGTCATCCGTGCGCTGGTTCGTGATCGGCGACAGGAACGAACTGATCAGGTACCCATGGGCCCCGTGCACCTGCACGCCGGTGAATCCGCACTCGCGCACGACCTGCGCCGCGTGCGCGAACCGGCCGATCAGGCCGACGATCTCGCCCTCGGTCAGGGCCCGCGGCCGCGCGTAATTGCCGAGCAGGTCGAGTTGCACCGCCGACGGCGCGAGCGGGCGACCGGTGACATAACGCGGCGACTGCCGTCCCGCGTGCGAAATCTGCACCCAGAGCTGGTTGCCGCCGGCCGTCCCTGCCTTTGCCCACGCGGCAAGCCGCGCGCGAGCCTCGGCGTCGAAGGTCCGTGGTTCCGACTGATCGACGGCGACGTTGCCGGGCCGTTCGAGGTCAAACCGGTCCACCTGCACGTTGCCGGTGATCAGCAATCCGCTCCCGCCCTCGCTCCAGGTGCGGTACAGGCGCTCGAGCGCGGGCGTGGCACGCAACCAGGCGTCGGCCAGCCCCTCAGTCATGGCCGCCTTGGCCAGCCGGTTCGGCAAGGACGCGCCGCAGGGCAACCGCAGGGGCTGAGTCAGGACGTCCATCGTTTAACCTCTCCCGATTGCGGGGTATGATCGTTGCCATCGAATGCGCAGGCGCCGTGGCGTCCCGCGCGACACCAACGAGAACAGGGTGGAGGTTTCGCCGATGCTGACCAGGGAAAAACTGACGATCGTGCAGTGGCAGGCCGTGCGCAACACGCCGCATCACGTGATCATCGCGGTGTCGTCCTCGGGCGGCAGCGCCTTCGACGAGATGCTCGAGCGCTCGGCAGGCCTGCAGGGCATCGTCGATGCCATCAACAGCACGCATCCGCTGGTGAGCGAGATTGCCGGCAGCACGCACATCATGCATGCGCAGGACGACGTCCGTAAGTGGTTCTACACGCTGGACGAAGGCCACCGCACACCGGACAAGCTGCAGGAAAAAGCGCTGGAAACGGCACGCCACGCGCTCGAGGCGCTCGGCACGCACGGCAGCGCGGACGACCTGATGCATTACGGTGAGTTCGTGCTGTCACTGGCCACTGCGCGTTGCACGCGCGGCGCGCGAAGGCGACGTGATGGGCATCGGCGGCGAACTCGTGAGCGAGAAAGAGCGCATGTTCATCGAGCGTCTCGACCAGCTCATCCAGGAACGTCGCACCCGCTGAGCCGGTCCGGGGCCGGCACGCGCCAGCTCGAGTTCCCGCCATCCTGACGACCGGGCCGCGAGGCCCGGTCTTCGTTTACGCCGCCTTGGCCTTGGCCTGGCCGGCGTCTTGCGGTCACCCACCAGGTACGCCGCGAGTGCCGGCAACAGCAGGATCGCGCCGAACATGTTCACCAGGAACATGAAGCAGAGCAGGATGCCCATGTCGGCCTGGAACTTCAGGGCCGAGAACGTCCACGTCGCCACCGAGATCGTCATGGTCACGGCCGTGAACACCGACGCCGTACCGCGCTGCTTCAGTGCCTCGACGAAGGCGTCCTTGAGCTTGAGGCCGCCATCCTCCATCTCGTGCTTCATGCGCTCGAAGAGGTAGATGCCGTAGTCGACGCCGACGCCGACGCCGAGCGCCACGACCGGCAGCGTGTTCACCTTCACGCCGATCCCGAGGATCGCCATCAGCGCGTTGCAGAGGATCGTCACCAGGGCGAGCGGCAGGATGATGCACAGCGTGATCGGGAACGAACGGAACGTGATCAGGCAGAGCACCATCACCGACGCGAACAGCGCGAGGTTGACCCACTTGTCGGCGGCCTCGACGGCCTCGTTCGTGGCCGCCATGACGCCGACGTTGCCGCTCGCGAGACGGAACGTGACGCGCTCGGTGTCGCCACCGGCCGCCTTGAAGTCCTTCACTACCTTGACGATGTGCTCGATCGTCTGCGCCTGGTGGTCGGTCGTGTAGATGCTGATCGGCATGGCCGTGCAACGCGAGTTCATGAACTCGTTGCCCAGCCGCGTGGCATACCCCACGCCCTGCGCGATCTGCGCGCGGCTCTCGGGCAGCATGCGCCACTTGATGAACGTCTCGGCGAACGACTGCGTCATCGACTTGACGAAGCCCGCCAGGCTGCGCACGGTCGCCACGCCTTCCACCTGCCGCATCTGGAATTCGAAGTCCTCGATCTTGTCCATGACGTCGCGATCGACGCAGGGCGAGTCGTCGTCGCTTCCCGGCTTCGCCTCGGCGATGACCTGCAGCAGGTCCACGCCGATCGCGAAGTGGCTGGTGATCATCCCGACGTCCTGGTTGTAGCGCGAGTCGGGCCGCAGTTCGGGCACGCCCTTGCCGAGGTCGCCGATGTGCAGGTGCCGCGCCTGCGACAGGCCGAACGCCAGCAGGCCGAGTCCCATCAGGATCGGCACCCAGGCGACCTTCTTCGTCGCGAGCGGGCCGATGCGCTCCCAGAACCAGTCGCCCGCCGTTTCCTTGCCGGCCAGCTTCGAGGCCTGCTCGGGCGTGAACTTGTAGTACGAGAGCAGGATCGGCAGCAGCATCTTGTTGGTGATGATCATCACCGTGACGCCGATCGTCGCCGTGAAGGCGAGTTCGCGCACGATCTCGATCTCGACGAAGGCGATGACCATGAAGCCGAGCGCGTTCGCGAGCAGCGCCATCGCGCCCGGGATGAACAGCTTCTGGAACGAATGCGTCGATGCCGTGATGCCGTCGGCGCCGTGCAGGGTCTCGAGCCGCCAGGCGTTCGTCATCTGCACCGCGTGCGAGACGGCGATCGAGAAGATCAGGAACGGCACCAGGATCGACATCGGGTCGAGGCCCAGACCGAAGACCGGCAGCAGGCCGAGCAGCCAGATGACCGGCACGATCGCGCAGATCAGCGCCAGCGCCGTGATCATCAGCGAGCCGGAATACCAGTACAGCAGCAGCGCGGTGATCACGAACGCAATGCCGAAGAAGACGAGCACGCCGGCCGCGCCCTTGGCGATGTCGCCCACGGCCTTGGCGAACCCGATGATGTGGACGCCGATATTCTCGTTCTCGTACTTGGCGCGGATCCCCTCGAGCTGGGCCGCCACCGCCTGCAGGTCGAGTCGCTCGCCCGTTTCGGGGTCGTTCTCCATCAATGTCGCAACGACCATCGCTGCGGTCTGGTCGTTCGAGACCAGTCGCCCGACCCAGTCGGACTTGAGCAGGTTTTCCTGCACCTTCGCCATCTGTTCGGGGGTGCCTGCGAAATCCGCGGACACGACGTTGCCGCCGCGGAAGCCATCCTCGACGACTTCGGTGAAGCGCACGTTCGAGGTGAAGAGCGACGCAACGGAGCTGCGCTCGATGCCGGGGATGTAGAAAACCTCCTCGGTCACCTTGCGCAGCGATTCCATGAACTGCTTGTCGTAGATGGTCCCCTTCTTGTTCTGCAGCGCGACCAGCACCTTGTTGGCGCCGCCGAAGTCAGACTGGTACTCCAGGAATGTCGCCATGTACGGGTGCTTCAGCGGGATCATCTTGGTGAATGCCGCCTGCACGCGCAGCTGGCTCGCCATCGCGCCCAGCAGGATGGTGATCAGGATGAACAGGATCAGCAGCGGCTTGCGGTAGTGGAAGATCCAGTAGGAAATCTTGCCGACCCAGTCCGGCGTGAACTGGATCTTCTCGATCGCGGCATCGTCGGCACTCATGCCGGGCTTAACGTCGTTCGCCATTTATCTTGTCCTTGCCCGCTGTCGTTACTGGCCCTTGAGCCAGGCCGGGTCGAGCGGCGTGACGCCGCTTTCGCCCGCGAAGAGGATGCCGCCGCCCGGCTTTTCCACGAGCGCGGCAAAGCCCTTGCCCGGCTTGGCCGTGTGCAGCACGAAGCTCTGGCCCGCCGTCGGCGCTTTCGGCGATCAGGCCGGAGTTGCCAACGAGCATCACACGCCCGTCGGCGAGTTGCTGGCCCGACATGAAGGACACGGTCGTGCCCGTTTCGACCTTCTGCCAGGTCGCACCAAGGTCGAGCGTCCGGTAGACGTTGCCACGCATGCCGAAGACGAGGACGCTGCCGTCCTTGACCGCCAGCGCGCCGAAGAACGATCCCTGGTACGGCGACGTGAGCGCGACCCAGGTGGCGCCGCCGTCGTCGGACCTCGCGAGCGTGCCGGACTCGCCCGCCAGCAGCAGCGACGTGCCGACCGCGACGACCTGCGAAATGTGGCGGTCGAAGTCTTCGGACAGCACCATGCCGCGCTGCCAGGTCTTGCCGGCATCGACCGAATCGAAGTACAGCCCGAATGCGCCGAAAGCAATGAAATGGTCGCCATCGAGGTGTGTCACGCCGAGCAGGGAGTCGGGACCCGCCTCGTCGACGATGACCTGGGACCAGGTCATGCCGCCGTCGTCCGTGCGCACGAACGATCCCGCCGTGGCCGACCGCGACCCCGACCTTGTCGTCCTTGAATGCCACCCCGGTGAGCTGCCGCGTGATGGGCGTCTGCACGCCCTTCCATGCCTTGCCATCGTCGGAGACCAGCGCGAAGCCGCGCTCGCCGACGGCGACGAGCCGGTCGCCGACCCGTGTGATGTCGAGCAGCACGATCCGGTCGCTGCGCACATCGACGACCACAGTGGAGCCAGGCTTCGCTGCGGCTGCTTTCTCTTCGCTGCGCGCAGGCGCGCCAACGCAGAGTGTCGCGCCAAGCAAGGCACAGGCAATTCCTGCCCGATACGTCATTTTCTTGTTTCCCCCGCGGCCGGGCTCCCCCTGCCGCAAAACGGCCGGCCCCGGCGGAACCGGAGGCCGGCCATCGTCAGCTCGAATCGAGGCATCGCGTCCCCGTATGCGCGGTTACTTGGTACCCATGCGACGCAGCGCATCGGGCTGGAAATCGCCCCACTTGCCCTTCTGGTTCCAGTCCCACGGCGTCTTGATCTCGTTGTCCAGGCCCGCGGCATAGTACGCACCGCTGTTCAGGTCGTGCCAGAGGTTGGCGCGGTAATACGGGATCTTCGCGTCGTAGAACTGCATCAGCGGATGGACGCCGATGCGCCAGAGCTGCTTGCGCGTGTCATAGGCGTCTTCGTACAACACCGACCACGAATCCTCGTCGAGGTAGAACACCCGCTTGCCGTAGATGTGCTTGCTCCCCGGCTTGAGGGTGGCCTCCACCTCCCACACGCGGTGCAGTTCGTAGCGCATGAGATCGGCATTGATCGTGCCCTTGTGGATGATGTCGGGCTTGTACTTGAGCTTCTTGTCGGCCAGCTTGTAGGCGTTGTAAGGGACGTAGATCTCCTTCTTGCCGACCAGCTTCCAGTCATAGCGGTCCGGCGCGCCGTTCCACGCGTCGAACTGGTCGGACGTGCGCATGCCCTCCGTGCCGTCCGTAAAGTTGTCGTGGGCGAGATCCGGGGCGCGACGCACGCGCCGCTGTCCCGCGTTGTAGATCCAGGCCGAGCGCGTCTGCTTCACCTGGTCGACGGGCTCGTGCACGAGGAACATCGTGCCCTCGAGCGTCGCCGGTGTAGTGAAGGCCGACTGGAACGCCAGCAGCAGGTTGTCCTGCGGCTGGTCCAGGCTCGTATTGAAGATGCGATATTCGCGGGAACCGATCTTGTAGAAATCGCCGTTCGCCCGCACCGGGAAGCTGTTGTACTCGCGCAGTACGCCGGCTCCGAGGTAACGCTGCTGGTGATTGTAGATGGCTTCGATGCCGCTCTTCGGGATCGGGAACGGCACGTCCGCGCGCCCGCCCGTGATGCCGAAGCCGACAAGTTCGAGCTTCGGCGCGTTCGCCTTGACATCCGCGTACACCGAGTCCGGAAAGCATGCTGTCCGGCGGGTCTCGTAGACCGGCATCTTGAAGTTGTCGTACTTCGCGAGCAGCGCGAGCGTGCCTGGCGTCAGCTTGTCCTTGTACTGCGCTGCGTTGGCCTTGGTGATCGTGAACTTGGGCTTGTCGCCCGGGAACGGGTCCACGTAGCCCTTGGCCGCGGTCCAACCGGCGGGTGGTGCGCAGAGGCCGCCCGTCCACGCCGGAATCGGTGCCGTCCTTGTTGCCGGCTTTTTCCGCGCCCATCGGCGTGAGGTCGGCGCCGAGCCGAGCCGCGTCGGCTGCCGACAGCTTGGCGTGTGCGGGCAGCGCCGTGCCCAACAGGCCTGCCGCCGCGATCGCGGTGGCAAGCACTTTGTTGATGTTCTTCATCGTTTGCAGTCTCCTGGTTCCGGTCAGAACGTCATGCTGACGGCGGCCGAGTAGTAATCGCGATCGAACAGCGGATCGAATCCGCCGTTTTCGTAACGCACGTAGTTCATTTCGAACGTGTACGCCTTGTTGTAGTTGAACTTCACGCCGAGTCCGAGCGTCTGGCGATCCTCGATGAAGGTCGGGTCCATCGACACGCCTTCCACGTCATGCGCCCAGAACACGCTCGGGGTGACGGTCACGCCGGAGTTCATGACGTTGTTGTAGTCCATCGAAGCGCGCAGGCGGTAACCCCAGGCCACGTCCGTCACGTAGCCGTCGTTCCGGCAGCCGTTCGGCTGCGGGTTGTAGAGCGGATTTGCGATGGGAACCGGAGCACCTACCAGGGTCGGGGAGCACATGTTGCCCTGGGAATTGGCGCCGAGACCCGGCTGGCCTTCCGGCGAGTTCGGATCAGCGGCGTAACCCGCGCCCGAGCCCGTTCCAAACATGAAACCGCGCCCGTAGCGGATCCCGCCCTTGGTGTAGTCCGGCACGTTGTTCCACTGCGAGCCGATCTCACCGACGAGCAGCATGTTCTCGGCGCCGAGGATGTTGCTCAAGGTCTTGACCGCGTTGACCTGGAACTGGGTCTTGTTGAACAGGTCGTGGCCGATCAGGTAGGTGCCCTCGCTCTGCGCCTGGACCTGTGCGGGCCACGTCCCGGTACGGTCCGATGCCGAGCACGCCGGCGCCGATCAGGTCGTTGCCGTTGACCATGACCGGGACGTCGACCTGGTAACTCAGTTCGGCCGACGTGGACCAAGCCGCCCAGGTTGGTCGCCGCGCTGATGCCGTAGATCTGGATGTCTTCGGGGTATTCCCAGAAGCCCTTGCCCGACTCAAGGTTGGTCGGGAGACCGACGGAGGCCAGAAAGCCTTCGACTGCGGCCTCGGCGCCCGGCATCAGGCTGCGCAAACGACTCGACGTCCAGTAGTTGCCGTAAGCGTCGGTGCCGACGAGGCCAGCTGCCTGCAACGCAGCCTGCTGTGCGGCCGGCAGATCTTTCCAGTTGGTGCCGGTGATGCTGGCGGCCACTGGCAGGCGGCTGTGGATATTCATCGCATACAGGCCGATTTCCGTGTCGATCTTCTCGACCGGGAAACGGAAGGCCAGGCCGAACTGGCCGGAGTCGCTTGCCTCGCGGCCCTTGATGGCCGGAACGTACGTACCTCTGACGGCCTGCTGCCAGGGTTGCGACCCGAACTGCGGCACGATCGGCGAAACCGTGCCTGTCGCCGGGTTGCCGTTCTGGCCGCCGACGACAGTGATGCTGTCGCACGACCCTGGATCGGCTCCGATCAGCGTGCTCGTCGCCGTAAAGTACGTGCCGCAACCGTCGACCGACGTGTTGTTCCACTGCAGCTGGTAGAAGGCCTCGAGGGAGCCGAAGCTGAAGCCCCAGTTGCCATAGATGGCCCAGACCGGCAGCAGGATTTCCTTGAGTTCTGCGCCGGCGCGACGTGCGGCGGGGACGTCGATCGGATTGATCTGGTTGACGCCCTGGATGAAGATGCTTTCGCCCCAGTTGATCACCTGGTTGCCGAGACGCACTTGCAGATCGGAGTTGCCCATGGCGAACGAGCCATAGACGTAGGCATCCAACAGCAGGACGTTTTCAAACTGCTGCTCAGCCTCGAACCCGCGGTCGCTGAACTTGCCCTTGGGCCACAGGTTCTGTCCGGCCGGAGACACCGGAAAACAGGCGGCGCCGGGCGGCGTCGCGGCGGTACAAACGCCATAACCCGGAACCGGACCGAGCCCTGGGCGAACGCCGTTGAAGTTATTGGCCTGGCTGCCGACCAGCACGTTCTCCTGGTTCAGGGCCTGGTCATACCAGTACTTGGCCCGTATCAAGGCGCCGAAGCGGCCCTTCTTGTATTCAAGATCCGTAATGACCTTGAACGGCGTAGAAAACCGGTCGTTCTTGCGCGTAGTTCAAGTTGCCGTCGCCCGCGGCGTGATTGCCCGCGAGGCCGTCCCTGGGACCTACAGGCGTGCCTGGGATCAGCGGGCTCGAGTATCTGCCAATGAGTGAACCGTCCGCTCGCGTAAAGAGTTGCTCGCTCGGGTCCTCGGCACGCCAGCTCGACCCCACCGACACGGTGGTGTTCCAGTTCAGCTTGCCGCCGTTCTCGAACTCAAACTCGATTGCGGCGGCGCTACCGGCATAGGTCGCCAGCACCGTGCCGATCACTGCGGCGAGCTTCGCACTGCGGCGATCCCGATTCATCGTTTCACTCGTCATTACAAATCCCCCAGTTACCTGTGAGTCCACTCAGTTGCAAATTCTCGCAGGGGCCCCTGTCAGGACCCGCTCCTGCGCAGCTGCTCCGGCATTCAATTTCGCGCAGCCGCTCGTAATCTTGATCTTGCGTCGGTCGCGCGCTCGCCGGATCTCCCCACGTAGGAAGGAAAACTGGCTCAGGCTAATCCCGGCCTTCCACGATCACAGTCGTGAGTATCCGAAATACCACTATCTAATATCCCCGTTGCGCAAGGGTGCCAGTGGCTCAGCCGCATGACAACCTGAGTAATAGTTGCGTTTTTGCCATGCAAAAATCAGCTCGCCTTGCGGCCACGTGCTGAGCGCACTTTCCTGGCCGCAGCCGGACGCTTGCGAGGCGCCTTAAATGGCGCAGATCCGTGGGACAGCATCGCAACTGGCAACGTCGCCGCGGCAGCCGCTCGCTCGAGGTCCGCGAAGGCTTCACGCAGGCATTCGGCGAAAAACGCCGGGTCGGGCAGCATGTCGCGACAAGCGACCGCGCAGATCCAGAGCGTGCCGTGGTAGCTGAATCCAGTGACGTTGAGCCCCAGGCCGTCGAAGGCGATGCTGACCGGCGCGAAGCTCACCAGGCGGGCACCGGCCATGAACAAGGGCACGTCCGGCCCCCGCACGTTCGAGACGACGATGCTCATCTGCGGCAAGACCAGCCGGCGAGTGGCCAGCTCGCTGGCGGCATCGGGCAGCACCTCGAACAGGCGGGCGGTCAGGTCACGGCCGACGACTCCACTGAACGCCTTCGCTTTTGCTGCACCGCGGCGAATTTCCTGCAGGCGGTCGATCGGGTCGTGCAACTGGGTGTGCAACGGCATCACCGCCATGCCGATCTGGTTGCCCAGATCGGCGGCTTTATCCGCGCCGCGAAACGACATCGGCACCATGCAGGTCAGGGTGGCGTCCGGTAATTCGCCCTTGGATTCGAGATAGCGCCGCAGCGCCCCACCCACGGTCGTCATGAACAGGTCGTTGATCGTCGCCTCGGGAATGGCTGCCCGGATCGCCCGGAAACTGGCGAGCGGCAGGCCCACGACCTCGACGACCCGATGTGCCGAGACTTTGGCCGTGAACCGCGTTGCCGGCGGCTTGCGCAGCGCGTCCAGGAGCCGTGTCAACGCCGGTGTCTCCTGCTTGCCCAGCAGCGAGGTCAGGCCGCCAGGCAGCGCGGCACCTGAGCTTGTCACCCGCGTGAAGGTTTCGGCCGATAACCGCGCGAGTCCGGGCACGCGCCCGACCCCACGGGCCATCGCGCGCAGGTACAACTCGGGCAAGGTCGGCACACGGTCCTTGTAACGACGGACCGGGTCTGCCGGTTCGCTGCTGTCGTCGGCCACGGTCGAATGGATGGCGCGAATGAGCTCCGTTCCGGCCTCGCCGTCGACGGCACAGTGGTGAATCTTCAGGTACAGCGCAAAGCTGCCCGACGGCAGCCCGGGAATGTGGTCGAGGCCTTCGATGACGTAGGCCTCCCACAAGGGCTTGCTGCGATCGAGCGGACGCGAATGAATGCGCGCGACCTGGATGCAGAGCTGGCGCCAGTCGCCGGGATGCGGCAGCGCGATGTGCCGCACGTGGAATTCGACGTCGATTTCCGGATCTTCGATCCAGTACGGACGGTCGAGCCCGAGCGGCACGGTGACCAGCCGGCGACGAAACAGCGGCAGGGAGTCGAGCCGTGCTTCGAAAAAGCGCAGCACGTCCTTGAAGCGAACCTTGCCGTCAGGCGCGGTCGACGGGTCATAGATGCCCAGGCCGGCCACGTGCATGTACTGGTTGCCGCGCTCGAGGCGCAGGAAAAGGCTGTCCGTGCCGGACAATTGCCGCATTCGATGTCTCCCCCGCCCCTCGCTGCACGATACTGCGCGCGCGACGTGCCGTCCACGCAGATTGCGTCATCTCGCCGTGCGTTGCGATCGACCCGCCGGCCTGGCCTTGCGCCCATGCACGGACGGCGTGCGCAGAAAAAATCGGATGCACTCGTCCGCCAGCGCCGGGACGTCCAGCGCCCCGCGCGGGTCGTACCAGCGCGCGATCCAGTTCAGTGCCCCGAAGAGCAGCAGCGCGTCGATGCGTGTCGTGCCGGTCCAGTCCCCCGCCCGCCGCAGTTGCGCCAGGGCGCCTTCCCAGACGGCTTCGTATCGCTTCAGCAGCACGGCCACCCTGCGCTGGGCCGCGGGCTCGAGTGAGCGCCACTCGTACAGCACGACGGGAATGAAGTCCTGGCCGGCGCCGAGCAGCGTGTCGAGGTGCGTGCGCACGAGCTGGTCGAACTGCTGGCGTGGCGGCAGGCCCTGCGCGGCGATGGCCTCGATGCGCGCCAGCGCATCGACCAGCCCTTCCTTCATCACCGCTTCGAGGATGTCGTGCTTGGTCGCGAAGTGATACACCCAGCTGCCCGACTGCATGCCCGTCGCCTGTGCGATGTCGCGCACCGACGTGCCGTCGTAGCCTTTCTCGCGAAACAGGCGCGCCGAGGCTCGCAGCAACTGCTGCCGACGACTGGAGTCGACATCGGCCGACTTGCGCTTGCGCAAGGCCCTGGGTTTCGACGCCGCGCTCACAGGCCGAGCTGGCGCGCGGCCAGGTCCTTCATGATTTCTTCCGCGCCACCGCCGATCATGTTGACCTTCACCTCGCGATAGATGCGCTCGGACTTGGTGCCACGCATGTAGCCCATGCCGCCGAGCGCCTGCACCGCCGCGTCCGCACAGAACTGCATCGTGCGCGTCGCCGTGTTCTTGGCCATGCAGACGGAGGCTACGACCCCGGGGTCCGCACTGCCCTCATGGTCGAGTCGCCAGGCCACGTCTTCGAGCAGCGCCCGCGTCGATTCGATCAGCGCGAGCATGTCGACAAAGCGGTGCCGGACGACCTGGTGATCGACCAGGCGCTGGCCAAACGTGCGCCGCTGTCGCGCCCATTCGAGCGACTCGCCGTAACACGCCCAGGCAAAACCGAGCGCCATGGCGGCCATCGAGAAGCGTTCGGCCGTGAAATTGTGCGTAATCGCGCGGAAGGCTTCGCCCTCGGCGCCGAGCAGGTTGCCGGCCGGCACGCGGACGTCGTCGAAGCGCAGGTGCGCCGTATCGGACGCCCACCAACCCATTTTCTGCAGCGGAGCCCGCGTGAACCCGGCGGCATCGCGCTCGATCACCAGCAGCGAGATGCCGCGCGCGCCTTTGGCAGCCGGGTCCGTGCGAACCGCCACTGTGTATACGTCAGCACGGACGCCCGAGGTGATGAACGTCTTCTCGCCATTCACCACGTAGCAGTCGCCATCACGACGTGCCGTCGTCTGCAGCGCAGCCACGTCGGAGCCGCCGGACGGTTCGGTGATCGCCAGTGCCGCGATCCATTCGCCGGACAGGATGCGCGGCAGCGTGCGGCGCTGCAGGTCCGGCGAGCCGAGTGCCGCGATCGGTGGCGCGGCGATCGAATGCGACATCAATGAAGCCAGCACACCCCCGGAGCCACACTGGGCCAGTTCGATGCAGGAGACCAGCGTGTGCACGAAGTCGGCGTCCGGCACGCCGCCAAATTCGTCCGGCAGCCGCAAGCCGAACAGGCCCGCCTCCGCGGCGCGGAGGTAAAGGTCGCGCGGAAATCCGCCCGCCTCGTCCCAGCCCGCCACGTGTGGCTCGAGCTCGCGGACCACGAAGCGACGGACCGTCTCCCGAAAAGCGAGGTGTTCTGGTGTCAGGCGGTCAGGGTTCAGCCGAAGGGGCTCCATGCAACAATCCTAGGGCCGCCTCTTTATTCAAGCAAGCGCTTGCTCTACGATCGGCGCCTCGAGTGGCCAAGGTGTGCGGCATGCCGGTCTTCAAATCGTCCCTGGACATGGCGGGCACCGCCTGCGAGAAAAACCGCGCGCGCATGCTGTCGCTGGTCGCACGCCACGACGAGCTGCGTGACCGCACGGCTGCCGCCTCCGGTCGTGCGGGGCCCCGGTTTGCCAGGCGGGGGCAGCTGCTGCCTCGCGAGCGGCTCGCCCTCCTGCTCGACGCAGGCGCGCCCTACCTCGAACTCTCGGCCTGCGCGGGTTACCTGCTGGACACCCCGGACCCCGAGAAGTCCATTCCGGGCGGCGGCTTGCTGGCGGGCATCGGCGAAGTCAGCGGCGCGCGCTGCGTGATCGTCGTCGACGATTCCGGCATCGAAGCCGGCGCATTGCAGCCCATGGGACTGGAAAAGTTCCAGCGTGCGCAGCAGCTTTCGCTCGAAAACAGCTTGCCGTTCGTGCACCTGGTCGAGTCGGCGGGCGCCAACCTGCTGCGCTACCGCGTCGAGGATTTCATCTTTGGCGGCTCGCATTACGCGCGTCTCGCGCGAATGTCGGCCGCCGGCATTCCGGTACTGACGATCGTGCACGGCAGCGCCACCGCCGGCGGGGCCTACATGCCCGGCATGTCGGATTTCGTCGTGATGGTGCGCGATCGCGCGCGCGCCTTCCTCGCTGGTCCGCCGCTGCTGAAGGCAGCGACCGGCGAGATTGCAACGGAAGAAGACCTCGGCGGCGCGCTGATGCATGCGACAGTCTCGGGACTCGCCGAATACCTCGCCGAGGACGACGCCGATGCGATCCGCGCGCTGCGTGAACACCTGCGACGCCTGGCGTGGCATCGGCACGAGTCGAGCCTGCCCGCGGCCCTGGAGCCGCGCTTTCCGGCCGACGAGCTGCTGGGGATCATGCCCGTCGATGGCCGCAAGCCGGTCGACATGCGCGAGGTCATTGCACGGCTTTGCGACGACTCGGACTTCATGGAGTTCCAGCCCACCTACGGGCCCGCGACGGTCTGCGTGCACGCATCGATCGGCGGGTTTCCGGTCGGCATCCTCACCAACAACGGCCCGCTCGATCCTGCGGGTTCGAGCAAGGCGACGCATTTCATCCAGCAGTGCTGCCAGTCCGGGCTGCCGCTCATTTACCTGCAGAACACCACCGGGTACATCGTCGGCAAGGAATCCGAGCGCGCCGGGATGATCAAGCACGGCTCGAAGATGATCCAGGCCGTCGCAAACGCGACCGTGCCGCAGGTGACGATCCAGTGCGGGGCCTCGTACGGCGCCGGCAACTACGGCATGTGCGGCCGCGGATTTGCGCCGCGCTTCCTGTTCTCGTGGCCGAACGCGCACACCGCCGTCATGGGCGCTGAGCAGGCCGCTGGCACGATGGCGATCGTGTTGGACGCTTCAGCCCGCGACCGCGGCCTGGAGCCGGATCGCGCGCAGATCGACGGCATGCGGGCGAAGATCGTCGAGACGTTCGACCGGCAGACCTCGTCGTTCTATACGTCCGGGCGGTTGCTCGACGACGGCATCATCGACCCGCGCGATACCCGCGCCGTGCTGACTCAAGTGCTGCAGCTGTTCCGGCGTGCGGACGGCCTGCAGCTGCGTCCGCTCACTTTCGGCGTCGCCCGCCCCTGAGTCCGAGGTCTCCATGCTATTCACGCACGAACACGCAGAGCTGCGGCGCACCGTTGAGCGGTTCTGCCGCGAAGAGCTCAATCCGCACGTCGACGCCTGGGAGGACGCAGGTGCGTTCCCCGCGCACGAGGTCTTCCGCAAGCTTGGGCAGCTCGGGTTGCTGGGACTCACCAAGCCCGAGGCTGCCGGTGGCGCGGCGCTCGACTACAGCTACGCCGTCGTGCTGGCCGAAGCGCTCGGAGCCTGCGCCTGTGGTGGCGTGCCGCTCGCAATTGGCGTGCAGACAGACATGGCGACACCCGCGCTCGCGCGCATCGGCAGCCCCGAATTGCAGCGTGAATTCCTGCTGCCCGCCGTGGCCGGTGAAATGGTCGCGTGCATCGGCGTCTCGGAGCCCGGCGCCGGCTCAGACGTTGCTGCGATCCGCACGACGGCCCGCAAGGACGGCGGGGACTACGTCATCAACGGGGGCAAGCTCTGGATCACCAACGGCGCCCAGGCCGACTGGATGTGCTGCCTCGCGAATACGTCGGACGGCAGCCCGCACCGCAACAAGTCGCTGATCGTCGTGCCGATGAAATCACCGGGCGTCACGGTTGCGCGCAAGATCCGCAAGCTTGGCATGCACTCCTCCGACACCGTGCAGATACACTTCGACGACGTGCGCGTGCCGCAGCGCCACCGCATCGGCGACGAGGGCATGGGTTTTACCTACCAGATGCAGCAGTTCCAGGAAGAACGGCTGTGGGGCGCCGCCAATGCGCTCGGCGGGCTCGATCACGCAATCGCCGACACCATCGAGTACACGCGCAGCCGCCAGATTTTCGGCCGTAGCGTGCTCGACCACCAGGTGGTGCATTACACGCTCGCCGAGCTGCAGACCGAGGTCGAGGCGTTGCGCGCGCTCGTGTACCGCGCGACGGAACTCTTCGTCGCCGGGCAGGACGTGACGCAACTCGCGTCGATGGCCAAGCTCAAGGCCGGCCGGCTGTCGCGCGAGGTCGCGGACAAGTGCCTGCAGTTCTGGGGCGGCATGGGGTACACGTGGGAGAACCGCGTGTCGCGCCTGCTGCGCGACGGGAGACTGGGCTCCATCGGCGGCGGCGCCGACGAGGTGATGCTCTCGATCATCTGCAAGCTCACCGGCACGCTGTCGAGACCCGGCGCATGAGCTTGGCCGACGACGCATTGGTGCAGGTCGAGCGCCGCGGCGCATTCTGGTTCGCGCGACTCAACCGCCCCGACAAGCGCAACGCGCTGTCCGCACCGTTGATGGATGCATTGCTCGCGCTGTGCGATCGCGTCGAGGCGGATGCGGACGCGCGTGCAGTGGTGATGTGGGGAGCCGGCGGCAGCTTCTGTGCAGGCGCGGACTTCGGTGGTTTCTTCGAACTGATGGCCGCACCGGCGCCTGCTGGCCCCGATCCGATCATCGCGCACAACCGCACGTTCGGCATGATGCTCGAACGCCTGGCGTCGCTGCCTGTCCCCACGCTCGGAGTGATTCGTGGCGCGACGATGGGAGGCGGCGTCGGTCTCGCGGCCGTGCTCGATCGCGTCATTGCGACGGACGACGCGGTATTCGCCATGCCCGAGGTCACGCTCGGAGTTGCGCCCGCGCAGATCGCGCCCTTCGTTGCACGACGTATTGGTGCGACACGCGCTCGTTGGCGCATGCTGTCTGCTGGTCGATTCGACGCCAACGCGGCGCAGGCCGATGGACTCGTCGACATCGTGGTGCCCATGACCGCGTTAAAGGACACCGTCGCCGCCGAACTCGGCCTGCTGGCGCTGACCGAACCCGCCGCGCTGCGCGCGACGAAGCGCCTGGCCGCGCGCAACCTTGCAATACCGCTGGCAGCGGCGCTCGATGCGGCTGCCCTGGATTTTGCTGCCCTGCTGCGCTCGGGGTCGGCGCGCGAGGGCATCGCCGCCAGTCGCGAGCGCCGTCCACCCGCGTGGCACACCGCGGTGCCCGGCCTGCCGGAGTTCGACTGATGCCCGTGCATCGCCTGCTCATCGCCAACCGCGGCGAGATCGTCACGCGCATCGCCCGCACCGCCCGGCAGATGGGAATTGCGACCATCGCGGTCTACTCCGACGCCGACCGCCACAGCGTGCACGCCGACGCGTGCGATGATGCAGTGTCACTCGGTGGCCTTGCCGCGGCCGACAGCTACTTGCGCGTCGACAAGCTGCTCGCGGCGGCACGCTCGTCGGGCGCGGACGCGATTCATCCGGGATATGGTTTTCTCTCCGAGAACGCCGAGTTCGCCGCTGCAGTCACCGCCGCCGGCTTTGTGTTCGTCGGTCCGCCGGCTGCGGCGATCGATGCGATGGGCAACAAGGCGCGTGCGCGGCAGCGCATGGCCGCGGCTGGAATCGCGGTCGTGCCCGGCTACGACGGCGACGACCAGGACACAACCATCCTGCAGCACGAAGCAGACCGCATTGGCTACCCGGTGATGGTGAAAGCCGCTGCTGGCGGCGGCGGTCGCGGCATGCGCCTGGTGCACGGCGCAGCCGAGCTGTCGGACGCCCTGCGCTCAGCGACTGCCGAAGCGGCCAAGTCCTTTGGCGACGGCCGCCTGATCCTCGAACGCGCCGTGATCGAACCGCGTCACGTCGAAGTCCAGGTGTTCGCGGACTCGCACGGCAATGTGCTGCACCTCGGCGAGCGTGATTGCTCCGTGCAGCGCCGGCACCAGAAAGTGATCGAAGAATCACCCTCGCCGGCCGTGAATGACGAGCTGCGCGTGCGCATGGGAGCTGCGGCCGTGGCTGTCGCGCGCGAGATCGGCTACGTGGGCGCCGGTACTGTCGAATTCCTGCTCGACCGCGCGGGTCACTTCTACTTCATGGAAATGAACACGCGACTGCAGGTAGAGCACCCGGTCACCGAAGGCGTCACCGGACTCGACCTGGTCGAATGGCAACTGCGGGTGGCGCGGGGCGAGGCGTTGCCATTGCGGCAGGACGAGGTTCGGCTGCAGGGCCATGCGATCGAAGTCCGTTTGTGCGCCGAGTCCCCGCCCGATGACTTCCTGCCCGGCAGCGGCAAAATCGTGGACTGGTCGGTACCGACGGGCGTGCGCTGCGATCACGCGCTGCGTGCGGGCGCCGAGGTTCCTGCCTGGTACGACTCGATGGTCGCCAAGCTGATTGCGCACGCGCCAACGCGCGAGCAGTGCATCGACCAGCTGGCGGCTGCAGTGGACCGAACCGTGCTGCTCGGCATGCAGAGCAATCGTGCGTTTCTCGGCCGCCTGCTCCGGCATGAGCGCTTTCGGGCGGGGCTCGACGTGTCGACGGACTTCATCGAACGGCACTTTGGCGCTGCCGGGTCTCGACAGCCGCAACCAGACGCGAAGGTCTGGGCGTTGGCCGCCTGGACTTCCGTCGCGGGCGCGCCGGAGGCCGAATACACGGCGTCAGCGTGGCGCAACTGGAGCACCAGCCGACCGTTGCCGCACCCGTGGCGACTGCGCTGGCATGCGCCGGCGGCCTTGGCGGGCGCAATCACCGAGATGCGCGGGCGTCTTTACCTGACGCCGTGCAGCGCGCAGGTGGAACACGACGCGGGCCAGGTCCAGCTGCAAGCCGTCCCAGCCACGGCCGGAATGGAGGCGAAGGCCGTCATCGACGGCGAGCACGTCGACTATCGCTACGCCTGGTCGGGCGCGACGCTGTGGCTGCACACGTTGCAGGGAGATTTCGCGTTCGACTGCCGACGGCGCGAGTCCGCGCGCTCGAGCGAGGCGGACGGCGCAGCCGCGATGGAAGTGCGCGCGGCCATCAATGGCCGGGTCGTCGACGTTGCTGCAGCGGCCGGCGCCACCGTCGCGATAGGCGATCGACTCGTCGTGCTCGAGGCGATGAAAATGGAGCACGAGATTCGCGCTGCGCGCGCGGGCAGAATTGCGGACGTTGGCGTCAAGCCGGGCGACCAGGTGATTCCCGGGCAGGTGCTCGTCCGTTATGAGGGAGAATCGGCATGAGCGGCAAAGTCGTCGTGACCTGCGCCCTGACGGGCGTGCTCACCGATCCGGCGCAGCACAACGTTCCGGTGACGCCGGAACAAATGGCGCGCGAGGCACGCGCGGCCTGCGATGCCGGCGCCAGTGTCGTGCACGTTCACTTCAGGCAGCAGGGCATGGGCAAGGGTCACCTGCCCTGCTGGGAGCCCGCCGTCGCCGTCGAGATCGCCCAGGCGATCCGCGAGGCCTGTCCGGGTATCGTCTTCAACCAGTCCACCGGCGTCGTGGGTCCGGACATCTCGGGCCCGGTCGCCTGCATCCGGGCCGTGAAGCCGGAAATCGCGGCGGCCAACGCAGGTTCGTTGAACTACCTGAAGGTACGCAGCGATGGCCGCTGGGCCTGGCCGCCCATGCTCTTCGACAACCCGGTGGAGAAAGTCGCGGCGTTCCTGCAGGTGATGCAGGAAACCGGGGCAATGCCCGAATTCGAATGCTTCGACGTCGGCATCGTACGCAGCGTCGAAATGTTCGTGCGCTCCGGACTGTATGCTGGTCACCCCGACGTGAATTTCGTCATGGGCGTCGAATCCGGCATGCCCGCCGATCCGGCGCTGCTGCCGATCCTGATCGGACTGCTGCCCGCCGGCGCGACGTGGCAGGTGACCGCCATCGGCCGCGAGAACGTCTGGCCGCTGCATCGACGTGCGGCGGAGCTAGGTGGCAACCTGCGCACCGGCCTGGAAGACACGTTCTATCTTCCGGACGGCCGCAAGGCGCGCAGCAATGGCGAACTGATCGACGCAATCGTCGGCGTGGCGCGTGCGGCCGGACGCGAGTGCGCTACGCCGGCCGAGGCTCGCCAGATGCTGCGCCTGGCAGCCTGAGCGACGCCCCGATTTCCCTGACAGCGCTGACGAGCACGGGCAGGTCGGCACTCGTCGTGCGGTAATTGACGATCGCGGCACGCAGACAGTAACGGCCGTGCAGCGTCGTATAGGACGGCGCGGCGATCCCGCTTTCGTGCAGGCGGATCAGCAGTTCCTCGTTCAGCGCATTCAGCTGCTCGTCGTCCAGCCCGCCCGGGTTGTAGCGGAAGCAGGCGATGTTGGTCGCCACGGGCGCCAGCAATTCAAGGCTTGGCTCTGCCTCGACCAGTGCCGCGAGTTCATGCGCCTGCGCGATGTTGCGGTCGATCAGGCGGCCGAAGCGATCGAGCCCGTGTTCCTTGATCGAGAGCCACACCTTGAGCGCGCGAAATCCCCGCGACAGCTGCAACCCGTATTCGCTGAACCAGAGTGCGCCGCTCGCGAGTCCGCGCTCGGTGCGTTCGAGGTATTCCGGCGTCAGGGCAAACGCTTCGCGATGCGCCTTGCGATCGCGCACCAGCACGCAGGCTGCCTCGAAGGGCACGTGCAGCCACTTGTGCAGGTCAAGCGTGACGGAGTCCGCGCGCTCCATGCCGCGTACCAGGTGACGGTGCCCGGGCGCCAGCGCGAGCAGCGCGCCGATCGCGCCGTCGACGTGAAACCAGAGGTGCTCCCGTTCGCAGAGCGTGGCCAGCGCGTCGAGGTCGTCCGTTGCCCCGGTGTTGATGGTCGCCGCGTTGCCGATGACGCAGAACGGCTGCTGGCCCGCGGCGCGATCCTCCGCGATCATGCGTTCGAGCGCGCCGACGTCGATTTCGAACCCGGCGTTGACGGGTACCTTGTGCAGCGAATGCGCGCCGAGCCCGAGCGACTCGATCGCCTTCTGCACGCAGCTGTGCACCTCCACGGACGCGTACGTAATGAGCGGGCGCGGGATGGCGGCGACCCCTGCGGCCCGCACGTCGACCCCGGCCCGGGAATTGCGCGCCACCGCGAGGCCGACGAAGTTCGCCATCGAACCGCCGCTGACGAGCAGGCCGCTAGCCTCCGCGGGGAAGCCGGCAATCTCCTTGCACCAGTCGACCACCTGCGCCTCGACGTGGTTCGGCACGTGGTTGCCGCCGCCCATGTTGGGATTGAGCACTGCCGCCAGGAAATCGCCGACAGCCGCAAAGGGCGTGCCGTTGCCCATGAACCAGGACCAGAAACGGGGATGCGTGTTGCCCATGGCATAGGGCATCACCAGTTCCTTGAATTCACCGTACGCAGATTCGGCGCCCTGCGGCAGTCGCGGCGCGGGCTGGCGCAGCCGCGCGACGATCGAGTCGGGCACCGGGCGCCAGACCGGGCGATCCCGGACTCCCTGCAGGTAGTCGAAGCCGTCGTCGATGGCCTGGTGCGCGAGGCGCCGTAATGCTTCCCAATCGGCGGGATCCAGCGATTCATCGGCGGGGGGACTGCTCATTTGGCTGGGCCCTGGCTGGCGGCGTGGTGGGTCCGCCCGGGCGGCAGCCTACTACGGGAATTCACCCGTGGCAGTCGCCTGAATGGTGTCAGGTCAGGTCAGAGTGACGCCGCCATGGTGCAGGGCATGGGCAAGGATCACGAGGGCTGTGACCGCGGCGGCAGCCAGCCAGATCGCGAGCAGCCAGGGATAGGTGTCAGTCAGTCGTTCCATAGGACCTCCAGGACGATCGCGAGGTCGTAGCCGGCGCTGCCCCACAGGATGGGGGAGGGGTCGAGCGAGGCGGTGAGCCGACACACGACCGGGCGATCGGGGTCCAGAGTAGCGCAATTCTTGCTGCGTCGCAGCAAGAATATACTATCTTGTATTTGTTGACGTTTTCAGCTCACGGAACACCGGAATCGCCGGGGACGGGCGATTCCGGCCACCGCAGGCATGCATCAGGCAAAACTTTGCATGCCTGCCACCGCCTCGACCAGGATGGTCACGATGAAGGCGACGGAGACCACCAGGCTGGAGCCGATGGCGATGTCGAAGAACGAGACCTGGGACTGTTTGCGGTTGAACATGACGAGCCTCCTGCTGTTGTGGGGCACAAGGTACGCCCAGGCTTTGTGGCGATAAATCCAAATAACCGTTGCACTCTATTCTGAATTTCAGAACAATTAGCGCATGGACCAATTACTGGCGATGAAGGTTTTCGCCCGGGTCGCCGAACGCGGCTCGTTCGGCCAGGCAGCCGACGAACTCGAGATTTCACGACCTGCCGCCAGCTCGCACGTTGCCGCGCTCGAAAAGCACCTCGGCGCACGCCTGCTCAACCGGACGACGCGCAAGGTCTCGCTCACCGCCGAAGGGACGGAATTCCTGCGCCGCACGCGCCGTATCCTCGAGGAGCTGCGCGACGCGGAGGAAACGCTGCGCGACACGCGCTCCAAGCCGCAAGGCAAACTGCGCGTGGACGTGCCGGTCGCGTTCGGACGTTACCTGCTGCTTCCCGCCCTGCCCGAGTTCACGCGTCGCTACCCGCTGATCGAACTGGACCTGCACCTCAACGATCGTTACGTCGATCTTGTCGCCGAACGCGTCGACGTGGCGCTGCGGGTCGGGCCGATCCGGCAGGCGGGACTCGCAGTACGGCGCGTGACGCAGGTCAATGTCGTCACGTGCGCCGCTCCCGCGTACCTGCAGGATCACGGCGAACCGAAAACACCCGACGATTTGCGCCAGCACAAGCTCGTCGGCCTGACGGGAGCTTCGGGCGCGCCGCCGGAATGGACTTTTCCGGCCCCGTATACGCCGAAGCGACTCGGGCTCAAATTTTCGATGCTGTTCAACTCGGTCGAGGGACCGATCATCGCGGCCGTCGCGGGTCTCGGCATCACGCACACGGCCGATCTCATCGTTGCCGAATACGTCGGGCGCGGTGAATTGCAGCTGATCCTCGAAGACTTCGTCTTGCCCGGCCCGCCGATCTCGCTGGTGTACCCGTCCGCCGGGCACCAGCTGGCCAAGGTCCGCGTGTTCTCCGATTTTGCCGCGGACCTGCTGCTGCGCTGGAACGAGGAAGTCCGTCGCTGGATCAAGCAGCCTTCGCGGCCGCCTGCCCCCGGGTCCCGCCCGTTGTCAGCTAGACTCGAGCCGGATCCAAAGGAGCCCACATGACCTACCTGGTTGCCGGCCTGCTGCTGTTCCTGGGCGTGCACTCCATCGCCATCGTCGCTCCTGCGTGGCGGGACGGCATGGCCGCGAAGCTCGGCGATGCATCCTGGAAAGCGCTCTACACGGTGGCCTCGGTCATCGGCTTCGTCATGCTCGTGCACGGGTATGGCCTCGCGCGTGCCGAACCCTTGGTCCTGTACACCCCGCCGACGTGGATGCGACACGTGTCGGCATTGCTGATGCTGCCGGTGTTTCCGCTGCTGTTTGCGGCGTACCTGCCCGGCCGGATCAAGGCCGCCGTCAAGCATCCGATGCTGACCGCAACCAAGGCCTGGGCGCTGGCGCACCTGCTCGTCAACGGCAGCCTCGCGGACGTGCTGCTGTTCGGCGGCTTCCTCGCCTGGGCCGTGGCGGACCGCATCGCGGTCGGCAAGCGCGTCGCGCGGCGCACCCGGGGGTGACACAAGCCACCGTCGACAACCAACGACGTGCTGGCGATCGTCGGCGGCCTGGTGGTGTACGTCATCGTCATCGCCTGGGCGCACCAGCGTTTCTTTGGCGTGCCGCCGCTGCTGCCGCATTGACCGTCCCGCGCGCTGGCGCCTGTCGCGCCGCGCGCTTCATCGCACTTTGAGGCTCCCGTATTGAACAATGCCCCTCGATTCGCGTTCGTTTCACTGTGCGTGCTGGCGCTGCTCACGGTCGGCACGGCGCACGCGGCACCCTCCGCCGCGGAAAAGCGGATCGTCGCCGCCGTCGACCGACGCACCGACGCGGCGCTCGAGTTGCTGGCCGAGACGGTGAACGTGCCGAGCGCCACCGAGAATCTCGCTGGCGTGCGTGCAGTGGGAGAAATCTACGCACGCGAATTCCGTGCGCTCGGTTTCGAGACGCGCTGGGTCGAACTGCCTGCGGAAATGAAACGGGCGGGGCATTTCGTGGCGACCCATCGTGGCAAGCGTGGCAGCCCGCGCCTGCTGCTGATCGGGCACCTCGACACGGTGCTGCAGGGCGAGTCCTACCGGCGCGACGGCAACCGGGCTTACGGCACCGGATCCTCCGACATGAAGGGCGGCAACCTGGTCGCGCTCGAAGCCTTGCGCGCATTGCACGCGACGGGCGAACTCCGCGACATGAACGTCACGGTCGTCTTCACGGGTGACGAGGAAGACCCCGGCTCGCCACAACCCGTGACGCGCGAATCGCTGCTGGCGGCCGCCGCGGCTTCCGACATCGCCCTTGCCTTTGAAGGCTCGGCGCCCGGCAAGGCCGTAGTTGGCCGCCGCGGAATCGGTTCCTGGCGGCTGCATGTCACCGGGGTGCAGGGGCACTCGTCCGGGATCTTCGGCGAGACACGTGGCTACGGCGCGATCTTTGAAGCCGCGCGCATCCTCGACCAGTTCCGTACCGAATTGCGCGAGCCGAACCTGACGTTCAACCCCGCGGTGATCGTGGGCGGCACCAATGTCAGCTACGAAACTGCGTCCAAGAGCGGGACCGCGCTCGGCAAGACCAACGTCATTCCACGCGAAGCGCGCGTCGAAGGCGACATCCGGTACCTCGGTGCAGCACAATTCGAGTCGGCCAGCGAAAAGATGCGCGCGATCGTCGCGGCGAACCTGCCGCAGACGTCAGCGGCGTTCACCATCGAGAACGAGTACCCCTCGATGGCGCCGAATCCGGGCAGCGAACGCATTCTCGGTATACTCGATGCGGTCAGCCGCGATCTCGGCGGCGGCCCGGTCGTCGCCCAGCCGCCGATCGAGCGCGGGGCGGGCGACATCGCTTTCGTCTGCGGCGACGGACGCCTCGCCTGCCTGGACGGTCTCGGTACGGATGGCGAGAACGATCACGCGCCTGGTGAGTACGTGTTGCTCGACTCGCTGCCGCTGCAGGTCAAGCGCGCCGCGCTGCTGATGCATCGATTGACTCGTTGATTCGCCAAGCTCGACCCATGCTCAAGTCCACCGTTCGTGCGTTGCAGGCGATGCTCGACCGGCAACGCATCCTGACCCTGGCCGTGCAGACCGCACGGGGACCGTATGCCGGACTGCTGCCGTTCGTGCCGGTGCCCGACCGGTCGGCCGTGCTGGTGCACGCATCGCGACTCGCACGGCACACGCAGGGCCTGACGGCCGGCGCCCATGCCGGCATCCTGGTTCACGAGCAGGACGGGCCGGACAAGGACCCTTTGCAGGTCGAGCGCCTGATGTTCGACTGCACGGCGCAGCCGTTCGAGCGCAAGAGTCCGGAGTGGGAAGCGGGCCGCGAACTGTACCTCGCCCGTTTCCCCGACAGCCGCATCACGTTCAAGCTCGGTGATTTCACGCTCTATCGGCTGCAGTTCGTGGCGGGCACGTACGTCGCTGGCTTTGGCCGCGCGATGGACATCGAACCGCGCGATATCCAGCGGCTCGCAGAGTCAGCCTGAGTCGCGTTGATGGCTGTGTCGGCGCCGGCCAGGCGCTTGTGCTCCTCGTATTCGACGATGAAAGCCGGCGTTGGTGCGCCGTGGCCTCCGCATCCGGGACGCGCTCCAAAAGACGCCGTTAACCCGTCCGTGGGGGCTTCGGGCGCGGCGTCCATGCCGCGCACGACTTTTGGAGCGCGTCCCGGATGCGGAACCCACCGCGCACGTTAGGTGCAGTGGCATCGTCGAATAAAAGCAGCGCTCGCGCCTCGCCGGCGCAGCACGACCACTGACGCGACTCAGGAGTGACTCTGCTCGTACTGCGATGGCGTGCAGCGCGCGTGCGCCAGGTAGTCGCGCAAGTGACGCATCGCGCTCTTGTCGAGCGTGTTGCCGTGGTGCGGCCGGTGCAGGATGCCCTCGACGCCGTTCAGTTTCACGCGCAGGCGCGCGCCTGACAGCGGCTCGATTTCGGCAGCGAGGTGATGCAGCAGCGACTCGATCTCACGCCAATGGATGTTGGCGCTGATCGGATCGTGGAAGATCGTGCGCAGCAGGCTCTCGTGCTTGTGGCTCATGGGCGCCTCCGTGGCGAAACCACTCCCGTAGCGCGAGCATAGACCAATCCACTCGCGCCACGGTTGCGGTTCGCCGCAGGGCATCCTCACCCCGCGCCAAGCCTGCGTTCAATTCGCAACGGCCAGCTGGCCGCGCTGGTAGTCGATGACGGCCTGCTGGATTTCCTCTGGCGTGTTCATCACGAACGGGCCGTACTGAACCACCGGCTCACCGATTGGTTTGCCCGCCAGCAGCAGCAATCGCACGCCCTGCTCGCCCGCGCGAATACGCACGAACCCGCCCGGTGTCAGCAGTCCTGCCGAACGGAAAGGCAACGGTCTGGCATCGTCGCCGACGACGGCGTCGCCCTCGTACACGTACAGGAACGTGTTGTGCGAAATCGGCGTCGGGATGCTGGCTTCGATACCGGCCGGCAAGCGCAGATCGTAGTAGAGCGGCGCTGTGCTCAGGCCGCCAATCGGTCCGGCCGTTCTCTTGCCGCCCTGCTGGAATTCCCCGGCGATGACGCGCAGTTCACCGCCGCCCTCGAGCGTCGCCGTTGGAATTTCACCCGAGGGAATGTCGCGATAGGCTGCGGGCTTCATTTTTTCGCGCGCAGGCAAATTGATCCACAGCTGGAACCCGCGCATGCGGCCTGCGGTCTGCTGCGGCATCTCGGAATGGATGATGCCGCGTGCTGCCGTCATCCACTGCACGTCGCCGGGACCGAGGTCGCCGCGATTGCCGAAGCTGTCCTCGTGCCGCATGTGCCCATCGAGCATGTAGGTGACCGTCTCGAACCCGCGGTGCGGATGCGACGGGAAACCCGCGAGGTAATCGTCCGGATCGTCGGAGAAGAACTCGTCGAGCATCAGGAACGGATCGAACCGCAGGTTCTGGCGGCTGCCGAGGCTGCGGCGCAGCTTGACACCGGCGCCATCGGAGGCGGCCACGGACTCGACGACGGCCTGCAGCTTGCGTGAAGTGGTCATGGTTGCTCCTGTCTAGTCACAGAATTCCAGCCTGTGCAGCGCCGCGGGTTCACCCGTGCGCGCGTACGTTGCCCGGTGCGGTCAGGCGCTCGCGCCTTGCATCGAGCGACCAGTCGCCCGCGCCACGCGCCAAGAGGAACAGGAACCCGCCCGCGACCGCCACGTTCTTCAGGAACATGATTCGCTGCATCGGGTCCGCGCCACCGTGGAAGAGGAAGGCCGCGGCAAGCGTGAAACCCGCGAGTGAGGCCGCCACGAGCCGGGTGCGGTATCCCGCGATGATTGCAATCGCACCCAGGATTTCCAGGGCAATGACCAGCGGCAGCAGCGCGCCCGGCACGCCCATCGACTGCATGTAGCCCTGCGTGCCGGCGAACCCCGAAATCTTGCCGATGCCGGCAACCAGGAACATCGCGGCGATGAATACACGACCCACGACATCCGTCGAATTTTCCCAGGTCTTCATTGTTCGTTCCTCCTTGGTGAAATGAAAAGTGCATGCTTGAGCCGGCGCTGGATGAGCCCCGGATCATCTGGTGGCTCAGGCAGCGAGTTGCTCGATGCGCTTGGCGGCATTGTCGAGTGCGGCAGCGCGACTGTCGTCACCCATCGCCAGGCCCTCGGCGTAAACGAACTCGACGTCCGTGATGCCAAGGAAGCCGAGGAACTGCCGCACGTAAGCGCTCTGCAGGTCGCTGGGCGTGCCCGCGTGCTTGCCGCCGCGCGTCGCGACGACGTAAGCACGCTTGCCGCGCAGCAGGCCTTCCGGTCCGCTCGGCGTATAGCGAAACGTCACCCCCGCGCGCGCCACGTGGTCGAAGTACGCCTTGAGCGTCGAGGGGACGCCGAAGTTGTACATCGGCAGTCCGATGACGAGCACGTCCGCTGCGGCGAGCTCGGCCACGAGTGCGTCCGACTCCGCGGCGATGCGCGCCTGTCCTGCCGAGCGCTGTGCGGGCGCCGTGACGAAAGCCGTGAAGCGCTCGGCCGTCAGGTGCGGCAAGGGCTCGCTGGCAAGATCACGCACGATGACGCGCGCCGACGCCGCGGCCACATCCGTGCCGTGGTGGGCCCGCGCCAGGGTCTCGACGAACTGGCGGGCCAGTCGCGAAGACTGTGAATCGGCCCCATGAAGGCTGGTGTTCAACTGCAGGTAGGTTTTCATGCGGATTCGGTCCATGTCCTGTGGCAAGTCAATGGACAGCATTTTGCATCTATGAATTGAATTAAAAAGACGATAATTTCGATAGTACGTATCGAAGGAATCGATCTATGGCGACACCTCGGATCACGCTCGACCAATGGGCGGCCCTCGTTGCGGTCGTGGAACAAGGGGGTTATGGGCAGGCGTCCTTGCACCTCCACCGCACTCAGTCGACCGTCACCTACACGATCAAGAAGCTCGAGGACCAGCTCGGACTCAAGGTGTTCGGGCGGCAAGGCCGACGCGCCGCGCTCACCCCTGCCGGCGAGGTGCTGTATCGCCGCGGCAAGTCGCTGCTGGATGACGCGGCCCGCCTCGAGCGCTCGGCCTCAGGCCTCGCGCAAGGCTGGGAGGCGGAAGTGCGCCTCGCGGTCGATGCCATCTTCCCTACGTGGCTGCTGCTCCGCGCGTTCGCCGAGTTCGGTCAGGAGCACCCCGACATCCGCATCGAGCTGATCGAGGCCGTGCTCGGCGGCGTGGAGGAAGCGATCACCGAGGGACGGGTCGATTTCGTCATCGGCTCGATGGTGCCGGGAGGCTTTCTCGGCGACGCATTGATGCAAGTGCGGTTCGTCTGTGCAGCGGCGCCGTCACATCCCCTGCACCAGCTGCGCCGCCCCGTCGAACTGGAAGACCTGCGCGCGCATCGTCACCTCGTCATGCGCGATTCCGGCGTGCGTCGCAGCCGGTCGGGTGGCTGGCTCAACGAACGGCGCTGGACCGTCTCGAACAAGGCTACGTCGATTCGTGCGGCTTGCATGGGGCTCGGCTTTGCCTGGTTCGCCGCGGAGAACATCCGTGAAGAACTGGCCAGTGGCACGCTCGAGCGCCTGCCGTTGACTGAAGGTGCCGAGCGTTTCGCCATGCTGTACCTCGTCCATGCCGACCGGATCGCCGCCGGCCCGGGCACGCGACGCCTCGTCGAGATCATCAAGGCGCACGTCGCGGAAAACTGTCGCGTCGCCAGCGAGTCCGCCCATCAGTAGACTGACCGGATGCGCCTGCGCGATCCCCGCGTCGTTCACCTGCTGGTTCTCTACGCACTGCCGATCGTCGTGGCGGCGGCGGGCTGGGGGGTGCCCGCGGCCATCGGGACCGCTTTGGTTGCCTTCTTGCTCGGCATGGCAGCGCGGTTGTTCGTGTCACTGCGCGCGCTGCGGCAACCGGAGCGGCCGCTGCGCCTGCACACGATCACGTTCTCGCACTACGCCGAGAAAGCCCGCTGGTGCCTGGATCGGCTGGGGGTGCCCTACGAGGAAGTGCCAAACGTCGGCGTGCTGGGAGTCCTGCTGACGGGGCGCACCGTGCCCTGGCTCGAAGTTCCGCCTGGACTGACACGCATCAGCGATTCATCGCGGATCCTGCGCTACCTGTGGGGCGAGTACGCGGGACGGTTGCCCGGTGACCGCACCTGGTTCCTCGAACCGACGCCGGCTGCACTCGAACTCGAGGCAAAGCTCGACCGGCGCCTCGGCAACGACGTGCGCGTCTGGCTCTACAACCACCTGCTGCGCGACACCCACCTGAGCTTTCTTTCGTGGGGCAGCGAAGAGCCTGCGATTCCACGCTGGCAACGCGCGCTGCTCTGGTTGAAGCGACCGATCCTGGCCTTCGCCGTGCGCCGGATGCTGGGCGTGACCCCGGCACGCGCATCACGGGCCTGGGAGAAGACGCGTGAAGCGTTCGACGACATGGATCGGTTGCTCGCCGACGGCCGGCGCTACCTGACCGGCGAAACGCTGACGTTCGCCGACATCACGTTTGCGAGCCTTGGCGCGCTGGCGGTGTTGCCGCCCGAATACCCGGGTAATCGCCTTGGCGGCCGTCGCATGACGGTGGCGGACATCCGCGACCCGGCCTGGCTTGCCGAAGTCGAAGAACTGCGGGCGCGGCCGTCCGGCCAGTTCATCCTGCGCCTCTACCGCGAAGAGCGGACTCCTCGCGCTGCCTGATACCCGGCTTTGACCGTCGCCGACCGGAGGGTCGTGGCGGGTTCACTCTTCCGGCTCGTTTTCTTCCGCGCTCCAGCGCTTGCGATGCTCGTGTTCCGCCGCGGCGCGGACGCCAGCGTGACGATTCGACAGCAGCAACGAAGCGGGATCACAAACACGCGCGCGAATGACACCCAGGTCCACCGCCGCATCGAACAGGCTCGGGTACCAATGGGCCCAGTCCGGAAAGATTTCCTCGACTCGCTCGCGCAGCGTCATGGGACGAAGTCTAAACCGGGGAGTCGACGAATTCCGCAATCGGCATCAACGGACCGTGAACTGCGTGCAATCAGCGACTGTTCCGGCCAGCGGCGCCGTCCCCGGGTCCAGAAGATCTCGCATCGTCTGCTGCAGCACCGGCTGCAGCGGATCGTCAGCCGCCACGTGGACCGCACCTTCCTGCAACGCGAGGCGTGCCGCGTCCGTGCAACCAAGTCGCACCAGGGCCTCGGCACGATTATTCAGGGCAGCCGCCTGCGACGGATCGTCAGCGAGCACCGCGCGGTACCAGCGCTCGGCGTCGACCCAGTCGCCTGCCGCAGCGGCCACGTTACCCAGGCCCAGCCGAGGCAGTGGCTCCCTGGGCCAAAGCTTCTCCGCGGCCTCGTACGCGGCTTTCGCAGCTGCGGGATTGCGTGCCGTTTCGAGTGCGGCGGCTGCGCTCATGTAGCGTGCGGGATCCGGCCTTGCCGGCAGCGTGCCGGGTTCGAGCAGGACGAGTCCCCAGCGACCTCCCCGGTCCCAAGTCGACTCAAACGACGAAGCACGCATGACGGCGCGTTCGTCAGTGCCAGAGCGCAACAGGACCTGCCCGCGCGCCTTGTCGTAGCCTATGACGACGGCATAGTGCCAGTACGGCCACGGACCCGCGCCGAGCTGTTGCAGCACCAGAGCCGGCCGGCCCGCGGCAACCTCTGCCAGCAGATCTGACACCGACGGCCCTGCTTCATAGGCGAGCAGACCACGCGCGCGCACTGCCGCAGCCAGTTCGGGTTGTAGCGAACCCTGGCGACCCGGCAGGTAGACCTCGGCTGCCAATGCTGCCGGATCGACACTGTGCCCCGCCGCACCAAGCACAGTCGCCAGCGCCGCAGGACCGCATTGATGCTCGGTCTGCGGATGGAAGGGCGTGGCCGTGAGTTCTACCCGCCCTGGCATTTCTGCAGGCAACTGCGCAAGCCGTGACGGACCGGCACAAGCAGAGAGCAGCAGCAACGCCAGTGGGAGCGCGAGCGCGGCCCACGCGCGCCCGCGACCTGTCGTCGAGCCCGTCATCGCAGCCGGCGGCGGTGGCTGGCGGGTGTGTCAGGCCTTCTTGAAGATGTCGATCACGCCGACGAGTTCGAGGATGATCAGGATCACGAAGACGATGCCGATGACCGCAAGGGCATCGCCGCCTGCCGGCATCTGCTCCATGCGATCGGCCAGCGAGCGCAGTTCGGAGTCCGTGAGACGTGCGACGCGCGCATCGACTGCCGACGGGTCCACGCCCATGGCTTCCATCTGTCCGCGCACCTGCTCACGCGCCAGCGTCGAGCTCACGGTTTCCAGGTCGTGCGCTCGCGAGCCCGAAGCTTCGACAGCCTGCAGCGTGCCGACGAGCGCAGCCTGCGCAACCGGCGGCGACGCGAGGTTCAGCAACGCCAGGCACAACGCATAAACGAAGATTCTGTTCCGCATGTCACCCCTCCAGAGGCTCACGAAGCCCACAAGATATCGCGCACCCGGGCGCCTGCACGCATCGTACGTGGCAATCTGCCGCGCAAGGGGACGCAGTTCTCGATTTGGCGCTCAGCCGAAGACTGTGCGCAGCAGTTGCGCATAGGCGCCTGGGTCCGTCACCAGGACGAAGACGAGACCCGCGAGCGCCCCGATCAGGTGCGCGTCGTGATTGATCTTCTGGCCCGCCATGCCGCTGGAAAAGCGGCCGCCTTCCTTCGCGTACCACGAATAGGCCACGTAGGCGACGGCAAACAACGGCGCGGGGATCGGCACCGGGATCGGCAGGATGAACAGCTTCATCGACGGGAAGTACACGATCGCCGCGAACAGCACCGCCGCGATCGCACCCGACGCGCCGAGCGTGGCGTACTGCGGATCGTTGCGATGCTTGAAGTACGTCGTGCTCACCGCGAGCACGAGGCTGCCGAAGTACAGCAGGCCGAACGCGACGCCGCCAACCCGTCGTTCGAGCAGGAAAGCGAAGAACCAGAACGTCATCATGTTGAAGATCAGGTGCATCAGGTCGCCATGCACGAAACCGTGCGTGATGACCGTGTAATAGACGCCCCGGCGCTGCGTGTCGTAGGGCCGGAACATGAGCCGGCTCATCAGTTGCGGCGCTGCGTAGAGCGCGACCAGGCTGACGACGATCGTCGCGATGAAAATAAGCAGTGCGATGCTCACGGGCAGGACGACCTCTCGTGCGGGTGAATGGCGACCACGTCGTCAGTGCTTGACGTAGATCAACTGCGAGGTGTCGTAGCCGAGTGACTTCGCCTTCGCCACCAGCCGCTCGACTTCCGCCTTGGGCGGCGTCGCCGTGCGCGACAGGATCCACAGGTAGGAGCGGTCCGGCCCCGCGATCAGCGCGTGCTGGTAACCGGGGTCGAGGTCGACCACGTTGTAGCCGCCGTAGAACGGTCCGAAGAACGAAACCTTGAGCGCGGCCACGTCCGGCTTGCCGAGGAACCTGGCCTTGCCGCTGGCTTCGCCCCACTCGCCCTTGTCGGTGCGGTAGCCGCGGTTCAGTACGGCAACCGTGCCGTCGGGTCGCAGTTCGTAGGTGGCCGTGACCTGCTCCATGCCGCGCTCGAACCGGTGATCGAGCCGGGCCACCTCGTACCAGCGACCCATGTACCGCTCGACCTCAAAACCGGTGACGGGCTCGATGCCGTCGGGCACGCCCACGCACCCTGCGATGTACGCGAGCGCAATGAGCGTGGCGACCCGGACCGGCAACGGTACGTGCATGAACCTGGCTTCCTGGAACCTAGAGTAATTCGTATACACAGGCCGTGAGCGGCACGCCATCCCTTCGCGCGATTCAGGCTTTCGGAGTCGCCGCTGCGGTCACGCCTTTCGCGCGCGGCGGAATCTTCGCGATGCGTGCTGCAGCTTCGGCCTTGACCCGTTGCAACAGGGCGTGATCGCGGCGCAACTCGTCGGCGCGGGCATTTTTTTCTGCCACGAGCGCATCGGACAGCGGCTCGCCGAACGTGCGCAGCGGTGCGATCTGGAAGCCGTGCTTGCGGAACAGCCGGTAGATTTCCTTGACCTTGTCGGGCTGCACGTCCCGTCCGAGCGTGAAGGATTCGAAGCGCCCTTCCATCGCCAGCAACGCCGCTTCGGCGAGGCACGCATAGGCCACGCCCGGCGGCAGCCCGATGTCGAAGCTGAAATCGACGGGACCCGGAATCAGCACCTCGCCGCTTTCGACGACGAGCACGTCCGGCCGCATCGCAGCTTCCTCGGCGGAGATATCCGGCGGCAAGGCCACGTCGAGGATGACGCTGCCCGGCTTGCACTGGCTGACGTCGAGCACGCGCTGCCCGAACGCGGAGGTTGCCGTGACTATCAGGTCGCAGTCCCCCACCCAGCGCGTCGTCGTGGTATCGATTTCGACGTGGGCCCCCGGCGTCTCCTCCAGGATCTTCTGCCTGAGCGCGGTGAGCCGGTCCGGCTCGATCGACACCAGCACGACATCGTGCACGGCTGCTGCCAGCAATCGCGAGCAAACTGAACCGATCGAGCCCGTCGCGCCGACGACCATCGCCTTGGCGTGCGACAGGTCGGGCCACCCCATGCGTCGCGCCGTCAGTTTCGCGGTCTCGAGCGTCGCCGCGATCGTGAGGCTGTTGCCGGTCGTCACCGGGATCGAGGCCCGCCGCGCAACGGTGATGCCGGCATCCCCCACGACTTTCGTGAAGGCGCCGAGACCGACGATCTGTGCGCCCTGCGCAGCCGCGTCACGGATGGCCTGATCGAGTCTGCGATAGGTGAACTCGGGCGGACGACTCAGCATCTGGCGCGGCGTCGCGCCGAGTGCATAGATGAATCCTGCGATGCGCTGCCCCGTGGCCGGCGAGACGCCGCCCTCGACGCGACCGACTCGCGAGGCCGGCATGTGCGCGGCGCTTGCTTCGACCAGCGCTCGGGGAAGGTGACGAGTCCAGCGATAGCGCGGATGGTGCGCGAGGTAATCGATCGTAAGCGGATGCAGGATGAACGCGAACCGGTTGGCGCGCATTGCGTCATCGGTTGCACTCGCCGGCTTTGCCTTGGTTGCGGTCACGCCGCGGACCCCTGACCCCTGGGCCCATATTGTTGGGCGACCCTGCCACGCCGCCCATTCGTAATGCTCCTTAGGACTCGCGTTGGCGAAACCGGATGCCACCCGCGTTGGCCGGTTTCCTCGGCTTGATCGTTGCGTAGAAGTCGCGCAGCACCTGCAGGTCCTGCTCCTCGTTGCCCGTCATGCGCACGTAGCGGTCGATGCCCACCTGCTTGCGCCCGTAGTCGATGTAGCCGAGGCCGATCGGCACGTCAGCCGCGAGCGCCAACTGATAGAAGCCCGATTTCAGGTATTCGCCGTAAGCGCGTGTACCCTCCGGGGCGACCGCGATCCACAACCAGTCGCGCCGGCGCATTTCCTCGACCATCGACGCGACGAAACCGGTCCGTTCCCGGCGATTGATGGGCAAACCGCCGATCGCGAGCAGCAGGCGCCGGAACGGCCAGCGGAACATCTGGTCCTTGCCCATCCAATGGGCCGGAATCGCGTGACCGAGCTTGAACAGGACCCCGAGCGGGAAGTCCCAGTTGGAGGTGTGCGGATACACCATGATCAGGCCCCGGGGCTCCGGCGGCCACGTCAGCGAGGTGCGCCAGCCACAGAGCCGGAGCAGGCCCAGGCAGGCCTTGCGGATGATCTGCATTACCGCCCGTCAGGTTGCATGAAGTGCCGCGTTGTAGCACAGCCGGCCTCGACGCGCCGCTAGGCATGTTTCGCAATACCCGGCCGAGCACCGCGCGCATTGATCCGGCAAGGTTCTCACGCAACAATCCGGGCTGCCTGCGCGGGTACGACCGCTCGGCGGGCTGGCCAGCCCGGCGGCCTGAAAATCAAATCGAAGCGCAGGGGGACGCCCGCTTGGATCCAGATCGCCTGCTGGTGCGTGAACTCGGCCTGCGCCAGCTCACGGCGCATATCTTCAATTACACCGTAGGCAGCGGAATCTTCGTGTTGCCCGCGATCGTGGCGGCGCAGCTCGGCACGGCGGCCCCGCTTGCCTACCTGGCGTGCGCAGCCGTGATGGCGTTCGTGGTGATGATCTTCGCCGAAGCCGGGAGCCGGGTCACGGCCACGGGCGGGCCCTATGCATACATCGAAGTGGGACTCGGTCCCTTCTTTGGCCTGGTCGCAGGCATCCTGCTGAACGTCGCCCAGATCGCGTCCGCCGGGGCGATCGTCGCCCTGCTCGGCCAGACGATGGCGCGGCTGCTGGGGCTCGAGCACGCTGCCTGGCCATTCACCCTTACCACCTTACTGGTGGCCGTCCTCGCGATTGCCAACGTGCGTGGCTTGCGTATCGGTGCGCGCATCGTCGAATGGTCGACCGCCGCCAAACTCGTGCCGCTGCTGTTCTTCGTGCTCGTCGGCGCCTGGTTCATCGCACCGTCGCAGCTGCGCATCGACGCCTTGCCCACGGCCTCGCAGCTCGCGGCGTCGACCGGCATGCTCATTTTCGCTTTCGTCGGCGTCGAGACCGCGTTGATGCCGAGCGGCGAGGTGCGCGATGCCACGCGCACGGTGCCGCGCGCGACTCTACTGGCACTGGGGGCTGCGACGTTGTTGTACCTCGCCGTGCAGGCGGTCGCGACGGGCCTGCTCGGCGCATCACTGGCGCAGGACACGGTGGCTCCGCTCGCGAGCGCGGCACGGCGCTTCGCCGGCGATACGGGCGCAGCCATACTGCTCGCGGGCGCTACGATTTCGATGCTGGGCTGGACCACCGGCGCCATGCTCGCGGCACCGCGCACGCTGTTCGCGATGGCACGCGACGGCTCACTGCCGCGCTGGCTGGCAGCCGTGCATCCGCGTTATCACACGCCGTATGTCGCGATCCTGGCTTTCGGCATGCTTGTGCTCGTGGTCTCGGCCAGTGGCACGTTCGCACAGCTGGCAGTGCTGGCGAGCATGTCCGTGCTGGGCGTGTACGTGCTGGGTGCGCTGGCGGTGCTCGCACTGCGTCACAAGGACGTGCGCACGGAGTGCGCGCCGCTGCATCTTCCTGGAGGGCCGCTGGTGCCGATGATCACTTGCGTATTGATCGGCTGGATTGCGCAGCAGACAGCGACGCGCAAGGAAGGCATCGCGTTCGCCGCCGTGTGGCTGCTCGCGCTGGTCATCCACGGCTGGCGCAAGGCACGCGCCGCGCGTCAGTCCGACGGCACCACGTAAGCGGGCATCGGTTCCTTCTTTTTCCGCTCCGCCTCTTCCTGCTGCTGGCGCTCCTCCTGCTCGTCCATCATGCGCATGACCTTCTGCATGCTGCCCAGGAAGGCGTCGAAGACGTAGATGATGCCGAACGTCAGTCCGGCCGCCGCCACCAGCGCAATGAGATGCTGGCCAAGGCGGCGCGGCCGCTTCTCCTGCTCGCGCTCGACGGCACGGCGTGCCCGATCCATGAAAGCGCGTTGCAGCGAATGCGAGGACTTGCGCTTGTCGTCGTCGGGATCGTCCCCGGAGTCGGGAGTCCAACCGGAGCTCTGGTCGTTCATCCGGCAAGTGTAGCGTCCGGCAGCGACAACGGTCTCGGGCCGTTGCGGGCGAACCTGGCAGGCACTCCCGGCAGCGCGTACAAAGCGCTGGCAGGACGGTTGTGCAGCCACGGTCCGTCATGCATCAGCACGATGTCACCGGCCTTGGCGGAACGCAGTCGCGGCACGATGCGGTGCTGAACGCCGAAGGGCGCCCAGTCGAGCAGGCTCGCCAGAGAGCGCGGTCCGGCGCCGTCGCTGCCGGTGAACCGCTCGATGAGTTCGATGACCTCGGCCGGTGGCGGGACGTCGTTCTCGATGACCCGGCGCTACGACCGTTCGTCGAGCCGGTGCACACGCGATTAGAAACTCGGGTGATCGAGCACCAGCGACAGGTAGTCGCGCTTGATGGTGGCCGCAACGCCGGGGTTCATCAACGACCAGAAGTCGAGCTGTCGAACGCTTGAGCGCGGTTCGAGCCGCTGGATCACGCTTGCAATGGCGTCGGCGGCACGGACGTGGCCGCACCCCAGGCCTGATGTCAGCACGAGCACGCGCGGGGACGCCAACCAGGTCGGCGAACGCGTTCGACGAGTCCCGACGTGCGAAGGTTCCTGCCGCGCAACGGATGCCGTGATTCCTTTCACCGAGCCATTGTCCGACACCGCGGACCGCTCGTCCGGCGGCTCGCGAACCGCAGTGCTGACGGACGATACCTATGCACCACCCCTGCCGCTGGGTCCTTCAAGCCCCGATTGCGTGACTCGCGTCAGGGATTCGGCAAATACCTAAATGCGAATCATTTGTATTCCGACGTCTCTTGATCTAGTATTCAGGCCTCAGAGAGGTGCCCGTCCATGTACGTCTGTCTCTGCCACGGAATCTCGGAAACCCGCCTGCAGCAGGCCATCAACGAAGGCGCGCGCTCGTTCGAGCAGCTGCAGTCCTGCACCGGCGTGGCAACGTGTTGCGGCGCCTGCGAGCCCTGCGCGCGCGAGATCCTCGGCTCCGGGACGCGTGCCAGCACGGTCGCCAAGACAGTTGCCAAGACGCTTGATTGTCGCGCCCCGACCCCGCAGGCTTCCTGACCAGTCGCCGCGTACGCGGCACCCGTAAGCCTGCTGCCGGAGCCGATGCCATGAAGGGCGACGTCGAAGTCATTGCTCACCTGAACAAGATCCTCAAGAACGAACTGACCGCGATCAACCAGTATTTCCTGCATGCGCGCATGCTGCAGAACTGGGGCCTCGACAAGCTCGGCGAACACTCGCACCACGAGTCGATCGACGAGATGAAGCATGCGGACAAGCTCATCGAGCGAATCCTGTTCCTCGAGGGCCTGCCTAACCTGCAGAGCCTCGGCAAGCTGATGATCGGTGAAGACGTGCGCGAGGTGCTCGAGTGCGACCTCAAGCTCGAGCAGGTCGCCCATCCGGACCTCAAGGCCGCGATTGCCCACTGCGAGAACGTCGGCGACTACGTGAGCCGTGAATTGCTCGAGGACATCCTTGAGTCCGAGGAGGAACACATCGACTTCCTCGAGACACAGCTGCAGCTGATCGACCGCGTCGGGCTGCCGAACTACTGCCAGTCGCAGATGAAGACCCCGTCCTGAGGCGCCCGGCCTAAGGACTATTCCGCGTTGACGGGCGCGCCGCGCCCACTAGCATCGCGCGTGTCTGAACCAGGGACACGCCGATGCCCAAACGCTCATTGCCGCCGATGCCCGAATGGTACCCGCGAGGGACTGCGCTGCTGCGCGACCCGACGCTGAACAAGGGCACCGCCTTCAGCGACCAGGAGCGCGATATCCTCGGCCTGCGCGGCCTGTTGCCGCCCCACGTGGCTACCCAGGACGAGCAGCTCGCGCGCGTGCTCGAGAACTTCGACCGGCTCAAGACGCCACTGTCGAAGTACATCATGCTGTCCAGCCTGCTCGACCGCAACGAGGCGCTCTTTTTCCGCGTCGTGATGGACCACGCCGACATGATGATGCCGATCATCTACACGCCGACGGTCGGCCTCGCGTGCCAGCAGTACGGCCACATCTACCGGCGGCCGCGCGGGCTGTTCATCACTGCTGCCGACCGCGGGCGCATCTCGCAGGTCATGCGCAACTGGCCGCACCGCGAGACAGCGATGATCGTCGTTACCGATGGCGAACGCATACTGGGGCTCGGCGATCTCGGCGCCAACGGCATGGGCATCCCCATCGGCAAACTCTCGCTGTACACGGCCTGCGCGGGCCTGCACCCCTGGAAGTGCCTGCCGATCATGTTCGACGTCGGCACCAACAACGAGTCCCTGCTCGAGGACCCGCTCTACCTGGGACTGCGCCAGCGCCGCATCACCGGCGACGCCTACGACGAACTCGTCGAGGAATTCATCAACGCCACGCAGGAAGTGTTTCCGGGAGTGATCGTTCAGTTCGAGGACTTCGCGAACCATAACGCGTTCCGACTGCTGCGCCGTTACCGCGACCGGGTGAGCTGCTTCAACGACGACATCCAGGGCACGGCCTCTGTTGCCGTCGCCGGCATCCTGTCGGCACTGCGCGTGACGGGCAAGGCGATGTCGGAGCAGACGTTCCTGTGCCTTGGCGCCGGCGAAGCGGCAACGGGCATCTCCGACCTGCTCGTGAACGCGATGGTCGAAGCAGGGGTCGACGAGGCGGCCGCACGCGGACGTTGCTGGATGGTCGATTCGAAAGGACTGGTGGTGGCGGGCCGCGGCGAACTTGCCGAGCACAAGCGGCCTTACGCACACGCCCATGCGCCGGTCAGCGACTTCATCGGCGCCGTAAGGGCGTTGCGTCCGACGGCCATCATCGGCGTGGGTGCCGTCCCGGGCACGTTCACCGAAGAAGTGGTGCGCGAGATGTCGCGCATCAATGCACGCCCGATCATTTTTGCCCTGTCGAACCCGACGTCGAAGGCCGAGTGCACGGCGCAGCAAGCCTATGCGTGGTCGGACGGTCGCGCGCTCTTTGCCTCGGGCAGTCCGTTCGATGCCGTGACGTTGCCGGACGGGCGCCATTTCGTGCCACGCCAGGGCAACAATTCGTACATCTTCCCGGGGCTGGGTCTTGCGCTGGTGGTCGTTGGCGCGACACGGGTCACCGACACGATGTTCCTGGCGGCCGCGCGCACGCTCGCACGATGCACGACGCAGGCCGACCTCGACCAGGGCAGCTTGTTCCCGCCGCTCAGCGCCGTGCGCGACGTGTCGGCGCGCATCGCCGTCGACGTCGCGGAGATCGCCTTGCGCGACGGGCTCGCGTCGATCGAGCGGCCCGAGGACATCGAGGAGGTCATCCGCGCAGAGATGTACGACCCGCGTTATTGAGCGGTTCGCCGCCGGCTTCGTGCCACGGCTGTCGTCACTGGCGCCGGTGCGCGGCCTACTGCGCTTTGCCACCCAGGTAGATGGCACCGTCCTTCATCACGAAACTCACCTTGCTGGTGAGCGCGATGTCGTCGAGCGGATTGCCCGGGACGGCAACCACGTCGGCACGGAACCCCTGGGCGAGTTGCCCCAGGTCCGTTGCACCCAGCACTTCGGCCGCATTGTAGGTTGCGGACTGGATGGCCTCGGCCGCCGGCATGCCCGCCTCGACCATGTAGCCGAACTCCTTCGCGTTCTGCCCGTGCGGTGCGACACCCTGGTCGGTGCCGAAGCCGATCTTCACCCCGGCCTTGTACGCATGCGCAAACGTGTCCTGGATCTGGCTGCCGATGCGCGCCGCCTTCGGCCGGATGATGTCGGGGTAGTAACCGTCGATCTTCGCCTTCTCCGCGACGAACTTGCCGGCCGAGATCGTCGGCACGTACCACGTGCCGTGCTTCTTCATCAGCGTCATGATCTCGTCGTCCATGTACGTGCCGTGTTCGATCGACGTCACGCCGCCCTCGACGGCCCGGCGGATGCCCTCCTTGCCGTGCGCATGCGCCGCCACCTTGTAGCCGTAATCTTTCGCGGTATCGACGACCGCCTTCACCTCGTCGACGGTGAATTGCGGCGCGTCACCGCTCTTCGCGTAACTCAGCACGCCGCCCGTCGCGGTGATCTTGATCACGTCCGAGCCGTCCTTGTAGCGCTGCCGCACGGCCTGCCGGGCGTCGTCGACACTGTTGATCACGCCCTCCGTAGGCCCCGGCGGGCCGAGCAGGTGCTCGAGCTCCGAGTTGATGCCATTGGCCGGGTCCGCATGCCCTCCGGTCGTCGCGATCGACTTGCCCGCCGCGTAGATCCGCGGTCCCTTCACGTAGCCCTGGTTGATCGCGTCACGCAGGTGCGGCGTGATGGTGCCGCCGAGGTCGCGCACCGTCGTGAAGCCCGCCTGCAGCGTGCGGTCGGCGTAGACGAGCGCGCGGTAGCCGAAATCGATGTCATCGAGGCGGAAGCGCTCCTCGTACGACTTAGGGTTCGATTCCTGCCCCAGGTGCACGTGCAGGTCGATCCAGCCCGGCATGCAGGTCTGCCCCGACAGGTCGAGCACGGTAGCTCCAGGCGCCGTCACTTTGCCCGGCAACACCGCCTGTATGTGCCCGTCGGCACCCGTAACGATCGTGCGTTCGCCGAGCAACCGCGCCGATTTCGAATCGAAGACGTTGCTGCATTGCAAAGCCATCGGCGTGGCCGCACCGGTTTCGCTCGTGGCTGCCATGCCGAGTATGGCCAGCAAGGCAGTGGTCGATCGACGCATGGGGGCTGTTCCTTGGGTTCGTCGCAAAACCAGCGATTCTAAGTTCAGGTGCGGGAGCATCGCCAGACCAGTGTCTGGTTGTTGGCCGGCATGGCGCAGTCCTCAAGCAGCCGCAGGCCTTGTGCCGCGGCGAGCGCGTCGACCGCCTCGAAGTCACGGATGCCGCTCAGCGGGTCGCGCGTTCGCAGCGCCTCGTCGAACATCGAATTGCTGTGCGAAGTGAACTGTCCGCCGTAGCGGAACGGACCGTAGATGATCAACAGGCCATCATCGCGCAGCACCCGGCCGACGCCACGGAACAGTGCCTGCACCTGCGGCCATGACGCGATGTGCAGCGTGTTGGCGGTGAAGACGGCATCGACGCTGTCCGCATCACTCGGCCAGGTCACCTGCTCGACGTCGAGTTCGAGCGGAGCCAGCAGGTTGCACGAGCCCTCCACCTCGATGCGCGCCGTGAGTGCCGCGAGTTGTTCCAACCGCTCGGTCGGCTGCCAGCTGAGCTGCGGGAGATGTCGCGCGAAATGCACCGCGTGTTGCCCGGTGCCGGCGCCGATTTCCAGCACCACGCCGGCCTGGCCGTCGAGCCAGCGTTGCAGCACGTCGAGGATCGGCCCCTTGTTGCGCTCGCACGCTTCCGAAAAAGGCAGCGACTGCACGAACGAAGAGGGCCGCTGGTGCATGGTCGTCGTCAGCCGGGGCCGTCCCTGAACTCGACGCCGTCCTTCATGACGAAGGGCACGCGCTTGAGCACGGTGACGTCGGCGAGCGGATCGCCGTCGACGGCGATGAGGTCGGCACGTTTCCCGGGCTCGAGCGTCCCCACGTCGGCCTGCAGGCCGAGCAGGTCCGCCGCGTTGACGGTGGCCGCGTGCAGTGCCGCAGCCGGCGTCATGCCGTGCTTGACCATCAACTCGAATTCGTCGGCGTTGCGGCCGTGCTTGCTCACGCCCGCGTCGGTCCCGAACGCGATCTTGACGCCCTTCGGCACCGCCTTCTGCAACGACTGGCCGGTCACCTTGATGCGCCACTCGACTTTCGCCCGCACCGCCGGCGAGTACGCCAACGGGTTCGTGGCCAGCCGCTCGATGTAACCATTCACCGTGGACAGCGTCGGCACGTAATAGGTGCCCGACTTCACCATCAGCGCGATGCACTCGTCGTCGAGCATCGTGCCATGTTCGATGGAATCGACGCCCGCCAGCAGCGCAACCTTGATGCCGTCGGCGCCGTGGGCATGGACCGAGACTTTCTTGCCGTACAGTTTCGCGGCCTCGGCGATGGCACGGGCCTCGTCGTCGAACATCTGCTGCCCGATCCCTGCGCCGACCTGGCTGTTGACCCCGCCGGTCGTGGCGATCTTGATCACGTCCACGCCGCGGCCGACCTGCGTGCGCACGGCACGCCGGCAGGACTCGACGCCATCGCACAGGTTGTCGTGCGCGTGCAGCGCTTCGCGAAAGTCCTCGCGGTAGCCAAGCGCGGCATCCATGTGCCCCGACGTCGTCGAGATCGAGCGGCCGGCGTCGACGATGTTCGGTCCCACGACCTTGCCCGCGCGGATGGCGTCCCGCAGCGCAAGCGTCGCGCCGCCGCTGTCGCCAAGGTTACGGACGGTGGTGAAACCAGCCCGCAGCGTCTTGTGTGCGTTCACGAGTGCATTGAACGCGATCTCCGCATCGGCGAGTTGCACGTCCTCGAGCTGGCCAAGCTGTCCGCCCGTATCCGATGCCAGGTGCACGTGGCTGTCGATCAGTCCCGGCAGCACGAATCGCGTGCGCTGGTCGACGACACGTTGACTGCCGGGAACGTCGACGAAGCCGTCGCGTACTTCGCTGATGCGACCGTCCCGGATGACGATCGTGCTCGGCCCGCGCGGCGCCTTGCCGGGACGATCGAGCAACCGTCCTGCGTGCACCACGACGATGACCTGTGGCGTACCGGTCGCCGCCGGAGTGCTGGCAGCGGAAGGAGCGTCGGCCGCCCCGACGGAACCAGCCGCCAGGCCGGCGAGCACGGTGACGAGCGAGGCGCGAAGCGAGATCGGTGTGTGGCGCACGGGCAGTCTCGACGGGTGTAGGCCGGACAGTCTATTGTCGGCGACCTCACATCGTCCACGTCTCCGACCATGCCCACGTTCGACCGCTTCCGCGCCTCGGTGGCGCCTATTGCCCTGCTCGCCTTGATCGCCTTGGCGGCAGCGGGCTGTCGCAATGCGCCGGCCCCGTCAGCGACGACGGCTGCAGCCGCGCCCACTGGCATGCACGCGGCAGCGGCGGCGTTCGTCAGGCTGACGCCGGGGGTCGCAGCCGCGAATCCGATCGCCGTCGAGGCCGGGCTCGAGGTGCTGCGCGCCGGTGGCGGTGCCGCCGATGCTGCCGTCGCCGTGCAGGCGGCACTGGGGTTGGTCGAACCGCAGAGCTCGGGCCTCGGTGGCGGTGCCTTCCTGCTCTATTTTGAGGCGAAGACCGGCAGCGTCACGGCCTTCGACGGGCGCGAAACTGCCCCGGCCGGCGCAACGTCCCGACATGTTCCTGGACGCCGACGGCAAGCCCCTGTCGTACCAGGACGCCGTCACCAGCGGCCGCTCGACTGGCGTGCCAGGAGCCATTGCGATGCTGGGCCTGGTGCACTCGAAACATGGCCGCCTGCCGTGGCAGGACCTGTTCGACGCCCCGATCCGCGCGGCCGAGCAGGGTTTCGTCGTGCCGCAACGGCTGGGTCGATTCGCCAACAGCAAGTTCGCGCAGGCGACCCTGCCTGATGCACGAGCGCTGTTCACCCACCCCGACGGCACGACGGTGCAGGCGGGCGACACGTTGCGCAACCCGGCCTACGCGCAGACGCTGCGCACGATAGGCGCGCGCGGCCCGCGTGCGTTGCTTGAAGGCCCGCTCGCGGAGCAGATCGTCGCACGCACGCACGCCGAGCCGCGTCCCGGCACGCTGACGCTGCAGGACCTGGCCGCCTATCACCCTGCCGAAGTGCAGCCACTGTGCCGGCCGTTCCGCCTCTACGTGGTTTGCGTGCCGCCGCCGCCGTCGAGCGGTGTCGGCGTGCTTGAAGTGCTGGCACTGCTCGATCGCACCGACATCGCGTCGCGAGGCCCGACGGATCCGCGAGCCTGGGTGCTCTTCGCCGAGGCGAGTCGCCTGATGTATGCCGATCGAGATCGTTACGTGGCCGATCCGCGTTTCGTCGCCGTGCCTGTCGAAGGGCTGCTGGACTCGGGCTACCTCGACAACCGCGCGCAGCTGATCGGCGAGCATGCGGCCGCAACCGCACCTGCAGCCGGCACTCCGCCCGGCGCGACGATGACACGCGTGGGGATCGATGCGACTGACGAGATCGCGGGCACGAGCCACTTCGTCATCGTCGACGACCGGGGCGACGTGATCTCGATGACGACCTCCGTCGAATCATTGTTCGGTTCCGGACGGGCCGTCGGCGGCTTCTTCCTGAACAACCAGCTCACCGACTTCTCGTTCACCGCGATCGACGAAGCGGGCCGCCCCGTGGCGAATGCCGTCGCGGGTGGCAAACGGCCACGCTCCTCGATGTCCCCCGCCATCGTGCTGCGCAAGGCAGACGGCGCGTTCGTTGCAGCAGTGGGATCACCCGGCGGCTCCGCCATCCTCGCGTACAACGCCAAGGTGCTGGTGGGTCTGCTGGCCTGGGACCTGCCGCTGCAGGACGCGATCAACCTGCCCAACGTGATTGCGCGCGGCGCCGACTTCTACGGCGAGATGCCGCGCATCTCCGCCGAGCTGGCAGCGCAGCTGGCTGCGCAAGGCGTCGCGTTGAAGTCGGGTCGTGGCGAGGAATCCGGCCTGCACGGCGTGGCCGTCCGCGGCAATCCTCCGGCCTTCGAAGCGGGGGCGGACCCGCGACGCGAGGGTGTCTGGCGGGCGCAATGAGCGTTCAGCGCAACGTGTGATCGGGCCGGGCTTCGTGCCCGGCCATGCGCTGCAAGTGCGCGAGCGCCACCTTCTCGTCGATCGAGCCAGCGGGGTTCGGCGGCGCCCTGTCGGAGCGGGCAGCTCCGACGACGCCATCGCGCAGCGCCTCCCTCAGCGCACCCCAGTGACCGGGATCACGCTCGAGCAAGGCAGCGCACAGCGCCCACTCGTTGGCCTCGCGTGCCGTCAGCAATTGATCACGAGGCGCGGTGAACGCGAGCGTAGGGCCGGCAGGACCATTGGCGACGGCGAACCTCGGTGCCGGCCAGCCCAGGCGGTGCGCGACACGCTCGACGCGCGCGCGCCAGCCCGATGCGAGCGACTCTTCGCACAGGACGCCGACGATATCGAGCGCCACGCCCAGCTCACCCAGCAACGCCTCGTGGCCGGCCAGGACACGAGATGAACGAAATGGCACCGGGAGCGTCACCGTCATCAAGCAGGCCTCCTGCCAGGCTGCACGACCTCGCGTTGCGAATATAGCGCCACCGACGCTTCAGTCCGGCAAAGCCCCGGCGAGACCTGCTCGCGTCAGCTGCACCACGACAGGCGACAATGCCAGCAGTGCGATCAAGTTTGGAATCGCCATCAGTGCATTGAGCGTGTCGGCGATCGTCCAGGCAAGGTCGAGGTGGGTGATCGCGCCGAAGAACACCATGATGGTCCAGACGATGCGGTACGGCATGATCGACCAGTCGCCCACCAGGTACTGCCAGCAGCGCTCGCCGTAGTATGCCCAGCCGAGAATGGTAGTGAGCGCGAAGATTCCCAGCGCGATTGCGACGAGCTCGCCGCCGATGCCGGGCATCGCGGACTGGAACGCGGCTTGGGTGAGTGCGGCGCCAGTCTTGCCGGATTGCCAGGCGCCCGACACCACGATCGCGAGGCCCGTCATCGTGCAGACCACGATGGTGTCGAGGAAGGTGCCCATCATGCCGATCAGGCCGCTGCGCACCGGATCGTTGCTCATGCCTGCCGCCTGCGCGATGCCGGCCGTGCCGAGTCCAGCCTCGTTCGAGAAAATGCCGCGCGCCACGCCATAACGGATCGCGGCCATCATCGCCGCGCCGGCGAAGCCGCCGGCAGCCGCGGTGCCCGTGAAGGCCGTTTCGAAAATGAGCGCAAAGGCGCCCGGGATCGACTGCCAGTGATAGACCAGCACGACCAGCGCCGTGGCTACGTAACCGACCGCCATGAACGGCACGAGCCAGTTCGCGACTGCGGCGATGCGCTTGATGCCGCCCAGGATGACCGCACCCGTGATGAGCGTGAGCACGATGCCCGTGACGACCGGCGCAATGTTGAATGAGCCCTGCATCGCGGCGGCGATGCTGTTCGACTGCACCATGTTGCCGATGCCGAAGCCCGCGAGGCCGCCGAACAATGCGAACGTGGTGCCGAGCCAGGCCCACCGCGGACCGAGTCCGTTGCGAATGGCATACATCGGGCCACCGACGAACCGGCCCTTCGCGTCACGTTCGCGGAAGTGCACGGCAAGCAGCACCTCGGCGTACTTGGTGGCCATGCCGACGAGCGCTGTCATCCACATCCAGAACACCGCTCCCGGTCCGCCGAGCGCGACGGCCGTGGCCACGCCCGCGATGTTGCCGACACCGATGGTCGCGGCGAGACACGTCATCAGCGCCGAGTACGGGCTGACTTCGCCATGAGCTTCGTCACCGCCCCGGCCGCTCCAGACCAGGCGCAGTCCGGCACCGATCTTGCGCACCGGCATGCCACCGAGCCGCACCTGCAGATAGAAGCCCGTGCCAAGAATCAGCACCAGCATGGCCGGGCCCCAGACGAGCGAATTGAGCGCGTTGGTCCAGTCGGTGAACGTCGTCATGAGCTCCCCTGTGCGTGACTTTCACGGACGGTCGATGCCGTCCTCGCGTGCGGCACGTTACCTCACTTGAACGTCGTGCGACAGCGCGCGACGCCCGCATCCTGCACGCGTCCGCTGACGTCGATGAAGCGCCACGAGTAGCTCCCGCGGTCGAGCGACAGCTGCAGCACGCCATGCTCGAGCACCCGCGCCTTGCTGCGGTAGGGCGGCTTCCAGAAGCCGTACAACCGTGCGCCGCCGGTGCCGACGACGAACTGTCGCGGCGCCTCGCCGTCGCGCATCGGCCGCCCTGCGGCATCGAGGGGATCGAAGCGTTCGTAGAAATGCTCGTGCCCGCTCAGCACCAGGTCGGCGCCGTGGCGGTCGATCAGTTGCCAGAAGGGCCGCATCCTGTCACCCGAGCCACGATGCATTCCCGACGAATACAACGGCGCGTGCCACATGACGAGCAGGCAACCCGGCGCGGGGGCGGGCGGAATCTGGCATCCTCCGCGAAGAGCCGATCCAGCCACTCGTACTGCGCCTGCAACGCGCGGCCGTCGACGTTACTGTCGAGCGCGATCAGCCGCCAGCCGTCCGTCAACACGCGGGTGTACGCGATGAAGCCACCTTCCGTGCGACGCCTCGACTCCGAAGTAATCGAGAAAGTCGCTGGCCGTGCCGCGCACGTAATCGTGGTTACCGGGAATGGCCAGCGTGGCCGCGCGATGCCGGCCCCACGTAGGCTCGTAGCAGGACGCCAGCGCCGCCGCGTCGCCGAGCGGGTACGCCATGTCGCCCAGCCCGAGCACATGCGCACCGTCGGGCACCAGCTGCGACGTTCGTGCAGCCATCGAAGCTGCAGGTGCGCGGTGATTGCAGTCGGCGATATCACCTGCCGGCGTAGACCTGCAAGCCCGTCGCAGCAATTGCGGCGACGGCCGCGCTCGTCGGTGGTCGGGTCGTGCCGACGCACCCTCCGCACGCCAACGCCGCGACGAGCACGGCAGTGATCGAGCCTGAGGCGCGAGCGAACGTCGTCATCCGGTGCGTGACCTGTCGATTGCTTCAGCCCGCCTTCCAGCAGAAGCAGTTGATCTTGTGGCCATCCAGGTCGCGGAAGTAACCCGCATAAAAGCCGCCGGTTCCGCGCGGGCCCGGGGCACCTTCGTCCTTGGCACCGAGTGCCAGGGCCTTCTGGTGGACCTCGTCCACTTTCGCATTGCTGTCGACGGCGAGGGCAACCATCACGCCGTTGCCCACGCTGGCAGGCTTGCCATCGAACGGCTTGATCACGCCCAGCGCGGGCTTGTCCGGCGATACCGCCCACGCCACCATGGATGTCCGACTCCATGAACCGGCCCGCGCCGAGCAGCTTGAGCAATTCGTCGTAAAACGCAGCCGCGCGCGGGATGTCGTTCGAGCCCAGCGTGACATATCCGATCATTGGTGAGGCGCTCCCTTCGGTATCATTCGGTGGTCGGCGTGTCCGGCATGGACGACCGCAGTCCGGGAGAGTGTGCGTGACGAACGGGCCCGAAGGAAAGCACGAACCGTCGCTGCTGCAGCAGGTCGAGGGCACCGAGAAGTTGTTCCTCGCCGGCCGCCGCAATCGCGCCGCGGACCTCGAGAGCGCCGTGCGCTTTTTCCTGGAGTTCCTGCAGGGCTTCGAAAGCTTCGAATTCCACCAGCCGTGCGTGACTGTCTTCGGCTCTGCACGCTTCCACGAAGACCATCGCTACTACAAGCTCGCACGCGAGGTCGGTTACGCGCTGGGCAAAGCGGGTTTCGCGGTGATGACGGGGGGCGGGGCCGGAATCATGGAGGCCGCCAATCGCGGCGCACGTGAAGCCGGCGCCCTGAGCCTGGGCTGCAACATCCGGCTGCCGCGCGAGCAGCAGCCCAACGCCTACCTCGACCGCTTCATCGGCTTCGAGCACTTCTTCGTGCGCAAGGTGATGCTCGTGAAGTACTCGTGCGCGTTCGTCGTGATGCCAGGCGGTTTCGGCACGCTCGACGAGGCGTTCGAACTCGCCACGCTGGTGCAGAACGGCAAGATCGAGCGCTTCCCGCTGATCGCGGTGGGACGGGACTTCTGGGGCGAGATGGAGCGGTTCCTGGAGCAAACGCTGGTCGGCGAAGGAACCATTACGCGGGAGGAACTTGCACTGCTGCGCCTTGCCGACACGGCCGAGGACGTCGTTCGCATCGCACGCGAGACGCCGAATCCTTAGGGAGCCCGCAACTCGTTCGCTCCGCAAGCCAATTGCGGCGCGGAATTGACAGACCCGTACGCGCGGGGTATCTGGGCAATGACTGAACACAGTCCCGCAAGAGGCCGGACGGCATGACGTCGCGAATCGACCCCGAACTGCGTCGCGTCATGGGATTCCTGAATCGGAACCCCGGCGTACGGGCGCGAATTCCCGCTCCGAAAGACAAGACTGTCGTCTACTCGGGAGGTGTCGAGTCCGTCAAGGACGTCTTTCATGCCTACAGGCAACTCGCACACGCAAAGGCTCTCGACCCGCAGCGATTCGATTACGTAACCCTCGAAGAGCGGTTGCGCTCACTGCATGTCCCGGAATTCGGTGAATCGTTGTTCGAGCACGCGAACCGCGTCAGCGACGGGCTGATCCAGCTCCGCCTGGACGACCAGGCGCTCATCCTCTGGCGTGCGCTATCGGGACTCTACGTTCGCGGCGCCGTAGGACGAGTGAGGGCGCTGGTGCTGCCCGGGAAGCATGTTGCGCGCTCGGTGTTCGCGCTCACCGAGGTCAACGTGCTGCTGCGGCCCGACGTGCTTGCCCGCATCGACATCGATCCCGCGATGCTGCGCGAGTTCCGCGCGACGGTCCGGGCCGGCAACAATCCTGCTCCAATCGTGGTGTTCTGATGTCCGCCACCGTATTCGTCTGGCACCCCCACGCAGGCGGCATTGGCCATGCGTCGCTCGCCATCACCGGCGGGCTCTACATCAGCTGGTGGCCAGGACTGGCGGAAATTGGAGAAAATCGAGGCAACGCGGTATCGCGACCGATCGGTCAGGACAAGGCCCTTGAACGCGGCGTGCCGAATTACGCGTCGGCGCCGATCACGAGCCTGGACGAAGGCAGGATCGCGCAATGGTGGACGACTTACTCGGGCCGACCCGCGAAAGAAAGCTTCGCGGATCGACGGCGGACTTTCGTGGTGCCGACCGCCAACAAGTGGGACATGCTCGCCGCAAACTGCTCGAATGCCGTGCTCGCGGCCCTGCTCGCCGGCGGAGCCGGGCAAAACGAACGTGTGGCTGCCCTCGTCACCGGCCGCGACACAATCACGCCGTTGTTGATTCAGGCAGTGGCAGATGCGCTGGCAGGAATCGGCGGCGCGAACGACCTGGATACGAAGCTCGGGGTACTGCCGAGCGAGATCACGGAATATGGCTCACACGCCGCCAAACGGCTAGGCCAGGCCGTTTCATCGATAGTCGACCGGGCGATCAAGTTCAAGCCTTAACGCGCGCTCAGGTCAGCGGTATGAACAGGAACTCCCCGTTCCGATGGCCGGCGTCGGCCAGTACGTCGTAGCGCGGACTCTGTTCCTGCTTGAGCCGTGCGGCGGACCTGCGCACGTCATCGAAGATCGCATCGTAGAGCGCCCCGCCTTCGAGCACCTGGTCGTTCGACTTCAGCACCCGCAACAGCACCTGCGCGAAGATGCTGTGCGCGCCGCCGCCGGAATCGAGTACCGGTTGCTCCCCGCCCGACGTGAGTACGGTACGCGACGGCAGCTTCGCGAGATTGGTCAGGCGTTTGATCTGTGCCGCATCGCCGACCACGCCTGGGAAGCCGATCCCGTTGCCGCGCGTCATAACGCCCTGGTAGCACGAATCGGCGACCACCATCACGTGCCGTGCAGGCATCAGGTTGATCTGCGCGGTGATCTGCTGGCCCGACACCCACTCGACGGAACTGTCACGCTGGGCGTTGACCGGCAGCCAATAGCCTTGCGCGTTCTGCCGATCGAGCTCGCCATGGCCGGCGTAATAGATCAACAGGCTGTCGTCGGGCTTAAGGGTCTGTCGGTAGTCGACGAGCGCCTGCAGGATGTCGGCGCGGGTCGCATCGACCAGTACTCGGGTCTTGAAGCCATAACGCTGTCGCAACACCTCGTCGACGGCAAGCGCGTCGCTGACGGCCGTCTCGAGGTTAGGCATATGCTGGTACTTGTTGTTGCCGATCAGCAGCGCGTGGTACGTGCCCAGGCGCAGTTCCCGGGGAACGCTGCGTGCCTGCAGCCCGGTGCCGACCGCCCGCGCAGACGCGCCCGCGCTCCTCGTCGCGACGCGCTCAACCGGCAGGGCCTGCAGGTCCTGGATCTTCTGTTTATAAAGCTGGCTCTCCGACTGCAATGACGCAATCTGCGCCTGCTGCTTTGCCAGCTCGGACTCGCGGACAGCAAGTGCCTGGCGCAGTTTTGAAATTTCGGCCTGCTGGGTACTGTTGCTGGCCGCAGCCCGGCGGTTGAGTTGCTCGCGTTCGACTGCGATCCGCGTCTTCTCCGCGACCAATTGCGCGCTCAGGTCATCGACGCGTTGTTCGGTCTCCTGCAACTGCCTGCGGGCACTGGCGAGTTCCGACCTGACCGAGGCGACCTCGGCCTGCTGCTGTCCACGCGTCGCGCCGGCCTGCTGCTGTTGTAAGCGCAGCCGGGCAATTTCCTGGCTGTAGGCTCCCTGCTGCGTCCGCGAAGTGCATCGATCTGCTTCTGCTGAGCAGCGATCTTGCGTTCGCGCTGCTGCCAGCGCGCCTGCAGTTGCTGTCGCTGGGCCTGGTCGGTCGCTGACGGGGCCGGTCTTGGCCAGCTGCTGCCTGGCCGCCGCCACCTGCGCGCGTTCGTCATCCAGTGCCGCCGTCAGCTCCGGCCACCCTGCGCTGCGAGTCGGCCAACTGACGCTGGGCCTGCGCCAGTGCCTGCTGCTGCTGGCCCGCCATCGCGGACTGGGTCTGCTGCTGTGCCTTCAGACGGCTGAGTTCGGTTGTGTACTCGCGCTGGCGCGCGAGCAGCCCGTCGATCTGTGCCTGCTGCTGGCCGAGCACTTGCGCTCGCGGGCATCGATCTCGGCCTGCATCGCCTGCCGTTGGCCGGCATCCGCGGACGACCTGGGTTGCTGCGCCAGGGTCGCGCGATCAGCGGCGATGCGCGCGCGCTGGCTCGTGACGTCGGCACGCAGCCGGGCGGCCTCGCTCTCGGTGTCAATCAGCCGGCGCTGGGTCGCCTTGAGTTGCTGCTGCAACGCGTCCTTGTCGCTGGATGCCTGGGCCAGCTGGTCGCGCAACGCGTCGTCTTTGTCGGCGGCCGAGCGCAGTTGCTCAGCCAACTGCGAGCGACGCGCGGCCGTGTCAGCTTCAAGCGCCGCGACGGTTCTTTCCTGCTGCGCAACCTTGGCCTCGCGCTCGTCAAGATCACGCTGCAGCTGCCGCAGCTGCGCGACCTGCGCAGGATCCGTCGACGCCTGGCGCTGCAACTCCGCAACCTGCGCCTGCAACCCGCGGCTTTCGCCCTGCACGCGCGCGAGGGCCGAACGTTGCGTGCCCAGCTGTGACTGGCTGCGGTCGAGATCCGTCCTGAGCCGCTCGACCTCCTCGTTCTGCTGTTCGAGCTGCGCCGTCAGGTCGTCGACCTGGCGCTGCATCTCCGACCGCACAGCCGTGACCTCGGAGACGTATGTCAAACTGTCATCGGCGATGCCGGAGGCGGCGCGGTACAGATTGAGCGCCTGCAGCGGATCCTTCGTGACCCCGAGCCCCTGCTCGTACAGGTAGGCCAGGTTCATCTGCGCCCGCGCGAACTTCTGGTCCGCTGCCTTCTGGTACCAGCTCGCCGCCTGCGTGAAATCGGGCGCCCGGCCCATGCCCTTCTCGAAGATTTCGCCAACGTAGGTTTGCGCTTGCGGATCGCCTCCCTGCGCCTCCGGCAGCCACACGGCGAGGGCCGTGTCGTAGTTTGCCCGGTCGTAGGCTACATACTCTCCGCCGCGGATCTCGCAATCCGATGCGTTGGTCTTTACTGCACGCCGCGGACTGAGGTAGGTCATCTGTCCGCCAAGCTTGCGCACCTGGCCGGGCAGCAGGCAGTCGACCACCAGGAGACGGCTCGGATCCTGCGGGATGGCACTGGACCGTTGCTGGGCAGTCAGTTGGGGACCGGGCGTGAGCAAACCGGCCAGGGCTGTGACGGTTGCCGTGAGGGCAAAGGACGAGACATTCGCTAGTACAGGCCGGGACGACATCCTGCTGCGTCGCATCGCTGTTTTCCTCCATGCCGCTGGTCCGGGGCTTCGCCGGCCGCTCGGTGACCGGCCGAGCGTATACCCTGGCCGTCGGTCCGACAATGCCGGCGCGACAGCGCTGCGCACTCCCGCAGGCAGGTACCTCGATGGCACCATTACATCGCAAAGAACCTGCTGGCTCGACGCTCGCTATATTGCATCAATGCTATTGGCGTGATCGAATCCGGCGCAAAGGCAGGTTCTCTGGGGTACTGCCGCCAAGCGCCATCAATCGAAGGGAGCTCGTAATCATGTCGTATTCCATTGCAAGCCCGTCGACACTGCCGTTGCGATCATCCATTAGCCGGGCACTGCTGGCCGCCTGCGGCGCACTGCTGGTCCCCGGCGCCACCTGGGCGTTGACTCCGGCGGGCCAGGCGCTGGTCGATTCGGCGCAGACAACGAACCAGGGATCGATGGCCTCGTCGGTGGCCAACGTGTGCCCGCAGATGGCTACGCTGAATACCACCCAGCGGCTGTCGGAGGCCGAGCAGCAGCTGTTCTTCCGCTGCCGAGAAGTTCTCAATTCGACGGCGAGCTCGAGCAGCACCAAGCCCGAGGTACTCGAACAACTTACCAGCGACGAACTCACCGCAGGCCAGCGCGCCACGGTGAATCAGGCGACCGCGCAGCGCGCCAGCATCGCCTCGCGTCTGCTGGTACTGCGACGCAGCGGCGGTGCAGCGGTCGCGTCCAACGAACTCGACGACCCGGACTGGCGCGATTCCCGCGGTGGCGCGGCGGGTGACGACGCGACGTTTGCGGATGGTCGCATCGGCGTCTACCTGAATGGCTCGTTCGGCACCGGCGACAAGGACCAGACCGACGACGAAGCCGGCTACGACATCGACACGCAGTCCGCCACTGCCGGCATGGACTATCGCTTTTCGGACGGCTTCGTCGCCGGCGCGGCCCTCAGCTACGGATCGAGCGAAGCCGAATACCTGGCGGGCGGCGGCTACGACAGCGATGGCATCAGCGGCGCGCTGTACGCGAGCTTCTACGGGGAACGCGCGTACCTCAACCTGCTGGCTTCTTACGGTCAGTACGATCACGACCTGGCACGCCGGATAAACTATTCGGTGGACTGCGGCGCAGGTTGCGTGAACCAGCCAACGGGCAGCGCGACGGTCGACATCGAGGCTAGCGGCAGCACGAGCAGCGACGTCATGTCGTTCGGCGTCGACTTCGGCTATATGCTCAGCGACGGCCCGTTCACGTTCACGCCGATGGCGTCGATCAACTGGGTCCAGATCGATCTCGATGGCTTCTCGGAGCGCAACGCGGGCGCGCAAAACGAACTCGCGCTGGCCTACGACGACCAGACGGCGACTTCGCTCGAGGTGCAGTTCGGCGTAACCGCCTCGTATGCCTGGAGCCAGTCATGGGGCGTGCTGTCACCGTACGGTCGGCTCATGGCGGCGCAGGAAATGCGCAACTCGCGACAGGTCTTCGGGGCGCACTACGTGTTCGATCCATGTTTCGACGACCCGAGCATCTGCTCGAACCCGGTGACGGACCCGACCGCGACCGGCATCCGCATCCAGTCCGACAGGCCAGACTCGGCCTACTATCGCTGGGCAGCGGGCGTCTCGGCCGTGCTGGCCAACGGGTTCAGCGCGTTCGCCGAGTACGAAGCACTCGGGGCCTACAACACAGTTTCGTTCGGCATGGCATCGGTCGGCGTTCGTTACCAGTTCCGCTGACGACTCGCGAACAACTGGCCGGACAACACCGCCGGCCAGTGATCGCGCCAGCAACAGGTATGGTCGGCGTCAGGCAGGACCACGATGGACCCCGGGCCCAGTCGACCAGCGGCTTCCACCACCAGTTCGGCAGGTACGGTCCTGTCGTGTTGGGCGGCAAGATGCAGTTGGGTAATCGTTGGCGGCAGGGGTCCTCCTGCAAGCGGATCCAGTGACCCTTGCAGAGGCGAGTATCGATGCAGTGCCACCCAGGCAGTGGGATCCAGGTTGCCCGCAAGCGTCACGATGCGGGTCACGTGTTCAAGCCGGCGCGCCAGCAGGACGACGAGCGCCCCTCCGCCGCTGTGCCCATACAGTTCGATTGCACCGGCCGCTTGCGCTTCACGGCCGATGACGGCCGTCAGGCTGTCCACGACCGCGAGACTGAACCGACCCAGCGTCCAGTCGGACGGTGTGCAGGGCGGCGTGGTGGCGAGGCCGAAATAGCACGGCCGACCGACATAGATCGCGGGAGCGGCATCAAGCAGCAGCAGGTCAAGCATGATCGGACGCAGCGGCGTCGGATCGCGCGCAACCGTCCAGCGATTGAGGTAGGGTCGTCCGTCGCCCTCGAGGTACACGTGCAGTACCTGCCCGGGCGACAACTCGCCCCGGCGGAAGATTACGTGGTCGAAACGGTCGCCGCGCACGACCTCGCGCTGCAGGCCGTGGGATCGTGCAAAGTCGTCGACGCGATCGGCAGTCGACGAGCATGCGGACAGCGCGACCGTACCGACCAGCGCGGTCAGCCAGCGCCGGTTCACTCCTGGTGGGCCGCGGCGGGCTGGGACGACAGCATCGACCGCGCCTCGCGCTCGGCCTCTTCGAGCGACGCCCGGCTCGGGTCGATCTTGCGCGCATAACCCGCCAGTTCGACCACGCCGGCAAATTCTCCCGCCTCCATGCGACGCTGGATCTCGGCGTCGTAGATCCGCACGATCTCGACGATACCGGCGACGGCGCCCTGGTCGGCAGGCTGCATCAGCAGAACCTGCTGGAACGCACCATAGGCGTTCGAAACGCCTTCCGACAGCACGCCAGGATCAAACGCAGTGCGCGCCATCGCCAGGTAATCGTTGCCCTGCTCGAGCAGCACCTTGCGCATTTCCGGGTCGTCCGTCGGCGCCGTTACGCCCTCGCGCCGAGCAGCCTCCAGCTGGGCCGTCGCGGTCTCGACGATGCGCCGTGCGAGCTGCTTGTCGGGGTCGGGTCGCATGAAGAAGGTGATGCCGATTGCGGCAACACCGACCAGCAGCGCGGTGCCGGCGGTGGACAGCAATGTCTGTCGCAAGGCGCGGCCGCGAACGCCGAATGGGCCGGCGATCTCGTCGAGAAAGGCTTCCACCGATGGCGTGCGGTCGTTGCGCCGGAACGCGAGGCCGTGCAACAGCGCCTTGTACTGGTAGCGGCCCATGCCCGGTGTACGCTTGACCTTGAGTCCGTCGTGTTCGGCCTTGACCGCGGTCAGGCCCTTGTAGGGATGACGCCCGGTCATCAGCTCGTAGGACACGCAGGCCAGTGCGTAGACGTCGTCGCGCGGATCCGGGGATTCGTTCAGCAGCATTTCCGGGCTCGCGTAGGCCGGCGTCAACGCGCCGAGCGTACCCGCATCGAAGCGGGTCCCATCGGCGCCGCCGATCTGCGCCTGTATCGCGCGTGCGATGCCGAAATCGAGCACCTTGGCCTTCTTGTCGGACACGAATACATTGCTGGGCTTGAAGTCGGCGTGGATCACGCCCTGCTCGTGCGCGTACATCAATGCCCGCCCGGCGCCCTCGATGATCGGCCAGGCGTCCCGGAATCGCAGGCCCTGCGCATGGCGCTTGATGTGCAGGTCAAGCGGCTCGCCCGCGAGGTATTCCATGGTCATGTAGATCAGCGTGCCGTCGCGATCAAAGTCGTAGACCGTGACGACGTTGGGGTGCGCAAGCGTTTGGGCACGCCGGGTTTCGCGTTGCAGTGCCTTGAGCGATTCAGGGTGACGACGGAATTCGGAATTCAGGAATTTGATCGCGACGTACGGGTCCCGGTCCTGCGCCTCCTCCTTGCGCAAGTCGCGGGCCTTGAACACGACGCCCATGCCGCCCTCGCCCAATCGTTCCTCGAGGACGAAGCGATCCTTGACGCGCGTGCCGCGATCGAGCGGTGGATCGATGACCAGCGTCTGGTCGAACGCCTCGCCCCACGGCGAGCCCGTGTGTGAGCCGCCGGTTGGCAGGCTCGGCGGACGGCTGGCCGGACGACTGGCGTGATAATTGGGCGGCGTGCTGCGCGGTGCGGTGCTGCCGGGCGAGCGCAGCATGGTCCGGTCGGCCGGTGCGGGCGCGACGGACGTTGGCCCGGACGCGGGTCGCAGCGTCGTCACCGCCGGATCGCGGCCCGACGGGCCGGTAATCGTCGCAGTTCGTGAGGCACTGCGCGAGAAGCGATCCTTCAGGTGCAGGTAGATGTCGTACCGAATCTCGTTGCGAGCGTACAGGGCATCCAATTCGACCTCGAACCCGGCAGTTTGTGCCGGCGACTCGGCCAGCGCCTCGTCCACGCGGGCGACGAGGTCCTGGAAATGAGCTTCACCGCGCAGGACGGCATGCAGCAGTTCGACCAGGTGCGTTGCAGGCATCGCCATCGTTGATTGCAGGTCCGACTGTCAGGTTGCGCCCGGCTGGGCGTCGACGACAACGACGGTGACGTTGTCGGCCGCCTCGCCGAGCAGCGTATTCTCGATGAGCGCGGCAACTGTCGAGATCGCGTCGCCAGCCTGCAGCAGATCGTCGAGCTGCGTGGGCGAAATCTCGCGATAGAGGCCGTCGCTGCACAGCAGGAAGCGGTCCCCGAGCTGGACGTCGAAGCTCATCTGCTCGAAATCCAGGCTTTCGCGACCGCCGATCGCCATAGTGATCACGTTGGAGTTCGACGGCGCCACGCCGCTTTTTTCCGCGGCGACGGCCTCACTGTGATCGACGGAGAGTTGCGCGAGCAGGTTGTTGCGGTAACGATAAAGGCGGCTGTCGCCCGCCCACAGACAGACCCCTTTGGTGCCACGCGCCAGCATCACGACGACGGTGGTTCCGCTGACCACAGGGTTGATGCGTCGCATGGTCAACGAGTGCAGATAGTCGTTCACCTGTGCCAGGGCAAACCGGACGGCCTCGACCAGGGCTGCCAGTGAGGCCTGGGGTTCGATGGCTGTCAACGCATCGCGGACCATCTGGCTGGCAACATGGCCCTCAGCATGGCCGCCCATGCCGTCCGCCACGGCCCAAAGCCCGCATTCCGGGCGGCAGGTGTACGCGTCCTGGTTTTCGCTGCGGATTTTTCCCGGATGCGTCGAACCGGCGGATTCCATGTGCAATGGCGGTGCGCTGCCTATGGACACTGGGCTGCCGACCTCGCACGACGACCACGGCCAGTCCTGCCAGTCGCCGGTCAGCATCGAACCGAACGCCAGCGGCTCGGGCAAACCCGCGGTGACCAGCCAGCAAGGCCGGACCGCGTTGGAGCCACTGCTCCACCAATAGACCGGCGCGCTCGTCGAACCCACTAGCAGCTGGTCGAGCCACGCGAGCGCGGCGGGCCCGATATCCGGGCGGTCGCCCAAGGGAACGTGCAGACACGTGAGCGCCCTGCCGCGAACGTCGGGAAACCCCGTGCTCCACGGCGACCTGGCGACGTCGGCAAGGCCGATCATCAGCTTCGCCCCGGTCGCCGCGAGGGAGCCCTCGAAGTCGTCGACGTCGCGACTCTCGTCCTCGAGCTGGGCCAACACCAGGTCCTCGACGCGTTCGAACCAGGCCGCGCACTGGTCCGCGACCACCAGTCCAACGGCATCGTCGGGCAGCGTCGCGAAGACCGTCAGCGGAAAATACCGGCCCACCCGGTCGACGCTTGGAAAGACGACACCGGCGACCGGTTGATCGCCGAGAACGCCGCGATGCGCGAAGAACCGCCACATCGGGGCGGTCAGGTACAAGTCCAGCCAGCGCTCGCCGAGTGCTGCGCGACTCGCGGCCATGGACTGCTGCATCCAGTCGTCCCACCGCTCGACAATTTGCCCTGGCACGTCCCGGCCGACGAAATCGCCCAGCGTCGGTAGCTTGCCGTAGAAGCCGACTGTCACGTCCGTGCTCATCCGTCACCCGCCACAGCGGAATTTTGCGAGCACGGGATCTGCAAACGGATTCCTGATCGAACTCGCGTCGAGCAGCAGGCGGGCAGTCTGTCCTCCGGCCGTGACCGTGAGCAGGAAGCGCGTGTCCGTCCGTGGCGCAAGTGCGGCATCGTCGATAAATCGGAACACGGACCACGGCCCGTCGTAGACCTTGCTCGGCCCGGGTCCGGTGCCCGTGTCGAATGTCACCACGAGCTGCTCGTTGGCGTCGCTCGGCCACTTGGCCGCCCAACGCTGCTGCGGCCCGTGACTGTACTCGAAGCGCTGGCCATTGACGTCCAGCGTGAGTCTCTGTGCCGTTGCATCCAGGTACTCCGGCGTCAGCGTGAATCGCAGTTCGGGCTCGACTCCGCCGGGCCTGAAGAACTGCTGCCGGATCCGGTTCACCGACTCGAACTGCGTCAGGATGGCGTCCGCAAGTCCAAGCGACCCGCCCGAAGCTTCGCGCCAGCGCCAGCGTGTGCCGCTGGTGTCGACGAAGGGAGCCAGGTTCGTCATGTAGAACGTGTCGAACACGCCGCCTGTGCCGAACAATCGAGCGAAGTCGGCCACCGGAACGTCCGTAGCGGCTCCGCGTGCAAATGGATACCGGCCCTTGAGGATTGCATTGCACTCGGCGACGACCTGGCTCCGATAGAGGTCCGCCAATTCGCCCTTGGCCTGGACGCGGACCACGGCCTGTGTCTCGCCCGCGAGGGAGCCCACGACACCGGCCGCGCCTGCCGGCAGTTGGCCCACCTCGACTTCGAGAGCGCGCGCGAGTTCCGAGCATCCACCGGAAGTGAGCGACTTGGCCGCGCTCGCCGCGCCGACTGCTTCCCCCATGCGACCGAGGCATTGCGACATCTGCCCGAGCAGCGCCACCGTGCGGTCGATCGGCGCCTGGCCGGGCGGCCCCTCCAGCAGTCGATGCAGGTCAGCGAAATGCTCGGTGACGAGATCCCCCGGCCTGAGCGCCGGCTCCGCCGCACCACCCGCGCCCGGCTGCAACAGCAGCTTGCCGAGCGGTGACGCCTGCGTGACCTTGGCCGTTGCTTTCGCCGCGGCTTTATCGGCCAACTGGTCGGCGGCTGATGGAGCCTCCGCCGGTGCATCGGGTTGGCTGAGCTTCGTATTGTCGCTGACGATCGCAAGAATCACTTTCAGTGGCGAACCGCCGCTGCCGAGGATTCCGAGCAACTTGCTGGCTTGCTGCGGGTCGCCGCCGATCGGCACCCGCTCGAGATCGGCCAGCAATTCGTCCCAGGTAGCGATGTAGTCACGCTCGTACAGCGCGAGCACGTCATAGATCAGCCGCCCCGACGCCACCTGGGCTGTCGCCTCGTCGCCGAAGACCCACGAGTCTTCCTGCAGGCGGGCGGCGATCTCGGCGGTGCCGGTGCCGCTGATTTCCTTGAAGACTTCTTTCGTATACAGCGCCGGCAGCGGCTCCGCGAGGCTGCGTCCGCTGCGCCGCCGGAACACGGCCTCGATCCCCTGCACTTCGCGATCGAGTCGAAGGGGCTTGTATTTCTCGCTGGCGAACAGGAGTTTCAGGCGGCTGTAGGCGAGAGATGCGGGAGTGGCGGCCCGCAGTGCGTTGCGCGCCCGGACGACCAGCGCGTCGTCGAGCGCAACAGGGCTCAGCCGTTCATCGGCGAGCAGCGCCTCGAGGTGCTTCGCCAGTGCGTCGCGCACGTCGGGCCGGTCCGGATACGCGCGATTCCACTCGACCTGGGCCAGGAACGCCAACTGTCCGGGCTCGACCCGTTTCGGGTCGCCCAGCATCAAGTACGCCTTCAGGTACTCGTACAGCTTGTCCGGCTCCGCGGACAGTTCATTCAGGCGCGACTCGAACGCTCTCGCCAGTTTCGGGACCAGCAGCGCGTTCAGTTCACGCGCGTACGCCTCGCGTGCGGCGTCGCCGGCGGCGTGCCCCTGGTACAGCCCTGAACGCATCGACCACGGCGCGGACTTGCCGCCGTGCGCGGCAGCATCGACCACGCCACGCACGGCATCGAGCCGCGCCAGCCAGTCCGACGCTTCCGGTGTCGTGCCTTGCGTTCCCCTGGCTGTCACTGCCTGCAACTGGCTCGCTGCCTTCTCGACTTCGCCCAGGTAACTGACGTTCTTGCGGTAGCTCACCGTCAGGGCGACCAATCCGCCGATCACCAGCGCCGCAATCGCGCCGTAAGCCGCGAGATGCAGGGCCGCCTTGCGCAAGGATGCGCGTCGATCCGATCCCGCCAGGCCGGCCTCGCGCAGCACGACCTCTTTCAGGAGTCGTTCGATGAAATAGGCACGTCCCTTCTCGCCGACCAGCTGTCGCGGGTCGGACGCCAGGCCAAGTGATCGGGACAGCGACCCGAGCAGACGGTCGATCGGCGTGCCTTCCTGGGTGCCGCTGGTGAAATAGACACCCCGCAGGAAGGCCTTGCGATCGAAGCCCGTGCCGCCGAACGCCTTGTTGACCAGTTCGAGCAGGCGGGGACGCAGCGCACCGAATTGCTGCGGGAACGCAAACAGCGTGGCGCGGCGCCGTGGGTCTCTCTCCATTTGCAGGCGGCCGAACAGTCCGCGGTTGAGGCGGTCGGCAAGTGCGTCGAATTCCGACGGCAACTGGCCGAGGGCACGACCCGACTGGCTGTCGTCCAACGGGAACGTGACGCCCCAGACCTGCGCGCGCCCTGCGGTATCGAGGTCGTCGAAAAATTCCCTGAAGCCGGAGATGAGGTCTGTCTTGGTGACCAGCAGGTAGACCGGCAGGGAAATGCCGAGGTTGCGATTGAGTTCATCGATGCGCTGTCGTATCGCCGTGATGTCGCCCTCGAACTCCTGCTCGGAACGCGTCATCAGGTCCGCTGCGCTGTATGCGACCAGCACGCCGTTGATTGGCTGCCTGCGGCGATGACGCTTTAGCAACTGCAGGAACTGGGCCCATCCGGCGCCGTCGGCAATCTTGTCGGAGTCCTGCGTCGTGTAGCGGCCGGCAGTGTCGAGAAGGATGGCCTCGTCGGTGAACCACCAGTCGCAATTGCGGGTGCCGCCAACACCACGCACGGCGTGCTTGCCGGCCTCCTGCTCCATTGGAAAGCGCAACCCGGAATTGACCAGCGCCGTCGTCTTGCCCGAGCCAGGCGGCCCGATGATCACGTACCAGGGCAACTGGTACAGGCCGCCACCCTTGCGGTCCTTCTTGAGCTTGCCGACCGCGTCCTCGAATCGCTGCTTCAACTGCGCGGCATCTGCCGGCTCCGCCGGCTTCGCTGAAGCTATGACGGGAGCGTCTGCCTGTCCTGCCACGTCGCTCGCCAGCTTGCGGCTGCCGCGAATCGCGCGCAGGTACTGCCACTGCAGGATGGCGATCCAGATCACGACGAGCACCAGGATCGCGATCACCCGCCCCAGCAGACTGGCAAACGGCCGGGTTTCACCGAACGCGAAATACGGCCCCAGGAACCAGAGGATCAGGGCCAGCAGCGCGATGCCGAGGGTCCCGAGAAACCAGCGGTTCAGCAGCAGTTTCTTCATGGGCCAACGGCCCCGCCCGCGATGTGGACGATTTCGACCCGGCGGTTCAGGGCCCGGTTCTCGGTCGTATCGGGCGGCTGATAGCGCGGCTGCGATGAGCCGACGCCCGTCGACCTGAGGCGCGCGGGCTCGGTGAGCGTTCCTTCGAGATCCTTTACGACCGCGGCGGCGCGAGCCGCGGAGAGCTCGTAGTTGTTCTGGAACCTGAACGAGCGGATAGGCTGGTCGTCCGTGTGTCCGACCACGAGCACCGGACCCGGCAGCTCGTTGAGCGCCTCAGCGACACGTGTGAGGACCGAGTGGTACTGCGTGCTGATCTGCGCGCTCCCGGACGCGAAGAGATTGGAGCCCGCAATCGTGACCGTCGAGCGCGCTCCCTGCTCGTCCACGCTGAGAACCTCTTGCTGCTCGAGATCCGCGAGCAGGCTCTTCAGGGTCTTGTCCGGCGCGACCGCAGGCGCCGGCGGAGGTGCTGACGTCGTGAAATCCTGGACTCCCAACTGCGACAATGCGGCGAGCGTAGGTTCCGCGCGATTGCTGAGTTGCATCCTGAAATAGAGGAACGCGCCCGTCAGCACCGCGAGGGCGGCCGCGGCGACGACCCACAACGGCACATACTTCAGCAGCGGGTTGGTCCGGTCGTGGACGCCCTCCCAGTGTTCGGACAGCGCCGGTGGCGACTGGCCGCGCACGCTGCGGATCCGCTCGTGCAGTTCGTGCTGCAGTTTGTCGCGCTGCATCTGGCCCTGCGGATCGAGCGCGTACTTGCCAGCAAAGCCAAGACTCAGGCACGAGTAAAGGACCTCCAGCAGGCCCGCGTACTGTCGCGGATCGGCCTGCGTGCGTTCGAGCAGCTGGAAGAACTTCTCGCCGCCCCAGGTCTCGCGATGAAAAACGACCAGCAGTGGTTGCGAACCCCATTCGCCGGTGGATCCCCAGGGTGTGCTGAGGATTGCTTCGTCCAGCGTCGCGCAAAGCGCGTAGCGCGCAGCGGCGATCTGGTCAGCCACGACGCCCGAGTTGCGCGCCCTTTCTTCGAAGCCGCGGACCTCGCTGACCAGTTGCCTCCTGAGAGTGGCGATTTCCACTGCCTGCGTGGAATGGCGCAGTCGCCCCGCGAGGAGCAGCAATGGGCCGGCTGCATGCAGCAGTGGATCGAGCGCACCCCGCGTGAATTCGATGCGCGCAGACGCGGCCAGCGGCGCGGCCAAGCCGTAGTCATGAGGCGATGCCGCTGGCGCCGGTGGCGGCACTGCGGGCACTGACGGGACCGGCGAGCCGGTGCCGACCGTACGTCCCGCCCCAGGCCTGGGCTTGATGATCGTGCGGTCGCTGGGTGGGGCACCGTCCTGCTGATTGGTCATGACGCTTACCCGCGGATGGCCCAGAGTTCGACCTGCAATCCAGGAAACTCGCCCGCCGCATGGATGGCAATGCCCCCGGACGTGCGCAACTGCCGCCAGAGCTCGCCCGACTGCTCCATCTCGAAGTACTGAAAACCGGCGTGATACGGAACCTGGCGCGGTGGTGTCGGCATGCTGCGCATCGCCATGCCTGGAAGACCGAGGTTGACCAGATCAGCGATGCGCTCGACCGGGCCCGCCTTGACCTGCGCGACGAACATGCGCTTGAATTCCTCGGCCGGAAGATCGGCACGAGCGGCCAGGACGAACACGGCTGAATCAAACAGCGTGCGATCGTTCACTATGCCGACCCGGATCCCGAAACGCTTGACCTCGAGCGGGATCGCGACCGCGGCCTGCTCCAGCACCGCGCTGAGGACACTGCGCACGGACGCAAAGAGAGGCTCGAAGGTCGCTCGCAGGTCTTCGTGCCGGTACGGTTCCAGTGGATTGGGACGCTTGGACGGCAACGTATACGTGGCCAGTTCACCAGCCAGCGACGCGGCAAAGCAGAAAAGATCCTCCGGGTGCAGGTTACCGCTCTGGGCCAGATGCGTTGCCACCGGCTCGAACCGGTTGATCGCCTGCAGCATCAGGTAGTCGGCCACCTCGGCCGTGGCGCCCCGGCCTCCAGCGGTCACACGGCCGCCGATGGCCTCGCCGCGTTGATGCAGCAAACCGTCCATCTCGCGCAAGAAAGACGCGAGCCGCGACGCGGCGCTCGCCCGGACGACGGTCGGGATGAACTTGTCGTCCAGCACGACCTGCCGGTCGGCCCTGCACTCCTGGATGCGCGCTAGGGGAATGCACGCGTATTCGTCCAGCGGCTCGTCCTGCAGCAGCAGCCGCGCTTTCAGGCCCGCGACTTCGACCAGAGCCGTGTCGTCCGTCACACCGCAGTTGTCCCGGACTTCCAGTTCCTGGCGCTGCAGGCGCGTGATCTCCTTCGAGGCGACCGCCCGGTCGATCTCGAGCGCGCCGGCACGCCGCAGTGGCAGCGCGAGGAAAACGGTGCTGTCCCGCACTGACGCAGGAACGTCCATCGCGGGTGGCAACGGGTCGTCGTCCGGCATGCAGAACGGCGTGCCATCCGGGAAGACCCCACGCGCGCGACGGAGTGCGAGCTTGCCGGTCACCAGCAGGTCGCGCTCGAATTCGAGGTCCGAGAAGCCCCAGCCGTTCACGCGCAAGGCCGAGGTGCGCAGTTCCACGTAACGTTCGACGTGACGGTCCTGCTGCTGAAAATGCTGGGGCCTGAGGAAAAGTCCTTCGCCCCAGACGACTTTGTTGTTGATGGTCACTTCACTGCTCCAGCATCCGCCGCCGGCCGCAGCCGCGCGCTCACCGACGTGACATCCAGCGCAACGGTGAGGACGAACTCCGTTGTTGCCCCCGGCGGCTGGGAAACCGGTTCCACTGTACGCCACGTTGCGCTGCGAAAATCCCGGAATGCCGCGGCTACACCCATGTACCGCGTTCTTGGATCCAAGGTCATCGAACCCTGCGCGCTCGCACCGGGTGCGATCATGAACTCCTGCCGCGACACAAGCGCCGCGGCCAGCACCGTGGCGTCGTCGGACCACAGGCCATTCAGGTCGGACTTCACGAAGGCTGCCGAATCGGCCAGCTGGAAGACGCGAACCGCGAGCGGTGACGGACGGCCGTCAGCATCCGGATTCACCGCTGCGGTAGCCTCGACGTCGATCGTCACGTTCACCGGGCGCGGCGGCTCAACGACCGTGGGCTTCCCGCAGGCAGCCGTCAGCACGAGAAATACCAGAGCCGGCAAACCGGCCATCGGCGCCTTGCGGCACTGTTTAAGCATCGTGTTTTCCCCGCCCCCGCGGTTCGCGTCCCGGTGCTCAGGACCTTGGTTCATCATGTCGCTTGAGCACCTGCATGCGTTTCAATTGTTCTTCGTATGACCGGGCGAACTGATCGCCGAATAACCGACGGAAGCAATCGTCGGCGTCGGCGGTGAGTTCCTTGTGAAATTCCTCGAAGCTCTCCCAGTGCCGGCCAGCCGCGCCGAAACCGAGCGACACCTTGCGCCCGGGCTTGGCGTCGAACTGCGCGCGCAGGGCCTCCGGGCTGAATCGCCCCAACATGTAGTCGAACGCGGCGCGCATTCCTGCCAGCATGGCCATCTGGTGCGACCTCACGTCCGCGAACGCGTCCTCGAACGCCGCAGGCGCGTCGAGATAGGCTGGGTTACGCTTCACGAGCAGGTTGTGGAGCGCATCTTCGACATTGGCTGAAAACTTGAGCGGGTTGTTCTCCCGCGGCTTGAACGTGGTCTGCTGCAAGCGGAACTCGCTCTTGATCTCCCCTCGCGCACGCAACACCTCCATCAGGCCCTCCACCACGACCCGCAACACCTGCCCGAGCTGAACCATCATCTCCGGCGACAATGAGCCTTCCGGCAGGCCCGCACCCCGCAACAGCATCTCCAAATCGGAATTCGCCGCGCTCGAAACTGCGGCATGTGGCGCAACGACCGCCGGCGCCGGAGTCACCGCTCGCGGAACCGCCTGGACTGGCGTGGGCGCGGCCAAAGGTGGTGTGATGCGCGGAGCAGGCTGTACTGGAACGTCGTTGGCATCCCAGTTGGTTGGAATTGCGGCACCGCCCAGTGCGGATACGGGCGCAGTCGCGGGAGGCGGACGCAATGGCGTGCGGATGTCGATCGCGTCGTTGATCACCGGCTTGCCATAGAGATCGCGTCCTGTCGGCGGCAGCCCAGTCGCGGGCACGGCCGGCGGCGATTCCAACAGTGGATTGAAGTCGGCGGGAATCCCACCGGAACCCATTCCGACGAGATCGTCGAGCCCTGATGCGGCCAGGGGCGGCGCAGCCGATGCGGCCGGGCCGGGTCGGACTGGCGGGGTTCCAAGGAGGTCGTCGACCGAGGGCAAGCCAGGCTGTGGATAGGCATCCGCGGACGGATGCACGGCCAGCGAAATTCCCGGACTCAATGGATCCGGGTGCGCCTGCACCTGGGTGACGGCCCCCGGCATCGTGGTCGACATTCGAACGGAGATCTCGAACGGGTCGATGAAGATCTTGTCGCCTTCCTTGAGCGGAAAGGGTTCTCCCGCGTGCAGCTTGGTCCCGTTCACCAGCACGCCGTTGGCGCTCTCGGCATCCTCCAGGAAGAAAGTGCCTCCGACCGAACGTACCCGTGCGTGGCGGCCCGAGACATGAGGATCGGCCAGGACCCAGTCATTGCCCGCTCTCCGGCCAATGGCTCCGCCCTTGACGGAGAACACCGCCCTCCACGCCGCGCCTAGTTGGGCGGCGTTCGTACTGCTGACTTCAAGAACTAGGAACATTGCTCGTGCCTGTGACCGTCGATGGGTGCCACCGTTACCCGCCGATCAGGACGGTCGGACAACCCACGACGATTGTGCCACCGTGGGCCGTCAGGTCACCCATGCGCGCCGCAGGCTTGTTGCAGATCAACACTGTCATCGAGCCCAGCACGATGACGTCCGGCGGCCCGACGCAGACGCATTGCGAAGTCACCGTCGCCGCAGGCAGGCCGCCAATCAACACGGTGGGACCGCCAGGTGTCACGATCGGCCCGCCCACGTGCGGGATGGGAGGCAATCCCGGCGTGACCATGGGGCAGGTGTGCATGTCGGTAATCCTGGCCGCGGGTTTCATGACGTGGCGGGCCTCAGTGCGATGCCGGCGCGAACGCCACGAGCGCTCGATCGATGAAAGCATCCAGTCGCGACTCGAAGCCGGCCGGGTCCTCCGCGGCCGTGAGAATCACGGCTGCTGAAACGACTGCGCCCGATAGAGTCGGCGGCGGGGGCACTTCCGGCTGGCCGGGTGGGAGGATGCTACCGCCACCCCAGCCCGCCGCTGCCGCCAGCAATGCAGCAGCAGTCCCGTGTCCAAGGCGGTCGGCCAGTTCCTGCGCCGCGATCCTGTTCTCCTCGGTGGGTTCCTTGAGCCAGCGTTGGGCAGATGCCAGGGCGCTGCGCTCCGACGGGTCGGGCTCTGCCCCGACGTGTGCTTCTTGCCAGCACTCACAGCCCCAGGCGATCGCGTACTGCCGCGGCAGCACGTGGGTCAGCACGCCGACGGCGTCCGCGAGCAGGCCTTCATGCCGCAGCATGTCGAGGTATCCCCTGACGTTTACGGCTGGATCGAGCCGGCTGCGCGCCTTTTCGCTCAACTGGTTGAGCGACGCGAGCAGGCCAGCCGAGACATCCGAGTTCACGTCGAGCGCATGCAACATGCTGTTCCCCTCATCCGATCTTCGTCAGCGCGCCCTTCAGAGTAGCGATTCCCGACGCGGAGAGATCGAGCAAGGTTCCTTCGACCTTGGTCATGGCGCTGCTCTTGATCCCGACCTGGGCCGTGCCTTCAACCATCACCTTGAGGCTCTTGACCCCGACCTCCGTCTTGCCTTCCATCTGGACCTTCTGCGTCGCGTTGACGGTCAGGTTCATGCAGGTGATCGTGATGTCGCCGTTCTTCTTCATCACGATCTTGGACTGGCCGGTCTCGAACGTAATCTCGTCGCCAACGTCCACGTGCAGGGTTTTGCCAACCAGGACCTCGGCTTTGCCCTTGCTGCTCTTGGCCGGGCTGTCCTCGTTCAGGCCCACCCTCCAGGTCGCGTCGTTCTCGACGTCCACCTTGAAGTCTTTCTCGGCGTGGATGACGAGTTCTTCGGAACCCGCCTTGTCCTCGAACCTGATCTCGTTGAAGTTCTTGTCGTTGCCACCCTTGCTGCTGCGACTCTTGATGCCGCTCTGCGTGGCATTGTCAGGCAGGGTGTACGGCGGCTCCTGCGTGCCGTTGTAGACGCGCCCGGTGATAATGGGCCGGTCGGGGTCGCCTTCGAGGAAGCTGACGATGACTTCCTGCCCGATGCGCGGAATGTGCATCGCCCCCCATTTCTTGCCCGCCCAGACCTGGGCCACACGCACCCGGCACGAGCTTTTGTCGTCCTTCTTGCCCTTGCGGTCCCAGTGAAACTGGACCTTGACCCGGCCGAGCTTGTCAGTATCGATCTCTTCGCCGGGCTTGCCCACGACCGTTGCGGTCTGGGCGCCCTGCACGACGGGCTTCGGCGTGACACGAGGCGGTCGATATTGGGTTTGTGCGTCGATCGCCTCGATGGCGACGTGGAAGCCCGAATCGCCGGAGGCCCCGGTCTCGTAGGCATTCGACGCCAGCGAGTAGTTCGCCGCGACGACCAGATACTTGATGTTCAGGTCCTGGCGCGGATAGTCCTCGAGCTTGAACTGCGCGCCGGCGGCGAGCCCCATGGCATTGCCCTGCCCGTGCGCCACCGCATGGCCCGCCTGCAGCTCCTCGATGCGGGTCTTGGCAATGCGCTCCGCAACGTCGGCATCCAGCGCGGATGCGTCGTCGTCCTTCATTGCGGGCAGTTCCGCGGGATAGTCGAAGATCTCGAAACTCGCACTCGCATGCGAGCGCTTGATCGAATGCGACTTGAGCAGCGACGTCGATGGCTTCTTGAAGTCGAAATCGGTGGTGGCATAGACGCCGGGCTGAACGGACAGCACGCGAGTCCAGGACGTCAGGTGGTCCCGTTCACGCAACGCATTCGACTTGGCTGGCGGGTAATACGGCAGGGTTTCGTAGCCATCGACCGCCTTGTGCGATCCCGAGTCGTCGACGAGCACCATCGTGTGCTTCTGCAACGTGTGCTCGAAGAAGTAATAGATTCCCTCCTGCTCCAGCAGGCGGCTCAGGAAGTTGAAGGCCGTCTCGCGATACTGGACGCAGTAGGCGAACTTCTTGTACGTGCCCTTCAGGTCGAACCGGAAATTGGAGAAGCCCAGTTCCCTGGTCAGCGTCTCGAAGATTTCCTTGACCGTCTTGTCCTGGAACACCCGGCAATCCGCGGTCCGGCTCAGGAACCAGAACCAGGGCCGCACGGTCGCCTGGTATTCGTGCAGCCGTTCGCCGTAGCTGAGCTGGGTAAAATCGCTGACCAGGCCGTGAAACACCCGGTCCTGGCTGCCCCCGGCAATCTCGAAGGACACCGAGACGGGCTGGCCCAGGATCTTGTTGGCGTCGAGGTCGCCTTTTTCGCTGAGAAGGCTCAATTCGAGGTGGAACGGCTGGCTCAAGCGTTCGGAACCCGACAGCTGCGAGAACAGCAGCACATCCTTGCCGAAGGGGGTCGTCAATTCCACCGATCGATTGTCATGGGTCCCTGGCATGTGGCTCCCTCAGCAATCCATCGGCCGACGACGACGACGACGATGGCCGAAAAGCCCGCCCCCGCGGCCCTGTCCTCACACTCTACTACTCCAACCGGCTTATTCCAGCGTCACCAGCCGGAGGCAGGCTTCGTCGTCCCTTGAGAAGAAATACAGCCCGTCCGAGTCGGCACCCTCGGCAATGATCACCGGGACTGCACTCTCGAACTTCTGGCGCGCGATCGCTGTCGCCGCCACCTCGTTGATCTTGTTTTGACGGACGTAGTCGGCCCATCGAGAATCTGACTTCTCGATTCGTTGCCCGACGTTGCCGGCCCGCTGCGAGATGCGCAGAAACTGATAGTAATCAAAGTCGACTACCTTTGCTCGAGCCATTCTTATTGTCCTCGCATGGCTTGGTAGTAATAACAGGAAACGTGTTGAATCATCAACAATTTGACTCGAGGAAGCAGTGCAGCAATCGGTGGCCGGGCTCCCCTCCGGCGCGGCTCAGTGCGTCGCCGCGAGAGCAGGATGCAGGTGAGATGCAGCGCCGGCGTCAAGAACCGAGAACCTGCGACAGTGTGCTAGCTTCAGCTCCTCGGAGAACGCCAATCGCGCCATGACGACCAGAACGACGACCAGCCAGTCGAAGCGACGAGTCTACCGATTCCGGACGCTACTGGCCGAATTGAAGCGCCGCAGCGTCTTCAAGGTGGCCACGGTTTACGCTGTCACCGCCTGGGGAGCGTCCATGGGTGCGGCGCAATTGCTGCCGGCTTTCGATGCGCCTGTCTGGTCCGTCCGGCTCTTCGTGCTTTTCGCCATCCTTGGCCTGCCGATCGCCATCGCTCTCGCGTGGGCGTTCGAATTCACCGCCGAAGGCATCGTGCGCGACGAGGCCGGTGACGGCGAAGGGTCAGCGGCCTTGCTTACGGCTGCCGTCGGCAACACCACGATGTTGTTCGGTGCGCAAGGAACGGTGCGCGTCACCTGGCAGGACGGCACCGGAGTCCATGAAAAAGTGTTCCACCAGGGCTTTCGCATCGGGCGAGACGAGGCCTGCGAATTGCACCTGGACGACCCAATGATCAGCCGCCGACACGCCGAGGTGTATCACAGCGAGGGCTTGTGGTGGATCACGGACCTCGGCAGTCGCAACGGCACCCTGCTCGACCAGTGCCCAGTCACTCGCTCGCCCCTCCCGACACAGTGCGAGGTCAAGCTCTATGAGGCCTCGCCCGTCCTGCGGGTCGAGGTGCGGGCCGCATCAACGGCGCCAACGATTACGCCCTCGCAACTGCGTTTCCCTGCGAGCTAGCGTGTTGTACGGCCTTTCGGGCTACGACGAGCAGTCCCTGCACGTCGGTCTCGAGTTCTGAACGGAGCACGGACGGCAGGATCTCGATGGCCGCGATACCCGCCGCGGCAAGGGCGTCCGCAACGTAATCGGCGGCGTGCAGGTACCGTCCGTGCGCGCCCATGCAGTAGTGCGCGGCAACGTCGTCCGTCTCCCATTGCTCAACGGTGAAAACGAGCAGTCCGCCTTCACGCAGGCAGGTGCCAGCGGCAGCGAACGCTTCCTCGAGCGCGCCAAAGTAGACCAGGGTGTCAGCCGATACCACGACGTCGAAAGACGTTGGGCGACCGCGCATGAACTCGCACAACTCCATGACGACCAGTTCGTCATACACGCGTCGTGCGCTGGCCTTGTCCAGCATTCCGGGCGACAAGTCGACGCCCAGCAGTGTTCCAGCTCGGCCACGCAACAGGGGCCCACACAATCCGGTCCCGGCACCTGCGTCCAGGATGTCCGGCTCGGAGGTAGCCTGCAGCAAGTGGGAGTGACGCTCGAGCGCGTCGACAACCAGCTGCGGGGCAAGATAGCCGAGATCGACCAGGATTTCGTCGAACGAATCGGCGAACTGGTCGAATGTCTTGCGCACATAGTCGTCACTGGCCCGGTCCGGGACGGCCTCGCCAGCGGCGGCGGCGAACATGTGACGTGCCGTCGGATTGTCCGGGTCGTGCTTGACCCAGTCCCGACACAGTTCCACCAGTTCGTCAGACCTGCCCGTGCGATACAGGATTGTGCGGAGCCTTTCGTAAGCCAGGTTGTGGTCGGGCTTGAGCCTGATCGTTGCCTGCAGGCATTCAATGGCGCTCTCGATTCGCCCCAGGTGTCGGAGGCAGGTCGCGCGATTCATCCAGGCCTGCCAGAGTTCGGGCGCAAGGTCCGTCGCTCGCTCAAAGGCATCAGCACCGCCCTCGCATTCACCGACGACCACCAGCATTTTGCCGAGATTCAACCAGGCATGCGGATTGCCAGGCGCACTCGTGAGTGATTTCCGCAGGAGCTCCAAGCCTCGCCTCTTCTCGCCGCGCTCGAACTCAAGCATGCCCAGGAAATTGAGCGCATCCGGGTCGCGCGGCAGGCGACGAAGTACACGCTGATATAGCACGCGTGCTTCATTGATCCGTCCCGCCTTGTGCGTGGCGATCGCATTCAACAGCATTGGATCGGGCGTACTCATGATGGTGCACCGTAAACCAGACGCCACATCGATCAGGCGCGCTTCAGTCTAACGTTGCTTCGCCCCACAACTCACGGGGGACTACAATCCCGCGACGACGTCCAGGAACCGGACGACACAGAGCGGGAGACCATATGCCAGGTCGAATCGGTTTCGAGGTCAATCTTGGCGCCGTCCGCGACGCGCGCAATACCCTGCTGCAGCGCAGCGATGCAATGCGCCTGCTCGTGCTGGGAGACTTCAGCGGCCGGCAGAATCGGGGCGTCGAGGTGGCGACAGACATCGCCAGCCGTCCCGTCATCGAAGTCGACGTCGATAATTTCGGCGCAGTGTTCCGGCGATTGTCGCCGTCTCTCGCGCTTGCGATCGAGCAGGACGGAGCGCCGACGGTTGCGGTCGAGTTCGAGACCGTCGACGACTTTCATCCCGACCACCTGTACCGCACGCTGGAGCCGTTTCGCCGCCTGCGGGAAAGCCGGACCCGCTTGCTCGATCCTGTGACCTTCGAGCAGGAAGTGGCGAGCATGTTGGCCGGTCAGGCCCCGGCACCGGGTGCTGCCCACGAGGCGCCGTCGGTTGACCAGCCGCGCCAGGAAGATGCCGCGGCCTTGATGGAACGTCTGCTTGGCGCGCCCTCGCCAGCCGCCACTCCGGCTGCGTCGGCGCCAGGATTCGTCGACGGGTTGATTCGCAGGCTCGTGCAGCCCCACATCGAGCGGGCTTCCACGCATGCGCCGGAACCCTACGTCGCCGACCTCGACGCCACGGCTGCCGACCTGATGCGCGCGCTGTTCCGCCATCCCGATTTCCAGGCACTCGAGGCACTCTGGCGCGGCGTGCGTGGGCTCGTCGACACGCTCGACCTCGGCGGCGACCTCAAGCTGTATCTCGTGGACGTCAGCGCGGGCGAACTCCAGGCAGATCTCGCCAACTCCAACGGCGAGTCGCTGGACTCCGCGGCATATCGCCTAGTGGTCGACTCGAGCCGCTGCGGCGCGGATGAGGTGCCGTGGTCGCTGCTCGCGGGCCAGTACCGCTTCAAGGCGAATGTGGACGAACTTACGTTGCTGGCCCACCTTGGCGTGATCGCGTCACATGCCGGCGGGCCACTGCTGGCCGAGGCGGATCCTGCGCTCGTGGGTTGCGATGCTTTGAGTGCGCATGCGGAGCCCCGTGACTGGGCGTACAGGGATCCGGACGTCGAAAGGCACTGGAACGCACTGCGGCGGAGCACTGTGGCACGCTGGCTCGGACTGGCCATGCCTCGTGTCCTGTTGCGCCAGCCATACGGGGCGAAGACGGATCGCATCGAAAGCTTTGCGTTCGAAGAGTTCGATGCCAACGCGCCCCATGAAGCCTATTTGTGGGGCAATCCCGCCCTCGCCTGCGTGCAGGTCATAGGCCGGACGGTGCTCGAGGGTGCCGAGGGTCCGTCCATGGACGCGCCGCACGACATCGACGATCTGCCCGCGCATGTCCGGGTGCAGGACGGCGAGCGGCAGCTCCAGGCCTGCGCCGAGTTCGTGTTGCCCGTGCGTGTCGGCGAGGAATTGCTGCAGCGCGGGATGATCCCGGTATTGAGCTACGGGAATCGCAATGCGGTGCGGGTGATGCGGGTGCAGTCAATCGCCGACCCGCCTGCCGCGCTTGCTGGGATTGGGCCCTGATTCGCAGTCGGCCGTGCTGCTGCGCATGCGGATCCAGGTTGGATCAGCGAATGGGGCAGTGCCGTGGGTCGAGTGGCGTCCCGTTCAACGCCACACCCGACCGCCAACGAACGTCGTACGGAGCGCGTCCACCGACTTTGTGTATTCGGACTTATGGAATGCCTGCTCGAGCAGCTCCGGCGGGCCAGGAATGAATAGCTGAAAAAGGTCCTTGCGATGCTGTGGTGGGATGTGACGCCCACCTTGTCCTTCCGCAAGGTTGCCAAGACCTTTCCACGCACGAACCGACTCACGCAGGCGCGCCTTTGCCAGCCATGCCCGGTCGCCCCACTCATCCACCAGTGCGAGGCAGTATCCTGCGTTCGACTGTTCGTGCAGTGAGCCGCCGTTTCGGGCGGTGTGCGTAGCAATTGCCGCCATGACTTCGTATTAGATCCACCAGGAACGAAAGCACGCTTTGACGCCCAGCCGGCGATACTGTTGCGAATCGATGAATCGATAGTACGTATCGCTGGTCAGGTCGCACTCTTGCCCCAGCACGATTCCCCCGTTCCTCTTGACGACCCCGCCGGGTCCGCGGGGGAAGTCCCAGGTCTGGTTGCGCTGGCGCACTGGCTCGTCGCAGCCGTGCGCCTTGAGCCACCAGTACCTGCGCCTGTTGCCATCAAAAAGGTTGTCGTTGATTGCCATTGCGTGTTGCGGCTTGCCGAGGCACGGTGCATGCCCCCTGTTCCGGGACCCTCAACTCGCCTCGTGCTCAAACACCTTGCCAGTCCTGAGCCAGGTTGATTTCTTGTAACCAACTTCGTCGGTGCGCACTCGGCTCGATTCGCTCAACGCCCGCTCGTAGCGCTGCAAGGCCCTGCGGAACTTCTCAATCGCATCCTGGTAGTCCGATGCCTTCATGCCAAGCTTGAGGCTGGGCGGATCCGGCAATGGATGACTGGCCAGGTAACTCCTGTAATCGAGCTGATGGCAGTGTTCGTGGAAACCGAGCGTGATGTTCCCCTGGTTGATATCGTCTTTGGTCGTGCCGCGCCCATATCCCGACAGGTCCCTGGCGGTCGACGGCGACTGATAAGACGTCTGGATCGTTACGGTGCCCCGCCACACAAACTTGCCATCGAAGCTCGCAATCTTGCCCTTCGAGTCCGGCACGAAAGCCGGCGATGTCCAGTCGGGCACCTTGCTTTGTGTTTCGGCAGGAGCAGCAGAATCGCTGAGAACTCCATCGACCAGGATTTCACCCTTGACCTCGACGTCCACGAGGGCACTCTGCACCGACTTGAGTATGCCGAGTGACTCGGCAACGGTTGCCGGTGGCCCCTGTTGCGCCAAAGATGCCAGGGTCGTCGTGCCTGACAGTGAACCGCGAGCACTCACGCGCTGTCGCTCGCGGGCGATATCGCCAATTTCAGGCATGTCGCTGTCATTGGTTCCCGCGGGTCCCCGCGGGCTGAAACGCCCGGGGCCACCCCCCCCAGCAGGTGATTCCGGAGCAGCCGGATGACCACGCCACCCAACTTTACCAGCATCCACGGGAGTGACTTTTCCTCCCCGCCCGTACACTTTAGCCACCTGTGTCTCCCAGCGTTTCTGCTTGAAGCGATGGTACGCCTGCCCGTTCGCGACCGGCGAGCATAGACTGGCTCCCGTCCGCACTCTGCATTTGCGCAACCACGTCTGGAACTGAATCGTGTCGCACACATCACGCAACACCGCCAACGCGATCGCCATACGCTGGACGGCCCCGGGCGGAGAGCGCCGGGCGAGGCTCACGACTGCGTTCTGCATTGGCTGCGACACGCGTGGCGACCTTCAGATCGACGACCAGCTGATCAGCCGCGCGCATGTGGCCGCGTTCCTGCGCGACCGGCAGTGGTGGGTGCGGGATCTTGGCAGCAACGCCGACGGCCTGCTGCTGGACGGCGTCAGGATTCAAAGCGCGCCGCTGGTCGGTTGTTCTACCCTCGTCTTCGGCAACCCTGCGGTACAGGTCACACTCGAAGTCGAGGACTCCACGACCCAGGGTCAACCGGCACCGGATACTGGAAAACCGACCGGCGTGGAAGACTCACGGACCAGGCTGCACCCCTCGGTCATTCGCCCGGCCGCCCCGTCGGCGAGCATCGTTGTTTCACCCATATGTGTACAGGCAGGCGCGGAAGCTGTCGCGCGGGAGTTCACCGACACCGTCCGCATTGGTCGCGGTGCGGAATGCACGATCCGCATCGACGACGACGGGGTGAGCCGGAATCACTCGGAAATCTTTCGGGCGGGCGGCACCTGGTGCGTGCGCGACCTCGGCAGCAGCAACGGGACCTTTGTCGACGGCGAGCGCATCGAGGAAATGGCTTTGCCGGCGCGCAGCACGTTGCGCCTCGGTGTCGACGGGCCGCGACTCGAACTCAGTCATGCGGCAGCGGTCGCCGTGCCGCCGGCAGGCAGCAAGCACACGCCGCAATCAATCGACGAAGTTGCGGCACATTACTTCGATCCGAACTCCAAGGCGCCGGCCGGCGACCGCACGATGTGGGTCCGTCGGGCGTACAGCACCGTGCAGAAACGGCAGAAGCGGCGCTACGGCTCGATCATCGCCGCCGCGGTCGGCCTGCTGATCGTCGCCATCGGCATCGGCATCTACCAACACTTGCAGTTGCAGCGCACACGCGGGCTCGCCGAGCAGGTCTTCTACAACATGAAGACCATCGAGCTGCAACTTGCGAGCCTCGAAGCCCAGGTGCAGCAGAGCGCCGACACGGCGCAGCAGGGTGAAGTGCAACAGGGTCGCGCCAAGCTTGCCGAGATGGCGACCCAGTACGACGCCCTGCTCGAGGAACTCGGCGTCCTGAACGAGGATATGCCGCCGGAGGATCGCTTGATTTTCCGCATGGCGCGGGTGTTCGGCGAGTGCGAGATCGCCATGCCGCCGGACTTCGTCGACGAAGTGAAGCGCCACATCGGAATCTGGCGCGCGGACGAGCGCCTGGCGAAGGCCTTGCTCCGGGCACGCCAGCAGAACCTTACTCCGGTGATCGCGAAGGCCATGGCCGAGCGACACATCCTGCCGCAGTTTTTCTACGTGGCGTTGCAGGAGAGTGACTTCCGGCCCCAGGCGGTCGGTCCGGAGACACGATTCGGCATCGCCAAGGGCATCTGGCAACTCATGCCCGAGACCGCGATACAGTACGGCCTGCGTACCGGACCGCTGCTCGACGTGCCGCAGTTCGATCCGGCAGATGAGCGCTACGATGCGGCCGCGGCCACGCACGCTGCTGCGCGCTACCTCGGCGACCTCTATCGCGGCGAGGCACAGGCCTCGGGGCTCCTCGTGCTCGCGTCGTACAACTGGGGGACGACACGGGTGAAGAAACGCATTCTCGCGATGAAGGAAAATCCACGCGACCGCAATTTCTGGCGACTGCTCGCGCAAACCGACATGCCGAAGGAGACTCGCGACTACGTGTTGAAGATCTTCGCCGCCGCGGTCATCGGCGAAGATCCGAAGCTCTTCGGCTTCGACTTCGACAAGCCGCTGACGGGGCTAGTGCCGACCCCCTAGCGAGCCCTCCCGCCCGTCCGCCGTCACATTTTCCACCCACCCATCCGGCTGTCATGCAGGCACCGGATGAAGGAATCGATGCCGTGGCGACCGGCACCCGGCACGTCGTACACCTTGCCGATGTGGCAACCCCAGCGACTCACGATGTCTGCGTCCGAGCGAAAGTTCAGCACGTTGCCGGCGTTTGGACGGCCCAGGTCGAAGCTGCACTCTGCAGAGGTACCCACGAACTCTGCGAGACCCGGCGCATTGAAGGTCACGCCCCGCACCGGCACCCAGGTCACGGCCGCGGCCACGACGGCTGCAAGCCCGCCACCCAGCGAGTGCCCTACGACGACGTACCGCACGCAGCCGGCGCGTTCGAGCGCGCGATGGGCCGATGCGAAGTAGGCCAACGCCCTGCCGAGCTGTCGTTCCGGCACCTGGCGGCGAATGATCTCGAGGTTCGCGCCTTTCCAGTCTTCCATTTCCCGTGAGCCACGGAAGGCAATGACGCCGGCGCCGTCGGTGCCCGCGTAGGCGCCGCCCGCGAACTCATTGTCCACGCAGTAGATGTCATGCTCCGGCACGCTGATCGGCTCATGCCACTGGATCGAGGTCGGACGGTCATGGTAGACGTCCTCGGCAATCAGGGCACAGGTTTCCAGCGTGGGCATGGATTCTGATTCGATCAGGCGTCCACGAGCAGGAATCACTTCGGGTGCCGTTGCGCACAGATCAGCCAGCCATGGACGGGCAGACCGGCCTCGGTGCGCAGCTGCAGGAACTCGGAATCGATACGCGCAAATCCAGCCGCGCGCAACGTGGTTTCAACATAGTCGCGGTTGTGGCTGTAGCGACCGTGCGGGTTGAGATGGAAGCCATCGGTCGACTCGGCGTCGACAATGGACTCCACCGTAAACACCAGCCAGCCTCGGGGTCGCAATGCGTCATGTGCCGCTTTTGACACCGCCTCCAGCTTGCCGAAGTAGCACAACGTGTCGGCGGAAATCACCAGGTCGTAGTCTTGTGCCAGGCCTTCCAGGTACGCCGACAGCTCGGCCTTGTGCAACTCGTCGTACACGCCGCGAGGCTCGGCTCTGGCGAGCATCTGTGCCGACAAGTCCACTCCCACCAGGCGACGCGCATAAGGCGCCACCATCGGACCGCACAGGCCGGTGCCGCACCCTGCGTCGAGGACGTCGATCTGCTTGCGCGGGTCACCATAAATGCGCGTGACGGCTTCGGCAACGAATTGTGGGGCACGGTAGTCAAGCTGCTCCAGCTTGCCGTCGAAGCTCTCGGCGAAGGCATCAAAGGTCGCTTCGACATACTCATCGTCGGCGCGATCCGGCACGGCCTCACCGGTGCACGCGGCCAGGTAATGCCGCGGCAGCGGGTTGTCTGGCTCTTCGACCATCCAGTCGCGGTAAACCTTCGCTGCTTCGTCGAAGCGACCCAGCGAGTGGTACGCGATGCCTAGCATCGTCCGCGCCGGGTAGAGCTTCGGGTCGAGGATCACGGCTTCGCAGTAGTGCTTGAACGCCTGCTTGAGCTGACCCATGTCGCCATACAGGTTGCCCAGGTTGGCATGGGCGTCGGCGCGTGCCGGATCCTGCTCCAAGGCCTTGAGAAAGGCCGCCTCGGACTCAGGGAAGCGCTGCTGTACGCGACGCAATGCGCCGAGGTTGTTGAGTATTGCTGCGTTGTTCGGCGCCAGGCCCACCGCTGCGGCATACGCGTCAGCGGCGTCATCGAGTCGCCGCAAGTGCAGCATTACGTTGCCCAGGTTGGCGTGCCAATCGGGCACCGCGGGATCGAGTGCAATCGACTGCCGCATGCACTCGATGGCCTCATCGCTTTTTCCGCGCGCGTGCAACAGGACGCCCAGGTAATGCAGCGCATTGGCATTGCGAGGGTCGAGTTCGAGCAGTCTCCCGTACAACTCCTGCGCGGCGTCCAGGTAGCCTTGCTGATGCAACTGCACGGCCATGAGCAACGCTTCGCCGGCGTCAACGTGTTGAGGCTGCGTAGGTCCGTGCGATAGCTTCGGTGCGTCCGTCATGCTCGACTAACCCAACGACCGAACCCAGCAGCGCCGTCGGCCGAAAAATTGCTGGCAGCGAACATTGGGCCTGCCTTGCGCGTCTAAGCCAGGTTGGGAGGAATTCGACGATCGGGACTGCGAACCTTGCCGAAAGCAGAATCTGGCCATTCTCCGAACACTAGGGCATAGCCCGTCAGGAACGCCTGAGTGAACGTCTCTAGCCCGTGGCTCCCGCCGTTGACCGCTTTCCGCGCAGCCTTGAAATCAAACTTGCCGACTGCCGCTTCGATCTGCGGTCTCTTGTCTGCGATAAATGCAGCCAGCAGCTTGGCTGCGTTTTCCGGCGTGTTAGCCAGTTCGGGATGAGCGACGAGATTCAGCTTCAACTTGTCCCCGAAGCGCTGGTAGTTGTGCCTTCCGGTCAACTGGACAAAACCACGGCCTCGATACTTTTCCCCGTCTCCCGGCTGGTCATTCTTCAGCCCCGGCATTCTTTCGTATTTGCCGAATGGTTCATCTCTGCGACTGCCCGTTGGCATGATTCGTCCGTCAAAATCAGTCAATACGGACTGGAACCTGGGGTCAGGAAATGTAGGTATCCATGGAGTGTTGAGACTGCTCATCGCCTCTTCGATCGGCTGAAACCCGGCTGACTCAGCCCTGATAATCGCCAGCGCATAAAGCACAAGTTCGGGCGTCGAAAGACCTGCCTTTTCCAGTTCACGAAGAACGATCGGAAAGTATTGATCGACATTCTTTTGCGAGTTTTTTTCGGGAAACATCGCTTTCACCGTGGCAATCGAGACCTTGCGTACTGCAGGTCGTGCCTTTGAATGGCCACCAAGTACAGATGGCATGGGGTTACCTCCAGAACTTCCAATCAATGTCCGGGAAACCTGTCGAACATCAAATACTAGAGCTCAAGACATGTCTACTGGCGACGAACAGAGTCGGGCCAGCTCTGTTTGGCACGTCAGTCAGGGCTTCGGTCGTGCCGGCGGCACCGGCAAGGGCTTCCTGGGTGTCGTCGGTAAAGGCTTGTTCGGGACGACCATTTGCGGCGCTCCCACTGTCTTTGGTGCACTGCTGGGCGGAGCTCTCATGACCTGCTTCTTCAACTCGAGCTCGGCCTCGGTCTCCCCCACGATCCCGGCGCCCTTGCCGAATTCATTGGCAAAGCGACCGAGCCGGGTATTCGTAGTGAAGCTCGAAAGTGCCGTCTTCTTGAACTTGACGATCTTCTGCGACAGCCCGCGCAACCTGCCTTCGTGTCGGTTGTAAATGTGGGTCTTGCCGTCGGAGCCAAAGCCGTGGGCAGGGCTGTTGGCGTACTGGCTGGCGCCCGCACGCGTGGTGTAGTCGAGCGCCTGCTGCACGAGACTGCGGTCCAGGTACTCGCTGCGCGTGGTCGCGTCTCCCGCGGCTTCGCGATGGAGGTTACGGAACTCCAGTGCCTGCTGTATTTCTTCTTCGGTCTTGCCGGCCATGACCAGGCGAATCTGGTCGTTGGCCTCCTTGCTCTCCGGATTGTTCATCGTGAACGACGATTGTCGGATCAACCAGGACGCCTCCAGGCGCAACGGATTCACGTGGCCGATCGCGACGCGCTCGATCTCGTCGACCGACGCCAGCGCCGTCGCCGACGACATGACGCAGACGAAGGCGCTCGTCGGGAAGATGGGTGTCGCCAGCATGTAGCAGCCGAGCACCGGACAGCCCTTGAACATCTTGACGATCGTGTCCTGGGTCGGGTTCACGATCTCCGGCAGGTTGGCGAGAAGCATGTTCCCGCGTTCGAAATCGATGATGTCGACGATAATCTGGGTCAGCATCAGGATCACGTCGACCACGGCCTGCATCACGGCCGTACCCAGTTCGGCGGTGCCCACGGCGGCACCCAGGCTTCCCGCCTCCGCCGCCACGCCGACGGCGAATGCCGCGGTCGACGACGCGCCCGAAACGGCCAGCATGCCGGCCTTGCGCGCCAGCAGCTTCTGCACGGCATCGGCCGCGGCCCGCGGCTCTCCGCCCTTCAATTCAACGCCGTGGCGATGCGCGATTCCGACGCGGACCAGCTTGTCGAGTGCATCGCCGTTCTTGGCGAGCGCATCCCATCCGGTCTTCAGAAGGCCCACGACCGGCACGCCCTTCAGGACCACCTCCTGAAGCTGGTCCTGGATCTCGCTCGCCGCCCGGTCGTACAAGCCCGCGCCGACGTTGTCGATGATGTAGGCGGATTCGTGCTTCATCACCAACCGCGCAAGACCCTTGGCCCGCTCGAGTACCCAGTTCGCCCCGGGGCCCGGCGCACTCGGCGCTCTTTTGCTGAGCTGATCGCCCGCCTTGCGCGCGGCAGCGACCAGGACTTTCTGGGTGACGGACTTGTCGTAGGTCAGCGCGCCACCTCCGTAGAACTTGCCCAGTTGATCGAAGTAGGCCTCCTGCATGAGGAGCAAGGCCCCCTGAACTTCGTCGTTCACGGGCCGCGTCTTCGCGACGCCTGCCGCGCGGCGCTGGACGAACGGCCGGAGACCGGTGCGGGAGGTGAAATTGCTGGACATTCAGTATCGCTCCCTGGCTTTGGTACTTAATCATGTCCAGGCGCAGTGTTCAGTCCCTGGTCCACGCACTCATTTCGCCCTGGGCCTCAGCATGCTCGATTTATCAATACCCTTGCGCGTCACCATACCAAGCTGCGCACTGTAAGCGCGATGATCCAGAGACCCCTTCTCCACCACGTTGAGGCAAATCCTGCTCGCGCGAATTCGCTGTTCTATGCCTATGCTGTCCTCCTCAACTCCGCTCTTCTTCAGCACTGGGAGTTCGGCCACAGGGTGGAAGCCAGGACCATCCGTCTTTTCCTTCGTATAGGCCTCATTGGCCTTTCCTTGCACCTTGCCCCAATACCGCTTTGCCGCGCTGATTGTGTCGTCTGGCTTTTCGGCGGTCGGATTCGGGTACCTAGTCATGTCTTTTTTCTTTTCTGCAAATTTGGCTTGGTCAAAGTTCTTGTCAAACTCCGCCCGCCGACTTTCATATCTCCGTTTCAGGCAATCGCTCAACAAGCCGAACTTGCCGCCGTCTTTGAGAAAATTATGGAAATTGTCTGGGTGTCGATAAAACGGGCTGGGCTCGTCAAGCAACTTGAACCAGACATTGTTGGTTGTCGCCGGCGCTCGCCCCAGACTTGTATACAACTCCAGCGGGGTCTTCTTCCATCCGTCTCTCCTACACGTGCTGAATTCTCTTGTGATAATTCTTGAGATTGCATGCCACTGAAGGCGGTGCGTGAAGTCTCCGTGCAATACGCCAGCGCCAGGGTCCTTCGGCATCAAGCCTTTGGCAATGTAGTCCTGGAAATTTCCGGTGGGAACAAACCCAATGAAGATTTCGTGATTGGGAGGAAACCAGCAGTACTTCTCAAACTCAGCCAGCACCACTGAAAGTTTTGAGTAGTTATCGTTTCTTATTGTCGTGTTTTGGACAAATTTCGGCACTGTCAGGTGCGTAGCAAGCTTCGTCATGCACTGTGTCAAGGTCGGTACGTTCTTTGTCGCTTCGAACAGGATGTAGATCTTCAAGTAATCTTCGAGGAAATCGTCGCTGATTCCGCCTTTCTCGTTTATGAGTTTCTTCAGGATGTCCCCGTGCCTCGTACAGCATGTCGTCTGCATGCCCCAGTCGTCTGAGCCCGCGACCATATCCTTCGAGCAGGAAGTATTTTGTGCGTAACAGTTCATCCCGGTCTCCGCTTTTGGTTTGAGCCCGCTTACTCAGACCCAGGTCATGCCTCAGCCACACCAGTCACAGACATGACGGATCATGACTTGAGTGCGGAGGAGCGCGTGACTCCGGGCCATTTTCAGCCGAACTGGTAGTCGAAGGCGCCTTCGAGTGTCTTGACGGAAACGCGCTCGATCGCCTTGCCTTCCATCATCCGCGTCAGGAACTCCCGGCTGATGTCCGGCAGCATCGTGTTGGTCAGGATCGCGTCGATCATGCGCCCGCCCGATTCGCTTTCGGTGCAGCGCGACACGACCAGCTTGACCACGTCGTCGCCGTACTCGAACGGGATCTTGTAGCGCGCCTCGACGCGCTTCTTGATGCGGTTGAGCTGCAGCTTGACGATCTTGCCCAGCATCTCGTCGCTCAGCGGGTAGTACGGAATCGTCACCAGCCGGCCCAGCAGCGCCGGCGGGAAGATCTTCAGCAGCGGCTCGCGCAGCGCCTTGGCCATGCCCTCGGGGTCGGGCATCAGCTCGGGGTCCTTGCACAGGCTGGCGATCAGGTCGGTGCCGGCGTTGGTGGTCAGCAGGATCAGCGTGTTCTTGAAGTCGATGAAGCGGCCTTCGCCGTCTTCCATGAAGCCCTTGTCGAAGACCTGGAAGAACATCTCGTGCACGTCGGGGTGGGCCTTCTCCACCTCGTCGAGCAGCACCACGCTGTAGGGCTTGCGGCGCACCGCCTCGGTCAGCACGCCGCCTTCGCCGTAGCCCACGTAGCCCGGCGGCGCGCCCTTGAGCGTGGAGACGGTGTGCGCCTCCTGGTACTCGCTCATGTTGATGGTGATGAGGTTCTGCTCGCCGCCGTACAGCGCCTCGGCCAGCGCCAGCGCGGTCTCGGTCTTGCCGACGCCCGAGGTGCCGGCCAGCATGAACACGCCGATCGGCTTGCTCGGGTTGTCGAGGCCGGCGCGCGAGGTCTGGATGCGCTTGGCGATCATCTCCATCGCGTGGTCCTGGCCGATCACGCGCTGCGCCAGAGCTGTCGGCGACCTTCAGGATGGTCTCGATCTCGTTGCGCGCCATGCGGCCGACCGGGATGCCGGTCCAGTCGCCGACCACCGCGGCCACGGCCTGGTAGTCGACGGTCGGCAGGATCAGCGGCGTCTCGCCCTGCAGCGCGGTCGAGCTTGTCCTGCACCAGCTTCAGCTGCGCCAGCGTGGCCGCGCGCTCGGTCTCGCGTCGACCGTCGGCGCGCCGTCGGCCGATGCCGCCACGGCCTGCGCGTCGGCCTCGAGCTTGCTGCCGGTGCCTTCGACCGGCTGGACGCCGTCGCGCAGCTTGGCGCGCAGGCGCCAGCAGCTCGTCGACCAGCGCCTTCTCGTCGGCCCAGCGCGCGTTCAGCGCCGTCGAGGCGCGCGCGCTCGGCCGCCAGCAGTTCGTTCGCCTCGGCCTCGCGCTTGCCGATGTCGATGCCGATCGCCTTCTCGCGGCCGATGATGCCGAGCTCGGTCTCCAGCGCCTCGATGCGCTTGCGGCAGTCGTCCACCTCGGCCGGCGTGGCGTGCAGGCTCACCGCCACGCGCGCGCAGGCGGTGTCGAGCAGGCTCACGCTCTTGTCGGGCAGCTGGCGCGCCGGGATGTAGCGGTGGCTGAGCTTGACCGCCGCTTCGAGCGCCTCGTCGAGGATCTGCACCTTGTGGTGCTTCTCCATCGTGCTGGCCACGCCGCGCATCATCAGGATGGCCTTGGCCTCGTCGGGCTCGTCGACCTGCACGGTCTGGAAGCGGCGCGTCAGCGCCGGGTCCTTCTCGATGTGCTTCTTGTACTCGGCAAAGGTGGTGGCGCCGATGGTGCGCAGCGTGCCGCGCGCCAGCGCGGGCTTGAGCAGGTTGGCCGCGTCGCCGGTGCCGGCCGCGCCGCCGGCGCCGACCAGCGTGTGCGTTTCGTCGATGAACAGGATGATCGGCTTCGGGCTGGCCTGCACCTCGTCGATGACCGAGCGCAGCCGCTGCTCGAACTCGCCCTTCATGCTGGCGCCGGCCTGCAGCAGGCCGACGTCGAGCGCGCGCAGCTCCACGTCCTTCAGCGCTCGGCGGCACGTCGCCGCGCGCGATGCGCTGCGCGAAGCCCTCGACCACCGCGGTCTTGCCGACGCCGGCCTCGCCGACCAGGATCGGGTTGTTCTGGCGCCGCCGCATCAGGATGTCGACCACCTGGCGGATCTCGTCGTCGCGGCCGACGATCGGGTCCATCTTGCCGCTGCGCGCCTGCTCGGTCAGGTCGATGGTGAACTTCTTCAGCGCCTCCTGCTTGCCCATCGCCGCCGGCGCGATGGCGCCGCTGGCCTCGCCCGGCGCCGCGCGCCGCCGAACTGCGTGCCGTCGCTGGCGCCCTGCTCGTCTTCGGGCGAGCCGGCGCAGATCTTGTCGAAGTTGTCGGCGCAGGTCGTCGACCTTGATCTTCTCGAACTGCTTGCGAGATGCCGCATCAGCAGCGTTGCGCAGGTCGCGTGTCTTGAGCATGCCGACCAGCAGGTAGCCGGTGCGCACCTGCGTGTCGCCGAACATCAGCGAGCCGTAGACCCAGCCGCGCTCGACCGCGTCTTCGATGTGCGGCGAGAGGTCGGTGATCGAGGTGGCGCCGCGCGGCAGGCGGTCGAGCGGCTCGGTGAGGTCGCGCGCCAGCTTGCCGCGGCATCGAGCTGCGTAGTGCTTGACGATGCGGTGCAGGTCGCGAGTCCTGCAGCTGCAGGATCTGGTGCAGCCAGTGCTCGCAGCTCGACGTACGGGTTGCCGCGCAGCTTGCAGAACACCGTGGCGCCCTCGATCGCCTTGTAGGCGACGTGTTGAGCTTGCCGAACAAGGCGACCCGGCTGATGTCACTCATTCTTGATCTCCACCTGTATCCATCGAATTATTGTCGGATCCATGCCGCCGTCGACGACCTCTGCCGTCACGCCGCCACTGCCTGCTCGTCCTGCAGCACGACGTCGGCGGCGACGTCGGGCTTGCGCCCAAGCCAACTCGTCCAGCCGAGTCGACCAACCTGGCCGAGCGTAACACCCGGCGCATCGCCATGCTCCACCAGCAGGCGCACCTGCCAGGACCACTCCCCGGAGGTATAGAACCGGATGAAGTCCGCAAGTGAGCGCAGTGCCCGCGACCCTGGCAGGAACTGCAGGAAAGCCTCGAAGGACATGGGTCCAACCACGACTTCGAACTTGCCTTGGCGCTGCCAGGACGCGGCACCCAGCGTCGCTGCGCGGCCCAGTGCTGCCGCCTCGTCCGTCCCTCCCAGGCGCGTGCGCAACTCGTCCGGTATGCTCAACCAGCCGCCGACGAACTCACGCACCTCAATCTGCTGTCGAAAATAGTCCGACAGGATCGCTTCCAACCCATCGGCGGACCTCGATCCGGCCGCGATCTGGCCTGCCCGACAGAACTTGGAATAGTCCGGTACCGTGTCGCGGTCGCAGGCCGATTCGTCGAACATGCCGATCAGCGCGCCGAGGAAATCCGCAAAGTCATCGTCGTCCGGCCGTGACTGGCTGGCGACAGGGTCGGAGTCGGCCCAGGCCCGATAGAAAAGCGCCGTCAGCCGATGCTGGAACAAATTGATGAAGTCGCTGATGGTCGCGTCGTCGTGGTGCCGGCGCCGTTCGAACACGAGTTCGGTGAGGTGGAACGGCAGGGCCCCATTGGGACCGAACATGCCAAAGCCGTATTGCGCGAGCCGGAGACGGCCACGAGGTCCTGTCTCGACCATGGCGACGTCGCTGGGCGCAAACGTGAGGTGCGGAGGCTGCTCCAGCCGCACTGACTCATCTGCCGGCCGGCGTGCTTCTCCGAGCCGGGGCCTGGCCGGGTCGGCCTGCTCGAGCACCCGCAGCGCCGCGAACAGGCTGAACCGATGGGGTTCCTGCCTGAGTCGCTGCAACGCCGTCAGAGGATGTGACGCGAGCCTGTCCGCACCGGCCATTGCTTGATCTCCCCGCGCGCAGCAGAGTGCAGCCGCGTCTCCACGAACGAGTTGATTGAAACGTGACGCGCGAAAAATCGCTCCAGTACGGCGCCCAGCCGCAACGTCCCGAGGCCCTCGAACGCCGAATCGTCCAGCGTCACCCCGATCTGGATACCCCTGCCGTAGGTGATCGGCCCGCCACCGGGGATGCGGCGAACGACGTGCTTGTGGCTGACCCTGCGCACGCCGTCGACCTGACGTTGCGCCACCGGGTCGTTGGAATCCGCATACAGCGCAAGCAGGTGCCGGAGCATTTCGGCGCCCTTGTCAGGATCGGAATCACTCAGCGACAGGTAATTGAGCGTCAATTGTCCGATCAGCCGCCAGGCCGTGTCGCCGAACGCGGGTGACGGACGAGGTGCGGTCGGTCCCGCCAGGCAACGGACCGTCTGCACCGGCGCGCCACCCTGCAATTCGAACTCCAGCGCGGACTTACCGAAACTCAGCCCGATGGCCAGGTCGCGATTGGTACACCGCGCTGTCACGTCCAGTTGCCGGATCTCGCCCGAGAAGTCGCGCTGCATCGAATCGATGATCGACACAAAGCACTCGCTGCCGAGGTAGTTCGTCCTCGCACCGGTACGCTGCTGGCGGGACGAAGGCAGCCTGGCGCGACGCTGGACCGAGTAGTAGGCCTGTGAATCGCTCTCCGTGCTGCGATGGTCCGTCGAGTACATCGGCAGGATTTCGACCAGCGATTCGCCCCCTGCGCCGATGCCGAGGATGCGGTCGATGGCGTAGACCTCGAAGTCCATTGGACGGCTCAGGTCGGGTACGACGTGATGCTCGGTGTCGTTGGGCGACAGGTGGATGCGATCCAGGGTGCGAGGAAAAATGTTGACGACCGGCGCACAGTTGAGCCGGAACTGTGATGCGTCGAGTGCATTGTCCAGGTCCGGCATGCTGCGGTCGACGAGGAAGAACAACTCCGCCTCCTCGCCGCCGACCTCGGCGAGTGCCTTGCGCAGGCCGTCCACGGCGAAGAACAGGAAGCGGTCCGGAAACGCGAAATATTCCTGGACGAGCCGGTATCCCTGGAAGCCCTTCGGCGACACCGGAAGCATCGACTCGTCGTCCTCGAAGCCGACGGCGCGCACCGAGCCAGCCGGCAGCAGCACGCCGTGTGAACCGCCCGGCGAGCGGACGACAACACCCACGCAGTTGGCAAGCAACTGCTCGCAGATTTTCCCAGCCAGGTCGGCAGTGGCATGGATGTAGAACGTCAGGGAGTCGATGGGCAACTCGCGTAATGCGACTCCGCCCTCGGTCTTCAGGCCAACACGAATGGCGCCCCGGCTGCGGCTGTCGAGCTTGAGTCCAGGCGTGGAAAATGAGCTCGTGCCAACGACGTATTTGGCCGCGGTCACCGACAGGGGCCAGAGCACGACGTCATGGGCGCTGCGGAACTGGCAGGACGTGCGGTCGCTCGTGCCGGCTTGCGCGTTCATCGCACTGCCGCGGGGGACCGTATAGCCTTCCTTCAGGCTGCTTTCCGTCAACGTCGGGACCAGCTCCGCGATCGCGCAGGAAGGCACGGGCGAGAGGAAGGTCGGGTAGATCATTTCCATGAGGTGCTGGGTGAAGTCTGGATGGCGGGCATCCAGCTTGAGTTGCACCCGTGCAGCGAGAAAGGCGACGGATTCGATCAAGCGCTCGACGTACGGGTCTGCGCACTCCAGACCGTCCATCCCGAGCCGCGCAGCGATGCGCGGATAGGTTTCCGCAAACTCAGCTCCCATGTCCCGGAGGAACTGGAGCTCGCGGTTGTAATACTGGAGAAGTCGGGTATCCATAACCGGGCCTAGGGTCGTCCCGCGCGATCAGCGACGACGACGTCACCGGATTCGACGTCGATGCTGGTTCGCAAAGACAGTTGCTGGGCCATCGGCTGGCCCCACAGTTCCGCCTCGACGAGAAAACTGACCGTCAGGCCCGCGTCGGGTCCATCCTTGGTTTCCGGCGTGACGCGGACGTGACTGAGGCGTGGCTCGAAGAATGTGATCGCATCTCGAATCCTCCTGCAAACGTCCACAGCATCAATTGAGCTGACCGAACGACCGGCCAGCGACCGCAACCCAAAATTGAGCACGGAGCGCCTGACCTCGGGATAGCGCTGCAAGCCGACGATGTCGTCCATGCCGGAGGCATTGAAGAGCCAACCAAGGTCGCGAAGCACGGCCTCGCGCAGTCTGCTCATGGACATCGCGCGTCGATCCGGCGACTCGAGTTGTGAATTCACCGTGGAGGTCACTTCGACCCTGCAGAACTCCGTCAACGCAATGTCCGCCTGTCCGTTGGACGTGCGGACACGCAGTGCGCGCGGCGAAACCTGGCCCGCCGATCTCAAGGCCGCCAGGTACTCCCGCGCCGACTCACCCGCGCTGATTGCAACAGCCGGGCCAACGGGCCGCAGCCCCTGCAACCCCAGTGCGCGCTCGACGTCCTGCTCGATCAGACCGTATATGCGCAGTTGCTCGTGGTTCAGCGTCAGGCGAAAGACCGTCACCATTCTCTCGTCGTCGGTCAGGCGATCGAGAAGCGCCGGCTGGAGTCGGTCCTTCAGGCTCAGCTCCGTCATGGATTTACCCTTGACGCAGCGTCAACGCCGCGCATTGCTCGCTCACGACGCAGCTTTGAGCTGCAGCTCTCGCAATTCCAGCAGGCCGATCTCTGGACCGTCGGTCGTCAGGACGCGCTGGCCCAGGCCACAGTATGCGTCCGGCCCGACTTCCCGCCACTCCGTCTTGCGGGCCAGAAGAATGGATGCGTCGTCACTCGCCTCGGAGCCCGGGTAACGAACCGGAACCAGGCCCATGGCCTCCCCCCCGTTGGCCCACTGGAACTGTGCCGGCACCCAGACCAGGTCACGTGCATCGCTCGGCGGCTCGATGGTGACACGCGTGACCCTGTGCAACGGCACCCAGTAATAGGCACCGTTCAGCATCACTTCGAGCACCGGACCCAGCCGCGAATCGGCATCCGCGATCCACTCAAACGGTTCACCGTTCAAGGTACCAGCAGTCGCCGGCGCGGCATCGAATGCTTGCGCCCTGAGTTCGGCGGCCTGCTGCAGGTTGCCCTGCCCCAGAAGCGTGAGGCTCTGCATCAATTGCGCGATCCAGGGTTCCGGTTCGCCGAACAGCAAGGGGCCGCGGGTGCCCGCAAAAACATTCGCCCGCACCCGCTCGCAACCAATCGCCATGCTGTACGCATGAGCCATCGGCAAGGCACTTGCATCAACCTCGCCGACAACCTTCAACTGGTTGACAGCTCGGTCCCAGTCACCGCGCAACATCAGCAGCTGCGCGAGGAAGATGCGCAGCTTTACGTCGGCAGGATCCTTCTTGACCACCGCCTGTAGATCTTTGAGGCATCCCGCCAGGTCGCCGACCCGGAATCGTTCCTCGGCAGCCTGACGCGGGCTCGGTTCTGGTGGCATGTGGGTCCCTGCTCAATGACAAGCTGGCTGGCCACGCTCCGGGACCGGGCGCGACGGTGGGCCGGCCCGGAGCGAAGCTCGCCAATGCCTATCCCTTGACGTTCTCTGCGATGTTCCAGATATATGGCATCGGGTCGCCACCCTTGCCGCTTTTATCCTGCGGCGTGTAGTTGACCTCGACCTTCGAGAAGTTGAGCGAGACGTTTTCGGTCAGGCGATCCTCGCCGCCCGAACCGCCCGTGCTGACCGAGGTGACCAGGACCTCGGTCATCTTGATCGTCAGGTACACGAGCGGCGTTTCGCCAGCCTTGCGTACGGTAATCGTCGCTTCATCGAAATGCTTGCCATTGCAGCAGGCAAGCTGCAGCGATGGCGATGCCGAATCGATGTACTTCGTCAGGCTCAGGTCCTGCACATTGACCTTGCCGGCACCGCCGCCACCACCCACGTGCGTGGTACCTGAATTGCTCATGCCCCAGCTCCAGGCCAGGACATCAATCGTACCCACCTTGCTGGCGTCCTTGTCCCGGGTTTCGCCTTTGATGGGCTCGATCTTCAGAAACATATCCATCGCCATCGCGGTTCTCCTAGTTAAAAGAATGTTCGGCCATCTTCCCCCGGCACCTCGCCCGCCGGCCTCTCGCTACCCTTTCTTCTCGGACGGGAGCTTCGCCACCAGGCTCATCGTCACGTTGACGCCCTCGAGCTGGTAGTGGGGCCGCAGGTTGAACTTGGCGGAGTAGTAACCGGGGTTGCCCTCCACCTCTTCGACCTTGACCTCGGCACCCGCCAGGGGCTTGCGCGCCTTTAGTTCGTCACCGGCATCTCCCGGGTTGCCGATGACATAACCTTTGATCCAGTCGGACAGGAAGCGCTCCATGTCGGCGCGCTCCTTGAACGAACCGACCTTGTCGCGAACCATGCACTTCAAGTAGTGCGCGAAGCGGCAACTCGCGAACAGGTACGGCAGGCGCGCGCCAAGGCGCGAATTGGCTGTCGCATCCGGGTCGTAATACTCGACCGGCTTCTGCAGCGACTGCGCGCCGATGAAGGCGGCGACGTCGGTATTCTTGCGATGGATCAGCGGCATGAAGCCCGAATTCGCCAGCTCCGCCTCGCGGCGGTCGCTGATCGCGATCTCGGTCGGGCACTTCATATCGACGCCGCCGTCGTCGCTCGGGAAGGTATGTACCGGAAGACCTTCGACCGCGCCGCCCGACTCGACGCCGCGGATTGCCGTGCACCAACCGTATTGCTTGAACGCGCGATTGATATTGACCGCCATTGCATAGGCGGCGTTCAACCAGGTGTACTTGCTGTGCTCACCGCCACCCGTCTCTTCCTCGAAGTCGAATTCCTCGACCGGGCTGGTCTTTGCGCCGTAGGGCACGCGCGACAAGAAGCGCGGCATCGCAAGACCGACATACTTCGCGTCGTCCGAATCGCGCAAAGAGCGCCACCCGGCGTACTCCGGCGACGAAAAGATCTTGCCGAGGTCGCGCGGATTCGCAAGTTCCTGCCACGAATCCATGCCCATGGCCGTCGGTGACGCGGCGGCCAGGAACGGCGCATGGGCGGCGGCCGCGATCTGCGCCATCTGCCCGCAGCAGCTCGACGTCGCCCGGTGTGTGGTCGAAATAGTAGTCGCCGACGAGGCTCCCGTAGGGCTCGCCGCCCAGCTGGCCGTATTCCTCCTCGTACAGCTTCTTGAATATCGGGCTCTGGTCCCAGGCTGTCCCCTTGTACTTCTTCAGGTTCTTCGCGAGCTCCTTCTTCGAGATGTTCATCACGCGGATCTTCAGCATCTCGTCGGTCTCGCTGTTGTTGACGAGATAATGCAGGCCGCGCCACGCGCTTTCGATCTGCTGAAAGCGCTCGCTGTGCATGATCGCGTTGACCTGGTCCGACAGCTTCTTGTCGATCTCCGCGATGATGGCCTTGATCGTGCCGATGACGTCGTCGGAGACGACAGTCGTTTCGCGCAGCGCCTGCTCGGCCAGCGTGCGGACGGCGTTCTCGACCTCGGCCCGTGCGCGGTCGGTCTTCGGCTTGAATTCCTTCTGTAGCAGCGCCGCGAACTGGTCGCTTTCCTGCACCGCTACCTGCGGTTCTGAGACTTGCTTTGCGTCAGCCATTGGTCGTCCCCGGAGTAATTACTTGGATTCGTCCGAGCCTTCCGGCTTCGGTTGCGCGGCCAGCGTCTTTAGTAGCGCCGGGTCGTTCAGGACCTTCGCGATCAGGTCCTCGGCCCCTGCCTTGCCGTCCATGTAGGTGATCAGGTTCGAAAGCTGTGATCTCGCCTCAAGCAGCTTGTTCAGCGCGTCGACTTTGCGCGCGACTGCGGCCGGTGAAAAATCGTCCATGCTTTCAAAGGTGATGTCGATCGCCATGTTGCCTTCGCCGGTCAACGTGTTGGGCACGCTGAAGGCCACGCGCGGCTTCATGGACTTCATGCGATCGTCGAAGTTGTCGACGTCGATCGCCATGAACTTGCGCTCGTCGACCGACGGCAGCGGCTCCTTAGCGTCACCCGAGAGGTCGCTCATGACGCCCATCACGAAGGGCACCTGGACCTTCTTCTGTGCGCCGTACAACTCGACGTCGTACTCGATCTGCACGCGCGGGGCGCGATTACGACCGATGAACTTCTGACTACTCTGCTTTGCCAATGTGCACCTCCAATTCGGATTTGCGCGCTGCCCGTACGGGCCCCGCCTTCAATGACTGGTTACTCATCACGTATACCACCAACCTGTTTCGCCTGGTCAAGGCCATCTGGGGCAATGTCCTTGAGCACCTCGAGGAAGTCCTTGGCCACGAGCCGCTTGGCGCGCTCGACGAATATCGGCACCGGACTGGAGGGTTCGTTCTTGCGGAAAAATGCAATGACGGCATCCAGCGCGCGGATCGCGTCGTCGCGGGTCTTGATGCTGCCGACGCCGATGACGGCCCCGGCGCCGGACGACTCACCACCGGCCTCTGCGCCCATCGGCGCCGCATTGGCCGCACGAACTGCGAGTTCGTCCGCCAGGATCTTGCGCATCTGCTTGAGTGAATCGAGCAGCGGCGGGAAGTCCGGACCTGCTTCGTAGCCATTCGCTGTACGCATCGAGTCGTCGGTCTGCCGCAACGCGTCAATCGCGCTGCCGAGACTCGCTTCCAGCGGGGAAATCTGTTCGACCGCGGCGGACGCCAGCACCCCTTGCAGCTGCGCCTCGCCCGGCGGTGCACCGTCCGCCTCGGTCGGGGCAAGCCGGCCGGCCGCAAGGTCGAAGTGCCGCAGGCTGAATGCGCCGAGCTGGGGATTCGACACCAGTGGTTGCCGGCGCAGTGCATCGATGATCGCCATGCGATCGGCAAAGGCATTCAGCGCGTTCTTGCGGAGAATCGCGTCCTCGTCGACACGGGGGTACAGCAACTCCGGGAAGTCGTTGAACCAGCGACCAGCGACCGTCACGACGTCGCAGAACCCGACGAGGCCACTGGTGCGGAGCTGCGCGGCGCCCAGGTGCGCGAGCAGCCTCAGGTCTTTGCTTTGCGCGAGGGCCTCGAGTGCCTTGCTGCGGACCTCACGCCAGTTGATCTCGTCGCTCAACGGCACCATCTGCCCGAACACACGATACGCGTCGAAGGTCGCCAGCAATGGCGTGTCCTCGAGGTCCACGCCGCACGGGCTTTCCTCCGCGATGGCCTCCAGCAGTTTTTCGATCTCAGAGTCCATTCATGTCGCGTTCGAGTGATCGGCGAGTTCGAAGGCGTGCGCAGTCACGCAGACCCTGTCTGCTCGACTTGCCACCTGACCGGCCGAAGCCCCTGAACTTCCCGCGTATCTTGTTATGGAACGGCAACATTCGCTTTTTCGAAACGAATGTCAACTGTGATCGGTTGTCGCGAACTCAGGAAATTTATTGTGCTATGCACAAAGCGCGCATGGCGGAGACTCGGAACCTGGCGCTGCGTAACTCGGCCGCGCACAAGCTAAAAGTCGATAGCGATCCTGAAACCCAGATCCATCATTCGGGCGTCGGGTGACAACACCCGGCGCTTGCGTGTGTCGGATGGCTGGTCGACAGTGCCCCAGTTCCCGCCCCGCACGACGCGACTTGCGCACCCCGCCGGCACCGTTGCTGCAGCAGCGTCGGTTGCCGCCTGCGCCAGCGACGGCCCCGACTCGCTGCAATCAGCCGTCCACTCCGACACCTTGCCGGGCATGTCGTGCAGACCGAGCGAACTTGCAGTAACACTGCCGGTCGGTGTCGTGCCACGACCCGTCGGGTCCTCGCCGACGGTGCTCGGCCGGTCGCCACCGGCCGTATCGATTTGGTTACCCGCCTGCTCGGTCGCTACGTGCTCGGCGCGTTCGGCAAAATCCCACTCTGCCGCGGTGGGAAGGCGAAACCGCAGACCGGACATCTGGTTCAGCCAGCCAACGTAGGCCAGCGCATCGTTCCAACTCACGCACACAACCGGGTCCCGGTCGGACTGCTCGAAACCCGGTTTGCGCCAGTCCAGTTGCGCGGCGCCGCAGGTATCAACCCCAGGCTCGGCCGGCGGACCGATGACGCGCTCGGTCGCGTTCACGAATTCGAGGAACTCCGCGCGCGTCACCTGGTTCCGTGCGAGTGCAAACTGTGCGACGGCCGTCTCACGGTTCTGCGCAGTTGGCGCTGCGCCGTCCGCGCCGGGTGCCTCTGCCGGCGTAAACGTGCCGCCTGGCACCACGACCATGCTGTCGAGCCGCGGCCAGATCGGCTCTGCGATGCTGCGCTTGAACTCGGCGTACACGCCGAGCGCCTTGCTGAACGCGTCGCCCTCGGGCAAAGCCACCCGGAAGTAATCATTGAACGCTCGGTCCGCGCGCAGCAGTTCGTTGCGTGACCTCGCAGTCTCCGCCTCGGCCAAGAATAACCCTGCAGGCACAGTCGCACCCTGCTTTTCCAGGACCCGGAATTCGTCCATTGTCCGATGGAACGCCGAGGTATCACCAGTTCGGACCGCCATCACTGCCTGCTCCTTCAGCAGGTTCGCCTTGACTTCGGGGTTCAAGTCCTGCGGCAACGCGGTCTGCAGGATCAGCAGCGACCCAACACAGGCCAGGAATCCCTGAAGAAGCCGGCGCGGCCCGCGACGACTTGCCGCGTGATATCGATCGTGCATGTCAGAAATCCATGACCTTGACCGCCGAGCCGGCGTATTCGGGTGGCGGAGTTTCGCCAAACTGCACGGTTCCGTTTTCATCGACCCAACGGTACAGCCCGGCCTGCTCCGAAGCATTCGCCACCCCAGGCTCGGCGGCGGGAGCCGCTCCGTCAACTCGCTGCTCCCCAGCACTTGTGGTGGCGACGGCTGGTCCCGGCACAGGCGCCGGCGTCGCAGGTTTCTTTGCGACCCGTGATGCAACGTCAGCCGGCGCAGGGTCCCGTGCCGCTTTGCCGACCGGTTTCGGCTGCAACTCGGTCGGTGCCTTGGCTGGCTCTGCCAACGCCGGCGTCCTGTCAGCACTTACCGCACCCGCTGCGGCCCTCGCCGGGGCCTCAGGCCGCTCGCGCGCATTCCAGTACATGGCAAAGAATCCGAGCCACGCGACGGCAACGATCGCAAGCGCGATGTTGCGAAACGTCTTGTTGCGATGCGGCATCGCCTGGGGCCGATGCCCGGGCTTGTCCGGCCGGATACCTGGTTCCGGAACGACTTCGTCGTCGGCCGTGAGGACCAGCGCCCGCGCAAGCGCCAGCGGATCCGCGAGACGATTGTCGCGCTCGAAGTCGAGGGCGGATGCAAGGACCGCGTTCTGGCGTTCGGACAGCGCAGGCACCGGTTCTACTTTCATCGACCGGTATCGCGCCTCAACCGCGGACTTCCGCCCGAATGGATGCTTGCCGTTGAGCATTTCGTAAGTCACCAGCCCCAGCGCATACACGTCGTCCCGCGGATCCGGCGTCGCCGCGTCGAGCATCTGTTCCGGACTGGCATAAGCGTTGGTCCAGGCCCCCAGCTGCCCGGCGTCAAAGACCGTTAGCGCTGCATCTCCGGCCTGAATGGAATCCTTGGCGATGCGCGCGATACCGAAATCGATGACCTTCACTTCGCCGCTGGTCGTGATGAACACGTTGGCAGGCTTGAAATCGGAATGCACGAGCCCGCGTGAGTGCGCGTGCTTCAGTGCGCTGGCGGTGCCCTCGAGCACCCTGCGGGTCATGTCGAGCGGCAGGCCAACGCCGGCGTGGCGTACAAGCACCTTGTCGAGCGACTCGCCCTCGAGCAGTTCCATGACCAGGTAGACGTGGGGGCCGTCGCGGTCGAAATCGTAGACCGAGGCGATGTTCGGATGCGACAGCTCCTGCATCCGGCGCGCCTCGCGCTGCAGCGCGATCAGCGAATCGGGGTGGCTCTTGAAATCCTCGCCCAGCACTTTGATAGCGACGAATGGATGCCGGTCGCGGGCCTCCTCCCGGCGCCGGTCACGGGCGCGGAACACCAGCCCCATGCCGCCTTCACCGACGGCACTTTCAATCACAAAGCGATCACGGAGGACCGCGCCCGCGCCGATCCTCGCATTGCCGTTGTCGACTGCAGCCCATTCACGCCAGCCCGCGGAACCGCTGCCCGAGGTATCGCCTGGAATCGAAGGTGCCTGGCTTTCCGGTGCCGGCGCGGCCGCGGGCCCAGGAGTCGCGGCACTCGCAGGACGATACATCGTGGCATCGTCCAACACTGGCGGCACAACCGGCCGTCCAATAAGGTCCTCGGCGTCTTCGGAGGTGATCGAGCCGGCAGTCGCGAGTCGTTCGATGGCTTCCTGCAGCTGGATTTCGTCGAGCTGCCCGAGCCGGCGCAACTGATCGAGGGCAGCCATCGTATCGGTCAGCGCCGCATCGCCGCTGCAATACCGTGCCAGCATTTCCTCGAGGTTCACCAGTCCATTCTCCACATGGCATGCGTTCGCCGGCAAGCAGGCTAGACGCAGCCGCGCTGCAGGGCAAGCAATCTCTGGGACGACGGCGACTCAGCCGCGGGCTCCACTGCCGTCCCGCCGTGCAAGGTGTTCGGATCCATTCGTCCAGGAGTGAACCTAAAACCGATCGCGCCTGGACTGCTCGCTCCGCCAAAATCCGGCCCTGCCCGAGGAGTCGCTGGTGAAACTCGGTTCCCCCAAGGGATTCGTCAGTTCCGCACCAGTCCAATCGCCTCGTCGATCCGCTTCAGCAGCCGTGCACCGCCGTCCGCGCAGGCCTGTCCGCCTTCGAGCGCTGCCACCACGCGGTGACGTTCAACGCATGAAATTTCCAGCTGCCTTGGATTGCAACGCGCATCGGAACGCCGCTGCGGGTGAGGTGTAAGCCGTCCTCGCAAAACAGGTCTTACTCACGCGCAGGATCGATGCACCTGCAGTCGGTGAGAAATCCGGACCGAGACGCCCGCAACTCGTCGAGCACGCGCCAGCGTGCCAGTTTCTGCGCCGGTCGCAACGACGCATGCGCCGGACTCGTCGAGGGCAGCAGGTGCAGCGGCAGCGAAGCCGACGGCTCCGGCAACAGGGGCCGCACCCGGCGCAAGTAGAGTCGATGCGCCGTGGCGCCATTGGCGCAGACGTGAACGATGCCCGGATGCTGCTGGAAGAAAAGTGCGAAGTCGTTCGTGACGACCGTCTGCAGGTCGATCGAGGCATCGAGACTGCCGGGACGAACCGCCGCCTCGCAGACATCCCACAGCGCGATACCGCTCGCGCGCAGGCGCGCGGTCCGCTCGTCGTAGGCGAACGTCGGGTCCGGCACCGAACAGTTCGCCCATGATGTGCCAGAACGCGTTGCGAGGCTGCGCGTAATACTGCTGCGCCGCGAGCGACGCCCGCCCGGGCAGCGAACCCAGGATCAGGACGCGCGCGTCGGGCGCAGCGATGGGCGGGAAGCCGCGGGATGGGGTGGGCATCCCGCGGAAGTTACACCATCCGGCCGCACGAATCGAAGGTCAGGTGCGCTCGAGAACCGTCGTGATGCCCTGGCCCAGGCCGATGCACATGGTGGAGATTCCGAGCGTCGCGCCCTTCTGCTCCATCACGTTGACGAGCGCACGTCGTGATGCGCGCGCCGGAGCAACCCAGCGGATGACCGAGGGCGATCGCGCCGCCATTCAGGTTCACTTTGTCCTCGAAGGTGTCCATCAGGCCGAGGTCCTTGATGACGGGCAGCGACTGCGCCGCGAAGGCCTCGTTCAGCTCGGCGATCTGGATGTCCTCCATCTTGAGGCCGGCGCGCTTGCAGCGCCTTCTTCGTCGCCGGCACCGGGCCGTAACCCATGATTGCCGGATCGCAGCCCGCTACGGCCATCGCGCGGATCTTCGCGCGCGGCTTGAGGCCGAGCGCCTTGGCACGCTCGTAGCTCATCACCAGCATCGCGGACGCGCCATCCGAAATCGCCGATGACGAACCCGCCGTGACGGTGCCGCCCTTCGGGTCGAACGCGGGCGACAGCGCAGCCAGCGCCTCCACGGTCGTCTCTGGCCGGATCACTTCGTCGATCTCGCACAGCATGCGCGCGCCGTTGCCGTCGTGACCCTCGATGCCGACGATCTCATTCTTGAAGCGGCCCGTCTGGGTCGCTTCCCACGCCTTGGCATGCGACCGCGCGGCGAACTTGTCCTGCATTTCGCGCGTGATGCCGTGCATGCGGCCGAGCATCTCGGCGGTCAGGCCCATCATGTTCGACGCCTTCGCGTACTGCGTGGACGCCGCCGGGTTCAGGTCGATGCCGTGCATCATGCCGACGTGACCCATGTGCTCGACGCCGCCGATCACGAACACGTCGCCCTGGCCGGTCATGATCTGGGCAGCCGCCGTGTGCAGCGCCTGCATCGACGAGCCGCAGAGGCGGTTGACCGTCTGGCCGGGCACCGTGTGCGGCAGGCCGGCGAGCAACAGCGCGTTGCGGGCGATGTTCATGCCCTGCTCGAGCGTCTGGTTCACGCAGCCCCAGATCACGTCCTCGACTTCGTTCATGTCGAGGCCGGGGTTGCGGCGGAACAGCGCCTTGATCAGCTCGGCCGAGAGCGCCTCGGCGCGGACGTTGCGGAACATGCCGCCCTTCGAGCGGCCCATCGCAGTGCGGACGCCATCGACGATGACGACATCGCGGGGATTGAGACTCATCTTGATCTCTCCGTGTAATCCGTGAGGGCCGCGGTCAGCCGAAGAACTTCTTGCCGGAAGCGGCCATGTCGCGCAGCAACTGCGGCGCCTCGTAGAGCTTGCCGAGCGGCGCCAGCTTGTCCGCCGCCGCGACGTAGTTCGCCGCACCGGTCTGGTCGACGTACCGGCAGGCGCCGCCACGGAACGGCGGGAAGCCCACCCCGTACAGCAGCGACATGTCGGCCTCCTGCGGCGAGGCGACGATCTTCTCCTCGAGGCAGCGCGCCACTTCGTTGACCATCGGCACCATGCAGCGCGCGACGATCTCCTCGGGCGTGAACTCCTTGCGCTCCGCGACCACGCCCTTGATCAGGTCGTAGGTCGCCGGGTCCACCGACTTCTTCGGCTTGCCCTTCTTGTCGGGCGCGTAGACGTAATAGCCCTTGCCGTTCTTCTGGCCGTAGCGCTGGTTGTCGACCAGCACCTGCGTCGCGTTCCGCCAGTCGTGGCGCATGCGGTCCGGGAACCCCTGGGCCATGACTTCCGCGGCGTGCACGCCGGTGTCCATGCCGACGACGTCCATCAGGTACGCGGGGCCCATCGGCCAGCCGAACCGTTCCATGGCCTTGTCGATGGCCTGGAAGTCCGCGCCGTCGCGCATCAGCATGTGGAAGCCGGCGAAGTACGGGAACAGCACGCGGTTGACGAAGAATCCCGGGCAGTCGTTCACGACCACCGGCGTCTTGCCCATCCGGCTCGCGAGCTTCACGGTCGCGGCCACTGCGTCCTCGGACGACTGCTTGCCGCGGATCACTTCCACCAGCGGCATCATGTTCACCGGGTTGAAGAAGTGCATGCCGACGAAGTTCTGCGGTCGCTTGAGGCCTTCGGCCAGCAGGCTGATCGAGATCGTCGACGTGTTGGACGCGATGATCGTGTCCTCGCGCACGAGGCCCTCGACCTCTGCCAGCACGACCTTCTTGACCTTCGGGTTCTCGACCACCGCTTCGATGATGATGTCGACGCTGCCGAAATCGCCGTAATTGAGCGTCGGGCGGATGCGGCCGAGCGTCTCGCTCATCTTCGCGGGCGTCATGCGGCCCTTCTCGACCTGCTTCGAGAGCAGCTTGCCGGCTTCGTTCATGCCGAGCGCAAGCGCATCGTCGCGGATGTCCTTCATCACGATCGGCAGGCCCTTGTAGGCCGCCTGGTAGGCGATGCCGCCCCCCATGATGCCGGCGCCGAGCACGGCCGCCTGCTTGATCTCCTGCTTGCTCTTCTTTTCCCAGGCGCCTGCCGCCTTCTTCACGCCCTGGTCGGCGAGGAAGACGCCGATCAACGCGTTGGCCTGCGGCGTCAACGCCGCCTTGGCGAAATACTTCGCCTCGACTTCGAGCGCGGCGTCGCGGCCGAGCGTAGCCGCTTCCTGCATGTTCTTGATGGCCAGCATCGGCGCGGGGTAGTTGGGGCCGGCCTGCGCGCCCACCACCGCCATCGACGACGTGAACGCCATCGTCAGTTCCATCTTGTTGAGCTTGAGCGGCGACAGCTTGGCCGCGCGACGGCTCTTCCAGTCGAGCTTGCCCGCGATGCACTGCTTCAGCATCGAGAGCGCCGCGTCACGCAGCTGCTCGGGCGCGACGACCGCATCGACCGCGCCGTCCTTCAGTGCCGCGTCGGCTTTCTTGTCGGCGCCGGTGCAGATCCACTCCACGGCGTTGTCGACGCCGATGATGCGCGGCATGCGCACCGATCCGCCGAAGCCCGGGAAGATGCCGAGCTTCACTTCGGGGAAGCCGACCGAGGCGGCCGTCGACATGACACGGTAGTCGGCGGCAAGCGCCAGTTCGAGACCGCCGCCGAGGCACACGCCGTTGATGGCGACGACGGTCGGGACCGGCAGGTCCTCGAACGCGCTCAGCATGCGATTCACTTCGAGCACCGACTTCGCGATGGCTGCCTCGCCGGCCGCGAACATCGCGCCGAACTCGGTGATGTCGGCGCCGACGATGAACACGGACTTGCCCGACGTCACGACGACGCCCTTCACGCTGCCGTCTTTCGCGATCGCCTGCGTCGCCGCCGCGAAGTCCCGCAGCGCGACCTGGTTGAGCTTGTTGACCGATTCGCCGGCGAGGTCGAACTTGAGTTCGACGATGCCATCGCCCAGCGCCGCGACGCTGAAGGCGGGTCCCGTGTACAGCATGAGTCTCTCCCTACATCTGGTTCCGAGGAGCAGGCCGCGCCGTTGGGCAAGGCGCCGCCGAACCGGCCAAGTTTGCGGCACTGCAATAGAATTTGTAATGGGGGGATTCTCTACAGCTCGCCGCCTGCCAGCGGAAAGCTCGGAAATAGGGGACGCTCACCTATTTCCCCAGAATAGGTGAGCGTCCCCTATTTCCTACTTCCGGGGCCAGTAAATTCAGTGACTTACGTCAGCTTGCGGTCGTCGAGTCCGAAGCCGCGCGAGATGATTTCCTTCATCACTTCCGAGGCACCGGCATAGATCCGGGACACCCGGGCGTCCGTAAAGCACCGCGAAATGCGGTACTCCTCCATGTAGCCCGCGCCCCCGAAGAGCTGCAGGCATTCGTCGGCCGTGCGGAACTCGAGTTCGCTGGTCAGCAGCTTGGCCTCGGCCGCGAGGTCCGCGCTCAGCTTGCCCTGCAGGTGCTCGGTCACGAGCGTGTCGACGAAGACCTGCGCGGCATCGATCTGTGCGCGCAGTTCGGCGAGCTTGAAGCGTGTGTTCTGGAACGCGCCCAGCGGCTTGCCGAACATGCGGCGCTCCTTCACCCAGTCGAGCGTGAGGTCCCACGCCAGCTGGGCTCCCGTCGTGTACTGCACGGAGCCGATCAGGCGTTCTTCGGCCAGGAAGTGCGTGAGGTAGTGAAAGCCCTTGGCCGGGTCGCCCAGCACATTGGTCTTTCGGCACCTTCACGTCCTTGAAGAACAGTTCGGACGTGTCCTGCGCGTGCAGGCCGATCTTCTGCAGGTGGCGCCCGCGTTCGAAACCCTCCATGCCGCGCTCGACGATGAAAAGCCCGATGCCGTAGCGCTGGTCGGGCACCGTGCGTGCCGCAACGACCACGACGTCGGCGAGCTGTCCGTTGGAAATGTACGTCTTCGATCCGTTCAGCAGCCAGTGGTCGCCCTTGTCCTCGGCGCGCGTCTTCATGCCGGCCACGTCGCTGCCGGCGCCCGGCTCCGTCATCGCAACAGCCAGGATCTTCTCGCCCTGCACGAACGCAGGCAGGAAGCGGGCCTTCTGCTCCTCGTTGCCGAGCTGGCCGAAGTACGGCCCCACCAGGCGCGAGTGCAGGTTGAGGTAGAAGCACGGCTCGCCGTGACGGATGTTCTCCTCGATCAGCACCTGCTCGTAACGAAAATCGGCGACGCCCGCACCGCCGTACTTTTCGTCGGCCCACATCAGCAGGTAGCCCTGCTCGCCGGCCTTGAGGTAGGCCTCGCGGTCGACCATGCCCTGCCTGCGCCAGCGCTCTGCATGCGGCGCGATTTCGGCCTGGAAGAAGCGCCGGGCGCCGTCGCGGAAGGTGTCGTGCTCGGGTTCGAAAATGGTACGGCGCATGGCCATGGACAGCGTCTCTCGTTCGTCTCTCGTACGCGGGGCGCCTACCTGGCGCGGGACTTGTTGCCGACCATGCGTTCGACGGTCTGGATCATGTGCATCACGACGTCGGTCACCGTGTACGCGGTGCGCGGCCGAAACCATGTCGCCGCCCACGTCAGCATGCCGCTGATGGACACGGCCAGCATGCGCGGCTGGTCCACCGCGAAGTCGCCGCTGGCATTGCCTTCCTCGAGCAGTTTCGCGAGACGCTGGTCGAACAACTTACGCAGGTCCATCAGGTGCTTCTGCTCGGCATCCTCGAGGTTCTTTTCCTCGCGGTTGTAGACGACGACGTACTTCTGGTCGCGGATCACGATGGAGGTGACGCGCTCGACGATGAGCCGCAGCTTCTCGGGCGGCGCGAGGTCCATGGCCAGCACTTCTTCCTGTGCCGCGATCGACTCGGTGATGCCGATCTCGCAGATCGCGTTCAGGATCTCGCTCTTGTTGCGGAAGTACGAATAGAGGAACGGCTTGGTGACGTCGAGCGATTCGGCGATCGAATCGAGCGTCGTCGATTCGTAACCCTGCGCGAAGAACAGCTCGCGCGCCTCCTCGAGGATGCGGCGCCGCTTGAACTCCTGCACTTCGGTGCGCAGCTCGTGCGTCCTGCCGGTCTCCGGTGTCGTGTCCGTCGCGCGACCCGTCCTGGGTACAGTCTTGCCCGTGGCCAACGTCTCAGCTCCCGATCTTGTCGCGACGGATCACGATACCGGCCTGCTCGCGATCCCAGGTATCCGCAGTAATCCCCTGCCGGCGCAGGTCGGCCTTCAGCACCTTGGCCGACGGCGTCTTGGGCAGTTCGGGCAGCACCCGCACGTACCGCGGGATCATGAAGTACGCCAGGCGCTCCCGCAGGAACTCGAGCAGCGCCGCTGGATCGATGGTGTGGCCCGGCGCCGGCGCGACGATCGCCATCACTTCGTCTTCGCCGAGTTCGCTGGGCACCGCGATCGGCCGCGGCCTCGCGCACCGCAGGGAAGCGGACGATCTCGGCTTCGACCTCGAACGAAGAAATGTTCTCGCCGCGACGGCGGATCGCGTCCTTGATGCGGTCGACGAAGAAGAAGTTGCCCGCCTCGTCCATGCGGAACGCGTCGCCGGTGTGGAACCAGCCGTTGCGCCACGCGCGCGCGGTGGCCTCGGCGTTCTTGTAATAACCACTGTTCATCGCCCACGGCCGGTCGGTGCGCACGATCATCTCGCCCACCTGGCCGACGGCGACTTCGCAATCGTGGTCATCGACGAGCCGGACATCGACGCCGGCCCGCACCTTGCCGCACGTGCCGCGCACCTTCGGGTTCGGCTCGGACACGATCGGCGACGAGATCTCGGTCATGTTGAAGATCGTGTACACGTCGAGGCCGAAGCGCCGGTGGAACTCTTCCGCGCCGTCGCTCAACGGCACGATGAAACACTTGCGCACCCGGTGATCACGATCCTGCGGCCCGGCGGGCGCCT
>CAVUSC010000031.1:0-13182 GCA_963743995.1 uncultured Gammaproteobacteria bacterium | reverse complement strand
GTAGTAGACAGTCGGTTTCGTGACCCCGAGTGCCGCGGCGATGTCGTCCAGCGACGTGTTGTGATAGCCGCGCTCGTCGAATGCCCGCGCCGCAGTGCGAATCACCGCCTCGCGCTTGGTGCCGTGATCCTGGCGCCGCCGCCGGCCGCGCCATGCGGCGGCCGGGTCTGCGGCGGTCCGGTTCGCTGGAGGTGTACTGTTGGCCATGGCAACGGGTTGACGGCGATTGGAGCCCTAATCATACTGCTCGGTAGTATTCTACTCAATAGTAACTTATAGCCGGGTGCCACCCGGTGGTTGGAGGCGTGCAGATGTCCGGACCCTCGACAGTGCGTCGTGCAGGCGACCCGAAGCAGGCTGCCGGCGCGACGGCCGAGGCCGCGCCGCTGCGATTCGTCAGCGCGGCATCGTTATTCGACGGCCACGATGCCGCGATCAACATCATCCGCCGGCTCCTGCAGTCGCATGGCGCCGAGGTCGTGCACCTCGGCCACAACCGCAGCGTCGCCGACATCGTGCGGGCCGCGTTGCAGGAAGATGCCGACGGGATCGCCTGCAGTTCGTACCAGGGCGGGCACGTCGAGTACTTCAAGTACATGGTGTCGATGCCGAAGGACCTCGGTGCGCCGCACATCCGCATCATCGTGGGCGGTGGCGGCACGATTGCACCGCACGAAATCGAGGAGCTCGAGGCTTACGGCGTCGAGCGCATCTACACGCCCGAGGAACGGCCGCAAGCTCGGCCTCGATGGCATGATCGAAGACGTCTTTGCCCGCGTGCGCAAGGCCACGCGCCCAGGTTTCGAGTTCGGGCCGGTCGGTCCGCACGACCATCAGCAGATCGCGCGCACCATCTCTGCGCTCGAGCGTGGCGAAGTCGAAACGCCCTTGAGCGAAACCCTGCGCCGCGCCGTGTCCCGCAGCGTGAAGCGAACACCCGTCGTAGGCATCACCGGCACCGGCGGTGCGGGCAAGTCGTCGTTGACCGACGAGCTGTTGATGCGCTTCGTGCGGCAGTTTCCCGATCGCAGCATCGCCGTCGTCGCCATGGACCCGACACGTCGCCGCAGCGGCGGCGCACTGCTCGGCGACCGCATCCGCATGAACTCGCTCGCGGCCGAGCAGGTGTTCATGCGCTCGCTCGCGACCCGGCGGCAGAACCTCGCAACCAGTGCGGTACTGGCCGACGTCCTCGACCTGTTGCGGTACGCGCACTTCGACCTCGTCGTCGTCGAGACGGCCGGCATCGGCCAGAGCGACTCTGAAATCGTCGACCTGGTCGACGTGCCGATGTACGTGATGACGAGCGAATACGGCGCCGCCAGCCAGCTCGAGAAGATCGACATGCTCGATTTCGCCGACCTGGTTGCGCTCAACAAGTTCGAGAAGCGCGGTGCCGAGGATGCGCTGCGCGACGTACGCAAGCAGTGGCGCCGCAACCGGGTCGAGTTCAAGCGGCCCGACGACCAGGTGCCCGTGTTCCCGACCATCGCGAGCCGCTTCAACGACCCGGGCGTCAACCGGCTCTTTGGCGCGTTGTGTGCGCGGCTCGACGAAAAGGCAGGAGGCGACAAGCGCTGGACCGTGACGGATCCGGGTCCGACCGAACTCATCGAACGCCACGCGCTGGTGCCGGCAACGCGTTCGCGTTACCTGGCCGAGATTGCGACGAACGGTCGCCGTGCGCACGAAGCGGTCGAGCATCGTTCGCAGGCCGCGAGTCGGGCACAGAGCCTTTTCGAAGCCCTGCATACGTTGGGTGATTCATCGATGCCGGAGCCGCTGGAACGCTTTGGCGCGACGGCACTTGCGGACAGCAGCGCCGATTCCGCGCTGTTGCGACTGCGGGCGGCCTACAACGATGCGCTCGAAGCCATCGGCACGGACGGCCTCGCGTTGCTGCGGCAATGGCCAGCGATGTCGAAATCGGCGACGGACGATCAGTTCACGTATACGGTCCGCGGCAAGGTCATTCGCGGCGACAACTACGTGCCAACCTTGAGCCACAACCGCGTGCCCAAGCTGGCGGTGCCGCGCTTCCGCGACTGGGGCGAACAGCTGACCTTCCTGATGAAGGAGAACCTGCCGGGCCAGTTCCCGTACACGGCGGGTGTCTACCCGTACCGTCGCGAGGAAGAAGACCCGACGCGCATGTTTGCGGGCGAGGGTGGCCCGGAGCGCACCAATCGCCGGTTCCACTACGTCGCGGGCGGCCATGGCGCCGCGCGTCTCTCGACGGCCTTCGATTCGACGACGCTGTACGGCGAGGATCCGGACGAACGCCCGGACATCTACGGCCGCATCGGCAACTCCGGCGTTTCGATCGCGACGCTCGACGACATGAAGAAGCTCTATTCGGGTTTCGATCTCTGCGCGCCGACGACGTCGGTCTCGATGACGATCAACGGTCCGGCACCGATGATCCTGGCGATGTTCATGAACACCGCAGTCGACCAGCGCGTCGAGAAGCACCTGCGCGCCACGGGCCAGTGGGAAGCCGCCGAAAAGAAGATTGCCGCGCTGTTCAAGGACCGGCCGCGGCCGACGTACAAGGGTGAGCTGCCGCCGAACCACGACGGCTCGGGCCTCGGGTTGCTCGGCGTAACGGGCGACCGGGTGCTCGATGCCGAGACCTACCAGAAGATCCGCAAGGAGACGCTGTCGCTCGTGCGCGGCACCGTGCAGGCGGACATCCTGAAGGAAGACCAGGCGCAGAACACCTGCATCTTCTCGACCGAGTTCGCGCTGCGCATGATGGGAGACGTGCAGCAGTTCTTCACCGACAACGACGTCCGCAATTTCTATTCGGTGTCGATCTCGGGTTATCACATCGCAGAGGCAGGCGCGAACCCGGTGTCGCAACTCGCGTTCACGCTTGCGAACGGTTTCACGATCGCCGAGTACTACCTGGCGCGCGGCATGAAGATCGACGACTTCGCGCCGAACCTGTCGTTCTTCTTCTCGAACGGCATGGACCCGGAGTACGCGGTGATCGGCCGCGTGGCGCGCAGGATCTGGGCGCGCGCGATGCGCGACCTGTACGCGGCCGGCCCGCGTTCGCAGATGCTGAAGTACCACATCCAGACGTCGGGCCGCAGCCTGCACGCGCAGGAGATCCAGTTCAACGACGTGCGAACGACGCTGCAGGCGCTCTATGCGTTGTTCGACAACTGCAACAGCCTGCACACCAATGCGTACGACGAAGCGATCACGACGCCGACCGAGGAGTCGGTGCGCCGTGCAGTGGCGATCCAGCTGATCATCGGCAAGGAACTTGGCCTGAACAAGACGCAGAACCCCTGGCAGGGTTCGTTCGCGATCGACCAGCTGACGGATCTCGTCGAAGAAGCCGTCTATCGCGAGTTCGACCGGATCTCCGAGCGCGGCGGCGTGCTCGGTGCGATGGAGACGATGTACCAGCGCGGCAAGATCCAGGAAGAATCGCTGTATTACGAGACGATGAAGCACGACGGCACGCTGCCGATCGTCGGTGTCAACACCTACCTCGCGAAGGCAGGGGCGGGCGACGAGAACCGCAACGCCGAACTGATCCGTTCGACCGAGGAGGAGAAACAGGACCAGGTGACGGCCGTTCGCGCGTTCCTCGCTCGCAATGCGGAGCAGCGGCCGGCGGCGCTGGCTCGCCTGCAGCGGCAGGCCGCGACAGGCGGGAACGTGTTCGCGGAGTTGATGGAGGCCGTCAAGGTCGCGTCGCTCGGGTCGATCTCCAACGCGCTGTACCAGGTCGGCGGGCAGTACCGGCGGAGCATGTAAGCGCTGGGCCGCCAGCGGGGCAGCGCCAATAGGTGACGCATCACGCGGGCCGCTCGTGTCCGCGGGTTCGTCGCGCGGGACGCCGTAAACCCATCCGTGGGGGCTCCGGGCGCCGCGTCCATGCGGCGCACGGCCCGCGCAACGAACCACGCGAACCCAAGCGGCCCGGCGTCGCGCGCGATGCGCGCGACATCCGCGGCGCTAGCGCTTCCTCCCTCCGGGTTCCTGGGCCGGGCCGTCCGCGACATGGACGTCGCGGCGGAGCCCCATGGATGGGTTTACGCGTCCCGGCCCGGAACCCGGAGGGAGGAAGTGCTAGCGCCGCTAAGCGCTGTACCCGTCGCGATCGTATCGATCGTGCGCACGGATTTCAGCGCGAGCGACTCGGAGCGCGAGCCAGCTCCGCGAGGTCCGGTTCGCCGAGTTGCGAGAGCATCGCGTCGCGCGCTGCGTCCCGCAGTTCGTCGGGCTCACGCCCGACACCCTCGATCGGCGACAGGATTTCGATGCGGATCGTCGCCGGCATCGGCACGATCGCGCCATTCGGCATCGACTTCCGCGCACCATGAATCACGGCCGGCACGAGCGGAATGCCGCCACGAGCCGCAGCTACGAACGCGCCGATGTGAAACCGCTTGAGGCCCACGATTGAGTCGAACGTGCCTTCGGGAAAGAAGGCAAGCGAGTGACCTTGCCCGGCGCGCTTCAAGACCCGCCTGGCATCACGCTGCCGGCCGCCGGCGGAGTGCCGATCGACGAATTCCGATCCGATCCGCCGCAACAGGAAGCCGACGACCGGCATGTCGGACGCCTCGCGCTTGATCACGAAACTGAAGCGTGGTGGCAAGCCCGCCGTCATCAGGATCCCGTCGAGGTAACTCGAATGGTTGGCGACGAGGACGCAGGAGTCCGGCGGCAGTCGTTCCAGGCCTGCGACGCGCAATCGCAGGAAGGCGACCGCGAGCCAGAGCCTGGCGATCCAGCGCGTGGACGAACGACGCCAGTGCAGCGAAGGCAGCAGCAAGGCGAACAGTGCGGCGGCGGTCATCAGCAAGATGAACAGCGACAGCGAGTAGGCGCCGAACACCAGGCGGAACAGCCGCGCCGGGACCCCGCCCGCTGGCGGCTGGTCGTGTACCGTGGCATCGGCGGTTCCCGTCGGGTTCGGCACGCACGCGGCTTCGTCTCTGGGAGCGGTGGAATTCGTGCGCAAGCTCGCGGCAATCCGGTAGGCGTTTCGGGGAGACTCGGCCGACATTGATCCAGCCACGGCGCCAGTCTGCCGGTACCCCGGCAATCTGTGAATCAGTTCCGGTTATGTTAACGACCCCCCGGAACTGTGAGGGGGGTCACGACGGGGTCCGGAAGACGCCTCGCATACTGCGCGCTACGTAAAGTCGCGAGGTTCCATGAGCACTGCAGTCAAGTCGAGCTTCCTGTCCCGTCCGCGCAGCGGCGGCGGCGAAGCCTCCCAAGGGCCCGGTCCGATCGACCGGTTCCTCGATGCCGTGTGGATGGAACGGGGCTTGTCGCCGAACACGCTGGCGGCGTATCGGGCCGACCTCACGGCGCTCGAACGCTGGCTCGACGAGCACTCCTGCGACCTTCCGAATGCGCAACGCGGCGACATCCTTTCGTTCATGGCCTCGCGAGTGCAGGCGGGCGCCCGTCCCCGTTCGACCGCGCGGCAGCTCTCGAGCTTCCGGCGCTTCTTCCGTTACCTCGTACGTGAAGGCGCCTTGCGCGAGGATCCCACCGCACAGATCGCGATGCCCAAGGTCGGCCGTTCATTGCCGAAGTCGCTCATGGAGGAGGAAGTCGAGGCCCTGTTGGCCGCTCCCACCGTGAGTGACCCGCTCGGGCATCGCGATCGAACCATGCTCGAGGTGCTGTATGCCACCGGGTTGCGCGTTTCCGAACTGGTGAACTGCAAGCTCGCGCAGGTGAACCTGAACCAGGGCGTGCTGCGCATCGTCGGCAAGGGCGACCGCGAGCGGCTGATCCCGCTCGGTGAGGAAGCCGTGCAGTGGGTGCAGCAGTTCCTGCAGGGACCCCGCGTCGAAATCCTGCTCGAACGCCAGACCGATTACCTTTTCCCAACTCGGCGTGGCGACCGCATGACGCGCCAGGCTTTCTGGCACATCATCAAGCGCTATGCGCGCAAGGCGGGCATCGAACGCGAACTGTCGCCGCACACGCTGCGTCACGCGTTCGCCACCCACCTGCTGAACCATGGCGCCGACCTGCGCGTGGTGCAGATGCTGCTCGGCCACAGCGACCTCTCGACGACGCAGATCTACACGCACGTCGCCCGTGAGCGCCTAAAGGAACTGCACGCCGAGCATCACCCGCGCGGCTGACGGGCGCGCCGCTCTGCTAAACTCCGCCCGCCCCACGGGACGGCCGGATCGCGGACGCGGAACTCACTGAACCTGCGGCTGTGGCGGCTGTCCTAGACTCACCACACCAGGGATAGAACGTCGCATGCGTTGCCGCACACCAGTCCGACCGATTGCCGTCGCCACCGGGCTCGCCGCTGTTGCCGCGTCCTTCCTGGCCCTCGCGCCGATCTCCACCCTGCTCGCCGCCACGGGCGACAAATCTCCCGCTACCCCGGCCCAGAAGCCGGCTCCGGCGGCCACTGCCAAGCCCGCTGCTCCAGTGGTCATCCCGCCCGACGTGCGCGCGCGCATCGTGGCAAAACTGCCGGGCGCGGAGCCGTCCGACGTCGCGATCTCGCCGATTCCGGGTCTCTATGAAGTCACGATGGGGGGCTTGATCGCTTACGTCAGCTCCGACGGCAAGTACCTGTTGAGCGGAAATGTCTACGACCTCGACACGCAAGTGAACCTGACGGCCACGCGGCGCAACTCAGCCCGCGCCAAGGCGCTGGCGACGGCGTCCGAAAGCAACATGATCGTGTTCGGTCCCGCGAATGCCAAGATGACGGTCACGGTCTTCACCGACATCGATTGCGGCTTCTGCCGCAAGTTTCACACCCAGATCGCCGACGTGAACAAGGCGGGCGTGCGCGTTCGCTACATGTTCTTTCCGCGCACCGGACCCGGCACGGAATCGTGGACCAAGGCTGAGCAGGTCTGGTGCGCCACCGACCGTCGCGAAGCGCTCACGCGCGCGAAGAAGGGCGACACGGTCAAGGCCAAGAGCTGCGGCGACGCGGCGGTCAAGTCGCAGTACGAGCTGGGCTCGGACCTCGGCGTGGAAGGCACGCCCGCGATTTTCACGCAGAACGGCGATTACATCGGCGGCTTCCTGACATCGACCGAACTGGTGCAGGCGATCCAGGAATCGCGAGAAGACGGCGGTCGCTGCGCGCTGACCCCGGCCGCGCGGGCGTGTCTCAGCGTTCGAGGTAGCTAAGCTTGCCGGGACGACCGTCCCACTCCTTGGCATCGTCGGGCGCGTCCTTCATCTCGGTGATCACCGGCCACTGCTTGGCGAGCTCGGCATTCAGCTTGCGGAAGTCCTGCTGGCCGTCCGGCAGCTCCTCTTCCGAGAAGATCGCCTCCGCCGGGCACTCCGGTTCGCAGAGCGTGCAGTCGATGCACTCATCCGGGTCGATCACCAGCATGTTCGGACCCTCGTGGAAACAGTCCACCGGGCAGACTTCCACGCAGTCCATGTACTTGCACTTGATGCAATTTTCCGTGACGACAAAGGTCATCGGGACACTCCGGACGTTGGCTGATGACGAAAAAGGCGACAGAACGCGGTGGCGCGGGCTGGCGGGCGGCGTATTGTGCCAAAGTGCCGCCGCAGCGCAAAACGGATGCTACCTAACACCGCCGCCCTTGCGGTAATCGAGCGCGGTGAAGTGATGGCCCTCCACGCCGCGCCTACGGTCGTCGAAATAGCGGCGCAGTGCGAAATCCACGCTGCGGAATGCGATGTCGTCCCAGGGAATTTCTGCTTCGCCGTACAGTCCCACCTCGAGGCTCTCCGGGCTCGGGCCAAAAGTCGCCTCGGGCAGCCTTGCGCGAAACATCACGTGGACCTGGTCCGCGTGCAGCACGTGCACCACGGCCAGCAAGGAACCAATCTCGACGTGGGCCTGGGCCTCTTCGAAAGATTCGCGCCGCGCCCCTTCCTGAGTCGTCTCGCCGTTTTCCATGAAACCCGCCGGGATCGTCCAGAAGCCGAGCCGCGGTTCGATGGCGCGACGGCAGAGCAGGATGCGGCCTTCGTGCTCGGGCACGCAGCCGACGATCAATTTCGGGTTCTGGTAGTGGACGACGCCGCACGACTCGCACACGTAGCGGGCAAAGTGGTCGCCCTCAGGCGTGCGAAGCGAGACCGGATTGCCGCAGGCGGAGCAGAACTTCATGGAGCAACGGGTCTCAAGCGTGGTGCCGGGAGAGGGAATCGAACCCTCACGAGTGTTTAGCTCGCCGGATTTTGAGTCCGGTGCGTCTACCAGTTCCGCCATCCCGGCACGGGTCGCGCAGCTTACCCGATCGTGTTGGCCGGTTGGAAACACTCTTAAAATCATTAAGTTAACGTCATTCAAGCCGCCCCGGTGCGGACTGGGCGGTGACCAGGCCGGAACTCGGTAGACTGGCGGAGGTCAGATGGCTCGCGTCGCCCTTGGGCGGCCGTTCCCTTCCCAGGAGACCGACCGAAGCATGCGACGTTGCCTTTTCCGTGGCCTGGCCGCCTTGCTGATGCTGTCGGCGAACACCGTGTTTGCCTCCAGCACCAATGCGACGCAACCGATGCTTGCCGACAGGTTGGTTGCCGAAGCCCCCTCTGCCAACCCCAAGGTACTCGCGCTTGCGGCCCGGGCTGCTGAGTGCGCGCGCAAGCAGGGCGTGCTGGACGGTTTCCGCCACCTGGCCGTCATCGATTATTCGCTGCCATCCACGCAGCCGCGCATGTGGGTATTCGACGTCCAACGCGGCCGGCTGCTGTTCCAGGAACTCGTCGCGCACGGCCGCAACACGGGCGAGGCGAAGGCGGAACGTTTCTCGAATGCGGAAGGCAGCCACATGTCGAGCATCGGGCTCTTCAAGACGCTGGAGCCTTATTACGGCAGCAATGGCTATTCGCTGCGGTTGTCCGGCCTCGACCCCGGCTTCAACGACAACGCCCTCGCGCGCGCGATCGTCATGCACGGTGCGCCCTACGTCAGCGAGGCGATCGCCGAGCGACTCGGCCGGCTCGGCCGCAGCTGGGGTTGCCCGGCATTGCGCCCCGAAATCGCGCGGGTGGTGATCGACACGTTGAAGGGTGGCGCGCTGCTGTTCGCTTATTACCCGGACCGCAAGTGGCTCACCGAGTCGCCGTACTTCCAGTGCGATGGACCGCCGGACCGGGCGGTCGCTGCGGCCCCGCGGCGCCCCAACTCGGGCTGAGCCGGCGCTCCGACGACCTGATGCCCGGTTTGCGACCTTTTTGCGCGCCGGCGCATCTAACGTCCTGAATGTCCGCATTTCTCGACACCGCCCTCGACACTGCCACCCTGGAGCGCGCTCGTGCCGGTGATGAAGCTGCGCTCGCCGAGATCTACCGGGCCTACGAAATCCCGGTTCGCACGCTGGCGCGTCGCATCGTCACGCCGCGCTCCGCGGCGGACGACGTGGCCCAGGACGTCTTCGTCGACGTCATCACGCGGTTGCATCAATACGCAGGGCGAGGCTCGTTCGCAGGCTGGATCCGCAGCATCGCCGTGTCGCGCTGCCTCATGCACCTGCGTTCCCCGTGGCATCGCGGCCAGCGCTGGCTGAACGGCGCGTCCCGCTCGCTCGACGAGTTGCAGCAGGACTGGCACGCCGAGCGCCGTCCCGGCGCGGCCGTCGCCGATCGTGCGGATGAGATCGACCTCGAACGTGCGCTCGCCCGGCTCGGCGCCAGCGCGCGAGCCGTCGTCTGGCTGCATGACGTCGAGGGGTATACCCACGCCGAGATCGGCGCGCTGTTTGGAGCGTCGGCCAGTTTTTCCAAGTCGCAACTGGCCCGCGCACACGAGCGCCTGCGGCACTTGCTGGAGGCTGCAGGAGACGAGCCTGCGTGCCTTCCCATATCGAGCACACCATGAACCTGACCGACGAACTCCGGTCGTTGCCAGCGGCCGAGCCGCGTCCCGCAGGCTGGGCCGACGTGCAGTCGCGCCTTGCTGCGAAGAAAGCGACGCACGCGCGACGCAGGCTTGGCCTGCAGTTCGCTGCCGCCGCCTCGGTCGCCGTCATCGCGATGACGGCCACCTGGCGCGTCGGCGACGTAGTGACCGAACACCCGGGCGCGATGTCTGTCGAACTGACGCCGCTCACGGCGGAGCAGGCGATCGCGCTCGATCGCGTCGCGCAACTGCAGTCGCAGTCGCAGATGCTCGACGAGGTGCTGTCGGTGATCGGCGAGCGTCCCGTCGTGGAACGCGCGGGCGCGAGCGTGCCGATCGACACGCTCGAGGGACAGGTGCAGTGGATCGACCACCAGATTTCCATGGGCGACGGTGAAATCGAACCGGGCTCGGCCGAACGGCTCTGGCGCAAGCGCGTCGAAGCGATGAACTCCCTGGTGCAGCTGCGCTACGTCGAAGCGCAGCGCATCGACATGTGACGACGAGGACGAGACCATGCAATCCATACGAATCAGAACCGTCGCCCCACGGGCGCTCGGCGCGCTGCTCGCATCGCTCGTCGCACTGGTCGTGACGACGCCAGCGACAGCGGCCTCCGAGACGCAGGACAAGGCGCAACTGCAACAGCAACTCGACGATGCCCGCGGAAGGCTCGATGACGCTGCACGCGATGTCGCCGACCTCTCGCGCAAGCTTTACGGCGACGACATGGAAGGCATGCCGCTGCCGCTTGCTGGCGATGCGCCTCGCGGAGCCATGCTCGGCATCAACATCGGCGGCAGTCCCGACCAGGCGGAAGGCGTCCAGGTGATGGGCGTCAGTCCGTCCGGCCCGGCCGCGGCGGCTGGCCTGAAGACGGGCGACGTGATCGTGGCGATCGACGGCAAGGCACTCAAGAAGTCCGGCGACCGTGCCGCGGGCCGCCAGCTGGTCGAGCAGATGCGCGCCACGCAGCCGGGCCAGAAGGTCAAGGTGGATTACCTGCGCGACGGCAAAAAGCTCTCGACGACGGTGACCGCCGCAGCCGCCGAGCCGCCGATGATGCGCATGCTGCGTGAGCACGTGCCGATGCTCGAAGGCATGACAATTCCGCCGGGCCTCGAGGACATGCTGAACCCAGGTGGCCGTGGCTTCCGTGCGCTCGAACTCGTGCCGGTCACGCCCAAGCTCGGCCAGTACTTCGGCACGGACAGGGGCCTGCTCGTCGTCAAGGCGCCGGCAGCGCAAGGCGCCGGCCTGGAGGAGGGCGACGTGGTCCTGGCGATCGGCGGACGGACCCCGGACAGCCCGCGACATGCGTTCCGCATCCTCGGCTCGTACCAACCCGGAGAGAAGGTCAAGGTGGAAGTTCTGCGCCAACGCAAGCGCCTGGCCCTCGACGTGGAGATGCCTGCCGTCGACCCGATGGGTCCGGGCTTCCGCCCGGGTCCGGCCCCGCGCGCTCCCAACGCGCCTGTCCCACCTGCACCGCCGGCGCCGAAGGTTGGAGGCATCGCGTCCTGAGACTCCCGGGATGAGCAGCCGCAGAGGGGCCCGTGCGTGCGGGTCCCTCTGCTAGCATGCGCGCCCCTATGCGGCGCACCGACTTCCATTTCGACCTGCCCGACGTGCTCATCGCCCGCCACCCCGCGCCTCAACGCAGCGCCAGCCGGCTGCTGCACCTCGAAGGCGCGACGGGGGCCCTCACGGATCGGCGGTTTCGCGACTTGCCGAACCTGCTGCGGCAGGGCGACCTGCTGGTCTTCAACGACACGCGCGTGATCCCGGCACGGCTGCACGGCCACAAGCTCGACAGTGGCGGCAAGGTTGAAGTCATGCTCGAGCGTCTGACGGGTTTGCGCACGGCCACCGTGCAACTGCGCGCGAGCAAGCCGTCGCGACCAGGCACCGTGATCGAACTCGGTGGAGGTGCCAGGCTTACTGTCATCGAGCGCGAAGATGACTTCTGGCGCGTCGAATTCAGCAGCGACGCGCACGAGATCTTCGATCGCATGGGCGAAATGCCGTTGCCGCCGTACGTCGCCCGCGCGGCCGAACCCGAGGATCGCGAGCGCTACCAGACTGTCTACGCGCGCGAGCCCGGTGCGGTGGCTGCACCGACCGCCGGCTTGCACTTCGACGCAGCGCTGCTGCAGGCGTGTCGCGACGCCGGCGCCGAGTTCGCCTACGTCACGCTGCACGTGGGTGCAGGGACGTTCCAGCCCGTGCGTGTCGACAACGTCGAGGACCACCGGATGCACTCCGAGTGGTGCGTCGTGCCGGATGCGACCTGCAATGCGGTTGTCGCGGCACGTGCATGCGGCGGTCGCGTCATCGCCGTTGGCACGACGGCAGTGCGGTCGCTGGAGACCGCGGCGGCCGCGGGTCAGCTCACGCGGTACGTCGGCGAGACGCGCCTGTTCATCACGCCGGGCCGGCGTTTTCGGGTGATCGATGCGATGGTGACCAATTTCCACCTGCCGGAGTCCACCCTGTTGATGCTCGTGTGCGCCTTTGGCGGACGCGAGCACGTGCTCGAGGCCTACCGTCACGCGGTGGCGCAGCAGTACCGTTTCTTCAGTTACGGCGACGCGATGTTCGTCGAACCGGCGCCGGCTGCGCTCGACCGCGGGAGCGCAGCATGAAGTTCGAACTGCTGGCAACGGCCGGCGCGGCGCGGCGAGGGCGCCTGCACCTGAACCACGGGACCGTCGAAACGCCCGTGTTCATGCCGGTGGGCACGTACGGCACGGTCAAGGCCATGACGCCGGAGGAACTCACCGGCCTTGGTGCGCAGATCGTCCTCGGCAACACGTTTCACCTGATGCTGCGTCCCGGGACCGAGGTCATCCGTGCGCACGGTGGCTTGCACGGATTCATGCACTGGTCCGGTCCCATCCTCACCGACTCGGGCGGCTTCCAGGTCTTCAGCCTCGCGGAACTGCGCAAGCTCACTGAGGCCGGAGTGAAGTTCCGCTCGCCGGTCAACGGCGACGCGGTGTTCCTGAGCCCCGAGATTTCGATGCAGGTGCAGGCTGCGTTGAACTCCGACATCGTGATGGCGTTCGACGAGTGTCCACCGTATCCGTCGACCGAGCAGCAGGCGCGGACATCGATGGAACTGTCGATGCGCTGGGCACGCCGCAGCCGCGACGAGTTCACACGCCTTGGCAACCCCAACGCCCTCTTCGGCATCGTGCAGGGCGGCACGTTCCTGCACCTGAGGCAGGAATCGCTCGACCAACTCGCCGCCATCGGTTTCGACGGGTACGCAGTCGGCGGCCTCGCCGTCGGCGAGCCCGCTGCCGAACGCAACGCCGTGCTGGAGGCAC
>CAVUSC010000030.1:0-142893 GCA_963743995.1 uncultured Gammaproteobacteria bacterium | reverse complement strand
GGCCTTCAATTCCGCGCAATCCTCCGTCCCGGGAAGCGTGGCCCGCAGTTGCACGCAGCGCTCCTCGATCCGGTCGACGTGCCGGTCGATCATCGCGGCGATCAGCGCATCCTTGGTCGGGAAGTGATAGAGCAAGCCACCCTTGCTGACCCCGGCCAGGCTCGCTACGGCGTCGAGGGTCAGGTTCGCCGGAACCTTCACCTCCCGCCATCGCTTCGGCGGCATCGAGGACGCGGTCGCGGACGCTGGCACAGGCGACGATTGGAGCGGGGTTCATGGGTCCATTCTTAATTTGGAATGGGTCCCCAAGTTACCGTCTGGACGGTTTTACTGCAAACGCACTAGGTCGCGACTCGTGGCCGGTCGGACCTCCACGCGCCCCCTGCTCTGGCGTGCCTGCCTTTCGCCACAGCCACCACACGCCTTTTACGTCCGCGCGCCAATCCGGCAGCAGTGCAAGCAACCACAGTTCCTCGGCACTGGCCAGCAAGCTGGCTACGGCCGCCAGCCACAATAGTGCATCCCAATGGCCGAACAGGAACAAGGCCCCGATGTACACGCTCAGCAGGACGCCCGCGATCTTCGACAGCACGGTGTGGAAGCTGGACAGCCGGCCATAACGCCGCCAGGCGAGCACGTTCTCGCACCAGCCATCCGGCCACAACCGCACCGATCAACCAGCGATTCGCTGCGAGGACGTCGCGCTGGAAGGCGAGCAGGCCGGCGAGGCCGGCCCACCAGACGAGCGAATCCCCGAGGGAATCGAGTCTCGCGCCCAGACGAGACTGCAGCCCACAGGCCCCGGGCGATCCAGCCATCCAGTGCATCGGTCAGCAGGGCTGGCACCAGCACCCACGTGTAAACCGGTTGCTCGCCAGCCACCGCCAACAGGACGAGGACCGGCGCGCACGCTATGCGCGTCAGGCTCAGGGCGTTCGGCAAGTGCCGCCAAGCGCCCCCAGCGCGCTGGATACGCAATGCTCATGACTCGAGTTTCGACCCGGAAAAGCCGCGCGAAATCGGGGACAACCGCAAGCGGCCCCAGTAAGATCGCGCGCTTCCCCACCCCGACCGAGGCACCGTTCATGCGACTGATTCCCACCTGCGCCGCGCTCGCTGCGCTGACCCTCGGCACCACGTTCGCAACGTCAGTGCTGGCCGCCGAGCCCGCCATGGACGAGGCTGCGCGAATGCAGTACGCGCTGGGATACCAGCTCGGCCGCGACCTCGTCGGCGTCGAGCCGCGCCCGCAGGATATGCTGAAGGGCGTGGAAGATGGCCGCGCCGGCAAGGCTAAGCTGTCGGATCAGGAAATGGGCGCCGCGCTCACGGCGCTGCAGCAGAAGGTCTCGGAACAGCGCGCCAAGGAACAGGCAACGGCCAGCGAGAAAGCGATTGCCGACGGCAAGGCGTACCTCGCCGCGAACGCAAAGAAGCCGGGTGTGACGACGACCGCCAGCGGCCTGCAGTATCAGATCCTCACGCCGGGTACCGGCAAGGCACCCGCCGCGGGTGATACCGTTACCGTGCATTACAAGGGCACGCTCGTCGACGGCACCGAGTTCGACAGCTCCTACAAGCGCGGTCAGCCGGCATCGTTCCCCCTCAATGGCGTGATCCCGGGCTGGACCGAGGCGCTGCAACTGATGAAAGTCGGCTCCAAGGCGCAACTCGTCATCCCGCCGGAACTCGCCTACGGCTCGAACGGCCCGCTCGCGAACCAGGTGCTGCTGTTCGAAGTCGAACTGCTCGGTGCCATGGCTACTCCCGTGGAATCGACGGCCAAATACGCCCCGCAACGACGATGCCGGTCGCGACGGGCAACGGACTCCGGTTCGACTACGAATCGTTCGGCGAGCAGGACACGTCGGCGATCCTGCTGATCCAGGGTCTCGGCATGCCCGCCGCGATGTCGCCCGACGTGTTCGTCGAGACACTGGTGGCGCAAGGCTTCCGGGTCGTGACGTTCGACAATCGCGATTGCGGCGGCTCTTCGCGCCTGGCTGATGCCGGCATCCCAACGTTCCGCTCGATGACGCGCGCGTTGCTGCGTCAACCCGTTGCCGCGCCGTACAACCTCGGCGACATGGCCGAGGACACGCGAGTCGTCCTCGATGCCGCCGGCGTCGAGCGTGCGCACGTCGTGGGCGTTTCGATGGGAGGCATGATCGCCCAGGTTTTCGCGGCCACCCACCCGCAACGGGTCCGCACGCTGACGTCGATCATGTCCACGACCGGCAATCCTCGGCCCAGCGTAGCGCTCGGCAAGACGCGCGCGCTGCGCGCCCTGCTGAAACGCCCGCCGGGCAACCCGACCATCGAACAGGTCGTCGACCACCTGGAGTTCGTGTTCGGCATCATCGGCAGTCCAGGCTTCCGGCAGCACGCGGCACAGCTGCGTCCGCACTTCGAGCGCGTCGCGCGCCGCGGCCTTTATCCCGCCGGCACGTCACGGCAATTGGCGGCCATTCTCGCCTCGGGCGACCGGCGCGCACTGCTGCATCGAATCACGGCACCCACACTGGTCATTCACGGTGCGGACGATCCGCTGGTGCGCATTACCAGCGGCTCGACACGGCAGCGAACATCCGTGGCGCGCGGCTAAAGATCATTCCGGGGATGGGTCATGACTTCCCGCCGGCGCTCATGACCGGCATCGCCGTCATGATCGCCGAGCACTGCCGCTCATGCCACGACTGAGTTGCCCTGTTCCGTCCGCGCGAGACGGCCACGGAAAAATGCGGCGGGCTCCGGGTACAGCTGCGTCAGTACGTCTGCGAGCAGGCTGAGCACGACCGCATCGACGCGCGCATCCGCGCCAACTCCTGTGCGCAGTCCTACCCACAACTCCACCCGCTCCGTAGCGCGCCGAGCCAGCGCGGCAGAGACAGCCGCTTGCCAGCGCGGTGCCGGGTCGCTCGCGGCAAATTCACCCCGACCGCGACCAAAATGCGCAACCGCCAGGTAGCGCACGATCGCGGCGCCGAGTCGCGCCTCGAGGAACTCGTCCGACCAGCGCACGGTGCCGCCGGCGAGACCGCGCTCCTCGTTGTAACGCTGCGTGATCTTGCGCGCGCCGAGCGCGCCAGCGATGCCGCCAAGGACCGCGCCCACCCCGAACGTCAGCCCGCCGGCGGCGACGTCCGCCGCGAGACCGCCGAGTGCACCCGTGACGAGGCCACCCCAGAGGCTCGCCTTGTCGGCGTCCGGTGCGCGCTGGGTTTCGAACCCATGCGACACCTGCCGCAGGATGTCCTCGCTGGCCGTGCCCGTCAGGCCGTGCAACAAGACGAGCTCGGCGGTGCAAGCGCGCACGGTCTCGTCGAGGCGATCGAGCATCGCCTGGCGGGCCCGAGACTCCTCGACACCGAGTGCATCGGTGGCTCCGCCCTGCAGCGCACGGCTCACTTTGTCCGCCAGCGTTCCATCCGGGAGTTGCACCGTGTCGCGCGCAAGTCCGCTCATGTGCCGCGCAATGACTTCGGCGCTGCGCCGCAGCACATCGAGATCACGCAAGCGCCACGACTCGGCGATCCGCTCGAACGCAGGCTGCTGCTGCTCGTCGAGACAACCTGCAATGGCATCGAGCAGCGCGTGTTCCTGCAGCCAGCAGCGTGCAAAGGCATCGAAGGTCAGCACTCGGCGTGTGCCTGCCGCGTCATGCCGGCGTAGCACCGCACTCCACTCCTCGATCAACTGCCGTTCGTGGGCGGCGTCGTTGCGGGTTCCAACCTGGTTCAATAGAACGAGCGTCGGCTTGCCGAGCCAGTCGAGGATATGCAGCTCCGGCTCGATGTAGCCAGCGGCCGCCGGCTCTTCGGTCGCATTGACGACGTACAACACCACGTCGGCCGACTCTCGCGCCGCGCGCATCGCCTGCTGGCTGCACCAGAACGCACGGTCCGCGAAACGATCCCACACCTGCGAAAGAAACCAGCCGACCGGCTGGCCGCTCGCGGCCAGTCGGCGCTGCAGACGCACGCTGTCGCCAAAGCCGGGTGTGTCCCAGAGCACGAGTTCGTCGCCCGCCGGGCTTTGCATCAACACGTGCGCTTCCGCGACTTCGGTGACGTGGGCGCGATCCATGACGGCGCCGATGTCGCGCCGCAGCAGCGTTCGTGCCAGCGTCGTCTTGCCGACGTTGGTGTGCGACAGCAACGCCAGGCTGACGGTCATCCCGGGCTCGCTCAAGCGAGCGTACTCCGGCAACTGCGCTGCACCTGGTCGATGATCGCCTGGGGCACGTCGCCCTCGGTCGGGATCGAGCCGAGATCCAGCGTGTACGCCTCGAACCCGTGCGTGCGCACGAAGTCGCGCCAGGCCACGCGGCGCTCGTCGATTCGGGCCATGAGCGATGCATCGCCGCCCAGTCGCGCAAGGTACGGAGCTTCGTCGACCAACACGAGCAAACGCGAGCCGACCTTGGAGCGTGACCAACGATGGCGCGCCTGCTGCAGTATGGCGCCGTGGTTCTCGACTTCGGGCGTGGCCGCGAGGCTGAAGAGCAGGACTTCGACGTCACGCGTCGATTCCATCGCCTGCGCAGTGAATGACTCTTCGTCGCCATAGGCAATCGCAGGCGCGAATTCGATACGGGTCCCTGGGCCGAGCGCGGCTCGCAGCACGCGCTGGACGCCGCGTTCCGAAGCAGCGCCCGGTTGGTAGGCAAAGCTCGTAAGTCGCGCTGCCTGCGCCGGCAGTGCCGCATCACTGGCACCCAGCGTGCGACGCGCATACGCCAGCAGGGATTCCGGCGGCACCAGTTCGTCACTTGTACGCGCGAGGCGCAGCGTTGCGGCGAGCGCCAGCAGCAGGCGCGGCACCACGACGTAGAGAACGGCCGTGGCTGCCATGAGGTGAATCCACGGCGCGGCGCCCCCTCCCGCCCTTGCCGTCACGCCAGTGCAAGGCAGCGACGGCGGCGTCATCTGCGGGCAGCCCGATGCCGGTGAGAACCGAGCCCGGGCCATAAACCAGCCCGAGCAGGGAGCGCACCTGTGACGGCCCGAGGAACGTGCTCTCCCAGCCGGCGCGGTACTCGAGCGCAATGCCCCGCAGGTAGAAGCCGGCGATCAGGCCGATCGCAACGACGGCTGAGCCGAAATGAAACAGTCGCTTGCCCTGCCACACCAGCAGCGGCTGGGCCAGCGGCCACCATTCCTCGGAGAACCGGCGCAATGCCCCAGCGAGCGGTCGGTGATAGAACGACGACTGCTTGATCAGCTTCGCCGCGCGCTGCCACGTCCAGCGGGCAGGCCACAGTGACCAGCCCGGCGGCATCGACCTTGTCGAGTCGGATGGAACAGGTCGATGGCGGAGTGCCGACAGGCCCAGCGCGGCATAGACGGCCAGGTTCCACAGGATCAGGCCAAGCAACGGGAATGCCAGGATTTCAATCCGCACGCGGCTGTCGAACAGCGACAGCGCGAGACCGAGGACGAACGCGACCAGCAGCACGAGGCCGCCCACGCCCGCGATCTGCGACTCGAGGTCCACTGTCCGGGTGACGACGGGGTGACGCTCCGCCAGCCGGGTCCGCAGCAAGTCGGCTCGCGTCGCCAGCACGCGCCAGGCGTACGCCTCCGGGTCACCGCTGTCCTTCGGGTGCAGACGCAGCGCGTCGCGCGTCGCGGCGTCACGCTCGGCCAGCGGCAGGATCGAGCCGTCCGGGTCCTGCTCTTCGACGTTCTTGACCAGCAGGATCGCTCGCAGTGAATTCGCGTTCATTCGGCTCAAACCACGGATTTCTTCGGACATTTTTTCGCCGGCGGCCAGTCTAGCAAGACCTCGCACCCGCAAGGACCGTGGTATTTTGCGCGGCCGAGGAGTACCGCCGTGTTCCGCCGATTCGAACGCCTGGTCGAAACCTATCCCGACGCACCGCCGGCCACGCCGCCGCACGCGTTCTTCGCCTTCCTGTGGCAATCCACCGCGGGCCTGCGGCCCTACATCCTGGTGATGACGCTCTGCACCGCCGTGATCGGCGCGTTCGAAGCCCTGCTGTTCGCAATGCTCGGCAAGCTCGTCGACTTGCTGGCACGCGTGGAGCCCGCCCAGCTCTGGACTACGGAGCGGCAGACCTTCCTGTTGCTGCTCGGGGTGCTCGCCGTCAGTCCGCTGGTTGTCGGACTGTTCGCCCTGCTCAAGTACCAGGTGCTGTTCGCGAACTTCCCGATGCGGCTGCGCTGGAACTTCCACCGGCTGATGCTCGGGCAGAGCATGAGTTTCTACCAGGACGAATTCGCGGGCCGCGTCGCGACCAAGGTGATGCAGACGGCACTCGCCGTGCGTGACGCCTGGTTGACCGCCACCGACATCCTCGCGTTCATCGTCATCTACTTCGTGACCATGCTGTTGATCGTCGGGTCGTTCGACCTGCGGATGCTCGCGCCGTTCCTCGGCTGGCTCACCCTCTACGCCCTGAGCCTGGTCTATTTCGTGCCGCGCCTGGGCAAGGTCGCCGCGGCACAGGCAGACGCGCGCTCACTGATGACCGGGCGCGTGACCGACGCGTATACCAACATCGCGACGGTAAAGTTGTTCTCGCACGCCAGCCGCGAGGCGGGCTTCGCGCGCGCCTCGATGCAGGAATTCATGAAAACGGCCTATGCGCAAGGGCGGCTGGTCAGCGGCTTCGAGATCACCAACCACGCGCTCAGCATGTTGTTGATCGCCGCCACCGCCGGCGTGGCGCTGTGGCTGTGGACGCAGGGCGAGGTGGGGGTGGGCGCGGTTGCCGCTGCCAGCGCGATGGCGCTGCGCCTGAACGGCATTGCGCACTGGATCATGTGGGAAGTCGCCTCGCTGTTCGAGCATGTCGGCACCGTCGAGGACGGCATGCGCACCTTGTCGCGCGCGCATACCGTGGTCGACGTGCCCGATGCCAGGCCGCTTCGAGTCACGCGCGGCGAAATCCGCTTCGAGCACGTTACCTTTGCCTATGGCGGCAACCGCCAGGTGGTGGACGACCTGTGCCTGCACATCCGGCCGGGCGAGAAGATCGGCCTGGTCGGGCGTTCCGGCGCCGGCAAAAGCACGATCGTCAACCTGCTGCTGCGCTTCTACGACGTCGAGCAGGGCGCGATCCTGATTGACGGGCAGAACATCTCACACGTGACCCAGGACAGCTTGCGCTCACAGATCGGGATGGTCACCCAGGACACCTCGCTGTTGCATCGGTCCGTGCGCGACAACATCGTCTACGGGCGGCCCGATGCCCGGGACGACACGATGATCGCGGCCGCGAAGCGCGCCGAGGCGCACGAGTTCATCGAGGGCCTGTCAGACGTCAAGGGCCGCCGCGGCTACGACGCGCACGTCGGCGAGCGCGGCGTGAAGTTGAGCGGTGGCCAGCGGCAACGGATCGCGATTGCGCGCGTCATGCTCAAGGACGCGCCGATCCTGCTGCTCGACGAGGCGACCAGCGCGCTGGACAGCGAGGTCGAGAACGCGATCCAGCAGAGCCTCTACCGGCTCATGGAAGGCAAGACCGTCGTGGCCATCGCCCACCGGCTCTCCACCATTGCGGCGATGGACCGGCTCGTCGTCATGGACAAGGGCCGCATCGTCGAGGAAGGCGACCACCGCACGCTGCTCGAACACGGCGGGCTGTACGCGCGCCTGTGGGCACACCAGAGCGGCGGCTTCCTCGGCGAAGATGCCGAGGACGACGAATCCATCGCCACACCGCGTACTGCGGCGGCAGGCTGACGCTCACCAGTCCCCGGAGGACGCATGCACCCGATCCTGTTTGCACTCATTGCGGGGTTAGTCGTGACTTTCCAGCCTGTGCACGCCGACACGCCTGCGACCAGTGCCGACGGCATCGCTGCGATCGTCAGCGACTTCGACGCGTTCAGCCGCGCGCAGGATCCGGTTCGTGCCGCCCAGCGCGGCGACAAGGCAGCCGCGCGCATCTGGCCCGACAATTCGCCGCCCGCCGTTGCCGCGCGCAAAGCGGCGTACCTGGACTTCCAGCGCCGGCTGCAGGCCCTGCCCGCCACCGGCCTCGCCGGCGAGGACGCACTCAACCGCGAGCTGCTCGTCGACCGAGTCAGCCTGGCGCTCGATGGCTTCGCCTTCGATGAAGAGCGCATGCCCTTCATCAGCGGCGATGGGTTCTACACGACGGCGGACTACGCCGCTCTGAATACGCCACTCAACGACGAGGCGGTGGCGGTAGCCTGGATCGCGCGGCTCGAAGCATTGCCCGCGTACTACGCGCGCGAGATCGAGAACATGCGTCGCGGCATCCGCACGGGGATGACGCAACCGCCGCGCACTGTCGAACGTGCCATTGCCGACGTGCGTGGCCAGCTTGCCCAGGCGGACGACAAGACGCCGCTGCTCGCCCCGTTCCGCAACGTGCCGCAGTCGTTTCCCGCGGATCGGCACGCGGCGCTCGAGGCGCAAGCCCGCAACGTGCTGCACGCCAAGGTACGACCGGCCCAGCAGTCGCTGCTGCAGTTCCTGGAGCGCGACTATTTGCCAGCCGCGCGCAAGGACATCGGCATCGGCAGCGTGCCGCAGGGCAAGGAGTATTACGCGTTCCTCGCCCGTCGGCACACGTCGACGGCGAAGACACCGGCCGAGATCCACGCGCTCGGCGAAAGCGAGGTGAAGCGGATCCGGGCACGCATGGACCAGGCCATCGCGCAGACGGGTTTCAAGGGCACATTCCAGGAGTTTCTCGTGTCCGTGCGCAAGGACCCCCGGTTCTACGTCGGCGCAGCCGCGTACGGCGAGAAAGCCAGCGAGATCGCGAAGCGCGCCGATTTCGCGATGCCGAAGTACTTCGGCAAGCTGCCACGCCTGTCGTATGGCGTGCTGCCGATGCCTGCCGGCCTCGAAAGCAGCGCCAACGGCTACCTCCCCGGCTCGCCCGAACAGGGCGTCGCGGGCATGGTGGTCTACAAGCCGTGGATGGCAGAGAAGATGCCGACCTTCGGCCTTGCGGCCTGGGTGCTGCACGAAGGGGTGCCGGGTCACCACCACCAGATTTCACTGAGCCAGGAACTGACGGACCTGCCGGAGTTCCGGCGCGCCGATGACGTGACGGCCTATGTCGAAGGCTGGGGGCTGTATTCGGAGTACCTGGGCGAGGAGATGGGGATCTATCGCGATCCTTACGAGCAGTTCGGTCGGCTGTCGCTCGAGATCTGGCGCGCGTGCCGGCTGGTGGTCGATACCGGCATGCACGTGATGGGCTGGTCGCGCGAGCGGGCGATGGCCTGCCTGCAGGAAAACAGCGCGCTCGCCCCGGCGGAAATCGAGTTCGAAGTCGATCGCTACATTGCCTGGCCCGGACAGGCGCTCGCGTACAAGATTGGTGAGCTCAAGCTGATCGAGCTGCGGCAGCGGGCAATGGCCAGGCTCGGACCGAAGTTCGACGTGCGGGCATTCCACGACCTGGTGCTGGGTGCCGGGCCGATGCCGCTCGACTTGCTCGAGACCCGGGTCGATCGCTGGATCGAACAGCGGCTGGGGCTGTGAAGGCGATGGCTGACCGCGTGCGCCACCAATGAGTCGGTCATTCACGCGTTCGCGAAGCTTCGCAAACGCCGGAGGCTGGCTCTACCCGATCGGACGCGTGGCCCAGCAATTCGCCACTGGAACTCGTGCCCAGCGGTGTGCCGACGAACGGCGATTTCTGCTCGCCCGGAACCGCGGCGCGTCTTCTCATGCGGAACATCGCATAGACGGCCAGCAACACGTGCAAAACAGCCAGTGACGGCAGGAAAGTGTCGTTGCCGACCGCCTCCATGACGGCGGCCACGACGATCGGGGCAATGAACGCACCGGCACCATTCACGAGTATCAGCGTGCTGCTGGCACCCAGTTTCTCATCCGCCGGCACGTGATCGTTGACGTGCGCCGAGCTCAGCGAATACAGGGTAAGGCTCGTGCCGCCGTACGCGGCCACCATGGTGAAAAACAGGCTGCGCGAGATGTCCGCCAGCCACCAGGCGCCCATGGCACAGATCGCCGCAAGCACGCAGCTAGCGATGACCACCTTGCGTCGGTCCATGCGGTCGGAAATACGGCCGATCGGCAGCTGCGTTGCGCAACCCGCAAGAATGGCGACGGCCATGAACAGCGAAACCTCGAACGTGCTGAACCCTTCGCCGTCTGCATAGATTGCGCCGAGCGAGAACAGGCAACCTGAGACGGCACCCGCAATCGCGACGCCCGCCACCCCGAGCGGCGAGCGACGAAACAGGGCGCGCGGGCTGACCCGCACCGGCACTGTGATCTCGGGCGCCGAAGTGGACGTGAGCGCCATCGGCACCATCGCGATCGAGATCAGGATCGACACCAGGATGAACGGCAGCGTGCTGCGGGGATCGGCGACGTTGAGCAGCAACTGCCCGAGACCGAGGCCCCCGTAACAGACCAGCATGTAGATCGACAACAGCAAGCCGCGATGCTCGTTGTCCACGCGGCCGTTTAGCCAGCTCTCGGCCACGACATAGATGCCGGCAAAGCAGAAGCCAATAAGGATGCGTACCAGAGTCCAGGGCAGCGGCGCGACGAAAACACCCTGGATAAGGATCAGCACGGAGGCGAGTGAGGTGAGCGCCGCGAAAACGCGGACGTGCCCGACGGTGTTGACCAGGCCCGGCGTCATCACGGACCCGGCCATGTATCCGAGGTAGTAGGCCGCCAGCATGACGCCCGCCAGCAGCGTGGGAAATCCCTCGAGGCTCGCGCGCAGGCCAACCAACGTGCCCTGCAGGCCTGCACCGAGCATCAGCAGCGCCATTCCGAGCAACAAGGTCCAGGTCGCGGCCAGTGCGGTTCGCATGTGAGGGTATCCGACGTGAACAGGCTACTACCAGCTCCTGCAGGAGGTTCGAGATCGCGATGCGTGGGAAGACTGGGTCATCTACATGCTGGAAGCAATCGAGAAGGCGGCTGCGTCCGGCATCGAGACCATCCAGGCCATGAAGAGTGTCTTCCTCGTACCTGGACCTGCTGGCAGACGGTGGCTTCGTGCAGAAGCAGAAGATTGGCCGCTCGAACTACTACATCAACCGACCGCTGCATGGAATTCTCACCCGAGAGCCCATGGCACAAGACCAGGGATGCGGATCTTCAGCGCTCGAACTCGACCGTAACGTGGACGAGTTCTTCGTGCACGGCGAGTGCCGAGCGCACTTCGGCAGCATGCATCTCCTGTGCGTGGGCAAGGTGCACGATGCAGGCGTACTTTCCACGCCCCACCCGCCACACGTGCAGGTCGCGCAACTGCGGTGTACCAGGCAATGCGGCGATGACCTCGCGCACTTCCTGCACCACCGGCGAATCCATTTCGGCATCGAGCAACACGCGGCCGGTATCGCGCAGCAACCCGACGGCCCAGCGCCCTACCAGCACGGTGCCGACGATGCCCATCACCGGGTCGAGCCAGGTTGCACCGAAGTACTTGCCACCCGCCAGCGCGACGATCGCCAGCACGGACGTGGCGGCATCCGCGACGACGTGGAGATACGCCGAACGCAGGTTCAGGTCCTGGTGGTGTGCATGGCCGTCGTGGGCGTGAGCGTGGGCGTGATGATCGTGCCCATGCTGGTGATGACCCGAATCATGCCCCGTCGACAGCAGCCAGGCCGACAACACGTTGACCGCAAGCCCGAGGACGGCGACGGCAATGGCCTCGTCGAAGCGGATCGACGTCGGGTTGAAGAGCCGCGACACCGATTCGATCCCCATGTACGCGGCCACGCCGACCAGGAACACGGCGCTGGTGTAGCCGCCGAGCACCTCGATCTTCCACGTGCCGAACGCAAAGCGCGGGTCGTGGGCATGGCGTCGCGCCAGGTAATACGCACCCGCCGAGACACCGAGTGCCAGCGCGTGCGAACTCATGTGCCAGCCATCCGCGAGCAGCGCCATGGAACCGAGCACGGTGCCCGCGGCGATCTCGACGACCATCATCACGAGCGTGAGCCACATCACCTGGCGCGTGCGACGCTCGGCAATGGGATTGCTGGTGTCGAAGACGTGAACGTGGGCGTCGTGGCGGCCGGTCGGTGACATGCGGGAATCCGTGCAGGCGCGCGTCGCCGAAGGCGGCGCTGGGTAGCGCGGCATTATGCCGCTTTTCCGCCAGTCGACCTCAGCCCGAGATGCTGCCCTTGAGCGCCTTGGCAATCGTCCACTTGGCCAGCTGCGACATGTGCACCTCGTCCGGGCCGTCGGCGAGCCGCACGTAGCGGCCATAGCCGAACGCCGCTGGAATCGGGGTGTCCTGGCAAAGGCCCATGGCGCCGTGCGCCTGCATCGCGCGGTCGCAGACGTCCTGGCACATGCGAGGCGCGACGATCTTGATCATCGAGATGAGGTCGGCCGCGCCGCGGTTGCCTTCACGATCCATCTTGTCCGCCGCGGCCAGCGTCAGCAGGCGGGCCTGCTCGATGTCGCAACGTGAACGCGCAATCGCTTCACGCAGGCTGCCCTGCTCGCTGAGCTTGCGGCCGAAGGCCACGCGGGACTCCGCGCGCCGGCACATCAGCTCGAGCGCCCGCTGCGCCGCACCGATGAGCCGCATGCAGTGATGGATGCGGCCGGGGCCGAGGCGGCCTTGCGCAATCTCGAAACCACGGCCTTCGCCCACCAGCAGGTTCGAGGCCGGCACGCGCACGCCCTCGAGCGCGACCTCGCCGTGGCCGCTCGGCGAGTGCACTTCACCGAACACCTTGAGCGGGCGGATGAGGCGCACACCGTGCGAGCGCAGCGGCACCAGGATCATGGACTGCTGCGCGTGCTTCGGGCCGTCGAAGCGGGTCTTGCCCATGACGATCAGGATTTCGCACTCTGGATGGTAGATGTTGCTCGACCACCATTTGCGGCCCGTGACGATGTAGTCGTCGCCGTCGCGGACGATCGAACACTCGATGTTGGTCGCATCGGAGGAAGCCACCGCCGGTTCGGTCATCAGGAAGGCCGAGCGGATGCGCCCCTCCAGCAGCGGCGTAAGCCACTGTGCCTGCTGTTCCGCGTTGCCATAGCGCGCCAGCACTTCCATGTTGCCGGTGTCCGGTGCATTGCAATTGAAGACCGTCGAAGCCCAGTCCACGCGCCCCATGAGTTCCGCGAGCGGTGCGTACTCGAGGTTGGTCAGGCCCGGGCTCCAGGGTTCGTATTCGTGCGGCAGGAACAGGTTCCAGAGGCCGGCGTCGCGCGCCTTGGCCTTGAGTCCCTCGACCATGGGCGGGACGATCCAGCGCTGCATCGGATCCTGCACGAATTCCTCGTACTCGGCCTCGGCCGGGAAGACGTGCGCCTGCATGAAGTCGTCGACGCGTCGCATCAGTTCGCGCGTGCGGGGGCTGTACTCGAAATCCATGAGGGCTGCTCCGGAGTGGGTCCGGCGACCAGTGTAGGCGCGTCGTGGCATTTCCCTTGTGCAATGTATTAATGAATAATCATTCATACCATGCATCTATCGCGTATCGACCTGAACCTGCTCGTGGTGTTCGACACGGTCTTCACCGCAGGCAGCATCACGGCGGCGAGCCGCCGGCTGAACCTTTCACAACCAGCCGTCAGCCACGCGCTGGCACGCCTGCGTGACGTGTTCGGCGAGCCGCTCTTCGAGCGCCAGGGACGCGGCATCGTCCCGACGCCACTGGCACGCTCGATTGCGGGTCCGGTGCGGGATGCGCTCGGCTCGATGGAGCGCACGTTCGAGCGGGCCGCGGCGTTCGAACCCACGTCGACCGAGCGTCACTTCCGGATCGGCCTGCGCGAAGCGCTCGAGCCCAGCGTGCTGCCCGAACTGAGCCAGGCCATCTGCGCTGCGGGCCCGCACCTCAGCCTCGCGTCGGCCAGGCATGACCGGCCTCGCCTCGAAACGGATCTCGCCGCCGGTGAATTCGACGTCGCGTTCGACGTCCTGCTGCCGGTCGCCGATCGCGTGCCGCACGAACGGGTGCTCACCGATCGCCTGGTCGTCATCGCCAGGAAGGACCATCCACGGTTGCGAAAGCTGAAGCGCACGGGCTGGACGCTGGACGCCTACCTCGACCTCGAGCACGTACAGGTCTCGTCGCGCCGGCGCGGCCCCTCGCTGGAAGACGTTGCGTTGCAGTCGCTCGGCCGGACGCGACGCATCCGCTTGCGCTGCCAGAGCCACCCGGCCGCGTGCCGTGCCGCCGCCAGCACGGACCTGGTCGTGACGTTGCCCGAGACGTACGCGCGTCATGTGCTGGAGCACGCCACGACGCAGGTCGTGGCACTGCCACTGGACGGCATCACCCTCGAGACGTACATGTACTGGCCGGCGAATGCGGCCAGCGATGCCGCCAACCGCTGGCTGCGCGACCAGGTGCGCATCGCGCTGCGCAGTCGTCGCTGAAAGCGCATGGGCAGGTGCCTGGTCGGACCCTTCGCCGAGCTTGGAAAGGCAGACACGCGCTCGGCGAAGGGTCCGACCAGGCACTCGCCGTGGGTATCGCCTCACGCACTGACGCACGCAATGACTCAGCGCTGTCGACCCTTACTCCGAGATGCAGCCATTACTGGCTGACAAGGTGAATTACACGTCTCGAGCCTGCTACCCGGCTACGGACGCAGCTGAGAGGGCGGCGGCTGTGGGGTCCTGTCCCGAGCGCGTGTCTGCCTTTCCAAGCTCGGGACAGGACCCCGCAGCCGCTGCCCGGGCAATCTCCGCCGCAGCGGCCAGTCACTGTCCGCCGCAGCGATGCCAGGGACCTCCTAGAGGGTAAGTGTCATCCGCACGAGCTCAGGCTCATCGGCATCGGACCGAGTCGCGAAGCCTAGCGAGCGAGAGAGGTCGATCATGCGGTTGTTCTCGCGCAGCGTGATGCCGGTCATCACCTTCAGGTGCCGGTCGCGCGCGACATCGATCAGGCGCTGGAACAGGTGCCGGGCCACGCCCTTGCCCTGCCACTCGTCGCTCACCACGATCGCGAACTCGCAGGTCTCTTCGTCCGGCAGCGTGATATAGCGCGCGACGCCGATCTGCTGCTCGTCGCCGTCGGGCAGGCGCCTGGCCACGATCAGCGCCAGCTCGCGGTCGTAATCGATCTGCGTGAACTTCGACAGCATGGCCGGGGAGAGGTCCTGCAGGCCGAACATGAAGCGCAGGAACCGCGACTGCTCCGACAGCCGGTGGACGAAATCCCGCTCGAGTTCGGCGTCCTCCGGCCTGATCGCACGGATCGTCGCCTGCTGCCCGTCCGGCAACTCGAGCGGAAACTCCAGCGCGCTCGGGTACGGGTGGATCGCCATGTGACGATAGAGCCGCTGCGGTTGCGGCAACGGGGTCACGCCGATGCGCGCGTCGACGGCTACGGCACCCTTGGCCGTGACGATGACCGGATTGATGTCGATTGCGCCGACATCGGGCAGTTCGCAGACTATTTCGGACACGCGCAGCAAGATGTCCTCGATCGCGCCCTCGGCGGCGGCCGGCGCCCCGCGCAGTGGCAGCAATGCCAGGCTCGCACGGGTCCGGCGGATCAGGTCCTTCGCCAGGTACGGATTGAGCGGCGGCAACGCCACGGCGCGGTCCCGGATCACTTCGACCATCGTGCCGCCCAGCCCGAAGCTGATCGCCGGACCGAACACCGGATCTCGCACGACGCCGATCATGAGCTCGCGCCCGTGCCGTTCGAGGTACATCGGCTCGATCAGCACGCCTTCGAGGCGTGCGTCGGGCCGGGTGATCGCGACATCACGCAGCATGTTGTCGTAGCCGTCGCGAACGCTGCGCGCGTCCGTGCGACCGAGCCTCACGCCGCCGACGTCGGTCTTGTGCGAGATGTCGGGCGACAGGATTTTCAGTGCGACGGGAAAGCCGATCGCCTCGGCAACCTGCACGGCCTCGTCCGCCGAGTACGCTGGCTGGCTACGGACGACCGGTATCCCGAACGCTGCCAGCAGCTCCTTTGAATCCGCAGGGTTGAGCCACGCGTTGCCCGCCGCGCGTGCCGCGTCGAGCAAGCGTTGCGCCGTGGCGCGGTCGGGTGTCGAAGTCGGCCCGAGCGGCGCCGGGACCTGCAGCAACTGCTCCTGGTTCGCGGTGAACAGTGCGAGCGCCGCGATGGCATCGACCGCGGCTTCGGGCGTGGGGAACGTCGGGATGCGACTCTCGGCGAAGCGCTGTCGCGCCGACGTCACTGCCTCGCCTCCCATCCAGCACGTGAAGACCGGTTTGCGCTGGGCCTGCGCCACCGCGATCAGTTCAGTCGCGAACTGGTCCGCGTTGGTGAGCGCAAACGGCGTCACGATGGCGAGCAGAGCGTCGATCCCGCTGTCCTGCAGGCAGGTCTGCGCGGCCTGGGCGTATACCTGCGCCGACGCATCGCCGCGGACGTAGACCGGATTGCCTTCGGACGTGCTGGGAGGCAACAGCGCCTGCAACTGCACGAGCGTCTCCTGCACAAGCCTGGCAACGGGCAAGCCGCGATCCGCTGCGCGGTCCGCGGCCATCTGCCCGGGTCCGCCCGCATTCGTCACGATGCCCAACCTGCGCCCTCGCATCCGCACGCCGGCACCGAGCGTACTGGCCGCGCTGAACAGCTGGCTGAAATCGCGGATGCGAAGTACGCCGGCGCGACGCATCGCCGCGTCGAAGACATCGTCGCCGCCCACCAGCGAACCCGTGTGGAAAGCGAGACTGCCGTGGCCTTCGAGCGAATGCCCGGCTTTCATGACGACGACGGGCTTGACGCGCGCGGCCGCCCGCAACGCGCTCATGAAACGGCGCGCGTCGCCGACGCCTTCCAGGTACAGCATGATGCTGTCCGTCGCCGCATCGCGCGCGAGGAAGTCGAGCACTTCGTCGAAACCGATGTCGGCGCCGACGCCGGTGGAAATGACCGTCGAGAATCCGACGTGCCGGGAGCGCGCCCAGTCGAGCGTAGCCGCGCACAGGGCGCTCGACTGCGACACGAGTGCGAGCCGGCCGCGATTGGGCAGCGCCGCGCCGCAGGCTGCGTTGAGCCCGCTGTCGGTCCGGATCACGCCGAAGCTGTTCGGACCGAGCAGGCGCAGGCCATACCGGCGCGCGACCTGCAGCATCGAATGTTCGCAGGCTGCGCCCTCCTCGCCGCCTTCACGAAAGCCGGCGGACACGATGACGGCGCCACGCACGCCACGTTCGCCGCAGTCTTCGAGCACGGTGGGCACGGTTTGCGGAGGCGTAGCGATGACCGCGAGATCGACCGCCTGGGGCAGCGACCGCACGTCAGGGAAGGCCGGCACGCCGCCGATGGTCGCATGACGCGAGTTGACGTAGAACACGGGCCCGCGGAACCCGCCTTCGCGCAGGTTCCGGCTCAGGATCTCGCCGATCGATCCCGGCTTGTCGCTGGCGCCGACCACGGCCACGGATCCGGGGCGCAGCACGGCCTCGATGCGTTTCGCAGTCATGGCTCGAGTGTACTCTTGGGGGTAAGGAGAACTCGCGAATGCTAGCCTCAGCCGTTTGCTGGATCATTGTGGCTCACCGCAACTGGAGTCGCCCATGGCCGTCGCTTTCGTGACCCATCCCCATTGCCGGCTGCACCGGATGGGTGACCACCATCCGGAGCAACCGGCGCGTCTGGACGCGATCGAGGACGAACTCCACTCGCGCGGACTGTACGACGTGCTGCTGCATCGCGAGGCGCCGCGCGCGAGCGTCGAGCAACTGGTTCGCGTGCATCCGCTTGCTTACGTCGAGGACCTCTCCAACCGCTCGCCCGCCGAAGGTCTGGAGCACATTGATCCAGACACCTGGATGTGCCCCGACACGTTCGAGGCGGCGTTGCGCGCCGCCGGCGCCAACGTACTGGCGACGGACCTGGTGCTGACAGGCGCGGCGTCACGGGCTTTCTGCAACGTGCGTCCGCCGGGTCACCACGCCGAACGGGCGACGGCAATGGGATTCTGCTTCTTCAACAATGTCGCGGTCGCGGGCCGCCACGCGCTCGACCACCATGGCCTCGAGCGCGTCGCGATCCTCGATTTCGACGTGCATCTCGGCAACGGCACCGAGGAGATCTTCCAGGACGATGCGCGGGTGCTGCTCTGTTCGTCGTACCAGTACCCGCTGTGGCCCGACATGAACCCGCCCACGCGACCGGGCCGCGTTATCAATTGCCCGTTGCCGCCGGGCAGCGGCAGCGACGCCTTCCGCGCGGCAGTGCAGGATCAGTGGCTGCCGGCACTCGAAGCGTTTGCGCCGCAGCTGGTGCTGATTTCCGCGGGTTTCGATGCGCACGCGTCCGACGACATGTCGCACCTGCGGTTCACGACGGCGGACTACGCGTGGGTGACCGAGGTCGCGTGCGGCGTCGCCGATCGACATGCGCAGGGTCGCATCGTTTCGACGCTCGAGGGTGGTTACGACCTGCGCTCGCTCGCGGCGAGCGCAGCGGCGCACGTCGAAAAACTCGTGCTCGCCTGACGCGCTCTCGCACTCACGACGGACGCCCCACTGGACTCGCGGCCATTCAGCACGCAGAATGCGAGCCGCGCGTGTGGCTTCTGCTCCGCGCGTTAGCTCCGCCGCGCTGTTACCACCAAGTCACATCTTGCGGGTTCAGTCCACCAGCGCGGCGGGGCGACTTCACACCTTCGACACTCGGCGCGCAAGGCCAGCCGCCGAACGCAAGCCAAGCGGCCTTGCTGCCGCGGCTCTAACTCGAGTCGCCCCGCCGGCTTCCGGCATAAAGGTCGAACAACAGCAGCCGGCACGGAATGCTGCCATTCATCAGGCCGATCGTCCGCGACGGCTTGAGTCCGATCGACTTGTACGGCGAAGCATTCGCCGCGAGCACCGCGGCGCGCCAGCCCGCGAACCGCTGCTTCAGCGTGTCGCCGAACTCTTCATACAACTGCCGCACCTCGGCTTCGCCCCCGCCGATGCGGTCCCCGTACGGCAGGTTCGTCGCCAACAGGCCGGTCGGCGCCGGCGGTACGACGTCCTGCACGCGCATCACGTCGAACTGGATGTACTTTTCGACCCGCGCCTTGAGTGCGCTCTTGCGCGCCATGTCGATGTACTCCGCGCGGATGTCGGACGCGGCGACGACGCACGGCGGGGACTCCAGCTTTTCGGCACGAACGCTGTCCTGCGTTTCGCGCCAGAGCGTGCGATCGAAGTCCGCCAGCCACTCGAAGTGGAACTCGCCCTTCTTGCGATGGATCTGCGGCGCCTTGCGCACGGCGATCATGGCCGCCTCGATCGCCAGCGTGCCGCTGCCGCACATCGGGTCGAGGAACGCGACGCCGCCGTCGTATCCCGCAAACTGCAGGATCGCTGCCGCCAGCGTCTCTTTCAGCGGCGCCGGGTGGCCCTGCTCGCGATAACCCCGCTTGTGCAGCGATTTGCCCGACGTGTCGAAACTCAGCATGCAGCGGCCGCGCGCGACGTGCGCCACGATCACCACCTTCGGTTCCTCCGTGTCGACCGGGGGAACCTGCTCACCCAGCCGCGCGAAGGATTCCCGAACGCCCTCGCGCACCTGCGTGATGACCTGCTTCGGCGTCAGCCCGCCGCCTTCATCGCCCGTGCTTTCGACCATGAAGCCGTGACGGGCGTCGAACCACTCGGGCCAGTGCAGGCGGCGAACCTGCGAGTGCAGCATCGCCGGCGAATGTGCCGGCACCTCTCGCAGGACGCGCAGGATGCGGCTCGCCGTACGCACGCGCAGGTGCAGCTCGTAGAACTGGCGTGGCGTCGCCGTGAACAGCACGGCCCGGAACGTCGGCGCCAGCTCGGTGGCGCCCAACGCTGCCAGTTCGGCGACGAGCGCGGGCTTGGCCTCGTCAGGGCAGGTTGCGATCAGTCTCATGAACCACCTCGACGTCGCGATCCGCGCACGGCCAGCACACCGTCGCCATCGATCTGGGTCGTGAAACCAGCGAAGCGCAAGCGCCGCGCGACTTCCTGCGGCACGTCGCGGCCGCTGGTCAGGCGATTGGGTGTTCCGGTGTAATGGAACAGGCGGCCACCCGGCTTCAGCACGCGGGCCAGCTCGTCGTAGAACGCCTGCGAATACAGCTCGCCGGCGAGGCCGAAGCGCGGCGGGTCGTGCAGGATGGCACCGAACGTAGCGCTCGCGAGTTCGGCTATCATTTCGCTGACGTCACCTGCGACCAGCGTCAAACCGGGTCCGTCTTGCGGTGACCACGGATTGAGAGTGCGCAGCCAGAGGACGTCCGGGTTGATTTCGTATGAGGTGACTTCGCTCGCACCGCCCTGCAGGCACCAGGCCGCGAAGTAGCCGAGTCCCGCGCAGGTATCGAGGACTCGCTTGCCGCCGGGCGCGACCAGCGCGACCTTGCGACGCGCATCCTCGTAGGGCGAGACCTGCTTGGTCGGCAGCATTTTGACGCCGTCGATCTCGAACGTCGGCGGACCCCAGTCCGTCGGCACGAGTTTCAGCAGCGACGCGCCAAAGCGCGCGACCGGCTCGAATCCTTCGCCGGCCCAGTGATAGATCGTCCGCTCCTTGCAGCGTTCGAGGTAGGGATACCCACGCCCGCGCCATTGCCATTCGTCCGCCCCAAGTTCGACCTGCGTCTGCGAGCGATCGAGGTCGAGCGAACACTCCAGCATGCTTTCGCCGCGACGACGAGCGACGAGCATGCGATCGTGCACGCGGGCCGTGAGTAGCGGATCCCGCAAAGGCACGGATTCGGAATGGACCGGCATGCCGGTGCCTACTTCGATGGCGCGAGACGGCGCGTCACGCCAATGACCCGGGACGCCAGTTCACCGAGTGCCTGCATACTGGAGGGCGGGTCGATCTGCGCCATCGTCACCTGGTACACCGCTTCCTTACCCGCGGCGAAGGTGGGGCTGGCGACGACCGAGCGTCCTGCAACGAGGAACGTGTCGAGATCGCCGAACGTCACCAGCATCGGCGTGCGTGAAGGCCGAAATGGACGCAGCGCACGGCCTGCGACGGTGCGTCGAACGTTCTCGGCCGCGCAGTCGCCCATCTCGAGGGCATGAAACGCCTGTTTGGGAATCGGTGCCGGCAGGGCGGCCGCGTCGCCGATGACGAACACGTTACGGTAGCGCCGACTGCGTAATGTCGTCTCGACCGGCGCCCATTGCCGCGGTTTCGATACGAGTCCAGAGGCTTGCAGCAACGGTGGTGCGGTACTGCCGCCCGTCCAGATCGTGAGGTCGGAACGTATGCGCTCGCCGCTACCGAGGCGCACCCCGGTGGCAGTAACGGTTGCGACTGGCGTCCCTGTGTGGATATGCACGTCGTACGGTCGAATGTGCTTGCGCACGGCAACATCGATCCGCGCTGACGTACCCGCCATCAGGCGCGGCCCGGCCTCGACTACGTGCAGCGTCAGGTTTGCGCGTGACCGGTAACGCCGCAGGACTTCGCCGAGCACCTCGACGCCTTCGAAACCGCCTCCTACGATGACGATCGCTCGCGGCGCCCGGCCTTTCATCAGCGCCGCCAGGCGGCGACCGATCGCACTGCATTGCTCGACGTTTTTGAATGGCAAGGCATGACGATCCGCGCCTCGCACGCCGAACGTCTCGTTGACGCCACCCACGGCGACGATGCAGTGGTCGAAGGCGTGGACCTTGCCTGCGGCCGTTGACAACGTGCCGTGCCTGGCGTCGATGGCAGTGACGGTGTCGCGCACGAAGCGATGCCCCGCCGCGGCGACGAGTCGCTTGCGTGGCAACCGCAGGTCGGCTGGCCGCTTGGCACCGGAGACGAGTTCGTGGATGTTTGGCAGCCATTCGAACCAGGGCGATGGGTCGAACACAGTCACGTCGAACTCGGGACCGAGTCCCTGTGCCGCCCGCAGTCCCGCGAAACTGGCGCCGACGATGGCCACACGCGGGCGCTGCGACAGCGGTTTTCGGCGGCGGCGTGCAGTCATGGGCAGGCTTCGGGATCAACGGCAGGGAGCCGCAGTGTAGACTGGAACTTCACTGCCAGCGGAGGTCCCGTGAACACGATCAAAGCGTTTCTCAAGGCGACCCTCGTGGGTGGTTTGATGTTTCTCGTCCCCGTCGTGCTGGTAGTTGTGGTACTGCGGCACGCGCTGCAGTTCGCCGACAAACTCGCGGTGCCGCTCGCTGGCGCGCTGCCGGTCAGTCACGTGGGCGGCGTTGGAGTCATCACGCTCGTCGCGGTCGCGATCCTGGTCGTCATCGCGTTCCTCGCGGGGCTATTGGCGCGCACAGCTCCGGGGCAACGCCTCACGCACTGGTTCGAGGAATCGCTGCTGGGCGGCCTGCCGCAATACCGCATGGTGAAGTCGCTGGCCGAAGGCTTGGCCCAGATCGAGCATGGCGACGGCATGCATCCGGTGCTGCTGCGCGACGCCATGCTGCTGGTCAAGCGGCTCGGCATCGGTTCGGCAGAGAAACTGCGCAGCGCGAACCTCTCCGTCAGCGTGTCGAACTGATCAGGGCGACTGCTGGCCGAGCGCCTGGGCTGCCAGCACCTGCACCTGCGGGTCGGCGGGATAGGCAGCCACGAGCCGGCGGGCGGTCGTCTGTGCATCCTGCCGCTTGCCGGCCTCGAGCTGGAACGACGTCAGCGCCATCAGCATGTCGCGATCGTAAGGCCAACGCCGGGTGGCATCCTGCAGACGACGGATCGACTCCCCTGCCTGACCCGTCGAATGCAATGCCACCGCGTATACGTACGTGTAACGAGCAGTCGCCGGATCGAGTTCGACCGCACGCCGCAGCGACGTCATCGCGAGTTCCGGTTGCCGCAGTCGAACATGCGCGAGACCGAGTGCGTGATTCAGCGTGGCGCTCGTCGGCATGCGTTGCAGGCCCTGCTGCAGCGTGTCGACGGCTTCCTGGTCGCGACCCTGCGCACGCAGCGCGTCCGCCGCATTGACGTAGGCCGGCACGAACTCCGGATCGAGCCGGATCGCGGCAGCGAACTGCGCCTGGGCATCGTCTGTTTCGCCCAACGCCGCACGGAAGCCCCCGAGCGCGACGCGGGACTCGGGCCGATCCGCGTTGTACCGCAGGGTTGCGACGTACTCCTGCGACGCCGCCTCCCAGCGCGTTTGCTGGTCCTGTGGCAGCCGGTCCTGGCCACCCGCGAGCGACCGCGCCGCCTCGATCCGAACGGCGCGCGTGGCATCCCCGAGCAGCGGCCCGAGAACCGCGGCGCGCGCTTCGGCCGGCATCATGTCGGCCAGCTGCACCGTCGCCAGTCGCACCAGCGGGCTGGCGTCCTGGGACATGTGCTGCGCGAAGTCGCGCGTGAACTGGCCGCTGCCGGCGAGTCGGGCGAGTGCAGAGGCACGCACGATGGCGGGTTGTGCCGTGTCGCCGGCGACTCGGGCGAGCTGGTCCAGCGCAGCGGGCTCGCCAGTTTCGGCGGCACGAAAGACCGAGGCGAACGTCTGGAAGCCCGCGGCGTCGCGGCCGAGCCAGTCGTGCACCGCTTTGGCCGCCCACTTCGCATCGCGGTCAGTGTGGCACGCATTGCAGGCATTCGGCACGCCGAAGGCCACGCTTTCATCGGGCCGCGGCACGCGCATGCTGTGATCCCGCCGCGGGTCGACGACCATGTACGTGTTTTGCGGCATGTGGCAATTGGCGCACTGCGCCCCCGCGGTGCCCGGCTCGTGACGGTGGTGCGCGGTGACGTCGTACTTCGGGGCATCGTGACATTGGGCGCAGATCGCGTTGCCCGGGACTCGCACCTTCTGCGTGTGCGGATCGTGGCAGTCGCTGCAGGTGACGCCGGCCGCGTGCATGCGACTCTGCAGCCACGAACCCCAGATAAACACCTCATCCTGCTGCTGGCCATCGACGTAGTACAGCCCGGGCGTCAGCAGTGAAGGCAGGTAGTGATCGAGGAACGGGCGCCCCGGCCGATAGCCCTCGGCGATCTGCGCGCGACGTGCATGGCATTGTGCACAAACTTCGATTTCGCGCTCGGTCTGGCGCGGTTTGCTGCGGACGGGTTTGCCCGCTTCGTCGCGGCTCCATGTCGCGCCGCGCCGCTCGTCAAGCTGCACCGTCAGTCCCTTGCCTGGCTCGTTGCCCTTGAGTTGAGCCCACTGCACGTGCGCCGAACCGGGCCCGTGGCACGCCTCGCAACCCACCGCAACTTCGGCGTAGGTCGTCTTGAATGAATCGTCCGCCGCGTCGTAGCCCTTGCTCACCTGGGTCGAGTGGCAGTCGGCACACATGAAGTTCCAGTTCTGCGACCGACGCGTCCAGTGGAGTTCGTCCAAGTGGTCGATCTTCTCGTCGGGATACTGGCGGAACCAGCGCTGGCCACCCTGGTCGCGGGGTCGCGCATCCCAGGTCACGGCGGCGGCCTGCAGCCGCCCGCCGGGCAGTTCGACGAGGTACTGCTGCAGCGGCGCGATGCCGAACGTGTACTTGACCTCGAAGTCGGCAAGCGCGCCGTCGGGGCCGTCGGTGCGAATGAAGTACTTGCCGTCGCGACGGAAGAACCGGGACTGGACGCCCTGGAAGGCGTAGACCGCGTCGTCGAAGTTTCCGAGCACCGTACGGTCGGTGGCGTGCTGCATGGCGACGGCGTGCTGCGAGGCCTGCCACGCCTTCGATCTCGGCCGCGTGACATTGCGCGCAGGACTGCGAACCGACGTAGGCTGCTGCGACGACGTCCGTGGAGTTCGCTGACTTCGGCTTCGGGCTCGACCGCCTGGCGTGTCGAGAAGAAGTACCAGGCGGCGAAGCCCAGCACCGCGATGCCGGCAAGTGTCCCGACCCGCAACGCAGTCGAACGACTCGATGCGTTTGCAGGCACGACGGACTCAGGACCGCGAACGGTCGTCGCGGACTTCTGCTGTGCACGGGCGTGTTTGCGGGGCACGAATCACGACTCTCTGCGGACGAGCCGCGATTCGGCTCAGGTCAGTGCGTCAATAAATCCACTGCAGGCGCGTCAGCAAGGTCTTGGTGTTGCCGGTGACGCCGAAGCGGTCGAGATCGATGTTGCCGTAGCCGACGCTCGCCTTCCAGCGATTGTTCGCCCACCAGTTCACCCCGGCCCACCAGCCGTCCATCGAGCCGCCACGGATGGTCCGGTCGTCGAGATCGACGTGACCTACGCGCCCGATGAGTTCGACGGCACCCCAGCGTCCCTGTGGCGGGATGCGCCGTGCATAACCGGCTTTGCGGTCATACGGACGGTGCTCACCCGTGATCACCCAGCTGCCCGTGACGTACCAGCCCCCAAGCGTCGGGTCGCTGTCGTCGCGGGTGCTGAGGTCTGCCCGGACGTACTCGGCCAGCACCGAATATCCGCCGTGGTTCCAGAGGGCCTCGATGCCGGAGTGCCAGGCGTGATCGCCCGCAATCCTGCCGGTATCGACGTAGTCGTCCGCCACGTTGGACGCCGGCTTGCCCTTGTAGCGCAGCTGGTCGTCCACGGCGCCGTAGTAGCGGGTGCTGACGGCCAGGTGCAGGTAACTGGCACCGTCCCCGGACCAGACCGGCAGGACGGTGAGGCGCCCTGCGAAATCATTGCCGGAATCGGACCAGGAGGTTCCTTGCGTCCACCAGTCGTTGTACCAGCCGACGATCCAGGTCGCGCGCTGGTCGAACACGGCGCTGCCGAGCGTCACACCATCGTTGCGCGAGCGGAAGAAGGGACTCAGCAGGCGCTCGTTGTGCGGCAGGTTGGCCGCATCGCCCACCATTTCGTAGACGAACGGCTCCTTGATCTTGCCGATCGTGAGCGTGCCGAGCTGAGGCCCGAGCAAGGTCGAGATGCGGAAGTCCGTGACGTTCCAGTCGCTCTCCGAGGTCTGGTCGAACCCCTTGTACTCGTAGCTGGCCATGTAGTTCCAGGTGCGGAACAGCTCGAAATGCCCGCGCGCCGAGAGCCGCAACGAACGCGCCTCCAGTTCGTCCTCCTGGTTGCCGACCTGCTGCTTGTTGCGCGCGTCCTGGTCGAACGTGGTGTAGTCCATCGGCATCACGACGAAGCCGAACTTGACCGAGAAGCGGTCGTGTTCATCCTCGAACTTCGCGGCCTCGAGCGTCTCGTCCGGAATGATGCTCGACATCGCGAAGTCGTGATCGTCCTTGACCAGACCCGAGGACTCCGGCGTGACGTCGGATTCGACCGACTGTGCCGATGCGGTACCGATGCCAACCAGGAAGAGCGCCGCCAGGATCAGTGCCTGTCTCATCGAAGGCTCCCGCGTTGCAGGTTCTGTGCCCGGTCAATACGAAACCACGGCGCACCGCCCGGGAATCCGCCTGCGGGGGTGGGAATGCAGGCGGCTCCCGCGCGGGCGCCGTGGATTTTTCAGTGCAGTGTGAGCCGGGTTATTGCTTCGAACTCGACATCACCGCTTCCATCACACGGTCGAGGTTGAAGCTGCCCGGCTTCTGCCGTGGCGGAAATTCCCTGAAGCTCTGCAGCCAGTTGCCGACGTACGCACCGGCCGGCGCGATGGCGAACATGCGCTCCATGTACCAGCGCTGGTACCCCATCGCGTTCTCTTCCTCGGCACGCTCGAACGGGTCCATGCGCAGGTTGGTCAGCTTCGGCGCCCGCAGCTCGGTGAAAGGTTCCTGCCAGACTTTAAGGCCCAGGGCAGGCTGCTCGAGGAACGTGATCTTCAGGTTCTCGTAGCGCAGCGCCGCGACGCTGCCGTCGTCGGTCCAGTAGATGAACTCCTTGCGCGGCCAGGCCGCCTCGCCACGCAGGGCCGGACCGAGGTCGTAGCCGTCGAGATGAACCTTGTAGGTCGTGCCACCGACCTTGCGACCCTTGAGCAGGTCGGCCGTGACGTTCGTGTCGCCGGCGGCAGCGAGGAACGTCGTCAGCATGTCTTCGTGCGCGCCGATGTCGTTGATCACGGTGCCCGGCTTGATGACGCCCGGCCACTTGATCATGGTCGGCACGCGGTAACCGCCTTCCCATTGCGTGTTCTTCTCACCGCGGAACATGGTGGTACCGCCATCGGGCCAGGTGAAGGTCTCGGCGCCGTTGTCGGTCGAGTACATGACGATGGTGTTCTGCTCGAGGCCCAGCGACTTGAGCCTGGCCAGCACCTGCCCGACGTGGCCGTCGTGCTCGACCATGCCATCGGCATAGATGCCAAGCCCGGTCTTGCCCTCTGCGTCAGCGTGCAGGTGCGTGAAGATGTGCATGCGGGTGGAATTCCACCACAGGAAGAACGGCTTGCCGGACTTCGCGGCGCGGTCCATGAAGTCGAGCGCCTTTTCGGTGACTTCCCGGTCGATCGTCTCCATGCGCTTCTTCGTCAACGGCCCGGTGTCGGTGATCCGGCCGTCGGCGAAGCTGTGGATGACGCCGCGCGGCCCGAACTTCTTCTTGAACTCCGGGTTCTTCGGGTAATCGACGTTCTCGGGTTCTTCCTCGGCATTGAGGTGATAGAGGTTGCCGAAGAACTCATCGAATCCGTGCGCCGTCGGCAGCATCGAATCGCGGTCGCCGAGGTGGTTCTTGCCGAACTGCCCCGTGACGTAGCCCTGCGCCCTGAGCAGCGTGGCGATCGTCGGGTCGGCCGCCATCATGCCTTCCGGCGCGCCCGGCAGGCCCACCTTGGTGAGGCCCGTGCGGATCGGCGACTGACCGGTGATGAAAGCCGCGCGACCGGCAGTACAGCTCTGCTGCCCATACCAGTCGGTGAACAGCGCGCCTTCGGCGGCAATGCTGTCGATGTTGGGCGTCTTGTAACCCATCATGCCGCGGTTGTACGCGCTGATGTTGAAGCCGCCGATGTCGTCACCCCAGATGACCAGGATGTTCGGCTTCGAAGCCTGGGCCTGGGCAGTGCCGCCCAGCATGCCGAGCACTGCGCACAGCGCGGCGCCGGCTATTACTGCGAATTTCTTTTGCATGACGTTTCTTCCCACCCCTGCTGAATTCTGGATTCTGTTGTTGTCGGGCATAGCTGCCCGGGATCCGCGAGCGAAACCGAGGTATAACTTGGCTCACGCGAACCCATGTGTCCAATGCATGTTTTTGATCGAAGGTATACCCTTAACGCATGGCCCTCGAACTGCAGCAATTGCGCCAGGTGGTCGCCCTCGCCGAGCACCGCAGTTTCGTGCGGGCGTCTGCTGCGCTGCACATCAGCCAGCCGGCGCTTTCCCGCAGCATCCAGAACCTCGAGCGCCGGTTCGGCAGCGCCCTGTTCCTGCGTTCCGCCGCCGGAGTCGCGCCCACCGATCTCGGCCGGCTGTACATCGAACGCGCCCGCGACCTGCTGCGCATGGCGGACGAACTCGAGAGCGAGGCGACCGGGCACGCGGCCCAGCGCACTGGACGCGTGTCGGTCGGAGGTGGTCCATACCCGACGGATTCGTTCCTGGGTCCAGCGACGGCGCGTTTCGTCGAGCAGTTTCCGCGGGTCAGCGTGCAGCTGGTCGCGGGCGACTGGGACGAACTGGTTCACGGGCTGCGCAGCCGGACGCTCGATTTCTTCGTTGCCGACGCCCAGCTACTGACGCGTGAGCCGGATCTCGAGATGGCGCCGATGCCGGTGCAGCACCCCGTCTACTTCTACACTCGCGCCGGGCATCCACTGGCGCAGGGCCCGGCAGTCGTGCGGGCTGCCGACGTGATGGCCTGGCCGTTCGCCACCCCGTCACGAATCCCGCCGCGCGTGCTCGACCCGTTGTTGAGCGCGCACCGCGAAGGCTCGGCGCGCTTGCCAACTGCGCGGCCGTTCCCCGCCATCGCGTGCAATGGCCTGGCACCGGTCAAACGCCTGGTCGCCGCGTCGAACGTCGTGTCGGCCTCGATCCTGCCGTGCATCGCGGACGAACTCGACAGTGGGCGCTTCGTCGTGCTTGCCACGGAGCCGTGGACGCATCTGCAGTTCGGCGTCGTCAGCCTGCGTGGACGTCCGTGGACCCAGACGGCCGAGACGCTGCGAGGACTCGTGATCGACGCCGAACGCGAGGCGACACAACTCGAACGCAGGCTGATCGAAGAGCATGCGCCCGAGGGCCGCGGCAAACGCGCGCGCGCCAAGCGCGTCGCCCGCGTCGGCAAAGTCGCGAAACACGTAGATGGACGGGAGCGATCATGACCCACAAGGGGCCCCTGCCTCATGGACTGCTGGGCGTCGTACTGGTGCTGGCCGGCTGTGCCTCGGTTCCTGTCGTGCCCGCGAGCGACGGCGGCACGGCGACCGGACAGGTCACGGGTTCGGTGACGTACCGAGAGCGCATCGCACTGCCGCCGACGGCCAGCGTCCAGGTCAGGCTAGTGGACGTCTCGCGGGCAGACGCGCCTGCGGTGCTGATCACCGAACAGGTCATCCATCCTGCAGGACGCCAGGTTCCTTTCGAGTTCGCGCTCGCATACGACGAGTCGCGCATCCTGCCGGCCCACACTTACGCGGTGCAGGTTCGAATCGAGGACGGCGGCAAGCTGCTGTTCATCAGCGACACGATGCACCCGGTCATTACGCGAGGCGCGCCTTCGCGGGTGGACATCGTGGTGCGCCGCGTCTGAGGCCGCCGAGCATTGCGCCCGCAGCAGTTGTCAGGCGTAGTGCGCCAACGCCGCGCGCGCGATGCCGTCGCCCCATTCCTGCACGAAGTGCCCGGCCTCGGCGACTTCCAGTGGCGGCGGGCAGTTCCGGATCAGGCGTCGCAACGAGTGCATGGCGGGCGCCGGAATCACCGTGTCCTGCATGCCGATGGCCATGAACGCCTGGCCCTGCCACTCGTCGCGCCACCAGCGCGCCGCTGCGCGCGAGACTTCCGCGCCGTCGGCTTGCGGGTGATCGCACACCAGGTTGGGAAAGCGGCGGGCACCGGCCTTATACCGCTGATCTGGAAACGGCGCGTCGTACGCAGCCGCCTCGGCGGGCGTCAGGTGCCGGCAGCTGCGCTGCATCAGCGCGCCGATGCGCAGGTCCGGATTCGCGTTGACCCAGTCGCGCCACGCCACGAAACCCTCGCCCAGCGACTGATTGCCGGTCGCGAGCGCCGTATTCATGACTAGCAGGCGCGTGAAGCGCTGCGGGTCGTCCAGCGGCAACGTCAGGCCGAGGATGCCGCCCCAATCCTGGCAGACGAGCGTGACGTTGCGCAGGTCGAGTGAGCGGACGAAGGATTGCAGGGACTCGCGGTGCCGCGTGAACGTGTACCACGCGTCGGCAACCGGCTTGTCGGAGCGCCCGAAGCCAAACAGGTCGGGTGCAACCACGCGGGCGCCCGACTCGACGAAGACCGGCAGCATGCGCCGGTAGAGGTAGCTCCAGGTGGGTTGGCCGTGCAGGCACAGGAAGACCTGCCGCGCATCCGGCGGGCCTTCGTCCAGGTAATGCATGCGCAAGCCATCGCAGCCGTGCAGGTGCTCCGCATAGTGCGCAGCGAAGGGATAGCCCGGCAACGCCGTAAAGCGATCGTCCGGCGTGCGCAGGAAATCCGGGGTCGAAGCGGTCATCGTCAGGCCCTCTCGCCGCTGGTCGCAACGAGGCGCGTGGGCGATAACGCATGCTCGCTGATGCCGAGTTCCTCAATGTCGGCAGGCAGCGAGCCACCCGCGACCAGCGCGGCAGCGGCGCGAGCCAGCGCGGGAGCCATCTGTATTCCGTAACCCCCCTGCCCTGCCAGCCAGAAGAATCCTGGCGCCTGCGCGTCATAGCCGGCAACCGGTGCACGATCGGCAACGAAGCTGCGCAAACCCGCCCAGCTGTGCCCTACGCGCTCGACACGCATGCAGGTCGCGGCCTCGAAGCGGTCGACGGCGATGGCAATGTCGATGTCGTCTGGAAATGCGTCGCACGGCTCCACTGGATCTTCGTTGGCCGGCGAGAGCAGGAGCTGGCCGGCGTCTGGCTTGAAATAGAACTCTTCCTCGACGTCGATCACCATCGGCCAGCGCGCGATGTCGTGACCGGCCGGCGCGGGCAGTAGCACCGCCGACCTGCGCAGTGGCCGCAGTCCGAGCGGTCGGACACCCGCCTGCTGCGCAACCCGGTCAGCCCAGGCCCCGGTTGCGTTCACGAGCACGGGCGCCGTGAACCTCCCCATGCGGGTGTGTACGTGCCATGCGTCGCCGACGCGTTCGATGCGGGTGTCGCCAATGCCGGTGACGAGTTGCATTCCCGAACGCCTGCCTAGTTTCAGGTAACCGAGATGAATCGTCGCCACGTCCATGTCGTGGCCGGATTCGTCGAGCAGGGCGCCGGCGATCCAATCCTCGCTGAGCAAGGGGCAGCGTTCACGCGCTGCCGCCGCGTCGAGCGGTTGACAATGGCCAATGGCGGGATTTGCCTCGAGCATCGCCTCGAGCAGGAAAATCCGGGCGGCATCCGCCACGAACATCGCGCCCCGCGGACTGAGCAATGGCGAGTCGGCAAACCCGGCCGGTGGATGCTCGAGGAACTCGCGACTGGCTCGCGTCAGTGCCCGCACCGTCGCGTTGCCGTAGCTCTCGAAGAACATCGCCGCCGACCTCCCGGTCGCATGCAGTCCGGGTTGCTCTTCCCGTTCGAGCAGCAACACCCGACGACGCGGCGCGAGTTCGGCGGCAATGGACGCACCGGCCATGCCCGCGCCCAGCACGATGACGTCTGCGTTCTTCAAGGAAACACGGTGGGTGATGCCAGCGGAATCGGACGCCAACGATACTTGGGTCGTTGCCCGCCCGCCAACCACCTGACTTCGCCCGCCGGGATCAGTTTCCGTCGGTCAACAGGTTCAGATGCCGGGCCTCGTCGACGGTGAGGTCGCGGATCTGGCCGTGCGGAATGGCGGACATGATGCCGGCGAACTCGGCACGCAGACCCATTTCGACGAGGTAGTCGGCGACCTGCGCCTCGACGACCCGCTGAAAGGCAACCTCGTCGCCGACGGGCACGCGATTCTCGGCGCGGTGCAGTCCGATCTGCGATCCGGCCTCGACCGAGCGCCGCACGCCGCCGGCGAGGATGAATGGACACGCGCTGTGGCACGTGCCCGCCGTCGCGCGAACCGCATCCGTCGTGCGAGTCCCGACGCGGGTATCGAATTCATGTGCGCGCACCATGCGACCAAGTTGCATTGCGCCAACGAGACTGCCGCCGGGTGAGTTCAGGTAAACGACGGCCCACGCAATGCCTTCGGCGGCGATCAGGTGCTCGAGTCGAGCCGTCGCTCCCGCATCGATCGGGCCATCGAGGTATATCAGCCAGTGTCCGTCACCCGTTGCGCGGCCGGAGTATTCCGGCGCTACGGCCACGATCTGCAAGGTCGCCGGGACGTCAGGTGCGACGGGGACCAGGACCTGGCCAGGGAGCGTGAGCAACCACCCTGCCACTGCGCCTCGAATGCTCAAGCGGTCTCAGTCGCGCCGGTCGGCCGCCGTGCGCAACACATCGAGGTAATAGCCGAGACGCGTCTCACCGTTGAGGCACGCCCGTACGGCGCGAGCACCCGCCGTCTCGAACATTTCGATGAGCCGCCGATCGGCCAGGACGGGGTTGACCTCAGAGCGCACGCCGTCGCTGAAGATCAGCGCGACCACGCGGCGAAACACCTCGTTGCGCTCGCGCTCGGTGCGACGTCCAGTGAGTTGGCAGACTTCGTCGGTCGCGCCGATCGCGAACCACAGCAGCCACATGCGGCCGGCATCAGTGCGTTCGACGAGCCCCGGTTGCTCGATCGTTGCCAGGGTGCGTTCGGCATCGAGCAGTTCCGCGAGCGCCAGCATCGCCGGATCGTCGGTCATGTCCTGCGTTGAGGCCGGGGCCGACCTCGTGAGTCGTGATCTTGTCCTGTCGTTCATGGGCGCGCACTGTAAGGGTGAAGCTGCGCAGACTCTGGTCATCGGGCAGCAACATCTGGTCCACAGACTGCAAGCGAATTGGTGTGGGTGTATTGAACAATTCGACTTTCTTGGTTACTGGAAATAATATGGTCCGCAAGCAACCATAATGTGGAACACACCTACCGCGCTGGCGATGACACTGGCACCGCTGAAGGAAATTCTTCCGCGGTATGACATCGATTTCGCGGCATTGGCGCATTCCGCGGAGATCGACCTCAACCTGCTGGCGCGTCCCGGGCAACGACTGCCTTCGGCCCGCATCCAGAAGATGTGGCGGCTGGCAGCGCAGGAATCCGGGGATCCGCTCTTCGGTCTCCGCGCCGGCCAGTTGGCGCGGCCGGGCATCTTCCATGCGCTGGGCCTCGGCATCGTCAGCAGCACGAGTGTCCTCGCGGCCCTGCGACGCATCGAACGCTACAGCAGCGTCGTCAGCACCAATGGTCGCTTCGTGTTGCTGGTCGACGACCTGATCGCCAGCCTGGAGACACGCCGGACCGAGTTGACGATCGTGCCGTGCACGCAGTATTTCGACGCGCTGGTCGTCACCGTCTGCCGGATCCTGCGGCTGTGTGCCGGGCCGTCCGCCATCCCCGTGCTGGTTGCCCTGCCGTACCGAAGCGGCATTCCTGCCGCGGCCTACCAGGAGGAAATCGGCTGTCCGGTGGAGTTCGATGCGGACCAGTTCGCCATCAAGTTCGACGCACAGCTCGCGGCACGCCCGGTGCTCACCGGCAATCTCGAGCTGGCGGCGGAAGCCGACCGCATGGCGGCGCGCTACCTCGAGGGACTCGAGCCTGAGTCCGCAGCGACGCGAGTGCGTTCGCTGTTGCTCAAGGCGATGCCGTCGGGCGACCTCGACCAGGACGAGATCGCGCGCGCATTGCACCAGAGCGCCAGCACGTTGCAGCGTCGCCTGCGGCGCGAGGGCACCACGTACCAGCGCCTGCTCGACGCGACGCGACACGAACTCGCCATCGAATACCTCAAGGAAGGCGAGCACACGCTCGCCGACATCACGTTCCTGCTCGGCTTTGCCGACCAGAGCAACTTCACGCGCGCGTTCCGGCGCTGGACGGGCAGGACGCCACGTGAGTTCCTGACCAGCAGTGACGACTCGGCACCGAGACTCGCAGGGTGACCACAATCCTGCCGCGACTGCACGCAGCCCAGCGTGCCGCGCTAGAACCCCGCGACTCGCTCGAAAACCCAATAGCTCGCCATTCCCCCAATCGCGTAGGGCGGCACGCGCCAGAGCCAGGTGGGGTTGCGCAGCCGCAACGATGCAGCCAGACGAGTGCCGCCAGCGATAAGCGCAAGCACGGCGCCGATGAAGATCAGCTGCCCGATCTCCACCCCAACGTTGAAGAACAGCAGCGCCAGCGGAATCGAGTTCTGCGGCAGGCCGACCTCGGCCAGCGCGCCCGCGAATCCCAGGCCGTGCAGCAACCCGAACGTGAACGCCACGATCCACGGATAGCGCTGCGTGAGCCCGGGCCGGCCTTGCCGGCCGTGCACGATCTCGGCCGCGACGAACACGATGCTGAGTGCGATCAGCGCCTCGACCGGTGGGCCGGGCACGTGCACGACGCCGAGTGACGCCAGGGCGAGCGTGATGCTGTGGGCGATCGTGAATGCCGTGATGGTCGCGACCAGGCGGCGGGTACCGTCGACTATCAGCAGCAGGGCCAGCACGAACAGCAGGTGATCGAAGCCGAGCAGGATGTGCCCGATGCCGAGCACGGTGTAGGTCCTGGCCACCTCGAGGCGCCCGGGACTCGACGTCACCGTGAAGCGCGGGTCGACCGGCAGCACGCGACCCAGTTGCTCGGTGCCGTCCTCACGCTCGACGCGCACCAGCACGTCGACGCGGCTGCCCGGCAGTTGCGGAAACTCGATCGCCTTGCCTGCCATGCCGCCGTCGACCCGGATGCGCCAGCGCAGGACGGCCGCATTGCTCGCATAGCTGCTGCTGCGTTGCGTCAGTTCCTCGGCGCCTGGTGGAAAGACCGGCTGCAATCGCAGCGTCGTGTTCGCGTCGAGTGCCGGCACTCGCCAGAGCACGTCGTAGGTCGTGGCATCGAGCTGCTTGAGCTGGAGGTACGCCGGGCGAAATTCATCGGCGCTCGCGGGCGCAGCGAATGCGACGAAGAGCGCGAGGACGCATGCAAGGCGGCGCAGGCGTGCGCTCAAGGCGACACCACCTGTGGCAGCGTCGCCTCGATCTCGACCTGGTAGCGCTCGCGCAACCTGGCGAGCGCCTCCGCATGGGCGCGCGTGCGCCGCTCGTTCTCCCATTCGCGGGCAACGGCTTCGCGCACGTCGGCGAGCGCAGGCGCCCGCGCCTGCTCTATGGCCGTGACGCGGACGAGGTGCGCGCCGAAACCGGACGTGACGGGTCCGGACCATTGACCCACCGGTGCCGTTGCGAGCTGCCCGGCGAATTGTTCGCCGAAGTCACGTGCGACGAGGTCGAGCGGCATGGCGTCCTGGTGCGCGGGCAGGAGTGTCGCCTGCCCCAGCGTCGCGGGATCGGCGCCGCGCGCCAGGGCCGCGCGCGCCTGAGCGAGCCGCTGCGGTGCAAGCGCATCGGAGCCGAAATAGAGCTGGTCGAAGCCCACGACGGCGGGCTGGCGAAAGGCCGTCGGATTCGCGTCGAGGTACGCCTGCAGGTCCGCATCGGTCGCGGGTTGCTGCGCAACGGATTCCTCGAATATGACATCGAGCTTCTGCCGGACGCGACGCTTGACCACGGCATCGTCACGGTCGAGGCCAAGCGCTACGCCTTCGCGGTACAGGATCTCGTCGCGTATATAGGAGTCGACCAACCCGTTCAGTTCGACCGGGCTCGGCGGCCGGCTCCACGTGCCCTGGAACTGGGTGACCAGCAGGTCGACTTCGGCCTGGCTGACGACGATCCGGCGCTCGCCGTCGTCGTCGGGCGCAGTTCGGCCGAAGTACAGAAAGAGCGCGAGGCCAAGCAGCAGGAAGTGCAACAGCGGTTCGTGCAGGATTCGACGGACTGGCAACGATGATCCCCACATAGGCGGTTCGGAGCGCAAGCCCGCGGCACGACCACCGGGCTTGGCGGCCGCAAAGTCTACAGAAGTGCGCTGACCGAGCGGCGGCTAGGTGCTGATGGTCTCCGGCGCGGACGGTGCTGCGGCAGGGATCTCGCCGAAGCCGCTCATGTCGTTTGCCGGACATTCCTCGCCGGTGATCGGCGGGTGGCCTTCAGGCAGCAATGGTGGGTGGCCTTCGGGCAGGGTGAGCCCAATTCCGGGCAACGGCGGATGCCCCTCGGGCAGCACCGGGTGCCAGGCGGGCAGCGGCTGATCGACCATGATGGGCCTGGCACCAGCTGCCTTGCCCTGAACTGCGACGAGTTCGTTGCTGTCACCCTGGCTGCAACCGGCCAGCAAGACAACGACGGCCAGGCTCGGCCAGACGGATATTGTGCTGCGCTGCATCGATCTAACTCCCCTCGAGCGGCAGTCTCTATGCCATGGATCGGCGCGGAGTCGCCTTACTGTAAGTCAATCGCACGATCGAGGCATGCGGATTCAGCGACGGTCCGTTGGCCGGTTCGGCGGTAATATTGCTGCCTGCCTCGAACCAGAAGGAGATTCCCATGACCGGAGCCCGTTGGCTTGCAGCCACACTGTCGGCTTGCCTCCTGGCGTCGGGCCCCATCGCCGGCGCAGCCGACGCCCCTGACAGCTGGGACGGACTGGTCCAGATCAAGCCCAAGCGCATGGACATGGTGTATGTCCTGCCGGGCGCCGACTTCCGTCCGTACAGCAAAGTGATGCTGGACGAAACCGAGGTCGCCTTTCGCAAGGACTGGCTGAAGAACATGAACGACACCCGCACCGTGTCGCGCAGGATCGACGACAGCGAAGTGGCGAAGATCAAGGCAGCGGCGTCATCCAACTTCAGCGACGTCTGGACCAAGGCCCTGGAGAAGGCCGGGTACCAGGTGGTGACCACGCCCGGCCGGGACGTGCTGCGGCTGTCGCCCGCCATCGCCGACCTCTACATCAACGCGCCGGACACGATGGAGGCGGGACGGGTGCAAACCTACACCGCAGAGGCGGGCGAAGCGACGCTGATCCTGGAAGTGCGCGATGCGCAGACCAACGCCCTGCTCGGGCGTGTGGTCGATCGCCGTGAGACACGCTCGTCGGTCGCCGTGCAGCAGGCCAACCGCGTCACCAACCAGGCCGATTTTCGCGCCCTGTTTTCGCAGTGGGCGTCGATCGCCGGCAAGGGCCTCGAGGAATTGAAGGCGCTGTCGCCGGTGCCGGAAACGCTGACCCCGGGGCAGAAGCTCAAGTAACCGTGCGATCGAACAGGGCCTGCAGGCGTTTCAGCGCGTGACCGTCTTCGAATTCCTGCTCGCCCTGTACGCAATCGTCGCGGGCCTCGGCGTGTCGCTGCTGGTGACCAGCGTGGGGCAGATGATCGAGGCTCGCGACCGCGTCCGTTTCTATTGGGTGCATTTCTGCTGGATTGCGCTGACCTTCGTCGGCCACGTCGTCAGCTGGTTCACGATCTGGCGCTTCCGTGACCATGCGCCATGGACCGTGCTGGAGGCCCTGCTGCTGCTCAGTGGGCCCATCCTGCTTTACCTGATCAGTCACCTCGCCGTGCCGGACCTCGAGGACGATCGCATCCACGACTTGCGCGACTATTACTTTCGCCATGCGCGCTGGACGCAGGGCTTGCTGCTCGGTGTCGTCGTTGCCGGCGCGCTGTCGCACATCGTCATCGAGAACAAGTTCGACTTGTCCGGCGGCCGCGGCGTGCGCGTGTCGCTCGTCCTGATCCTGTTGCCAGGCATCATCAGCCTCAATCCGCGCCTGCACGCGGCGCAGGCCGTGCTCCTGTCCGTGGTGATCATCATCGCCGCCTCCTACCTGTCGCAGCCGATCGGCTGAGGCGAGCTGCAGTTCAGGTGGGTTTCGCGCCGGAACCCCGTCCGCCTCGCAGCTCGTATTCCTGCGTGCCCCGGTGATAGATGTGATCCGTGTCGAGCACCGCCGTCTTCGCGTACTGGAACGCCGGCGCGAGTGACTCATAGATCGGCTCGAAGCCGCGCTGCTCCGTCAGGTGGAACAGCTCGCGAAACGACTCGATCACGAAGTACGTCGCCTGCAGGTCGGAGATCGTGTAGTCCGTGCGCATCACGCGATCGACGCTGAGGTGGACGCGATTCGGCGACTTGCCCTTGAGCGAGAACACGGTCTCGGTCGGGCCCGAGAGAATGCCGGCACCGTAAATGCGCAGCTGGTCATCTTCGAGGATCAGGCCGAATTCCACCGTGTACCAGTAGAGCGCGCTCAGCGCCTTGAGCCGGTTGTACTTGAGCGCCTTCCAGCCCGCGCGTCCGTACGCTTCCATGTAGTTTGCGTAGGTCGGATCGGTCAGCAAAGGCACGTGCCCGAACACGTCGTGGAAGACGTCAGGCTCCTGGATGTAGTCGAACTGTTCCCGCGAACGAATGAAATTGCCGGCCGGAAAGCGCCGGTTGGCCAGGTGGTAATAGAACACGTGATCGGGAATCAGCATCGGCACGGGCACGACGCTCCAGCCGGTGAGGCTGCGCAGCTCCTCGCTCATCTCGCTGAAGTCAGGCACGCCACCGCGACCCAGGTCGAGCCGCTCGAGGCCCAGCATGAACTCGCGGCAGGCATGCCCGGGCATCAGCCCGATCTGGCGCTGGTACAGTTCATCCCAGGTGCGATGCTCGTCGGCGCCGTATTTTCGCTGTGCCGGCTCGAGCCAGTCGTCGCCAAGTCCTGCCGGCTTCCTGAGCGGCGCCACGAAAACGGACGCCGGCATGTCGGGGATGAGCGAGTAGTCGGACGACGAGGTCGGGGTGGATTTGGGCATGACTCCATGGTCGCGCAAGAAGTGCGATTTTTCCATCGGACGGCACCGTCGATGCCCTGACGCGGCGAGTGCGATTGACCGCGCTAGAGCTGCGAGTCGAGCGGCAGCACCTTGGCGAGCCACGCCTGGAACTTCTGGCTGCCGGTGGCTTGTGGCGACGAGTCGTAGGTGCGCTTGCCGTCCGACCAGCGCAACTTGCCGTCGTCGAGCGTCACCGACCACGCCCGCTCGCCCTGGGCTTCGTGGTCGAACAGCTGCTCGAGCTGGGTCGCGATGACGGGCTCGTCGACGAACACACCTTGCTCGCAATTGAGCGAGGTCGACCGCGGATCCAGGTTGTAGCTGCCCACGAACACGTGCACGGAGTCGGCGGCGAGAGCCTTGGTGTGCAGGCTCGCGCCCGACGAGCCGAACATGCTTTGCTTCGGCCCCATGCCGGGCAAGGGCTTCAGTTCCCAGAGTTTCACGCCGCCGGCCAGCAGGTCGGGCCGCGCTTTCGAATAGCCGCCATACACCATGGCGACATCGTTGGCGGCCAGTGAATTGGTGAGCACGCGCACACCGACGCCCTGGTCGACTCGTTCGACCAGGTACCGGGTGCCTTCCTTGCCGGGGACGAAGTACGGCGAGATCACCGTGATCCGGCTCGTTGCGCCTTGCAGGGTGGGCGCGATCACTGCCAGCACTTCCGAGCCGGCGAGCCCGGCTTCCTTGCCCATCGCCTTGGCCGGGTCGTCGGAGACGAAGCGGAACTCGCTGGTCCAGCGCATGGGCCAGTCCCCCGCCACCAGGCGCTGGATGGCGTCGTTATTGCGCAAGTCGACCGCGAACTGGTGCTCCTGTGCCTTGGCGAGGCGTGGCGCGACATTCTTGCGCAGCCTCTCGAGCGCGGCGTCGGTGACGTCGTCCGCTGCCAGCAGCTTCATCGGATACGCCGCAGGGGAATTCCAGTAGCGATCGAAGGACGCCGAGGCCTGGCGCACGATCGGCCCCACCATGGCGAAGTCGAGGTCGACGAAGTTGACCTCGTCGCTGGCGCCGAAGTACTCGTCGCCCAGGTTGCGGCCGCCGACGATGGCGATGCGGTTGTCGACGATCCACGACTTGTTGTGCATGCGCCGGTTGATGCGGCTGAAGCTGCCCATGGCCTCGAACGCGAACTTCAGGGTGCCGGAGCGCGAGCCGAACGGGTTGAACATCCGCACTTCGATGTTCGGATGCGCATCGAGTGCCGCGAACTGGTAGTTCTTGCCGCGGGCGTCCATGTCGTCGACGAGCAACCGCACCTTGACGCCACGGTCGGCCGCCTCGAGCGCGCGATAGGCAAGAAAGGTGCCCGTGACATCGTTGTGCCAGATGTAGGTCTGCACGTCGAGACTGCGGCCTGCCACCAGTGCCGTGTGCGCTCGGATCGCGAACGCCTCCGGGCCTTCGCGCACCAGGCGGAACCCGGACTGTCCCGGGTGCGCCTTCTCGACCGCGTCGAGACGATCGTCGAGCGCCGTGCCCTGCGCGAGCGCAACGGCATGCTCGGCCGGTATGTCCGGTCGCGGTGCGAGCGACGAGCACCCGGCGACCAGCACCGCGAGCAGGATCGCAAACGGGCGGAAGGGCATGCACGCGTTCATTCGCGTGCTGAGCCCGAAGGCCTCTGTGACTGCCATGTGTCCGCGATCCCCCGGTGAGTCGATGTCCACGGCATTATCGCCCCAGCCTCGACTCGCCGGGCAAGGACTACCTCGCTGGCGTGTATACCGTATTCCAGTCGTTCCTGACGCTGATCAGCGACCACCCGCGCGCACCTGCCTCGTCAAGGCCGCGCTCGAGGGTGCCGATGTGACTGCCGCGGTCGTACGCGAACTCACGCGCCGCGTCGTCGTGATGGACGATCATCCCCAGCCTGGGCCCGGGACCGGAGGTGACCCACTCGAGCATCTGGAAATCCCCGTCGGAATTGCCGAAGGCGGCGATCGGCCGCTTGCCGATGACCTTGTGGATACCCACCGGCTTGCCTTCCTTGTCGTCGACGAAGTCGATCTGCGGCAGCCGGACGATGACGGGCACGCCGTCGCGCACCTCATATTGCGTCTTGATGCTCGACCCGATCACGCGCTCGGTCGGGATGCCGTAGACCTCCTGTGAGAACACGCGCATGAACTCGACCCCGCCGCCCGACACGAGCCAGGTCGAGAAGCCGTTGGCCTCGAGGTAGCGCAGCAGCTCGCGCATCGGCTGGAACGTGAGTTCCGTGTAGCGGCGATGCAGCGTGGGATGCTGCGCGGTCTTCGTCCACTGGCGAACCCGCATGGCGAACTCGTCGCTGGTCGTGTTGGCGTGCGTGATCGCGATGACCTCGGTCAGCGCTTTCATGTCGCCCCTGGCCGCCGCGGCGATCGCCGGGTTTGCCGCGAGGGCTGGGTCCTTCGCGGCCATCGCCTTGGCGGTGTCCAGGGCAAAGATCGCCTGGAAGTAGAGCGGCTGCTCGCTCCACAGCGTGCCGTCGTTGTCGAATACGGCAATGCGTTCACCCGGCGGGACGTAGTCCTTTCCCGTCGGATCGGTCACGGCCTGCACGAACGAGACGATGCGCGCCCTGGCCGCTCCGTCATTCCACGATGGGAGTGGATCGGTTGCCGCCTGGACGTGGACGGCCATCAGTGCGAACAGACACGCGGCGAGAGCCAGCGCGGACGAGTGCATGGCCGGCAATGACTTCTGCACCTGAAACTCCCTTGCCGTTGGCGGCCGTTGACAGCACATTCGCTCCGATAGGACGCAGCTAGCCACAGCTTGGTTTGCGACACAAATCAATCGTCGGCATGGTTCCCATGCCGCCTGCGCATGGATCCAAAGCGCGCCGACTTGCGAAATAACCGCTCGGGCCCGTACCTTGCGCCTGTACGCTGGCCACCACCGGACCAGCAACCAGAAGGACACTCGTAGATCATGGGTATCGGCACGCCGCTGATGTGGACGCTGTTCGTGGCCTTCGTGCTGGCCGCGCTCGTCGTCGACTTCTTCGCCATGGAGAAGCAGGGCGCCCACAAGGTCACGATGAAGGAAGCAGCGGTCTGGTCGCTGATCTGGGTCGCGGTCTCGTTCGTGTTCGTCGCCTGGCTCTGGTGGCACCTCGGCGGACTCGACGACAATCCGGTTGCTGACGCCAAGGCGCTCGAGTTCGTGACGGGTTACCTGGTCGAGAAAGCGCTAGCCGTCGACAACATCTTCGTGTTCCTGCTCGTATTCACGTACTTCGCGGTGCCGACCGAGTACCAGAAGCGTGTGCTCATGTTCGGCATCCTGGGCGCGCTGGTGCTGCGCGCCATCATGATCCTGATCGGCGCATGGCTCATCGCGCAGTTCCACTGGATCCTGTATTTCTTCGGCGCGTTCCTGGTCTTCACCGGCGTGAAGATGTGGCTCGCCACCGGCCAGGAACCCGACCTGGAGGCCAATCCGGCGCTGAAGTGGATCCGGCGGCACATGAAGATCTCGCCGGACTACGACGGCGAGAACTTCTTCACCACACGGAACGGGGTGCGGCTGGCCACGCCGCTGTTCGTCGTGATCCTGCTGATCGGCATCGTCGACATCGTCTTCGCCGTCGACTCGATCCCGGCCATTTTCGCGATCACGATGGACCCGTTCATCGTGCTGACGTCGAACGTCTTCGCGATCCTCGGCCTGCGTGCGATGTACTTCATGCTGGCCGGCATGCACGAGCGCTTTCACCTGCTCTCCTATGGCCTCGCGATCGTGCTCGTCTTCATCGGCACGAAGATGCTGTTGATGGACGTCTACAAGATTCCCGTGTCCTGGTCGTTGGGATTCACCGTCGTCGTGCTGGCGCTGACGATGTTCCTGTCGCTGAAGATTCCGCCAAGGAAAGGCGCGGCGCAAAGCGCGTACCCCTTCGCAGCGAAGAAGGATGAAGAGCAGGAACCGCGGGGCTAATCGTCGCCCTGCTCCACCACCGCGGTGGCCTCCGGATTCAACGCCCGCGCCTCGTGCTTTGGCCGGACCAGCGGCGCCGGTTCCGGCGTCGTCTGGTTGTTGCGCATCAGCGAGCGGCCCGCGGTAATGCCGCCGATCAATTGCAGCCCAAGGCGGTCTTCATCGCGCTGACGCACGTCCGCGAGTGTCTCCACGATTTCATCGCGATCGTAACCGAGGCCCTTGAGCACGTTCTCGCCGAACGCAATCGCCGATTCGAACGTCTCGCGCACCTGGTACTCGACGCCGGCCTGGATCAGCCGCAGCGAGTGCCCGCGATCGAATGAGCGCACGTAAAGCCGGGCCTGCGGAAATTCATGTTTCGCCAGTTCGACGATGCGGTCGGCGAGCTCGGGCTTGTCGATGCAGACCAGGATCGCGTCGGCCTTGCCCGCGCCCGACGTGCGCAGGACGTCCAGCCGGGTGCCGTCGCCGTAATAGACCTTGAAGCCGAAATTGCCGGCGGCGCGGATCATGTCGACGTCGGCGTCGATGATCGAGATGTCGACGTCGCGCGCCAGCAGCGGCTGGCTCACGACCTGGCCGAACCGGCCGAAGCCGATGATCAGCACTCGGCCGGTGAGGCACGGCGGTTCCTCGATGCCGTGCATCGAGACGGCGGGCGGCGGCAGCAGGCGATCGAGCAGCAGCACGACGACCGGCGTGAGCGCCATCGACAGGATCACGATGGCCGCCATGACAGCTCCTGCCCGCGCGTCGAAGATCCCTGCCGTCAGCGCGGCGGCATAGAGCACGAAAGCAAATTCGCCACCCTGCGCAAACAGGGCCGAGCGCTGCAGGGCCTCGCGGTGCTCGGCGCCGAAAGCGCGCGCCACGCCGTAGATCCCCAGCGCTTTCACGGCCATGAAGGCGGCGACGCCGGCCGCAACGACCCGCCAGTCGGACGCAACCACGCCGAGGTCGAGCGACATGCCGACCGAGAGGAAGAAGAGTCCCAGCAGGATGCCGCGGAACGGCTCGATGTCGGCTTCGAGCTGGTGCCGGAAGGTCGATTCGGACAGCAGCACGCCGGCGATGAACGCACCCATCGCCATCGACAGCCCGCCCCACTGCATGAACAGTGCGGCGCCGAGCACGACCAGCAGCGCCGCAGCGGTCATGACATCCCGGCCGCCGAGCGCAGCGACGATGCGGAACAGCGGGTTGATGGCCCAGCGCCCGGCGGCCAGCAGGGTGCCGAGCGCCCCGAGCGCGATCAGCACCGACATCCAGGCGGGGCGCGTGGAGTGCGCGCCGGACCCGCTCGCCAACGCAAGGAATGCAACCAGCGCCAGCAACGGGATGATCGAGAGGTCTTCGAACAGCAGGATGGACACTGCACGCTGGCCCGCGGGCGAAGCCGTCACGCCACGCTCGTCGAGCATCTTCATGATCACGGCCGTCGACGAGAGCACGAATCCCATTGCGCCTATCGTGGCGACTGCAGGGGGCCAGCCGAAAGCGAGGCCGACGCCGGACAGCAGCAGGCCGCAGGCCAGCACCTGCGTGAGTCCGAGCCCGAAGATCTCCTTGCGCAAGGCCCACAGCTTGGTGGGCCTCATCTCGAGCCCGATCAGGAACAGGAACAGCACGACGCCAAGTTCGGCGACGTGGAGGATGGCCTGCGGGTCGTGGAAGTATCCGAGCCCGAAGGGGCCGATCAGCAGTCCGGCGCAGAGGTAGCCGAGGACGGCGCCCAGGCCGAGCTTGCGAAACAGCGGCACCGCGATAACGGCGGCCGCCAGCAGGACCACCGCATGACCCAGACCAATCCCTGCAGATTCCGTGGCCAATCGCGTCTCCTGCGCCGGCATCAGGCCGGCCGGACAGGAGCTTAGCTGAGTCGCATGGCGATTGACGTACAGCCGCCTACTACCGAAACTGGCGTGTTGGGGCGGGACCCCACTGACAGTCTCTCGGGAGCATTCAATGGACATGGCAACGGTCGAAACCTTTCTCCGCACCACGGTAGCGGCGCTCGCCGTCAAGGTGGTTGCGGCCATCGTCTTCTGGTTCGTCGGTCGCTGGCTGATCAGCCGGGTCATCCACCTGATCCAGGCCACGATGCACCGCAACGAGATCGACCCGACGCTGACGCGTTACCTCGGCTCGATCATCACCGTCGCACTGAACATCGCCCTGGTCCTCGGCATCCTCGGGTACTTCGGTATCCAGACGACCTCGATCGCCGCAATGCTGGCCGGCGCTGGCGTTGCGATCGGTGCGGCGTGGAGCGGCATGCTCGGCAACTTCGCCGCGGGCGCGTTCATGCTGATTCTGCGTCCGTTCAAGGTGGGTGACTTCGTCAGCATCGCCGGCGTCACGGGCACGGTGCATGAACTCGGGCTGTTTGGCACCACCATCGTGACGCCCGACAACGTCCTCACGCTGATCGGCAACGGCAAGATCTTCAGCGACACGATCCAGAACTTCTCGTCGCTGCCGTATCGCCGTGTCGAGCGCACGGCACAGTTGGCCGGCGGGGTGGACCACAACGATGCGATCGCGCGCTTCCAGGCAGCCGTCGCACAGATCCCGAACGTCCTCGCGCAACCCGCGCCCGAAGTGAGCCTGCTCGACATCAACCTGCTCGGCACGGTGATCGCCGTGCGTCCGTATTGCCACACCAATCATTACTGGCAGGTTTATTTCGACACCAACCAGGCCATGATGCGCGTCGCGAAGGAAGCGGGCTGGCCCGCGCCGACGCCCGCGAACCTCACGCGCATGATCCAGGTGCAGGCTTAGTCGACTTTAAGCAAGGAGACGCGCGCTGACCGGCGCGTCTCCTCACCACCAGGAGCGACCGCTCCAGGTTGTCCTGGGCGTTAATGCCCCGATAATCTTCGCCGCCTAGCCTTCTCATCGATCCCCATGCAGGAGATGGATCGATGTTCAGCAAGGCACTCATTGCAGCCACGGTGCTGTTGGCAGCCCCCGCCCCGGCCGACACCCCTGAGTCACTGATGCGGGGGTATGCCGAGCTGGCACGCACCATGACGGCATCCTATGCCGGGCCGTCCCCCGCGGCGGGTCGTCGACTTTTTCACCAGCAGCCGCGCGACTGGAGTTGCGCAACCTGCCACACGAATGTGCCCACCGCTACGGGCCGCCACGCCATCACTGGCAAGGCCATCAGCCCGCTTTCACCCGTCGCCGACCCCGAACGGTTTCGCGATGCCGCCAAGGTCGAGAAATGGTTCAAGCGCAACTGCAGCGATACGCTCGGTCGCCCGTGTACGCCTGCAGAAAAGGCCGACTTGATCGCGTTTCTCCTGGGCGCGCAGGAAGGAACCTGACAATGGGTACACCTCTTGGCATTCGTCGCATCGACTGGATCGTCTGGTCACTTGCGACCGCGTTTCTCGCCCATGCCGCCGTGGCCGCAGTTACACCCGCCCAAGCCGCCAAACCCACCGCCTACGCCGAGGAGTGCGGCGCATGCCACACGGCCTATCCAGCACGACTGCTGCGGCCAGCGGATTGGACCGTCGTGCTTGCAACGCTCGACCGTCACTTCGGTGTCGATGCATCGCTCGATGCAGCGATCCGTGCGGCCGTGGCGAGCCAGCTAGGCGTGGATCCCGCCGTCGCCAGCCTGGCCACCACGAAGGCAGCGCCACGGATCACGGAGCAAGGCTGGTTCCGCAAGGAGCACGACGAAGTATCAGCGCAACTGTTTCGTTCTCCGGCCGTGCGCAGCGCTGCCAACTGCACCGCGTGTCACGCCGGTGCCGATCGTGACCAGTTCGACGAACATTCCGTCCGCATTCCGAGGTAGCACCGATGACCAGCAGCATCAAGGTCTGGGACCTGCCCACCCGCATCTTTCATTGGGCGCTTGCCGCCTCGTTTGCCGGCGCCTATGTCCTCTCCGAGTCGGAACGGCTGCGCAATGTCCACGTTGCGCTCGGTTACACCGTGCTCGGACTGCTCGCGTTCCGCCTGGTGTGGGGCTTCATCGGCCCGCGGTATGCGCGATTCAGCTCGTTCGCTCACAGCCCGGTCGCGGCGATCCGCTACCTGCGCGAGGAACTGCGCGGCCGGGCGCCGCGACATCTTGGCCACAACCCCGCTGGCAGCTGGGCCGTCTTCGGCCTGCTCATTCTCGGCGCGGCGACCGGCGTGACCGGCTACCTCAACTTCAACGAGCTGGGTGGCGAGTCGATGGAGGACCTGCACGAGACCTTCGCCAACGCCTGGCTCGTGCTCGTTGGCCTGCACATTGTCGGCATCGTGTTCAGCAGCGTGATGCAGCGCGAAAACCTCGCACGCTCGATGATCACCGGCCTGAAACGGGGGGCTGCGGAAGGTGCCGAGCCGCGCAATGCGCGTGGCGTCGGACTGGCGATGGTCGCCGCGATTCTAGGCTTCTGGGGCTGGACCGCGACCTCCGGAAGCGTGGCGCCGGGAGCCGGGCCGGGACAGGGCGAACAAGCCGAACTGGCGACAGGAAGCGAAACCGACGACGATTGAGGCATGCGCATCCTGCTGGTCGAGGACGATGCATTGCTCGGGGACGCACTACAGGTCGGCCTGCGCGAGCAAGGATTCGCGGTCGAGTGGATCAGGGACGGCGCGGCCGGAGAAACCGCGCTCGCCTCCGACGAGTTCACGGCGATCGTGCTCGACCTGGGATTGCCACGCATGTCCGGGCTCGAACTGCTGCGGCGTGTCCGCAACCGTGGCGATCACACGCCCGTGATCATCCTCACTGCGCGCGAAGCCGTCGATGATCGCGTGCGCGGCCTTGATCTCGGCGCCGATGACTACGTCGTGAAACCCGTTGCACTCCAGGAACTCGCAGCCCGGTTGCGAGCCGTTGCTCGTCGCGCGCAGGGCATTGGGAGTGGATCGATCGTCGTGGGCAGCCTGTCACTGGACCTCGCCTCGCGTGCCGTGACGTTCGATGGCAATCCCGTCGAACTGCAGCCGCGCGAGTTCGCGCTGCTGCAGGAACTCGTGCTGCGCGCGGGCCGGGTCGTCACCCGCACGCAGCTCGAGACACAGTTGTACGAATGGGACCGCAGCCTCGACAGCAATGCAATCGAGGTTCACGTCCATCACTTGCGCCGCAAGCTCGCGCCAACGCTCATCCGGACAGTGCGTGGCGTTGGCTACATGATCCCGCGCGAAGACTGAAACGTGCGAGCTCCCTCGATCCGCAGGCACATGCTCACGCTGCTGCTGCTCACGCTCGCCGGCACGTGGCTGGTGTCTGCGGCGCTGACCTACCGCGAAGCGCATCGGGGCATCGATGCCCTGCTCGACGCACACCTGGCCCAGGCCGCGCGGCTGCTGGTGGCGCAGGCGGGCCACGAACTCGAGGAACTCGACTTTGATGAGGATTCGGACACCCCGTCGGACTTCCGCACCACGGTTGCCTTCCAGGTACGCGAGGCGGACGGGACGCTCATCCTGCGCTCGGCCAACGCCCCGACGACACCGTTGGCCGGGACGGTCAATGGTTTCAGCGAAGCGACGCTCGGTGACATTCGCTGGCGCGTGTACTCGGCGGCCGAAGCCGCGCAGGGCGTGGTCGTGCACGTGGCGGAAGACCACGCGACACGCGAACGGATCGCGCGACGCGTCGCCCTGGGCGCGCTCGTACCGCAGCTCATCGCACTGCCCGTGCTCGGGTTCGCCATCTGGTGGGTGGTTGGTCGTTCGCTGCGGCCGTTACGGCGGCTCGCGGACGAGCTCGCTCACCGCAGCCCCGACGATGTCCGGCCGCTGGCCGCGGGGGTGATGCCCATCGAGCTGGCGAGTCTCACCGAACGACTCGAAGAGTTGCTGTTGCGCGTGCGCGATTCGCTCGATTCGGAACGCCGGTTCACTTCGCATGCTGCCCACGAACTGCGCACACCGGTCGCTGCGTTGCGCGCGCAGGCGGAGGTGGCGCTGGCCACCAGGGATACTGACGTCCGGGACCGGGCACTGCGCCACTGCATCGAGGCCTGTGACCGGATGACACGCCTCGTGACGCAACTGATGCAACTTGCCCGTGCGGACGAAGCCGGTCACATTGCAGCTGCAACACCGTGCGAGCTGCGTACGATTGCAGAACGCGTGCTGGCCGAGAGCGCGCCGGCAGCGATGCAGGATGGAACGTCGGTAGCGTTGGAGGCGTCCGATCCGGGGCGCGTTCCTGGTGATGCAGCGTTGCTCGAGGCGTTGGTGCGCAACCTGGTCGACAACGCACTCCGACACGGGGGATCTAACGGCGAGGTACGGATCGAGCTGGTGCGGCAGGACCGCACGATCCGGCTTACCGTCGAGGACGGCGGTCCAGGGGTGACGCCGGAAACACTCGAGCGACTTGGCCGTCGTTTCTACCGGGCGGCCGATACGACGGCCACGGGCAGCGGATTGGGGCTATCGATCGTGCAGCGGATCGCGGAGTTGCACGGCGGTTCCGTGAACTTCCGCAATGGCGATGCGGGCCGTGGGCTGCGGGTCGAAGTGTCGATCCCAACCGAGGTTCGCGGGCACTTGAACTAGCTCGAACGAATGCGTGCCGCAACGGCGTCGAAACCGCGTGCGGCTGCCGCATCGGCCGCGGCAACCCCATCACGGTTGCGCAGCGTCTTTTTCGCACCCGCCTGCAGCAACAGATCGACGACATCGCTCGCGCCAGCCTGGCCAGCGAGAATCAGCGCGGTGTCACCGAAGGTGTTCTGCGCATCCAGGCCGACTCTCAGGTTGACCAGCTTGCGCACGATCACGGCATGGTTGCCACGAGCCGCGAGCATCAGGAGCGTGTCGCCAGAGCGACTGCGCGCTCGCACGTCGGCGTCCGCACGCAACAGTTTTTCAAATGCGGCATCGTTGCCGCGCGCCGCCGCGCAGGCGACAGGTGTAATGCCGTCGGACGAAGCTGCATTCACGTTGGCTCCAGCAGCCAGCAGCAGCGCGAGGACCGCGGTGTCGTCGCGACACGCCGCGTGCCACAGCGCGGTGTGTCCGGTGGCATCTGTCGTTTCAGGCACAGCACCCGCTCGCAGCAACAGTGACACAGTGGCCGCATCGCCTCGCAGCGTCGCGAGGACCAACGGCGCCTCATCGCCCTTGCCGGTATCGGCTTTGGCTCCGCCCGCCAGCAACATCTGCACGATGTCCGCATCACCCCGGCGCACCGCAATAGTGAAAGGCGCGCTTTCGCTGGCGACATGCTCGTTCGGGTTGGCGTCGCGCTCGAGCAGCATCCGCACGATGTCCTTGCTGCCCTGGCTGACGGCCACGCCAAGCGGCGTATGGCCCGCGCGATCCGGGCGCGTCGGCGACGCGCCTGCGGCGAGGAGAACGCCGACGCTGGCGGGCGACGACGCGGCGATGGCGACATGCAGCGCTGGCTGGCCGGCGGCAGTCGTTGCGTCGGGGTTGCCGCCCCGCGCCAGGACCGATTTCAGCATGGCCGGATCGCTGCGGCTTGCAGCGAGCGCCACGTCCGGCCATCCAGCGTAGGCATCGCCTGTCGCAGAGCGAAGAACTGGACCAGCCGGCATCGAGCCGGGACTGGCGCCCGCCGAACGACTGCGCGCCGGGTGTGCGCCTTGCTGGACGAGGTAACCGGTGACCGCATCCTGTCTTGATTGCACCGAGTAGTCCACGGCGCTCCAGCCACCCGCATTGCGCACCTTTGGATCAACGCCCGCTGCCACCAGGCGCTCGACCTGCGCGATGCGACCCCTGCGGGCCGCATAGAAAAGAGCCGAGTTCCCGAGCGCGTCCACCGCGGCGACGTGAGGCTTCGCCTGCAACAGCACGTCCAGGGCATCCCCGCGTTCAGCTGTCGCAGCCAACATCAAGGGAGTTATTCCCTGCGCGTCGATCGCATCGACGCGGGCGCCGTGCGTGACCAACCAGCGCACCGATTCCGCTGCGCCCGATTCTGCTGCGTGATGCAGCGGTGTGCGTTGGAACGCGTCGCTGGCGTCCTTGGGCAGGAGCGGCCAGAGCCTGGCCATCGTGTCGACGTCAGCGCCGCGCGCGGCTGCAATCGTCATCGACAAGGTCACGGCAGGTTCGGTTGCAAGGACAAGCGGATCCGCTTGCAGAGGCAACTCGCCTGCCTGCAGCAGGCGCGCGGCATCGGCGTGCCCCGCCGCTGCGGCCTTTGCGAGCCAGGTCTGGGCCTCTGATTCCTTTGCGGGCGAGTCGTGCGCTGCAAGCGCTGCCAGTGCATACGCCGCACGTGGCTCGCCCTTGGCGGCAGCGGCCGTGAAGAGCGTCCGTGCACGCTGGGTGTCTTCGCTGACACCGAGGCCAGCCAGGTACAGGGTGCCCAGCAGGTACTGCGCGCGTGGATCAGCTGCGAGCGGATCGGCGCCGAGACGTCCAGCCGCATCCGCGAACTGCTTGAGACGCAGCGCGCTCTTGGCAGGCTCGAGCACGTCCGGGGCGGCAAACGTTGCCGGAACTGCGGCGACGGCATTCCCGGCGACGTGTGCGCCAATGAACACGGCCAGCAGCGCGGCGGCCCTAGCCACCGCTGAGCTACGCCGTCCCATATTTCGTCTCCACATGAATCCCGACTCGCCGCAGGAAATCCGACGGCAGAATACCGCCGGCACTGACGATCACCGCATCGTTCGGAAGTATCCGGTGGCCGTCACTCCCACGCAGCAGGACCCGTTCTTTCTCGATGCGTTCAACCTGTGAGTTCAGCAGAACCTCCAACCGTCCCGCACGCTCCGCCGCGGCGATCCGTTCGCGGTTGCGCGGCTTGGCACGCGTGAAGGCGTCACCGCGATAGGAGAGCGTGACTCGGCCGCCGGCTTCCGCAATGCTGGCAGCGGCCTCCAGGGCGCTGTCACCGCCACCCACGACCAGGACGCTCTGCCCGCGGTATTGCTCCGCGTCGATCAATCGGTACACGACCTTGGGCAGGTCCTCACCTGGCACGTCGAGCTTGCGCGGAGTGCCGCGCCGGCCGATCGCCAGCAGCACGTTGGTGGTCCGGTACTCCGCCAGCGAGGTGCGGACGATGAAACCATGCGCACTGTCGCGATCGACGCTCTCGACGCGTTCCCGGTATCGCATGTTGCCGGCCACCCCGGTTTTGCTTTCGACACCCTGCCAGAACGCAAGCAATTCTTCCTTGGAAGTCTGGCGGAAGCTGACTTTGCCCACCAATGGGATCTCTGCCGGCTGCGTCATCACGAGCTTGGCTCGCGGATACTGGAAAACGCAGCCGCCTAGACTTTCCTGCTCGATCGTCAGGAATTGCATCGCGTGCGACTTCGCGGCAAGGCTGGCCGCAAAACCGGCCGGACCTGCACCGACGATCACGAGGTCGAGTTGCCCGGGGCTGGCGGGGCGACGCCTGCGATGGATTGCGTCCACCGCCTGTCGGCCCTGCGCGAGCGCGTTGCGAATGAGTCCCATTCCTCCGAGCTCGCCTGCAATGAAGAGTCCCGGCACCGTCGACTCGAAGTCCGGGCTGAGCAAAGGGATCTCAACGCCGCGACGTTCGGTGCCGAAGACGAGAGTGATTGCGTCCGCTGGACATGCCGCACGGCAGGCGCCGTGCCCGATGCAATCCGTTGGCCCGACCAGATGCGCCTTGCCGTCGATCAGACCGAGTACGTGGTGCTCCGGCTGTTCCGGGCAGGCTTTTACGCATGATCCACATCCGATGCAGCGGACAGCATCGATGACGGGATGCAGTGACGCAGGATCGATCAGGCCGGCGGCGTGGGACTGTTCGCGAGTCGCGCGGCTTGCATTCTCGTGCCGCCGGCGCCGCAGGAGATACCAGGCCCAGATCGATACCAGCGGCAGCAGATAGACGGCGAGCATTGACATCGTCGGGTGATTGGCACGTTCAATGAATCGAATTGCGCGAAAAATAACGCCTCGGGCGAGACTCGCATCCCGTTGCTCATCGTGGTGTCGATTGCGTCACGAAAACACCAACTAATCACTTGAGTTGGTGTCGCTCGGCCGCGTGCCTAGTTAAGGTCAATCCATCCGGTCGACCGAAATCCGTTGGATGCACTGATAACGAGTCGGTCGAATGCGACCGGTTGGAGACAAAGATGAGCAAGAAGGGTACCGCGCTGATCGCTCTGGCAGGCTTTGGCCTGGGACTATTCTTCGGCAAGGGACCTGCCATGTTTGAAACCGCCGGCACGATCGGCGCGCCCGGGACCGCTGCCGAATCGACGGCGCTGCCCGCCGGACATCCCTCAGTTGCAGAACGCGGCCTCGGCGACGCAGTCATGACGACATTGCAGATGAGCGTCGCACCCGCAGCACAAACGATGTCAGGAATGCGTGGAGCTTCGTCGCGCGCCGGGTCGCCGGGCCTGGTCGAACAAGCGGACGAGCTGCGGCGACAGCGGAAGTTCAAGGAGGCCGTCGAAGTCTATCGTCGCGCCGACGCTGCAGGCAGCATGAACGCGGACTCGTGGGCTGATTACGCCGATGCACTGGCATCAGCCGGATCGAGCCTGAAGGGAGCGCCCGCAGATGCGCTGGCAAAGGCGCTCGCGCTCGAACCGCGGCATCCGAAGGCCCTGTGGCTCAAGGCCAGTCTCGAGCACGAGGAGCATCGCTACAGCGACGCCGTCAGCACGTGGCGCGACCTGCTTGCCGTCGTGCCGGCCGACTCGTCCGACGCCCGCATCATCGCAGCGAACATCGCCGAAGCGACGCGGCTTGCCGCCAGCCAGGGCTGATGATGACTGCACAGCGCCTTCTCCGCGAGCGACTTGACGACGTCGTCGCCGAAGATGCGCCGCGCATCGCGACGGCCACAGCCACAGGCAGATCCGGCCCGCGCGTCGATCCTCCGGCTGCGAATGCCGGGGCCAAGGCAACGAACCGCACCCGGTTCCTCACACCGGCGGGCATCTACTTCGTCGCCGTTCTCGCGGCGATCGCCTTCGGCGTCAACCTGCCGACATCCACTTATCTCTCGCCGCAGTCGGGTCTCGGCTATGCGCTCGGCATCGCGGGGGGCAGCATGATGTTGCTGCTGCTCCTGTACCCGGTCCGCAAGCGCATGCCGCGTGCACGCTACGTCGGGTCCACGCGCTCCTGGTTCAGGCTGCACATGACGCTCGGCATCCTTGGACCCGCGCTCATCCTGTTCCATTCGAATTTCAGTCTCGGCGCGACCAACAGCAACGTTGCGCTGGTCTGCATGCTGATCGTCTCAGGCAGCGGCCTCTTCGGCCGCTACTTCTACCGCCACATCCATCTCGAACTGAATGGACGCGAGGCCACCTTAGACGAGTTGAAGGAATTCTCGAGCCGGCTGCAGCAGACGTCATCCGTGTCCTTCCTGCCCGCGCTCGCACGGCGAATCGACGAAGAACAGGCCATCGTCGAGCGGCGCTTTGCGGCGACCCCGCTGCTGCTGCGACCGCTGCAGGGCGCACTGTGGGCCATCGGGGCACGACGTCGGCTGCGACGTGCAGTGCGTGACGCCGTCGCGAAGGGGGCGGACCGCCGTCATGACGTGAGCCGCGAGTCGCTGCAACAGACGGCGTTTCGCTACATCGATGATCGCATCGGCGCGGCGCGGCGCGTGCTCGAGTTCCGGGCGTTCCAGACGCTTTTTTCGCTGTGGCACGCCCTGCACATGCCGCTCTTCATCATGCTGATCATCGCCGGGACCGTCCATGTGGTCGCGGTACACCTCTACTAAGCGGCCGGAGTCGCCCGCATGCCCCGCTGGCACAGCGCCTGCCGACTCCTGGTCCCGATCCTGGCACTAGCCATGTCGCCCTGGAACGCCCGCGCTGCGAACATCGAGACGTTGCTGATGCCCGGACCGGTCATCGCTGGTCATGCAAAGTACGAGCAGGAATGCTCACGTTGCCACGATCGCGCAGACCGTCCGCGACAGGCAGCCCTTTGCCGCACCTGCCATGAGCCGATTGCTGCCGACATTGCACAGCACAAGGGATTTCATGGCCGTTTGCCAGCGGCGGAGAACGCCCAGTGCAGCGCGTGCCACACCGAGCACAAGGGTCGTCAGGCCGACGTCGTCAAGCTCGAGACGGCTTCTTTCCCGCATGCGCAGACCGACTTTCCGCTGCAGGGAGCGCATGCGACCGTAGCGTGCGCGGCCTGCCACCTGGCGGGGCGCAAGCACCGTGAGGCGGCTTCAGCGTGCATCGATTGCCACAAGAAGGAGGAGCCGCACGAGGGCAAGCTCGGCCGCGATTGCGCCGGCTGCCACGAGGCCAGCAGCTGGACACGCGTGCGGTTCGATCACGCGAAGACCAGGTTCGCGTTGACCGGCAAGCATGAGCAGGCGACCTGCGCAGCCTGCCACCTGGGAAACCGGTACAAGGACACGCCAACGCAGTGCGCGGCCTGCCACGTACCGGACGACGTCCACGGTGGCGCGCGCGGTACCGCATGCGGCGAGTGTCACCAGACGACCGGTTGGTCGGGCACGAAATACGACCACCTGAAGGCCACGGGGTTCGGCCTCACCGGCGCCCACTCCTCGCTCGACTGCAAGACGTGTCACAAGACATCGAACTACAAGGACCCGTTGCCGAGGGATTGCGCGGGTTGCCACCGCAGCGACGAGCCGCACGCCACCCGCTTCGGTTCAGGCTGTGAGAAGTGCCATGCCACAAACGCGTGGACCCCACCGAGCTTCGATCACGCGCGCGATGGCAAGTTCGAGCTGCGCGGAGCACACCAGAAACTGGACTGTCATGTTTGCCACACGGCCGTCGTCGCCAGCCAGAAGCTCGGCACGGAATGCGCCGGATGCCACCGGGGAGACGACGTGCATGCGGGCAAGCTCGGCGCCGACTGCGCGCAGTGCCACGGCGTGGAGACGTGGCGCGGTCACCTGCAGTTCGATCACGACTTCTCGACGTTCCCGCTCGTGGGTCTGCACGTCGCCGTTCCGTGCTTCGCGTGTCATCGCTCCGCGTCGTTCAAGGAAGCGCGACAGGCGTGTGTCGACTGTCACGAGACGGACGATCGCCACAAGGGTTCGCTCGGTCGAGACTGCGAGGCCTGTCATTCGGTGAATGGCTGGAACCTCTGGCAATTCGATCATGGCAAATCCACGAAGTTTGCGCTGACCGGCGCACATTCCAAGGTGAGCTGCGAGGGCTGTCACAAGCAACCCGCGCACCTGGTCAAGCCAGCGCAGGACTGCGCGGCCTGCCATGCCGAAGACGACGTGCACCTCGGCCAGTACGGCCGCCAGTGCCAGCGCTGCCACGTGACCACGACATTCAAGGCTGCGCGGCTGCAGTGAGGGAGAGGCAACTATGACCCTGCAATGGATCCGCCGTGCACTGCTGCCCTTGGCTCTGCTCCTCGCCGTGGGCACCGCGTCTGCCCAGGTGACCGGGCGCAATTTTGACCACCTGACAACGGGCTTCGAGCTCACTGGCGCGCACCGCATGCAGGCCTGCGAAAGCTGCCACGCGGACGCCGTGTTCGCCGGCACGCCGCGGGCCTGCGCCGCGTGTCATGCGCAGGGATCGCGGATCGGCGCAACTCCCAAGCCGTCGACTCACGTCGCGTCGACGGACGTGTGCGGCGCGTGCCACACCACCGCGGCCTGGATGCCCGCCAGTCGCTTCGATCACCTGGAAGCGCGCGGCGATTGCGCGACCTGCCATAACGGGGCGCAGGCGCAGGGCAAGTCAGCGAGTCACGTCGTGACCAGCCGGGACTGTTCGAGCTGCCACAGCAGTACCGCCTGGAGTCCCGCGAAGTACAACCACTCCGGCATCACCGGCAGTTGCACCTCCTGCCACGACGGAGTGCAGGCCACGGGCAAGTCCGTGACGCACTTCCAGACGACCAATACCTGCGAATCCTGTCATTCAACCGTGGACTGGGCGCCGATCACCCGCATGGACCACACGCAGGTCAGCGGTACCTGCACGTCGTGCCATGACGGCCAGTCTGCGACGGGCAAGCATGCATTGCATGTAGCGACGACGGCCGCATGCGACACCTGCCACGCTACAGTGGCGTGGAAGCCGGCCAGTTTCAGCCACGACGGGATCGTCGACGGCTGCTACAGCTGCCACGATGGAGCGCGTGCCACCGGCACCGGTCCGCGTCACATCAGGGTCACGACCACGTGCTCGGCCTGTCATTCGACGACGGCATGGCAGCCAACCACGCAGGTTGACCACGCCAACCTGCTGGGAAGCTGCTCGACCTGCCACAACGGACTCGCGGCCAAGGGACAATCCGCCAATCACATTCCGACTTCGGCGGAATGTGACAGCTGCCATGCGACCAGCGCCTGGACTCCAGCCAAGTTCGATCACACGGGGATCGCCTCCAACTGCGCTTCATGTCACGACGGCGCCCGCGCCGCTGGCAAGAACCCGAGCCACATCAGGACTTCGACGACGTGCGAGTCGTGCCATGTCATCGCGGCCTGGCAACCCGCGTCGCGTGTCGATCATGCCCAGGTGCTCGGCAACTGCGTCTCCTGTCACGACGGCACCGTTGCAACCGGCAAGAACGCCACGCACATCGTGTCCGACAATGCCTGCGAGAGTTGCCACTCGACCGTCCAGTGGCAGCCAGCCAACTTTTCGCACACCGGGCTGACCGAACCCTGCGCAGCGTGTCATGACGGCACACGGGCCACTGGCAAGAGCACGACGCACATCCTCTCGAGCACGTCCTGCGGCGCCTGCCACGCGACGTTCTCGTGGCGGCCGGTCACGCAGGTCGACCACTCCCAGGTGACCGGCGGCTGTGCCTCGTGCCACAACGGCACGACGGCTACCGGCAAGAACGCGGGTCACATCGCCTCCAGCACGGCCTGCGCAGCCTGCCACGCCACGCTCGCATGGAGGCCAGTGACCGGCGTGGATCACGCGCAGGTCACCGGTACGTGCTACTCCTGCCACGATGGCACCAAGGCCACCGGCAAGTCGCCCGCTCACATTCCGAGCGACAACTCCTGCGACAACTGCCATTCGCCGCTCGCCTGGAAGCCGGCGCGCTTCGATCACACCGGCATCACGAACAACTGTGCAAGCTGTCACGACGGTGTCAGGGCCCAGGGCAAGCCGATGGCGCACATCGTCAGCAGCAGCACGTGCGAATCCTGCCATGCCGTGGCGATGTGGAAGCCGGCAACTCGCATCGATCACACCCAGCTGTCGGGCACCTGCGCCAGTTGCCACGACGGCACCAAGGCGACCGGCAAGGGCGGGAACCACATACCGACCAGTGGCGAGTGCGGCACCTGTCACACCACGCTCACCTGGAAGCCGGCAACGTTCACGCACACTGGCATCGCCAATGGTTGTGCCAGCTGCCATGACGGGGTCAAGGCGGCGGGCAAGAACGCTGCGCACCTGTTCACGTCATCGACCTGCGAGGCCTGCCACGCCGTAACGGGCTGGCAACCCGCGTCCCGCGTCGATCACGCGCAGGTGCAGGGCTCGTGCTCGAGCTGCCACAACAACGTCAAGGCCGTCGGTAAACCAGCGACGCACGTTGCCACGACGTCCGAGTGCAGCATGTGCCACAGCACGGTGGCCTGGAGGCCGGCCACCGGGTTCAGCCACGACGGCGTCACCGGCAACTGCTACAGCTGCCACAACGGATCCAACGCGACGGGCAAGGACACCAATCACCTGTCGACGGGCAATGCCTGCGAGGCCTGCCATACCCCCACGGGCTGGAAGCCGGCAGCAAAGGTGGATCACACGCAGGTGATCGGCACGTGCTTCTCGTGCCACAACGGCACGCTGGCCCTGGGCAAGAACGCGGGCCACATCGCCAGCGACAATGCGTGCGACAGCTGCCACACGTCGACGGCATGGAAACCGACGAACCGGGTCGATCACGCACACGTGACCGGCTCGTGCTCCAGCTGTCACGACGGTGTGAAGGCGGCCGGCAAGCCCACGATGCACCTGCCGACGACAGCCGAGTGCAGCAGCTGTCATTCCACCCTGGCCTGGACACCAGCGAAGGTGGATCACACCAACATCACGAACTGCAAGGGTTGCCACAATGGCACCAGCGCAACCGGCCCGTCCACCGGTCACATGACTTTCCCGGTCAACAACTTCGACTGCAACCAGTGCCACACCACGACCGCCTGGACGCCGAACACGTTCAGGCACCGCGCGGGTGGCGGTTACCCGGGCGATCACCGGGCAGCGCTCACCTGCAGGAGCTGCCACACGACCAGCACGGATGCCGCCACCTGGCGGACGCCGGCCTACAAGCCCGACTGCGCAGGTTGCCATTCCAACAAGTTCAAGGCCGATCCTCACACCAAGTACGGCAACGTGAAGTACACCGTCAGTGAATTGCGTAACTGCTCGGGTGCGTGCCACACGTATACGGACTCCACGCTCACGAGGATCTCGAAGAACCGCGCGGGTCCGGAACATCGCATCACGGACTCGAAGTTCGACTGATGCAATCCGGACTGCGAATACTGCTCACCGCGAGCGTCGTCCTGTGCAACCTGGCGGCCACTCCACTCTGGGCACAGGGTCGGATCGTCGAGGACGTCGTGGCGAGCGAGCAGCGTGGCTACGTCTCCGTCACGCTGCTCTTCAGCTGTTCGATGCGCTACATGTCGCACACGCCCGCCACCGATGGCGAAGCGCTGCAGATCCGCTTCTCGGCGGGCCCGGACTGTGGCCGGACATCCGCGTCGGAACCGCAGCCTCTGCTGGCCGGCGCGGCTGGTTTCGTGCGCTCGGTCGACGTGGTACGGCCGTTCGGCTCGGAGGTCCAGGTGCGGATCAGCTGGTCGAAGCCCGAGACGTTCGTGCTGACGCCTTCGATCGACGGGCGTTTGTTGCGCGTCAGGCTTCTGCGCGCCGAGACACCGCAGGTCACGGTGACGGAAATGCCTCAGGGTACCGCGACGTACGCCGTGAACCTGGCCTCGTCGACCCAGCCCTTTACACCCGATGCACTCGCCGCTGCCGCCAGGACGGTGGGCGCGCGCACCTACGTTTCCGAGACCGTTGTCGACGAGCAGCGCTGGTACCGCCTGCGGGCCGGGCCATTCGTCAACGAAGCGGCAGCCAAGCAGGCTCTCGCCAACTCGCGCGGCGAATATCCGAAAGCCTGGGTGGCGATCTCGGATGACGATACGTTGAACGAGATCGGCACTCCGTCGGGCGTGGCGACGGTGCGGTCGACGGCCCCCCATATCAACGCATCGATGACGCCGGATGAGATCAAGCGGACCCTGGCCCAGGCCAAGGACGCGTTCCGCCGCAAGGACTACGTCACGGCAATCCCACTACTCACACAACTCACGCAGCAACCCGAGTTCCCGCAACGGGCAGATGCACAGGAAATGCTCGCGCTCGCGCGCGAGCGCAGCGGACAGGTTGCTCACGCGAAGGCCGAATACGAGGATTACCTGCAGCGCTATCCGACCGGCGACGGCCCCACGCGCGTTCGCAAGCGTCTGCAGGCCCTGGCCTGGGCCAGTCGCCCTGGGCGCAATGGATCGCCGGGCGGCGACGAGGCCGAGTCCCCGTGGCGCGTCTACGGCGGCTTCTCGCAGATCTATCGCCAGGACCAGAGTCGCATCGAGAGCGGTCTCGCCGTCAGCGACCTGACGACGCAGAACGCCTTGCTCAGCGACGTAAGTCTCGTTGCGCGCCGCCACGGCGAACGCTTCGATTTCACGACCCGTGCGAGCGCGGGCTACAGCTACGACATGCTCGCCGACGGACCGGGAAGCGAGTCCCGCGTAACGATGATGTTTGCCGAGTTCGCCGACCGCATTGCCGGCTGGTCTGCCCGCCTCGGCCGCCAGGCTGGCGGCTCGGCTGGACTCATGGGCACGTTTGACGGCCTGCAGGCGGGGTACCAGCTGTGGCCGCGGTTGCGCATCAATGGCTTCTTCGGCTTCCCGGTGGATTCGACACGCGAAGGGCCTGACACCGGGCGCAAGTTCGTCGGCGTCTCCGCCGACGTCGGCACGCTCGCGAACGCGTGGGATCTCTCTTTTTATGCCGTCGACCAGCAGTATTCCGGCGTGACGGACCGGCAGGCCGTCGGCACCGAGGTTCGGTATTTCCGGCCCGGCATCACGATGGTGGGGCTCACGGATTTCGACGTCCACTACAGCACGCTCAATACCGTGCTGCTGCTGGGCACATTTGCGCTGCCTGCGCGCTGGACGCTGAACCTGAACCTCGATCACCGCAAGAGCCCGGGCCTGTCGACGCGCAACGCCATGATTGGCCAGCCAGTGCGCCGGTTCGACGAACTGTTCGGCCTGTACACACCCCAGGAGATCGAGCAACTTGCGCTCGATCGCACGTCCGAATCGACGATGTATTCGGCGGGCGTCTCGCGACCCTTCGGCGAACGATGGCAGTGGTCGCTCGATGCGTCGACCATGACGCTCGGCTCGACGCGTGAATCGGGCGGCGTGGCCGCCACGCCATCGTCGGGAACGGACACGGCGGTCTCGACGCAGGCCATGGGTTACGGCTTGTTCGGCCGCGGCGACGTCACCTCCCTGGGCCTGCAGTACCAGACGGGCGAGAGCGCGCAGATGCTTTCGCTCGGCGTCGGCACCCAGCTGCCGATCGGCGAGCGCTGGCGTGTCGGCCCCAGGCTGCGCCTGGATCAACGCAAACTCGAGAGCGACCGATCGACGTCGCTGGTGTATTCGCCGGCGCTGCGCGCGGAGATGCGCGGCAAGCACCTCACGTTCGAAGTGGAAGGCGGTGCCGAGATCGGATCGCGCGACCTCGGCACGAGTTCCGAGGACGCGTCCCGATACTATTTCAGCCTTGGCTATCGCTATGACTTCTAGCGGCCATGCCGACGACGATGCGACACCGGCCTGCTGGACTTTCTCGATCGTTCTGGCAACCGGGGCTTTACTCGCTGCAGTCCTCACGGCAGGCTGCGCAAGCGAGCAATCGGCCGGTCCACGCGAATACCTCGACGAACGCACTGCTGCGACGATCACGGTTGCCGGCGAGTCCATGGTCTTTGCCTGCAACCGCCCGGAACTGGGCGTGAACGCTCGCGACTACGTCACGCTGACCGCCGTGGACGTCAACACTTCCGGCCGGCACGCCACGCACCTCGTGGGTTACGCCTGGTCGACACTGGACAAGCGCGCCAGCAAGGAAAGCGACAGCCGCTACGAAGTCGTTGCCGACGACCGAACGCTGCCGCTGCAGTCGGTGCCGGACGGATTCCGCTCGATCGGCGTCAACGAACTGCCGATTCCAATTCCCTCGCGCAGCGCCATGCCACTTACGGCACCGATCACCCGGGACCAGCTGCAGTTCCTGCGGGACACACCGGGCGCGCACATTGTGCGAACGCGCGACGGGGTTACGGAGAGGTTCGAACTCTGGCGCGGCCCGGGGGGTTGAGCGCCTGCCGGCTACACCAGATAGTTTGCGGCTCGACGATTCTTGCTACTGTGGGCTACGACCGATTTTCCTGGCTGGACCGGACCGATGCTGATTGCCTACACCCGCGAGGTGAGCCCGGCGCTTGCCGATTGCGAGCTGACGCACCTCGAGCGTGAGCCGCTGGACGTCGCCGGCGCACGGGTCGAGCACGAGGTGTACGAGTCGGCGCTCGAACGCCTCGGCGCAACAGTGCGGCGGTTGCCGCCGACACCGCAGCTGCCCGACGGCGTCTTCGTCGAAGATGCGGCCGTCGTGCTCGATGACGTGGCTGTCATCACTCGACCGGGCGCGCCGTCCAGGCAGCCGGAGACGGCGTCCGTCGAGGCTGTGCTCGCTGCACATCGACCCCTCGTTCACGTTCAAGCGCCCGCAACCCTGGACGGCGGTGACGTCCTGGTCGCCGGGCGCAGGATCTACATCGGCCTGTCGATGCGCACGTCTCGCGATGCGATCCAGCAACTTGCTGTTCAGCTCGCGCCATATGGCTACGAAGTGATCCCGTTGGCTTTCGCGGGCTGCCTGCACCTGAAGTCAGCAGTGACACGCGTCGCGGACGACCTGATGCTGCTGAATCCAGCCTGGGTCGAAGCGGACGCCTTCACCGGATATCGGGCGGTGACGACCGATCCCGCCGAGCCGCACGCCGCCAATGCCCTGGCGTTGGGTGGTGCGGTGATCCATCCATTGCAGCATGCCCGCACGCGGGCACGACTCAAGGCCGCTGGACTCTCCGTCGTGACCGTGCCGCAGGTGGAACTGGCCAAGGCCGAATCGGGCGTGACCTGCTGCAGCCTGCTGGTCGAGGTTCCCTGAGCCTTCAAGTCGGACTATTCTTTCGCGGTCGCGACCCTTGGTCGCATTCACTGGGCAGGGAAAACCGATGTCGACTTACAAGGCGGGTTGCATGTGTGGCGCGGTCCAACTCGAGGTTACCGGCGATCCGGCCGTGCAGGCCATCTGTCACTGCAGTTCGTGCCGCGGCTGGTTGAGCGCTCCGCTCCACGCCGCTGCGCTCTGGCCGGCGGCGAGCGTGAGGATCACCAAGGGCGCCGATAACCTCAGCGTCTACAAGAAAACGGAGAACAGCCACCGTCAGTTCTGCAAGAGCTGCGGCGCCGCGGTCCTCGTCGACCACCCGGGCATGGGCATGATCGACATTCCTTCCGGTTCGGTGGCGGGTCTCAGCTACAAGCCCACGCTGCACGTGCACTACGGCGAGAAGGTCATGACCGTGAAAGACGGCCTGCCGAAGTTCAAGGACTTTCCGAAGGAGTTCGGCGGCTCGGGCGACATGCTTGCCGAGTAACTCGGACTGCAGCGGTTCCGCAGGCATGCGACCTGCGGAACCCGACGGCGCTCAGCTCAGCAAGCGGCCAGACTCCATCCACAGCGTGCGATCGGCGAGGTACTCGACCTCGGCGCGGGCATGAGACACGTATAGCATCGGCAGGCGCGTCTCTTCCTTGACGCGCCGCAGGAACGGCAGGATCTGCTGCTTCAGCCGCTCGTCGAGCGAAGCCAGCGGCTCGTCCAGCAACAGCAGCCGCGGCGAATAGAGCAGTGCCCGCCCGAGTGCAACGCGCTGTCGCTCGCCGCCCGACAGCAGTGCCGGACGCCGCGCCACGAGTGGACCGATCTCCAGCAGGTCGAGCACTTGTGGCAATTCGAATCGCCGCTCACCCGCCGCGCGGCGACGGTACCCGTACAACAGGTTGTCCCGCACCGTGAGGTGGGGAAACAGTTGCCCATCCTGGAACACGAGCGCGAAATGCCGTTGCCAGGCCGGCACGTACGTCTTCGCGGCGACGTCGACGAGCGCCTGGTCGCGGAACGACAGTGTTCCCGCGCGCGGCGGCAGCAGCCCGGCCAGCAGCGCCAGCAACGTGCTCTTGCCGCAACCCGACGGTCCGCAGATGCCCGTTGCCCCGGCCTCAATCCGGGCGGCCGCCTGCAACAGGAAGTCGCCGCGCCCGAACTGCAGGTCGAACTCAAGCACGCGGCACGCGATGGTCGAGGTAACCGAGTTGACGCTCGGCTCGGCGCGTCAGCCAATGACTCGTGGCCAGCGCGAACAAGGCAAGCGCAATGGAGAGACCTGCCAGTCGCAGGGCGGCGCCCTCGCCGTCCGGCACGTTCATGAAACTGTAGATGGCGAGTGGCAGCGTCCGCGTCTCACCCGGGATGTTGCCGACGAAAGCCATCGTCGCGCCGAACTCGCCGAGACTGCGCGAGAAGCACAACACGGCACCCGCCAGCACGCCCGGCAGCGCGAGAGGCAGCGCGACGGTGAGGAAGGCATTCCATGGTGTCGCACCGAGCGTCGTCGCCGCCTGTTCGAGACGCGAGTCGATCAACCGGAATGCGACGCGCACGGGCTGCACCAGCAACGGAAAGGCCATGACAGCCGACGCGATGACCGCGCCTTTCCAGGTGAAGGCCAACGTGATGCCGAACGTCGTGTACAACCAGCGACCGATCGGTCCTTGCGTGCCGAGCAGCAGCAGCAGCGCAAAGCCCGGCACGACAGGCGGCAGCACCATCGGCAACTGCACCAGCGCCTCGACCAGGAATTTGCCGGGGAACTCACGCCGCGCAAGCAGCCAGCCAACCAGGATGCCTAATGGCAGGCACAGCAGGGTTGCCCACAGCGCCACGCGCGCCGACAGGCCGAGCGCTTCACATTCTGCAGGTGACAGCATGGCGATCAGGCCCTCGCGGCCAGCGGCACGACGCTGCAGCGGCGCATGCTGGCGACCGTGGCCGTCGCGCAGGCGCTTCCCGCGTCGCGTGCAAAAACGAACAGCATTGCCACGGCAATGCGCGCCAACCGGGACATCGGGACTCCTTCAATCGCGGCGTAGTGTCTTATATAGGCAGCGGCATAGCCACCGTCGCGGCAAGCTCCCTCACTTGCACACGACCAACGCATGAGAGACGCTCGCGCAATGTCCGCAGGGAGTTCGATTCGCCGGGCAACCCTGGACGACGCAACCCACATAAGCGCGCTGTTCCAGGCACTTGGCCCCTATTTTACGGCGCAGCCTGACGGGGCTGGGGCCGAGAAGTTCTACGCGGCGATCAGCGCGGAAGCGATCGCGGGTTACATCGGGTCGCCACGGTACGATTACTGGGTGGCGGAGTCCGGGGGTCAACTTGCGGGCGTAGCTGCCTTGCGCGACCGCAAGCACCTGTATCACCTCGTCGTCGCCCCGCCGCATCAGCGCCAGGGCCTGGGTCGACGACTCTGGTCGACGGCCCAGACCAATGCGCTGGCCGCCGGCAATCCCGGGGAGTTCACGGTCAATGCGAGCCTGTACGGTGTTCCCGTGTACGAGCATTTCGGATTCGTGCAGGTCGGCGAGCGAACCACCCTGAACGGAGTCGTGTTCGTGCCGATGCAACTGCGGATGAATCTGGCTTGATCAGTCCCGGGCGAGGCGCCCGGCAACACGATTGTGCAAGCCTGCGCACAGTACGTCATTGACGTACGTGCGTCGCGGGCGTACGTTGTGCCTGCGATGAGCAACGAAATCTTCATCAAGCTGCTGGAATCCGCGCGTGAACTGCGCCAGCAACGGGTGCGCCGGCTGACTCGCCTGGCCCGCGCCGTGGGCGGGCGTGCCCGCCCACGTGACGAGACCGGCATCGATGTCCGAGCCATCCGGGCCCTGACCGGCCTGAGCCAGGCGAAGTTCGCAGAACTGCTGTCGATCGAAGTGTCGACACTGCGGAACTGGGAACAGGGACGACGCGATCCCACCGGCCCGGCCCGCGCCTTGTTGCGCGCGATTCGCAACGAACCCGTCGCCGTCATTCGCGCACTCACCGACTGAACCAGGACGCACCCATGAGCACGATCACCCGGACCCACGTCTCGGACCTGCGGGGAGCTGCCCGGCTCGCCTTCGACGCCACGCTCGGCATCACCACGCTGGTGGAGAAGATGCACCACACGATCCAGCTGGTGCACCCACCGCTCGGCGCGTCACGGGCAAATTCGACGAGCGGCTTGACCGGCCTCATCTACCGCGGCATCCGTGGCACGACGCGCGTCATCGGCAAGGGACTCGACGCCGGGCTGGCTCCCGTCGCCGCCCTCTTGCCGGAAGGCACGTCCACGACGAGCCGCAACGCCTGGGTCTCGGCGATCAATGGCATCTACGGCGATCACCTCGAGCGCACGGTGAACCCCCTCGCGATCGAGATGTGTCTGCTGCACGAGGGCGACCTCGTGGATCCAGAGCAACCCGGCGCGGTCGTGCAAGGCGCGTCCGGCAAGGTCCTGGTCGCGATTCACGGCCTGTGCCTGAACGAGCAGCACTGGGCACGCGATGGCCATCACCGTATCGCATCGACGGCGGCGGCCACCGGTCATACGATCGTCCATCTGCGTTACAACAGCGGCCGCTCGATCGATGCCAACGGCCGCGACCTCGCGGCGATGCTGGAAGCGCTGCTGCCGCATTGGCCCGTGCCGGTGACGGAGCTGGTCATCGTGGGCCACAGCATGGGCGGCCTGGTTGCAAGAAGCGCAGTTCATCACGGTGCCGTCGCCGGGCATTCCTGGCAGGGTCGGCTGCGCAAGCTGTTTACGCTCGGCACGCCGCACCACGGCGCACCGCTCGAACGCGGTGGCAACCGCCTCGATTACGTCATGGCACTGAGCCCGTACGTGGCCCCATTCACGAGCCTGGGCAAGGCTCGCAGCGCGGGGATCACGAGCCTGCGCTACGGCAGCATAACGGCGAATGACGACGAGTTCGTGCCATTGCCGGACGACGTCGAGTGCTACGCGCTGGCTGCCACCCTCGGCAAGCGTCGGGATTTGCTCGCAGAACGACTGGTCGGCGACGGGCTCGTACCGCTCGACAGCGCGCTAGGCAAGCACACCGACAGCGCGCGAACCCTGGCACTGCCGAAGGACCGGCAGTGGATCGGTTACGAGATGGGGCACCTCGAGTTGCTCGGCCGACCGGAAGTGTATTCGCAGCTGGAGAAGTGGTTGCGGTGACGTCCGTTCAGGTGCCGATGATGCCACCGTCGTTCTTGGTGATGACGACGACCGACGAGCGTGGCCGGCCTGCCGGAAGCGTTGTGACCCCGTCCGACTCGATACCGAACTGCGCTTGCGGCCAGTTGGAGAACTGGGTCGGGTTGGCAGCCGTCGAGTCCTCACCCGGATGCTGGATGCCGACGAACATCGTGCTGCCGTCCGGAGTCATTGTCACGCCCGTGACTTCACACTTGTTCGGGCCGGTAAGGAAGCGGCGCATCTCGCCGGTATTCGGATCGGCACAGGCCATGCAATTGGCGCCGATGCTGACCCAGTCGCCCGAGCCGTCGCCGACCTGATCCGTCTGTACCCACAGGCGTCCGAAGTCGTCGAACCACAGGCCGTCCGGGGCGCCGAAGTCGGCGCTGCCGTTCGGGTTGTCCACGATGTTGCCCTTGTAGTCGTTGGTCGGTTTGGCGCTCTTCGCGGTTGCTGTATCACCGGCCTGGACAAAGATGTTCCAGGTAAACGTGGTGGCCGTGACGGACTTGCCAGCCTCGCGCCAACGGATGATGTGGCCATAGACATTGTCTTCGCGCGGGTTGGCAGCATCGACCGGTGGGCGCGCCGTACCTGCCGTAGTGGAGCCATCGGCGGCGTTGCTGCTCGGGGCGTTGGTGCCGCGACGGTTGTTGTTGGTCAGCGTACAGTAGACCTCCACCTCGTCGAAGCCGCCGATACGCGGACGCGCACCGGTCCACTCCGGCCGATCCATCATCGTAGCGCCGACGGCATCGGCAGCCATGCGCGCCTTGATCAGGACTTTCGCTTGCACATCAGCGTCGTCGGCGCCGGCAAAGTTCGGGTTGGCGCGCAGTGCAAGGCCGTCGACGCCGATCGTGTCCGGCAGCAGCGGAATCCACCTGCCGGTCAGGTTGGAATTGAACTTGGCGACATAGAGGGTGCCCTCGTCGAGCAAGTTCCTGTTCGCGCTGTCGTTCCTGGTGTTGAGCGGACGCCTGCAGACGAACTTGTAGATGTACTCGTTGCGCTCGTCATCACCCATGTAGAAAGCGACGCGGCTGTTCCTGTCGACGACGTACTGCGCGCTCTCATGCTTGAAGCGGCCCAAGGCGGTTCGCTTGACAGGCTTGGCCTGCGGATTGCGCGGATCGATCTCGACCACCCAGCCGAAGTGGTTGGGCTCGTTGGGATTCGCGGTCATGTCCCAGCGCGGGTCAGTCGTGTGCCAGCGATAGCCGAACCCGGCGGCTGTAAGCCCGTAGCGGTTGTACAGCTTTCCGGCTTCGGTCGCGCTGCTGGGCAATGCAGCCGTGGAGCCGAAGTTGCCATTGAAGTTCTCTTCGCAGGTGAGGAAGGTGCCCCAGGGCGTAATGCCGTGGGCGCAGTTGTTCACCGTGCCATAGCCGCTGTAGCCGTCGGTCTTGTTCCCCGTGGGAATCGAGCCCGTGTCGAGGATCATGTACTCATTCGTCCGCATCAAGGCGTGGCCCGCGGCCGGGCCGGAGATGGTCACCGGCGTGTTCGAGGTGATGCGCCTGCCATACCTCGAGTTGCGCTTCACGCTCCACGTGCCGCGCTTGCGGCGCGCTTCGAGGATCGAGACGCCATGTGCTGCCTGCGACTTGCGCGTCTTGGCGATCGTATAGCCGGCGCCGACCTGGCCGTCCGGAAACAGGATCTCCTCGTGCGTGTACTCGTTATTGACGCACAAGATGCCGGCCTGGCTCTTCAGCCTGCCGCCATTGCGCCGTTCCATGCGGTCATCGTCATCATCGTCATCGTCATCGACATCGTCGCCGTCATGCTTGTCGTGATCGCGATCGTCGTCCCGGAGCGGGAAGAAATGCATGCCGTCGTTGTGTTCACCGAACTGCTTCTCCTGTTGTTCGGCGGATTCGCTGGCATTGCCGATGAAGGGCATGCCGCCCGGCATGATCGGGTCGCCCCATGCCACGAACAAGCGCGCGGTATAGCCCGCGGGTACCCGCAGCGCATCGGCCACCGCCGAACCCACGGTCAATATGTTCCTGCTCGCGGGCACGCTCTGGAAACCAATACCAGGAAAGCCAAGCTTTGGTCCCACCGGTGCGGCCTCGACGGTCCGCAGCAGGCCACCGAGCGTCAGGCCACCGGCGGTGGCGAGGGCGGCTGCACTGATGCCGCCTTGCAGGAACTGTCGGCGGCCCACGGCCACCCGACTGATCACATCCTGGATGGACTCGTTCGACGACGGGTTGAGGGACACGTCGTTGGTCGGATGGGATGCACCCTTCATGCTGCGTTGCTCCTGAAAAACCTGTTTTGGTGATCGACCGAACCCCGGCGCGATTCGCGCGTCGCGGCATTTCGGGAAGCCTGATTCTTCGATCGATGCGTGAATCAGTGATGACGAGCGCATGACATTTTCTGGTCAGGGCAGCGGCTGCAGGCCATGGCCGCGTGTTCTGCGGTACGATCGCCCGATGATTCCCGAGACCATGCGCTACGTTGCCGCGATTTCCGCCGGCGGACCCGAAGTCCTGACGATCAGCACGACGACCGTGCCGGAGCCCAAGCCCGACGAAGTCCTGATCCGGGTCCAGGCGGCGGGAGTGAACCGTCCAGACGTTGCGCAGCGCAAGGGACTGTACCCGGCGCCGCCGGGGGCGAGTCCCATCATCGGTCTCGAGGTGGCAGGCGAAGTCGTCGCACTCGGGAGCAAGGCTCATGGCTTTGCGCTCGGTGACCAGGTTTGCGCGCTGGCGAATGGAGGTGGTTACGCGGAGTACTGTGCCGCGCCGGTCACGCAATGCCTGCCCTGGCCACGCGGCTACGACGCCATCCGCGCAGCCGCGCTGCCCGAAACGTATTTCACGGTCTGGGCCAATCTCTTCATCCATGGCCGACTGTCTCGCGGCGAGACGGCGCTGGTGCACGGCGGCAGCAGCGGCATCGGCGTCACGGCCATCCAGCTCGCGCGCGAGTTCGGGTCGCGCACCTACGCGACCGCCGGAACCGACGAGAAGTGCGCAGCATGCGTGCGACTGGGCGCTGACACAGCGATCAATTACCGGACGGCGGACTTCGCCGAGCGCGTTGCGGAACTGACCGGCGGTCGCGGGGTCGACGTCATCATCGACATCGTCGGGGCGCCCTATTTCGAGCGCAATCTCAAATGCCTGGCAATGGACGGCCGGCTCGTGCAGGTCGCGACGCAGGCAGGCGCACGCGTCGAAAGTCTCGACTTGTTCGACATCATGCGGCGCCGCCTGGTCATCACCGGGTCAACGATGCGTCCTCGCACCTCGGCGCAAAAGGGCGCGATTGCGAAGGACCTGCGCGAACGGGTCTGGCCTGCACTGGACGCGGGCCGCGCCGGCCCCGTCATCCACCAGGTCTTTCCACTCGAGCAGGCTGCCGAGGCGCATCGCGTGATGGAATCCAGCGTCCACATCGGCAAGCTGATGCTCGACGTCGCGCGCTAGTCGAGCACGCCCCGCCTGGCATCGATCGGTTCATCGTACGAGACGCACGCTTCGTCGCGATGGCTCGCCCGCGTGCAACCCTGGCCGCGGCTGCGGCATCTCATGGTCATCAGTCACACAGCGCCACGCCGGCGCGCCAAGGAGACCCGCCATGGAATTCGCAGCCACCGTGATGCTCGCCGCGATCGTCCTTTACCTGCTTATGCAGGTGGAAGACCTGGCCGTCTAGAGCACGTCCCACGGATAACGACCCTTTGCCAGGATCGCACCCGCCAGCGCCTCGATCGACGCGTCTTCGTTGTGGCTCAGGCCACGCACGTTGCGAACCATGCGACGACGCGCCTGGTGGGTGAAGACCCTGGCGATGTCGGTCACCTGCGCCGCCGAAGCCGGGTCGCTCTTGATGATCGAGTCCGCGCGTGAAATCACGCACAGCCCGACGAACAGGTCGATCATCAGGTCCGCGATGCGCCGCTGCGAGTGCTGCTGGTCGGAGATGCCCTTGCCGTATCTGCGCAGCACGCCCTCGGCCTCGCGCGCAGTGGCCCGCGCATAGTTTTCGTAAATACTCACCAGCGGCCGCAATGCCGGCGCGACCGGCGTGCTGACCTTGACCGCAGCACCAAGGCCCGTGGCGCGAGCAAACCGGCGTTCGGCATAACCCGAGAGCACGCCGAAGCCCTTGATCGGATCGTTGAAGATCGAGCTGACCGCGGACTGCAGTTCCTTCAATGAAGCGCCGACGTCCTTCAGTGAAGACAGCGCGATGTAGAGCCGCAGGATCTCGTTCGTGCCCTCGAAGATCGGCAGGATGCGGGCATCGCGCGTGTACTGCTCGTACGGCAGCTCACGCATGTAGCCGTTGCCGCCCGCGATCTGCAGGCTCTCGTAGGCGGTGCGCTGCATCGCTTCACTGGCGAACACCTTGGTGATCGCCGCCTCGACGGAGTAGTCGTCGCAGCCGCTGTCGATGTAGTGCGCCACCATCCAAACCGCGCTCTCCGCGGCGAAGCACTCGACCGTCATCTGCGCGATCTTCTCGCGCACCAGCCCGTATTCGGCGATGGGCTTGTCAAATTGCTTGCGCTCCTGCGCCTGCGCCACGGAGCGGCGGATCAGCGCCTTCATGCCGCCCACTGCGCCGCCGCCGAGACCCGTGCGGCCATTGTTCAGGATTCCCATCGCGACCTTGAAGCCCTTGCCGACGTCGCCAAGCACGTTCTCCGGTGGCACGCGGACGTCGTTGAAGGCGACGGTGGTCGTGCACGAGGCGCGAATCCCCATCTTGTCTTCGTGCGCGCCGTGACTGACGCCCGGCCAGGCTGCTTCGACGATGAAGGCCGTGACCTTGCCTTCGGGACTGTCGGTGCGGGCAAACACGGTGTAGAAATCAGCGATCCCGCCGTTGGTGATCCAGAGCTTCTCGCCGTTCAGGACGAAGCTGCCGTCAGGGTTGCGCTTTGCTGCCGTGCGAATTGCCGCGGCGTCTGAGCCGGCACCGGACTCGGTCAGGCAGAAGGCAGCGATCATTTCGCCTGTCGCGAGCTTCGGCAGGTAACGCGCCTTCTGGTCGGCCGTGCCGAACAGCAGCAGGCCTTTCATGCCGATCGAACTGTGGGCACCGATCGTGAGCGACACGGAACTGTCGTAGCTGCTCGTCTGGGCCAGCACGCGGGCATAGGCCGCATTCGACAACCCGAGACCGCCGAACTCCTCGGGGATGATCAAGCCGAAGAGCCCAAGATCCCGCAGTGACTGGACGAACTCGTCGGGCTGGCGGGCCTCGCGGTCCCAGCGCGCGAAATCGGCCTCCTTCCCTGCCAGGAAACGGTCGATCGACTCGACGATCATGCCGAGCACCTCGCGATCACGCTCGTTGATCGCGGGATACGGGAACAGGTTTTCTTCCAGGACGTTGCCGAACAGCAACTGTTTGGCGACGCTCAGGTCGGTCAGCAGGCCGGACGCCTTGGCGCCGGTGGAAACGCCGGATTCGATGGTGCTCATGGGCGAAAAGTTAGCACTTCACGGCTACCGTGGGTAATCGGTGAAATCGCGCGCAGAGCCCGCCGCACCCCATCGTGCCTCGGGCTTCGCTATCCGTAACTCACTGATCTGTAATGACTTTCCCGTGAGCGCAGGTCAGGCGGCCGGCTTCTCCCGCTGCGTCGCGATCCACTCCCGCACGACGTCCTCGAGCACGGCGAGCGGCATCGAGCCGTTCATCAGGATCACTTCGTGAAAAGCGCGCAGGTCGAAGCGGGAGCCCAGTGCCTGCTGCGCCTCGTCACGCATGCGCAGCATCGCCAGCTGGCCGACCTTGTACGACGTGGCCTGGCCCGGCCATACGACGTAGCGCTCGATCTCGCGCGTGACTTCGGCTTCGGTCATGCCGGTTTTCGCCACCATGTAGTCGATCGACTGCTCGCGCGTCCAGTGCTTGGCGTGCATGCCCGTGTCGACGACCAGGCGGACCGCACGAAACATCTCGGCCTGCAGCCGACCGAGGTCCCCGAGCGGATCGTCGTCGTAGAAGCCCATGTCGACCTTGGCGACGCGCTCGGCATAGAGCGCCCAGCCTTCGGCATAGGCGCTGAACGGCAACACCTTCCGCAGCATCGGCACGCCTTTGATCAACTGCTGCGCCGAAAGCTGGAAGTGATGCCCGGGCGCGCCCTCGTGGATCATCAGGGTGGGCAGCGTCCACTTCGGGTTATCGGCCGTGTTCTTCTGGTTGATGTAGAAGCGACCCGGCCGTGAGCCGTCGAGCGCGGGCGGGTTGTAGTAGCCACCCGGCGACGAATCCTGCGAATACTCCGGCACGCGCACGATCTCGAGCGGTTGCGGCGGGATGGTCCGGAAGAACTTCGGCGCTGCCGCCATGACACGGTCGTTGACCTGGTGCAGGTAGGCGATCATCTCGGCGCGACCCGGGTCGGTGTTTGGGAAATTCTGCGCCGGCTCGACGTTCAACTGCTGGATTCGTTCTGCGAGCGTCGCACCCTGGATGCCCTGGGCATCGAGGATCGACATCATTTCAAGCTCGATGCGTTCCACCTCGGACACGCCCAGCGCGTGGATCTCGTCGGCCGACAGGTTCGTGGTCGTGTTCGACTGCAGCGCGGCTGCATAGATACGATCGCCATCCGGGATGCGCCAGATGCCAGCGTCATGGCTCGCCTCCGGGCGCATGTCATCGAACAGCTTGATCATCGCCTGGTAACCCGGAATCACTTCGCTGGCGACGAGTGCCTCGGCACGAGTGACGAAAGCCTGGCGCTCCGCGGCCGTGAGCCCCTCGATCTTCTCGAGCTTGGCGGGCAGCGTCGTGACCAGCGGATTCTTCCCGGCGCCGTCCGCGATGAATGCGCGCATGCCGACCAGGGCCTGGTCGATCACGAAATCCGGCGGGATCACGCCGGCCGCCCGATCTTCCTCGACCCGCACCTTCGCCTCGCGCAGCACCCGCCCGAACTCAGCGAGGCGGGACAGGTACCGCTCGACGCTGCGCTCGTTCTTGATGACGTGGGCGTCGGTCAGGAACTGCGGCGTCTGGACAGCGACCCCGGAGATCTGGTTGACGCGGTAACCGCTGTGCTCGAACTCGCCCTGGCGGATCAAGTCGTCGAAGAACCAGGCAGTGGTCTTCCAGGTGATGAGTTCCTGGCCCGACAATCCGGCCGGGCCGTACCGGTCGAGTCCGGCGCGCGCCTTGCGCAATTGCGCCAGGAAAGCGTCCTCGTGCGCCTTGGTCTGGTCGTCGAGCTTGCCGCTGTGGAAGTCGAACGGCGTATTGTCGATGAAGCCGAGCTGGGTGAGGAGCTGCGGCGAATCGGTGGCAAGCTGCAGCGTGATCTTGTTGACGTAGTTGTTGAGCCCGACGGGCGCGAACCAGAACCACACCGAAGCCACGGCCAGGCCGGCGACGAGCAGTCCGCCGATCCACGCCAACACCTTCCTGCTTTTCCGCATCGCCATCCTGCGTTCTCCCTGCTGTTGGTTCAAGCGACATTCACTGCGGCTTGCGCAGCAATTGGTCCGCGATTGCGCGGTATGCCGGCAATGACGTCGGGTCGAGGTTCATGTTACCGGCCAACGGATGTGACGCGAACCTGGCGATGACCATTTCCGCCTTCGGATCGATGTAGATCGCCTGCCCATGGATGCCGCGCGCCATGAAGGCGCCATGGTCGTCGTGGGAGATCCACCACTGCTTCCGATAGCTCCAGCCGGGCAGTGTCTTGTAGCCCGCGGCGACGAATGCCTCCCGGTTGCCACCGTGGCGAATGTCTTCGATGACGGACGCCGGCACGATCTGCTGGCCGTTGAACCTGCCGTGCAGGCGAACCATCTCGCCGAACCGTGCGAGGTCGCGCAGCTGGCAATTGAGCCCCCCGGACGCGACGGCGGCACCCGACGGGTCCAGTGCGATGAAGGCATCGGACTCTGCGCCGAGCCGGCTCCAGAGGCGTTCCTGCAGCACGGCTTCGGGCCGTTGGCCTGTCACGCGGGCAATCAGCCAACCGAGGACTTCCGTGTTCGGCGAACGGTACATGAACGCTTCACCGTGGTTGCCCTTGCGCGCGACCGTCGGCAGGAACTGCATGATCGACGAGGGACCCGTGTAGCCCGCCGGACGCTGGTACACGCCCGCGGCGAGCGCGAACTGCATGAACGAATCCGAGCCGCCCACGTAGTTCTCGGAGAAGTCGAGTGCGGTCGTCATGTCGAGGACCTGGTCGACCGTGGCATCGCCGAAGCCACTGGCGGCGAGTTCGGGCAGGTATCGCGACACGGGCGCCGCCGCGTCGAGCTTGCCCTCAGCCACCAGCATGGCTGCCAGCGTTCCGATGAACGACTTGGTGACCGAGAACGCGATGTGCGGCCGGTCGGCTGTCAACGCGCCGAAATAGCGCTCGTAGACGATGCGTCCGCGATGCAGCACGACGATGCCGTCGGTGTAGTTCGCGGCCAGGGAATCGGACCAGGTGAGCGGCGTAGTTCCGCCGAGCGACGTGAAGGTGACGGCATCGAGATCGCTGCGCTCCGCGCGAGGCAATGAACTCACGGGTCCTGTCCCGCGCGAAATGCCGACCGACGGCATCAGCTCGCGCCAGTGCGAGAAGCTCCAGCGCCACTGCGGAAACCGGTAATGGCTGCCATCGTCGTACCGGATCTGCTTGTCGGGGAGCGGCGGGTACGCGGCCATCCACCCGAGCCGGTTCGGATCGGTGTCGGCGGCGCTCGCAAAGACCGGCGGCGCCTCAGCGGCGTGAACTGCAAGACTTTGAACCGAGGCGATGAGCAAGGCGGCCAGTGCGGCAAAGCGACCGAACGCAAGTCCTGCTCGCCGGGCACCGGCGCTCTTCGTTGGATGCACGCTTCCCCCCTGCCTTCAGTCCAATGCCGATGATAGGCGCATTACCAGCTCAGGGTGCCCTCGACGACCGTCTGCGTCTGGCCGCCAATCCAGGCCTCCCCCGTCTCGTCCACGGCGCATTCGACGATGCCGTCACGGCCGACTTCGCGCCCTTGCGAGGCGCGGTAACTGCGCGCTGGCAGCGCCTCGTTCAAGTGCATCCATGCGGCAATGGCCGCGTTGGCACTTCCCGTAACCGGGTCTTCCGGAATGCCATCCGCCGGTACGAAAGCACGCACGACGACCGCGTATGGTTGATTCCGGCAGCGGGCGAATACTGCAACGCCGATCGCCGCAGTCGCGACACTGGCCGCCGCCATTGCCTGCAGATCCGGGCTGAGCGTGCGCACGGCCGCTTCGTCCGCCAGTTCGATGCACCACCAGCGTGGGCCGTTGTCGATCAAGGCGGGGCGCAGCGCACCCTGCGCCGCACTGCGCAGGCTCGGCAACACTGCCGTGGGATCGCCTTCGAGCTCGACTGCGCGCGGCGCGCGCACGTGCAATCGGCGCTGGTCGCCGTCCGCATCGATTCGCAGTGGCAGCAGGCCGGCTGCGCATTCCTGCACCAACCGGCCGGCACGGGGCTGGGCGAGCCCTCGTTGCAGGACTGCATGCGCGGTGCCGACGCTCGGGTGACCGGCGAACGGCAACTCCTGCCGCGGCGTGAAGATGCGGACCCGGTAGTCGGCACCTGCCTGCGTCGGCGGCAACACGAACGTCGTCTCGGACAGGTTCAACCAGGCCGCAATCGCCTGCATCGAAGTCGCATCGAGGTCTGCCGCATCGAGCACGACACCGAGCGGATTGCCACAGCCGCGCGCATGAGCGAAAACGTCGAGCTGCAGGTAGTCATGTCGATTCATTGGAGCAGTGTGCTGCCTCCCGGCGGCCCCGGACAAGACCAGCCGATCACCGAGTTGTTGCAGGCAGCGTCGCTGGCCGGGCCACGCCTTGACTAACTGGGCCAAAGACGTATTTTCGACCGGCCTCGCTGGCGCTACGGCGCCAGCGACCCTTCCCACGAGCACACGGAATGATTCCGGCTCAGCCCCGACGGTGACGCACATGTCTTCACGCGAAACCTGGTTTTTCACGCACGCCTGCGCTCACCTCGCCTTCCTCGGAGTGATCCTAAGCATGGGTACCGCATTTGCTGCCGAGCCGCGAGCCCGCGACCTCGGTATCCCGTTCCCGGGCACTCCCGGGCCGCTCAACGCCATCACCGATGTCGCCGGCGTTGAAGTCGGTTACACGACGCTCATCGCGGGCGAGGGCAAGCTCGAGGTGGGCAAAGGGCCCGTTCGCACCGGCGTGACTGCGGTGCTGCCACGCGGCCGCAAGGACCTGAGCGGCGTCTTCGGCGCCTATGCCGTCGGCAATGGCAATGGCGAAATGACGGGTACGATCTGTGTCGAGGAAATCGGCATCGTCGACACGCCGGTCCTGATCACAAACACCCACAGCGTTGGTGTGGTGCACGATTCGGTCATCGCGTGGATGCTGCAGAGCGGCGGCACGGAGCAGATGTGCGGCCTGCCGATCGTGGCCGAGACCTGGGACGGGTACCTCAACGACCTCAACGGGTTCCACGTCCGGCGCGAGCATGTCTTCGCCGCGCTCGAGGACGCGCACGGAGGCGCCATCGCAGAAGGCAACGTCGGCGGCGGCACCGGAATGCACTCGTTCGAGTTCAAGGGCGGCACGGGCACCTCGTCACGCCGAGTGCGCGTCCACGGCATTGCGGACTACACCGTTGGTGTCCTGGTGCAGTCGAACTTCGGCCGCCGTTCGCAGCTGCAAGTGGCCGGCATTCCGATCGGCCAGGATTGGCCCGACGACGCGCCGTTCACCAAGGAGAGCGGGCCGGTCAACGAACTCGGCTCGATCATCGTCGTCATCGCAACCGATGCGCCCCTGCTGCCGATGCAACTGAAGCGCATCGCACGGCGCGCGGCGATGGGGATTGCGCGCACCGGCGGCACGGCGGGCAATGGTTCAGGCGACATCTTCCTCGCGTTTTCAACCGCGAACTCTGCGGCTGCAACCGCTACCGAAGGATTGCAGCAGGCCACCTTCATACCCAACGACAGGCTGGACGGCCTGTTCGAAGCCACGGTGCTCGCGACCGAGGAGGCCATCATCAACGCCATGGTCGCGGCGCGCACGATGACGGGTATTGACGGCAATCGGCTGGTGGCGATCGATCACGCACGACTGCAGGACATGCTGCGCCGGCACGACCGCCTGGCGAGGGAAATGAAACCCGCGCGCTGACCTCGTGAACCGCGCATTGCACCGCGTCAAGTCATGGGGACCCTTGTAGGGTATTATGGGAGACCGCGCGGTGCCCTTCGCTGACGCGTCCGCACTGTCTCCCTACGGACCGACGAGGCGCGCCAAGACATGCAAAGCAGCACACAAGCCAGCACCTGGAACCGCAAGGCCCTGCTGTGTTCCTTCGAGACGTCCAAGTCCCAGCTGCTGCTCCCGGCCTTGGTGCTGTTGTTTGATGTCGCGCTCTTCAGCGCCGGAACCGCGATCGTCCTGCTCGCCGACAGCCTGCTGCTGAAACTGCTCGGCACGCTGGTCGTGACGCTGGCGATCGTCCGACTGTTTCTCGTTGGCCACGATGCCTGCCATGGCAGCTTCTTCTCGAGCGCACGGCTCAATGCCATCTGCGGTCGGATCGCGTTCCTGCCGTCGATGACCGCATACAGCCTGTGGGAGATGGGGCACAACACCGCGCACCACGGTTTCAACAACCTGAAGGGCCGCGACCAGGTCTGGGCGCCCTACTCCAAGGCCGAGTTCGACGCGTTGTCCGGTTACCGCCGGGCCCTCGAGCGCCTGTATCGATCGGGCCTCGGCTGGGGTGCGTACTACCTGTACGAGATGTGGTGGAAGAAGCTGTACTTCGCCCGCAAGAAGGAAATCGGCTCCAGCCGCCGCAAGTACAAGCTCGACAGCCTGCTCGTGACGGCGTTCGCCGCCGCGTGGATCGGCGCGATCGCGTACACCGCAACCGCGACGGAGCAACCCGTCGTGCTGCTCGTCACTCTGGCCGTGATCGTGCCGTTCCTGTTGTGGAACGGCGTGATCGGCTTCGTGGTGTTCCTGCATCACACGAACCCGGCCATCGCCTGGTTCCAGAACCGGCAGGAGTGGCAGCGCAACCGCGCGTACCTCACCTCAACGGCCTGCGTGAGCCTCCCGTGGGGCATGGACCGCCTGATGCACAACATCATGGAGCACAACGCGCATCACCTGAACCCGGGCATTCCGATGTTCACGCTGCGCGAGGCGCAGAAAGTGCTGCGCGACAAGTTCCCCGACCTGTGCGACTACCGCATCACACGCCGCACTTACATGGACGTCGTGCAGCGCTGCAAGCTGTACGACTTTACCAATCACCGCTGGCTGGACTTCGACGGCAAGGTGACCGCTCACGTCGCGGTGGGCAACGCGGCCGCCTGAGGGCGCCAGCGACCGGGCCAAAGCGCACCGGTCGTCCTGATCAGAAGTGAACTCCATGCTCAATGCACACACGGTCCAGGGCAGGCATGCGGACGTCTTCACGTACCTGCATGGCAACCTCGACGCGACCGCCACCCGCTGCCACATGCCGTGCAACGCGGATCCCGACAGCCTCGTCTTCGTCAGCGACCTGGCGCAGCTTGCCGAAGCGCGCGAACGCGGGGCCGCGATCCTCATCGTGCAGAGTGACATCGCCGACCAGGTCGCCGGCATCGAACCCACTTGCGGCTGCTGCTTCTCGGTCAAGAACGTGTCGATGGGAATGGCGGCGCTGCTCAGGCATTTCGACCGCAAGCGCGAACGCTTCAGCCAGTGGGGCGAGCGCCATGCGACCGCCATCGTGCACGAGTCCGCCACGCTCGGTGCCAATGTGCTGCTCGGGCCGTACTGCGTGATCGGAGCCAATGCCGTCATCGGTGACGGCTGCTGCATCGGATCGCACGTCGTCGTCGAGAATGACGTGCACCTGGGCGCCAACACCGTGCTGCATCCGCATGTGTTCGTCGGTGCGGGATGCGAACTGGGTAGGGACTGCGAGGTGCACCCGCACACCAGCATCGGCAGCGACGGCTTCGGCTACGCGGTCGGCGCCAGTCGCCGTCCGCAGAAGTTGTCGCACCTGGGCAACGTGTGTATCGGCGACGAAGTCGAGATCGGCAGCAATTGTGCGATCGATCGCGCGACGCTGTCGTCGACCCACATCCGCTCGGGCACGAAGATCGACAACATCTGCCACATCGCACACAACTGCGACCTCGGCGAAGACGGCTTCTACACGGCCGGCTTCATGATGGCGGGCTCCACGAAGATCGGACGGCGCTTCATGACCGGCGGCAACAGCGTGGTCTCGGCTCACCTCGAGCTGGCCGACGACGTCGTGCTGGCTGGGCGCTCGACGGTAACCAGCGACGTGACCGAACCCGGGCACTACGGGGGTTACCCGTTGCAACCGCTGAAGGACTTCATGCGGACGCTCGCCTCACTGGGACAACTCACCGACATTCGCAAGAACGTCAATCGGGTACTGAAGCACCTGCAGCTACCCGAGCGACCCTGACGGCTTCTTTGATTCGACACGTGGGTAGCTGACGAAATGAACGGCGAGTCCTCCGACGCATTGGTCATCTTCGGCATCACGGGTGACCTTGCCTTCAAGAAGATCCTGCCTGCGCTCGAGAATCTCGAACGACGCGGACGGCTGCCGGAGACCTTGATCGGCGTCGCTCGCGGCGGGTTCACGCGCGATGCGCTGATCGTCCGGTTGCGCGAGAGCGTTGCGCAGCATGGCGACGGCGTCGATCCCGGCGCGCTGCAGCGCCTCGAAGGCAAGCTGCAGCTCATCGACGGCGACTATCGCGACGACGCCACGTTCACAGCGTTGCGCACGGCGATCGACGGCGCCCGGCGCCCCTGTCATTACCTGGCCATTCCGCCAAGCCTGTTTGCCGTCGTTGCAGCGAAGCTCGGCAGTTCCGGTTGCGCGACCAACGCCCGTGTCGTGGTAGAGAAGCCGCTCGGACGCGATCTCTCGAGTGCGCAGACGATCAACCGCGAGTTGCAGCAGGTCTTCGCCGAGAAGGCGATCTATCGCATCGATCATTTTCTCGGCAAGGAAGCCGTGCAGAACCTGCTGTACTTCCGGTTCGCCAACTCGATCATCGAACCCCTCTGGAACCGCACGCACATCGAACACGTGCAGATCACGATGGCCGAGAAGTTTGGCGTGGAAGGCCGTGGCCGACTGTACGAAGAACTCGGTGCGGTGCGCGACGTGGTGCAGAACCACCTGTTGCAGGTGCTGGCAATCCTGACCATGGAACCGCCCGTCGGGACCGGTCCTGAAGCGCTGCGCGACGAGAAGATGAAGGTCCTGCGCGCCATCCGGCATCCGGAGCGGCGCGACATCGTGCGTGGCCAGTACGAGGGCTACCGCAGCGAGGACGGGGTCAGTCCCAATTCGGATGCCGAGACGTACGCGGCACTGCGCTTCGAGATCGACTCGTGGCGCTGGGCGGACGTCCCTTTCTTCATCCGTACCGGCAAGCGCATGCCCGTGACGGCGACCGAGGTGATGGCGACGTTCCGCCGCCCGCCACAACGACTTTTCGACGAAGCGCTGCCGCCGCGCGCGAACTACCTGCGGTTCCGGCTGGGTCCGGACCGGATTGCGATTGCGCTCGGCGTTCGCATCAAGGATGCCGGTGAAGCAATGGTCGGCGAGGAGACCGAGCTCTATGCCTGCAACTCGCGGTCGGACGAGATGACGCCGTACGAGCGACTGTTGGGTGACGCGATGCGAGGCGATGCGACGTTGTTCGCCCGGCAGGATTCCGTCGAAGTGGCGTGGGACATCGTGGACCGACTGCTCGCCAGCGGGCCACAGGCAGAGCAGTACGCTTCGGGCGGCTGGGGACCGGAGGCCTCGTCACGCATGGTCGAGCGCTTCGGCGGCTGGTACGACCCGCCGTCGGTGTCGATGACGACACCTTGTGGGTGAGCGCGCAGGCCCACCGCGTCAGGCTGCCTGACGCGTTGGGCCTTTATTTCGACTTCACCGCGTGTCCGCCAAAGGCCTGGCGCATGCGAGCCAGCAGCCGGTTCGTGTAATCGCCCTTGCCCTGGCTCGAAAAGCGTTGCATCAGCGAAAGCGTCATGACCGGCGTCGGAACTCCGAGTTCGATGGACTCGATGGCTGTCCAGCGTCCTTCCCCCGAATCCGCGACGAACGGCGCCATCGACTCGAGCTTTGCGTCCTGCGCCAGGAACTCGGCCGTGAGGTCGAGCAGCCACGACCGTATCACCGTGCCATGCCGCCACGCCTCGGTGATCCGCGGCAGGTCGAGCGCGAATTCGGACTTGGCGCGCATCAACGCGAGGCCCTCAGCGTAGGCCTGCATCATTCCGTATTCGATGCCGTTGTGGACCATCTTGGTGAAGTGCCCAGCGCCGGCCGGGCCGCAGTGCACCCAGCCGCGATCTGCTGCCGGGGCCAGTGCTCGCAGCAGGGGTTCGATTGTGCGCACTGCCGCGACTTCGCCGCCAACCATCAGGCCGTAGCCGTTATCCAGGCCCCACACACCTCCGGACACCCCGGCGTCGACGAACGAAACGCCGTGCGCAGCCAGTGCCGCCGCATGACGCTGGCTGTCCTTGTACATCGCGTTGGCGCCGTTGACGACGACATCGCCTGACGACAGCAGCGGCACGAGTCGTTGCAGCGTCTCGTCCGTAGGCGCACCCGCAGGCAACATCAGCCAGACGATTTTCGGCGATGGCAGGTTCGCCACGAGTTCCTCCAACGTGACGACCCCAACCAGGCGTGGCTCGCCGGCCAGTGCCGCTCGAGCCTCGGCCGCGCGGTCCCAGGCAATCACCACGTGGCCTGCACGCGCGATGCGGCGACTCATGTTGCCGCCCATGCGTCCCAGTCCAATCATTCCGAGCGTGAGATTCATCGCGTTCGCTTCCGTTGCTGCCCGGCGGGGCATCGATGGTCGCGCGAATGCCACGACGCGCACAAGGGCGCCGAGCGTGGCGGCGCACGGACGGGCAACGATGGCAGCTGTTATAGCAATCGCAGCATGCATCACCAACTCGATAATCTGCGTCGCCCGCAGCCAGGAGCCGGCGCATGACCTTTGGCTTCTGGGCGCTCATCGTCGGCATAGTACTCACGACGATGGCCCTGGCCAGCAGCCTGTAGCAACGCATGCCGCTGAGCACCGCCATGCTCTACCTCGCCGTCGGTGTGGGGCTCGGTCCCGCGGGTTTGGCGCTGCTGTCCCCGAACCCGCTGTTGCACTCGCATGCCCTGCAGCGTGCCGCCGAAGTCGTGGTGCTGATCTCGCTGTTTGCGGTGGGTCTGAAACTCGGCCTGCCACTGTCCGACAAACGGTGGCGATTGCCGCTGCGACTGGCGTCGCTGTCGATGCTGGTCACCATCGCGCTCGTCAGTGTCATCGGGGTGGTTGGCCTCGACCTTTCGTGGGGAGCGGCAATCCTGCTTGCGGCGATCGTGGCGCCGACAGACCCCGTGCTCGCCTATGGAATCGCCCTGCTCTGCGGCACGTACGACTTCCTGGCCGTGCTGGCGGCAGGCATCACGCTGCAGCGAGCCAATCAACACACCGACGTCGTGAGCTCGCAGGTGCCGCACGTGACAATCCTGGACAGTCCAGGCACCGGCGAAAAGCTGGCAACCGACGCAAGGTATGCCACGGTGTACATGATGCAGAAAGTCCGCGACTTCAACGATCAGCTGGAACGAATTGCAGAGGTCGCCGTGGCACTGGTCGTGGGCGCGATGCTCTATGACCTGACGCTGGCGCTGGTGGCCACTTCGGTCGTCCTGCACGGCATCTCCGTCACGCCGTTGATGAACCTGTATGCCCGGCGGAAAGCACGGGACAGGGTGGGCCCAAGGAGCTAGTCTTGAGCAACGCTGAACGTCCCGTGGAATGGCAATGGACATCGACGCACTGACACTCGCGCGCCTGCAGTTCGCTTTCACGGTCAGCTTTCACATCATCTTCCCGGCCATCTCGATCGGGCTGGCCAGCTACCTAGCCGTGCTGGAGGGCGTCTGGCTGTTCACCGGTCGCGTCGTCTTCCTCGACCTGTTCAATTACTGGAAGAAGATCTTCGCGGTGGCGTTCGGCATGGGCGTGGTGTCGGGCATCGTGATGAGCTACCAGTTCGGCACCAACTGGAGCGTGTTCTCCGACAAGGCGGGCCCGGTCATCGGCCCGCTGATGGGCTACGAGGTACTGACCGCCTTCTTTCTCGAAGCCGGATTCCTCGGCGTCATGCTGTTCGGCTTGTCGCGCGTGGGCCCGCGGTTGCATTTTCTCGCGACACTGATGGTCGCGCTGGGCACGTTCATCTCGGCGTTCTGGATCCTCTCGGTCAACAGCTGGATGCAGACGCCTGCCGGCTATGCGTTCAACGAAGTCGGCCAGTTCGTTCCGGTGGACTGGCTCGCGATCGTTTTCAACCCGTCGTTCCCGTACCGGCTCGTGCACATGGTGCTGGCGGCATACCTCAGCACGGCTTTCATCGTCGGTGGCACCGGCGCCCTGCATCTGCTGCGCGACCCGACGCTCCCTGCCTCGCGCATCATGTTCTCGATGGCGATGTGGATGGCCGCGCTCGTCGCACCGCTGCAGATCGTCGCCGGTGACCTCCACGGACTCAACACGCTCGAACACCAACCGGCCAAGGTGGCGGCCATGGAAGGTCACTTCGAAACGCACGCGGGCGCGCCCCTGATCCTGTTCGGGTGGCCGGACATGGAACAGGAGCGAACACGGTACGCCGTCGAGGTGCCGAAACTGGGCAGCCTGATCCTCACCCACGACTGGAATGGCACGGTGCGCGGGCTCAAGGAATGGCCGCGCGAGGATCGCCCGAACGCGACCATCGTGTTCTGGAGTTTCCGCGTGATGGTCGGCGCCGGCCTGGCGATGCTGGCGGTCGGCGTGTGGAGCCTGGCGTTGCGAGCCCGACGGCGCCTGTACGCGCAGCCGTGGCTGCTGCGAACTTCTGTCGCGCTGAGCCCGATCGGCATCGTTGCCGTGCTCGCTGGCTGGATCACGACCGAAGTCGGCCGGCAGCCTTACACCGTGTATGGCTTGCTACGAACCGCAGACAGCGTGTCGTCGATCGATGCCGCAGCGGTGGGCGCGTCCCTCGCGGCCTTCGTACTGGTGTACTTCGCGGTCTTCGGCGCCGGCGCGTTCTACATGCTGCGCCTGATGGGCAAGGCGCCGGAGGCGTCCGAACCCGGACTGTCGCCACACCAGCCGATGCGCGCGAGCGGGCTCATGCCGGCACCGGTCATGGGCAAGGAGCCGCGACCATGATGCACCTTGATCTCGCGCTGATCTGGGCAGGGATACTCGCCTTCGCGGTGCTCGCTTATGTCGTGCTCGACGGCTTCGATCTCGGCGTCGGCATACTGTTTCCGTTCATGCCCGAGCAGCAGCAACGCGACGAGATGATGAACTCGGTCGCGCCGGTATGGGACGGCAACGAGACCTGGCTCGTGCTCGGCGGTGGCGGGTTGTTCGCCGTCTTCCCGCTCGCATACGCAATCATCATGCCCGCGCTCTACGCACCGGTGATCGCGCTACTGCTCGCCCTGGTATTCCGCGGTGTCGCGTTCGAATTCCGCTGGAAGACGCGGCGCGGCAAGTTTCTATGGGATGGCGCGTTCGCCGCTGGTTCGACGCTGGCTGCGTTCGCGCAGGGAATCGCGCTCGGCGCGCTGGTCCAGGGCATACCCGTGGTCGGTCGCGCGTATGCCGGAGGGTGGTGGGACTGGCTCACCCCGTTCAGCGTCGTGACCGGCGTCGCGCTCGTGTTCGGCTACGCGCTGCTCGGTGCCACCTGGCTCATCTACAAGACCCAGGGTCGCACGCAGCAACAGGCCTATCGATACGCGGCCATTGCAGGCGGCGCGACGTTGGCCGCCATTGCGCTCGTCAGCCTGTGGACGCCCTTCCTCAGCGACGTGTTCAGGGAGCGCTGGTTCTCGTGGCCGCGGATCCTGTTCGTGGCGCCGGTTCCGGCGCTGGTCGCTTGCGCCGCGTACGTCCTTTTCAATGGGCTGCGAAAGCGACAGGAGTTGAGCCCGTTTCTCGCGTCGCTGGCGTTGTTCGTCCTCTGCTTCACTGGTTTGATGATCAGCTTCTTCCCGTACCTGGTGCCGACGTCGGTCACGCTATGGGAGGCGGCTGCGCCGCCGTCGAGCCTCGGGTTCCTGCTTGCAGGCGCCGCCGTCCTGATACCAGTCATCCTCGTGTACACCGCGTACTCGTACTGGGTGTTCCGCGGCAAGATCGAACCGGGCGGCGGCGGCTACCACTGACGATGGCGCCCAAACGCTGGCAGCGCGTGCTCTGGTTCGTCGTGCTCTGGGCTGGCAGCGTCGCGGCACTCGGCGCCGTCGCGTGGGTGATCCGGTTGGCCCTTGGTCTAAACTAGCGTCCTGACACGGAGAACGACATTGAACGGCGCACAGTCCCTGCTGCAGACCCTGGTCAATTGCGGCGTCGAGGTCTGCTTCGGCAACCCCGGCACCTCGGAAATGCATTTCGTCGCCGCGCTCGACTCGGTGCCGAAAATGCGGTCGGTGCTGTGCCTGTTCGAGGGCGTGGTGACAGGCGCCGCCGATGGCTATGGTCGCGTCGCGGGCAAGCCGGCAGTCACGCTGCTGCACCTGGGTCCCGGCCTTGCCAACGGCCTCGCCAACCTGCACAACGCGCGACGCGCCAGCACGCCGCTCGTGAACATCGTCGGCGATCACGCGACGTACCACCTGCAGTACGACGCGCCGCTCACGTCCGACATCGCTGGCTTTGCGCGGCCGGTGTCGTCGTGGATTCACGAATCGAAAAGCGCCGATGCGGTGGCGTCCGATGCTGCCCGTGCTGTCCAGGCGGCGCGTTCTGCACCCGGTTGCGTGTCGACGCTGATCCTGCCGGCCGACACTGCGTGGAACGAAGCTCAACGCGCCGAGCAGAAGCTGCCGGACCTGCTGCCGGCTCCCGTGAGCCCGGACGCCATCGATGCGGCGGCCAGGCTGCTGTCGAACGGCAAGCAGACCGCACTGCTGTTGCGTGGCACGACCCTGTACGGCGCCGGGCTCGAAGCGGCCGGCCGCGTACAGGCAAAGTCGGGGGCGCGATTGTTGTGCGACACGTTCGCGCCGCACGCCGAGCTTGGCGCGGGCCGCGTGCCGGTCGAGCGCATTCCCTACTTCGCCGAACAGATCGTCGACTTCCTGCAGGACTTCGAGCAGATCATTTTTGTCGGCGCCAAGCCGCCGGTGTCGTTCTTCGCATACCCCGGCAAGCCCAGTTGGTGTGCGCCCCAGGGTTCGCACCTCAGTTACCTTGCCCACGCACACCAGGACGGCGCGCAGGCCCTCACTGCACTGGGCGATGCGCTGGGCGCGCCTGCACGCTCACCGGTGCGGATTCCGCTGCAACTGCCGGAACTGCCGGGCGGCCCGTTGACCGCACTCGGTGTCGCGCAAGTGATTGCGGCGATGACGCCAGAAAACGCAATCTTTGCGGACGAGTCCGCGACCGCGTCGTTCCCGTTGCTGTCCATGATGGCGCGCGCCCGGCCGCACACTCACCTGCCATTGACCGGTGGTTCGATCGGACAAGGGCTGCCGCTCGCAGTCGGCGCCGCCATCGCTGCGCCAGACCGGAAAGTGATCTGTCCGCATGGCGACGGCGGCGCAGCGTACACGATGCAGGCGCTGTGGACGATGGCGCGGGAGAAGCTCGACGTCGTGATCGTGATCTACGCCAACCGCTCGTATGCGATTCTCAACATCGAACTCGGGCGCGTCGGCGCGACCGGCAGCGGTCCGGTCGCAATGTCGATGCTCGACCTGCACAACCCGGAAATGAACTGGACGCAGATCGCCGCAGGCCTCGGCGTCGAGGCCAGCCGTGCGACGACGTGCGAGGAGTTCGCTGCGCAGTATTCTTCGGCGCTGAAGCATCGAGGACCGCGCCTGATCGAAGCGATGATCTGATCGGCTGGCCGGCACCGCGAGCCTCAGCTCCGCCGCAACATCAATACGTTGCCGCCGACTGCGAGCGCGGCGCCTGCGAACGTCAGCAGGGTCGGGTGAAACCCCTCGAAAGCCATCGAGACGACCAGCGCCAGGAGCGGCGTCATCACGCCGACGGTGCCTGTCGGTCCCGGGCCGATTCGCTCCTGCAGCGTCAGGAAGCAGGCGAACGTCAGCACGGACCCGGCCAGGGCGAGGTAGAGCAGGGAGATCCACCACGAAGCGATCGCGGGTGGCACGAAACTCTGACCCTGCAACAATGCCAGCGACGCGGCCGCCGCTGCCCCGTAGAGCATGCCGTACCCCAGCGCTGGCCAGAAAGGCAATCCGCGCGAGCGGTTGCGACTGGCCGTCAGGCTGCCGACCGTGGACAGCAAGACCGAACCGACTGTGAACACGTGCACCGAGCAGCGTGTTGCGATCGCCGGTGGTGCTTGCGAACTCAGGCCAGAAAATCAGCGCGACGCCCGCGACGCCGAGCAGGCCACCCACGATGAAGCGCGAACTCAGGTTGACGCCGAACAAAGCGCGAGCCCCAATGCCCGCGACGAGCGGCGAAGCCGAGTAACCCACGGCTACCAGCCCGGATACCAGGTGCTGCTCCGCGTGGTAGACGCAGACGTACGACACGCCGTACATGAAGCCGCCCTGCAACGCGAATATCGCGTGCTCGCCCGGCGTGAAGCGCAGCCGTTCCCGTCGCAGCACGCAAAGACCCAGGATCACCGCTCCGGCCAGCGCGAAGCGCATGGCCACGCCGACCTCGGGTGCGACATGACCGATCTGGAACGTGATCGCAAACCACGTCGTGCCCCAGGTGACCACGCAGATCGCAAACAGTTGCCAGTTCTTGAATCGGTGCATCGGGTTCTATGCGCAGCGGAAGGTGCACCGGGGATGAACTCAGTCTAGCGGATACCATTGCACGGCCGGACGCGCTGCTTCGCCATTACGCGTTAAGTCATTGTTTATCAGGTAATACTTGCCGGCAATGCTGCAAAGCAGCACAACCTGTGGCGAGCGGGTATACTGTGCGCCGCTGTTCAGCATTGACGGTCAGCCTGTTCACGGCGCCGTTGCACATCGGGCCCTGCGCCTGTCGCCTGAATCTCGTCGTGTACGCAACGCCTGCTGCGAAGCACGGGTTTGCATTCATCCTGCTAGTCGCTGTGCGCCATCCGGGCGCGCGTCGCCGTTCGATTGACCCGCGCGCGGGTCGTCGACGTCACTCATCGAATTGGAGAGTCTTGTGTCTTCGTTCTTCGTCGCTTTCCGCACCACTGCCCTGGTCGCCACGGGCCTGCTCTTCCTCCTGCAGGTGTTCGAGGACTTCCACGATGCTTGACTGGATGCTCAATACGCGCAGGCGTTTTGGGGCTGAGCGCACGGTGCAGGACCGCTCGTGTGCCGCCGCCAATGGCGATTGGCGGACGCGCCCCGGCGTCGGCCAGGTTCGTGCCGCGGGTCTCGAAGACGGCACAGCCCGTCGGGGACCGGTGCATACGCTCGCGGTGTGGAATACCGGCTGGCATCGCGTGGTGCACGACTTTGCCCGCAGCCGGAATACGCCCTGACGCGATGTGGCGACGCGACCTGAGCGCACGACCCCACGGGCGCTGGCGGCAGCATTCCCGCTGACTGTTCGATACCGCACAGACCGCGTCCACGCTAATCTCGATCCTGCCTGCAGGTACCCGACAGCCCACCCCCTGTCGCGTACCAGTCAGTGGCCCGGTGACGTCTTTACCCCGTCGCCGGGCCGCTTTTTTCCCTGGCCACTGGATTGCTGCACCGGCAAACCGCCGGCGGTTCGGCGCAGCGGGAGCGAACATGAACTCAAGCAAGATTGCCGCCATCGTGCTGATCGTCGCGGGAGTCCTCGGGCTCGCGTATGGCAGCTTCAGTTTCACGAAGGAAACCCACGACATCAAGATGGGACCCATCGAGATGTCCGTGAAGGAAAAACAGACGGTCAACGTTCCGGTCTGGGCGGGAATCGGCGCCATCGCGATTGGCGCTGCACTCCTGTTGCTCGGCGGTCGCAAGCGCTGAACGAGCAGGAGCGAGCCGTCACGCCAGGTCGAAGCGATCGAGGTTCATCACCTTGCTCCAGGCCGCCACGAAGTCCCGCACGAACACGTGCTGCGCATCACTCGACGCATAGACTTCGGCGAGGGCACGCAGTTGGGAGTTCGAGCCGAAGACCAGATCGACGACGGTACCCGTCCACTTCAGGTCTCCCGTCGAGCGATCACGCCCCTCCAGCACGCCTGCCACGGTGGCGGACTTCTGCCACCTCGTCCGCATGTCGAGCAGGTTGACGAAGAAATCGTTGGTCAACGATTCGGGTCGCGTCGTGAACACACCGTGCTGCGAATGGCCGACGTTGGCATTCAACGCGCGCATGCCACCGATCAGCACCGTCATCTCGGGTGCGGTCAGCGTCAGCAGGTTCGCGCGATCCACCAGCGATTCCGCGACTGAATCCTCGAGTCCCGGCCGGACGTAGTTGCGGAACCCATCGGCGGTCGGCTCCAGCACAGCGAAGGACTCGACATCGGTCTGTTCCTGCGACGCGTCCATGCGCCCCGGCGCGAACGGCACCTTCACGTCGTGGCCCGCTTTCTTCGCCGCAGCCTCGATGGCTGCGCCGCCGCCCAGGACGATCAGGTCGGCCAGCGAAACCTTCTTGCCACCCGATTGCGCGCCGTTGAAGTCCTGCTGGATCGTTTCGAGCGCCCGCAACACCTTCGCCAGTTCGGCAGGCTGGTTGGACTCCCAGTCCTTTTGCGGCGCGAGTCGAATGCGCGCGCCGTTGGCTCCACCGCGCTTGTCGCTGCCGCGGAACGTGGCCGCCGACGCCCAGGCCGTCGTGACGAGTTGCGAGATGGACAGTCCGGAAGCCAGGAGCCTGGCCTTGAGGGCGGCAATGTCCTGCTCATCGATCAGCGGGTGGTCGACCGCCGGGATCGGGTCTTGCCAGATCAGCGCTTCCTTCGGCACGAGCGGGCCCAGGTAGCGGGCGCGCGGTCCCATGTCACGGTGCGTCAGCTTGAACCAGGCGCGGGCGAACGCATCCGCCATTTCCTGCGGGTTCGCCATGTAGCGTCGCGAGATCTTCTCGTACGTCGGGTCCATGCGCAGCGCGAGGTCGGCCGTGGTCATCATCGGGGCGTGGCGCCGTGACGGATCGTGCGCATCGGGCACGAGCGTCGCCGCGGCCGGATCTTTCGGTTTCCACTGGTGCGCGCCAGCGGGGCTCTTCGTCAGCTCCCATTCGTGGCCGAACAAGGTCTCGAAGTAACCGTTGTCCCACTTGATGGGGTTGGGTGTCCATGCGCCTTCCAGGCCGCTGGAGATCGTGTCGACGCCCTTGCCGCTGCCGAACGTATTCTTCCAGCCGAGTCCTTGTTCCTCGATGTCGGCGCCCTCGGGCTCACGACCGACATATTTGCCCGGATCGGCTGCACCGTGGCACTTGCCGAAGGTATGTCCGCCAGCCACGAGCGCCACCGTCTCCTCGTCGTCCATCGCCATGCGGGCGAAGGTCACGCGAATGTCGTGCGCCGACGCGACAGGATCCGGGTTGCCGTTCGGACCTTCAGGATTCACGTAGATCAGGCCCATCTGCACTGCGGCGAGCGGATTGGCGAGGTCACGGTCGCCGCTGTAGCGCTCGTCGGCCAGCCACTTGCCCTCCGGTCCCCAGTAAATCTCTTCCTCGGGTTCCCAGACATCCGCCCGGCCACCGGCGAAGCCGAAGGTCTTGAACCCCATCGAGTCCAGCGCGACGTTGCCGGTGAGGATCATCAGGTCGGCCCACGAAATCTTGCGGCCGTACTTCTGCTTGATCGGCCACAGCAACCGGCGTGCCTTGTCCAGGCTGACGTTGTCCGGCCAGCTGTTGAGCGGCGCGAATCGCTGCGTGCCCGAGCCGGCGCCGCCGCGACCGTCGGAAATGCGGTACGTGCCTGCGCTGTGCCAGGCCATGCGGATGAAGAACGGCCCGTAGTGCCCGTAGTCCGCGGGCCACCAGTCCTGCGAATCCGTCATCAAGGCATGCAGGTCCTTGATCACGGCATCGAGATCGAGTTGCTTGAATTCCTTCGCGTAGTCGAAATCACTGCCCATCGGATTCGACAGCGGCGAGTGCTGGTGCAGGATCTTCAGGTTCAGCTGCTCGGGCCACCAGTCGGCCGTCGTGTGCGGGTGAGCCACCGTGCGCTTGCGCGCGTCGCCCGAGAACGGGCAGCCTGTTTCCGTTGACATGTGTATTCCTTGTTGCATTGGCACCGAGCTACGGGCTTGAGTCTGGCCTCCGGGCGATGGTGAATCCAATTGGTTCTGACGATGGCAGCGATAGGTGCCATGGGAACCGCTTGCGACCGGCCGTGGCGGCCGTGCCTGCGGGCCGCCGATCAATCGTGATCTACGTCGCTGGGTTTCAGCCGATAGCCGATGCCGACTTCAGTCACCAAAAACCGCGGGCGTCGCGGGTCGGGTTCGAGTTTGTCACGCAACCCCTTGATACACACTCTCAGCGCACCCGTGTCACCGACCCGGTCCGGACCCCAGACTTCGCGCAGCAACTGGCGTGACGTCACGATCATCCCGTGCTGGCGCGCGAGGCATTCGAGCACACGGTACTCGAGCGGAGTCAGGTGTATCGCCGCCCCCTCCGTCCCTGCCGCCGTCCGGCGCGCGAGGTCGACCCGTGTTGCCCCGAGGCTCAATGCAGGAATGGCATCGGCGCCTCGAGACGACCTGCGCAGTCCGGCGCGCACCCGCGCCAGCATTTCCGGGGCACTGAAAGGCTTGGTCACGTAGTCGTCGGCACCGGCGTCCAGCGCCGCGACTTTCTGCGCTTCCATCGTTCGCGCCGACAACACCACGATCGGAACCGGCGACCAGGTGCGGATGCGGCGGATGACGGCGAGCCCGTCCTCGTCGGGCAGCCCCAGGTCGACGAGCAGCAGGTCCGGCTTGTGCGTGCGAGCCTCTATTTCACCCCGTGCCGCCGTTTCCGCTTCGATCACGCGGAAGTTCTCGGCCTCGAGCAGCACGCGCAACACCTCTCGGATGCCAGGCTCGTCTTCGATGACCAGGATCTGGTGCATTGCCTGTGTCACGGCGTGGACTCCACGACCGGCAGCGTGAACTCGAACCGCGCGCCGCCACGCGAGCCCCGCCCGGCCGTGATCTCGCCGCCGTGCGCGTCGACGATGGCGCGACAGATCGCCAGTCCGAGCCCGGCGCCGACGATGGCGCTTTCTTCGTGTCCGCGCTGGAACTTGTCGAACAGCAGCCGCGGGTCGCCAGCCGGCAGGCCCGGGCCTTCGTCCTCGACCACGACGCGAACTCTCGACGCGTCGGTCATCGCCCCGATGCGGATGCGGGTGCCCGCAGGCGTGTACTTCACGGCATTGTCGAGCAGGTTGGTGAGCACCTGCGTCACGAGCGTCGGATCCACGCTGACGCCCGGCAGGTCGTCGGGCAAGTCGATCGTCACCGGGTGGTGGTGCAAGCGGGGCTCGAGGCGATTCAAGGCGCTGCCGACGAGGTCTTCGACCGAGTGCGTGTCGCGCCTCAGCTCGACGCGGCCGGCCTCGAGTCGCATCAGGTCCAGCACGTTCGAAATCAGGTTCGACATCTCGTGCGCCTGGGCTTCGATCGACAGCGCCAGCGCGTGCCGGTCGCCGGTCGCCAGTGCCGGGCCATGGCGGGCGAGCGTGCTGGCGGCGCCCGCAATGACGGCGAGCGGGGTACGCAAGTCGTGCGAAATCGACGCCAGCAGTGTATTGCGCAGGCTCTCGGACTCCGCCGTGATGCGCGCGGTGGCCGCCTCTTCGCCGAGTGCCGCACGTTCCCATGCCAAGGCGATCTGCCCGGCGAATGTTTCGAGCAGGTGTCGCTGCTCCGGCAGCAGGATGCGTCGCCGGTTGCTCGGCAACACGGCGAGCACGCCCAGGACCCGCTGCACGCCAGCGAGCGGCAGGTAGACGGCAGGCGCAGCGGGTAACGTGTCGGTGCCGAGACCGGCGCGCTGGCCGTGGTCCATGACCCACTGCCCGACCGCGAGATCGGCGCCCCGAAACGAAGTGTCGAGCGGCGCGCCGGCGGGATACTGCAGCTTGCCGTGGGTGTCCGGCGTCAGGACGACCGCGGTCGAGTCGAAGACCTCCGCGACGTGCCGGACTGCCACGCGCGCCATGTTGTCGCTGCCGCGCGTGCCCGCGAGTTCGCGGCTCATTGCATACAGCAGCGACGTGCGTCGCTCGCGCGCCCCCGCGACACGGTTCTGCTGTCGCACGTTCGCCATCAGGTTGCCGATCGTGAGGGTGACAGCCAGCATGACGGCAAACGTGATCAGGTACTGCGCGTCGCTGACCTGGAACGTCAACCGCGGCGGCACGAAGAAGAAGTCGAACGCCGCGACACTCATCACCGCCGTCAAGGTGCCCGGGCCGCGACCGAGCCGAAGCCCTGCAATCGTCGCGCCGAGCACATAGATCATTGCGACGTTGGTTTCCGAGAAGGCCGGGTCTATCAGGAACGCAACGCCGGTGCAGGCGAGCGTGATCGCGACGGCCCAAGCGTAGCGCGACCACGGCACGTCATGCGTCAGCTCGAGGTGCGGCGGCTGCCGCCCGACGCGATCGCCGTCCTGCGCGGCGACCACCATGACGTCGAACCCTCGCGCACCTCTCACCAGCTCGGTCGCCGTCGACGCCCGCAACAGCGCGCGCCAGCCGCGCCGCTTTGGTTCGCCGACCAGCACGCGGGTGGCGCCGCGCGTGCGCGCGTATTGCAGCAACGCAATGGCCGCGGTGGGACCGTCCAGCGTGACCGTCGCGGCCCCGAGCGACTCGGCCAGGCGCAGGACGTCGATGCGACGGTCGCGCTCGGTGGCCGTTAGCCGTTGCAGGACGGGCGTCTCCACGTAGACGGCGATCCACTCGGCGTCGAGCGCGTCGGCGAGCCGCTTGCCCGTGCGCACGAGCTGTTCCGCCTGCGTGTCCGGACCGACGGCAACGAGCAGGCGATCACGGGCGAGGTAGGCGCGTGACTGCGAGCCGGGCAAGCCTTGCGCCCGTGCGGCGGCATCGACGCGGTCCGCCGTCCGCCGCAACGCGAGTTCGCGCAGCGCGATCAGGTTCGACTTGCGGAAGAACCGTTCGACGGCCGTGCCGACCTGGTCGGAAACGTAGACCTTGCCCTCCCGCAATCGCCGCAACAGGTCGTCGGGCGGGATGTCGATCAGCTCGATCTCGTCGGCGTCGTCCAGCACATGGTCGGGGATCGTCTCGCGCTGGCGGACGCCGGTGATCTGCGCGATCAGGTCGTTGAGGCTTTCGAGGTGCTGGACGTTGAGCGTCGTCCAGACGTTGATACCGGCATCGCGAAGCTCGGCGATGTCCTGCCAGCGCTTGGCATGGCGTGGCGCCGGTTCGCCGTTGAGCGGGTTCGAGTGAGCCAGTTCGTCGACCAGCAGGATCCCCGGACGTCGCTGCAGCGCCGCGTCAAGATCGAACTCCTTGCGCACGCTGCCGCGATACCGGATCGACTGCGTCGGCAGGCATTCGAGCTGCTCGAGCATGCGCTCGGTCTCGTGCCGGCCGTGCGGCTCGACATAACCAACGACGACGTCAGTGCCCGTCACCTTGGCGGCGAGGGCCGCCTCGAGCATCGCATAGGTCTTGCCGACGCCCGCCGAGGCCCCGAAAAAGACCCGCAGTCGCCCGCGCCGCGCCCGCAGCTCGTCGGCCTTTACCTGCGCGAGGAGCTGGTCCGGATCCGGGCGGGCTTCCTCCATGCGCAATTATCGCGCCGTGTCGAGGGCGAGGTTCAACTCAAGCACGTTCACGCGCGGCTCGCCGAGCACGCCGAGCGCCCGTCCTCGTGTCGCTTCGCGCACCATTTGCCGGACACGTTCCTCCGGCAGGCCGCGCTCGCGCGCCACGCGCGGCACCTGGAACTCGGCCGCCGCGATCGAGATCTCCGGGTCGAGACCGCTGGCCGACGCCGTCACGAGGTCCACCGGGATCGGCAGAGTGTTGCCCGGATCTGCGGCGCGCAACGCATCGACCCGGGCCCTCACGGCGTCCACCAGCGCCGGGTTGAGCGGTCCCTGGTTGGAGCCGGACGACACCGCCCCGTTGTTCGGCATTGGACCCGTCGCCGATGGCCGGCCCCAGAAGTACCTTGGCGCAGGTGAAGGCCTGGCCAATCAGTCGCGAGCCGACCACCTTGCCACTCACCTCGACGAGACTGCCGCCTGCCTGGGAGGGAAACGCGACGGCGGCCACGAGAGTCACGAGTCCCGGGTACACGACGCCCGTGGCCAGGGTCAGGACCAGGAACACCATCAAGGCACTGCGCAGTTCACGGATCATTGTTCGTTCCTCAGGCCAGGCCGACGGCCGACAGCAGCACGTCGATCAGTTTGATGCCGATGAACGGCACGACGAGGCCGCCGAGGCCGTACACCAGCAAGTTGCGTCGCAACAGGTGTGCTGCCGAGACCGCGCGCGTCTTCACGCCTCGCAACGCCAGCGGCACCAGCGCCACGATGATCAGCGCGTTGAAGATCACGGCCGCGAGAATCGCGCTCTCCGGGCTCGCGAGCCGCATCAGGTTCAGCGCGTCGAGTTGCGGGTACGTCGTGGCGAATGCAGCCGGGATGATGGCGAAGTACTTGGCCACGTCGTTCGCGATCGAGAACGTCGTGAGCGAGCCGCGCGTCACCAGCATCTGCTTGCCGACGTCGACGACCTCGATCAGCTTGGTCGGGTTCGAGTCGAGGTCGACCATGTTGCCGGCTTCTTTCGCCGCCTGCGTGCCCGAGTTCATGGCGACCGCCACGTCCGCCTGGGCGAGCGCGGGCGCATCGTTGGTGCCATCGCCGCACATGGCGACCAGGCGGCCCTCGGCCTGGTACTTGCGGATGAGCGCGAGCTTGGTCTCGGGCGTGGCCTCGGCGAGGAAGTCGTCCACGCCGGCCTCGGCGGCGATCGCCGCCGCGGTCAGGCGGTTATCGCCAGTGACCATCACCGTCTTGATTCCCATCTGGCGCAGCTCGGCGAAGCGCTCGCGGATGCCGCCCTTGACGATGTCGCGCAACTCGATCACGCCGAGCACGCGCTTGCCATCAGCGACGACGAGCGGCGTCGCACCGCGACGTGCCACGGTGTCGACCTGTTGGCCCACCGCGACGGGCCAGGCGCCACCTTCGGCTTCGATGAACGCGCGTACGGCGTCCGCCGCGCCTTTGCGCAACCGGCGGCCTTCGAGGTCGACGCCGCTCATGCGCGTCTGCGCCGAGAACTTGTGGAACGTGTGTTCGAGGCCGGCGAGGTCACGGCCGCGCAGCTGGAACTTGTGCTTGGCGAGCACGACGATGGAGCGCCCTTCCGGCGTCTCGTCGGCGAGCGACGCAAGCTGCGCGGCGTCCGCGAGATCCTGTTCCTGGACCTTGGGCGCCGGAAAGAACTCCGCTGCCTGGCGATCACCGAGCGTGATCGTGCCGGTCTTGTCGAGCAGCAGCACGTCGACGTCGCCGGCCGCTTCCACGGCCCGGCCCGAGGTCGCGATCACGTTCGAGCGCACCATGCGGTCCATGCCGGCGATGCCGATGGCTGAGAGCAAGCCGCCGATCGTGGTCGGGATCAGGCACACCAGCAACGCGACCAGCACCACTGACGAGATTGCGACGCCGGCGCCCGCGATCGTCACCGCGTACGCTGAGAAGGGCGCCAGCGTGACCGTGGCCAGCAGGAACACCAGTGTCATGAATGCGAGCAGGATGGACAACGCGATCTCGTTCGGCGTCTTGCCGCGCCGGGCGCCTTCCACCATCGCAATCATGCGATCGAGGAACCCTTCGCCGGGGTTGCTGGTAATTCGAACCACCAGCCAGTCCGACAGCACGCGCGTGCCGCCGGTGACGGAGCTGAAGTCGCCGCCCGCTTCGCGCAACACCGGCGCGGATTCACCCGTGATGGCGCTCTCGTCGACGGAGGCGACGCCGTCCACGACCTCGCCGTCTGCCGGCACGGTGTCCCGTGTCTCGACCAGCACCAGGTCGTCGCGACGCAGCGACGATGCCGGCACGACGCTCATGACCGTCCGCGACCGCCCTGCTCTTGAGCTTCTTCGCCTGCACTTCCTTGCGTGTCGCCCGCAAGGCGGCGGCCTGGGCCTTGCCGCGGCCTTCGGCCACGGCTTCGGCGAAGTTCGCGAACAGCACCGTCAACCACAGCCAGGCCGAGACGTGCAGCACGAATGCCGGCCGTCCAGCCGACGTGGCCATGCCGAGCAGCGCGGCCCCACCGATGATAGTCGTGAAGATGCTGCCGACGTAGACGACGAACATCACCGGGTTGCGGACCTGGACGCGTGGATCGAGTTTGGCGACCGCGTCGCGGATTCCCTGCAGGATGATCGGACCGGGTCAGCGCAGCTGGCGCCGGCGTGTGCAACGGTCATGTCAGTGGCTCCCGTAGAGCTGGACGTGTTCGACGATCGGACCGAGTGCGAGCGCAGGCACGAACGTGAGCGCACCCACCAGCAGCACGACGGACACCAGCAACGTGACGAACAGCGGGGTGTGAGTCGGTAGCGTGCCGGCCGTAATCGCGGTCCCGCGCTTGGCAGCGAGGCTACCGGCCAGTGCCAGGACAGGCACGATGATCCAGTAGCGCGAAACCCACATAGCGATACCGAGCGCGAAATTGTAGAAAGGCGTGTTGGCGGAGAGACCGGCGAACGCGCTGCCGTTGTTGTTGCCGGCCGACGAGAACGCGTAGAGGATCTCGGAGAACCCGTGCGCGGCCGGGTTCGCGACGCTCGCCGTGGCTGCCGGCACCATGACAGCGACCGCCGTACCGACCAGCACCGCGATGCATGGCACCAGCAGCACGATCGACGCCATCTTGACCTCGTACGCCTCGATCTTCTTGCCGAGGTACTCCGGCGTTCGACCCACCATCAAGCCGGCGATGAAGACCGCGACGATCGCGAACATCAACATGCCGTACAGGCCGCTGCCGACGCCGCCGAAGACGACTTCGCCGAGCTGCATCAGCCACATCGGCACCAGTCCGCCGAGCGGCGTGAACGAGTCGTGCATGGCGTTGACCGAGCCATTCGATGCCGCGGTCGTGGCCGTTGCCCAGAGCGCGGAGGCTGGCAATGCCAAAGCGGGATTCTTTGCCTTCCATGTTCCCGCCGGGCTGCGTCGCCGACGCCGCCTGATCCACGCCGAGCGCGTCGAAGCGCGGGTTGCCTGCCTGCTCGGCAGCAAACGCGCCGAAGCATCAGCGGCACGAAGATCACCATCATCGCGGCGAGCAGAGCCCAGCCCTGCCGTTTGTCGCCAACCATGCTGCCGAACGTGTAGCAGAGCGCCGCGGGAATCAGCAGGATCGCCAGCATCTCGAGGAAGTTGGTCAGCGGCGTCGGGTTCTCGAACGGGTGGGCCGAGTTGACGTTGAAGAAGCCGCCGCCGTTGGTGCCGAGCTGCTTGATGGCGACCTGGCTGGCCGCCGGGCCGAGCGGCAAGGTCTGTTCGGTCACGGTCTCGTCCCGCATGACCGGCTCGCCGACAGCGTCGAGCTGCGGCGTGCCATCAGGCAGGGTCGCAGGCACCTGGATCACGAACGGGTCGACCAGCACGGCCTTCTGGTATGGCGCGAACGACTGCACTACGCCCTGCGCCGCGAGTGCCACGGCCAGCACGAAGGACAGCGGCAGCAGCACGTAGAGGGTGCTGCGCGTGAAGTCCACCCAGAAGTTGCCAACTTCACCCGCCTCGCGCCGCGCGAAGCCGCGGATCAGCGCGACCAGCACGGCGATGCCGGTCGCGGCCGACAGGAAGTTCTGCACCGCGAGTCCGAGCATCTGCGTCAGGTAGCTCATCGTCGTTTCGCCGGCGTAGCCCTGCCAGTTGGTGTTGGTGGCGAAGCTGACCGCCGTGTTGAACGACGAATCGGGTGAAACCGCGGCGAGGCCCTGCGGGTTCAGCGGCAGCACGTGCTGCAGGCGCTGCAGCGCATACACCGCAAGCAGTCCGATCAGGTTCACGAGCAGCACGCCCCAGAGGTATCGCTGCCAGTGGGATTCGGCGGCCGGCTCGACGCCCGACACCCGATAGATCAGGCGTTCCACGGGGCCGAGGACCGGCGACAGGAATGTTCGTTCGCCCTGGAACACGGCAGCCATGTAGGCGCCGAGGGGTCGCACGAGCAGGACGAGCACGACGACGTACAGCGTGAGCTGCAGCATGCCCAGGCCAGTCATTGGAACTTCTCCGGGTACAGCAGGGCGACGACGAGGTACACGAACAATCCAGCGGCCGCGAGCAGGCCAATCAGATCGAGCGAATTCATGCGTCGCTCCGCAGGCGTTGGCAGAGCCTCGACACGCCCCAGGTGACGCCGCAAAGCGCCGCTGTGAGCAATACGACGATGAGTTCCATGGGTTGCCCTCCGGTATTGGAGGCAATGCTAGTTAGACGGCGAGTTAGCCCGGAGTTAGGAAATCGGACGTGGCGGCGCGCGAGCACTGCCCCGGATTTACCTATTGCAGCCAGTGCAGTGGAAAGGTATTGTCCAAATTACGAATGATTCTCATTCGTAACTTCAGTCCACTCAAGCTTGCTAAAACATCATGAATAATCAGTCACTTGCACCGTTTGCCGCTGCACTGCTCGCCGGCACCGCCGCTCTTCCTGCGTCCGCCGAGCAGGCTTCTGCCACTGGCACGTCCTGCACTCGAGGAGATCATCGTCATTGCCAGCGGCTCGCAGGTCGAGCTGACGACCGACTTCACTGGCGGGCAAGTGGCACGCGGCGGCCGGGCCGGATTCCTCGGTAACCTCGACCTGATGGACGCGCCGTTCTCGGGCACCGCGTACACGGAGGCGCTGATTCGCGACCAGCAGGCGACCAGCGTGGGCGACGTCCTGCAGAACGATCCGGGCGTGCGTGTGGCGAAAGGATTCGGCAACTTCCAGGAGCTCTACGTCATCCGCGGGTTTCCGGTCTTCTCGGACGACATGACCTACAACGGCATCTACGGCATTCTCCCGCGCCAGTTCGTTGCAGCGGAATTCGTCGAGCGCGTCGAAGTCTTCCGCGGGGCCAATTCGTTCCTGAACGGCGCAGCACCGGGCGGCAGCGGTGTCGGTGGCGCGTTCAACCTGGTGCCGAAGCGCGCGCCAGAGCAACCATTGACGCGAGCCACGCTGGGCTTCGAAACCGGTGGCCAGGTCTATGGCGCGCTGGACGTCGGCCAACGCTTCGGCGCGGACGATTCGACCGGCCTGCGCCTGAACCTGGTGCGACGCGATGGCGAGACCTCCGTCGATGACCAGAATCGCGAACTGACTGCGATCGCGCTCGGCGGCGATTACCGCAAGGACAACCTGCGTGTCTGCGCTCGACGTGGGTTACCAGGACCATCACGTCGACGCCCCGCGCCCGCAGGTCACCCCGGCCGGCACTCCCCCGTCGCCACCGAATGCGTCCAGCAATTTCGCCCAACCATGGACGTACTCGGACGAGGAGCAGCTGTTCGGCGTCGTCCGTGGCGAGTACGACCTGTCCGACACCGTCACCGCATGGCTCGCGTTCGGTGCCCGCAGCGGCGACGAGGCCAACGTGCTGGCGAACCCCACCGCGATGGCGGACGGCACCACGTCGAGCTACCGTTTCGACAACGCTCGCGAGGACGAGATCTTTTCCGCCGACGCCGGAGTGCGCGCGGAGTTCGCCACTGGCAGCGTCGGTCACCGCCTGATCCTGTCGGCATCGGCGATCGACCTCGAATCGCGCAACGCCTACGCCTTCTCGAACTTCTTCGCGGCCTTCGCCGGCGACCTCAATGCGCCGCAACCCGTCCCACCGCCGCCGGCTGACTTCTTCGTCGGCGGTGACCTGTCAAACCCGCTGCGCACGGAGGCCGTGCGCAACCAGAGCGTCGCCCTGGCGGACATGGTCTCGCTGCTGGACGGCACGGTGCTGGTGACCGCGGGTCTGCGCTGGCAGGACATCGAGACGCGTTCGTTCGACTACGGGACCGGCGCGCTGCTGGCGCGCTACGCCGATGACGCGGTCACACCCGCGGCGGGTCTCGTCTACAAGTTGACCCCGCAGATCTCGCTGTACGGCAACTATTCCGAAAGCCTGCAGCCTGGTGCGATCGCACCGGCCACCAGCGGCGGCGTGCCGATCGTGAACGCGGGCGAGGTGCTCGAACCATTCCGCGGCGAGCAGGTCGAGCTGGGTGCAAAGTACGACGGTGGTGCGTTCGGCGCCACGTTCGCGCTGTTTTCACTATCCAAGCCGAATGCGATCGTCGAGGGCAACCGCTTCACCAGTTCCGGCGAGCAGCAGAATCGTGGCATCGAGCTCAGTGTGTACGGCGAGCCCGTCGCGGGCCTGCGCGTAATCGGCGGTGCCACGCTGCTGGATGCGGAACTTGCAAGGACGTCGGGTGGCGTCGACGAAGGCAATGCGCCGATCGGGGCGCCGGACTTGCAGGCGAACCTGAACGTGGAATGGGACGTGCGTGCACTGCAGGGCCTCACCCTCGATGCGCGCACCGTCTATACGGACCGCCAGTACGTCAACACTGCGAACACGCTGTCGATCCCGTCATGGACGCGTTTCGACCTGGGTGCGCGTTGGGCGCACACGGTTGCCGGCCGGCCGTACACACTGCGTGCCCGCGTCGAAAACGTCGCCGACGACGACACCTGGGTGTCCGTCGGCGGCTATCCGGGCGCGAACTATCTCGTGCTCGGCGCGCCGCGCACGTTCATCGTCTCGGCGTCGGTCGACTTCTAGTCCGCGAGCGGGACGATTCGGGGACGAAACGCCCATGGCTCCTTCGGCAATCCGCACCTGGTCGGCGGTGCACACCTGGACCAGCCTGGTCTGCACGGCATTCCTGTTGCTGCTGTGCCTGACCGGGCTGCCGCTGATCTTCCACGACGAAATCGAATCGGCGCTGAACCCGGCGCAATGGCGACCCGCCCATCCCGACGGGTCGCTCCTGGCGCTCGACGACGTGCTGGCGATCGCGCTCGAGCGTCGTGCGGGCGAAGTGCCGATCTTCATGAGCTTCGACACCGACCGACCCGTCGTGAACGTGACCACCGGCCCGCGACCGGACGCGACTGAGCGCGAAATGCACTTTGCGTCGTTCGACCTCACGAGTGGTGCCGTCGTGCCGCCGGCCGAACGCGGCCATGACGTCATGGAGTTCCTGCTGCAACTGCATACGGACCTGTTCCTGGGACTGCCGGGCATGCTGTTCCTGGGCGTGATGGGACTGCTGTTCGTCGCGGCCGTGGTCTCGGGCGTCGTCCTGTATGCCCCGTTCATGCGCCGGCAGTCGTTCGGTGTGCTGCGGGTGCGCCGTTCACCGCGCGTCAAGTGGCTGGACCACCACAACCTGCTCGGCATCGTGACGGTTGCGTGGGTGCTGGTCGTCGGACTCACGGGCGTGATCAACACGCTGGCGACGCCGATCATCGCGCTATGGAAGGACCAGCAACTGGCCGAACTGACGACGCAGTACGCGGCTGGCCCGCCGACCGTTCGTCGCAGTTCGCTCGACGCGGCCGTCGCGACAGCGCGCAGCTGCGGCACCCGGCATGGAACTGCAGTTCGTCGCGTTCCCGGGCAGCAGCTTCTCGACGGACCATCATTACGCGGTGTTCCTGCACGGCAACACGCCGCTGACGACACACCTGATCACGCCGGCGATCATCGACGCGGGTACCGGTGAATTCGTCGCGCTGCGGGAAATGCCGTGGTACGCGAAGGCGCTGTCGCTGTCGAAGCCACTGCACTTCGGCGACTACGGGGCGCTCCCGCTGAAGATCCTCTGGGCGGCATTGACGCTCGTGACGATCGTCGTCCTGGGCACCGGGCTGTACCTCTGGCTCGTGCGTCGCGGCGCAGGTGAACCTGACACTGCCGCGCTCGAACAACTTGCGGCGTCGCCGGCCGAGGTGAACCAGTGAAGCCAGCCGAGCTTTGGCGCAGCGCACTCACACGAACGCTATTTGTTCCGGGGTTGCTCGCACTTGCGAGCGGCGCCGGGCTGGTCGCTGCTCTGGTCAGCGACGGGACGTGGGACCTGCTCGCCTGGGTGGCTGTCGGGGCTCCATTGGCTGCCATTGGCTGGGCCTGGCACGCTGCACGTCGTTGAGAGCCGCAGCAACGGTCGTCGCATGGCAGGGGAAGTCCGCTGTTCGCTGCGGGGTTTTCCCGGCACTATTTGCCCATGAGCGAATGGTTCGTACTGGTCTACGCGGTGGTGTTGTTCACGTGCCTGTTGCTGGCAGCGCGCTGGCAGCCGAGGAGATCGTCGAACGCGGACGAGTGACCCCGGATCGGCTAGCATCGATCCATGCGCCCCGCACGGCTTCTGCTCGGACGGCTGCGGTACGTTGCACTGCCGGTGCTCGCGTTGCTTGCGCCGAGCCAGTGCGGCGCCGCAGACGTACCGCACGCACCGCAACCGGCGAGCACACCTGCCAGGGCTTCCGCGCCGCTTGATCTCTCGCTCGGTGACATGACCCGTTACTTCGATCCGGCGGAACTGGCGAAGCCGTTGCGTGACGAACTCGAGGAAATCGTCGTCAGCGGCCAGCGACCCGAGCCCTTGCCCGAACGTCGAGTCATTCCGCAGGGCCTGGGCGCAATCATCTATGCCGCCACGAATCCGCTCGAGGCCTGGCGGATACTTGTTCCCGACCCCAATTTTGAAGTCCCGCCACGCAGCGAGGACGACGCCAGGGATCCGCCCGGCGCATTCCGCGCCCGGATTCTGGAGCCAGGGGCGATCTACGATTGAACGTGCTCGCATCGATCGTGATGCATGCGGCGCGGAAGTCTGTTGCGGCTTGACTCCGTCAGGTCGCCAGCAAGCGCCGGACCTTCGCGCCAGACAGCAGTCCACGCAGGCGCTGCTCACCAGGATCACCGGTCTCCATCACCGGAACGTGGGTCAGCCCCGTGAGTTCGAACAGGTGGGACACGGACGCAACCGTGGCCTGCTCCACGTCCTTGATATCGAGAACCTTCCATTCACTGACTGCATGCATCACGTCCCGCACCTGCACTTCCCGGCGCGGACTGGCCATTGCCTGCATGTGGCGCATGGGCTTCTCGCTCAGGATGTCGTAGGCCGTGATGAGGCCGACCACGACGCGGCGAACTTCATCGACCGCGAACGCGCACCGGACACCATTGTGCTTCATGTGTTCGAGCGCCGCGTCGATCGTCGCGCTCTCGCCGATCGTCACCGAAGCGCGCTCCCGGAAATCGGTCATGACCGAGAGCGCCGGATCGCCCGGAGCAGCGTGCCACGGCTCCTCACCAGGAATCTGCAGGCTCTGGCGCAAGATGGAACGGAGAGAAAGCGTAGTCATGGCAACCTCGAAAGACAGTGACCGACTCGACCAAGGATTCGATCTTCACCCCCCCCCGCAGTTCAATCACGCTCTGGATCTTGCGCCAACGGACAGGTTCGGCGTCAACCGAAGCGGACTGCTGGTAGTCATGGAAACCGGCTGGCTCTCAGCGCGCCGCCGCCACCACCTGCTTCGGGTCGACGTCCGCCGCCCAGGCCAGCAGGCCGCCTTCGAGATTGAGCACCACCGGCACTCCTCCGCGTACGGCAATGCCGCACGCCGTGAAACTGCGCGCTCCACTGCGACAGACGAACGCCGGCAGCGAACCCGCTGGAATTTCAGGCAATCGCGCAGCGAGTTCCGCGACGGGGATGTTCACGGCTCCTTCGAGATGGCCAGCGCTGAATTCGCGTGGCTCGCGCACGTCGACGACGTAGAGCGCCGCCGGCGCTGGGTCTCGGCGTTCGCGCGCGTGCGCATCCTGCAATAGCGCGTGCAGCTCCGAGGGCCGCAAACGGCGGACGTGCTCGCGCAGCGTCGCCGCATCGCAGGAGCCTGCCGCTGGATCGGACGGTGCCGTGATGCCCGGTCGCTCACCGCAGACTGCACACTCGCGCCGGCGCTCGAACCGGAACTCACGCAGCGAGAGTTCGAGCGCGTCATATACGAGCAATCGGCCAGCGAGCGGCTCGCCCATCCCCACGATCAGTTTGATCGCCGTGGTCGCCTGCATCGCGCCGACGACGCCAGGCAGCACTCCCAGCACGCCGGCATCGGCGCAGTTCGGCACGAGACCCTCCGGCACTTCCGGATACAGGCAGCGATAACAGGGGCCGCGTCCGGGCAGATAGGTCATCAACTGCCCTTCGAAGCGATGAATCGCAGCCGATACCAGCGGCTTGCGCTGCAGGACACAGGCATCGTTGACGACGTATCGCGTCGGGATGCGATCGGTGCCGTCGAGCACGACATCGTAGTCACGCAGCAGTGCCATGACATTGGCTGCGCGCACCTCGACGTCGTGCGCGTGAACCTCGATCAATGGATTGAGTGCCAGCAGGCGTTTGCGCGCCACTTCGACCTTGGAACGCCCGACGCTCGCGCTGTCGAACAAGACCTGCCGCTGCAGGTTCGACGCGTCGACCCGATCGTGGTCGACGATGCCCAGCGTACCGATGCCCGACGCGGCGAGATACAGCGCCGCCGGTGACCCGAGTCCACCCGCGCCGACGACCAGCACGCGTGCGGCCTTCAGCTTCTCCTGTCCCGGGACACCAATCTCCTCGAGGCTCAGGTGCCGCTGGTAACGTGCGCGTTCGGCAGCGGTCAGCATCGTCGCGTCAACCTCCGCTGAGTGCGCAGATCAGGTGCAGCGTGTCGCCGGGCCGAAGTGGCTGGTCCAGTTGCTCGACCGGATCCGTGTTGACGTACAGGCGGATGTGCGGACGGATGCGATCCTGCTCGTCGATCATGCGAAAGCGCATGCCGGGATGGCGCCGGTCGAGATCGGCCAGCGCCTCGCGTACCGTGGCGCCGGCAGCTTCGACGATCGAATTTCCGCCGGTGTACGAACGCAACGGACTTGCGACGCGGGTCGTGACGAGGTTGCCCTCGCCGACGCTCACTGGACGCCGTTCGTCAGTCATTGCCCCAGGTCACCGAGAATACCTGCGGCAGGTGTCGGGCGAGGCAGTTCCAGGTCGCTCCTTCGTTGCGGCTCGCCCAGATCTCGCCGGACGTCGTGCCGAAGTACAAGCCGAGCTTCTTCGCTTCTTCGTCCCCGCACATCGCCTGGCGCAACACGGTGAACCAGCCCTGCTTGCGTGGCAGGCCACGGTCGAGCCGGCGCCACGACTTGCCGCCATTGGTCGTTGCGTAGACCGCGGGCTTACCGTCCACCGACGTGCGTGGCCACACGCTCGTCCCGTCCATCGGAAAGACCCACGCTTTGTCCGGATCGGTCGGGTGCAGGACGATGGGGAAGCCGATGTCGCCGATCCTGCGCGGCATCGCGTTGCCGATCCGGGACCAGCGCTCGCCCGGCCGGTCGAGCCGGTAGATGCCGCAGTGGTTCTGCTGGTACAGCCGATCGGGCAGCAGCGGATGCACCTCGAGACAGTGCGGATCATGGCCGTACAGCGGGTCGGGATCGGGCATGAAGTCCGCGGCACAGCCTGCGTTGAGCGGCTTCCAGTCGGCGCCAGCATCGGTCGATTCGAAGACGCCGCCGCTCGAGACGCCTAGGTAGAGATGTCGGGCGTCGCGTGGGTCAACGCGCACCGAATGCAGCAACTGTCCGATCGGCGAACCCTGGCCGACGATCCACGTCGGGTGCAGCGGGTGGTCATTGAACCCCGCGACGGGCTGCCAGGTCTCCCCGGCATCCTCGCTGCGGAAAAGTCCCGCCGGTGACGTGCCTGCGTACCACGTGCCACGTTCGCTGGCATGACCGGCCGTCAGCCAGAACACTGCGTCGACCGCCCTGGGCGCCTCGCCATCGCGGGACTTGCGGAACGCCGGCGGCTGGGACGCCTCCTGCCAGGTCCGTCCGCGGTTGCTGGAACGGAAGACGGTGGGGCCGAGGTGCCCTGTCTTCGCCGCCGCGAGCACGACTTTCGGGTCGCGCGGATCCTGCACGACATGATGGATGATGTGACCCAGGAACTGCGGTCCGGCCAGCTTCCAGTCCCGGCGCCCTTCCTTGCCACGCAAGGCAAAAAGACCCTTGCGCGTCCCCACCCAGAGTGTGTTCGCCATGGACGCGAAGCTTGCAATTTCTGCGGGCGGCGTCAAGCAGACGAAGCCGCCGGCCAGCCTCATCCGGCGGCATTGTCGTCCCGCGCCCACTTCAGCATCGTGCCCGTCACGATGGAGTGATCCCAGGCGACGACGCGATCGCGCCCTGCGGCCTTGGCAGCCAGCAACGCCTTGTCGGCACGGTCAATGGATTGCTCGGCGCTGAGATCCGGTTCGAGCAATGCCAGTCCGAACGAAGCGGTCGCGTGGATCGGGCGGCCTTGATCACTGACGACGAATGGCACCTGGCCAAATCCCTCACGCATGCGTTCGATCAGGTGCTGGGCGTTCGTCAGGTCGATCCCTGGCAAGGAGATCACGAACTCGTCGCCACCGTAGCGGAACACTTTGTCGTAGGGCCGCAGGTGTCCGATGACATAGTCGACGGCGCCGGCGAGGATCCTGTCGCCGACCGCGTGGCCGTGCGTGTCGTTGATTTCCTTGAGGTGATCCAGGTCCATGAAGACGATGCAGCATTGCTGCACGTTCCGTTTCGCCAGTTCGCGCCACTCTCGCAGTTCCGGCAACAGCCGCGCCCGGCCGTAGGCGCCCGTCAAGGCGTCGCTGCTGCGCAGGATGTCCTGCACCTCGTGCCGGAGTGAGTCTAGTTCCAGTCGCAAACGCGAACTGACCGCAACCAGTTCGTCGAACTCGGCTTGCACGATCGGCGTACCGGCCATTGTCCCGCGCAACAGGCGACCGGCAACGGCATGTGCGTGCTGATGTTCCGCCGCCATCGCCCCGAACATCGCCTGTTGCCGCAGGGCGGCGGATGTTTCGGAGTAGTACCACTGGCCGAATCGACAATTGTGGTGCGCGCTGTCGGCGAGCTCGCCTGGATCGCACGGCAGCCGGCAGACGATGGTGCGAATGAGGTTCTCGTACCATTCGAGGTGATCGTGGGACGCCTGCTGCAACTGCTGCAGCGTGGTCCGCAACGCGACTGTGTTCATGCGGAACATGGTGACCACCGCATTGACCAAGCCCTGTCCAGAGCTTGTCACCTCCAGCGCCGAGCCACAATTCGGAACCATCGCCAGGCGCGTTGGCGAGCCGGTGTGTGCGTATGCATGTGCGCGTTGCGCGTGAAACGTGACGTTTGACGCCGGGCATCAGGAACGTCCGCCTGCGGCACCACTAACAGCGCGACCCGGCGTATCGATTAACCGAAGTTACTTTCGAAGCGTTCCGAACCTAGCATTCCGCCAAAGGTTTGCCGACCGATCGGGACCTGGCGCACCACGTAGTCCTGCGGTGCCATCGCATAGTTGTTAGGGAGTCAGAAATGAGAACTTCGAAATTCCGAGCGGCGCGATCACTCGTGCCGTTCATTGCGCTATTCGCACTGGGCGCCGGCATCGCCGGCTGTTCCGGTGACGATGGCAACGATGGCGCGGCGGGCCCCACGGGCGGCACGGGCGCAACCGGACCGGCGGGTCCGACCGGTCCTGCGGGCGCCACGGGCGCCCCGGGCGCGAGCACCAAGATCGAACCGCGTGAGTCCTGTGGCGTCTGCCACGACAACGGCTCGACCTTCGGCGTCGCCGAGATGCATGCCATGGCGCCGCAGGTTGCGGTCAGCAACATCCTCATCGCGCAAGGCGTGACCGACCCGACCGACATCGTCGTGACCTTCAACGTGAAGGCCGACGGCGTGAACTACACGGCGTTGACCACGGCGGCACGCAAGTACCAGTTCGACGGCTCCCTGCGCAACACCATCGACACGATCGACGCGACCGTGCCGGGCGACGTGGCGGTTCCCGTCACGTTCACTCCGGGAACGGCGGGCAACTACACGATCACGCTCGAAGGCGGTTACACGCAGTTCGGCGCCATCCCCTCGCGCTACGCCTTCCGCATCGAAGGTGCGGCGGGCACGCCGCGGGCGATGGTGATGGGCGACTTCCCGAGCTCGCCCGACGAGAACCTCGTCAGCACCGCGGGCTGCTCCGGCTGCCACGGCACCATGGGCAACGGCTTCCATTACGGCTACCCGACCAATGGCGCGACCTGCACGGTGTGCCATGACGCGACCAACACGACCTATCCGCGCCTGGTCGACATCGGCCACGGCATCCACAACTCCCACAACATGCCGGGCGGCGAGTTCCAGCTGAAGGACACCGCGGGCGGCGACGTCGAGGATCCGTACTCGGTCACCTACCCGACCTACATGACCAACTGCAGCGTCTGCCACACCGCGAGCAGCGGCGCGCTGGCGAAGGTCAACGCGATGCCGGTCACGGGCGGGGTTGCCTGAGCTGCCACGGGACGATGGCGAGCTGGGACTTCGCGGCCTCCGGCACGACGTTCCATGAGTCGATGGACGCGACGACACCCTGCCAGGACTGCCACAGGGCGGGCGGCGTCGCGGCGACGATGGTCGCGGTCACGGACTTCCACAACGGCCTCGAGACCGAGCGCGTCGGCATCATCTACGACGGTGCAGACAGCTCCGTCACCGAAGGCGCGAAGTTCACCTGGCAGATCACCGACATCGTCGACGACGCAACGAACCTGAAGATCTCCTGGACGGCCACCTACGACGGTGCCCCGGTCAATCCGTGCAACACGACCGTTGCCGCGAATGCCCCTGGCTTCCATGCCGTTCCGGTCATCGAAGGCGCCTTGAGCGTGCTGCGCAGCTACGCGCAGGGGGATGACTTCATCCTCGGCAAGAGCACCAGCGCGCCGGGCCAGGCCAATGCCGTGAACATCACGACGACCAACACGACCTGCCTCGCCAACGTGGCGACCACGACCATCCCGGTCGACACCGGCGTCAGCGCGGGAATGCGCGGTATCGTGGCCCTGCAGGGCAAGCCCCAGGTGCCCACGGCCGGCGGCAGCTCCGTGCACTGGCCGCACGACACGATGTACGTCCGCGTCCCGACCCCGACCCGCGAGTTCATCGTGGGCACCGGTGCCCTGCCGGCCGAGCAGCGTCGTCCGATCGCCGACACCGCCGAGTGCCTGACCTGCCATGTCGGCTCGCTCTATCAGCACGGCAACACCCGCGTTGACAACGTCGACATGTGCGTCATCTGCCACAACTCGGCCTCGAGTGAGCAGAACAACCGCGTGACCATGGGCGTCACCGCGTCCGAAGCGTACGACGGCCAGGTGGGCCAGACCTACGAGTTGAAGACGATGCTGCACGCCATCCACTCGGCGGGCGAGAGCGACGTGCCCGTACGTGGTCTACCGGACCCGCGGCATCTACGCCTGGGCGGACGAAGGAACACCTCTCCCGAACTGGCCCACTGGAACGCCGACTTGCCGCAGCTCAATCGACGCGGCAGCTCCAGCACCCATGTCGGGCTTCCTCGTCTTCGGGGCGGATCCTGCAGTGGCTGCATCGTGCCAGACGCATAACCTGTACCAGCCCGACGTATCCGCGGGCGTTGAACGACTGCGCGGCCTGCCACGTCCCGGGCTTCGGCGTGATCCCTGATCAGGCCAAGGCCGTGGCGACCACGCTCGACGCGGGTGCGGCCCCGTGGGACAACAAGATCGACGACGTCCTCCAGGGCGCATCGGCCGCTGCCTGCACGAGCTGCCACAGCTCGACCGCCAGCAAGGGTCATGCGTACCAGAATGGCTGGACGCCGCAGACCTTCGAGAACGGGCGTCAGACCATCATCGACACCAAGTGAGCTGATGCACGACTGACACGAGGCGAGCGGAGTGGGCTCTCAGGCCCACTTCGCACCGCCTGACCCGATGACTGGAGGATTGGCTATTTATTGAGACGACCGGGGTTGACTCCCCCACTCGACACCCCTGCTTCGCCGGAAGGTGCAGCAGGGGTTTTTCCTGGAACGTGCGACACTGAAGGCCCAGCACGCACGAGTGAATCCATGGCCGGCGCCAGCCTCCTCGCCCTGCTCGATGACATCGCCAGCATCCTGGACGATGTCTCGCTCCTCACCAAGGCCGCTACAAAGAAGACTGCCGGGGTGCTGGGCGACGACCTGGCACTGAATGCGCAGCAAGTGGCGGGCGTCAAAGCGAACCGCGAGCTACCGGTCGTGTGGGCGGTGGCCAAGGGCTCCCTTCTCAACAAGGCGATCCTGGTCCCTGCGGCGCTGCTGATCAGCGCAATTGCGCCCTGGGCGATCGTGCCGCTGCTGATGGCAGGCGGCCTGTTCCTCTGCTACGAGGGCTTCGAGAAGATCTGGCATGCGTTGGCGCATCGCAGGGATCACGACCCGCACCGCAAGGAATTGCACGAGGCGCTCATCGATCCCTCAATCGACCTGCTCGCTGTCGAGCGCGACAAGATCAAGGGTGCCGTGCGCACCGACTTCATCCTCTCTGCCGAAATCATCGTCATCACGCTCGGCACGGTGGGCACGGCGGCGTTCGGCGTCCGCGTTGCGGTGCTCGTGGGTATCGCCCTGCTCATGACCGTGGGGGTGTACGGTCTCGTCGCCGGCATCGTGAAGCTCGACGACGCAGGTCTCTATCTGAGTCAGCGAACCGGCGAGGGCGCAGTCCCGCGCCTTCTCCGCGCCTTCGGCCGCGGTGTCGTTGCGTTCGCGCCGTGGTTGATGAAGCTGCTTTCCGTCCTCGGCACCGCCGCGATGTTCCTGGTCGGCGGCGGCATCCTGGCCCACGGCATTCCGTGGCTCGAACACTGGATCAAGTCGGTCGCGCAACTCAGGATGGACCACGCTGGAATGGAGCTGGTGTTGGCCGCAATGACACCGATGCTGGCCAACCTGGTGGTCGGGGTCGTCGCCGGAGCGCTTGCCGTGGTTCTGGTCACCCTGGCGAAGAAGGTCCTGCATCGCACTCCACGGTAAGGTTTACCGCGCTTACTGCAGCACCACGAAGCCGGCTTGCTCGAATACCGCCCGACCCGCCGCTCCGCGCAGGAACTCCACGAATCGCGACGCGTCGGCGCCCGCACGGTGGGTAAGCGCAATCGGATAGGTGATCGGCAGATGGGTCTCCGCCGGGAAGATCCCGACGGTGCGAACGCGCGGGTCGATGTGGGCATCGGTTGCGTACACGATGCCGAAGGGAGCCTCGCCGCGAGCGACGAACGTCAGTGCCTGGCGCACGTCATCGGCGCGAACCAGCCGGACTTCCACTTCCTTCCACACGCCCAGGCTGATCAATGCGCTTTTCGCGTAGCGCCCGACCGGCACGCTGTCCGGGTCCCCGGTGGCCAGGCGGCCATCACCGAGCGCCCGAGCGAGCGGAAATCCGGGAGCGATCTCGAGTTCCTGCGTACTGGTCGCGGGTGCAATGAGGGCAAGCCTGTTGCCGAGCACATTGCGGCGGGACGACTTCTGGATGCCGCCCCGCTGCTCGAGGTAATCCATCCACTCCTGGTCGGCGGAAATGAACACGTCGGCTCCTGCCCCGGCTTCGATCTGGCGGGCCAGTACGGAACTCGCCGCGAACACCAGGCGCACGGGCCGACCCGTCGACCGGGTGAACTCGTCACCCACACGCTGCAGGACATTCGTCAGCGACGCGGCCGCAAAGACGGAGATCGGTCGCTGAACGGGTTCGCCGCCGAGAGCCGCGGCGCAGAGCATCGTCGCGGCAATGCCGAGCAATAGTCGTCGGAAGGACATGCGGCAGCCCCAGGTCATTGATCCATGTTCGTACACAGCGTGGCCGATGACGGGCCTTGCTGCAATCGAGGCCGCGTCTGATTGGCGTGAATGGCTGGGGCAGTGGCCATGATTCGCCAGCTGCGCAAGGCGGCCGATGCTTGACATTGACCCCCCGCGCGTACGAGGTTGCCGGAAGGCACGGTGCAGCAGGCGATGGGCAGTCTGAATCCGAAGCAACTCTGGGCGGAACTGCAGCGGCGGCGCGTGGTGCGAGCCGCCCTCTACTACGTTGCGGGCGCGTGGATCCTGGCGCAGGTCCTGGACCTGTTGCTGGACGCGTTCGACGCCTCGCATTACATGCGTTTCGTCGTCGCCGGACTCGTGCTTGGCCTGCCGGCGGCTACAGCCCTCGCCTGGATCTTCGACTTCACGCCGTCGGGCATCGAGCGCACGCCCTCGCTGCCCGTCCCCGCGGCCGACCCACCCGACGACTCGATCGCAGTGTTGCCGTTCGCGAACCTGAGCCACGAGGCCGAGAACGAATATTTCTCGGATGGCCTGGCCGAGGAGATCCGCAACCAGCTCGCTCGTGTGCGCGGATTGCGCGTCGCTGCAAGAAGCTCGTCGTTTTCGTTCAAGGGACGCCACGAGGACGTGCGTGAAATCGGCCGGCGCCTGAACGTCGCCTCCATTCTCGAGGGCGGTGTGCGCAAGCAAGGGGGCACGGTACGCATCGACGTGCAGCTGGTCAGTGCCGTCGACGGCTACCAGGTCTGGTCAGAAACGTTCGAGCGCGAGCTCGATGACATCTTCAAGCTGCAGACCGAAGTGGCGTGTGCCGTGATCACCGCAGTGCGGCCACGCGCAACCACCGCTGAGCGGCCGCCGCCTGAGCCGGCGACGCAGAGTTTCGATGCGTACAACCTTTACCTGCTCGGGCGCCACTATTTCCACAAGCGCACCGAGGCCGCGCTGCGGCGTGCGATGGAATGCTTTCGGCAGGCGATCGATCGCGATCCGGCCTATGCGCTGGCGTATTCCGGTCTCGCGGACGCGTATTCGCTTGCAAGCACCGGGTACTACGGCGAATTGCCCGTGGCGGAGTCGATCGCGAACGCCCTGCCGGCCGCACTGAAGGCGCAGGAACTTGCGCCCACGCTGGCCGAGGCGCACGCCTCGTTGGGACTCGTCCGCCACAACCAGGGCGACTACGCAGTCGCGGAGCGCGCGCTGGAGCGGGCCATCGAACTGAACCCGACCTACACGATGGCTCACGTCTGGCATGGACTGACACTGACCTCGCAGGGCCGCTATCGCGAAGCCGCTGCAAGCATGCGCCATGCATTCCGGCTCGATCCGCTCTCGCCGATCATCAATGCCAACGTCGGCTTCGACGCGCTGCGTTTCGGCGATGCAGCCGAAGCTGAGGCTCGCTTCGCAGCGGCGATCGAGATCGACCCGGCGTTCCAGGTTCCGTATTCGGGCATGACACGATTGAATTCCGCCCGCGGCTCTCTCAGGGAGGCGCTGCGCTGGATCGAGCAGGCGATCGAGCGCGCACCGGGCCGGGCGTTCTATCTTGCACGCAAGGGGTTGATCCTTGCGCAACTCGACCGCACCGACGAGGCGATCGCGACCGTCGAGGCCGCCTGCTGCAACCCGACCGGAAATCGCTTCGAAGCGGACCTGGTCGTTGGGCTGCGCGTCGTCAGTGGGAATCGCGCCGCGCTTACATCAATTGGAAGTGGCGACGGCGGATGCATCTGGGCTGCCGCACAACGCGCGCAAGCACTCATTGCAATCGGCAACCTGCCGGCAGCGCTCCAGGCGTACGACGACGATCCCCCCGATCCCCGAGGCTCGATCAACGACCTCATCAACGACGAATGGGTCTGGCGCCTGCCGCACGTGGTGAATCATGCACACCTGCGCATGGCGGCCGGCGACGAGCGCGGTCGAGATGCCCTGCAGCATCTCATCGCGCGCGCGGAGGAGATGCGCGCGGAAGGCATCGTGAACGTCGATGCCCTGTACTGGGTCGCGAGTGCGCATGCGGTCATGCGCAAGAACGAGCGAGCACTCGAGACCCTGGAAGAGGCTGTGAAGCGCGGCTGGCGCCACGCCTGGTGGGCCCGCCATGACTGGAACTGGTCCGTCCTCGGCAACGACCCACGATTCCTGGACTTGCTCGTGCGTGGCCAGGCCGCATAGCTGCTGACGACTGCAGTACGCGCCATGCTTCATCACATTTCTTTCGCGGTGGCCGATCTCGAGCGATCAGCAAAGTTCTACGACACCGCTCTGCAGGTATTGGGATACGCCAGGGTGTGGTCCGATGTCAGGCCCGGCCAGGAGAACCAGGCCATCGGCTACGGTCGGCCTGGCGGCGGAGATCGCTTTGCAATCAAGCTGGCGCCCGGAATGAAGAGCACCTGCGGGCCAGGGTTTCATCTGGCATTCAAAGCGCCGTCCCGACGTGCGGTTGATGATTTTCATCGCGAGGCGCTGGCCGCAGGTGGCCTGGACAACGGCAGCCCCGGCTTGCGACCGAGATATGGGCCGGACTACTACGCTGCCTTCGTTTTTGATCCGGACGGGTACCGGCTCGAGGCCGTATTCGACGCTCCGATGTAGGGGTTTGGTGCGGTGCACGCTTCCGGCTGCACGTCGAGGAGGCGCTCTTCATGGCATTTCCCATGGGGCTATACTCATTTCGTGCCGTGCACAGGGGGTCGAGACGATGACAGCGCGGATCCGGTTGAGCGTCATCGACAGGTCCTTCCTGCTCGCGGAGACGCGCGAAACGCCGATGCACGTCGGCGGGCTGCAGATCTTCAAGGTTCCGCCCGGGGCACCGCCCCACTTCGTCTCGACGCTGGCCGCCAAGTTGCGGACCTACCCGGTGTCGGTGTCGCCGCTCAACTACCGGCTGACAGATGGCTTCACGGGCAAGGTGATGCCGAGCTGGGAAGTCGCCGACGATGTCGACCTCGACTATCACTTTCGACACTCCGCGCTGCCTCACCCGGGCGGCGAACGCGAACTCGGCGCGCTCGTGTCGCGCCTCCACTCGAACCCGATGGACCTGGCGCGCCCGCTCTGGGAATACCACCTGATCGAAGGTCTTGCAGACCACCGCTTCGCGGTCTACACCAAGCTGCACCATGCAATGGTGGACGGCGCGGGCGCCATGCGTCTCGTGAACCTGGCAACCGACCCGGCTGCCAGCTTCGCCCCCCCGTTCTGGGCCGACGTGTCCAAGCAGCCGCAGGAATCGGCGCCGCGGGCGAGCAGCCTGCTCGGATGGCTACCGGCGACGATCCAGGACGAGGTCATGTCGCTGCCAAGCCTGGTGCGCGGGCTGGCGACCACGGCGCAAACGGCCCTTGGCGTTGCCGCCGAGGCCGATCTCACGTCGATCATCGAAGCACCCCGGACGCTGCTGAATGTTCGCATCGACGGGCAACGACGCGTGGCGACGTACTCGGCGAGCCTGCAACGCATCAAGGCGATTGGCGAGGCGGCCGGCGGAACCATCAACGACGTGGTGCTGGCCGCGTGCAGCGGCGCGCTGCGCCGATACCTCGCGGAACGCGACGCACTGCCGCAGCACTCGCTCGTGGCGGCCGTGCCGGTTGCCCTGCACCACGACGCAGGCGCCGCGGCCGGCAACGCGGTGACGTGTCTGAACGCGCGCCTCGGCACGGACATCGAGGACGTGCGGCAACGCTTCGGCGTGATCTGTCGCTCGACGGCGGCCGGCAAGGCACAGCTCAAGGGCATGACGCAGACGGCGGCCATGCACTTCGTCACGCTGCTCAGCCTGCCGATGCTGTTGAACTGGCTGCCGGGTGGCGACAAGCTGCTGGCGCCGCAATCGAACCTGTTCATCTCGAACGTTCCCGGCTCGCGCGAGCGGCTGTATTTCCACGGCGCCGAGATGGTGGCGCACTACCCGGTCTCGCAGGTCAGTCACGGCATGGCGCTCAACATCACCGTGCTGAGTTACGCCGGCGGACTGTATTTCGGGTTCGTGGCTTGTGCCGACAGCGTACCGAGCGTGCAGCGCCTGTCCAGTCCACATGGATGCAGCGCTGGATGAACTCGAGGCGGCCTTCCTCGTGCGGCGCACCGCCGCGAGCTGGCGGGAAGGCGCGCAGCGTTCGCAAGGCATCGCCCGGCAAGCGGCCACCGGCGTCCAAGCAGAAGACCGGCAAGGTTCGCCGACCGCACTGAACGGCGCCTCCAACCTGATTCCGTTCCGACCTGTCACTCGACATAGGGCAGGTCGCGTAACGGGCCGAGACGCTCGTCGGCGATGTCGCGCTCGCGCAGCAGCTTGCCGAGATCGGCGTGATCCTGCTGATGTTCGGCGTCGGCCTGCACTTCTCGATCCGCGACCTGCTGGCGGTTCGCGGCATCGCGATTCCCGGCGCAATCGGCCAGATCCTGACCGCGACGCTGATCGGCGCCTTGCTTGCGCGCTTCTGGGGATGGTCGCTGCCGGCCGGGCTCACCTTCGGAGCTCGCGCTTTCCGTTGCGAGCACGGTCGTGCTGCTGCGCGCACTCGAGCGGCAAGGCAAGCTCGAGTCGGCGGAGGGGCGCATCGCGGTCGGCTGGCTGATCGTCGAGGACCTGCGATGGTGCTGGCGCTGGTCCTGCTGCCGGCCTCGCCAGACGTTCGGCGGCGAACCGGCCGGCGCAGTCGGTCTGGCCGTGTCGGGAAGCAGCGCCTGGCTCGCGCTTGCGCTGACGCTCGCGAAGGTCGCGATGTTCGTCGCCGCCGCGATGCCTGTCGGCACCCGCGTGGTCCCGTGGGTGCTCGAGCGGATCGCGCGCACCGGCTCGCGCGAGTTGTTCACGCTCGCCGTGCTGGCGATCGCGCTCGGCATCGCCTTCGGCTCGGCAGCGCTGTTCGGCGTGTCGTTCGCGCTCGGCGCCTTCTTCGCCGGCGTCGTCCTGAGCGAGTCGGAACTGAGCCAACGCGCCGCTGAGCTCCCTGCCGCTGCAGGACGCGTTCGCGGTGCTGTTCTTCGTCTCGGTCGGCATGCTGTTCGATCCGTCGATCCTGGTGCGCGAGCCGCTGGCCGTGCTCGGCGTGGTCGCGGTCATCGTGATCGGCAAGTCGCTGGCGGCCTTCGTGATCGTGCTGCTGTTCCGCTATCCGGTCGGCACTGCGCTGATCGTCTCGGCCAGCCTGGCGCAGATCGGCGAGTTCTCGTTCATCCTCGCGGCGCTGGGCATCGCGCTGAACCTGTTGCCTCCCGAGGCACGCGACCTCGTGCTCGCAGGGGCGCTGATCTCGATCACATTGAACCCGTTCGTGTTCGCAGGCGATTCCTGCGATCGAACGCTGGCTGCGCGCACGGCCACGGCGGCTGCGGCGGCGCCCGCGGACCCGAGCCCGCGTCGGCGGGACCAGCACGCCGGTGCTCGAACAGGAGGCCCTGCCGTACCTGGTCGTCGAGCGCGACCGGCGGCGCTTCGAGGCACTGCGGGCGCAGGGCGTCCCGATCGTGTTCGGTGACGCCTCGGTGCCAGGCGTGCTGGAGCAGGCCGGTGTCGCTACGGCCCGCCTGTTGATCGGTGCGACGCCCGATTCCTTCATCGCCCGGCGGGCGGTCGAAATCGCTCGCGAGCACAATCCCGGCATCGACATCGTGGTTCGCACGCACAGTCACGAGGAATTGTTGCGCCTGCGGACCGAGCATTCCGAGCGCATCATCATGGGCGAGCAGGAGCTGGCGCGCGATACCGTGCCGCCCGAGCGTGAAATCCATGCCAGCAGCTGCGTCGAAAAGGGCTGAGTGACCGACTCGATCTACCTGCTGGCCGTCCTTTGCGTCGTGGCGACGGTTGCGGAGTGGCTGGGCAACCGCCCGGCAGGCCGCTGGCTCGGCGGCGCGATCATCTCGCTGCTCCTCGGCATCCTGCTGGCGAATGTCGGGCTCATCCCGACGGTTGCGAACGGCCCCCCGCTCTATGGGCACCTGATTTCGGTCGGCGCCCCGGTCGCGATCTTCCTGCTGCTGCTGGAGATCCGTTTGCAGGCGCTCAAGCGTGCCGGCTTACCGATGCTGGTCGCCTTCGGCATCGGCTCCATCGGTACGCTCGTCGGCGTCCTGACAGCGTTCTGGGTGACGAACGCGGATGAATGGCTGGGCCGGTTCGCCGCGCCCGTGGGTGGCATGTACGCCGCAACGTACATCGGCGGCTCGGTCAACCTGACCGCGGTGGCTCTCCATTACGGGGTGACGGACGAGCCGACGCTGTTCGCCGCCACGAACGTTGCCGACAGTGTGGTCGGAACGCTCTGGCTCGCGGCACTGGTCGTGCTGGTGCAGCTGCTGCACCGGCTGCTTGGCACGCGCCCGGAGTCGGCCGCAATCGACGCTGCTCAGATTGAGCAACCGCGCCCGTTGAACCTGGTCGGGCTCGGCTTGCTTCTCGCGCTGGCGTTCGCAAGCCTGTCGCTGTCGCAACGACTGTCGACATGGACAGCCGAATTCGGCGCCCAGGTCCCGTCCATTCTGATTCTCACCACGTTTGCATTGCTGGCGGCGCAGATTCCAGCGGTACATCGCCTCGGTGGTGCCCGCATGCTCGGGGTGTTCGGCTCGTACCTATTCCTCGCGGTGATCGGCGCCGGCTGCGACTTCGAGGCACTGGCCGGGCTCGGGCAGATCGGCGGCATGCTGATGCTTTTCGTCGCACTGGTAGTGCTCATCCACGGACTCGTCCAGTTCGGCGCGGGACGCCTGCTGCGGCTGAGCCCGGAGATCCTTGCCATCGCCTCATCGGCGAACGTCGGAGGCGCCCTGACGATCATGCCGATTGCCACCGGGCTCAAGCGCATGGACCTCCTGCTGCCCGGCATCATCGTCGGTAGCCTCGGCAACGCGATTGGCACGTATGCCGGATTCCTGATGGTCGGGTGGTTGCAGTCCGTACCATCGCCGATCAGCGCTGCGCACGCGATACCGCCGCCACCGGTGCAGTCCGTCGCCGACTGTGAGCGTCCAGCCTACGCGAGCGACCAGCTCGTCTGCGCGGACGCGCGGCTGCTGGCGCTCGACCGCGAGCTGCGCGACCTGCTGGCGACGGTCGATGTTCCGTCCCGGGTCGCCCCGGCCTCGCTGGTCGAGCCGCAGGTAGACTGGTTCCGGCGCCGCAGCCTGTGCGCGTTCTCGGCACAACACAGCGCCTGCCTGGAGGCGGCGTACACCGAACGCATCGCCGTGATCACAGCGGTGGGCCTGGCATCTACCCAGGCGACGCAACGCTCGGAGCCTGCGACGTGCCTCGACGCCCCGTGGGGTTCAGCAGACGTGCGTATGCGCCGCACGGGCGGCGATACGGGCGGCCACACTGCCACCGTGATGGACCTGCAGGGGCGGGTGATCGCAGTTGCGTCCGCCGTCGCCCGAGCCAGCGACTGGTCGCCGTCGGTACGGTTCACGCAGAGCGGTGCCGCGATCCAATTCACGACGCTCGACGGCGCCACTATCGAGTGCCTAATCCGACCGGTGGACTGAACGGATTAACTGCCAGTGCGAGACGCGACAGGCCGGACCGATCCAGATCCTGCCGAACCACCGGACGCCGAGGTTGACGAGCAGAACCGATGCCGGTGCGCAATCCGGATAGCCAGCGCCCCGTGCGGTTGTTATCACGCTGCTACCAGACGATGGAGTTCCAATGAAGCCAGCAATCGTTCTCTCGGCCGTCGCGCTCGCACTCTCAGTCACCGTGTGCAGTCTGCCCGCCCGAGCCGAAACCCGGGACGCCACGTGCGAGGTACGCAAGGACGGCGACAAGCAGAAGGGCAAGTCCGGTCCGTGCACCTTCGGGCAGCGACAGGGCTACATCGACATCGACCTGAAGAACGGCGACACCGTGGCGCTGCATCCAGCCAACCAGGCGAACCATTTCAAGGACCAGCACGGCAACAAAGTCGTTCGCACGCAGTCCGGTGGTAACTCCCAGGCGTTCAAGTGGGAGAACGGCAAGCACATCAGCGTGACGCTCAACGCGCCGACGTATGACCACAACAAGCACAATCAGCCGGGCTACAACCAGCAGGGAAGCTACGGGCAGGATGGCGTGGGCTCGGAGCATCCCTGGGCGGCCGATGGCAGCGGCTCGCACGACAAAGCGCCCCCGCAGATCATGGTGGGAGGCAACGGCGAGGGTGAGGTGATCTTCAGGAACAACTGCGTCGTCTACTACGACTCGCGTGGTCGCCGAAAAAGCAGCCTTCCCGCTTGCAGCTCCGAGCAGGTCAGCCGCGCCGCGGACGCGATGGCTGCGTACCGCCGCGAACAGGGCATGAACTGACCCGAGTCGGACCGGTATCCGACGATGAGGCGACCCCCACAATGAGTTCGACCCAACCCAAGGATCACAGCATGAGCAGATACTTTCTCGCCGCCATCACCACTGCAGGCCTCGCGCTGGCCCAGCCCGTCCTGGCCCAGCAGCAGGTTGTGGTCAGCTTTGCCAAGGGCACCAGTTCGCAGACCCTGAAAGGGAGCATCAAGGGTGACCAGGACCGCAACTACATTGTCGACGCCCGCGCCGGCCAGACGCTGACGGTCGATTTCAAGCCGAGCAATGCCTCCGCATATTTCAACGTCATCGCGCCCGGCGCCGATTCGGCGATGTTCATTGGTTCAACCGAGGGCAACCGTTTTTCGGGCCCGCTCACGACCAGCGGCCGCCACACCGTGCAGGTCTACCTGATGCGCAACGCGGCACGGCGCAACGAGACTGCGAACTACACCCTCACCATCGGCGTGACGGGTGCGGCAGCAGCGGCGCCTCGGCCCAGCCACGATGCGCTGGTGGCGGGGACCAATTACAACGCGACTGCGGAGATTGCGTGCGTCACAGTTGCGGGTGCTGCAAAAGGCCGCTGCAAGGCCGGCGTGATGCGCATGGCTGGCGGTGAAGCGACCGTGGAGATTCAGACGACCGATGGTGGCCAGCGCCACATCTATTTCAAGGATGGCCGACCCGACAGCAGTGATGCCAATGCGCCAATGAAAGCGACGCGGCAGGACGATACCAACGTCATCCACATCGGCACGGTGGAGGTCTATGAAATCCCCGATGCGTTTGTGGTCGGCGGCTGATCCTTGCAGCGCGAACCAGGAACCATGAAGCGATTCATCGGATCGAGCGTCGTAGCGGTGCTGGCCGCCATGGGGCTGCAACCCGCGGCCGCACTTGCCGAACCACCCAGGGCCGCGATCGGCGAATGGGGCATTGCCACGGCCGGCTTGTCAGAAGCCGTAAGGCCCGGCGATGACTTCTACCGCTACGTCAACGAAGGCTGGTTGAAGCAGGCGAAGATCCCGCAGGGCCTGCCGGCGACCGATGCCCTGACGGAGCTGTACCTGTCCACCGAACAGCGTGTGCTCGGAATCATCACGGAAGCGCGGGAAGGCAATGACGCGCCGGGCACGCCCGAGCAGTTGATCGCCGATTACTATCGCTCCTTCGCTGATCGCGATCGACGCAACGCGCTGGGCCTGACGCCGATTGGCGCTGGTTTGGGCATGCTGATGGGAGCCAATACCCATTCCGATCTGGCGCGGGCCATGGGCTTCACCTGGACGGCGGGCGTGGTCGGGGCCGGCGTCGAATCCGATCCCGACGATCCGCGCCGCCAGATTCCCTCGGTCGTCCAGAGCGGGCTGACGCTACCGTCGCGGGACTATTACTTGCAGCCGGGAGAGCCTTACGAGGGCTTTCGCGCTGCGCTGCACGACTATATCGCGAGCACCTTCCGCCGCGCCGGCGTCCCAGATGCCGACGCCCGGGCGGCCAAGGTGATCGCGCTGGAAACCGAGATTGCCCGTCGCCAGTGGACGACGGACGGAAATGCGCGATGTGGTTCGCCATGAACCACGTGATGACCCTGGCCGAGCTCAAGGCCTGGGCGCCCGGCTTCGATTGGGACGCCTTCCTGGGCGAGATCGGCTATGACAAGCAGCCGAAGATCAAGGTCAAGTCCGACACAGCCGTTCGCGACATCGCCAAGCTGTTCGCACGAAACGCCGGTGGCCGATCTCCAGTCGTTCATGCTGTTCCACGCGCTCGACGCCTGGTCGAACTCGCTGTCCGACGAATGGGTGGAAGCGCATTTCGATTTTCATGGACGCAAGCTGATGGATATCGCCGCAGCGCCGCCCGTTCGAGCTGGAAGCCGTCGGTGCCGTGAACGGCATGTTCGGCGAGGAAATCGGCCGCATCTATGTCGCCGAATATTTCCCTGCCGCCCACCGCGCCGAAGTCAACACCATGGTCGGCTATCTGCGCGACACCTACCGCGAACGCATCGGCAAGCTCGACTGGATGGACGCGCCGACCAAGGCCGCAGCGATAACCAAGCTGGACAAGGTCGCCAGCCACATCGGCTATCCCGAACGCTGGCACGACCGGTCGAGCATCCGGATCACCGCACTGACCTGGTCGGCAACCAGAAGCGCCTCCTGGACTGGAACCGCGCCGATCGACTGCAGCAACTGGCCGAAGGCACGCGCGACTGGGAGTTTCCCCTGAATCCGCAGGAGGTCAACGCCGGCTACATCGCGCCGCTGCAATTCGGTGACCTTCCCGGCCGGGATCCTGCAGCCGCCTTATTTCGATCCTGCGGCCGACCCGGCGGTCAATTTCGGCGCCATCGCTGCCGTCATCGGCCATGAATTCGGCCATGGCTTCGACGACCAGGGCAGCCGCTCGGACGGCGACGGCAGAGTGCGCGACTGGTGGAGCGCGGCCTCGCGCGCCGAGTTCGAGAAGCGCACCGCCGGCCTCGTTTCGCAGTTCAACGACTATGAACCGGTGCCGGGCGCGAAGATCAACGGCCGACAGAACCTGGGCGAGAACATCGGCGACCTCGGCGGCCTCTCGGTCGCCTATGCCGCCTATCGGAACTATGTCGACGAAAAGCAGGGCGGCAAGGCGCCGGTGATCGATGGCTTCACCGGTGACCAGCGCTTCTTCATGTCCTGGGCGCAGGTATGGCGCAGCCTGGTCACCGAAAGCGAGGAACGGCGTCGGCTGCTGTCCGACCCCCACAGCCCGGGCGAATTCCGCGTCAACGGCATCGTGCGAAACGTCGATGCCTGGTACGACGCCTTTGGCGTGAAACCGGACGACAAGCTGTACCTGCCGCCCGCAGCAAGAGTCAGAATCTGGTAGCGGCTGTCCCGGCCAACGTATCGGACGGCGATTCACCGAAGGCACGCTTGTAGACGACGGAAAAGCGACCCAGGTGCGAAAAGCCGCTATGCAGCGCCGCCTCGGTTACTGACGACGCCCGGCCGGATGACAAGAGCGACCGGGCGATCTCCAGCCTGCGTGATGCAACCAGTTCGAAGGGGGTCTGGCCCCAGCGGGCGAGGCAGGCTTCCTGCAGAGTCCGCGCCGACACGCCGGCGACCGTGCGGAGTTCATTGAGCGACATGGCCCGCGCCGCGTGAGTACGGATCCAAGCATCGACGCGCTCGACGACCTGGCGGCTCGAGGGCGACAACTCTACGAACCCCGACGCGGCGACGATCCGCCTGGCCAGCCATGACGCCAAACGATCTTCCACGGTGCGCAGGTCGTTGTCCTGTCGCGGGCTTGCAGTGCGAACCGCGGCCCTGCCATATCGGAGAATGAGGTCACTCCAGGCGGCCACATCCTGTGAGGAGAGCGGCAGTTGCATCGACCGCAGCGACCAGGTTCCGGGCCGGCGGACGTTCAGCAGGTCGATCTCACGTTGCAGCAACGACGGCTCCAGAACGAATGCCATGACCGTGCCCGGAGCCGTGTCGATCGAGTAGTCGTGTCCCGGGTAGAGCAGCACAGCCACGTCCGGTGCCGCCTTCAGGCAGCGGCGCCCGATCCGGTATGCATTCTCGTGCCGCATTGGCAGGTGGACGGTGAATCCCCGCGTGGCCGCACGCAGCGTCGATGGAACGGCGATCGATGAAGTCCCACAGGCGCTGCGTTCGGCAACCGACATACGAACGTCGAAGCCGAGCGGCCCACGGGCTCGCGGCACTCGGGAATGGGGTGCAAAGTGGCGCCCGACGAACTCGACCGCTTCATCGAGGTCGTCCGTCCGATAGGCGTAGGTCTTCGGTTCGAAGACAGCGGTGCCCGCAACCTGCTCCATTGCACTCCGATCCATTCGCTGGACAATCGTATTCGAGCGTACCCAGAAGCGACCTTGCGGTGCCATCGCACATGCGCTTTTCGGATAGCCACCAGTCCCTTTCATCGGTATCAAGGCGAACCTCGTGCCGAGCGGAGACTTGCTGACATGTTCAGACGGAACCTGCTGACCGTATTCGCGGCGATCTGGCCGCTGGTTTCCCAGGCCGTCCCCTTCTGGGGCGCCAATGAGTCGCTACCGCCCGAAACGGCGCCCATCGCGCTGAGGCAGGGCGAATTCGTATGGAACCCCGCCGCGGCGCCAATCGGGCCGATCGTGGTGCTCGTGAGCCTTGGCGAGCAGCGTGCCTACGTCTACCGCAACGGTGTCGAGATCGGCGTCACCACTATCAGCAGCGGCAAGCCGGGTTACGGCACGCCGACGGGCGTGTTCGTGATCCTGCAGAAGGACAAGGACCACCGCTCGTCCAAGTACAACAACGCACCGATGCCGTACACGCAGCGCCTGACCTGGGACGGCGTGGCGCTGCATGCCGGCGGCCTGCCGGGCTATCCGTCGTCGCATGGCTGTGTGCACCTGCCGTCGAAGTTCGCGGAGGAACTGTTCGCCGCCTCGCCGATGGGCATGACGGTCGTCGTGGTCAACGAGCACAGCGCCCCCGGGGAGGTGGCCCACCCACCGGCCTTCTCGCCCGTGGATGCGGCGACCGGCGCTCTGGTGAGCGCGGAGCGGCTTGCGGCCGACAAGGAGTTTCGCCTCGAGCCGGAGAAGGCGCCGCACGGTCCGGTCTCGATCCTGATGAGTTCCGCCGACCAGCGCGTGCTGGTGCTGCGTAACGGCGTCGAGATCGGTCGCGCGCGGATTACCGTGCACAATCCGTCGGAGCCGCTCGGGACGCATACTTTTGTCATGCGCGAGCAACCGGATACGTCGGCGCCGACCTGGGTTGCCGTGGCGATGCCGGGTCACTTCGACGAGGATGGGCGCGCCCTTTCGCAGGATGCGGCCGCACGTGTGTCGATGCCGCCCGGGTTCGCGCGGGCAGTGAGCCTGCTGCTCGCACCGGGCGCGACGCTCTTCGTGACTGATGCACCGATCCTTGCCCAGAACATGCACGCTGACATCACCGTGCTGAGCGACGGCGCACCGCCCGAGGCGGCGGTAAATTGATCGCTGCGGGCCGCGCCTGGCTTTGGCGTCGGTTTTCGTATCGAACGACAGGGCCGACTCTCGGTCACGCGGGTCCCGTGGTCGATCTTGCGAGCCGGATCGCCTGCTCTGGACATGCCGCCACGCACAGCCCGCAGGCCCGGCAAGCCTCAGCATTCGGCGTATACGCAGTCTTACGTCCGTGTGCCCATAGCTTCAGCTTCACGTGGAGCGGCATGGCCTTGAACGCCTCGTCGGCCAGGCGGCCGACGACGAAAACGTCATAGGGGCAGACGGCGACGCACTGACCCTTGCCCTCGCAGCGCCGTGCATCGATTTCGGGTCGAAAGTGGCCCGGCTCCGAGTTGCAGTCACTGGCCGGCTTTGCCCGGTCAGGGGCCGCATCGACGGTCTGCAGGACGAGTCCGCCGCTCTTCGACTTACCCAGTTTCATCTTCCTTCCTTACGCAGCTTGAGATCTGCCAGGAGTCACTGGAGACGCGCTGCGGCGCTCAAGCAGGCCCGGACGGATCGGATTGTGCAATGGAGTCTGCACGGGCGTGGCTTCTGTCACCACGCCGTGAACGAACGGTCCCCAAAGGAGGACATGCGTTATGTCAAGCAAGTGGCTGATTCCCGTCATGGTGGCAACTGCATCGATGGCGTTCGGTTTCGCACATGCCGTGCACGCGTAGAGCCCAGTCCGGACGTTACCTGGTCCCTGCCACAGGCGACGGCATTCAACAGCAGGTCGCGGGCCGTTGGCTATAGTGGCAGGCTATGCACTTGCTCCATGGACACGTCATCGCGGCGCTGCAGACGGCATGCGTCCTCGCCGCAGCGTCCAGCCTGCTGGCCGGATGCGCAACGATGCCGGATTCGCAACAACTGCGTGCAACCGTTGCGCCATACCCTGGCGAGCCGCTACCCAGCGGCCGCGACGGTCGAGCCCGGTACCGCCAGATTTTCTGCGAGATGGCTGCTTCGCCCCCAGACTCGAAGTCCTGGACGAGCAAATGTGATGACCTGCTATGGCGCCTGCAGGACGAACGAGCGCCCGTGACTGACTCACCTTCGTTGCCCGCGCTCGCGCAGCGGCTGCAGATATTCGTCGTGAGCGGCGCGTTCTCCGACTGCCGTGAACCCGCGACAGTGCCGTTCGAGGACGCGATCGCCCGGTTGAGCGCTCAAGGAGTGCGGATACGACCCGTGATGGTGAGCGGGCGCTCCAGTCCGGCGCGCAATGCCCGCCAGATTGCCGATGCAATCGCTGGCGCCGCAGTTGCGGACGACGATCGCGTGGTCCTGGTCGGCTACTCGAAAGGCGCGGTGGACGCGCTGCAGTACCTGGTCGATTTCCCCGAACCAGCACGGCACGTCGCGGCCGTGCTCAGCGTGGCCGGCGCCATCCAGGGCTCGCCGCTGGCTGAGCAGGGAGACTGGTGGTATCGAACTTTCCTGGAGCATGCTTTCGCCGGCACTTGCGATCCCGGCGACGGACAGGTCATCCACAGCCTGCTGCCGTCGGTCCGCAAGACATGGCTGGAGGAACATCCATTGCCGCCCCACGTGGCGTATTACTCACTGGCAGCGTTCACGACTGCGGAGCACATCGGTTACGCGCTGAAGCCGGCGTGGCATGCGCTGGCCCGCCACGATCGCCGCAACGACGGGCAGGTCGTGGCGGGGGACGCAATCATTCCAGGATCAACAGTGCTCGGATACGTCAACGCCGACCATTGGGACCTCGCGATTGCACTTGAACAACAAATGCCTCAATTGTCTGCCCGGACGAGCGAGCGACATCTACCCCGGACCGAATTACTGGAGGCCGCGCTGCTTTACATCAGCGAACAGCTCAGCGCTCACCGAAGGCACCAGCAACGCGTCGACAGGAGCGGCACTGCCGTGACCACAGTACGGCCATGGGCAAGCACGTTGCGCGGTGCGGCGGTAGCAATGTGTTCCTTGCTGGCCGCTTGCGCGACGCCCCGCCCTGCCCCGGAGGCGGCCGATGTAACGAAGTTCGTCACAGAGACGAGCGCCACCTCGGTGCTCGGCGCGGATGCCGTATTCAGGGGCAGCGAATACGGCGACGTCAACCTCGCGGGGCTGTTCCAGGTACGCGGTCCCGATGCATGCGAGGTCGCCGTGCTGGAGGGTGGCGAAGACTCGTTCGCGGTGCGGCTGCGCACGCTGCAGGACGCCCGCAAGTCCATCCGCATCCAGGCCCTCATCTTCAACGGCGACGAGACCGGACTGCGCATCGCGGAAGTACTGAAGGAAAAAAAGGCCGCCGGACTAGACGTTCGCGTGATCGTAGACGGATTCTCCAATCCCGCCCTGCAGACGCAGTGGATGTACTTCGACCTCAAGCAGCACGGCATCGAGGTCGAAGGCTACGAGGCGCTCGCGCTGCAATGGCTGAACGAAGTGCCGCTGCCGAAACTGGTGCCGCACAGCGATCCAGGCGCGCTCGACAAGCGTTACCACGAGAAACTGTGGATCGTCGACGGCGAACTGGAGCAGGGAATCGCGGTGATGGGCGGCCTGAACATCGGCAACGAATATTTCCGTGCCAATCCGGCTGATGCGGACAAGACCTGGCGGGACCAGGACGTCATCGTGCGCGGCGGCATATTGCGCGACCTGGTCGCCGCGTTCGACCGCAATTTCGATTATTTCGTTGGCGTGAAGCGCAGCCGCGGTGTCTTTGACACCAACCTGTACTGGGACGCCACGCGCGCTGTGCTAGCCAAGACCGGCAGGTTGCCGGTCCACTATAAGACCGATGCAGGAATCCAGCAGTACGTCGCCACCCTGGAATCCCGCGAACCAGCGCGCGACTTTCGCGCTGCCACGTGCCGCTTCCTGCAGAACCGGCCCCGCCTCAGGGAAACATACATCCAGCAGTCGTACGTCAAGCTGATTGAACGCGCCCAGCACGAAGTCTTGATCGCCAACGCCTATTTCGTCCCCACGCCGTCCCTGCTCAGGGCGATCGAGGATGCCGCGAAGCGCTGCGCCGCGGTGCTGTTGGTCTCGAACAGCCCCGAGACCAACGACTTGCCTGAGATCACGCTGGTGGGGCGCGGATATTACAAGCATCTGCTCGACGTGAACGAGTCGCCCGAAGTCAGGAGCTGCCGCAATGCAGACGCGGGCCTGCGCATCTGGGAGTGGGTCGGACAGGCGCCGGAGCAGGCCCAGCGCACGCAAGGCACGATGCACTCGAAGTTCGCGGTGTTCGACGGGCAGCGAGCGCTCGTGGGCTCGTATAACCTCGATCCGCGGAGCGAGAAGCTGAACAGCGAATCGGCGATCGTGTTCCTGCAGCCAGAGCTGGCCCGCCGGCTGCGTTATAAATTTATCGACGAGGACCTGCACTATGCTCGTGAAATCACGGCTGATCGAGCGGCCGGATTCGAGTCTCCCGCAAGCGTGATCGAACGGTTCCGCAAGTCGCTCGGCGAAGCATTCGAGGAACACCTGTGATGAGCTCGGGGAGCAACGTCAGCGCGCGCGTATTCATGGTGGTCCTGTCGATGTGGCCCGTGGCAGGCTTCGCGGCCCCGCCGTTCACACCCGATCGACTCGAGACCCCCGCGGAGTTGCGCGACCTGCAGTCGAAATCGCTCGGCAACGTCACCGTCGCGGTCTCCATCTTGACCGACGCCGAGGCGCGCCAGCACTTCGGCGTCGACTTCCAGCGGCATGAACTGCAGGCACTGTGGATGAGCGTGCGCAACGGCTCCGAGCGCCCGCTCTGGTTCATCCGGAACGTGCTCGATCGGGACTTCTATTCGTCGGATGAAGCAGCGCTGCTGGTGCAGGGCGACGTAGATCGTGCTGCCCGGCCGGCATTGCTCCAGTACTTTCGCGACGAATCGATCCGCGCGCGGCTGCAGCCGCGCACCATCACGGAGGGCTTCGTTTTCCTGCCGCGCATCGAGGGCGGACGCTACGTCGACATCCGGCTGCAACACGATGCGTTTGTCGAGGGAATTGCTGCGCAGGCGGACACGCCATCCGCGAAGGTCCCTGCAGGAGATGGCTTGCCGTGGGAGCTGCGTTTCGAGTTTGCACTCCCCTTGCCGGACGGCGATTTCGACTACGAGCGTCTCGACCCGGCTCGCACGTACGCCGGCCGCACCCTGCCAGACCTTTCCCTCGATGAATTGCGGGCGACGCTCGAGCAGTTGCCATGCTGCGCATCGAATGCAGCGGGCTCCGGAGAAGGCGATCCGCTGAATGTCGTGATCGTTGGCGAGTCGGAGACGGTGCTCCGTGCGCTGACACGGGCCGGCTGGTCATTTACCCATCGCATCAACTTGCGGACTGTCCGTCGGGAAGTGGCCGCGGCGGTGGCCGGCGACTCGTACCCGGTGGCTCCGGTCAGCAGCTTGTACGTGTTCGGCCGGAAGCAGGATGTGGCATTGCAGCGCGCGCGGCGTTCAATCTCGCAACGCAATCACATGCGACTCTGGCTTGCGCCGTTCCGCCACGAAGGCCAGTCGGTGTGGCTCGGCCAGGTCAGTCGCGACATCGGCATCAAGGTCACGCCCAAGTCACCCACCCTGACGACGCACGTCATCGACCCGCAGGTGGACACGACGCGCGAGTACCTGCTGCACAGCCTGATCGCCGAGGGTTTCGTCGACCGCTTCGGTTTTGTAAATGGCAGCGGTGCAGGCACGCCTGGGGAGCCGCGCTTCAACCTGACCGGGGATGCGTACCACAGCGACGGCATGCGGCTGGTCTTGATCCTGGCACCGGAGCCGGTCCGGCCTGAACAGTTGCGCAGCCTGCGCTGGGAGCAATCGGCGGCGCCCATCGCCGAAGGCCAGAGCGAAGCGGCGCTGCGGTATGTGAAGCCGATCGAAGCCACGAGCAGTTCCGGCCCGTAACTCGTGGCCCTGGTGATCGCAGCCCAACGATCTGGGTCGCGTGCGCTTTTCGGATAGTCAGCACGGGCGCCCGTCCCGACAATCCTTGTGCCCAGCGCCCGCCACGTTGCCACCGACGTCCACCCCCTCGGTGGTGAGTGACGGCGCGCTGTGGTCTCTTCCGTGCCGCCACTCAGCGACGAGGGCCGTGAGAACAGCGGCGGTCAGCGTGCCGGCGCAGAGCGACCGGCACTGGCGAACGCACGCTCGATCAGCTGGATCGATTCAGCGCTGTCCCAGTCACGCGCGCCTCTGTACCTCGCCACGACGCGACCCCTTGCGTCGACGAGCACGGTGACGGGGATGCTCGAAGCGCCGAGCATGTGCTCAAGGGTCCAACGCGGCCCCAAGTCGATGTAATGGCTGATCCTGGCATTCGAGTGCCGGAGCCACTTCAGCGCAGCGTTCCTGTCGTCGTCGGTCGAAATCCCAATGACCGTGTATCGATTGCCGGGTTTGCTCCACGCCAGGCGTTCGAGCGAAGCCGCTTCCTTGCGACATGGACCGCACCAGCTGGCCCACACGTTGATGATGAGTGGCCGCCCGCGGTAGCTGGACAGCGGTTTGTGCGGACCGTTCAGGCCGGACATGACCACGTCTGGCAGAACGTGGCCCACGGCAACGAGCGGCGGTGGCGCCTGTGTCGAAGCCATGGCAGGAGTCGCCAGGAGCGTGATTGTGCAGGCGCCGGCGGCGATCGATCGCCGAAGAGCTTGTATTGATGACACGGGTGGTGTTCCGGACTGGGTCTTTCTGGCCCGCGAAAGGTACAGCGGTTATTCAGCGGCGGATATGTGGAATTTGCGGACTGTCAGCGCGGTCGCCGAATCCCCCACGCGCCATGCGTACGAGCGGACTTCGCCCCAATCCACCTCGAGCCGATCGCGTGATCCATCCGCAGGCAGTCGAATGCGAAACGTTGCCGGGTACTTTTCGGCAACGTACTCGCGGGGACCGGCGGGGACGAAGTCAAGAGGACCGATCAGGTCGATCTCCACCCGCAACGTATCGCCGTCGGGACTCATGGAGTAACGAAACAGGCCATCCTCGAAGTGACCTGACGGAGGCGGCCCCGACGCGCTCGCGCGGGCCGGTGGTGCCTCTCCGAGCAGCGCCGGCATCAACTCGGTCAGCCACACGAATCCCTTGCTGGTCAGGATGACAAGTCCGAGGTCCTCGTCGGGCAGGTAGGCGATCATGGAACTGTGGCTGTCGACGTTGCCGCCGTGCCAGACCATCGAGTGGCCGAGGAACTCACGTGTCGAGAGACCAAACCCGTAAGGAACCTGCGTGCCATCCGCAAGCCGGCTCGGCAATGCAAGGCGGGAGATCCTGCCGTTACTGGGCATGAGGCCGAAACGGATCCACTTCACCAGCGCCGCGGCATTGCCACACAGTCCGCCATCCCCGACATAGGCGGCGGCGCTGGCGTCCAGCGGTGTATGCCGGCCTTCGGCCGATACCCCGGGGACGAACTGATCGGGCCGCAAGCTGTGGCAGGACATGATGCCGTCCAGGCCCGCCGGTCGCAGAACGAGATCGGCAAGCACGCTATCGAACGGCCGGCCCGTCACCCGTTCCACGATCAACGCCAGCGCCTTGTAGTTGGTGTTGCTGTAGGACCAGCGCGCGCCGGGCGCGAACCGGCGTGGCGTGTCGGCTGCAAGCGCCACGTAGGCCGCTATTGGAGTCGCGGGATCGTCGGCCAACGGCCGGTAGCCTTCCAGCCAGAGGAAATCCGCGAGTCCGGATGTCTGCGAAAGCAAGTGCGAAACGTGAAGCGCGGGTTCGTCGCCGAACCACTCAGGCAGGTACTCCCCCACGCTTGCGTCGAGCCGCACTTTGCCAGCATCGACGAGCGCCAGGACCGTCGCTGCCGTGAACTGCTTTGAGATCGAGCCGAGCGGAAAAATCGACGCCGCATTCGGCGTGGGCCCATCGGTACCGGCCGAACTGAAACCCCGTTGCAGGATCACCTCGTCGCCGCGGAAGATCGTGACGTGCGCCGTCGGGATGCCTTCCCGCTCGACGTACGCACGCACAGCCGTGTCGGCCGCTGCGACATCCGGTCGGGCCCACGCCGGGACGGCGACGCACGATCCCAGCAGGGCGGCCAGGGCAAGCGCGGTTTTCAAGAGCACACTCGCAGGGTCCAGCAAGGTGGCTGTAGCATACCGCGCGCGAAGAGGCTTGCTCCGGTGAGCGCAATTGGCGTGTGAAACCCGAATGGACGGGACTCGCTCGTGTTTACCTTGGTTGACTTTCACGTCAACCTTTCTCGAACCGGCGTTGATGCTGACATCAACACCACAGCTTGTACATCTGCTGGAGGCCTTGACCGGGGCGGCACGCCATGCGGGTTGGTCCGACGCCGAGTGGGCCCGCCGTCGTCGACCGGCACCTGGAATCGAAGCTCCTGGACGTGCTCAGCACGCGGTCAGTTCGCGCGGAGGACTGGCGGCCTCTTGGTCCGTCTTTTTTTCTCGCGGGCCTGGCGGTCAGCCTGGCAAGCGTCGCCGGATTTGACCGGCGTCGTTATCTCGACCTTGCGGAAGCCCTTCACCCAGGCGCGACGGAGCCACGGGTGTTCGCGCACTGGCTGGCCGAGACACCGCTGCCCCCGGCCCGCTTCCTGCCGATGCTGCAAGCACAGTTGAACCATGCGTCCTGAACCTTTCACGCAACCGGAGTACGTCGCCGCCTTTCGCGATCTCGCGTCGCGGATCGCAGTGTCGCTGGCGCGCCCTCGCGCGGCGTGGTCAAGCCAGCCCTTCAGGGATCGAAGCCAGGGCGCTGGAAGCGCTGCGTGGCTATGTGGGGGACACCAGCCGCCTGTAAGGCAACATCGCAAGTGCAGCGAAGATCGTCGCCGCGAGCAGCCCGGCACGTCAATCAGTCCGGTCGACGACTCGCTGCCTTTGCCCCGCACTGCCTTTGATGAAGTCCCTCATCAAGGTGAAATAGTCTTTCGGTTGTCGCGTAGAGACGCGTTCTCCATTTGGAGGTGACTCGAACTCGTACATGCCGTGATCCGCACCGGGAAAGACGACGGTCGTGATCGGACGACCAGACTCTCGGAGCACCGCCAGGCGACGGATGGTCTCTCCAGGGGGCGCATCGCGATCCTGGCCTCCCAGTATCCATAGCTGCGGCACTTCGAGGTTGGCCAACACTGGCACTGGGTCATACTGCGCTGGTATCCCTTCGAGCAGGCTTGGACCTTCCTTGCGCGATGTCTCGGTAGAGGTGGCAAGCAGATAGGCCGTGACATTGCCTGACGAATGCAAGCACCCGCTTGAAATATTCCACCGCCGGTAGATTTGCCAACGGCTCGCAACACCCTTAGCCTCGACGTCGATCTTTCGCCCGGCGGTGCCCAAGGAAAACTGTATGCCGCGTCGCCAGACTGTTGCCTCCATTCTCATTGCCGCACTCTCGATGGCCGCCTGCGGGCAGAAGCACGCCACCACCGCTCCAGGCGCCTCTGCGGACCTCATCATCTACGGCGGCCCAATCGTCACGATGGAAGGCGACCTACCCACGACCGTCGAAGCGATCGTCGTCGTCGACAGCAAGATCACTTTCGCCGGCAGCCGGGCAGAGGCGCTCGCGAAGAAGGGCGGAGGCACGGTGCTCAAGGATCTCGGCGGCAAGACGTTGATGCCCGGGTTCATCGATGGCCATGCCCACGCCCAGCAGTTCGGCACGCAGGCCGTCGGCGCCAACCTACTCGCTCCACCGGACGGTACCGTCAATACAATCGACGACCTCGTGGACAGGCTGAAGACCTTCGCCGCCGGGCCTGACGTCGCCCTGACCGGATGGATCTTCGGCATGGGATACGACGACGCGCTGCTCGGCCGCCATCCGACGCGCGAGGATCTCGACAAGGTGTCGACCGCGGTTCCGGTGATAGCCACGCACATCTCCGGCCATTTCGCTGCGGTCAACACGCTCGGCCTGAAGATGATCGGCTACGGCGCCGGCACGCCCAACCCGGAAGGCGGAGTCATCCGCCGCGAGGCCGACGGCAAGACTCCGAACGGTGTGCTCGAGGAACTGGCCGCCATACCCCACATGGTCAGGTTCCTCACGCCGGCGAGCCAGGAGGGGAAGGACGTGTTCCTGAAGCGCGGCATGGAGATGGCCAAGAGTTACGGCTACACCACCGCGAACGAGGGCCGCATGTTCGGGTCCATGCACGACGTCATGGCGGACGCTGCCCGGCGCGGGCTGGTCGACATCGATTTCATCGGCTGGATGGACTACACGGGCCGGGCCGCGCTCGATACCGGGTTCAGCACGACGTATTCAAACCACTATCGGCTCGGTGGCCTCAAAGTCACGCTCGATGGCTCGCCGCAGGGCCGCACGGCCTGGCGCACTGTGCCCTACGTGCTCCCGCCCGACGGGCAGAAGCTCGGCTACAAGGGCTACCCGGCGATTCCCGACACGAAGCAGGTCGAAGCGTATCTCGACGAGGCGTTCAGCAAGGGCTGGCCGGTCAAGGTGCATGCGAACGGCGATGCCGCCATCGACCAGTTGTTCGAGGCGCTGAGACCCGTCATCGCGAAGCACGGGGTCAAGCCGGGACAGGTGATGCTCATTCACGGCCAGTTCATTCGCCTCGACCAGGTGCCGGCGCTCAGGTCACTCGGCATCTTCCCCTCGATGTTCCCGATGCACACCTTTTACTGGGGCGACTGGTACAAGCAGATCGTGGGCCCGGAACAGGCTGCACGGATTTCACCCATGCGATCGATCCTGAACACGGGCCTGCACGCCACGAGTCATACCGACGCGCCGGTGGCGCTGCCAAACCTGATGCAGGTCGTGTGGGCCACGGTAAATCGCACGTCGCGCTCCGGGGCGGTGATCGGCCCCGATGAGCGCGTCACCCCCTACGAAGCGATGAAGATGGTCACGCTCTGGGGCGCCGAGCAGTTCGGCGAGCAGGCGACCAAGGGCTCCATCAAGGAAGGCAAGCTCGCCGACCTCGTCGTGCTCTCCAACAACCCGATCACTATGGACCCGGCGAAGATCAACCAGGTGCAGGTGCTCGAGACGATCAAGGAAGGCAAGACCGTGTGGGCGCGCGACTGAGGATGGGAAAGTGGAGCGGGTGATGGGAATCGAACCCACGTGAGCGTCGCCACCCCGCCCGCCAGATCAACTACTTGCTGAGGACGGTGGCTCCGCGTGTGATTGGCGTGTGAATCTGGGGCGAACTTCGCAACCAGTCCATACGCGGCATTACCTTCCTGACGCGGACAACGGACACCCGCTACGGCCCTTAGAAGGAAGCGCTATAAAAGACCATCGGACCTCGGTATGCCCAGTCGAGCTTGCCGTTGAATTTGCGTCGGTCGACGTCGACGGTGACCGAGAACGAGTCATACCCGATCCCCACGCCGAGCCACTTTTTCGGCTGCCAGATCAGCGCCACCTTGTAGTCCTGCAGGTTGCCGTCGTAGCCACCCGTCGACAGGGTGAAGAACTGCCCGGACGCGTCGATCCAGAGATTGTGCGGCAACCCCCAGGTGCCGCGAAGGCCAATGACCGGCAGCGGCTCACCGACACTGGCACTGTCGCTGATGCGTTCGGTGATCGACTGTTCCGGCAACGTCACCGTCGCGGCCAGCTTTGCTTCGAGTTCCGTGTAATGCATGCCGAGCGACAGGGACAATTCGTAGCGATCGCGATGCAGGAATGCGTACTCGTAGGCGAGTTCATAGATGGAGAACTTGAACTCGCCGTTCACCTTGGCGTCGACAGGGAAGGCTACGTCACCCCATACGACCTCCTCGGCAAATGTCTCGGAGTCACTGCGGGAGGAGTTGAATACCAATGCACGCAGTTTGTGCCGCTCTGCAAACCGCCAGTAGCCATCCATCCGGAATCGATTCACGTCCCCCTTGCCGAATGTCTGCTCCCAATCGACGGGAGTGCCTTGGGTGCCGGCAGTGCCGTCGAGACGCACCGTGGTGTCCGTGTTGATGATGAACGCCCCCAGTGCCACGTGGAGCGGATCCCGCAATAGGTCCGGCGCTTCTTCGCAGTTCGCAGGAGACGGCGACAGGGCGATTCCGGCAAGAACCGCCCAAGGCCAGCGGCGTACGACTTCCCCCTGGATCATCGTTTCTTGCGTGCCGTGCATTGCTTTCCACTACGCCGCACTGCATGGCGGACCCTTGAGCCATCCGCACCCATGGCCGGGGTGACTGGCCCGCCGCCAGAACACTCAGGTCCTGGCGGCGGGATCATCGTGAAACATCGCGCGATGCCAGGTGACGGAGTCAGTCCCGCATCATTGCGCGTTGTGCTTCCTGTTCCAGCGTTTCGTAGGAGGCCTTCTCGACGGTCACGCCGACACCCTGGATCGTGCCGCCGGTAAACCGTCCTGGGGTCTGGTACTGCTGGCTGACGGCGTCACCACTGTCGTAGCCGATGCAGAGGCCGTCGCCCGAGAGCGTGAACTTGCCGGGCTGTGTCCTCATCGGACCTTGTGCGGCCACCTGGTCGTTGACGTACAAGGTGACGTTGCCGACGGACTCGTGGTTCGGACCGGCGCCGGTGCGCTCGAAGTCCACGCCGAGCGTGTACTTGCCCGGCTTCAACTCCTGCGTCGAGACGAAGTGCTGCTCCGGCTGGATGCCGAGGAAGTTGTACACGTAGTGCAGCCTGCGGTCCTTGATGAAGAGGCTGTGCCCACCGAAGCGCGAGCCGTGCGCGAAGATGACGCCGGCCGCGTTCGGATCGGTGATCTCGACGTTCGCAAGGATCTTGTAAGAACGGTTGCGAACGCTCACCGCCACGCCTTCTGGCACCGGCGCGGTGCCGGGGAAGTACACGTAACGATCGCGCGGCGCTTCCTCAGAGGGGCGGGCGATGCCAAGTTGCTCGACTGCGCTGCGGTCGTCGAGCGGCAGCACGAGGTTCGTAGCCGCTTCCTCGTCCCAGGCCTTGATCAGCGCCTTGAGCTTGTCGGGGTACTTCTTTGCGAGGTCCACTGACTCGGACCGGTCCGCGGCGACGTGGTAAAGCTGCCACTGGTCCTGGTCGAAGTGACCCTTGCCGGTGATTGGCGCGTGCACCGTCGTCGCCAGCCAGCCGTCTTCCCAGATACCTCGCGTGCCGAGCATCGCGTAGTACTGGCGCTTCTTGGTCGTCGGGTCGTCGGGCTTGGCGTCAAACGTGTATTTCATCGAGACGCCGGACAGCGGGAACTGCTCGACACCACGGTACACCTTCGGCATCTCGATGCCGACGATGTCGAGCACGGTCGGTACGAAGTCGGTCGAGTGGTGGTACTGATTGCGGATCTCGCCGCGCGCCTTGATGCCTTTCGGCCATGAGATGACCAGCGGATCGGAGGTGCCGCCGGAGTACTGCGCATAGCGCTTGAACATCTGGAAGGGCGTGGAGAAAGCTGCGGCCCAGCCTGTAGGGAAATGCTCGTACGTGTCAGGCCCGCCGAGCACGTCGATCAGCTTCATGTTCTCGGCCAACTCATCCGGATAGCCGTTGAAGAACTTGTTCTCGTTGACCGAGCCGTTCGGGCTGCCTTCGCCCGAGGCACCGTTGTCGGCGCCGTAGAATACAACCGTGTTTTCGAGTTGGCCGGATTGCTCGAGGTAGTCGATGATGCGGCCGGCCTGGACGTCCGTGTACTCCGAGAACGCGGCATAGACTTCCGCCATGCGGGAGAAGAGCTTCTTCTCGTCGGCCGTCAGCGAATTCCACGGGCGCACCATGTCGGCTGGATTGGCGACCGACTCAGGGAGCGGGTTGAGCGGCGTCAGCTTGGTGCCTTTCGGGACGACGCCCTTCTCGATCATCCGTGCGAGCACCCACGTCCGGTAGGCCTCGTAACCGTCGTCGAACTTGCCCTTGTACTTGGCGATGTATTCCTGCGGCGCGTGGTGCGGCGCGTGATTCGCGCCCGGGTTGTACCACATGAACCACGGCTTCGAAGGGTTGCTCGCCTTCTGGTCGCGAATCATACCGATCGCTTGATCGGCCAGGTCTTTCGACAGGTGGTATCCCTTCTCCGGGCCATACGGCTGGTCGATGAACCGGTTGTCCTCGGCAAGGTCCGGGTACCACTGGTTGGTCTCGCCGCCGAGGAATCCATAGAACCGGTCGAATCCCATTCCGAGCGGCCAGAGTTTTCGACTTGCGCCGGAGGCAACGTCCTGCTCGGGAACGTTGTGATTCTTGCCGAGCCAGAACGTGCTGTAGCCATTGTCCTGCAGGATCTGCGCGACGGTGGCGGCTTGCGGCGGAATGCGGCCACTGGCGCCGGGGAAGCCATTCGCGCCCTCTGTGATCGCCGCCATGCCGTTCAAGTGGTGGTTGCGCCCGGTGAGGATCGTGGACCGCGTCGGCGAGCACAGTGCCGTCGTGTGCCATTGCGTGTACCGCAGCCCCTGGTTTGCGAGCCGCTCGAGCGTCGGCATGTTGATGCGGCCGCCGTACGGAGACCAGGCAGCAAGGCCGGTGTCGTCATAAAGGATGAAGAGGACGTTAGGCGCGCCTTCGGGCGCGCGCTTTGGCGTGAACGGGCCCCAATCCGGCACCGAGTCGCGGACATCGAGCTTGATGGTGCCCTTGAAGTCGGTATACGGACCGACCGCCTGGCCCTGTTGTGCGATAGCGCCGGAGGGCAATGCCGCGCCCAGCGTCGCTGCGAGCGCCATCCCCAGCAGCCCGGTGACTCCCGTTCGTTTCATATTGCCGCCCTCTCCCAATTCAAATCGTGGTGCTTGAACGGAATGCGCGCCCAAGCGGCACATTCATTCGAAGCACTATGCCCACATTGTCATAACTCGGTATAAGAACATTCACAACATGAATATGCTGAATACCTCCCATACATTCTACGAATGACAATCGAACTTCAGCACCTCCGTCACCTCGTCGCCCTGGCGGAACACGGCAGCTTCATGCGTGCGGCGGCTGCGCTCGGCATGAGTCAACCCGCGCTCTCGCACAGCATCAAGAAACTGGAACGGCAACTCGGCACGGTTCTGTTCACGCGCAACAGCAGCGGCGCCGTTCCGACCGACAGCGGGTTATTGCAGCTCGAGCGGGCACGCGACCTTTTGCGGTTGGCCGACGATTTCATTCGCAACTCCAACGGACAAGCAGCCCTTCAGACCGGGCATCTGTCGGTCGGCGCCGGCCCCTATCCCGCCGAATCCGTCGTCGGCAAGGCTGCAGCCCGATTCGTGGAGCAATTCCCCCGGGTGAGCGTGCAAATTCGAGTCAACACCTGGGGCGCACTTTTGCAGCAGCTGCGCAGCCGCGAACTCGATTTCGTCGTGCTCGAGACCAGTCAGCTGCAGCGGGAGCGGGACATCGAGGTTCCACCGTTCACGTACTCACAGACCGTGTACTTCGTTGCACGCAGCGAGCACCCGCTGGCCTCGCGTCCCGCCGTCCAGGTGGGCGACGTATTCAGCTGGCCGGTCGTCGCGCCCACGCGAATCCCCCCACAGGTCCTCGAGCAACTGCTTGCCGCCCAGCACGCAGCCATCAGCGCATTTTCGCCGGGGCATGTATTTCCAGCCATTGAGTGCAGCGACCTCACGACCGTCAAGCGCATCCTCGAGAACTCCAATGCGATCACGGCGGTACCTCTATCCTCCGTGGCAGACGAACTCGAGCGGGGTCGTTTCGTCGCGTTGTGCACGGCACCCTGGCTGCATCTGAGCTTCGGCGTCGTCAGCCTCAAGGGCCGTTCGCTGACGCAGGCGGCGGAGAAGTTTCGAGCGCTCGTATTGGACGTCGAGCACGAAGTCGCCCGGGAGGACGAGCAGTTGGTCGCCCGGTGGGCGCCGATGACGACGACAGGTACCGGTGCGAGCCATCCGACCTGACGCACCTGATGGCCGCTTACCTCTGCCGCATGATCTCGTCGGCGTAACGGCCCTGCTGCAAGAGGTTCGCCATGGTCTTCATCGGCTTGTCGATGTGGGCGAAGAAGGTCCGGTAACCGGCGCACAGGTAGTTCAATCCGTCCTCGCCGTCGGGCGTGCGCAGGAAGCGGTTGCGCGGGCATTCGCCGTGGCACGCGAAGAGGACCGGGCACTCCTTGCAGTACCTGGGCAACGTGTCGTATTTGCTGTTGCCGAACCGGCGCTGCTTTTCCGACGACACGAGTGTCCGGAGCGGCGTTTCACTGATGTTACCGAGCCGGTGAGCCGGTTCGACGAAGTGATCGCAGGAATACACGTCGCCGTTGTGCTCGAGCACCAGGGATTGACCGCAGGTTGGTGAGACGATGCAGAGATTGTGCTGGCCGAGCCAGCTGCCCAGTGCGACGTCGAAGGTCGTGACGTAGACCCGACCGACGTCGTGCCGCACCCATTCGTCGAAGATACGGATCAGGAATTTCCCGAACTTCTCCGGCGTCACCGAGCGCTGCGTGACAAGGCTGCCTTCCTGCCGATACGTCGGCCGGTCCCTGCCGTGCAGGCCACCCCAGCCCTGGTTGGCGAGCGCGAGGGTCTCCGCAGTCGCCCGCTCGACGATCGGAATCAACTGGATGTATTCGGCCTTCAGTTCGTCGCGAAAGAATCTATAGACGTCGAGGGGACGATCCGCGTTGGCCGCATGGATGGTGCACAGGATGTTGACGTCGACGGCGTGCCGGCGCAGGCAGTGCCAGCCACGGACGGCCGCCGCGAAGCTGCCGTCGCCCTTCTTGTCGACACGATAGGCGTCATGCAGTGATTGCGGGCCATCGAGGCTCAAACCGACGAGATACT
>CAVUSC010000029.1:0-192373 GCA_963743995.1 uncultured Gammaproteobacteria bacterium | reverse complement strand
CGATGATGAGAACGCTGGTTGCGATCTGGCGGGCGATATCGCTGCCGAGGCGGCTTCCAACTGATCTGCGCGACCTCTGCCGGCGTCATGTCCAGAACTTCGGCCGCTTCGGCCAGCGAGAATTGTTCCACGTTGACGAGGAGGAAGCCGCGGCAACTGGGTCCATCGCCATGAGCCGTCCATCGATCACGCCTTTGCAGGCCATCGGAACGGCGGGTCCGGCCGTGTTCTGAGAGAACTTTTACGAGGGATCGATAGAGCGTGGTGCGGACGGAACCGGAACTGAGGGCTTCGGGTTTGCCGCGGATCGACAGGAGACGTTCCAGCATGCGCTCCACTATGGCATCGCCCGCGGGCTGTTCGCCGGTTAACAGCCGCGCACGTACCGGCGCAAGTGAGGAAGATGCGGAAGCAGCTTATTCTGCCCCAGGCGTAGATGGACGAAACCTCTACGCAACAAAACCCGGCAGGCAATAACGCTCTAACCATGTTTGTGATGAACGGCTGCAAATGGCTGTCGTTCCCGAGTGGAACCAGAAAGCCATCATCGGCGTTTCAGGCGACTGTGGGGTTTTTCGCATGAGTGCCGAGCGAAACGAAAAGGAGTGTGGGGTCATGGCAAGTCCGGCTCGTCCCGAAAAGCGGCAGGGCAGCGTTGTTCAGGAAACAGATGATCGTTCAGCGGGGTCAGCCGAGCCGATTTATCTGCGTCATCGATATCATGGCGAACTGGGGCAATTGCTCCGCGAATACTACACCGACGTTGTTGATCAGCCCATGCCGGACCGCTTGCTCCGCCTCATCGAAAAATTCAGGCAAAAGGAGCGAAAATAAATGACCGAGCCGTCGCCATTTTGCTTCGCTGACGAACTCGTCATGGCAATGCCCAGTCTTCGGGCTTTCAGTTGCTCTCTCTGGGAATGTCACCACAGCAAACGATTTAGTTCAGGAGACGCTGCTTAAAGCTTGGTCTCACCAAAACCTCTTTCAGCCACGCACAAACTTCAAGGCTTGGCTTTTTACTATTCTGCGCAACACATATTATTCGCAGTATCGGCGATCCCGACGAGAAGTTCTGGACACGGGCAAAATCGCCGACGCGCGATGCGTTTCACCAAATCAGCCGAGCCATATGGACATGATTGAGTTCAAGACGGCTTTGCAGGCGCTGCCTGTTGATCAACGCGAGGCGCTTATCCTGGTCGGGGCCGAGGGCTACTCTTACGAGGAAGCGGCTTCGATAACCGGCTGTGCCATTGGCACGGTCAAAAGCCGTGTCAACCGTGCTCGCGTGCGTCTCGCGCGTACGCTCGAGATGGTCAACGTCGACGAACTGGGCGCGGATTGGTCGTCGCGGGCTGTGGTCGGAAAGTTGCAGCGCTGATTTCGGGCTCTTAACCGTTTCCCAGTGGAACTGGGCATTGTCGACTAGGGTTTGCTGGCATCACCCCGGGTTTTCGCAGCAATCCTGATGGAGACGATAAATGGCTCACAGAACAGCCTTGAAGGCCGCACTCGTTGGTGCCCTCATGGCCTTCGTACACCCTGCTTCGGCAGCAGATCTTGACCTTGACGACGGCTATGACGTCGGCGGTGATAAACGAGAGTAATCGTCAAGGTGCATAATCGTGGATTCCGGCATTGCCACTGGATCGATGGCGATCGGGTTTGCCATCGTCGCGGTGTTCCCTACGCCGCGTATTATGACGACTATGATGATTGGGATGGACCGTATGATTACGGTGGCTACGGCTACGGTTGGGGTCCCGGCGTAGTCCTGGGCTTTGGCGGACGTGGTTACGGATACGGCGGCGGTGGCCGTGGAGGACATCGCGGTGGCCATGGTGGCGGTGGGACATGGCGGCGGGCACGGCGGTGGCGGCGGCCATGGCGGCGGGCACGGTGGTCGCCACTAAGTTCGCATGACGACAGAAAGCCCGAGCCATCTTCAGGGCTTTTTTCATGTCATCCCGATCGTCTGTCGGCGTGGAACCTGCATCAAGTTGTACCGGTTGGGCTGAACTCTTCAGTTGATCGAAAGGTGAGCTATGAACAGGCCCGAACGTACGTCATCAACCATCGTATCCGTGTCATTCTGGTGATCCTCGGTCTCGTCCTCGTTGGACATATCCGTCAAAGGACAATAAGGCCGGCTGCAACCCGACATCAACGGAGCGAACGATAACCCCGGATCGTCCGACGACGCCGACCCCTTCTCCCGTTACTCCAACAACCCCACCTGCCAATCCGCAATAGCACTTTGCCAGGCTGCGACCGCTGTGGTCACAGCCTGGCGAGGGGTTTACTGAGCTGCAGGCTGTGGAACGATCAGGCGGGGGCAGTGTTGAGCGCGTCCCTGTGGCGCCGCCTTCCTCTTGCTGTGCTTCGCGCCGATCAACCGGGGCGGTCGGCGCGCCGCTGGATTGCTATTGGCCGCGGGATCCGCGGGCTGCGTGTTGCTCGGTGCCGGATTTTGATTGCGTTCATTGTTGGGTCGGCCGGAGATGCGCCACTCGACTGCGCGAAGGCCGGGCCTGAAGCCGCAAGCATCAGAGCGGCCGCGAGGCCTGCGATCGGGTTCCATCGTGTCATCTTGAGTTGGTCCTTTTTGCCAAGTTGGGGGGAACGATGCGCGCAGACAATCGTTCGAATAATCGTGCGCCGGGGCAAACCCCGTCGCGACGCCGTAGGTTCCCTGGAACTGAAGGAGATGCGTAGGCGTTTAAATCAGCACGTTTTTTATGGAGTGATTGGTGGGCCGGCTGATTTGCATATCCAATCGCGTTATGACGCCCGATCAATCGGATACGAGCGGGGGGCTCGCGGTTGCCCTGCGTGAGCTTCTCAGTCAGCGTGACGGCGTTTGGGCCGGCTGGTCCGGTCAGGTCTCCGATTGCGGCGATGTCGATGTGCGCCGCGGATCCTACGCACGTCAGCAACGATTGATATGAGCCGCGAGGAGCACGAAGGAGCCCTACCGCGGGGTTCTCAAACTCCGTCCTCTGGCCCGTTTTTCATAACCGGTTGGACCTTGCGCGGTTCGATCGCAACTTCTACGGCGCTTATGCCACTACAATAAACGCATGGCGGACATGGTTGCTGGCTTTGTTCAGCCGGGTGACGTGATCTGGGTTCACGATTATCACTTCATGATCCTCGGGCAACTGCTGCGCGAGCGCGGCATCACCCGGCGACGGATTTTTCCTTCATCCCGATGCCGCCACCGGAAGCGTTTCTCGCGCTACCTGAATTCAGGGACTTGGCCACGTCGCTTGCGGCCTACGATCTCGTCGGGTTTCAAACAACTCACGATGTCGGCAACACACTTGCGTGCATGCGTGCCGCCGCGGGCGCTGAGCTTCTCCCGAGCGGGCGGCTCTCGATTGCAGGCGAAAGCGTTCAAGCCGGCAGTTTTCCCATCAGCATCGATGCCTCGTATTTTTCGCCGTCAGCAGCGGGAACTGCTTCCGTGCCCCGGCAGACAAGCATCAAGCGGGTTCTTGGAGTCGATCGGCTCGACTATACCAAGGGATTGCCGCAGAAATTTCGCGGGTTTGCGCATCTGCTGAAATCCTATCCGCACTTTCGCAAGCAGACTGTTCTAACGCAGATCGCTGCGCCCACTCGTGAGAGTGTCGAGGTCTATGCCGATATCCGGCAGGAACTGGAAGGCATTTCAGGTGCGATCAACGGCGAATTTGGCGACGTGGACTGGATGCCGGTCCACTATATCCATCGCTCGGTTCCGCGAAAGCGGTTGAAGACACTTTATCGTTGTACGGCGGTTGCGATTCATCACACCGCTGCGGAACGAGATCAAGTTGACCGCGAAGGAGTACGTTGCTTCGCAGGATCCGGCTGACCCTGGCGTTTTGGTTCTGTCCAGGTTCGCGGGAGCTGCGGAAGAACTGCAGGATGCTCTGCTCGTCAATCCGTATTGCGTGGAAGAGATGGGCGACGCGCTGGCAAAGGCACTCGCCATGCCGGTTGAGGAGCGGCGCCAGCGGCACGCTCTTCTGCAGGCTGTCGTCAGCAAGCGCGATACGACAGTCTGGGCCGCCGATTTTCTTGTGCAGTTGGAACGCTCAGCCGCGCAGGCAGGCCTCCCTTTCGTCGCAAGTCCCGCAGCATGACTTAGAATGGGTCCGCCTGTCGGCGACGCGCACGTCGCGTCGCAGCGAAAGTTCGCGCGTGGTTCGTCTCGCGGGCACGTGAAGGGACGTCAGGAACTGCGTCGGAATTCCTCGCGTTGCATCAGCGAGTAGCCGATAGGAGACCTTTTCCGATGATGCATCTCATAATAATGGCATGTTTGACGGTGCCGTCGTACGCGTGCCGGCAGTCGTCGCTCATCATCAATGAACAAATGAGCGAAATGCAGTGTGCGCTCACCGCGCAGCAACGGATCGCCGTTTGGAACGAAGAGCATCCGCAATGGCGGGTTGTGCGATGGCGCTGCCAGTTCGAAATCGCCCAAAAGCTGTAATCGGATCGGCGGAACTCGCCGCGAGGCGGGGCGTTGGGTGCGACTGCATCCAGATACTGAAATCTTGAATGCAGAAAACCTCAACGTAAGGAGAGTTTGCGATGTCACACCGGTACGGTGGATCAAACAAATCACGCTCCCGTTCGCGCGATCAGGACGATGAGCTCGGCGGCCAGTGGGGACAGGGTTCGCGCCAGCAAGGTTCGCAGCAGGGCTGGGGCCGGCGTGGACGTCAGCAGGACATGGAAGATCGAAGCTGGGGCGGCCAGGGCGGCTTTGGCCAGCAGGGCGGCGGCTATGGGTACGGCGGCCAGCAAGGCGGCTACGGATCTGGTGAAAGTGGGTGGCGTGAACAAGGCGGCTACGGCCAAGGTAGCCAAAGTGGCTTTGGGCAAGGTGGCCAGAGCGGCTATGGCCAAGGCGGTCAAAGTGGCTACGGACAAGGTGGCCAGGGCGGCTATTATGGGCAAGGCGGATATGGTCAGGGGGGCTATCAGCCCGGCAGCTATGGGCATCAGGCCGGCTACGGCACCTCAGGCCAGAGCGGCTGGGGCCAGAGTGGAAGCGGCTATGGCCAGGGACAGAGTGGCTATGGACAAGGCGGTCAGGGTGGCCAAAGCGGTTTCGGCCAGAGTGGCTATGGGCAAGGTTCCGGACAAGGCGGTGGCGAGCACGGCAGCAACTGGATGACGGAGCGCATGAGCGGACGTCGTCGCGACGACCACAATCCCGACTATCGCCACTGGCGTGAAGAGCAGATGCGTTCCCCTTGATGAAGAATACGACGCCTGGCGCCAGGAACGGCGGCAGAAGTTCTCCGACGAATACAACGACTGGCGCCAAGAACCGCAGCTCCGGCAGCAGCGGCCTCGGGTTCTTCGAGCGGCTCGTCTCGGCGATAGGGCTCATCCGGCTCAGGATCGTCGGGCATGTCGGGAAGTTCAGGCTCGGGAACTTCGAGCTCGGCTCGGGTTCTTCCGGCAGTTCCTCTTCCGGCTCCGGCAGCGGCTCGAGCGGATCGCGTTAAAGGCGGCGAGCACGTCCTCGTGGATCCCGGCGGGCCGTCGTCAGCCCGCCTTGTCAGGAGCGTACCCGTGGCGCCGCGTGCCAACTGGAAGGGCTATCTGAAGCTCTCTCTCGTCTCTTGTGCCGTCGCGCTCTATCCGGCCTCCCCGGACCACGGGTCGCATCTCTTTCTCCACACGCTCAACCGCAAGACCGGAAATCGGCTGCGGCGCCAGATGTTCGACCCCGACACCGGCGACGTGGTGGAGACGGAGGACCAGGCGAAGGGCTACGAGGTCGCCAAGGGCCAGTACGTCGTGGTCGACGACGAGGAACTCGACGCGATCGCGCTGGAGAGCACGCACACGATCGACATCGAGTTCCCTTCGTTCCCCGCGCGGAGATCGACGAGGTCTATTTCCACAGCCCCTACTACCTGGCGCCGGACGACCGGGTGGCGCAGGAGGCCTTTGCCGTGATCCGCGACGCTTGAAAGAGCAGAAGCTCGTTGCTTTGAGCAGGGCTGTCCTAGCACGACGCGAGCGCATCATTTTGCTGGAACCTTTCGAGAAGGGCATTCTCGCCTCGACGCTGCATTTCCAGGATGAGCTGCGCGATGCTGACGCCGTGTTCGAAGGCATCGAGGACGTCAAGCTCAATGGCGAGATGATGGAGCTTGCGGCGCACGTAGTGAAGCAGAAGCGCAAGCCGTTCGACGTCGCCGCGTACAAAGACCGTTATGAGGAGACGATTGCGGCTCTGCTGTCGGGCAAGACGAAATCTCTTCCGGTCATGCGGCCTGACGAGCCCAAGCCTACGAACGTCGTCAATCTGCTCGACGTTCTGCGCAAGAGCCTGGAGCAAGAGGGCGGCAAATCGAAAGCACCGGCTAAGAGTGGCAGCAAAGCCCCGGCAAAGGCCCGGCCAAAGAGCGCGGCCAAGGGTAAGCGCTCTGGCTACACGAAGAAGGAGGCGCGCGGCAAATGAGGGCTGCGCAGTGAGAGATTGAACGGGCCGCTTTGCTCGACCGAAAACAAACCGCCGCTGGGTGTTTCCAGCGGCGGTCTGTTTTTACTCGGCAGCCTGGCGGTTCACGTTCTGGAGCGCCACTTCGGTCAGTAGCTTGTCGGCACGTTTTTCTTCTTCGAGTGTCTGTTCCAGCAAACTCTTCCTGGCCGAGGCCGATCTGGTCGGCCCAGGCGATCAGCGTGCCATAGCGTGCGATTTCGTAATGCTCGACGGCCTGACCGGCCGCGATAATGCCGGCATCAAGAACCGACTTGTCATCGATCTCGCTCATCACTTCTTCGGCTTCCTCGAGAAGGCCATCGACAGCCTCGCACTCTTCGGTCGAGGGCGTTTCATCGACGAGTTCGAAAACCTCGTCGAGGCGCTGGATCTGCTTTTCAGTCTCGGCAAGGTGCGCGTTAAGCACGTTGCGCAACTCGTTCGTCTTCTGCCTTTTTCGATCATCATCGGCAGGGATTCCATGATCCGCTGCTCCGCATAATAAACGTCCTGCAGAGTATGCACGAACAGGTCTTTCAACGTTTTCATGGCGTGCGTCCTCAGGTTTGGTCTTCCGCCCGTGCCCCGGTGTCACGGTTCGCGCACGGTCATGAGTGTCGAACGAGCCGACGGGTCGTTCCGGTTCCGCTTGCCTTGGAACCATTCAGGAGCCGCCATGTTCAAGTGTCCCGTTGCAAAGTCGAGGATTTCAATGTCGAGCAGTTCGTTTGTTCGACGTGGCCTGACCTGCATCCGTCGAGACCCTGGAGGCACCGCCATGAAAGCATTTGTAAGCCTTGCTGCCCTAAGTTGATGACCGGTTAGGCAGACGCGTAGACAACAACGCCCCCGACGACGACCACTCCGCAAAACACTGAGCGGCCCGCAGCGCAGCAGCCTTCCGCCACCCCGCCTTCGACGACCAAAGCGAACGAGCAGCGATGAAGAGCGGCAACGTCACTTGGTATCAGAAGGCAAACGACGACTGGCCGGCGAGTGAAATAATCGGGAACTACAGTTCGCAACAATGCGGGCGAAAACATCGGCGACGTGAACGAACTGATCCTTGCCAACGACGGCAAGGTGCGCGCGGTGGTGATCGGTGTCGGTGGCTTCCTCGGCATGGGCGAACGTGACGTGGCCGTCGCCTTTAACTCGCTGAAGATCACACGTGACGACGACAATGACGAAGTCATCACGATCGATGCCACGAAAAGGACGCGCTTTCGAACGCACCCCAGTGGGAGCGTCGTGGCACGAGCGGCTAACGCGCTGACGTGGAACCATTGACGCGGGGAGAGGTTGAGGGGCGGACAGGCGCCGTCCCCCAGTCCCTCCCCCCCCGACGGCGTCTGCCGGCGGCTCGTGATCGATGCCCGGCTCGCGAGCCGCCATTTCTCTTCCTCATTCGATAGCAGCGTGGAGTGCGTTTCCGTGCATTGTCGTGTTCATCACTCGCTCAGCAGCGGTTCACGTCTAGTCGCCGGTTGTTATGCAGTCGCTCTCGGCATCACGGCGGTGCAAGCGCAGACGCCGACGCCGGCCCAGAAGGAGAGAACGTCAGCGTGACATTGAACGCCGTCACGACGTCGGGTGTCGGCGAGCCTGTTGCCCGGGCGGAGTTAGTGCAGGCGCCGCAAGGTCTTCAAATTGTCATCGTCGGCACGCAGCTGCCCGTCGGCCCGCATGGTTTTCATGTGCACGAAATGGGAAACTGCGACCCGAAGGAAAAAGACGGCAAGATGGAACCGGCTGGTGCTGCCGGCGGACACTACGACCCAGAGAAAACTGGAACGCATGCAGGTCCAGACAAGGGCGGGCACAAGGGTGACCTGCCCCTGCTCAACATCGCTGCAGATGGGATCAACAGCGCAGTGCGTTCGTCGTGCCGGGCTTGACGCTCGCTGAAATCCGCGGGCGCAGTCTTATGATCCACGCCGGTGGCGACACTTACTCCGACGAACCGCCGATGGGGCGGGGGCGACCGTATCGCATGCGGCATCATTCCATGAGGACCCCATGACTCGTCGCCTGCCCGGCGCAGCGGTGGGGTCTCGGACGGGCTACTCGCAGTACATGCAGCGTAAATTCGATGAGCTCGCCCTCATCGAACAGTATCTCGCTCATCCCCCTCCACCACCGCGAACAGGTGATCTTGCCAGTTTGCTTAAGCGAAAATTTAAAAGTGCAGCACTGTGCCGTGCGGAGTTGGCCGCCGCGCAGTGGTCACAAACCGAGACGCGGTGGAAGTCTGGTCCGTGTGGTTCGGGTGCGTTCCAGTTCGACTATGAGTATCAGCGCGCGGACCTTGCGGTGGCGGGGCCATCCGCCTATTCGGTCCGGGGTCTGGAAACGCAGTTGCTACCGACGCAGTACACGACGTCTGGCATGGCCGCATTGGCGGCATCGCTCCTGGCGGTTCAACGCCTCTGGCCCGGCTGCAGCTTTGAAGCGCGAGCGGATGGTTATCCCGAGACGCGCGAACTCATCGGGCTTCTGCGGGTGGATGAACATGATCGCAGCGCGCGGGTCGTAGTCATCGATTCAACGGTGGATACGCCGCTCACAGCGCGGACACGATTAAAAGATGCAGCTGTTGCGATTGTTGACACGTCCTGTTTCGCTGCGTCCTCCTCTCGAATTCGCGCAATCACGACGATCGCTCGTGATTTGGATGTGCCGCTCATCCTGATCCGCAGCCACACAAAGTTAGACTGCCTGGGCCTCGATTACGGACGGCTCGGCTCGGTCGTCGTGACAAGAGGTCGAGCGGACGGCCCTGAGACAGCACTGAATTGCCTCGTTGCCGACTTCATTCGTCTTACCGGTGCGGCGGCGCTGCCCTTACATTTTCCGCCGTTCGCCAGTGGTGAGATCTATCGCGGCCTGAGCCGTGCCCGCTCGGCATGGACCATTCGCTGTACTCGGCTGATAGAGGTGCATCTGCGGCGGTTGGTCGAACTCGACGTCCGTTCGTTTGCGCATGGGCTCTACATCGTCTTCTATCCAGCTTTCTACACGCGCAAGGAGGAAGCTTCTGAAGCTGCCGCTGGGCTGGTCGAGATGCTTGTCGATGACGACATTCCTGCCCGGCATGCCGGATCGTTCGGATTTGATTTTCTCGGCTGCGATTGGTTCGAGGATCCGCAGAGCGGACGTATCGGGCTCCGTTTGTCCGTGGGTGATCTGCCGCTGAGCCTCATCGAACGGGCGATTGGAACCATCGAAGCCTGGCTTCGGAAAACTGTCAGCGCGCCAAGTGATCGTTTGCAGCCGACAGATCTCGGACACCACGGATAGAAGACCCCGCGATGACGTGGGTCATCGCGGGGCTTCCAAATGCGTTGATCATCGCATCGATTAGGGCGTCACGGCATCGCGCGATGTGTTGCCGGCCGGATTGCCATCGGCAGGCGGAGACGGTGCGGCCGGGGCTTGATCTTGCGTCACAGCAGGGGCGGCCGGGGCTTCTCCGGCTTGCTGGCGATCGCCGCGAACGGCGAACTGCGCCACGGCGGCGGCCAAGATAAAGACGAACATCAGACCGATAAAAAATCCGATGATCGAGCCCAAACCAACGGGACGCCGATCGACGCGACCGCGAAGCGTTGTCGATTTAGATGCGCGGTCACCGCCGAGATCCGAGCGAGGTGGGATCGAGCGATCCGTCGAGGAGGGTAACCAGGACCCGCATTTGGCATCGGGCCGGAGCCAGTCGGACGACCGACGGGTAAATCATTCATCGTTGGTACTCCTCATAGCGTCGCGATTGGATCGCTTGCGAAGAAAGTTGGCGAGTAGCAGCACGCCGATGGCCAGAGCCACGCCGAGCGTGAACATCATCAATGTTCCAACTGGATCGCCGGACGTCGTCGACGGCGTCGTCGATGGCGCTTCCTGTGCGATCGCGACGGCTGGAACGAGTGCCAGCGGTGCTGCGTATGCGAGGCGGAAAGCTGCCGCCCGTCTGAAGTGTCCACGCATCATCAAAGCCTCAAATTGCCGTTGGTGTACCTGGACAACAGGCTCATCTGAGTTTGGTTCCGCACTCAATCGGATGCGCACGTCGCGTTGGAAACCAATGCATCGGGGTGGTGTTGTTTGATGAAACAGCCGAGCGCCTGCCGGCTCAGGTCGGCAGTGGGCCTATCGGGACCGACAGTCATGCTCTCTCGAATGGAATGGATACCGCCTCCACCGCCTCCACCTGCGCCACCGACTTCAAGTGAGAAATGGTTGGCGAGTGTGACGATCATCGCCGGCGTCTGCCTGATCACCGTGGGGATCGTTGCGTGCTTTTTCTAGAGATGACCGCGAAGCTGACGGCCAAATAGCAAACGGGAGCCATTGGGCTCCCGTTCAAAGCGCGCGAACACGTCACGTATCCGTATCAGAAGTTGTGTTTCACACTTCCGCGGATTTGAAGATCATCCGACTGATCCTGCGGATCGGGCGTGACCGGGCGGGCTTCATTCGCCCCGTAAAGAAGCTCAAGACCAAAATCCATTTTGGGGAGGACGCCCAGTTTACCGAGACCGGGAATGCGCACCTCGGTGCCTTCCGACGGCTTCTGCGCCTCTTCAGGCGTCAACTGCATTTCAGCCGGTTGGGTGCCGGAACCCGGCTGGGGGGCAGCATCAGGCTGCGATGGCTGCGCCTGAGGCGCGCCACCCACGGTCTGTTCCTGAAAAGCCATCGCCGGCAGCGCTGCGCCCAGCAGCACGGCCGATAGGCCAACGACGTGTCTTAACTTCATGGTCCGCAAAACCCCGCTCCGGACGACTCTTGATCCGGACAATGACGCTCGCACCTGTCGAAAACAAGGATGGGACGGCAGCTCTTAATGGCACCTGAAGGATTGTGCCAGCGGTGTGGTTTCTTCGTCATGTGACATTGAAGCCACAAAGCTGAGATGATCACCCGAAAACTACTGATTGCACACAGAAAAAGGGGCTGCCCTGAGGCAGCCCCTTCACCAGATGTCGACGAGGTAGAACTTAGAACTTGATGATGCCGCCGGCGACGATGATGTCGAGGTCTTCGAGGGCCGGGAGTGGCGACGCCCTGCAGCAGATCGTAATCCGCTCTCATAATGACGGTAGTACGACGTAAAGAGACATGGCTGCCGCATCGATACCCTGCACGATGCCGCCGCCGTACATCGTCAATTCGGAGCCGAGGATCGTCGCATTGACGGCGGCACCCAGGCACCGCAGGTACGCACTCGAAGTCACGGTTGTGCGTTCGCATCCGCCGTTCATGTCGTAGTACTGGCCGAAGAGCGTGGTCTTGCCGAGCGTCGACCACTTCTGCTCGATGCCGGCTTCGATCGCCTAGAACGTGCTTTCGTCGTCGTGCGTCCGCGGATTACAGTCACGGATCAGCGTTGTCCTTGCTCCAGCCCGCGGCGAAGTTCGCGTAGAGACCGGTGGGCTCGTGCATGACGCTGACCGAGCCGCCGAGCTGTCTCGCAGTCCACTGCCCCGATCGCGCGGTCATCGGTCATTCGGCGGCAGTTGGCAACGTTGCCGATCATGGCCGCGTCGGCGTCAGCGCCACTGAAGTCGTTGCGTTGCCGTAGGCGAGCCAGCGGCCAGCTTGAAGCCCGCGAAATCGCCCTTGTAGCGCAGAGCCATGTCCCAGTAGTCGTCTGCGTCCCATGGCCGCAGTCGCTACGAAGCCGCCAAATTCCGGTGTGACGTATTTGACAAGGTTGCGCGCGTTCCGGTTCACCGGGCTGGTCGCCACCATCGCGGAATGGCCCGGCGCCACTGAGCAGTGCATCCGGTCGAACTTCCGTCCGAGTACTCGTCGAGCGCGGACACGAAGGCCGAGACCGGTATCCTCGACGTCCGAGTACTTGGCGACGTCGCCGGTCTGCGCAAGGTTGATTTCGGTAATGCCTTCCGCGGCAGGCGCCGTCTTACCGACCCAGACCTGACCAAAGGTCTTGCTGTCGAGGTACCAAGTCGAGTGGCGCACATCGAGACCCGAGTTGCTCGGCAGCAGCACGTCGGATCATCCTGCGTAAAGCGCTTCGAATTCGCGCCGCGAACGCCGATTTCGAGCAGGTAGCCCGGCCTAGAGATCGTCGGTGATCTTCGCCGATCCCTTGAAACGAAAGCGGGTGCGCGAGTTGTCGTTGGTATAGACGCCAGCGTTCGAATTCGATCGCCGTCATCCCAAGATAAGGGCTTCGTTCACGTGGCCCGACACTTCGAGCTTGACCTTGCGATTGCCCTTGCGCGCCGTGGTGGCCTCCAGTTCGGCGATGCGCTCCTCCAGATCGGCGCAGCAATCGCCACCCAAGTCGGCGGCGGCGACCGGCATCGCGCCGAACCCCACGCCTGCGAGCAAGGCAAAGATCGCCGTACCCGACTTCAAACCGCTCGTCATACTCAGTCCCCCTTGAGGCTCGGCTCGCAATTGCGAGCCTTAGAATTGGTGCATCCGGTCTCCGGCCGCTCAGCCCCCGCTTGCGCGTTTCCGGTGAATGCATCCCCACGTAAACTCAATGATCGAACGCCGTAAACGCTCGAAGACCGTTTGACAGTTTTGCGAATATCATCGGTGGCGCAATTACAACTAAGTCGTTGAATTGTAACAGTTGCATGACAGATTTATGACAGATTGGCGCGGCTTGATCTGCACGCTTGATCATTGTGAGAATTAATTGTGACATCTGCATCGGCGGCTGATCACAGCCGTATCAGGAGCACTGGCGACCGACCGGTGGCCCGGCTACTGTCCACCCTCAGGCACATGCAGGATGAACCGATTCCATGAGGACCGCCTCTGCAGCAGATACGTCAGTGATCGTCGTCGGAGGCGGTCCCGCTGGTCTTGCTTCCGCTCTTGCGCTGGCGGCGGCAGATGTTCCCGTCACGCTGGCTGCCGGGCCTCATCGGCCGGGTGGGTTCGATCGCGACCGGCGGACGGCCGCCCTCTTCGCAGGATCGATAGAACTCTTGCGGAACCTCGGCGTGTGGGACGGGCTGAAGGACGTCTGTGAGCCGCTGAAAACGATCCGATTGATCGACGACACCGGCCGGCTGTTTCGAGCACCCGAAGTCAAATTCAATGCCCATGAAGCCGGGCTCGAGGCGTTTGGCTTCAATGTTCCCAACGACGCCCTTGTCGACGCCCTCTCGGCTCGCGTCGCCGCGACGGCGGGCATCACCGTGGTCACCACCGCCGGCGTGCGGGCGGTCCGGATCGGCCAGGGCCGAGCAACGGTCGTCCTTGGCGAAGGGTCTGAACTCAGCGCGCCTCTCGCTGTTGCCGCCGATGGGCGCAAATCCCCGACACGGGACGCCGCCGGCATCACGGTCAAGACGTGGAGCTATCCGCAAACAGCGGTGGTGACTTGGTTTGCTCATCAGCGTCCCCACGACGGCATCTCCACGGAGTTCCATCGCGCGGTGGGGCCCTTCACGACGGTGCCGATGCCGGGACGATGTTCGTCGCTGGTGTGGGTGGAGGAGCCGGCGGAGGCAGAACGGCTGAGTAGCGCTCTCGGAGACGGACTTCCGGCGCGCAATCGAGGTGCGGCTCGGCGGTCTTCTGGGGACAGTTGGCGAAGTCGGTCCGCGGGCAAAGTTTCCGCTGAGCGGGCTGACGCCGGACGTGTTCGGCCGCAATCGGGTGGCACTCGTCGGCGAGTCTGGGCACGTCATTCCGCCCATCGGTGCGCAGGGTCTGAACCTCGGATTGCGCGATGCTGCCACACTCGTCGATTGCGTCAGGGACGCTGTATCTGGGGGCCGCGATCCGGGCGGGTCGGCAGTGATGGACCGCTACAGCGCGTTGCGCGCGCCTGACGTCAACGGCCGCATCACGGCCATCGATCTCCTCAACCGCACACTGCTATCGCCTTATCTGCCCGTGCATCTGATGCGCGGCTTTGGGTTGCATGTGCTGAACAACGTCGACTCCCTGCGCCGCCTCGTCGTGAAAGAAGGTGTGCAGCCGACGTCCTACGTTCCGACGCTCATGCGCAGCGGCGGAATTGATCTCCTGCGGCGGGGCATGCGACCGCCGGAATGTTGTCTCCCGCTTGACGGATGATGAGAGCCCGCGCATGAGGCTCGCATGACCGCCGAACCGTCGCGCCTGCGCGATTTGCAATTCCGTCTCGAACGCCAGGCTGATCGATCGCCAAGCGGCGGGCGTGAGTCTTGCGTCCGATGCCGCCTTGGCGGAGGAGTTGGGGTGAGGGGCTCGACCTCCAAGTCAGCCGTGAATCCGATGCTACGACGCTTGCTCGACGGAGCGGCATAAGATTTCGAATCGCAGACCGTATTGCGGCAATGGCGTCGTCATGATCACGGTATTTCCTTTCGAGTTCGTCCAACTGCCGTGTGAGTGCCGTATTCGATTTCAAGAAGCCTCCTCAGTTGCACGAAAGCGCGCACGATGAACACGCTCATTTCGACTGCTCGAGGGCTGTTCCAGAACCGTTGCCGCCATGAGTGTGCCATGCTCCGTGAAGGCAAAAGGGGCGTAGCGGGGATCCCGGTGTCTCTGGGAACCGGTCACAGATTGTGACCGGTCCAGGGCCGTCATCTCGGTTGACGTCGAGGCAAAACAGGAAGTCCGCGGGAAAGCGAGCAAGTTCCGCTTCACGGCTTGATTCAAAGCCTTGGTGGCGACGCCGTATAGGGCAGCCAGCCCCGCATCTAGCAACACGCGTTGGCTGCGTACAACGACGATCGACGGTGTGATCATCTCGATCGCATTCGTGTCTTCGGTCTTGATACTCATGTCCAGCTCTATCTCTTCGGCGGACGCTGCGCCGAGAAATCCATAGCCCGCACGAGGATCTGCAGCCGGACCGATTTGCGATGGCTTGACGCAGATTGAACGGCAAGTTGCGGAGGTCCCGCATGCTTGAAGCCATCCTCTGGGACGTCGACGGCACGCTCGCCGAAACCGAGCGCGACGGCCACCTCGTCGCGATGAATGCAGCGTTCATGAGCTCGACATACCGTGGCGCTGGGACGACCGCCGCTACGGCGAACTGCTGCGCGTCGCCGGTGGCTATGAGCGACTGCTGTTCGACATGGAGTCGCAGCCATCGGCGCCAGTCTCACAGACGACGTCGTACGCTTGCGCAGGCGCATCCACGTGCTGAAGAACCGACGCTACAAGAACTCGTCGCGAGCGGCGCGTTGCCATTGCGCGCGGGCGTGCGCGGGCTATTCGACGAATGTGGGGCCTGTGCGCGTGCGCATGGCGATCGTGACGACGACGAGCGCGGCAACGTGGATGCGCTGCTCGGCGCGTACGTCGACGCCGCAATGGCGAGACGCGCTTTGCCGCAGTGGTGTGCGCCGAAGACGCGCCACTGAAGAAGCCCGATCCGCAGGACCTATCGACTCGTGCTCGAGCGGCTGCGGCTGCAAGCAGAACAGACGGTCGCGATTGAAGATTCGGCGATGGGACTGGCGGCGGCAACCGCGGTAGGAATACCGGTGGTCATTACGCGAAGCAGGTACTTCTCGGACGATCCCGTGCCGGGCGCGATCGCAGTCGGGCCGTCGCTCGGCATGCGGACGGGCTGGTCGCCCGGTCTGGATGGCAAGCCTGGCAGGGTGGGGCTGGCCGATATCTGCCAGTGGCACGAATCCCGCGGCTGATATTGTAGGCTTCACGTCCGTCCCCGACTCCCGCATCCGCGGGACACGGAAGGGCTGAGGGTTCTGGAATGGCGACGGGATGGGCCGGCGACGGCGCCGTGCAACAGCAGATCGACGACAGCATCGAGGACGCGATCAAGCGCGCCCGTGCCCAGTTGCCCAGCGGGCCGAGCTTGAGCCATTGCGAAGAGTGCAATGATGAGATTCCCGAGCCGAGGCGACTGGCGGTGCCCGGCGTGCGGCTGTGCCTGGCGTGTCAGGAAGAGCGGGATCAAACCCAGGGCGCGGCGAGCCTCTACAACCGGCGCGGCAGCAAGGACAGCCAGTTGCGCTGAGGCCGGCTGGTGGGCGATGGCTTGCCGACCGCCACTTTGCGCAACGAGTCTTTACGCTCCGGTCAACAACTTGAAGCCTTTCAATCTGGCTGCCTTGCGATCGAAAGTGACGGTGTGATCGCAGCCGATGGCCTCGTTCGTTCTCGTCAAAAGGCAATCAACGAATCCTGCAGCTGAAGTCTCGTAGTCTGACAGTGCGGCGTGAATCTCATCCGCCGATTCGACCTCGAGTTCCGAGACGTTCAGTAGCGCCCTGATTGAAGACGCTATCTGCGATCGGTCGTAACCGTAGAAGCCCTTGAGCGCCCAGACGATCTCGACAATGACCAGCCGCGACACGTAGCCCGGCTCCTCACTCGAGCAGTGTGTTGCGATGAGTCTCTCGGCCGTGCGGACCTGGGAGTCCAGGTCGCGCACGAGCAGGCGCAGCAGAACGTTGGTATCAATCCCGATCATGACCAAGCGCGCTTGCTACGGCGGCCCGCTGAATGGCCTCCTCGATCTCCTCAATGGTTGCCGCGCGATTCGGTCGCGGGAGGATCCCAATCAACGACGAGATGTCCTTGTTCACCGCGCGCATGCGCACTGCGCCGTCGTCCTCGACGATGAACAAGACCCGGTCACCGGGTTTGAGGTTCAGTTTGAGCCGCACATCCTTGGGCACGGTGATCTGTCCCTTGCTGGTCATTCTGGCTTCGCTCATGGCGCCTTACCGTTCAGCCAATTCCTTACATAAGTGTAAGGCAACATACTGACGGGTGGGTGTCCTGACGAAAGCGTGCCCTGTATTGGGGATCCTTGTGTGACGCCAATTGCTCAGGTTTATCGAGATTTGAACCTGCCAACATCCTTGACGGGGGATAGGGCCCTCGGGTCTAATTTCGGGCTCTCTGCAAGCCGGCACTCCGCCGGAACCTACCGTGGCCGGGTAGCTCAGTTGGTAGAGCAGCGGATTGAAAATCCGCGTGTCGATGGTTCGATTCCGTCCCCGGCCACCACTTCCAAGTTTTTGATTTGCATGAGTTTTCGGGCATCACCCGCGGACCATCCGGGACGATTTTGCCCCGAAATCGGCTTGCCCGCGGACTATAAGTCCGGGCTCGGTCGTGAGGTGCCCAAATCGTCGACCCGCCCCCGGGTTTGGGTGCGACGATCAACGTCGTCGGGCAGATCGGACAGTTGCTGGAACTCATCTTTGCGATCCCCAGTTCATCGCAAGCGCCAAGCCGCAGCGTAGCGATTTCTCCCAGCCGAATTTTGATTCGGGAGCCGAAGTCAGAATCTTGGACCGGGAGGCCCACGAGTGGAGTGCGCCGTTCCGGTGGTTCGGTCGCCCTGGCGACGACCGCGCGCCGGTTCAATGACCACGCAAGACCAATGGAAATGGTCTAGACAAGCCAATCTTGTTATGGTCCGATTGGACCACTAGACAGCGCCGCCGCGTTCCGATGCGGTAGGGCTCAGGGAGAAGAACGAATGCGACTAGCAGAAAGGCTAGAGCCTCTCGCATGTCCGCAACCCCCGTCGCGTGATCGACGGCCCGGTCGCGGCACCCGGCTGATCCTGTCCACCGCCATTGCGTCTCTTGCGGCCATGCGCCCTGCGAGAACGGGAGGCTTTTGTGCATTTGAAATCCCGCCAGGTTCGATCGCCACGGCGGAGTGCGCCGACACGCAGGGCTGTATGCGCGGTGCCGGAGCGCGCGAAAGTGTCAGGGCGTCGTCCTCAAACGCGTCGCGCCGATTTCTACGCATTCAAGTTGCTGTCCCTGCGGGCAAGAGCCGAACTTCTGAACCCCGTGGGGGCACGTCCATGACGAATCGCCTTTTCCTCGCAGGCATCTTGGCCTGCCTATCTGTCGTTGTGGCGGGGGACGCGCTCGCCGCCACGGCCACCTACTCGTACGACGCCCTGGGGCGCCTGACCGGAGTCACGTACGCCGACGGCAAGTTCGCGACCTACGACTACGATCCCGCCGGCAATCGCAAGACGGTCGTCAGCGGCACGCAGGCTGGGGTGCCTTCGTGGATCACGGTTCCGACCAACAGCGCCACCGGCTCCTACAGCGTCAGCTGGGGCACGGCGACGGGGACGGTGACGGCCTACGAACTCTACGAGGCCAACAACCCGAGCTTCTCCGGGGCCACCCGCGTCTACACCGGCACCGGGTTCAGCGCCGCGCTCTCGGGGCGGGGGGACGGCACGTACTACTACCGCGCGCGAGCCTGCTTCAACAGCGCTTGCGGCGGGTACGTTACGGGGTCGAACCCGGTGGCGGTCTCGATCCCCGTCGCGCCGGGCGTGCCTTCGTTCATCTCCGTTCCACCAAACAGCGCAACGGGCTCGTACAGCATCAACTGGGGCTCGGCGACCGGGACGGTCACGGCGTATGAGCTCTACGAAGCGACCAACGCGAGTTTCACCGGACAAACCCTCGTGTACAGCGGTGTGGGGTTCGGCGCTTCGCTCTCCGGTCGGGCGAACGGCACGTACTACTACCGTGCACGGGCGTGCAACGGCGTTGGGTGCAGCACATACACGGCCGGAGGCAACGTGACGGTCGCGATCCCCGTCCCCATCCAGGTCCTGAACCCGGCGATTTCGGTGGGTGCAACTCAGACCACTCAGATAACGACTCTCGCTAACCTCAACGGTAATGCCGCAACGATCGAGAGTTTCTCGGAGACCTGCTCCAAAGCGAGCGTCGTCATCCAGGGCGGTGGGCAGAGCCTCACCTGGACCAACGACAATACTTTTTTGATCGGATGTGCCTTGGGCAAAAACCAGCAGTGCACGGCAAGTTACGTGATTCGCAATACGAGCAGTGGCCAAACGTACCCCGGCACCGCAGCGATCACCGTAATCGCCCAAGGCGAGCCCAACGGGGGGAGCTGCCCGTGACGAATGCAGGAAAACCTTTCATGCAGAATCAACACGTTCAGGATTCACGTCGTCACACGGGCCCCGCGCGTTTCCCGAGATGCGTGCTGGCGACGCTCGCGCTGCTCGGTGCGATGACGACCCACGCGCAACAGAACAGGGCCGCCGTTCCGCCGATCATCGCGGAGAGCGACGCTCTGCTCTCATTCGCCAGCGAATTCCAGGGCTCATCGCAGAGCGGTATGGTCGCGTTCGCCGCGGCCGCCGCTTCGGGACAACCGGATCTCCCGATCTCGATTTCTCCGCTGCGAATCGAGCCGGACCCGAACGACGTCAACCTGGTCAGCGGCAAGACGTCGATGAACATTCCGGTGCTTTCGGTGCCGGGCGCCTCCAACCTTCGATTCGATCGCGTGCAGAACAGCGCGCCGACCATCAAGGGCAAACTCTCGGGCACGGCCGGGACGACGCTGCAGTCGTCGTACACCGTCAGCCGAATCGACGGCAGCTCCGACTCGTTCACGTGCGTGGACTTCGACTGCAACGACGTCACCGGCTCAGGCTCCGTCATCGTCGAGGGCACGAATGGCGTTCGTGTTTATCGCCAGGGCGGCAGTGGTGCCAACTATCGCTTCAATCTCAAGCACGTCGCGACGACCGGCTCGAGTCGCACCACGATGTATTACGCGTCGTCGGTGACGTTCCAGAACGGAGAAGTGCTGACCTACACCTACCAAACAGTCGTCGATACCAGCACGCCCACGATCCCCAAGACCTTCTACAGACCGAAGCGCATCTCCAGCAATCTGGGCTACTACATCGACGTAACGTACCACTCGTCGTCGTTGTCCGTCGGGGACTGGGGTGCGCCCGCGACCGCGAAAATCTACAAGGCGACCGACACGGCCACGCCGTTGAAGTCGCTCAGTTACAGCGTGGACGGCACGACGATCACGGAAATTGCGGCCTCCGGCAATCGAGTTTACACGTGCGTCGGTTGCAGAAACTCGCTCGGCAGTGACATGGAGGTGGGTTCCGGATCGGAGACGCTCCCCGGTGAGTCGACGCCCTACCGGCAAGTCGTGGCGAACCCGACCAACGGACTGGTGGCGAGCGTGACGCGCGACGGCGTGACGTGGAACTACACCTACCTGAATGCGCGATACAGCTCGATCGCCAACGGCTATCTGTACGACCGAGGTCACCGTGACCGGCCCGAACGGCTACAACGTCGTCGTACGACATGAAGGTGTCGTACTCGCACGACCGCAACGTCATGACCAAGGTGACGGACTCCCTCAGTCGCGCAACGATCGTCGGATTTGATGACTTCTTCCGACTTGGACGGATTGTCGATCCGGAGGGGATCGAGACGACCATCGGCTACAACCTGCTCGGCAACATCACCTCCAAGTCGACCAAGCCGAAGCCGGGCTCGACGCTGCCCACCGTCACCGAGACGCTCGACTTCAAGGTCGCGGGCTGCGACGGGGTTGTGTTCGACATCTCTTGCTACCGCCCAAACTGGCATCGGGACGGCCTGGGTCGCCAAACGGACTTCGTATACAACACGCTGGGTCAGCTCACGTCGCGCACCGATCCGGCGGATGCCGATGGCGTTCGCAAGAAGACGATCATCACATGGGCGGCGCCGACCGGCATCAGCCGCATGACGACGGTCCAGGTGTGCGGGGACACCGCGCAGCGCGTGCAACACCCCCAACGAGATCAAGTACGACCTACACGTATTGGGGCAACACCCTGCTGCCCGCGACGGTGAGCCAGATCGACGCGGCTCGTGGCGAGACGCTGACCACCACCAACACCTACGACCTCGCGGGCCGGCTCAAGGTCGCGGACGGTCCGATGGCGGGCACGGATGACGCGTCATACTTCCATTACGACAAGTACGGGCGCCAGGCGTGGAGCATTGGTCCGGCAGACATCAACGCCAAGCGGCAAGCGAAGTACACCGAGTATCGTGACGCCGACGACAAGGTCAAATGGGTCGATGTGGGGAACGTCACGAGTGTCACCACGCCGATCCTCACGTCGCTGCATGCGCACGCGAGACGACCTACGACGGCCGCCGGAATCCGACAGTTGAGAAGGTCTCGTCCGCGGGGACGCGTCTACACCGCTGACGCAACGAACGTTCGACGACCGGGGTCGCCTCACCTGCGAGGCGCGGCGCATGAATTCGACCGCGTTCTGCTCGCTCCCCTCGGATGCCTGCGCGCTTGGGACGCCGGGCGCGTTCGGCGACGACCGCATCATGCGCAACGTGTACAACAACGGCAGTCAATTGCTGGAGGTGCAGCGTGCCGTCGGGACCTCGATTCAGCAAAGCTACGCCACCTACACCTACACGCTCAACGGCAAGCAGAAGACCGTCAAGGACGCCAACGGGAACCTGACGACCTACGAGTACGACGGCCTGGACCGCATGGAAAAGATGATCTTCCCCTCGGCCACGCTGGGGGCGGGTGTCTCGAACTACGCGGACTACGAGCAGTACGGTTACGACACCGTCGGCAACCGCACCTCGCTCCGCAAGCGCGACGCGACGACCATCGTCTACGGCCACGACGGACTGAACCGGGTGCGCACCAAGACCGTGCCCGCGTCGGCCACCGGCGCGGCCGGGTACACGGTTGTCTACGGCTACGACGTGCGCGGCCTGCAGACGCGGGCGCGGTTCGGGTCGATCAACGGGACGGGCATCACGAACGTGTACGACGGGTTCGGCTGGCTTCGCTCGTCGACGACCGACATGGACGGCACCCCGCGGCCGGTGTCCTACGAATACGACGCGCACGGCAACCGCACCCGCGTCACGCACCCGGACGGCAACTATTTCGGCTATCAGTACGAGGCGACCGACAACCTGACGCTCTTCAATGAGAACGGCTCGGCGGAGTTGATCGAAAACGTCTTCGACGCGTTCGGTCGCCGCCAGCGCATCGAGCGGAATGCCAACGCGGGATCCATCACGACGTTCACTCCCGACGACATCTCTCGACTGGCGTCGATCGGTCACAACTTCGACGGCAGCGCGACCGACCAACGACGTCGGCATCGGGTTCTCGTACAACCCCGCCAGCCAGGTGGTCGCGCGCTCGCAGACGAACAGCCTCTACGACCACCAGATTCCCGTCCGTCAACCAGGTCTACACCTCGAACGGCCGCAACCAGTATCCGCAGATCGCGGGCACCGGTGGCGGCACCCTCGGCTGGGACGTGAACGGCAACCTGACCTCGGACGGTCAGTCCACCCCGACGACTACAAGTACGACGCCGAGAACCGCCTCGTCAGCTCGAGCGGCGCGAAGACCGCCACGCTGACGTACGACCCGATGGGGCGGCTGTACCAGGTGTCGGACGCCGCCGGCACCCAGCGGTTCCTGTACGACGGCGACCGGTTGATTCTCGAGTACAACGCGAGCGGCGTGGTGCAGCGTCGCTACGCGCACGGCGCGGGCGTCGACGAGCCGATGGTGTGGTACGAAGGCGCGACCGTGTCGTCGGCGACGCGCCGATACCTGCACGCGGACCACCAGGGCTCGATCATCAACGTGACCAACGCGGCCGGATCGACGCTCTTGCTCGGCACCTACGACGCGTACGGCGTCACGACGACAACACCGGGCGATTCCAGTACACGGGGCAGACCGCGATCACGCAGGTCGGGCTGTACTACTACAAGGCGCGGTTCTACAACCCGAGCCTGGGTAGGTTCATGCAGACGGACCCGATTGGGTACGACGATGGCCTGAATCTCTATGCGTACGTTGGCAATGACCCGCTCAACAATGCGGACCCAAGCGGCCAAGTTTGCATTCCGTGTGTCACGGCTGGAATCGGAGCTTTGGTCGGAGCGGGCACTTATGTGGTTGCAACCGTAGCGGTTGGGGGCGAAGTTTCGCTCGGTGGATTCTTGGGTGCGGCAGGCGCAGGAGCGATTGGCGGATTAACCATGAACTATGCGGCGTCGGCTGCAGCCGGAGGGTCCTTGGCGGGCGCCGCAACCGCGGTTGCAATCAATACTGGTGGTGGCGCAGTCGCGGGAGTAGCTTCTGCAGTAACAGAGTCGGTCGTGGACAATCACTCCCTGCCGACGTCGTCTCAATTGGCTTCCAGCGTAGTCACAAGTGCTGCGCTTCAGAACTTGGCGCCTGGGGCGAACGCTCTTGGACGAGCTGCCGGCGCAACGACTCAGTCGGCAGCCGTTGCCGGTGGATCACAGGGCAGTGCTCGGGCCGTTGGTAACCTTGCGGAAAATCTTGTCGAAAATGGGGTGAATACGGCAGCAGATGCGTTAACTCGACCGCCACCTAAGCCTCAGGCGCGTCCCAACGCAGCAACCACAATCTATTAGCGTTCGATCATCATGTAATCGAGACGGCACGATTAAGTGCCGGTAAGTCTTTCATTGAAGCAACCGGAGTTAGCTTTGCAGACCACTACAATGCAATGGACGGAACCGGCGGGCGCGAGGTGGTTCTTGCTGAAAGTGTCCGGAGGGCTGCGTACTTTGCTTTTGCGAGATTTGGTTGGTACTGGAGTGCCAATCGTTTCGATACTGTTGATCGTTTGGTTGTTTGCAATGGTCGCCGGCGCAAAAGTGCTGCCCTTTCCGCGCGCCATTTTATTTTTCACAGCGTTTGGTGCGGCTGTTTCCTGTCTTCTGTCGTTGGCGTATCTAGTAATTCCTCAAGCACAGATAACACCGCACTCGATGACGGTTGGGCCTCAGAAATTGAACGAGAAATCCATAGTCAGCCACGTGTGGGAGAAGCATCTCATGGACGGCTCAGAGCACGCGGTGCTCCACGTATTGACACGTCGCGGTTCGATTCGCGTCGCGTTGCCTCGCGACCTTGCGCAGGAGGATGTGGAGCGTGTCGTAAGCATGTGGGGTATGCAGCGAGGGACACGACCCGGGGACTAATGACTGCGCTCAAGATGGCAAAAGAAGGGTACTTCAGTATCGACAGCCTGGATCGGGACTACGCATCGCGTCGCGTAGCGCGGTCCTTCTACCCCTGAGTTCGGTCCCCGCTCGGTCGCGATGGCTAAACTCGTTGACCCGCATGGGCCCCGCGCCGGGGTTCGGTCGGTCGGCCCCCGCGGGGTTCGGTATGGGCTCGGTCGGCGAGGGCGGTTCGGTCGGCGCCGGGAAAACTCGTTGCGTTTCTTCGGCTTTCTCGCACCGAACCGAGCTGTTCGCTGTCTTGAAAATCCGCGTGTCGATGGTTCGATTCCGTCCCCGGCCACCACTTCCAAGTTTTTGTTTTGCATGAGTGTTCGGGCATCACCCGCGGACCATCGGACGTCGATTTTGCCCCGAAAATCGGCTGACCCGCGGACTATCGGGAACCGAGTCAGTGTTTCGTTACCTGCGCTGCGGATTTACCGATTAGCAGCCATTTTCTGCTTCCCCAGTCTCTCAGCCAGCCACATCTTGATAAGAGATTGACGGGTCACGCCAAGCCGTGTGGCCTCCTGATCGATGGAGCGGACCATCCAGCTCGGGAAATCCACGTTCACTCGCTTTGCGTCGACGCCGACGCGCCGAGCCTTTGTCAGGTCCAGGTCAGCGGTGACGTCCTTGCCTGCATCGAACTTCTCATCAAATTTCTTCGCTTTCATAGAGTTCCACCTCCTCGACCCGGGAGCGCCTGACTGAAATCAGTCGGACGTTCTCGCCGCGGCGGGTAATGACCGCCGACCAGTGTTTATCCGCAATCTTCCCAATCACCAGCCAGCGAACCTCGTCCACCACCTTGGCGGGGATCTCGACCAGCGCATCGTCGCTCCATAGCTGCAGCGCCGTGTCGAAATCGATCCCGTGTTTGCGCTTGTTCTCCGCGCTCTTGACCGGGTCGTATTCGAATCCCATGCAGGCATATATAGCACGGCAATCAGGTATATAAAAGGTATAGATACTATACCATCGATTGTTGGCTTCGGCAGTTGGTCGAGACCGGGCACGATCTCGGCATCGGCTTCTCGTACAACCCCACCAGTCAGGTGGCCGCACGCGCCCAGACCAACGGCATCTACGATTACCCGATCGCGGCCGTCAATCAGACGTACACCCGGAACGGTCTAAACCAGTACACGCAGGTCGCGGGCGCCAACGGCGGCGGTGCTCACCGCGGGCGGCGGGATCATCGGGAACTCGCGGATCAGCTTGTCGCGGATCTTCGGCGCGCCCCAGGACGCCCCCGGATCGCCCGCTCGACCTGGAACGGCAGCTTGTTGGCCTGCCGGTACGGGGCCCGGCTGCGATCGTGCAGTGCATCGAGGCCGCACGCCTTGCAGCGCTCGAAGATCTTGTAGCCGGTGCCCCGGGAGATGCCGAACTCGCGGCACACGGGCGCCATCTTCTCGCCTTCGAGCAGGCGGGCTATGAAACGGAGGCGTTCATCCATCGGCTTACACTCATTCCAGGGCATCTGGAGGCACTCCCCCGAATGCGGAAACGTGTAAACCATGTGCCCGGAATAGACTGCAAGCTGTCTGTCGATAAGCTCAAGTTTTTGATTTGCATGAATTGTCGGGCATCACGCGCGGACTATCGGGGGTCATTTTGGCCCGAAAATGGCTGACCCGCGGACTATCGGAAAGTGGGCCACAGCCCGCCTGCCGTCGAACTGGTACGTTGCTGTATCGTGCGGCGAACGACGAGAAGAACGTAGGAGCTGCGGACAATGCCGGAGGGGATGAGGCCGAGGGCGCGAGCGATGCGTTCCCTTGGCCGGTGGGGAACTGAGCTCGCCGTGGTCGTTGTCGGCGTCCTGCTTGCCCTGTGGGCGCAGGCGTGGTTCGAAGGGCGCAAGGAGGCAGACGTCCATCGCGACACGATCGCGCAGATGGATGCGCTGTTCGGTCGCGTGCTGGCGCAAACGGCCGCTCGGGTGGCGTCGAGCGATTGTTCAAGCGAGAGGATTGCCGATCTCGACGATGCATTGCGGTCGAGCGATGGCTATTGGCGGGCGATGCCGCTGCCGAACCTGCCGGACAGCATGGCCGTAGGTCACTATCGTCCTGTCTACCTGATCGACTCCGACGTGCTGCCACTGCAGATCTTCGATACCGCGCGGCAAAACGGGACAATGGCCACGCTCGATGCCAACGATCGACGTTTCTATGAAGACTTGGAGCGCGAGGTCAACTGGCTCAACGAAGTCTGGAATGGCAGCGCCAACCCCAGCATGCAGCTGTCATTGCTGGGCATCGACGGGCCGCTCGGCGAGAATGCGCGCGACGTAATGCGCCAGGCTCTGGCGTGGTTGGACAACGAGAACCGCGTGACTATGCTGCGCGCGGGATCACTGGCGCGCTTGGCCCGAGCGCGCGGCTTCGCGCTTGCGCCCACCGATCTCGCCAGCTTTCGCCGCAAGATCGAGCGCGACCGCCGCCTGTTTGGCGACTGCGTCGTCGAGCTGGATCCGCTGGAACTGAAACCGGTGGCCACTGTGACGCCTGCGACTGCGGGGAACAAGAATAGAGAAGCTGGCGGCTGAACTGATCACGATCATTCTCTGCGCGCTTGTCGTCCTAGGTGTCGACGACTGGCGCCTGGGCCGAGAGACCATTCGAGCGCCCGGGGTCGGCGGCGGGGCATGACGAACCTCATGGGGCGGACCGGCGTGACGGAGGCGGGGAAAGGGGGAGGGAGTTCGCTTGGGGCTTCCGCATCAATTCCGTGAAGCGCTCTGCTTCGCGTCGCCGGGCATGCACTATTCAAAGGCTTTACCTCATGTCTCGGTAGTCGCAGAAATCCGGCACAATTCATCTGCTGCAACTCGAACCTCGCCGCCCACAATCGCCGAGATCCGGTGACCGACTGCCGATGGCCACATGGTCGTCTAGACGTGTCGATGGGTGGCGAATTTCGAAGGCGCCGCACGAAGAACAACGAAGACAGGTGGGGGCGCGTCATGGCAGTTCGCCGGCTAACGTGGAGTTCGACGGAGGGTGCCGTTTGACCGGGATCCTGAGCGAGCTGAAACGTCGCAATGTCATTCGGATGGCCGGTCTGTACCTGGTCGGCGCGTGGCTAGTGACGCAAGTTGCCGCAACTCTGCTGCCGGTCTTTGCTGCACCCGCCTGGGTGATGAAAGCCGTGGTTGGCCTTCTGGCAGTGGGATTCATCCCTGCCATGGTCTTCGCCTGGGTGTTCGAACTGACACCCGATGGCCTGAAGCGCGAGTCGCAGTTACCCGACGACCAGTCCACCGCACCGCAGACCGCCCGCAGGATAGAGCGCAGCATGCTGGTGCTGCTCGCGATTGCGGTGGCCTTCTTCCTTTTCGACCGATTCATGCTGGCCCCGAAGCGCGAAGCGACTTCCCTGGCCGTTGCGCTGCAAGGCGAGAAGACGAGCGCCCCAGGTGTCCAGCCCACCATTACCGACAAGTCCATCGCCGTGCTGCCGTTCGTGGACATGAGCCAGGCCAGGGACCAGGAGTGGTTCGGAGACGGTCTGGCCGACGAAATTCTGAACGCGCTGGCCAGGACGCCCGATCTTCGCGTCACTGCCCGAACCTCATCCTTCAAATACAAGGGCAGCAACCTGTCCGTGCCGCAGATCGCAAGTGAGCTGGGTGTGGAGCACGTCCTGGAGGGTTCGATTCGCAGCACACCGACGCGGATCAGGGTGACGGCGCAGCTGATCCGCGCTTCGGACGGTTTTCACGTCTGGTCGCAAACCTATGACCGCGACCCGGCGGACATGATTACGATCCAGGAGGATTTGGCTCGCAGTATCGCCACGGCGATGCAGACGACCATGGATCCGAAGGCACTGGCCGACATGGCTGAGGTCGGCACCCGTTCGGTCGAGGCCTATCAGGCCTATCTTCATGGCAGGGCAAGCCAGGCCACCTTCAACAAGGGCATGGACGTGTTTCGGGAGGCTTACCAGTATTTCGAGCAAGCGCGCAATATTGACCCGGAATTCTCGGTGGCTCATGCGGCCGCTGCCGACTATTGGCGGAGTCAGCTTGATGCGAGGCTGATGCACTCAGCCCTCGAGCATGGCTCGTACAAGGAAAAGCTCGGCAACTATCAGCAGCGCATATGGCGCGCGGAGGAGACCGCCAAGTCGGCGCAGGAACGCACGTATTACCGGGCCGAGGCGGCTGAACTCGATATGCGCTGGCGGGATGCTACGGCACTCCTGCTCGAGATCCAAAAGCAGCGGCCAAAGGACGTGAATGTTGCGTTGTCGCTGGCGAACCTGGCTGTCCTGATGAGTGACTACGCATTGCTGAAACGCCAGCTTGCAATGCTGTGGCCGTATGCGTTCGATCGGCTTGAGATCGCGCAGACGCTCTTCAACCTCAACCGGTGGGGTGACCTTCGGCGACATGCGGACCAGGCCCTGCAACTGCAGAAACGTTGGCCCGATGATTTCTTTGTCCAGTACCAGGTTCACCGAACCCTGCTTTGGGATAGACGGGTCGATGCGGCTGCGAAGGTGCTGGCCGGCATTCGGGAACTGCCCCTGGGCAACGTGGAGACCAGCCTTGCACTGGCTGGCGCCCGTCAGGGTTGTGCGGAGGGCCGCCGTGCTGACGCGGTAGTCATTCTTGCGAGCACCAAGTACGACACGACCGGTTCACGGTGGAGCATGCTCATGTTGCTCGGCCGTCAGCGGGAAGCCACTGACTTGCTGGGGGCACTCGAGCGAGAGGGCAACCTCTATGCGCTGTCGGGGTTTCTCACGTATGCCGAATTCGATCCGACGCCGTTCCCCTTGCTAATGAAGATCCTGGAGCGTGAACAGATCAATCGCCCGCCGCCGGTACCGCTGCCGTTCGCGTGTCCACCGGCCGGCACATGATCGGCCTGCGAGGACGCGCGCGACTGCCAACCTGCCGGGCAAGCCGTCGACCGGAGGAGCCTCTTTGGCTCTGCCTGGCACTCGTGTTCCAGAGAAGGGCCGATATCGGAAGTGCCAACGCGCTGTTGAATGCCAGTGAGTTCGCAGTCCGCTCAATTCCCCGCTTTGGCTCGGATGGGTACGGCATCGGTCGGAAAACTGTAAATCAACCTGCTACTGAAGGCGGCGGGACGTCGGATCTGCGATTCCGTGAACCTCGACTTCTTCATGACCCCTCCCGGACCGAGAGAGTCCAGCCACGAGTTTCCAAGGGGAGGGGTGCTTGTCGCCATTGAGAACTGGAGCAGGGAGCGGCTGCTCTTTTGCCTCAGTGTGGTCCGGCAAAGCGAGGGGACTGCGGTCGGGCCGCAAGCTGCGTAGGGAGTAGCGCTGGACCCAACTGTTTCCTCGCGATCCACGACGGCCGCTGCTAGAGTTTTCCCGGCTCCCCGTGCACCGGCTTGCCGCCGAACAAGGTGAGCAGCACCTTGGTGTCGGAGATCGCACGCGGATCGATCGCAAACAGGTTCTGGTCGAGAACCGCGAGGTCGGCACGCTTGCCAACCTCGATGGACCCAACTTCACCCTCCAGGCCGTTGACGTAGGCCGCATTGATCGTGAACGCGGCGATCGCGGCCGGCAGCGGCAGCCGCTGATCAGGCAGAAAAACCGCACCGTCCGGGGTGGCCGAATCGGCGCGCCGCACGGCGACCTCGATCTGTTCGAATGGATTGGCCGACGACACCGACCAGTCGCTGCCGAACGCGATCATGGCGCCGCTCGCATGCATGCCGCCGATCGGGTACATGTGCGCCGCGCGCTTTTCGCCGATGAACGGGATGGTGAGCTCGGTGATGTACGGGTCGGGATAGGCCCACAGCGGCTGGAAATTGGCGATCACGCCCAGCGCCCGGAATCGCGGCAGGTCCGCGGGATCAATCAACTGCAGGTGCGAGATGTGATGACGCAGCCCCGAGGCGCCGTTGCGTTCACCCGCGCCCTGCACCGCGTCGAGGCACTGGCGGATCGCGGCGTCGCCGATCGCGTGGAAGTGCACCTGGAAGCCCTTCGCATCAAGCGCGGTCACGGCCGCATTCAGCGCCGCGGGCTGCAGCATCGGAATGCCCCGCGGCGAGCCCGCGACCAGGTACGGCTCGAGCATCGCGGCCGTGTAGTTCTCCATGACGCCGTCCTGCAGAATCTTGACCGACGTTGCGTGCACGTGCCCGTTCGTGAACTGCTTGCGGCGCTGCTCCATACCCGCGATCTGCTCCACGCCTCGTTCCCGCTCCCACCATTGGGCGAGCACCGCGTGGACGGACAACTCGCCCGTTGCGTCGAGCGCCGCGTACGTTTCGAGTTCGGCGGGCGAGACGCTGGCATCCTGTAACCCGGTAATGCCGTACGCATTGAGCATCGCGACGGAATAGCGCAGGCCATCCATGCGCTGCGCCGGTGTTGCCGGCGGCACGTGCCTGTCGACCAGTCCCATCGCCCCTTCCTGCAGGCTCCCGACCAGTTCGCCGGTCTGCGGGTCGCGGTCGATGCGTCCGTCCGGCGGGTCGGGCGTGTCGCGCGTGATGCCGGCAAGGGCCAGCGCCTTGCTGTTCGCCCAGCCGGTGTGGCCGTCACTGCTGTAGAGCAACACGGGCCGGTCGGGCACCACCGCGTCGAGCAGCGTGCGTGACGGCATCGCGCCCGGCCCGAATGCGGACATCAGCCAGCCGCCGCCCAGGATCCACGCTTCGTCCGGCCGCTCGGCCGCACAGCCCTTTACCGCCGCGACATACTCATCGGCCGTCAACTTGCCAGTGAGGTCGCAGCTCAGCGCCTGGATGCCGCTGCTGATCGGGTGGATGTGCGCGTCGTGGATGCCGGGCAGCACCATGCGTCCGCGCAGGTCGACGACATGAGTCTTCGGCCCGACCAGCACGCCAAGCCCGGCATTGCGACCGACGTAGACGATGCGCCCGTCACGCACGGCGACCGCCTCGGCCCAGCTGCGGGCCGCGTCGACCGTGTAGATGGCGCCGTTGCGCAGCACCAGGTCGGCTGGCGCGCCGGTGGCTCGTTCCGACTGCGCGAACGCTCCGGTGGCAACCAGTGCCAGGCCGGCGGCCATCAGTCGCAGCGCGACTGAAACCGGCCGAAGCAGGATCTTCTTCATATCGCTCCCATCAGGCGAGTCTGGCGACGTGGCCAGATAGTGTCGCCCCAAGCGACGCATGTCGAGCCGCGCTCAGTGAGTCCGACCACAAGGCGGACATAGGCGTGCTTCCAGTTCCAGGCAAGTGCGAAAAGCCAGGTGACGTCGATCGCCCTGGGCGCGTCGACCACGCCCTGACAGTCTAGCGATATCTACGCTTGTTACCCACGCAGGGCAGTGCAACCCTGAACACAGGAGGTCCACTCGCTGGGCCTGGTCCGGCGTGGAAATCGCCATGCGACGACAACTTCTTTTCGTGTTCGCCACCCTTGCACTGAGTGCCTGCGGCGATACTTCGGTCCCGATCAGCGACACCCTCGACGGCTGCAGCGCCGGCGGCATCTGGCACGCCGCCGACGGGACGGTCGCCTTGATTGGCGAGGATCATCGCGCCCATCTCGTGCAACCCGATGGAACCCAGCTCGTCGGCGACGTGATCGGCGTCAGGTACAACAAGCAAGACTGTCTCGCCGACCGCGAGAAATCAGAATTGCACGTTGTCCTGCCACTGGGCGTCGCACTGGCCGATGGCTCAACCAGCGGCAAGGGACGCGTCGATGCCACTTGGGTGGCGCGAAGCGGCCAGCTGCAACTGTCCGCCGACATCAATACCTCCGCCGGTGGGACCTACCCGGTGGCCTTCCTGGGTGCGTATGACTCACACCACGCGAGCGGCTCCTCGCGAGCGATCGTCGCTGGCTCGTACCGTTCGGCCGCCAGCCCCGAGGCCGAGATCCTGACGATTGACTCGACCGGTCGCATGTTCAGCCAGAACGCTGCGACGGGTTGCATCGTCAACGGCACCATCGATCCGGTGGACAGCACCTACGACGTCTATCGGGTCACGCTGAACTACAGCGCTTGCCGGGGTGGGCTGGTGCCGTTGAACGGACTGCCGGTCAAGGGACTGGCGACCTACGACGCCCGCCAGATTCCCGCAGAGCTCATGCTGGCGCTGGACGTGGGGGAGGGCACTCAGCACTACTCAATCGTCTTGCTCGAGCACCGCACCTGACGCCCTGCCCGAGTTGCTCTACTCCGCGTGCCCTGTGCGGGGAGTTCGAGGATTCGCGTCAACGCCGAACTTTCGGTCGCCATGCCAATCGAATGCCTGACTGCACCCCGGTTCTTCGTCGCCGTTTAGAACTGGAGTAAGGTGCTGCTTTTGTCCCTGCCCCGCAAGGCCACTCCTCACTCGCCACTGACAGAAAACTTCATGAATGTGCTCGTCCCACGCAGGGTTGTACAGGCTCTCCTTGTCCTGGCTTCCTTGATTTTCGTTGCGGCATGCGAAACGACGGGAAGCGTCTCCGATGAGGGAGAGCCCGTCTTCGTCGAGGAAGAATCAGTTCCTCAGGAAGCGCCCGCGACCCCGATGGAAAAAGCTGTGGCAGACGGGGAAGTTCCGCGTGGCGTTGCTGAGTCCAAGCGCCCCGGAAATTCTTTTCCCGCCAATGAGCTCGAGGAGGTGATCGTGCAAGGTCACCGCGACCGTCACGAGGTGATCCTTGATCTCGTGTCACAGGCGAAGTCCCTTCTTCGCGATGTCGAACTCGAGTACGTGTTCACGGGCAAGGGGCGAAGAGAGGTGCTTCGCGGGCGTCCTGTGGTCTTCGCTCTTTGGAGCGAGGCGAAGCAGGAATGGTCCATCGTGCACATCGAGATCGGCCGACCTCCGGTCAAGTGGAAGCCGGGAAGGAAGCCCTTTCCTTTCAGCGTGCACACACCAGGGGTCGAGGCACGGCACGTCAAGGGAACGGGTGCCGAACGGCTGATGTTCGCCTTTTCCAGGAACGGAGAGCCACTGAAAGTCTACGGGAGGAAGTTTCCCGTCTTCGACAGTGCCCTGATTGCGAAGAAGCGATGGAGGGCCGTCGTCGAGACCGCAAGGCCAATCGTCTATCTCCCGACCAACGAAGACACGCTTGATCCGCTTTTTGTCAGTGGCGGGAAGGAATTCCTCCTCAGCACGGCACGGCAGGCAATCGAGGAATTGCGTCTCGCGAAGGCACCTTCAGTGGCATTTCCTGGCGTGCTGCTGGCAGATGTGGTGCCGGCCGAAGTTCTCACGACCCTTGCGGTGATCGAACAGACCGACGATGCCGACTTCATAAGAAAGAAAGCCGGGGCGTTCGACGAGGTGCTGAGCCACTACGGCCTGAAGCGGGAGGAGGCGTATCGGTACAGTGTCTCGAGCGCGGCTGCCCTCGGTCCCATGCAGTTCACGAACAGGAGGGGGAATGGCACCTATTCGATGGTGGTCAGGCGATGCCCCGAGGCAAAGATTGACCCGAACTTCGAGCGCGGCGCCACGGATCTCCTGAACTCCATGAAAGCGGCGATCTGTCTCTTCGATATTGAGCTGTACCAGATGCGGTCCGATATCCGTTTCGCTTATCGTGACAACAAGGAGGTGCTTGGCATCTTCCCGGTCGCCGCCTACAACGGTGGGCCCAGGAATGTCAGGAAGCTCTACAGTGTCATGAACAGGATGGGGGTGAAACTTGAAGACCTGCGGCCGCCAGGAGAGCAGCTTCTGGGGCAGCAAGTGAACTGCCCGTGCCTGTGGACGGAGGATGCGACTGGCATCCGCCCCGTAGCCATCCCCAAGTACAACAATGAGAATCGCTGGTACATCGAAAAATACCAGAGCATCCTCAGCGTGTTCGAGTGAGTGGAGGCTGGAGCACCGTGACGGACCAACCACCGATGCAGCGTGCGAGCGACTTCGATCCCGAAGTGCTGCTGATCTTCGACCAGTACGTTCACGGCGACATCGATCGACGCACGTTCCTTGCGCGGGTTGGGAAATTCGCGGTTGGCTCGGTGACGGCCGTGGGCTTGCTGGGCGCCCTGAGTCCGCGCTTTGCCGAGGCACAGCAGATTGCGCCCACGGATGCGCGGCTCGAGGCGCGGTACGTCGAATACGGTTCGCCCAAGGGTCATGGCAAGGCGCGCGGGTACCTGGTGCGACCGGCCAAGGCCAAGGGATCGCTGCCGCTCGTGCTGGTGGTGCACGAGAATCGCGGACTGAACCCGCACATCGAGGACGTCGCGCGGCGGGTGGCCCTCGAGGATTTCGTGGCGCTCGCCCCCGACGCGCTGTTTCCACTCGGTGGCTACCCCGGGGACGAGGACCGGGCTCGGACGCTGTTCCAGACGCTCGATCAGCCCAAGGCGTTCGAGGATTTCATCGCCGCAACGCAGTTCCTGCGCGCCCAGCCCGGCACCACCGACCGTCTCGGCGTCGTCGGCTTCTGTTACGGCGGTGCGATTGCCAACCGGCTCGCGGTTGCCTTGCCCGAACTGGCGGCGGCGGTCCCGTTCTATGGCAGCGCGCCCCCACTCGACAACGTCGGCGCGATCAAAGCCGAGCTGCTGCTGCATTTCGCTGCAAACGACGAGCGGGTCAACGCCAGTTGGCCGCCGTTTGAGGCGGCGCTGAAGGCGGCCGGCGTGAAGCACGCTGCGCATGTCTACCCGAACACACAGCACGGGTTCCACAACGACACGACACCGCGTTACGACGCGGAAGCCGCGCAGCTTGCCTGGCGTCGGACGGTGGAGATGTTCAATCGCGTCTTGCGCAGTTAAGCGAAGCCATCGACCAGGCGCGTGGGGGAGGGGGGGATGATCGGCAGGTTGACGGGCCGCGTGCTCTCGTGGATCGACGCAAGCCTGGCGGCATTCGGCCACGGCTTCATTTTCGCGTGGACCCGGGTTGAGCGCAGCTATCGGCGGCCGCTGTCCCAGGTCGCATTGCGGTTGAAGTTCGCGTTCTATCCGCTGCTCGCTATTGGAGCGATCACCTGGCTCGCCTGGGACTGGAGCCACGCCCGCTCGCTCAACTCGGCTGAGGATGCGATCTTCGATCGCGTGGTGCAGTGGCGACCATTTGAAGCACAGCCTTCTGGTCGCGTCGTCGTAGTCGAGATCGACGAGTGCTCGATCGAGTATTTTCGCGCTCGCAACGAAGGCGGCTGGCCTTGGAGCCGTCAACGGCACGCGGATCTGCTAGAGCAACTGGATCGCGCCGGGGTGCGCGCGGTCGGCTACGACGTGTTGTTCACTGATCCTTCGCTGAGCGATCCAGTCGGCGATCACACCCTGGAAGCCATGGCCAAGGGCGGTGCCGGCCGGTTTGTATTCAGCTCCACGCGACTGCATCCGGATTACGACGCTGGTTCGTCCGTGCGGGCGTCGCAGGCCCCGGCGGCGTTTGCGCTGACGACCCCGCAACGGGACGATCCGAAGGTAGCGCTATTGTTGCCATACGGCGAGGCGATGGCCCGCTTCAGCGCGATTGCCAATGTCACTCGGGGTGAGGACGGTGTGCTGCGTGACATTCCGTTGCGCGAGGTCGTCGGCGACTGGGCCTTGCCGTCGCTGCCGTTGCGCCTGGCGACGACCGCCACGGCGCGATCACCTGGCGACCATGCCGCCCTGGTGCGGCCGAACTGGCGACGGGACACGCGGTTGCCACGCATCAGCGCCGCCGACCTGTTGACCGACCGCAAGCCCGTCTGTCGCGATGCGACGACTGCACCGCCAGTCTTGCAGGATCGGGTAGTGCTGGTCGGCTACACGGCCTCTGGACTCAACGATGCCAAGCCCACGCCGGTCGATCCGGTGATGCCGGGCGTGGAAGTCATGGCCGAGGCCACCGAAGCATTGATTGCGGGCAGCGCCATTCGCACGCCGCCGGCGTGGCTCAAGTATGCCATCGCCATGTTGTTCACCGCGCTGACCACCTTCGCCTTTTACCGCGGCGAACCAGCCACTGACATCGACTCGGTCTTTGTCGCCGCCAACGTAACGATGTTGACGGCCGCGTTCGTCGGTCTCACGTTCTTCGGCTTCTTCTTCGATGTCTTCGCCAGCGTCGGCTTCGTAGCCCTGGTCTTCGGCCTGTGCCGGCTCTACGCCGGCGTGCAACGGGGGCGCGCCGTCGGCAATGGCGATTTCCTGGCGGAGTTCGCCCCAGAGCAGGATCGCTGGCTGGCAATCGCGCGCCTGCGCTTCGTGCCCGATGTCGACCTCGCCGGGACGGCCGTCGCGCGACGCAAGCGGGAATACCGTCGCCGGCTGCGACGCTTCCTGTATGCCGGCAGCGATGCGGTGATGCTCGAGGGTGTGGTGGAACGCAAGAGCTGGCTGCACGCCGCCCTGGACGATCTGATGGTGCTGGTATGGCACGGCGCGAGCAAAGGCGAGGCATGCACAGCGGCCATGCGCGATCTCGCAAGGCTTGAAAGGCAGTTGGCCGAGCACGACGCGCGCTTGGCTGATGACGGCAGCGTGCGCGTCGCCTGCGCCTGCGCCGAGGTCGACGATGGCGTCACCGGGAGCGATCGCGGCGAGCGTCTGCGCCTGCGCGAGCTGATCGGCCAGGTGATGGCCAGCTCGACCGAATCGCCGCTGGCGCAGGGAACGGCGTTCTTCGATCCTACGGACGTGCCAAAGGGAGACTCTTGATGCGCATCATCCTGTACACCATGGTCCCGCTTGCACTGCTGGCGTCGACCTTGAGTGCCGCGGAACTTGCCGCCGTGGTGCAGAAGCCGACCGCTGACGTGTATGCACAGCCCAGGTTCGACGCGCCCAAGGTCGCGACCCTGCAGCGCAACGCAGGTATCAAGATTTCCGCGCAGCAGGGCCTGTGGTATCAGTTGCAGGTGTCTGCCGGCATGCCGGGATTCGTGCGCGTCAACGATGTGCGCATCGCTTATGCCGGGGTCGAGGATGGCGAAGCCAACGTGCGCGTGCTGATGGGCGGCAAGGCCGGCAAGGGGCGCATTACCGAAACCGCGGGCGTGCGGGGCATCGAGGAAAGCGACCTGAGATCGGCCGCTTTGAACCAGGTGCAACTGGATGCGATGGTTGGACATCGCGTCGATGCGTCCGCTGCCGCCACGTATGCCTCCGGGCAAGGTTGGCAGGCGACCAGCGTGGCGTACGCCGGTGAAGCGAAACCCGGCAAGAAGTCCGGCAAGCCGCCATCGGCAACCGCGACTTCGAAATCGGAGCTTGCGAAATCCATGGGTGGCCTGCTCGGCTCACTGGGTGTCAACGTCGGCACGAAGCTGGACACCGCCGCCAAGGTGGTGCCGAAATCCGAAGATGAGCTTGCCGCCGAGGAGATCGCGCTCGGTCCGGAACTCACCGGCCGCATTCTCGGCGCACGGCCCCTGTGGAGCGACGCTGCTGCTCAGCAGCGCGTCAACCTCGTCGGGCGCTGGGTCGCGTCGCAGACGAGTCGTCCCGACCTGCCATGGACCTTTGGCGTGATCGACACGCCCGAGGTCAATGCATTCGCTGCGCCCGGCGGCTTCATCCTGGTCACACGTGGCCTGTACCAGTTGTTGTCGTCGGATAGCGAGCTTGCGGCCGTGCTCGGGCACGAGATTGGTCACTGCGTGCAGCGCGATCACTACAGCGTGATTCACAAGCAGGAAGTGGCGACAGCTGGCAAGGACCTGACGTTGGAGAACGTCAGCGCAGGCAGCGACACTGTCGCCGGCAGCTACGCCAGGCGGTACGCGGAGAAGAACGGCGCGGCCATCATGCTGACATCGCTGGATCGCGGGGCAGAGTATCGCGCGGACGAGGCTGCGGAATTCTATCTTGCCCGTGCCGGGATGAATCCGCTGGCGCTGTACGCCGTCCTGCAGAAGCTCACCGCACTTGGCAGCGAGTCGGCGAGCCTGGCGCAGCTGTACAAGACGCACCCGCCGCTGGACGCGCGGCTGGATCAAATCGACGAGCGCGGGCTTGGCGCGCTGGAGGCTTACACGGCGCGGGAGTGAGTGCCCGTTATCGCGGCGCCACGAGCGCCCCTGCATCGCCGGCTCCGTCCGCGACTTTACGAGTATGTTTCCGGGGCGTAAAAGCAATGGGCATTGTCAAGAACAAAGGGAGCAGGCTCATGAACGCGCCCCTGGCGTCCGGTTCCGAGTCGGAGCAACGCAGATCCTCGCAGCTTCTCGACGTACTGATCCGCGCCGGACTGGTCTTTGCCCTGGCGGCATTGTGTTACCGGATCTTTGCGCCGTTCCTGACGTTGATGGTCTGGGCGTTGATCCTGGCCGTCGCGATGTACCCCCTCCACCAGATGCTTGCGCGCAAGGTCGGCGGCAAGCAGGGCCTGGCGGCCACCCTGATCGCGCTCATCGGCGCCGCGTTGATCGTGGCGCCCAGCGCCCTGCTGTTGGGGTCGCTGGCCGATTCGGTGCAGGGATTTGTGCAAGGCGTGCAGGACAATACCCTGCAGATTCCGGCACCACGCCCGGGTGTCGAGGAATGGCCTGTCGTCGGCAAGAAAATCCACGGGCTCTGGTCGAAAGCGCACTCCGACCTGCCGGCGCTGGTGAAGAGCATGCAGCCGAAGGTCGGCGACCTCGCGAAAACCGCACTCGGCATGGTCGCGGGAGTGGGCGGCGCAATCCTGATGTTCCTGGCCGCATTCCTGATTGCCGCCGTGATCATGGCATTCGGCGAAGGGGGCGCGAGAAGCAGCCAGGCGATCTTCGCGCGAATCATGAGTCCGGAGCGCGCGCCTGAATTCGTCAAGCTGTCCACGGCGACCATTCGTGCCGTCGCGCAAGGCGTGATTGGCGTCGCCCTGATCCAGGCGATTGCGGTCGGCCTGACGTTGCTCGTGGCGCAGGTGCCGCTGGCCGGTTTGCTCGCGGTGATCGTGCTGGTGCTGGGCATCGCGCAGATTCCGGCCGTGCTCGTCACCATCCCGGCGATCATCTATATCTGGTCGAGTGGCGATTACGGCAATGCCGCGGCCATCGTCTATTCGGTGGTCCTGTTCCTCGCGGGCATTGCGGACAATTTCCTGAAGCCGCTGATGCTGGGTCGCGGCGTCGACGCGCCGATGCCGGTGATCCTGCTGGGGGCGCTCGGTGGCATGGCGGCGGCCGGAATAGTCGGGCTGTTCGTCGGCGCAGTCCTGCTTGCGCTGGGGTACCAGATCTTCATGGGCTGGGTGTACCGCAGCCCGGCACAGGTCGAGTCGTCGCCGGCCGGGTGACCGATGTCGGTCGAAGTGCCGATTGCCCGGGGGCCCTGGCCGACCGCGGTGCTCGCCGCGTTGCTGGCGACGGGTTGCGCGCCGGTCGGGCCGAATTTCCAGCGACCGGAGGTGCCCTGGCTCGAGGGTTGGCAAGTTGCACCACCCGAGCAGGCACCCACGGCACAGCCGCAGCCGGCCTTGGCTGAACGGCTCGACGAGTGGTGGCAAGTTTTCGAGGATCCGGCGCTCAATCAGGTGATAGCGGACGCGCAAAGCGCGAACCCGAGCGTAGCGATTGCCGGCGCTCGCATCATGGAAGCCCGCGCACAGCTCGGCGTGGCCGGGAGCGGCCTGTATCCCCAGTTGCAGCAATTGAGCGGGCAGGCGTTCCGAGTCGGGCAGAGCGTATCGGACGCGCCCGACCAGACATTTACCAGCTACGGCACCGCCTTCGACATCGCCTGGGAAATGGACTTCTGGGGCAAGTATCGACGCGGCATCGAGGCGGCCGACGCGAACTATTTTGCCAGCATCGCGCAGTACGACGACGTGCAGGTGCTGGTCGCGGCGCAGGCAGCCAGCCTCTATACGTCGATCCGGACTTTCGAACAGCGCCTGCGCATCACGCACGAAAACGCCGCGTTGCAGAAGCGCAGCCTCGAGATCACCCAGCGGCTGTTTGCGAGCGGCAACGAGGCCGAGCTCGACGTGCAGCAGGCGAAGTCGCTGTACCTCGGCACGATCGCGACGATTCCGGAACTGGAGAGCGGCCTGCGCCAGGCACAGAACGCGCTGAACGTGCTGCTCGGCAAGCCACCGGGGCCGTTGCCGGAAATGTCGGCCGGCCGCGAGCAGATTCCAGAGGCGGGGCTCGAGGTCATCGTCGACGTGCCGGCCTCGCTGCTGCGACGCCGGCCGGACGTCCGGACCGCAGAAATGCTGCTGGCCGCACAATCGGCGCTTGTCGGGGTAAGCCAGGCGGCGCTGTATCCCTCGATCGCGCTCGTCGGCACCGTCGGGTTGTCGGCCACGTCGCTGTCGTCGTCGTCGACCACGCTTGGCTGGAGCGCCGGGCCCGCGCTCGCGTGGAACGTGTTCGACCACGGCCGCCTGCAGGACCAGGTGCTGGTGCAGGACGCGCGCTTCCAGCAACTGTACGAGGCGTACCAGGACACTTTGCTGCGGGCTGCCCGGGACCTCGACGATGCCGCCGTGTCCTTCGCCAAGAGCCGCATCCAGGTCGGCATCCTGGAGCAGGCTGCGCAGGCGGCGAAGCGTTCGCTCGACATCGCAATGATCCAGTACCAGGAAGGTCTCGTCGACTTCGAACGCGTGCTCGACTCGCAGCGCACGCTGTTCAGCCAGCAGGAACGCCTCGCGACCACCCGCAGCAGCGTGTCGCAGAGCCTCATCTCGCTCTACAAGGCGATGGGGGGAGGGTGGCAGGCAGGACGCAGCCGCCCGGTCCTCGCCGAGGACACCCGCAAAGCCATGGCGGAGCGCACTGACTGGCACGACCTGTTGACCGCCCCCTTGCCGAATCCTGCCCAGGACTACGAGCCGCCCAAGCCATAGGACGCGTCATGAGCCAGGAACCCCAAGCACCGATGCCCAACGCAACCCCCGCCGACAGTGCGCCAGCGGCCGGGAGCGGCAGTCGGATCGCCGCAGGGGTTCTTGCTGCGCTGATCCTGCTGAGCCTGGTTCTCTACTTCGTCGGTGACCGCCTGACGCCATACACATCGCAGGCGCGTGTCCAGGCGTTCGTCATACCGGTCGCGGCCGAAGTCTCGGGCAAGGTACTGGCGGTGCATATCCACAACGACGATTCGGTCGAGCCCGCGCAGCCGCTTTTCGAAATTGATCCGGAACAGTACGAGATCGCATTGCAGCGCGCCCAGTCCGATCATGAATCCGTGCGGCGCTCCGTCAATGCCGCCGCGGCCGGCGTCGAGGCGGCGCGCGCATCATTGCAGACGGCCCAGACGAGTTTCCGGATGGCCGAGAAGGATGCGGACCGCCAGGAGCGGCTGCACCAGGAGGACCCTGGGGCCATCTCCGTGCGACGCCTCGAGATCGCGCAATCGACGCGTGAGGAGGCGCGCAGCAAGGTCGCGCGAGCCAAGGCGGACCTGGACAAGGCCGTGGAGGCGGCCGGTGACGAGGGCGACAGCAACGCGCAACTGCGTAGCGCTCGCTCGGCCGTGCAGAAGGCCGAACTCGACGTGTCGCGCACCCGGGTGGTCGCGCCCGCGCAGGGCGTCGTCACCGACCTGCGCGTCGACGTCGGCAACTTTGCGCAGGCCGGTGCGGCGGTCATGACACTGATCGCGATACGCGACCTTTGGGTCAGTGCCGACATGACCGAGAACAACCTCGGCCACATCGATCCGGGCGACGAAGCGGCTATCGTGCTCGACGTGATGCCGGGCGAGGTGATCAAGGGGCGAGTTCGCAGCGTCGGTGGCGGCGTGGGCACCGGGCAGTCGTCACCACCGGGCACCTTGCCCACCATCGAGAACAGTCGCGACTGGCTGCGGCAGGCGCAGCGGATTCCCGTGGCGGTCGAGTTCGACGACTCGGAAATTCAGCGGCTGCGTGGCGTGCGCGTCGGAGGACAGGCGGAGGTGCTGGTGTACACGGACAAGCATCCGCTGATGAACCTCTTCGGCCGAATCTATATCCGCTTCATGAGCTGGCTCTCGTACCTGTACTGATCCACGTCGATGACAAGCGCGGACAAAGCGGCACTGCGACTGACCCTGGGGCTCGGTATCGCGACGCTGGTGGCCTACGGTCTCGCGTTGCCGCTGCCTTTCGTCGTGTGCGTTATGGCCGTGATCCTGCTCAGCAAGCCCGGACCGCCGATGCCGCTTGCCAAGGGCGCGGTGACGGCGCTGCTGCTGACCGCGCTGCTGATGGCCGGCGTGCTCATGGTGCCGGTGCTCGAAAACTATCCGCTGACCGGACTGTTGTTGACCGCCACCATCCTCTACACGCTCTTTTACATCGGGCTGCGCACGGGCAACCCCGCGACGATGGTGCTCGTCCTGGCGTTTGCGCTGATACCCGTCGCCGGAGTCGCGGACCAGGCCGCGGTCGGCATGCTGAGCGTGACCATCGGTGTCGGCGTCGTCGTCGGTGGCCTGGTCAAGGCAATATCCTTTGCGTTATTTCCCGATGTGCCGGACGCCGCAGCGAACAAACCGGCGCAACGGTCCGTAACCGACGAAACGGCCGCTTGGGTCGCGCTGCGCGCCACGGTGATCGTGATGCCGGTGTTCGTGCTGGCGCTCACCAATCCGTCGCTCTACCTGGCTGCGATCATGAAGACGGTCACGCTCGGGCAGCAGGCGGGCGAGACCAACGCCCGCGCGGCCGGCAAGGAACTGGTCGGATCAACCCTGATGGGCGCGCTGGTGGGCGCCTGCGTCTGGGTCGGGCTCTCGCTGCTGGCCAACCTCTGGATGTTGTCGCTCTGGCTGATGGCCGCGGCCTTGTGGTGCGGGTCCGCCATGTTCGGCACGCGGCACACCACGTTCAGACCCTCTTTCTGGAGCAATGCATTGGTCACGGCACTGATCCTGCTCGGTCCGGCCATCGAGGACAGCGCCAACGGCAAGAGCGTCGTGCAGGCGTCGATCGTGCGGACGAGCCTGTTCGTGGGTGTGGCGGTGTACGCCTGGGCTACGGTCTGGGCCATGGAGCGTTGGCGCGACTCGCGGTCGCGGCCAGTCGTGCTCGGCGTCGACTCTGCGGAGGACAAGGCATGATGTTCAGGAATCTGTTGGTCGGGCTGCCGCTCGTGCTGTTGTGCATGGTCGTGCAGGTGGCAGTGGCTTTCTGGGCCGTGCGCTATTCCGTGCTGCAGACGGCAGGTGCAAAACCGGTCAGTGGCAGGCTGGTCGGACTGCGTCCGCTGCTGGTCGCCATGCTGGCGATGATGCTGGGCACCGTCCTGCAGATCACACTGTGGGGGGTGCTGTTCCTGGTACTGGGCGAGTTCGACGAGATGTACGAGGCGGTGTACCACTCGGCGGTGAACTTCGCATCGCTTGGCTATGGCGACATCGTCATGACCAGGCCCTGGAAGCTCCTCGGACCCCTCGAAGCCTGCTGCGGCGTACTCATGCTGGGCATGTCGGCGGCCGCACTGATGGTCATCCTGCAACAGATGATCAAGCTGCAGCGGGAAGCGCTGAAGCTCGACTGAAGGACCCAGTGATCGGGGTCGACACCTCGATCACCAGGCCGTGTTCGCGCAGCATCGGGTCGTGACCAGCGAACGGCCGGCGTCGCCCGTGCTTTCGATCGCGTCGACCGCGCCGGATGCTTCCGGGTCAGAGCGGCTTGTACTTGAACTTGGCGCCGCCGAGCGCGGCCTCGTACATCAGGCCACCCTTGATGATCGAGAAGGAGGCCATGCCGTTCTCATAGCCGGAGCGGGACTTGGTCGTCGCGTCATTCTTTCCGCCGCTTGCGCCACTGGACGTACCGGTCGTGCCTGCGCCCGCGGAGGCTCCCGCCGTGATGGCTACGGCGCTGGCTTTCGCCCCGAACTCGAAGTTGCCCGACGTGAAATCCTTGAACGCCTTCTCATCCTCGAAAAAGACCAGGAGACTGTAACCCTGTGCGCCCGCCTGCCAGCCGAAGCTCAGTTGATTCATCTTGGCCGTGCCCACCTGCTTGCCTTGCCTATAGACACACCCCGACCCGTGGGCTCCGCCGACACCGAGTCCAGCCTTGCCGATGGTCGGGAAGACCGCAAACCCGTAACTGCCCTTGAAGTAGTTGGCGCTTTGGCCGGCGCCTTGGAAAAGTTTGAGCGTTTCCGCGCACTGGGCGGCATCGTCGTCGGCGTATGCCAGGGCGCCGAACATCGAACCCAGTGCCACGGTCGTGATCAGTGCGAATAGCTGCTTCATGCGATTCACCTCTATGCTCCAGTCGAGCGGGGAAAAGCCGACTTGCCAGGCAGTCCGCAATCCAAGGAAGACACCGGTGCGGATGCATTGCGATGTTACCAAGTATGGACTGCCGCAAGCGTGAATGGTCGGACTCGCCAGCGCTACGCCTGGGCGCCGCGTGGATTGCCCGGATCGCGCCCCGAGCGACGTGCGCAGCGAAGTTTCTGATTTCGCTGTAGGCTAAACACCTACGCGAAGTCGGACGACCGGCCTATCGTCGTTCAAGATTTCGCGTACAGACTTGCGAGTAATCCTGGAAATTGGTGCACCGTTGCAATGAAAGTCCTGGTCACCGCGATTGCGGCTGTCGGGATACTGGGCAGCCCGGCTCTTGGCGCGACGGACGCCCGTGGCGCTCCGGGTTACCACGCGCGTGTGCAATCCGGAACCATCGGTGACGTCCACGTTTCAGTAGCCGCGCTTTCGGCGGAGGAGAGCGGTGCCATCTATGGTGCACCACTGGCGGAGAAGATGATCCAGCCCGTCTGGATCGAGATCGAGAACAAGGAAGACGTCCCGTACTGGCTGCTGTTTCCGGGACTCGATCCGAACTTCTTTCCGGCCTCCGAAGCCGCCGAGGCAATGGCCCGGGACGAACCCGGGCAGAGGCTGGACGACCTGGATCGCCGCTTCAAACAGCTCGCGTTTCGCAATCCGGTGCCGCCGGGCGGGAAAGTTGCGGGCTTCGTCCTCACCAACCTCCAGGAGGGCGTGAAGCTCCTGCAGATCGACCTGGTCGCCACCCACCGCAGCCGCAGCTTCTCCTTGCTCGCCGGTGTCCCTGGCCTGCGCACCGACTACCAGGAGAGCAAGGTCTTTCGAAGGAATAAACCCAGTGCGCTCGAAAGCGTCGTCGTCGATTACACGAACGATGCGGAGTTCCGGGCGGCGTTGAAAGCCCTGCCTTGTTGCGTGACCAACAAGGACGGCTCCAGGAATGGCGATCCGCTCAACTTGATCGTCATTGGCAGTCTTGAAGACGCTTTCCCCGCATTGATTCGCCGCGGCTGGAGCCCCACGGAAACGACTTGGCGAGGATCGGTGTTGCGGACAATGACATCCGCCATGTCCCGGGAGCGTTACCCGTACGCACCGATCAGCAACCTGTACCTCTACGGTCGACCGCAGGACGTTGCGCTGCAGAAGGCTCGCGACAACATTCACCAGCGCAACCACCTTCGCCTCTGGCGCAGTTCGATGCGTTACCAGGGCAAGCAGGTCTGGGTGGGGCAGATCAGTCGCGACATCGGCAGCCGCCTGACCATTCATTCCCCGACTTTCACGACCCACAAGATCGATCCCGACGTGGACGAGGCTGCTCGAGCCTTGAGCGAGGATCTCGTCTATTCGCAGGGCTTGCGAGCCATAGGCTTCGTCGGCGGGGTTGGCGCCGCACCCAAGGAAGCGCCGCGCGAGAACCTGACGACGGATCCGTATTACACCAGCGGGTTGCGCACCGTGCTGCTGTTCGACAAAGACCCGACGTCCCTGGTCGAGATCGAGTTTCTGCCGTGGGAATCCCTGGGTCACGGGTTCATCGAGGACGAGAACCCATGACGTCGTGCGTGGCCAGATGGCGCGCAGCCACTCGCCTCGTGTGGCTGTCGTGCCTGCTGGTCGTACTCAGCGCTTGCGCCACGTGGCAGGCGCCAGTGGACACGAGCGACGTATCGTTGCGAGCCCGGGCGGTGACGGAAACAAAGCGCGGTGTCGTCCTCAGGGCCGCAGTGCTCGACGCGGACGACAGCCTGCGCATGTTCGGCACCGACGTCACCGCGGCCGGCATACAGCCGGTCTGGATCGAGGTCAGGAACGACACGGACCAGGTGCTTTGGCTGCTGCGCTCAGGCACTGATCCCGATTATTTCTCGCCACTGGAAGTCGCCTGGTCGGCACACGTCAAGTTCGGTGGTGACACCAATGAACGCATCGACAAGCACTTCGACAGCCTGGCGTTTGCCAACCCCATCCCGGCGCACGGCGTGAGCAGCGGAATCCTGTTTACGAACCCCCAGCCCGTCACCAAGTTGTTGAATGTCGACCTGCTGGGAAACAAGACGATGCTTCCGTTTACGCTGTTCCTGCCGGTGCGGGGCGATGTGGCACAGGCCGGCGAGCAGATCCATCGGTACGCAGCAGCGGAAATCACTCGCTACGATGACCTTGCGGAGTTGCGGCGGGCGCTCGAACGTTTGCCTTGCTGTGCCACCACGGAAGCGGGCGTCGTCGCAGGCGAGCCACTCAACGTGGTGCTCGTCGGCAACCTCGACGACATTGGTGCCGCGTTCGTCCGGCGAGGCTATCGCCGCATTCCGGCCGGGGTCGGCACTGCCCAGCAGGTGTTCGGGCGGCTGCCCGACCTCTATCTGCGCAAGCGCGCGCAAGCCGGTGCTCCCGCGAGTTGGATCCGTCTCTGGAGGGCGCCAATCGATTATCGAGGGCAATTCGTCTTCATGGCCCAGACGGGTCGGCCGATCGGCGGTCGATTCCTGCCTGAGGACGCGCACGACCTCCGTCTTCATCCCGACGTGGACGAAGTTCGCAATTTCCTGATCGCGGATTTCATGTACTCCGGCGGTCTCGAGAAACTCGCGTTCGTCAGCGGAGTCGACGCTGTTCCTGCCGATCATCCGAGGGCCTTGGCGGGCGGGAACAGCTACTACACCGACGGGCGCCGGGTCGTTCTTTTCATGGGCACGCGGCCGCTGACAATCTCAGACGTCGAATTCCTGGACTGGGAGCCGCTGTCTTACGAGCGTGCGGCCGAGGCGCCGCCGCAGGAGGAGCGCCACGATGCGGGCGATTAGGCGGATCTGCTGCAAGACCATTCGCAGGACATTCACGGCACGAATGCACGTCGCTGCCGCAAGCGTGCAGCCGCCATTGCTGGCTTTGATGACGGCCACCCTGCTGCTCGGCGCTTGCGCCACGAACACCCCGCCGACGGTCGACCAATACACCGTGGATATTCCCCGCGACGTGACCGATGGACGCGGACGCTTCAGGGAAATCTATTGCCTGGTCCTGCAGCAGCATGGGATCGAGCTGCCGGATAACCGTCCGTGCGAGGCGGCCCTGACGCCGGTCGACGACGAACCGGCGGGTACGGGCGCGCCTGTCGAGCTCGGGATGTCCCGGCGGCGCCTGATCGCGGCGGTCGTGCCAGGCATCGGGTACGGCTGTTTTGCGCAATGGCTCGATCCACCGGGCAGCGCGGCAGCCCACCTCCGGAAATACGGGTATGACCAGACCGTCATGACGGTCGATGCACTCTCCGGAATAGAGACCAACGCCCGCCAGATCCGTGACTCGATCATGGCCATGCCGCCGGAGCCCGGTCCGCCCCGGCTCGTACTCGTCGGCTATTCCAAGGGCAGTCCTGACATCCTCGAAGCGGTCGTCCGCTATCCAGAGATCCGGGAGCGCGTGGCGGCCCTGGTCAATGTGGCCGGTGCCGTGGGTGGCTCGGCCCTGGCCTATGACGCGAAGCAACAGCAGGCGGAACTGCTGCGACACTGGCCCCACGCGGACTGTGATGCGGGGGACGGAGGGGGCGTGGCGAGCCTGCGTCCTGACGTGCGCAAAGCCTGGCTGGCGCAGAATCCCCTGCCGCCGGAGGTCCGATCTTATTCGCTCGTAACGCTGCCGACACCGGATCGCGTGTCGCGCGTCATCGAGAAGTCGTACAAGCGTCTCGGCGAGATCGATTGGCGCAACGACAGCCAGGTCATCTATTCGGATCAGATCCTGCACGGCAGCACATTGATCGGTTTTCTGAATGCCGATCACTGGGCTGTCGCGGTTCCCCTGAGTCGCTCACATCCCACCCTTGCGAAGACATTGGTCGACAAGAACGACTACCCGCGCGAGGCAATGCTGGAAGCCTTGCTGCGATTCGTCGAGGAAGATCTGGCTGCCCGCGACCCGCGCTGAATTGAGGCTGGCGATGTAGACCACGCGCCACCGGCTCGTTGACGTCCCCCGCCGCACGCGCGGCGGGGTGGACCCCGTCTTCAGATCGTCGACTTCGCCAGTTCGAGTTCCCCGCGCGCCTCGTCCGTGCGTCCGAGCTTCTCGAGGACCTGGGCCAGTGCCTGGTGGGCCGCTGCATTCTTCGGGTCCGCCTTGATCGCAGCGCGGAAGTGTCGCTCGGCCTCGGCGTACTTGCCGCTCCGCGCCAGCGACGACCCCAGGTTGTAATTCGCCGCAGCGGACTTGGGGTCCAGCTTGAGCGCCGCGCGATAGGCTTCAACCGCCTCGGCGGGCAATCCCTCACGCTCGAGCACGACACCGAGGTCGTTGTAGATCGCGGGCTGCGGCTTGATCGCGAGCGATTCCCGATAGTGGGCTTCGGCCACCTCGAACTCGCCGACGTCGATCGCGGCCAGGGCCAGGTTGTTGTGCGACTTCCAGTGCTTCGGATCCACCTCGAGCGCTTTCTCCAGCGCGACGACTGCTTCCTTGCTCTTGCCCTGCTGGAACAACGCGAACCCAAGCGAGTTCAGCAGTTCTACGTTCCTGGGCTCGACGGCGAGTCCCCGCTCGTAGGCTTTGACGGCAGCGGGATAGTTGCCGGTCCGCTCGTTGGCCATTCCTGCCCGCAGGAACGAGTAGGCATCGAGGAACTGCTCCTTGATCTTCGCGATTGCGTCCGCGGGCAGCGGCACGAACTCAGGGATGTTGGCGGCGCGATCGTCTCCAGTGAAGCGCTCGAGCACGACCGGCGGCGTCGACTCACCGTCCTCATCGATGTGGGTCAGGAATAGTTGCGTGTAGGCGGTGTTGGCCTTCGAGGAGAAGACGAGCCAGCGGCCATTGGACGACCAGCTGTGCCAGGAATTCATGCGAGGCGTATTTGCGCGCAGGCGCCGAGCCTCGCCCCCTGCGGCCGGGATGATGAACAGCTCGCTGTCCGGCATCAGCAGCATGTAGTTCTCGGCCTTGCAGAAGACGATCCATTTTCCGTCCGGCGAAAACTTGGCGAAGTAGTTGCTCTTGCCGTTGTGCGAGGCGCCCTCGATCGGTTCGGCCTTGCCCCCGCGGCCGTCGTTGAACGGGATCCGGTACAAGTCGTACTTGAACGGCTCCTTGTCGTTGACGAACTCGGGAACGTCCTTCTCGCTCAGCAGCACGCTCGTGGCGTTCGCGATCACTTCCTTCCGGTACGCCTTCGAGCGGGCGAAGACGATCGACTTGCCGTCGGGGCTCCAGGTCGGGTTGCTCTGCACGTACTCGGGGTCGTCGGCGCCCGGCAACGACTTGAAGGTACCGGTCTCGGTGTCGTAGACGACGAGGATGCCCTTGATCGGGAAGAAGAGCTGCGAGAACCAGATGTCGGGCGTCGCTACGAACACCGCGCGATCCTTGACCGTGCTGATCACGTAGCGGCCGTCGGGCGAGACCTTGGAGAGGAGGCCGAAGGTGGCCTCGCCGTCCTTTTTCTTGTAATCGCTCCAGGTGATGATCTTCTCGTCGTTCATCACCATCTGCTTGGAAACGGGCAGGATCGCGTAGCCACCCTTGTCATTGCCGTAATCCACGTCGAGGCCCAGGACACTGCCGTCGTCGGAGAAGGAGTGGCAGTTCCCGCAGACCGGCAGGTCCTCGAGCACGACGGGAGGCTTGTCCTGGGAGTCGATCGAACCGAACCGCCAGCGGATGCGCGAAGGATCCTGGACGGCCGTGATGAACGGGAGCGGAACCTCGCGATAGAAGATCGAGTCTCCCACCGGGTCCCTGGACGTGCGGATGCGGACGCTCGCGGCAGAGACAGCCTTTGCGTTCGGGTCTAAGCCGACCACTGCTACCTCTGCGTCTCGTTCCACGCTGCGCTGCTTGATCCGGGCCCAATCGGCTTCAGAGGGGCGCCAGCGGGGTTCCGCCGTCGGGAACCGGAGTACCTCGTCCGTGGGGTCGAATCGCAGCAGGACCACCCACTTCTCAACGCGCTCGGTCTCGTCGGTCCAGATGAAGGTCGGGGCGACGATCTCGGGTGGGAAGAGCGTCTCGTCGAGGGGATACTTGATCGCGACGCCGCCGGAAGGTTCGCTCGGAAACGTGAGCGGTGCCGGTCCCGACCCCTTCCCGCAGGCGCTGAGGGCCAGCACCGCAGCGAGCAGGACACCGCTGTATCGTGAAGTCATTTTCATTCGCGGGCGATTGTGGGTGTCCGGTTGCGTCGGCGTCAAACGGGGCGCCGGGCATCTCTGCGTTCCGTGATCGACGGTGGCGGGCCACCGTCGATTTACCATAAGCCCGAAAATTGACACTCCAATTTCATGCGAGTAAGAATCAGTCCGTGGGGAGAATCGTCATTGCGCCAACGCGCCTGACGAGCCTGATCCAGGAAACGAGGGCCAGCCACGAGCCCCGGGGGAAGTTGAAAATGAACCTGCGTCACATCTGCGCGGCTGCCGGCATCGCCGCATTCTTGAGTGCTACTGCGGCCAATGCGACGGTGCATCGCGTTTTTCCGGGAAAGTCCATCCAGGCGGCGATCGACGCCGCCGCGCCGGGCGACACGATCCTCGTCGAGCCAGGGACTTACCAGGGCACCCACAGCATGTACGGCCTGCGCATTACCAAGGACAACCTCCGCCTGATCGGCAAGGTAGTCCCCGGTCAGGGCGACAAGGGCAAGGTCCGCCTGGTTGCGACCGGCACGCAGGAAACGGGTGTGTATGCGGCACCAAAAGGCTGTGATTACAGAGTCTCGGCCGACTCTGAACTCGGCAAGTCATGCGCCGACAAGAAGGTCAAGGGCTTCTATATCCGCGGCTTCACCGTGGACGGGTTTCCGGTCAACGGGATCCAGACACGTTGGGTCGATGGTTTCGAGTTCGTCCGGAATGAGTCGGTCAACAATCTCAACAACGGGATCTATCCGACCCTCTCGGCGAACGGGCTCGTGCAGAGCAACGTCTCCTACGGTTCACTCGATACCGCGATGTGGGTGGCGGGCTCCGAGAACGTTCGCGTCATCGGCAATGAAATGTACGGGAGCGTGATCGGCTTCGAGATCACCGTGTCCAACAACGTCCTGGTGACGCACAACAGGATTTACGGCAATACCCTGGGCATCGGCCTGTTCCATCCCAACGGGGCCGGGAACCCACCACTGCCAGTCATGGCCAAATGGGTGATCGAGCGCAACCTCGTACGCGACAACAACCGGCCGAACGAGGCCGTACCGGGTACATTTCAGAGCAACCTGCCGCCGGGCATCGGGATCCTGCTGGCGGGTGTCTCCGATCACGTGGTCAAGAACAACAACGTTGAGGGCAATGAGTTCGTCGGGATCGGGGTCCTTGGCTGGTGCACAGCCAACAGTGGCACTCCCAACGACTGCTCGCTCAATCCGCCGATCGCGGATCCGGCCGCGAACAACAACCTGGTCACCCTGAATCGGGTCAGCGGCAACGGCGGCAACCCGCCGCCGATCGCCATCAATTTCCTGGCGGCGGACATCACCTACTTCGAGTTCGAGGGTTCGTCGGGCAACTGCTTCGAGAAGAACAGGCCGAGGGGCTTCACGTTCGTCTCTTCCCAGCCCGACGGTGAGTTGCCCACGGACGGCTGCTAGGAGTCGTGACCGGGGACGCAGTCTCTGGGCCAAGCCAAAACCTTGCCGAGACGATCGAGACACACGGCTGCTCGATCGTCCTTCGTCGAGTCGAAGGTCCCGCGGCCAGGGAACTGTTCCTGCACTGCCAGCCTCCGGCGGCGACTGCGGCAGCGCGCCTGCAGGCCGAAGCGCTTTATCGCGCGATCCTCCGCGTCCTCGAAGCGGAGGGAGGCAGCTTCGCGTCAGTCGTCGCCGAGACGGTCTTCCTGAGGGATCTGCGGGCCAACGTCGAGCCCGTCCGTGAGGCGCGCCATCGCGTTCTCGCCGCGTCGGGTGGGACGGCTCACAGGCCCGCCACGACCGAGATCGAGCAACCCCCGCTAAACGCGCGCTCCTGCCTGGAGGTGTCGGTGCAGGCCGTCCTTCCGAACGAGTCGCCGGCGCGATTCAAATCGATTGCAGCCAGGCCGGCCTGCACGTGCGCTGAGTGCACCCGTGCGCACGGCTTGCAGATCCACGTCGGCGAGGAGGTCCATTTCCATGCTGGCGGGCTGTGCGGGGCCGGAGCCAATGCCTATGAACAAACTCTCGCCATGTTCGGTCTTGCCGAGGAGTTGCTGCAGCAGGCCGGGATGGAGTTTCGCGACGTGGTGCGCACCTGGATCCATCTGCGCCAGATCGACCGCGACTACGCGGAACTGAATCGGGCGCGACGCTCGTTCTTCGCTGCGCGGCGGATCGATCCGGTCCCGGCCAGCACCGGTATCGGCGGCGGGCCGGTCTCCGCGGCGCACGATCTCTGCCTGGGGTTGTACGCTGTGAAGGCGGGACATCCGCCCGTGCGAACCGTGATGACCTCGCCCACGCTGAACGAAGCGGTGCAGTACGGCGCCGACTTCGTCCGCGGCATGAGGATGGTGGAGACGAACAAGGTTGCGCTCCACGTCTCCGGGACCGCAAGCATCGACGAGCACGGCAGGTCGGCGCATCGCGGTGACTTCGATGCCCAGGCGGGCCGAATGCTCGTCAACATCGCGGCGTTGCTCAAAGGACAGGGCGCGAACTTCGGCGACGTGGTTTCCGCGATCACCTATTTGAAGCATTCCGCAGACGCGGGGCGCCTGCGGGAGAAGCTCCATGAAACCGGCTTCGAGGGCTTCCCCCACGCGCTGGTCGTGGCGCCGATCTGCCGGCCGGACCTGCTCTGCGAAACGGAGGCGTTGGCCGTGGTAGGAATCACACCGGCTTTGCGATGTCTTTCACATCCTGCTTGATGTCGCCGTACCTGGCCTGCGCCTTGCCGAGGTTTTTCTGAATCCTGCCTTTGGCTTTCAGCGTCTCGTTGCCCACGAGCTCGCCGGAGATCTCCTTGATCTTGCCTTCCGCTTCCTTGACGCGACCCTTGACCTGGTCCTTGTTGATACCCATGACTCGCTCCTGGTAAAAGCCGGCAATCGTCCGGCGCGCGTGCGGCACCTGACCCTGCAAACAATGCAATCGAGCCGCGGGCGATAACACACCGCCCGCGGCCGCTGCGGCGTTACATCTGCCTGATCTCGAGGTCGTTGCGCACGTTCTTGACGCCGTCGACGGAGCGCGCCAGTTCGCCGGCCCTGGTCTTCATCGCCGTCGAGTCGACGAACCCGGTCAGTTGCACCACGCCCTTCTCCGTTCCCACGTTGATCTGGTGTGCCTTGGTCGCCGCATCTTCCGTGAGCTTGGCCTTGACCGAGGCCGTCAGCATGCTGTCATCGACGTCCTGGCCGGTCGTCGCGTGCGGCTTGGTGCTGACGACCAGGTCGTTGCGGACTTCCTTGACGCCCGTGACCGAGCGGGCAACCTTCGTGGCCTGGGTCTTCTGCTGGGCGTTGTCGACGAAGCCGCCGAGCTGCACGACGCCGCGATACGTCTCGACGTTGATCTGGCCGGCCTTGGTGACCGGGTCGTCGATCAAGGCGACCTTCACCTTGGAGGTGAGTACGCTGTCGTCGATGACCTCACCGGCCGACTGCTGCGTGCGAGTGGAGGAGCATGCGCTGGCCAGCGCCAGGACTCCCAGGATTGCGGTAAGTTTCAAGATTCCGGTTTTCATGTGCGTTTCCTATCGTGTTGCTGATTGCGGCGTCATCCGTGCTGCAGCGGGCCTGAGACGCGTTGCTGTTCCCTGGATGGCTTGGTGCCAAAGGGGCCATGGGGCCTTCCCTTCAGCCAAGACTAGCCGTCCATCGGCAGCTGGTCTGTTCCCCAGCGTACAGAGCGGGACTCAAGTCCACCGGTTGTGCGCCACGCAACAAACAGGGATGAAGTGTCGATCGTCTCGATTACTATCGGTGTTCGTCCGGGGGTGAGTACGCGACCCCTGACCGGACACTGAGCGGGAGCAGGTACGTGGGCTATTCACGAATCGTGGGGACCGGAAGTTACCTGCCGGAGACCGTTCTTACCAATCAGGACATCGAGCAGCGGATCGACACGACCGACGAGTGGATATTCTCCCGCACGGGCATCCGCAGCCGCCACGTGGCGGCCGTCGGCGAAACCACGTCGGACCTTGCAGAACATGCGTCGCGCCGCGCGATGCAGGCCGCCGGCGTGACCGCGCAGGACATCGACCTCGTGGTCGTTGGTACCACGACGCCGGACATGGTGTTTCCATCCACCGCCTGCATCCTGCAGCGCAAACTCGGCGTGACGCGCGGCGCGGCCTTCGACGTACAGGCGGTCTGCACCGGCTTCGTCTATGCGCTGGCGGTCGCCGATAAGTTCGTCGCCTGCGGCCAGCACAAGTGCGCCCTCGTAGTAGGCGCGGAGGTGTTCTCACGTCTGCTGGACTGGAGCGACCGGCGCACCTGCGTGCTGTTTGGTGACGGAGCGGGCGCGGTGGTGCTCAAGCAGTGCGATACTCCCGGCATCCTGTCGACTCACTTGCACTCCGAAGGCCAGGCCGGGGACATCCTGTGCGTACCCAGTGCCGTTCACGGTGGCGAGGTCCAGGGCCACGCCTTCGTGCACATGGATGGACAGGCCGTGTTTCGTTTTGCGGTGCGGGCCCTCGAACAGGTTTGCCGTGAGACCCTCGACCACAATGGCATCCAGGGCACCGATATCGACTGGCTGGTGCCGCACCAGGCCAATATCCGCATCATTGCGAGCACGGCGCAGAAGCTCGGCCTGCCGCCGGAACGCGTGATTACGACTGTCGAGCACCAGGGCAACACCTCGGCAGCGTCGGTACCCCTGGCGCTGGACACCGCCGTGCGCGATGGCCGCATCCAGGCCGGGCAACTGGTCATGCTGGAGGCTGTGGGCGGCGGCATGACCTGGGGTTCGGCGCTGTTGCGCTGGTAGGCCACACCAAGCGTAAGCGTGCCGCCCGCGAAGCCACGCTTGTGATGCGGTCAGATTGAACCGATCAGGATGCATCGGGCGATGGCTTCGCGGGTACCCGGCTAGAGTGGCCGCGTACAGTCCAGGGCCGCCCCAGGTGCCGCTACAATGGCCACCAAATGTCGATAGACAACCTGGTGCTGATCTCGATCGGCCTCCTGCTCGTGCTGCTGAACGGCTTCTTCGTCGCGGCCGAGTTCGCGATCGTCAAGTTGCGGCGTACCCAGGCCGAAGAACTGGCAAAGACCCATGGCCTGCGCGGTCGCGTACTGCGAACGGTACGCACCCACCTCGATGCCTATCTCTCCGCTTGCCAGCTCGGCATCACGCTCGCTTCCCTGGGCCTCGGCTGGATCGGTGAACCCGCCTTCGCCCGTGTCATCGAGCCCGCGCTGGCGCATGCCGGGATCACCGATCCGAAGGTCATTCACAGCATTGCGTTTGCCTTTGCTTTTGCGCTGATCTCGTTCCTGCACATCGTCGTCGGCGAGCTCGCACCGAAGTCGCTGGCGATCCGGCGCGCCGAGACGGTGTCCCTCAACACTGCCCTGCCTTTGTACGTCTTCCACTGGGTGATGTACCCCTTCATTCACCTGCTGAACGGGGCGGCGAACATCCTCCTGCGCGGGCTGGGCGTTGAACTGGCAACGGAGGGCGATGAGGCGCATTCGGTCGATGAACTGCGCACCGTGCTGCGCGCGAGCCATCGCCACGGCGAACTCGGCGCGACCGAAACCCAGATCCTCACGCGCGGCCTCGATCTCGGCGACCTGGTCGTCGGCGACGTGATGCGTCCGCTCGCGGAGCTGGTCTGGATCGGGCTGGACGCGTCGATCGAGGAAGTGCTCACCGAAGTCCGCGCCTCGCGCTATACCCGCTACCCGGTTCGTGATCCGCAGACGCAGCGATTCGTTGGTTTGCTGCACATCAAGGAACTGTTGACGCGATCCGAGCGCCTGCGGGACATTCGCGACCTGCACCCATACCTGCGCACGCTGCCCCATGTCGATGAGCATCAGCAGCTTGAGTCGGCGCTGGCTGCGTTCCGGCGCGGCGATCCGCACTTCGCCATCGTCACCGACCCGCTCGGAACGGAGATCGGCTTCCTCACGTTCGAGCACGTAGTGGAGGCGCTGTTCGGGCCGGTGCAGGACGAATTCTCGAAGTCGAGCCTCGCCTGGCAGCGTGCGGACGATGGCCGCCTGACCGGGGCCGGCAGCCTGTCGCTGCTGAGCCTGGAGGAGGCGCTCGGGGTCCTGGCGCCCGAGGTGGATGCCAACAGTGTCGGTGGCCTGATCACCGAGACACTCGGACGCATTCCCGTTGCCGGGGAGCGCATCGCATTCCCGGACTTCGAAATCGAAGTGCTGTCCATGGACGGACCGCGCATCGACACGGTGCAGGTCTCGCCCCGCACGGCGGTCGACTATGGCGAGATCTGAAGCTTGCGTGCTACGTTGCTGCCGAACTGACCAGGAGGAACATCGATGAGCACGAACAGGGATCTGCTGACGTCGCTGATGGCGGCCTCGAAGAAGAAAGACCACGAAGCGTTCCTCGCCTTGTGGGTCGACGAGGACCTCGAGTACTACTGGTCGATGCACGCCAAGCCGATCACCTCCAGGGAGAAGCTGCGCAAGTTCCTGCGCAATTACGAAGCGAGCTTCGACCAGCAGGACTGGCAGATCACGCACTGCCTGGAGCAGGGCGACCTCATGGTCTGCGAGGGGGTCGAGACGATCTACGATCGTGCGAACCAGAAAGTGATCCGCAACCCGTTCATGCAGGCCATCGAGTTCCGCGGCGGCAAGATCGCCAAGATGCGCGACTACTACGACGGCTCCGTGATCGCCGCGCCCGAGCGCAAACCGGCCGCGGGGTAGGCGATCGGGCTGGCTGGCGACGCGAGTTGCTAAACGCGTGAGCGTGGCGCAGAAGCCTCCTCGCCGGCCGCGAGGACCGTCTGCTGGCGCGCCAGCGACCAACCGGAGACCGCCCACACCAGGGCCAGTCCCGCACCGGCCACGGCGACCACGGCCGGACTGGAGGCGATCGCATCGATGCCGATCTTCACCCAGCCGCTGACGGCGTCTGCGCCACGATAGACGGCGGTGTCGATGACGTTCTTGGCCTTGTACTTTGCGTCGGGCGATACGACGGTGAACAGCATCTCGCGGCCCGGTCGAGCCAGTGCGTATTCGCCAGCGCGGCGCGCGACCATCACGACTGCAAACACCGCGAACGTCGGAGCCAGCGCGAGCCACAGGAAGCCCAGGGTCATGATCACCGGTGTCGCCGTCAGCAGCACGACGATGCCGAGCCGCTGCACGATGCGTCCGGTCAGGAAGAGCTGCGTGAGCAGGGTCAGGCTCTGCACGACGAAGTCGAGCACACCGAACACACGCGTCTGGTCGATGCGGTCCGGGAAATGCAGCTCGACCAGCCGCGCCTGTTCGAAATAGAGGAAGGTCGAGACACTCGCCAGCAGCACGACGAAGGCGGCGATGCCCAGCAGGTAGCGCGAACGCAGCACCGTGCCGATGCCGGCGAACGGATTGCCACCAAGCGGCAGGCGGCGTTCGGCCTGGTCATCCGCGCGCAGTGGCCGGCGATCGCGCCACACCTGCAGCGCACCTGCCGCCACGGTCGAGCTCAGCAACAGTGCGGTGCTCAGCACCAGCAGCCCCGGCAGGCCAAGCGATCCCACCAGCAGCACGCCCAGCAATGGCCCGGCCAGGCCGCCCGCGCTCGCGCCTGCAGCCATCACCGCGAAGAGTCGCTTGGCTTGCGCCACCGGGAACAAGTCAGCCAGCACGCTCCACGCCACCGAGATCGCCAGCAGGTTGAACACCGACAACCAGATGTAGAAAGCGCGCGCGATCCAGGGGTTGTCGGGTTGCGCGGCGATCGCTGCTGCGAAACCAAGCAGGTTCAGCGCGAAAAATCCGTAGGTCCAGGGCAGGATCCGCCGTCGTGCTGCGCGCGCTGCGATCCAGCCGAACAGCGGGATTGCCGCCAGCGTGGCGACGAAGGTGCCGGTGAACAACCACTGCAGGTTCTTCACGCCGCCAGCAATGCCCATCGTTTCGCGCACCGGCCGCAGCAGGAAATAGCCGGCGAACAACAGGAAGAACATCAGCACGCCGGCCGCCACCGCCGGCGTTTCGTCGGGTTCGACTCCGAACAGCCGCGACAGGAAGCGAACCGCCGGCCCCGGCGCCGGCTTCGGCAACGCCATCAGGTGAACATCGCCACGAGTTCAGTGCGTTCGGCAGCGGTCAGGTCCCGGCCCCGGCCGGCCTTGAGGTTGTCGCTCTGGCGGTCAGGCTTGCCGGTGGCCGGAATGACGACGGTCACCGCCGGATGGCCGAGCACGAACTTCAGGAACATTTGCGCCCAGGACGTGACACCGGCCTCAGCTGCCCACCCTGGCAATGCCTTGTCGGCCACGCGCGCGAACAGTCGCCCGTCGTCAAACGCGCGGTTGATCATGACTGCCACACCCTTGTCCTTGGCCAGCGGCAGCAGGCGTTTGTCGGCATTGGTCGTGCTGACCGAATAGTTGATCTGGATGAAGTCGAGCTTCTGCGCGGAAACGATGTCCGCGAGCTCGTCGTGCCTCGCGTCGACGTAGTGCGTCACGCCGACATACTTCGTCTTGCCCTGGGCCTTCAGTTCGTGCGCATAGGCCAGCTGGGTCTTCCAGTCGCGCAGGTTGTGCACGGCCAGTAGCTCTACCTTGTCGGTACGCAACCGCTTCAGCGACTGCGCGAACTGGGCTTCGCCGGCGGCACGGTTGTCCGACGCAAGTTTCGTGGCCAGCCAGATCTTGTCGCGCACGCCGAGTTCGGCCATCAAGTCGCCGAGCACGTCCTCGGCATTGCTGTAGTTCGGTGAGGTGTCGATGACGCTGGCGCCGCCGGCGACAAAACGACGCAACACTTCTTTCAGCGGCTCGCGGCCTGCGGCATCCACCTCGAAGCTGCCCGACGTGCCCATGCCGATCACCGGGATCAGCTCGCCCGTGGCAGGTATGGCGCGCTTCTGCAAGCTCGCAGCAGTGGGTGTGGCTGCAAAAGCGGGCAGGGGAGACAGGACGGCAGCCGTGGCAGCGAGCCCGGCGCCAGACAGGAAGGAGCGGCGGCTGGTCATGACGGCACCTCGATGGCAGGAGCGGACAACCGATGATGCGTGATCCTCGGTCAAAAGTCCGTTCGCCGCCACCTGCCATTCGTCGCGGCCTGTCCGCGCAGGCCAGGCCGCTCGAGCATGTCCGCTCCGCCTACCCGGACTTGTCGGTCATACCGGCGCGATAGCGTCTCCGGTCACTTGGTTCCCAGGCGCCGCAGCGCATCCGGCTGGAAGTCTGCCCACGCGGCCTTCTGGCCGAACGCCCACGGTGTCTTGATTTCATTGTCGACGCCGGCCAGCAGGTAGCCGCCGTTGCTGAGGTCGTGCCAGATGTTGGCCCGGTACCACGGCACCTTGGCGTCGTAGAACTGCAGCAGCGGGTGGATGCTCACGCGCCACAGCTGCTTGCGGGTGTCGTAGGCATCTTCGTGCAGCACGGTCCAGCTGTCCTCGTCCAGGTAGAACACGCGCTTGCCGTAGATGTGCTTGCTGGTCGGCTTCAGGGTCGCTTCGACCTCCCACACCCGGTGCAGCTCGTAGCGCATCAGGTCGGGGTTCGGCGTGTTCTTGCGGATGACGTCTTCCTTGTACTTGAGCTTCTTGTCGGAAAGCTTGTACGAGTTGTACGGGACGTAGATTTCCTTCTTGCCGACGAGCTTCCAGTCGTAGCGGTCGGGCGCGCCATTGAACGCATCGAACTGGTCCGTGGTGCGCAATCCCTCGGTGCCGTCATTGATGTTGTCGTAGGACAGGTCGGGTGCGCGGCGCACGCGGCGCTGGCCGGAGTTGTAGATCCACGCGGAGCGAGCTTCCTTGACCTGGTCGATCGGCTCGTGGACCAGGAACACGGTGCCTTCCAGCGTCGCGGGTGCAAGGAACCGCGACATGAACACGCCCAGCAGGTTGTCCTTCGGCTGGTCGAGATTACGGAAGAACACACGTCGTTCTTCGGTCGCGATCTTGTAGAAGTCGCCGTTGGCACGCACCGGGAAGGCGTTGAACTGGCGCAGGACGCCGCCGCCCAGGTAGCGCGGGACGTGGTTCCAGATGGCCTCGAGGCCGTTCTTCGGGATCGGGAACGGCGCGTACGAGAAGCCACCCGTGAAGCCGAATCCCTGCAGGTCGATCTTGGTGGACATCGACTTGATGACGTCGTACGCCTCCTGCGGCAGGCACGCCGTGCGGCGCGTCTGATAGACGTTCATCTTGAAGTTGTCGTACTTGTTCAGCATTGCCAGCGCGCCGGGCGCCAGCTTGTCCTTGTACTGCGCGGCATTGGCCTTGGTGATGGTGAACAGCACCTTGTCGCTCGCGAACGGGTCGGTGTAACCCTGCGCTGCGGTCCAGCCTGCCGGTGGGGAACACAGCCCGCCGGTCCAGGCGGGGATGGAGCCGTCCTTGTTGCCGGCCTTCTCGGCACCCACCGGCGTGAGGTCGGCACCAAGGCGCGCGGCCTCGGATTCGGTCAGTTTCGCGGATGCAGGCGCTGCGACCCCGAGCAGGGACGCCGCCAACGTGGACGCGATGATCTTGGCCAAGGTATTCATTGAGGGCACTCCCGGCTGTAATCCTTCAGCAGGCTAGTCCCCGTACCTACGGGTGGCACTCGTGAGTATCCGTATTGCTACTGCCAACTTCCGCAGTCGCGAGAGGCGGATTCGGCACGCCAATGCATCAATGCGGCGCAGCAAACGCGCCAGCCCGAGGCAGATGGGCGCGGTAACAAACGAAGCACACACGGCCGAGTCGGGTTCCCGCATCAGGCCGTCGAATTCCGCGACGGCAAGGTCGCGAAGGTGCGTGACTATTACGATGGTTCGGTGATTGCAGCGCCCGAGCGCAAGCCGGCCGCGGCGCAATCGAACGGGTAGGGCAGGCGCGCGCCGTCGTTCACTGTGTGACGCGATCGTCGATCGCGCGCAGTCCGGCTCGGGCGCAGCTCTCGTCCGCCTCGATGGTGGGGGCGCCGCTGACACCGATGGCGCCCAGGATTTCCGTGCCGATCATGACCGGCAGGCCGCCGCCGAGCAGGAGGAAGCCGTCGATCTGCCGTGCGCTCCACAACTCGGGATGCAGGCTCAGCGCCTGCTCGAGCTGGCTCGTCGCCACGCCGGTGCTGGCCGCGGTGTAGGCTTTCCGCCTGGCAGCGTCCACAGTGTAGGCGGGCGCACCATCGCTTCGCACCAGCGTTTTGACCATGCCGTCCTTGTCGACGATGGCCACGCTGACTCCGTACTGCCGGCTGACGCACGCCTTCACAGCGGCATTGGCAGCCGACACCGCCTGCGCCAGCGATAACGTCCGCACTGTCAGCAGTTCGGCGGCCGCGGTGGCCTTCAGGCCGTCCGCAGGTGTCGGGCTGTCCGCCCGTGCAAGTGTGGTGAGGCACGACAGGACGGTGACGATGACCGCGGGGCTTTTCATAGCGTGACTATGTTGGAATCCCGGCCGAAAAGCATCTAGGCTTGCGTACCAGCGGTCAACACGTCATTGCCGGAGTCGCAAGCGCGGGCAAAGGGGCCCTGCCATTCATTGAGCGGGGGTCGTCATGAGTGATTTCTGGTTGGGACAGCATCGTCGTGCGATCTGCGCGCTGTTCGCCGCGTCATGCCTCTGCACCCAGGGGATCGCAGCGGCGGATGAAGGTCAGCCCGCGCCTGGAGCCACCGGCGTGGCCGCTGTCCCGCCGGTTGCCATGGTCAAGCCCTACACCGTCGAATCTGCCAACGGCAACCGCGTCGACAACTACTACTGGTTGCGTGACGACTCACGCCGGAACCCGGACGTGCTTGCGTACCTGAACACTGAGAACGCCTACGCGGACGCGATGCTGGCGCACGTGGCGCCGTTGAAGGCAAAGATCTACGACGAGATCGTCGGCCGCCTAAAGCAGGACGATTCGAGTGTCCCCTATCGGGACAACGGCTGGTGGTACTACAGCCGATTCGAGACCGGCCAGGACTACCCCATCTACGCGCGACGCCAGCAGACCTTGATGGCGCCCGAGCAAGTCCTGCTCGACGTGCCGAAACTGGCCGTGGGCAAGGGGTTCTATCACGTGGCCAGCCGGGAGGTCGCACCCGACAACAGGTTGCTGGCCTACACCGAGGACACCACCGGTCGACGGCAGCACACCCTCCGGTTCAAGAGTCTCGTCGACGGCAAGCTGTTCGCCGACAGCATCGACAACGTCGAGCCGGACCTGGCGTGGACGGCGGACAGTCGCGCCGTGTTCTACATCGAAAAGGACCCGGTGACGCTCCTCGGTCACAAGGTGCGCAAGCACGTCCTCGGGACGGACCCCAAGTCGGACCCCGTCGTCTACGAACAGGACGATTCCAGCTTTTATACCAACGTCTACAAGACCACCGACGACCGCTACATCGTCATCTACGCGGAAAGCACGGTGTCGTCGGAAATGCGCATCGCCGACGCGGCGGGCGCCGGGCAGCCATTCCGGGTATTCCTGCCGCGCGAGCGGGATCACGAGTACCGGGCCGACCACCTTGACGGGCGCTGGGTCATTCGCACCAACTGGAACGCCCGCAACTTCCGGCTGATGGAAGCGAAGGACGGCAACGAAAGTGATCGCTCGAAGTGGAAGGAATTGCTTGCGAATCGCGACGATGCGTTCGTCAGTGACTTCGCGGTGTTCAAGGACTTCGTGGCAGTGGGCGAACGCTCGGGCGGCCTGAGCAAGATCCGCATCCGGCCGTGGTCGGGCGGGAAGGACTCGTTCATTGCGGCAGACGATCCAACCTACACGTTTGCATTGACCGGCAACCACGAAGCCGACACGGACCTGGTCCGCTACTCGTATGAATCCCTGGCCACGCCACCGTCGACGTTCGAATTCAATGCGCGCACGGGTGCGCGAACCTTGCTCAAGCGCGAAGCGGTGCTGGGAAATTTCGATCCAGCCAGGTACGAGACGGAATTTCTCTGGGCCACGGCGCGCGACGGCACCAAGGTTCCCGTCTCGCTGGTCTATCGCAAGGGCCTGCAGCGCGACGGCACGGCACCGCTGCTGCAGTACGCCTACGGGTCCTACGGCTCGTCGACGGATCCGTGGTTTCAGCTCGAGGCCCTGTCCTTGCTCGATCGCGGCTTCGTGTTCGCGATTGCACACGTTCGCGGCGGGCAGGAGATGGGGCGTGCGTGGTACGAGGACGGCAAGCTGCTGCGGAAGCAGAACACGTTCAGCGATTTCGTCGACGTCACGCGCTTCCTGGTGCAAGACGCGCTATGTGGATCCGCAGCGGGTGTTTGCCGACGGCGGCAGTGCCGGCGGGCTGCTGATGGGCGTGATTGCCAACCAGGCGCCGCAGGACTACCGCGGGATCATTGCCGAGGTGCCGTTCGTGGACGCCGTCACGACGATGCTCGACGAGAGCATTCCGCTGACGACGAACGAGTTCGACGAATGGGGCAACCCCGCGCAGAAGGCCTACTACGACTACATGCTCGCCTACTCGCCGTATGACAACGTGACACGCCAGGCCTACCCGGCGATGCTGGTCACGACCAGCCTCTGGGACAGCCAGGTACAGTATTACGAGCCCGCCAAGTGGGTGGCCAGGCTGCGCGCCAGCAAGACCGACTCCCATCCGCTGCTCCTGCGCACGAGCATGGCAGCGGGTCACGGCGGCAAGTCGGGCCGGTACCAGCAGTACGCCGACACCGCCGAAATCTATGCCTTCATTCTCGACCAGGCGGGTATTCGCGACTGATGGGAAAGGCCAATACCGGCGCCTCACACCGCCTTGCGCAGATCGTCACGCACCAGCATCGCGGAGTGCGCTGCACCCATCGAGCCGGCAAAGCCGCGCGGGCAACTTGCGTCGCCCACGTTGAACAAGCCTTTGACCGGCGTGCGATGCGGCACCGGCGAGCCAGGCACGGTGCGAAAGCCGGGCCACTTCCCGCGGTAACAGGTCTTGGTAATCACGCGGCAACGCGTGTCGAAGCCGGGGATGATGTCACGCAAATCATCCAGGACCTGCCCGAATTCGGCATCGATGTCACCCGGCGAGAGAGCGTCGAGCGGTGCCGCCCCCACTGTGTAGAGATGCTTGCCCGGCGGCGCGACGTCCGGGCAGTCGTAGGACGGTGCGTCGACCATGTTGACGCGACGCGTGCCGCACACTGCGATCGCTGAATAGTCGAGCACGGGTTCGTCGCTGACGAAGTGCAACCACAGGATCGCGGTCGGATGCACGTCGCGGTCGAGCCGCGCGAGGTAACTCTGCTCGAAGGGCTCGCGTCCTGCGAGCGCGACCGTGGCGTGTGGGCCGAGGTTACTGACAACCACGGGCGCCTCGACGGGAACGTCAGTGCCATTCATCCGCAACGTTGCGCCCGTGACGCGACCCGAGTGGCTGGTGATGGCCGTCGCCGCACTGCTCGTGACTGCGCTGCCACCGCGTGACCGAACGAAATCTGCCATGCGCTCCCACAGCTTGATGCTGCCGCCCGCCACGTAGCCAAAGCGCAACGGTGCGATGTTGCGTACCAGCTTGAAGTACTCCGCCGCGGGCAACTCCCAGCTGTTGACGGTGAGTAGTGAGGCGATCGTCGACTGAAACAGCCCGTGGATGCGCGGGTTGGTCGTGTACTGGTTGAGCCAGTCGCGGAAACTGAGCGCGTCGGTGGGTTCGAGCCAATTGAGCGCGTCGTTGAGGGCGCCGCTGACGCGACGAGACTCGTCTTCCGACTCCGCCACCTTGCGGATCGTCGCGCGCAGGCTACCCCCGGTGGCCGAAATCTCGTGGAACTGTCCGTCGATCCACCAGGCCGACCGGCTGGCCGGCCGCACGCCCGACTCGATGCCGATCTGCCCGCACACTTTTTCGATCGGTCCGCCGACCTGCACGGCGAGGCCGCCGGTGGCGCAAAGGTAGCCGTCGTGGTCCGACGTGGAAAAGCGGCCGCCGAGGTAAGCGCGCTTTTCGGCGAGCAGCACCTTGTAGCCTTCACAGGCGAGCAACGCCGCGGCACAACTGCCGCCCACGCCCGACCCCAGCACGATCGCGTCGTAACGCCGCTCCAGTTCCACGGTGTTCTGCTCTCCTTGTCCGAATCGCTGACGGCATTGTGGGTTCGGACGGGCTAAGATTATCGTGATCTGTACCAGCGACAAGGAGATCACGATGCAAGAAAAACCCCCTCCCGCCTGGGGAACGCCGACGGACCCGCCGGACGCGACCCCTGCCGACAGCGCCTACACACAGTGGTACGAAGTGAAGAAGGGCGACACGCTGTGGAAGATCGCCAAGGAAGTGTATGGCGACGGCAGCCTGTACCCCGATATTTTCAAGGCCAACCAGGACACGCTCAGCGACCCCGACAAGATCCAGGTCGGGCAGAAACTGCGCATTCCCTGATCGCGCCCACACCACCGAATACCCCAGGAGTAACCACCGATGAAGCTCAAGCCCTCATTTGCAGGATTCTTTTCACTTGTATTGGCCGCAATGCTGGTTGCTGGCTGTGCCAACCAGAAGGAACCGGCGGCCAAGGCCATCGCCGACATCGAAGCTGCCGTGGCAACGGCCGGTGGAGATGTCTCCCAGTACATCCCGGAGCAACTGCAGGCGGTGACGACTGGAATCGCCGACCTCAAGGCGAAGTTCGACCAGAAGGACTTCAAAGGCGTGCTGGCCGCGGCTCCCGCGCTGCTTGCGCAGGCGCAGGGCCTCAGCGCTGCGGCCGCAAGCGCCAAGCAGGCGGCCGACGCGGCGGCCCTCGAGGCATTCAACGGTGAATGGAGCACGCTGGCGGCGGACGTTCCTGCGCAGCTGGCGGCAGTCACCAATCGGGTCGCGATGCTCTCGAAGTCGCGGAAGCTGCCGGCAGGGTTGGATGCAGCCGCGTTCGACGCGGCGAAGTCAGGCGCAGACGAAGCCAAGGCCCTTTGGGACCAGGCCACGGCTGCCCAGGCGGCGGGCAACATGGAGCAGGCAGTCATGGCTGCGCGTCAGACCAAGGAAAGACTGGACGCGGCGATGGCCGGGCTCGGCATGTCGGCCGGTTGAACCTCGGCTACTCTGCCGCATTGCAACGACGGGCCGCCCTCGGGCGGCCCGTTCCATTGGCCTAGTGGCTGCTCTTCGCCGCTCGCGCCGTCTCGTAGAGATAGCTGGCAAACATCTCCGCCTGCTGCGCGTAGCCCGCGACTTTGGGGTCGCTGCTCTCGATCAGCAGCCATTCGTCCGGGGCATGCGCTCCGCCACCACGGCCCACGCCGAAGTGACCCGCCGCGAGTCTGAGCGGCGGCCCGGTGAATACGACACCCGGCCAGCTGCCGGCACGGCGCGGGAACAGGCTGTGTTCGATCCCCGCTTTCTCGAGTGTCGCGGTGCCGGCCTGGATGACGACGCTGTCTTCCGGCGATTCAGTCGGGCTGTAGCCGCCACTGACGATCACCTCGATGTCACCGAAACCGCGCTTCGCGAGATGCGCCTTGAGCTTCTCGACAGCTTCTTCCCTGGTCATGTCCGGCACCAGGCGGAAGTCCAGCTTCGCCTCGGCGCGGCCGGGAAGCACGGTCTTGCCGCCCGGGCCCGTGTATCCGCTGACGAGCCCCTGGATGTTGACCGTCGGCTGTGACGCGAGGCGGTAAGTACTGGTGAGAAAGTCTTCGTCCTTGATCCAGTGGCGCACGCCCAGCAGCTTCTTGACGGCCTCCTCGTCCTTGGGAAGGCTCGCGGCGAGCAGTTCCTTTTCACGTGGCGTAAGGGGGCGGACGTTCTCGAACCAGCCGTCGACCGTGGGTGTGAAGCCGTCATCGGCCACCAGCGTGTCGAGCGCCTTGACGAGATGCCACACCGGACTGTCGACGCGGGCCATCAGGCTCGAATGGATGTCCTTGGCGGGGCCGCGACCCCATCTTTCGCCGCTCGAGACCAGCTGGACTTCGACCACACCCTTCGCGCCCAGGTCGAGCGAGACCGACCCGTCACGGGACTGACCGTTCGACGGCATCATCACGCCCACTGAGCGCTTGAGTGCGGCAGTGATCTCGGGGTCGGCGAGCAGCGTCGGAAAATTGGTCGAGCCAATTTCTTCCTCACCCTCGGCAACGAGGACGAGGTTCACCGGCAGTTTGACGCCGGCGGCCTTGAAAGCACGCAACGCCGTGAGAAAGGCCATCTGTGGCCCTTTCTGGTTGACCGCGCCGCGGCCGACCAGCGCCTGTCCTTCGCCCGGTCGCTCGACGATCTTCCCTTCGAGCGGTGGCGACGACCATTCGGCGGGATCGAAGTGCTTGACGTCGTACATGAAGTAAACGGCAAGCGTGTCCTTCGCGCCGGCGTCGAGCGTGGCAAACACGCCCGGCACGCCACCGCTCTCGACCACCTTCGCTTGCTGGAATCCGGCGTCCAGCGCGAGCTGGCGCATGTACTCGGCGCCCTGTGGCGTATTGATTCCCATGTTGGCAATGGTCGGCAACGCGATCCACGCGCGCAGTCGCTCGATCGCACCGGCCTGGTCGGCCTTGATGGCTGCGACGACCTTGTCGTGGCCCGGGTGCGGCGATGCTGCGATGGCAGGTGCCATCGCCAAAGTCAGTGCCAGTGCCGCCGCACAGCCGAACATCAGGTGCCTGTCGAATCGCATCGCGCCTCCCGTTCCGGATGAGATGACGGCGGACAGACTGGACTGGCGCGAAGTTGAAGTCCAGTCAGCGCGGCAGTCGAACGGCGGCGCGCTGAGCGCCGCCGTTCTTGTTCCTGCGGAAGGTGTCAGTGAGTGACGTGATCCAGGTTCATGACCTTGGTCCACGCCGCCACGAAGTCCTGCACGAACTTCTCGCGCGCATCGTTTGCGGCATAGACCTCGGCGATCGCGCGCAGCTCCGAGTTCGACCCGAACACCAGGTCGACGGGAGTTGCGGTCCACTTGCGCTTGCCCGACTCGCGATCAAGCCCCTCGTAAATGCCCTCGGACTGCGATGACTTCGTCCACTTCGTGGACATGTCCACCAGGTTCACGAAGAAGTCGTTGCTCAGGGTGCCGGGCCGATTGGTGAACACACCGTGGGCAGACTGTCCCGCATTGGCGTTCAGGGCCCGCATGCCACCGACCAGCACGGTCATTTCCGGAACCGTCAGTGTCAGGAGGTTTGCGCGATCGACCAGCATCTCGGGCGGCGAAAGCCGGCTGTTCTTGTCGAAGTAATTCCTGAACCCGTCAGCCTTTGGTTCCAGCGCCGCAAAAGACTGGACATCCGTCTGAGCCTGCGAGGCATCAGTGCGACCCGGTGCGAACGGAACCTGCACGACATGCCCGGCCTGCTTCGCGGCCTGCTCGATCGCGGCGGCACCGCCCAGCACGATCAGGTCGGCCAGCGAGACTTTCTTGCCGCCTGCCTGCGTGCGGTTGAAGTCCTTCTGAATGGCCTCCAGACCCTTCAGCACCTTCTCCAGCTCAGCCGGACTGTTGACGTCCCAGCCCCGCTGCGGCTCGAGGCGAACGCGAGCGCCATTGGCCCCGCCGCGCATGTCGGTGCCACGGTAGCTCGCTGCCGAGGCCCAGGCAGTTCGGACCAGTTCGGGCACGGTGAGCCCCGAGGCCAGGATCCTGGACTTCAGCTGCGCAATGTCCTGCGCATTGACCAATTCATGATCGACAGCCGGGACCGGATCCTGCCAAGACAACACTTCCGTGGGAGCGTCAGCGCCAAGGTAGCGAGTGCGGGGGCCCATGTCGCGGTGCGTGAGCTTGAACCACGCCTTGGCGAAGGCGAGCCGGAATTCCTCGGGATTCTCGCGGAAGCGCGCCGATATGCGGGCGTATTCAGGATCCATCTTGATCGCTATGTCGGTGGTGAACATGATCGGCTGGTGGCGCTTGGTCGGATCGTGCGCATCCGGCACCATGCCCGCGCCGCGGCCGTTGGCCGGCACCCACTGAATCGCGCCGGCCGGGCTCTTCGTCTGCACCCAGTCGAAGGCGTACAGGTTGTCGAGGTACTGCGTCGACCACGCGGTGGGCGCCGGGCCCCAGGCGCCTTCGAGGCCGCTGGTCACGGTGTCTGCGCCGTGTCCCTTGCCGCACTTGTTCTCCCAGCCGAATCCTTGCTGTTCAAGGCCTGCGGCGGCGGGTTCCGGACCCAGGCACTTGGCCGGGTCGTGGGCACCATGGGCTTTGCCGAAAGTATGTCCGCCCGCGATCAGTGCCACGGTTTCCTCGTCGTTCATCGCCATGCGACCGAACGTCTCACGGATGTCTTTTGCTGCAAGGAGCGGATCCGGATTGCCGTTCGGCCCCTCCGGATTGACGTAGATCAGGCCCATCTGCACGGCGGCGAGGGGCCGCTGCAGGTCGCGGTTGCCACTGTAACGCTCGTCCGCGAGGAACTTGGACTCTGGACCCCAGTAAACCATGTCGGCTTCCCAGTCATCCACGCGCCCACCGGCGAAGCCGAAGGTCTTGAAACCCATCGATTCAAGCGCGACGTTGCCCGTCAGCACCATCAGGTCGGCCCAGGAAATCTGCCGGCCGTATTTCTGCTTGATCGGCCACAGCAGGCGCCGCGCCTTGTCCAGGCTGACGTTGTCGGGCCAGCTGTTGAGCGGCTCGAACCGCTGTTGGCCGCCATCGGCGCCGCCGCGCCCGTCAGCCACGCGGTAGGTGCCTGCGCTGTGCCAGGCCATGCGAATGAAGAACGGCCCATAGTGACCATAGTCCGCAGGCCACCACGACTGTGAGGTGGTCATCAGCGCCTTGATGTCCGCCTTGACGGCATTCAGGTCGAGCTTGCTGAATTCCTCGGCATAGTTGAAATCGTCGCCCATCGGATTGGACTTCGGTGAATGCTGGCGCAGTGGCTTGAGGTCCAGCTGTTGCGGCCACCAGTCCCTGTTCGACATCGGCCTGCCCGCTGTCTCGGCGGCGGCCGAAATCCCGACCGGTGACAGGGTTCCCGCCAAGGCGATTGCGGCCACAGCGGCAGCAGAGTTCAACGCTTTCTTGCGCATACAGAAGCACTCCCCATGTGCGAGTAAAAAAATGTGGTTGCAGCACGTACTATCCCGTCGTTCGAGCTGTCGTGAAATTCGGTTGTTTCTATCAGACAGATAGACGCCGCCGATGATCGATGCCGACAGCCGTGCAGCCATGGCCGGGTTATTCTCCGCCGCATGAACCATACCCATCCTCTGCGGCTGCTCGTCGGCCTGGTCGCACTCGTCGCTGCTGCCCCGCCAACCGCATCCGCGGCAAGCCCGGACGAACTCACTACCGTTGCCGAGCAATCCGGATTCAAACGTACCGGCCGTTACGACGAAGTGGAACGGTTGTGCGCGGCCTTCGCCGCACGCTGGCCCGACCATGCACGTTGCTTCGAGTTCGGCCGCACGCCCGAGAACCGGCCGATGCTCGCCCTCGCCGTGTCGGACGATGGGGTGCTCGACGCCGAGTCTGCGCGAGCGCGGCAGCGGCCGGTGGTCCTTTTCCAGGGCGGCATCCATGCGGGCGAGATCGACGGCAAGGACGCGGGCTTCATCGCGCTGCGGGACCTGCTCGAAGGGAGGGAGAGCCGCGGGGTGCTGTTGCGGACGACGGTGCTGTTCGTGCCCGTGTTCAACGTCGACGGACACGAGAGGTTTGGTGCATGGAACCGACCCAACCAGCGCGGTCCGGAGGCGATGGGTTGGCGTGCGACGGCGCAGAACCTGAACCTCAACCGCGACTACACCAAGGCCGCTGCACCGGAGATGCGCGCCATGCTCGCACTCCTGAACGAATGGGATCCCATCCTGTACACGGACTTGCACGTCACGGACGGCGCAGAGCTGCGTGAGGACCTGTCGGTCGAGGTCGAGCCCGGCCAGGGTTGGGATCTCGATTTGGGTCGCACGGGCCACGCGCTGCGCGACGAAGTGCTGGCCCGGCTGCAGCGCAAGGGCTTCCACGCGCTGCCGTTCTATCCGGAGTTCGTGGGTGCCGACGATCCGGCATCCGGCCTGGCCGCGGACGTTCGTTCACCCCGCTTCAGCCTCAGCTATTGGGCCACCCGCAATCGCTTCGGCGCCCTGGTCGAGACGCACTCGTGGCAGGAGTATCCGCGACGCGTCGCCGCCACGCGAGAGACCATTCTCGCCATGGTCGAACTTGCTGCGCGCGATGGAGGGACGTGGCTCGAGGCGGCCCACGCGGCGGATGAGCGTGCGGGCCTGCTCGGTGGCAAGCCGGTGCCACTGAGCTTCAAGAACACGGACGCCGTGCAGACCGTCGATCTGCGCGGCTACGAGTACACGCGTGAGGTGTCCGCGGTTTCGGGCCAGACATGGATACGCTACGACTCCACCAGGCCCACTGTCTGGCGGCTGCCGTTCAAGTACGAGGTGCAGCCTGCGCTGACTGTGACCGCACCGGCCACCGGCTATGTCGTGACGAGTGCGCACGCCGACTGGATGTCAGAAAAACTGGCCCTGCACGGCATCGAGTTTCAGCGCGTGACCGCTCCGCAGCCGGCCCGCGCCGTGCAGACTTTCCGCGTGGACAAAGCGGCTGTAGCGGCCGAAACCTTCGAGGGAAGACCGGTCACGACGGTTGAAGGCGCGTGGCGGGACGAACAACGGGACGTCGGCGCGGGCGCGCTGTTCGTGCCGATCTCGCAGCCGAAAGCGCGGCTGGTGATGTCGCTGCTGGAGCCGCAGGCGCCCGATTCTTTCGTCGCCTGGGGCTACTTCAACGCGGCCTTCGAACGCAAGGAATACATGGAGAACTACGTTACCGAAGGCGTCGCGAGGCAGATGCTGTCAGATGACGCGAAGCTCAAGCTGGAGTTCGAACGGCGTTTGCGCGAGGACGCTGCTTTTGCGGCCAGCCCGGATGCGCGGCTCGAGTTCTTCTATCGTCGCCATCCCTCCTGGGACGAGCGCTACGGCCTCTATCCTGTCTATCGCAAGTAAGCGTCGGGGAACCCGGCCCGAACGGGCAGGGATCGGCGAGCAACTCAGCCCGCTGCCGAACGCGGCCAGTGCTCGACCACGCGGTAGCGGCCGGTCGCGGTAAGTTCACCGTGGGCGGCGCGCTCGGCCGCCCGGAGCCCGGCGCGGCGTGACATGAAAGGAGTCTGTGCGACGACATCGAGCAGGCTCGAACTGGCGAACAGGAAGCCCTGTCCTGCAACGCAGCCGAGGTCGAGCAGGGTCGTCACCTGGTTTTCGTTCTCGATCCCCTCGGCGACGGTCTCGAGGCCGAGCGTCGTCGCGAGCATCACGACGGCGCGGGCCAGTTCGGGTCCGCCGTCGTGCTCGGTCAGCCGGCTCACGAACGCGCGATCGATCTTCAGGATGTCGATCGGGAACCGGTGCAGGTAGGAGAGCGACGAGTAACCCATGCCGAAGTCGTCGATCGCGAGGCGCACGCCGAGCGCCTTCAGTTCCCGGAAGCGTTCCAGGTTGACCTCGGTGTTCTGCATGATCGTGCTCTCGGTCAGCTCGATCACCAGGTTGCCGGGATCGAGACCCGAGACCTCGAGCGCATGCCGCACGTCGGCAACCAGGTCGCCCTGCTGCAGGTGGCGGCCCGAAATATTGACCGCTACGCGCAGGCCCGTGCCGGCCTCGACGGAATTGCTCCAGTTGTGGATCTGCGTGCACGCGTCGACCAGGACGCGACGACCCAGTTCGACGATCCGGCCGGACTCCTCGGCGATCGAAATGAAGTCACCCGGCATCACCACGCCACGCTGCGGATGCTGCCACCGAACCAGCGCCTCGACGCCCAGCAGTTCGCGACTGGTCAGGTCGACGACCGGCTGGAATTCGACGAAGAACTCGTTGTGCAGGAAGGCGAGGTCGATGTCCTGCTCCAGGCGCAGGCGGTCGTGCAGCTGTTCCTGCATGTGCGGCTGGAACAACACGCAGCGAGCCTTGCCCGCAGCCTTTGCGTTGTACATGGCGATGTCGGCCTTGCGCAGCAATTGCTCGGCGTCGTCGCCGGGCTGCGAGCACGCCGCGCCGATGCTGGCCGTGGCGTCGGTTTCCCGGCCGTCAACCAGCAGTGGTCGATTGAAGGCCGCGGTGATCGGGACGGCGATGCGCTCGACGTCCGATTCGCTGCGGATCCCCTCGAGCAGGATCGCGAACTCGTCGCCGCCGAGCCGTGCCACGGTGTCGGAAGGGCGGGTCGACTTGACCAGGCGCTGTGCCGCTGCCTGCAGCAGGCGGTCGCCGGCGTCGTGTCCGAGCGAGTCGTTGACGTTCTTGAAGTTGTCCAGGTCGAGGAACATCACCGCCACTTGCTGCTGCGACCGCTGTGCCAGCGTCAGCGCATGCTCGACCCGGTTCCAGAACAGGCTGCGGTTGGCGAGCAGCGTCAGGGGATCGTGGAAGGCGAGCTTGCGCAGTTGCTCTTCCAGCGCCTTGCGCTCGCTGACGTCGCGGAAATTCAACGCCAGTCCGGCAATGGCCGGATCGTCCATCAGGTTGCTGCCGACGCACTCCAGGGTGCTGCGACGTTCGCCGGTCTCGACGACCAGTTCGATCGGTCCCACCACGCGGCCCCGCGTCGTAGCCACTTCGGCGAGGAAGCCGGCGAGCCGCTCATTGTCCCCGTCGATCCAGCGATCGAGCAGGTTGCGGCCTACCATTTCGTCGGGGTGTGTGGCAAAGGTGCGTTCGGCCGCCGGCGAGGCAAACTGCAGGATGCCTTCGGCATTGGTGATCATGATCACGTCGGAGGCGTGCTTGATCAGCGAGGCATAACGCGCCTCGACGATGCCGGCGGCCCGCAGCTCGCGCAAGCGCGCATCGTCGCGCGACAACACGCCCTGGCGCACCATGACTAGCGAGGTCAGCACGAAGATGATGACCGTCATCGCGTTCACCGGACTCGCGGCGGTGCTGCTCTCGACATACACCAGGACCAGGAACGACATCATCATCGCGATGTAGGGCATGCCCTCGATCAGGACGACGCCGACGGGGTGCGGGGGCCGGCGCGCGCCGGCACTGCCTCGCAGCTGCTCGCGCGCTGCCGCCGCGAGCCAGATGTAGCACGACAGGTAGATCACGTCCGAAACGCTGCCTGGGATGTAGCTGCCGTCCACTTTCGACATGGCCCAGACGATGTCCGCCAGCGACATCGACGAGAAGCCGAGCGTGATCAGCATCAGTGCGCGGCGGCGGATGGGCGAAGCGCCGGAATGCATCAGCAGCACGCCGCAGGTCAGCAGCATCATGCAGTTGAGCGCAATGTAGACCTGCGCCAGCACGTACTTGAGTGCGTTCGGGTCGCGCTGGGCGTCGGCGGTCGGCGCGATCACGAAGAACCAGAAGAACGCGCCGAAGCCCAGCATGAGGATTGCGGTGTCAAGCGCGAGCCGCAGCCATTGCACGCGCACGGCGGCCGTGCGGATCACGGTGAGCATCGCGGCGAAGACCAGCGGGTAAAAGCCGAGGAAGAATACGTCGCCGAGCGACGGGAACGGGTCGACCCCGTACAGCCAGTACGTCGAGTGCAGCAGGTTGCCGATGCTGTACACGCCCAGCGCAGCGGTCAGCAGCCACCAGGTGCGTTGCGCGGCTGGATTGGACGAGCCTCGCGCGGCAGCGCCGGTCAAGACGGCCACGGCGACACTCGCCCACGAATCGGAGTACAGGTTGAAGACGTCGAGCCACGGCCGGTTGCTCGTGTCCACCAGGATCAACGCGATGGCGATGCCGATGTAGGCCAGTAGCCCCACGGCAACGGCCCCGGTCCAGCCGGAACTGAACCGCTCGCGCTTCTTTACCCCATCGTTAGAAGGCCGCCCTGGCGACATTGTTCTGCTTGCCTCTCCCGCAGTCGGCAGTGCATTTGATTCGATGCATCTAGCCTGAGGCAGTCATGGATGGTCTGTGACCGCCGTACGAAAACGTCAGCCGCACTTGTGACGCAGTTCACGGGTCGGGCCGACCTGCAACGACGCAGGATTTCTGTGAACTGGCTTGACTATTTCGACGTGGACTGTGGCAGGCTCTTGTCCGTTCTCGACACGGGCCCACGCGATTCGCGAGCAGCCCGATGCAACGGGATGCGGATGGGAGCGAGCGACGACATGCAGCAATGGCGCAGGACGATGGGTTGGATGACGTTGGCAGGCTTCCTGCTGAACGCATGGGTACCTGGCGCCGCCGCGGCTGCCCCGCAAGGCGCCGTGCGGGTCCAAACGATCCCCGACGTGCGCTCGCACGCGTACTTCATCCTCGACGAGTCGGACTCGGCGGTGCTTGCGGCGCGCAATGAACGCACGGCCGTTCCGATTGCCTCGATCACCAAGCTGATGACGGCCCTGGTCGTGCTCGAGGCCGGCCAGTCGATGGACCAGGCAGTCACCATCAATGCCGACGATGTGCGTGGCACAGCCGGCAACGGGTCACGCCTCGCCGCCGGGTACAGGCTGAGCCGGCGGGACCTGCTGCACCTGGCGTTGATGTCGTCGGAGAACCGCGCCGCGTATGCGCTGTGCCGTTCGTATCCTGGCGGCCTGCGCGCGTGCGTGCAGGCCATGAACAAGAAGGCCATTGCGCTCGGCATGACTTCGGCGCACTTCGTCGAACCCACGGGTCTGTCCAGCGGCAACGTGGCGAGCCCCGTCGACCTGGCGAAGCTGGTGCTGGCGGCCGCGGAAAATCACACGATCCGCGATTACTCGACCTCGGCCAGCCACATCGTTAGCGTCAACCGACGGCCACTTGAGTTCCGTAACACCAACCTGCTGGTCGCCAATCCGGCGTGGCAGGTCGACGTGCAGAAGACCGGCTACATCTCCGAAGCCGGGCGCTGTCTCGTGATGCAGGCCGTCATTGATGGACGGCCGGTGGTGATGGTCCTGCTAAATTCCCATGGCAAGTACACCCGCATTGCGGATGCCAAGCGGGTCCGGACCTGGCTGGAGTCGCACAGCCGGGTCGCCTCCCTGTAAACGCGCTGCGAGGCGTCACAGGCTTTTTCGCCGAGATTGACCGCCCGCCGCACGGCTGCTCCGGCAATCGGCCGGGTGCAATCCAGCGGCCAACGGTACGCCAGCGCACCGACCGGCACTCCTGCAAGTGCTGCAATTCCAATGCAACAACTGAGTCGGCTCAATGTCGGCTCGCGCACCATTTGTGATCAAAGGAGACCGGGATGCACCAGCAACAACTCAAGGACCTGATGAGCAGGGACGTCAAGGTCGTCAGTCCGGACACGACCATCGACGAGGCCGCACGGATAATGCGTGACGGCGACTTCGGGATGCTGCCCGTCGGCGAAAACGACCGCATGATTGGCGCAATCTCGGATCGTGACATTGCGATCCGGGCCGTGGCCGAGGGCAAGGGCCCCGGCACGAAAGTGCGCGAAATCATGTCCACAGGAATCTGCTGGGCCTACGAAGACGACACCGTCGAAGGCGCGGCGAAGATCATGAGCGAGCGGCAAGTCCGCCGTTTGCCTGTCGTGAATCGAGACAAGCGCCTGGTTGGCATCGTTGCGCTCGGCGACTTCGCGGTCGACAGTTCCGAGATCCGGCCAGCTGCCGAAGCATTGGCGAAGATATCGGAGCCGTCGTGACGCTTGCGAGGGCAGTCCCAAGGCGGACGAAGGCCCCGACGACCCGGCGCAAGCCAACAGGTGCTGTGGCCAATGCATTGCCTCGCACACTGATGGCGCGCAGCCGCGCCTCCGACACGACGCTGCAGCGGCACTTGTCGTTCTTCGATGACAACGGCGACCGCGGCGTCGACCTCGCAGAGTGCACGCGCGGGCTCAAGGCCCTGGGCCTGCCGATTGGCGTGGCCGAAGCTTTCGCGCTCGCCATCGTCGCGGCCTTGAGCCTGCAGACGCGGGGCTCGCTGCTGGCCATGAACGTCGACATCGAAAGCGCCCAGAAGGGCAAGCACGACAGTGACACCGGCATCCTGGACAGGCGGGGCCGGTTCAACGCCAGGCGCTTCGACAAGGTCTTCGGCGCGCATTCGACGGTGGATCGCAATGGCGACAAGGCGTTCACGGCGACCGAGCTCATGAGGATGATCAAGTCGAACCGCGAGACGCTCGCGGGCTACGTGGCGGCGATTGCGGAGTGGCAACTGTTGCTGATGATTGCGGCCGACACCCACGCCGTCGAGGGCGACCATACGGTGCCCGCGTTGAGCGCCGCCCGGATGAAGTCGTTCTACGACGGCACGCTCTTCTACGAACTGGCAAGAGAACGCGTCTAGATCGCATGCCGCCGCGCTTTCGTGCGCACTCCATTTGCAGGAATCAAGCACTTGGAATCATGTCCGTGCGCTGGCGGACAGATTCCCTGCGGTCATGCGCCTAACCTGTGCATGACGGTCAGACGCGCAGTTCGACCGGTCGCGGAATTCTTTCAAGACACCATCGAGGGATCATCATGAGCACTACACATGTCAAAGGCCACGTGAAAGAAGCGGAAGGCAAGATCAAGGAAGTCGCCGGCAAGCTCGTCGGCAACGAACGCCTGGAAGAGAAGGGCAAGGCTGAAAAGCTGGCCGGCAAACACGAGGCGGCCCGTGCCGACCTGAAGGAAGACATCAAGAAGCTTGCGACGCATGAATGATGGGTGATTCAGCGCCGCAGTAGCTGCGGCAGCAGCCTGTCTTGGCGCCGCACCGACGTCGGGCGGCGCCTGCAGGGGAGGGAATGTCATGAACAAGAAGCAGATCAAAGGCCGGGTAAAAGCCGTGCAAGGGCGAATCAGGGAAGCGACCGGCAAGCTCATCGGCAACAAGGCCATGCAACGCAAGGGCCTGGTCGAGAAGAGCGTCGCCGACAAGAAGGTCCTCTACGAAGATTTGAAGGAAGACTTCAGGAAGCTGGCCTGACGCCTGCAGGCGCGCGAATGCCGCGGTCGCACGACATTGGATTCGCGTTGGCCGCCTGCGGTGCGACCAAGGGGCATGCGTCGCAATGCAGTCTCCAGCATCCGTGCACTGCATGAAACACCCGGAAAAGCACAAAACCCATCGTACGGGCTGGCTCCGTGCTGCCGTGCTTGGCGCGAACGACGGTATCGTTTCCACCGCCAGCCTGGTTCTCGGCGTCGCGGCGGCAGGCGCAAGTTCGCAGAACATACTGGTTGCGGGTGTGGCTGGCCTGGTCGCTGGCGCCATGTCGATGGCCGCGGGCGAGTATGTGTCGGTCAGTTCGCAAGCCGACACCGAGCGCGCAGACCTGGCCAGGGAGAGCAAGGAGCTGGCTGCGAGTCCCGAGCAGGAGCTCGCGGAACTTGCGGGCATTTACGTCAAGCGCGGGCTGGATGCGACGCTGGCCGCGAGGGTTGCCGCGCAATTGATGCACCATGATGCACTTGGCGCACACGGACGTGACGAGCTCGGCATTTCCGACACATTGGCCGCACGCCCAGCGCAAGCCGCGCTGGCTTCGGCGGGCACATTTGCGGTGGGTGCTGCGTTACCTCTGCTGATGGTGCTGGTGATCCCGGTGACCGCACTCATGTGGGGTGTGGCGGGCAGCTCGCTGCTGTTTCTGGCGCTGTTGGGAGCCTTGGCGGCTCAAGCCGGGGGTGCGCCCATGGCTGCGTCCGTCACACGCGTCACTTTCTGGGGTGCCCTGGCCATGGCGTTGACCGCTGGCGTGGGGGCGCTGTTCGGGGTAGCGGCTTGAGGTCCATGTCGTCGCCGACCACCACGTCGAACGCGCAGACGAGATCGAAGGCGTTGTCGCGAAGCGGGAGCGACGACACAAGGCCAACCATGGCACTCGCTCCATAAGCCCGCAGCTTCGTTACAGCGGGCACGCTCATGTCCACGAGCAGCGTGCCCGCAAGCGGCAGTCGCGGCCGGAGTCCCGGCGCGACCTCCAGCGAGCGTAGCGAACTAGAGACAAGGGAGCACACCAGTGGCCAGGTGTTGAAAGACTCTGGCCCGATCAGGCGGGCGTCGGACCACAGCGAGTCGTAGAACTCGCGGTTCGCATCGATGAGCTCTGTGTCGCTCCATCGTCGCGGCTTCATCGATTTCATCCCAACTTTACCTCCCGCAACTGCGGGAGTTGGAGTAGTTTCAAAGCAGGTCGGCCGGTCCGGGCTGTTTCTACCAGAACCGAGCATGTCATGTCTGCGCAGCGTCGCCTGAGTTCAATCGCCATGCTGCTGCTCGCTGGCCTTGCCGCAGGCCAGGCTCTTGCAGTGGAGAAGCCCTTGTGGGAACTGGGCGCCGGCATGAGTGCGCTGCATTTTCCTGACTACCGCGGTGCGGACGAATCCCGCTTCTTCGCCATACCCTTTCCCTTCGTCGTCTATCGCGGCACGTTCCTGAAGGCGGACAAGGACGGCATTCGCGGGTCCTTCTTCGACAGTGACCGCGTCGATCTCAACGTCAGTCTCAGGTGCGTCGGTGCCCGTTAGCAGCGACGAAAACCGCGCCCGCGAGGGCATGCCGGACCTGCAGCCGACGGTGGAACTCGGCCCCTCGCTGGACCTCACGTTGTGGCGCAGCCCGGACCGGCGTTACACGCTCGACCTGCGCCTGCCGGCACGCGCCGCCGTCACGGTGATGGGGGGGATGGACTACGTCGGCTGGGAGTTCTCGCCGCGCGTGGTCCTCGACGTCAGCGACTTTGCGGGCATTGCCGGCTGGAACCTTGGGTTGCTTGCCGGACCGATCTACGGCTCGGAACGCAGCCACGACTATTTTTATTCGGTGGCGCCGCAATTCGCCACTGCCGACCGTCCGGCCTTCGATGCCGAGGGGGGCTATGCGGGCAGTCAGTTCCTGGTGTCGATGTCGAAGCGCTACCCGAAATACTGGCTGGGCGCTTTCGTGCGCTGGGACAGCCTCAATGGCGCCGTCTTCGCCGACAGTCCGTTGGTCAGGCAGGAAAACTATTTTGCCGCTGGCGTCGCCTTCGCCTGGGTCCTCAAGGAATCGTCCAGAATGGTCGAGGCGGACGACTGATCGCGTGTCGGCAGCGGGTTCAGTGGAATGCCAGCCGATCGAGGTGCTGCCACAACGGGCCGCGCATGCCGTATTTTCGCAGCACGTCAAATGTCCTCGGGTCGAAGCGCAACCCCAGGCGTGGCACGACCCAGCGTGGTTGTTGCAGGGCGCGCTCGCGGACTCGCTCGTAGACCGCGTCGCGGAAGCGGCGTCGCTCGAGTTCGGTCCGTGAATCGAGGACTTCGCTGTCCTCCACCCAGACCAGCATGATTGCGGCAAAGGGATCGAGCCCAGTCACGAAATCGAGCGTGCGCTCGACATGATCCAGCGTCTCGCCGGTTGTGCCCAGGATGAAAGAATGGCAATCCTTCAGGCCGTGCGCCTGCGAGATGCGCGCCAGGCGCGTGATCTTGTCCGTGTGAAAGCCCTTGCGGAGCCGGTCCAGGATGTCGTCGCAGCCACTGTCTGACCCGATCTCCATGCCTACGGCCCCGGCGCGAACCATTAGCTCCGCCAGCTCGTCGTCAAATGCCACCGGGTTGACGTAGCTCGTCCAGGGGGTGCGGTTGCCTCGGGTCTCGAGCTCGCGGCAGATGGCCTTGGCGTGCCGGATCGGCAGGTTGAAGACGCTGTCCACGATGAAGAGGTGCTCGACACCGGTGCGCGAGCAGAGCTCCATGAACTCATCGGCCACTTTGCCCGGATCGCGCAGGCGGCCTTTGGGTCCTTCGATCAGCGGGTAGGTGCAGTAGGTGCAGTGGAGCGGGCAGCCACGCTTCGTCTGCAGGGATTCGATCCCATAGTCGGAGTAGTAGCGCTCGGCCAGGACGCTGCGATCCGGACGGGGCAGGTCGTCCAGCACGAGAAAGCTGCCGGAGTGACCGGTGAATCGGACCTGGCCGTCGACACGGTAGTACAGGCCCTCGACGCCAGCGAGCGCCGGTTCCGGCTTGGCGAGTTCGTCGAGCAGCCGGGGAAATGCAAACTCGCCTTCGCCGGCGATGCCGTAGTCGGCGCCAAAGTCTTCCATCAGTCGCTGCGGCATCACGGAAAAGCCCCCACCCCCGAGCACGACCAGGGCCGGTGAGTTCTCACGCACGGTCCGGATCAGGATGCGGTACGCATCGAGGTTCGCCGTGATGTTCGTGTAGTCCATGTTCTGCAGGTTGCGCAGTCCGATCGCGACGATGTCGGGTTGCGATTCGCGCAGATTGCGCGCGACAGTCTCCATGGGTTCCGGCTCGAAGCAGAGATCCCAGAACAGCTTTTCATGCGGCGAGGGCGTGGCGGCCATGACCGACAGGATGCCGAGCGGGATCACGGCGTCCGGCAGTTTTTCGCGGTTGGCGGAGATGAAGGCGATGCGCATCTTCAGAGTCGTCGGGTGTGCCTAGGCGTTGTCCGGATCGGTTCCTGAACTCTGACTCGCCCCGGCGCTGGCTGGTCGAAAGACCTCGCTCACGCTGGCCAGCCGGCGGATGAAATCAAAAAAGCCGCGGTACGTTTGTTGGGGGAAGCGCTGCCGTCGAAACCAGTATTCAATGACGAAGAACGCTCCGACGATAAGGTAGTTCAGCACATTTGCGAATAGCGACCATGTGTCGAGAGAGACTGTGACGGGCAAATTGAGTCCGAAGGCCAGCAAGATGCCTCCTGGCCGGGCCAGCGCGGCGAGAGCGAGATTGGCGGCCGCCAGTGCGATGAACAGGCTTGTCCAGGCTAGCGTAAGACGACGAGCGTAGGCGGCAATATCGCTGTCCACACCGGCGGCATTGCCATGCAGGATCCGAATGATGCGTTCGATCAGCGGCAGCTGCCCCGGTCGAAGGGTGTGACCAAAGACCCATGCCATGAAGCCGTTGATGAGTATCGGAGGCAGGAAGAGCAGGAGCAGGGTCTGCTCACGCCCGGCGATCGCAGACAGACCGACACCGGCGGCGACCAGGAGCGCCCAGGCGACCACGCGTCGTCGCCGAAGTCCGGGCAGCAGGATGATCAGGACGAGCAGAGCGATACTGGCAGCGATCAGCGTCGGGTTCATGGTGAGGATTGCGGCGTGCGCAGCCAGGGGGTAGGCGAGCCCCAGCACTGTCACGGTCGTGGCGGTGCCGCGTCCGGATGTCGCGGTGTCAGGCATTGTCATGGCGCGGAACGGTGACGGTTACCTGGAGCGTACGCAAGGGGCGTCATTGCTGCTGATGTCGAGGACCGGAGTCCAGGGCTGCGTCCGTTGTTCGGGCCATTCGGCGGTGTGCATATTGGTGTTCAGCAGATCGGTCGACGCGGCGATCCAGGCCACTGCAAGCCTTAGTGTCGGGCGCGGGGCAAATACCATTGCTTTCCATTGTTGCGCCGTGGGAATCTCGGCACGCCGCTGGCCGGCGACATCGATAAAGCAGCATTGCCTGAGGGCGTCTGCGAGATGGAGTCGCAGCGCCTTGGCAAAGGCCTCCTTCAGTGTCCAGAACTCGTAGAAGCTGGCGCAGAGTGTCGACGGATTTTCGAGCGACTCGAGGAAGTCCGCCTCGGGTGCAGAATAGGCTAGCCTCGCCATGCTTTTGAAGTCACGCGGCACCAGGGATTCAACGTCGACGCCGACCGAGGTTGGTTCGTGTGCCACGGCGACAGCAGCAAACCCGCGGCTGTGGGAGAGGCTTCTGGTCTGGCAAGGTGTGACCGGAATTGCCGCCATCAAGGCGCGGCTGGATGCATAGTCCAGGCGGCGACGGCTTGTACGCAGGGCTGCCCACTCAGCAAGCGCATTGCTGTCGAGTCGCGACGGATCGAAGCGCGTCGCGGCATCGGGGGTGCCAAGCCAGACGGCCCGCAGTCGCGACGACGGGAGTCGCAACATCAGTTGGTGCGCGAGGGGGCAGCTGACAGCATGGAAGGGCGGCAGACGTACCTTTGGCGAATCTTCGTCACCGGGACCTGCTTTGTCCTGTTCGGTCTGAGTGGGCTCATTTTAGGTCTTTTCGTGCTGCTTTCGACGCTGTTCCTGCCGGGAGGGCATGGGCGACGCCGTGCCAGTACGCGAGCCCTCGTCCAGCGCGCCTTTCGCTTGTTCGTGGACACCATGGCTGTCCTGGGTGGCGTGAGTTATGAGTTCATCGGCACCGAACGCCTCGGTCGGTCCGGACAACTGATCATCGCCAATCACCCGACACTGGTCGACGTGGTGTTCATCGTAGCGTTTACGCCTGCCCCTGCTTGTGTCGTGAAGGCCGCCATATTCAGTAATCCATTCACCCGATGGGTGGTGCAGGCGGCCGGTTACATCCGCAATTCCCCGACTCATATCATGATTGAGCAGGCGATTCTGGCGCTCAGGTCGGGAGACAGCCTGATCATGTTCCCCGAGGGAACACGGACGCGACCAAGGCAACCACGCCACTTTCACCGTGGCGCGGCCAGCGTCGCGGTCCAGGCGGCTACCGTACTGACGCCGGTTTACATAAGCGTCGACCAGCCGTTGTTGGACAAGTCTCAGCCTTGGTATCGCGTGCCCCGGCGCCGTCCCCATCTGTCGCTCAGGGTCGGCGAGGACATCGACCTGGCGAAGTATCGAGACATGCCGCCGCCACGGGCATCGCGACAGTTGAATGCCTGGCTAGTAGCGCATTACGAGGCTGAGTTGGGTCTTGCCAATGTCTATAATGAAGGGTGATAAACAGGGGGAGCGTGCAGCAGCCATTGATGCTGTCACCGACGCGGTCGATTGAGTGTGCGAGGGAGTGGCATGCAGACACGAGACGAAGTCCTGGAGCAGATCAAGGAGGCGTTGGTCGAACTGTTCGAAATCGAACCGGCGCGGGTGACGCTCGAAACCAGGCTCAACGAGGATCTGGAGATCGACAGCATCGATGCAGTCGACTTGTTGGACCGGCTGCGACGCCAGACAGGCCATAAAATTTCAGCGGACGACTTCAGGTCGGTGCGGACTGTGGGTGACCTCGCCGACGCAGTACATGCTCTCGTAAAGGCGTGAGCCGAGTTCTCGAATCCCGCCCGGAAGCCGGCCTTCGATCTGAAAGTCTAGCGGTCCGGTTGAGAACCCACCCATGGGTGACAGACGCGCGGGTGTATCTGCCGGAAAATGGAGCTGACGTTCCGACTGGCACTGGACCAATGAATATTCTAGTCGTCCCAAGCGCGTCGTGTGAGCGCGTCCTGCGCCGCCACGGTAAGGTCCACATCGTCGCCGAATGGGAGCGATATCTCGGGCAAAGGGGCACTGCAAGCGAGGCGCACTTCGGATGGTTCCTGGCTGAAAAATTGCCGGATCCGGGCCAGGAATCCAGTCACGTTCTGTTCCGCCAGTCGGGTATGCCGATCGTGTCGAATCTCGTGGTCGATGCCGATTCACGGACGCTGGAATGTCTCCTGCGCGTGCCGTTCGACCTCCCTGTCTTCGAGGGTCATTTTCGCGGCATTCCGATTGTGCCTGGCGTGACGCAAGTGGGCTGGGCAATCGAACTGGCCCTCGCTCATGAAATCGTTTCGTCACGCCTTGTCGGCATCAGCGCCGCGAAGTTCTGTCGCATCGTCCAGCCCGGGATGTCTCTTGACGTTCAACTCGCGCCCGCTGCGCAGGCAGGGCAGCTGCAGTTCACTTATCGAAGAAATCAGAGGGTCGTAACGAGCGGCCGCCTCCAGTTCGAGGGTGGCCATGTTTAACCTTTGCGTGGTGGTCCCCGTGTACAACCACGCGCATGCCATCACCGGGACAATCGCCGGGCTGCGCTGCCACGCGTTGCCTGTCCTGTTGGTGGACGACGGGTCGGAGCCTGCGTGTGCAGCCGTGTGCCGGAGCATGGCCGATGCCGACCGGGAGGTGCGCCTGCTGCGCCTGCCTCAGAATCAAGGCAAAGGGGCTGCGGTAATGGCGGGACTGGCATTCGCCGCGGAGGCGGGCTACACGCACGTCCTGCAAATCGATGCGGATGGCCAGCACGATTCCACCGATATCCCGCGGTTTGTGGCGGCAGCATGTGCCGAGCCGACCGCACTCATCTGCGGCGACCCTGTATTCGACTCGTCCATTCCTCGCTATCGCCTGTACCTGCGGTACCTGACGCACGTCATGGTCTGGATCAATACTTTGTCATTCGACATTCACGATTCGATGTGCGGCCTTCGCGTCTATCCACTGTCCAAGGTGCTGCCGGTCATTGAGAACGAGCGTCCCGGTGGCCGCATGGACTTTGACATCGAGGTGCTTGTGCGACTGCACTGGAGCGGAGTGGCCATGCGCTGGCTACCGACCCGCGTCGGCTATCCGCGCGATGGCGTTTCACACTTCCGAATGGTGCGGGACAATTGGCTGATTACACTGATGCATACGCAATTATTCTTCGGCATGCTGCTGCGCGCACCAAGGCTGATTGCGAGACGGCTTCGTCTGGCGTTCGGCACCACTTCCGGGGTGACTACTTGAGAGCGCAGGGTGCTCTGTTTACTGACATCGAGCTCGAGGTGCGATTCCACGACGTCGACATGGCTGGTGTCGTATGGCATGGCCACTACCTGCGCTATCTGGAGAATGCCCGGTGGGCATTCATGAATGAGATCGGTTACGGCCTTGACCGAATGCTTGAATCTGGCTTCGTCTGGCCGATCGTTGAACTGCAGACGAGGTACCTGAATCCTGCTCGCTTTGGCAGCGTCCTGCGCGTGCGCGCCTCTCTCATCGAGTGGGAAAGCCGCCTGACGTTGAACTATTTAATCACCCGTGCGGAGGATGCTGCGCGCATCGTGCGCGGACGAACAGTTCAGGTCGCCGTCAACGCCCGGACCAGTGAATTGCAGTTCACCACCCCACCTGATTTTCGCTCATGTGTGAGCACTGCCCTTTCCCGAGCGGCGGGTTGATGTCGACGCCGATGCCTTTGCTGTCCAAGTTGCTCCACCACTCCGGCGAGGCGATGTTGCTGGATGAAGTTCGACGCGTCGAAGAAAGCCGGCTGGAGGTCCGCTTGGTTGTACGGCCCGGCACGTCGTTCAGTGACGCATCGGGTAATTTGCCGTGTTGGGTCGGGCCCGAGATCATGGCCCAGGCTGTTGCAGCCTTGTCGGGCTACCGGTCACTGCGTGATAGCGGTCGCCCCGCAGCTATCGGACTGCTGCTGGGCGTCCGTTCGTATCAGGCCGTCCAGCAGGAATTCCTGGTTGGCGAGAGCCTGGATGTTGAAGTGGTCGAGTCATTGCGAGAAGACGACGGTCGGGCCGTCTTCGACTGTAGGATAAGCCGTACCGGAGAGTGCGTCGCATCGGGTACCTTGACCGTTTTTCAGCCACTGGACGGTTCGTTCCTGGCGGGAGAGTCCGAGCGCGATGACTGATGGCGGATCGGTGTTAGTTACAGGCTCCAGTCGTGGCATCGGTCGCGCGATTGCATTGCGCCTGGCCCGCGATGGGTACGACATCGTCGTGCACTGTCGCTCACGTCTCGCAGAGGCCGAGGCCGTCGTCGGCGAGATACGTGGCGCGGGTCGCTCCGCGCGCTGCGTGCAGTTCGACGTGGCCGACCGCAAGCGTTGCGCCGAAGTCCTTATGGCCGACATTGCCGAGCATGGCACGTATTACGCCGTCGTTTGCAACGCGGGCATTGCCCACGACGCGGCCTTTCCGGCGATGAGTGAAGAAGCGTGGGATTCGGTGATCCGGACCAATCTCGATGCGTTCTACAACGTGCTTCAGCCGCTCATCATGCCCATGGTGCGACGCCGTGCGCCGGGGCGAATCGTCACGCTCTCTTCGGTGTCGGGACTGATCGGCAACCGCGGTCAGGTTAACTACAGCGCGGCAAAGGCCGGCGTCATCGGGGCGACCAAGGCCCTCGCCGTAGAGCTCGCGAAGCGTGCGATCACCGTTAACTGCGTGGCGCCCGGGCTGATCGAGACCGATCTGGTCGATGAACACGCGCCGATCGAAGAAATTCTAAAGGCCATCCCGGCGCAGCGCATTGGCACCACCGAAGAGGTGGCTGCGGTCGTCTCCTTCCTGATCTCGCCGGGTGCGTCGTACGTGACGCGCCAGGTCATCGCGGTGAATGGCGGACTCTGCTGATGCGCCGGGTCGTCGTCACGGGAATGTCTGGCATCTGCGCCCTCGGCTCCGACTGGCCGACGATCGAGGCGGGCCTGCGCCATTGCAGGAACGCAGCACGCCGGATGCCGGCATGGGACAAGTACACCGATCTCGGCACGCGACTAGCGGTCCCCGTTGTGGATTTTGAGCCTCCGGCTCACTGGAATCGCAAGCAGTTGCGCAGCATGGGTCGTGTTTCGCAATTCGCCGTACGTGCGGCCGAACTCGCTCTGACCGATGCGGGACTGCTGGATAACCCAGTGGTGCGCTCGGGGCGGATGGGTGTAGCTTGCGGTTCATCCATCGGCAGCACGCCGGATATCAGCGATTTTGCGCAGATGTTGCTCACCGGCGACGCCCCGAATCTAAACGCCAACTCATATGTGCGCATGATGCCGCACACGACTGGCGCCAATGTCGGCATCTTCTTTGGATTGCGCGGAAGGATCATCTCGACCTCCACCGCGTGCACCTCGGGCAGCCAGGGCGTCGGCTTTGCCTATGAGGCGATCAAGCACGGGTACCAGGACGTCATGCTGGGTGGCGGTGCAGAAGAGCTCTGTGCCAGCGAGGCGATGGCCTTCGACATGCTTTACGCCACGAGTCGACGCAATGATGAGCCGAGTTCGACTCCGCGTCCGTACGACCGCGATCGAGACGGGCTCGTAGTCGGCGAGGGCGGCGGTATGTTGGTGCTCGAGGAGTTGACGCATGCGCGCGCACGTGGCGCGCGCGTCTACGCCGAAGTCGTCGGCTTCGCCACCAACTCGGATGGATCGCATGTAACGCGTCCTGAGGAGGAGACGATGCGAATCGTGATGGAGCTGGCGTTAGGTTCCGCAGGCATCGAGCCGGCGGCGATCGGCTACGTGAACGGGCACGGCACTGCGACGGAGCAGGGCGACATCGCCGAGACCCGCGCCACCTCAGCCCTGTTCGGGGCGCGAATGCCCCTGAGTTCGCAGAAAAGCTACCTTGGGCACTCGCTCGGCGCCTGCGGCGCGCTCGAGTCCATGTTCAGTATCCAGATGATGCGCGCCGACTGGTTCGCGCCGACGCTGAACCTCGAAAACGTGGATCCGCGGTGTGGCGATCTGGACTACATCGTGGGCACCGGACGTGACCTGCAGGTCGAGTACGTGATGAACAACAACTTCGCTTTCGGTGGGGTGAACACGTCCCTGGTCTTGCGGCGCTGGCAGCAATAGTTTCACGGCACTTGACGCTGGAACAAAGTACGCTGGCACAAACGCGGAGGCGCATGACGAATACTTTGGCAATGGACCGCAGCCCGGGGAGTTCTGCTGCGCACGAGGCCTCGCCGTTAAGCCTCCTTGCTTCCGGCAGGCCGCTCATCCGGTGGCATAGGGGCGCTCTCAGCTCCAGTCAACTGCTGAATCGCGCCGGTGCGCTTGCAGAGCGCCTGCCGTCCGGACCGGCGGCGCTCAATTTATGCGAACGCCGCGACAACTTCCTCGTTGCATTTCTGGCACTGCTGATGCGAGGACAGGCCTGCCTGATGCCACCAGCGCGTGCGCCGGCCGTTCTGGCAGAGGTAGTGCAGGAGAACCTGGGGTGCTATCGGTTGGACGATGCCGCGGTCGAGCAGTCCTGGACCGAGATCGGCCTTCAGTACCAAGTGCCGACGATTCCCGCGGAACGAGTCGTGGCCGTGGGCTACACCTCTGGCAGTACGGGTCGCCCAAAGTCCAACGCGAAGACCTGGGGTAGCTTTGCTGCTTCCACGCGGCTGAACTGTGAGCGTTTGCGGGAGGTTGCATTACTGTCGAATCTCGGCGCATTGCCATGGATCGTGGCGACTGTCCCATCGCAGCACATGTACGGCATGGAGATGTCCGTGTTGATGCCGCTGTTGGGCGAAATGGGCATTCATGCAGGCAATCCGCTTTTTCCGGCAGATATCAGCGCAGCGCTCAATGATCTGCCGGAGCCGCGCGTGCTCGTGACGACGCCGCTGCACCTGCGGACGCTGGTTGAATCCGGAATCGAATTGCCGCGAGTTGCCGCAGTGGTTTCCGCGACGGCGCCGCTGACTCAGGAGCTCGCGCAGGAAGTGGAGCGGCGCTTCGACACGAAGCTGCTCGAGTTCTTCGGTTCAACCGAGACATGCGTGATTGCTTCGCGACTGACTGCAAGTGAGTTGGCCTGGCGGGCGTATCCGGGTGTCACGCTGCTGCCCGAGGACGAGTGCACAAGGGTGATTGCGCCCTGGCTGCCCGAGGGCGTGCTGCTGCAGGATGTGACGCGAGTCGAAGGCGATGGTCGCTTCGTGATCAGTGGCCGCAACACGGACATGGTGGAAGTCGGGGGCAAGCGTGCTTCACTTGCCGATCTGACTCGCCGCCTGTTGGCGGTGTCTGGCGTGTCCGACGCCATAGTGTTCCAGCCGGGCTTTGGTGGCGGGGACGGAGTCAGGCGCGTCGCCGCCCTGGTGGTCGCTGATGGACTCACGGAAACGCAATTGACAGCAAAGCTGGCGACCGCGATGGACCCCGTGTTCCTGCCGCGACCGCTGATATTTGTGTCGCAGCTTCCGCGAAACGAAGTTGGGAAGCTGCCGCGGGACGAATTGCTTGCCGCATTAGAAACTTGGGGGCGACACTCGTGTCAGCGCGGGTAATCGCCGCCGCCGTGCACGATCTCGATTTCAAGCATTAAATCCAGACGGCAGATGTCCCCTGCAAGGATCAGGATGGGAGCTTGGTCACCGAAGTGCTGTCGCAGGCCACGCTCCACAAACGGCGCATCGTCCGCGTTCCGCAAGTAGACCTTGATCAGGCTTGCTCGGTCAATTGCAGCGTCCATGGCCGGCGCCACGGCGTGGGCCCGGTCGATCACTGCGTCCAGATTGGAAAGTGTTTCACGCAGTTGCGACTCGAGATCCCCGGGGTGCATGGACTGATGCCCGAGAATGCTCGCCGTGCCAGACACTAGCACCATGGGGCCGGGAACCACAGTTGCTCTCGAGAAACTCGGTGCAGCAGGGCCATACTGGCGCGGGTAGCGATATGCGCTGAACTGCCGCGGGTTTTCGACGGCGTGACCGGGTTCGCGGCCCGCGAACCAACAGACCTGCAGTGAGCGCGGGCCGTGCTGCTTGCCTATTGCCGACGCGGCCGGGTAGCCGCCTGTCGGGATGCGTGCGCGCGAGGCCGCAAAGGCGCGTGCGCGGCCAAGGCAGAACTGACGGTAGCGCTCTGCGTCGCCGTCGCCCTCGTTGATCGCGGTGACAAAATTCCATAATCGCCAGACGTGTCGATATGGCAATTCCGCGTGTAGTTCCAGTAACCCGGCGTAGGCGGCTTCAGTGGTCTCTGCGAGGCCAGCGAAGCGGCTTTCGTCCATGGTGATCCAGCCGGCGAAATGTTCGCCGTCCTCCACATAGCGGATCGGGCCGGCCGTGTGAGTGCGCACAGGGCCGCTCCCTCTCCATACCTCGCTCCATGGTCCGCTGGGAAGTGGTTCGAGGTCGATGCGCAGGCATCGCGGATCGACTGGGCAGGGAGTGCTATCCCCAAATACAAGGGCGGTTAGAACGTCGTCGTCGAGGCGCTGCGGCAGGGGAAGCGTCGAATACGTCGCACGCAGGGTCTTGTTCATCCCCGGAGGCATCGGCTGTTACGCGTTGTCCTGGTTGGTGGTGCCGCCGTTGAATTGCGCGCGCGCTTGCCTGCGGCGGTGACGATATGCAGTGGCTTGCTCCTTCAGGCAGGCCAGCGCCGTCGTCCAGTAGATTAGCTTGAATATCTTCAGGCGCCAAAGTACGCCGTTGTCGCGGTAGATGTCTCCCGCAAGCATCGAAATCATCGCCTGTTCGATCTTCAGGTCATTTCGCGGGCCTGCAAATAATCTGCGCATGGCTGGCGACGTGAACCGGTAGATGAACCACGACAGCGTGCGCAGCCCGCGCTCGATTTCTCGTTCGTAGGCGCGTTGCAGCTTTCGTTCGCGTGCCGGATCGTGCAACGCCCCGTCGATAACGCCTGCGGCGGATTCAGCCGAGTGCATGGCCAGATACACGCCGCTGGAAAAAATGGGATCGACGAATGCATACGAGTCGCCTGCCATCACCCAGCGGGGCCCTGCCATGCGGCTGCAGGTGTAGGAATAGTTGCCAGTAGCGTGCAGGTTGCCGAGCACTTCCGCGTGTTCCATCCGTTCCCAGAGCTGGGGGATGGAGCGCAGCGTTTGCAGAAGAAAGTCCGTATTGTCCGCGCGTCGCCGCTTCAGGTAATCAGGCCAGCAGACGGCCCCGACGCTTGTCACATCATCGCGAAGCGGAATCACCCAGACCCAGCCGTGTTCAAAGCGGTAGATGCTTATGTTCCCGGCATCCGGTCCGTTGCGACGTTCGACACCTCGAAAATGAGCGAACAATGCCGCGCTCTGGTGCCGGGCACTTTTCCGCTTCAGGCGGAGATGATTACCGAGCAACGTGTCGCGGCCAGTCGCGTCGACAAAATAGCGAGCCGTGCAGTGGCAGACGCTGCCATCCGCGGACTTGATAGTTGCAGTGACTTGGGTGCTCTTCAGGTCGACCGAGGTCACCCGGTGTTCTTGGAAGGCATGGACACCGTTCGAGGCGGCGTGATCGAACAGCAGCTTGTCGAACTCGTCACGACGGACCTGAAACGCATGTGGCCATGATGCATCCAGCGCCTGCCGAAACCGAAATACGTTGTAACCGTCAGGCGTTGGCGCCGGAAAATCGGCACCTGCCTTGCGCACCCCGATCCGTTCGACTTTCTCGAGCAGGCCGAGTCGCTGCAGGATCGGCAGATTCATCGGCAGTAGGGACTCGCCGATGTGGAACCGTGGGTGCCTGTCCTTCTCGAGCAAGGTGACCGACCAGCCGCGAAGGGACAGCAGCGCCGCCACGGTACATCCTGCGGGCCCACCGCCGGCGACGATGACATCGCACTGCCGGGGTGGTGTGGGCGCAGATGGTTGGATGTTTGCCACGGGGTCCTTCTCGGCTACCGCGACGCGCATGATACACTTGCAATCGCCACGGACGGCACGCAATCACGTCTATCAGGGCGACCGGAAAATGGCCGAATTCCAGACGAAAGAACAACGCGAACTTGCCGCACTGATCGTTACCGCGCTCAATCTCGAAGGTATCGATGCCGCAACGATTGATCCGGACGCGCCGCTTTTCGGGGCGGGTCTGGAACTCGATTCGATTGACGCGCTCGAGTTGGCGCTGGAAATTTCGAAGCGCTATGGAGTTCAGATCAAGGCGGACGACGAGGATAACAAGGCGATCTTCGCGTCGCTGCGCACCTTGTCTGATTACGTCGAACGCATGCGTGCCGCATAGTCGGCAATACAGGAATTTGGTCAACGGAGTCCACGCGCGAGCGGTTGGGGAGGCAATGTGAGAACTGCAGCCATGAAGGCTCTCTGGCTTGGGCCGATTTTAGTGCTGGCTTTTTTCGCGACGAACGCTACGGCATCGGAAGCACTCGTGGACCCGCCGGCGATATCGGTGCCGCCGGGTCTCACGGATAAAGTTGTAGCCAAGTCCATCCGCCTCGGCGTGGCGCAACGTGGCTGGATCGTCACTCGCCAGGATCCGGGATACATGGAATCGACGTTGCATCTGCGAACCCATGTCGCCAAGGTCGGCATTAACTACGACACCAAGGCGATTCATATCCGGTATCTCGCAAGCGAGAACCTCGATTATTCAGTCAAGAAAGGGATGCCGCGAATCCATGGCAATTACCTGAAGTGGATCAATAATCTGGTTCACGACATCAGCTTGCAACTGCAGGCCGCCGAGGCAGACCTGGAAAAGGCTGAATAGGCGTAGCTGGCGATCACCATGGTGATCGGTTTACCCAGGGTGCAAGTCGGTTTCCAACCGTACGCGCCGATACCGGGCCTGGCACAAGAGCGGGTCGGTGGCTGCCGCGGTCCCGTCGTGGCGGCAACGCCAGTGCGGCGAGTCCTCACCAGGCCAGTGTCACAGTGATGCAACCAGTGCGGATCACTGCTTTTTCAGTCGCTTGCGCAGCTGGAACGGGCGTTACCGAATTGGCCAGCGCATTGCACAACCGCCGCGGTGGTCTCCGGCCGAACGACTTCACTGATGTGCCGCTGCCGACTTTCATCGGCCGGGTGGCGGGCCTCGAACAACTCGAACTGCCATCGTTCCTGGCCGAGTGGGACTGCCGCAATAACAGGTTGGCCTGGATGTCCTTGCAGTGCGATGGATTCTTCGATCGCGCGCTGGCTGCACGTGATCGGTACGGGGCTGACCGTGTGGCATTGGTGCTCGGGACGTCTACATCGAGCATCGGCGCGACCGAAGAAGCTTATCGACGACTGCTGCCGGACGGCCAGTACCCTGAGGACCTCCGGCGTCCGATCGTGCACACGCCGCACTCGCTCGGAGATTTCGTGCGCGCGGCGCTTGGGCTCGAAGGCATCGCGGTCACCGTTGGCACTGCTTGCTCGTCCAGCGCAAAAGTATTCTGCCAGGCCGAACGATTGATGCGGCTTGGCCTGGCGGACGCGGTCGTAGTTGGCGGTGTCGACACACTGTGCGGGAGCGTGTTGTTCGGATTCAGCTCGCTGGAGCTGGTTTCCCCCGAGCCGTGCAAGCCGTTCGACGTTGCGCGGCGAGGCATCAGCCTTGGCGAGGCAGGTGGCTTCGCGCTGCTTGAGCGCGACGGGGACGGCGGGCCGTGGCTGCTCGGGTACGGCGAAGCAAGTGATGCGCACCATATGTCCTCGCCGCATCCCGACGGCCTGGGTGCGCGGCTTGCGATCGAGATGGCGCTGCAACTCGGCTCACTTGAGCCGGCCGCCGTCGACTATATCAACCTGCACGGTACAGCGAGTCAGAAGAACGACGAGGTGGAGGCGCGCCTGATTGCCGAACTGTTTCCATCGACAACGCGCGCAAGCTCGACAAAGGGCTGGACGGGACACACGTTGGGCGCGGCTGGCATCGTCGAAGCGGTCATCACGTTCATCGCGATGGAGACCGGGCTGGCGCCCGGAACGCTCAATACCCTGGATCTGGATGCAGCTTGCGGTCCGCAATTGAGGCTCCAGAACGAGCCCGCAAAGATCCTGTTCGCACTCAGCAACTCGTTTGGGTTCGGGGGCAGCAATTGTTCGCTGCTCTTCGGCAGGAATCCAGGATGACTGAAGCTGGGATGCCGTCGTATACCACGTATCTACTGGGCCTCGCGCTCTGGGCTCCGCGAATTCCCGGGTGGCAGGTGGCCGCGCCTGTTCTCCGCGGCGATCGAGAAGCGCCGCTCGATTCGGCGCAACGCCCCACGCCAGCGATGCTCGCTCCGACCGAGCGGCGACGTGCGCCAGACACAGTATCGATCGCGCTTGAGGTGGCGGCCCGGGCGTGCGAGAGCGCGGGCGTCGTTCCGGGTGAAACGGCCAGCGTGTTCGCCACCACGCACGGCGACCTAGCCATCAACCACTACATGAGCGAGACGCTCGTCGCACACGCCGCTGTTGCTGTCGCCGATCCGGTTCCACAATTCTGTGCTCAATGCGGCGGCAGGTTACTGGACGATAGGTGTCGGCTGTCGGAAGCCGTATACGGCACTGACTGGGAATACCGACACCTTTGGCGAGGGCCTGCTCGAGGTCCTGGTGCAGTCCCAGGTGACTGCCCAGCCGACATTGCTCGTCGCCTATGACATCGAGGCCCGCGGGCCACTGGCTACCATGCAGCCGAGCCGAGGGAATCGTCGGCGCCGGACTCGTGTTGACGCCAATCCCATCCTGCCAACTCGCTGGCGCGAATTCGTTGGCGAACTGTGGCAGGCACGGAGCGGACGCCGCCCCGCGCACACAATGAGGAATTGCGTGCGCGGCAATGCCATGGCGTCATGTCTGCCGTTTTTTGAAGCGATTGCGATGTCGGAATCACGCATGATTCACGTCGGCCTCAGTCCGACGTACCTGCTGGAGCTGGAGTTGGATTTCTAGCGGCACTACTCAGGGAGCTTTCAATGAAAAAATCAATCGTTGCCATGCTGATGCTTTGCTTTTGCGCGATGGCATGGGGCGAACCGCAGAACCCGCCGCCCGCGAACGCGCTCGCTGGCTACGACAAGTACGAACTGGCGCCACTTGCAATGGGCCCGCCTTATGCAGGTGATGCGGGCAAGGAAAAGGCTCGGGCACGAATCCAGGAGTTCATAACGGCGGAGACCGGCGGCATCGTCGCGCAATGGAACACAGATGCCGCGGCGAGCATGCGCGGCCAGGCTCTGGCCATCGAGCCGCGTATCGAGAAACTCAAGGTAGTCAGTGGCGGTGCGCGCTTCTGGGCGGGCGCGATGGCGGGCGATTCGTACGTCGTCATCAGGGTCAAGCTGGTCGAGCAACCGAGCGGGATCATGCTCGCGGAGCCCGAGTTCTACCAGCGTGCGGCTGCGATGAGTGGGGCATGGACGATTGGCGCGCAGGACAAGGACATGCTCCACAGGATCGTGCTGCTCATGAACCAATATCTCCAGACCAACTACGAACAGGCCGTCGGTGGGCCGACCGGTTACGTTCCGCAGTAACCGTTGCTGCAGGGAAGTGAAATGGGGCAGATGCAAGCCGATGTAGTCATCGTAGGCGGAGGGCTTGCCGGACTCACGTTGTCGCTGCAATTGCGACAGCGCTTTCCCGACATCCGCATTGTGGTGCTGGAGCGGCGGCGGCATCCCGTGCCCGAGTCGGCACACAAGGTTGGCGAATCGTCGGTCGAAATAGGCGCCAACTATTTCGATACGGTCCTTGGCTTGAATGACCACCTGACCCATTGCCAGCTGAAGAAATACGGATTTCGCTTTTTCTTTTCGGAGCGCCGGCGCGACTTTGAATCGGTGCTGGAACTGGGCGCAAGCACGTTCCTGCCGACGCCCGGGCTACCAGATTGATCGTGGAATTTTCGAGAACTTCCTCGGCCAGCGAGCCCGGGACATCGGCGTCGAGTTCCGCGACGGCGTCACGGTACGCGGCTTCGACATCGCAGAAGGAGAGCGAGCGCATCGGGTCCGGTGCGAGGAGAACAGCCAGTCCTTCGAGGTCGAGGCGCGCTGGGTCGTCGACGCTTCCGGCAGGGCCGGATTGTTGAAGCGCCAGTTCGGCTTCGAGGTCGAGAATGACCACGATGTGAATAGCGCATGGTTTCGCATCGGCACGCGTATCGACGTGAACGAGTGGTCGGAAGACAAGCAGTGGCTCGAGCGTTGCAACCCTTCGAGTCGCTGGCTGTCGACGAACCACCTCGTTGGCGAGGGCTACTGGGTATGGCTGATCCCGCTGGCTTCAGGATCACACTCGGTTGGAATCGTCGCTGACGGCCGTCTGCATCCGCTGAAGCGCATCAACAACTTCGGCCGCGCCATGGATTGGCTCCACGAGTTCCAGCCGAGGCTTGCGGACGATCTCGAGTCGAAACGCGCCTTGCTGCAGGATTTCGCATTCCTCAAGCACTTTTCCTATGGGTGCAAGAAGGTCTTTTCCGGTGCACGCTGGGCGATGACGGGCGAGGCTGGGGTATTTCTTGATCCGTTCTACTCGCCGGGCAGCGACTTCATCGCGATTGCCAACACCTACATCACGAGCTGATCGCACAGGATCGCGCTGGCCAGCCAGTCTCGCGTCGTACGCGCGCATCTACGAACGGCTTTTCATGTCGTTCTATGAAAGCACGCATGTCGCTCTATCGCAACCAGTATTCGATGTTCGGCGATCGCGGAGGTGCTGCCGGTCAAGGTGATCTGGGACTACACCTACTATTGGGGCATTCTGTGCCAGCTCTACTTTCAGCGACGGCTCACTGACCTTCCGATGCTGTCTTGCCTGAAGGACGAGCTGAGCGCATGCGAAGCGCTGAACTTCGCGATGCAGGACTATCTGCGCGACTGGTCGGCCTGCAGTGGCCGACGCAATCGCCCAGGACTCCTCGACCAGGTTCGGCTCAAATGGTTTGCCGAACTGAACGGGGGCCTGCGCGATTCGCTCGACGACGATGCCTTCAAGGCGCGTATCCGTCAGGGCGCGCTGCAACTGCGCCAGCTGGCTCGTGAAATTGTGTCAACCTCGCGGCGAGAGCATCCCAAGCTCGATGCGACCAAAGTGCTGATGCTGCTTACTGGCCTGCCTGTTGAGGAATGCCCTAGCATGCTGTTCAGCGCGGCGGCTTTGCCAACCCGCGAGATGGCGCGATATTGACGGCCCTCCCGGGGGCAAGGCGCCTTTCAGGTGCCCGATGCGAGGGAAATCATCGCGCGACCTTGAGCCAATGTCCGGCCTTCGAACAATGCCCGAAACTCATACTGCCACGCTGAGTCGCTGCAATGCAGCTGGCGTGCTTCGATCAGCAGCTCGCCTCGCATTTCATGAATATAGTCGCAGTAGAGTGCGACGTCCCTCAGGGATACCAGCATTCCGGGCTGGGCCCGCTCGCCACGCGCCCGGGCCCGGAGTCCACCGTGAACTGCCATCGCCTGGGCGCCGTACTCGCACAGGTGGATCGACCGCAGGTGACCCTTGTCGGCAAGTGGATGCGTAGGGTTGAGGTGAGTCATGGTGGACAGCGTCACGCTGTCAGCGTCCCATCTGACCACTCGTTCGAGCAGCGACATATCACCGGCGTGCGGGATCAGGCCGGCCACGGCGGTGTCGATCATGTCGTTCGATCCTGCGGTCGAGTAAGCAGCAGGGCCAGGACAAAATTGCTGATGACGCCGGCCGACACCGTCAGCCCGATGGCACGAAGAACCGGGAGGCTGGACAGCGCCAGCAGGGCGAAGACCATCAGCGTGGAGAATGCGCAGACCAGTACCGCGTGCAGGGTGCGCCGTTGTTCGGCAGGAGCATCCGCTGCGTGTTCAAAGAACAGGGCATAGTCGAGCCCCAGGCCAGCGGCGAGAACCAGTGCAATCAAGTGGAAGAGGGTCAGTGACACGCCTGCGGCATGAAGCCCGGCCAGCACGACCAGTGTCGTGAGCGCCATTGGCGCAAGTACCCGGCGCACGCGTGACGCGTCGCGCAACGCGAAGGTGACCACGAGCACGAGCAGGACGGCCGCTGCCGCGAGACAGTAAAGTATTCGCGTACGCTGGTGTGCCACCAGGCTTTCCGAGGCCTGCTTGAGGTCCAGCAGCGTAACGTCAGGAAATTCGGCGATGAGGCTTCGCAGCGCAGCGGGATCGCGGAGCCCGGTCAACGTGACCAGTCCGGTCCAACGGCCTTCCCGCTCCAGCAGCAGGCTGCCCACTCGCGCTTCGATCGGTGTTCCTCCCAGGTCATCTGGGCCCAGCGCCCGCAGGTGTCGTGCCCGTTCGACGTCGGCCACAAACGGCACGAAGAGATCCGGTCGGAACGGAGTCGCGCGCAACGCCGTTCGCCAGTGATTGCTCCAGTTCCGCTGTCGATGGCAGGCTGGCCTGGCGACGCTCCTGTTGCACAAGCGTCGGCAGGTAACGTGCGGCGTGGTCGTATCCATCCAGAGACCCTCGGGCCACGAGTTCGGCGAGTCGAGGATCGATGTCAGCGGCACCAACCAGTACGCGCTGCGCGTCACTGCCCTGGATGACCAGCATGTACCGTACGTCGGGTGCTCCCAGTTCCCGGCGCAGCGCCGAGTCACGCTCGATGAGTGGAGCTGGCACCGGGGTCAGTCCCCCCAGGGCGTCTTGCCACAGTGGGCGCGGGGAGAGCGCCAGGAGCGCGATGCAACAGACCGCAACCACAACGCCCAACCAAAGCGGACGTGGCAGCCGCGCAATCGAATCCCATAGCCGTCCCAGCGCTGCCGAGTCAGCGGTGTCGCGGACATCCATCGGCAGCAGCGGCGGCAGCAGGAATCGCGTCGTCAGTCCCGCAACCGCGAGTCCCGCGACGGTGAAGACCGACAATTGCGCGAGTCCGCCGACACCGGAAAACAGGAACGCGAGATACGCGATGCAGGTGCTTGCCACGCCGGTGGCGAGCGTCGGCCACAGCGCGCGGGCATTGTCCCTGGGGTCCAGGCCGCGATGCTGGTGACTGAACAGGTGCATCGGGTAGTCCTGCGCTACCCCGATCAGGGTAAATCCAAATGCGAGCGTGATGCCGTGCACCGCGCCAAACGAACGAGCTGACGGCGGCGAGTCCGGCGAGTCCTGCACTGATGAGTGGCAGCAGGCCAAGTGCGAGCACAAGGAAGCTGCGGTAGGCGACCAGCAGCAGCGCGACCATGCCGATCGTCGCCAGGCCACCAAGCCTTTGTGCTTCGCCCTGCGTTCGATCTTTCATCAGAACCGAAAAGGCGCCTGGGCCGCTGACGGTGAGTCTGAGTGCGGGGTCGGTTCGGGCCTTCGAGAATGCGCGCTCGAGGGCGTCAGCAGCCCGGCGTTGACCTTGCGGATCGAAGCCCGGAGCCTGCGTCTCCACCGCAAGAAGAGCCTGTCTCGCCGGCCTTGTCGAACCAGACATCATGCAGAGTTCGTGGCTGCACCGGCGGCTGCCAGCTGTCCGCAACGTTCAGCAGTTCAAGGGTTGGGTCACGCGCCAGCAGGGTCTCCACGAGTCCTGCCGCGGGCGACGTCATGTCGTGCAGCCGTTCCTTGAGCTGCGCGGTCAAGAACGTGGCATCCAGCCTTGATTGATCGAGCGTCGATGACAGCAGGTAGCGATAAGCGAACAGCTTCTCGGGAATCGTGTCGAGGTTGCCCTCGCCATTGGCGATCCAGCGGAACTCGCGGTCATCGCGCAGCTCCGCCACGAGTGCACGTGATGTATCGGCAGCGGCAACTGGTTGCGCTCCGGAAATGGTCAAGAGCAGCAGCCGGGAGGCGGGGCCCTCGCCGATCTCTTCCAGGAGCAACTTCTCTTCAGGCGTGCGGGGAGCAGGCATGAACAGCCGCAGGTCAGAGCCCACCACCAGTTCACGCTCCACGACCCAGCCGAGTCCGGCCGCGGTGGCAAGCCATGCAGCGAGAAGCAGGCCCTTTCGACCCGGTGTCATGAGCTATTGCACCATCGTGTGGTCGGTGCACCAGGCCTGCAGTGACTGTCGATCCAGTGCAGCGGGCAGGGCCGTACGATCCTGGATTCCCAGGGCCATCAGGCTCGCGTCACCGTCAGGCTCGACCATCGTGAAGCATCGTGGGTTGCCTTGAGCGCCATCCACCCGGATCAGCGCGATTCTCGTCTTGAGCTTCCCGTCCCGCGGCGCAAGTTCCATTTTCCAGCCAGCGTCATTGCCAGTCGTCGTCACCGAAAAATGGCGCTCGAGCACTTCGCGATTGCCCTGCAGAAGAGCTCCGAAACTCGTCAACATGCCGCGCAGTTCGGGAGCTCGATCGAGGGAGAATTGCCTTGGCTTGCTCCCTTCGCGCTCGAACACTACAGTCTCGCCCGCGAGGACCGTAGTCTCGGCGTAGGGTGAAGTGATGCGACGCACGAGAGCTCCATCCATGCGATGTTCGAGCTCGCCGGATGCGACGATTGGCTCGGTCAACATCGACGAATAGCGAATTTCGACGAACGGCGTCGATTCCGAGGCGGGGCGGACCAGCTTTTCCAGCAGCGAACCTGTGTCGAGGTCAGTCGCCAGGCTGGTACCCGACATCAAGAGCAACAGGCTTGTCGCCAGTGAGCGGTGCTTTCCAGAAATCATAGAAATTGAACCAGTTGTAGGGCGCGGCTCGTACGAGGGCTTCCAATCGATTCGCGAAGTCCTGTGCGATCACATTCAGCTGTTGCTTTCGCTGGCTGCGGTCAATGTGCAGCGCGTCGGCAACCAGTTCGAAGTGTAGATCGTACCTGTTGTCGCCGCGATACAGCCCGGCACACAGCACCACCGGCACGTGGAGCGCTGCAGCAATCTGCCACGGTGCCGTTGGGAGCTCGGCGCGGCCCCCGAGAAAATCCACGGTTGTCGTTACGTTGCCAGGGCGGCCTCGATCCGCCAGCATCGTAACCAGCGAACCTGCGTTCAGTGCGGCGCCGATTTCCAGCGCAACAGCTATGCCGTCCTGCCGTGGGTTGATGATGCCCGCTGCCATTTCCGGGTTGAGTTCCCGCAGGATCGCGGATAGCGCCGGGCTGTGGTCGGCGTCCAGAACTACACGAACGGTCACGTCGGGGCGGTAAGTGCTTGCTGCGCGCAGTGCGTCGAAACTGCCGACGTGAGCGCCGATCAACAGCACCCCTCGGTCCATGTCCATGGCCCGATGCAGGTCATCGAGGCCATCGAATCGGATATCGAAGCGCCACAGGCTGTTGGTCAGGAAGTACAACCGGTCGAGGGTGACTCCCGCGAACGCGTGGAAGTGCCTGGCAATTTCCAGCCATGTCGGGTCGCGGCCCAGGACACGCGCGAGAAAAGCACGGGATGCGCGTCGTTCAGGTGCTCGACGCAGCAGGAAGTAAACTGCGATCGGGGCCAGCGCCATGCGAGAGACGGTTCGGCCGAGCATCAAAGCCAACGTCTTGAGCGTACGCAATGCCAACGCATTGCCACCCTCCGGTCTCTGGAGCCAGTCGCCAGTCATCACTTGGACCCGCCACAGCTGTCAAATACCCCTTTGACGAGCAACGTGCCGCTCCGAAAGACGCTGAATGATACTTTGTCCGGCTTTACGTCAAACGCGATGTCCGCGACCTCGCCGGGCCGCAGCGACTGCAGGAATTTGACGTTGGTGAATCTGCGCGGAGACATCGGCCTCGCCTGCGAGGCTTCATAGGCGCGCAGTACGTAGTCCAGGATCAATACGCCTGGAACAACGGGGTTGCCAGGGAAGTGACCTGGCATGGCCGGATGGTCGGGCGGCACTGAGAATACCGAAGGATCCATTGACGAGGCTGTCCTTTCGTTTCATTCGCTTTAGGCATGCGCGCGGGGCCGGATCTGCAGTCAGCTTACGGTGGGTAGAACGCTACGGCTACCTCCCGTTGTCTCGCGAGCGGTCATCTGTTCAGCGCGGCGACCAAAAAAGAAAACGGGGGCGCGAAGCCCCCGTTCCAGCAGTCGCAAGAGAAAGCTATTGAAAGCGATACACGACGCTCAGTGACAGGAAACCCGCAGATGCATCCAGTTCATCGTCGAACTCGTTCGTGCTGCTGTCAAATTCCGGAGCCACGTCGAACCACTCGTACTCGAGCCTGAGGCCGGCGTTGCCGTTGTTCCAGCCGGCACCTCCACCAATGAAGAATGCAGTGCCATTGTCGCCCGCGCTGGCCTTTTCAGAGATCGTCGGCGAGTTGTAACTGAAGGTTGTGTCAGAGTCCCAGTAGGCGAAGCCCGGCTTGAGGAATAGCTCGAAAGTGTCGCCGATCGGCAGCGAGAATATCGCCGCAGCGACGAGACTTTGCACTTCGATGCTCAGTCTTACTGACTCGTCGCCCATCGTATCCTTGATCTCGGGACTTCCTCCGTCCAGGTAAATGCCCTCGACACTGAGCCAGGGAAAGAACCTGTAACCACCGAACAGCTTGAATCCGAGGTCATCCTCGTCAAAGTCGAAGCCCGTGCCGAAGACGTCGTCCACCTCCGTATTCACCTGGCCGGCGCCGGCACCAATGTAAAATCCGGAATCTGCAGCGCTCGCGGTGACCGCTGCAAGCAGCAGTCCCGACGCCAAAATACAATGTGGCAGCTTCATTCAATATGCTCCCTCGTTGATTCGTTTCTGGGCTTCCAAAGATCCAGGAGATTACACTGCCGCAACGGTAGGCACATTCCTGCAAAGGCTCCATACCGGAAATCACGCACACGGTGAATTGGCTGGCATGACCTGCTGCGGACAGAAATTCTGGGTGCTTTCCGCTTGAGCGGAATGAATCTCGGGTACTTCACGATTTCAGGTGCGACTCTCGGGTCGCAGGCTGCGACCGAAAAAGGGCCTCCGGTACCTCGTTTGAATGACAGATGGGTTTAAGGCGTGTTCTACGGCCAGGTCCTTACATCCTGGTACATTCAAGCCGCGCAGAACGAGGCGGGCGTTTGCCACTTCCCCGCATGTGACGACAGTGCGCCAAGGACTATGCTGCATAGCAGCAAATGCTGTGTCTCAGCATGCATGTAAGGAGGCGCCGATGATTGCCAATCGCAAACCGATCGAGACCATGCGCGAAGTCGCCGTGAATTCAGCCGGCAGTCTCAAGTCGCTGAAGGTGCCCGTCCGGGCATTCGCCCACTCGGGTGTGAAACTTGCGACGGTGTCGCAGAACGCCGTGCAGAACCTGATCGAACTGGAATCTGAGGTCATCACGTCGACACTGACGGCCGCGGCCATGCGTCTTGAGCGTGCCGCGCAGGCTGAAGGCGTCGTCGACCTGGTCCTCGATCAGGCGGAGTTGCTGGGCGCGACCCGTGACCGCTTCGTGGATCACACGACCCGTGCGGTCGAGATTTTCAAGGTCGCGGGCCGCGACCTGCGTGACGTCGCGAAACACACCTACGAGGTCTTCATCAAGGCGACCGAGGACAAGCTTCCTGACGTAAAGAGGGCCAAGCGCCGGGTCAAACGCGCCGTCCGCAAGACGACCGCCCGCGCCCGCAAGGCCGCCGCGTGAACGAGGCCCGGCGCGCCACTCAATTGCAGCTGGTCTACCCCCTGATCGCGCCCTCTGCGGAGGGCGCGTCTGTTTCGGGCTACGGTGTCGCGCGGTGAGGGATCGTGGGCCTTCCGGATCTGTACGTTGGGGCACGGATAGGACCGCTCCGCATGGAGGATGATGTCTGCATGAGGTTTCAGTCACTCATGTTTTCCTGCCTGCGGATTGCCGGCTTTGTGGCGGTGCTGACGGCTGGCCTGTGTGCATCGGTTGCCGCGGCCGCGAGGCCCGCAACAGACCCGGCATCGGCATTGCGTGCTCGATATGCGGCCTTGCGCGGTCAACTCGACCATAGTCCCTTTCCGCAGCACCTCCACGTCGAATCCATGGAAGGGCCGGGCGCCTCACAAGGCGATGTCTATGCGGTCGTCGACTACCCGATCGCCACGGTCAGCGACGCATTTTCGAGTCCGGCTAACTGGTGCGACGCCCTGATATTGCACCTGAACGTCAAATACTGTCGTCCCGTCTCACGTGACGGCCACACGGTGCTCTCGACCGCAATTGGCAGGAACTTCGAGCAGCCGCTGAGCAGCACCTATCGGGTCAATTTCGTCTACGGCATTACGGCGTCGCGGCCTGACTACGTGGACGTCGATCTGCATGCACTGAACGGACCGCTCGGCACCGGCAATTACCGCATCTCCCTGGAGGCTGTGGGCCTGGAGAACAAGCGGGCGTTCGTACACCTGCGGTATTCCTACACCTATGGCTTCGCGGGTCGCTCGGCGATGAACATGTACCTCGCGACCTCCGGCAGCGACAAGGTCGGCTTCACGATCATCGGGGATCGGAACGACCCGCAACCGAAGTTCATTGGCGGCGTCCGCGGCGCGATCGAGCGCAACACCATGCGCTACTACCTGGCCATCGACGCCTATCTCGGCGCGCTCGCGACGCCCGCCCCGGCGCGCTTCGAACAGAGCCTCGGGCGCTGGTTCAATGCCACGGAACTGTACCCCCGCCAGCTGCGCGAAATTGACCGCAATGCTTATCTCGCGATGAAGCGCAGCGAGTACGCGCGCCAGCAGACGATCCAGTAGCGGCTGGCCAGTAGCGGCTGGCACGCGCGGCGCGGTCGCCAGGCCGGTTGTTCGCTGCAGCCCATGCCAATCGCCCACCACCACCCCGCCGAGAATCACTTGCTCGCGGCCCTGGCCCCCGAGGACCGGGAACGGATTTTCCCACACCTGCAACTCGTCGAGAGAGCGGCAGTTCACTTGGGGGCGCGACGATGTCGGCGGCGATCGCGCTGACAGGCATCGAGTCGAACTGCGCCGACTCGGGCTGCTGCGCGAGGGTCAGTCCACCTTGAGTTTTGATGGCCTGCAGACCGATGGTGCCGTCCGATCCCATGCCCGAAAGCACCACGCCGATCGCCCGCTCGCCTTGTTCGCGGGCGAGGGGGCAGAACAACACATCGATCGGCAGCCGCATGACGCGCGGCTGCGACGGTTGGGCCAAGTGCAGCAGACCGCGGACTACGCTGAGTTCGCTGTTCGGCGCGATAACGTACAACATCGCTCCACGATCATCCCGATCTCAGTCATTGCAGGAAGCCTAGTCGACTTTCTCCACGATGACACGGCCGTCCGCGTTCACGAACACCCGATACCGATTACCGTCTTCGCAGGAGGCGACGTAGTCGTCCTCGCCCTGTTGACTGGCGCTGACGACCTTCCCGCAGGGCAGGCCCTGCAGCGCAATGACAGCTGCCAAGTCCTTGCCGACGGGGATTTCGTCCGCGGCCAGCGATGGGCATGAAAAGCCTGTCATCGTGATGCCGACCAGCGTCAGCACCCTTGCATGTCTGCTCACGGCGTTGCTCCTGCCATCAGATTGGCTTCAGTGAATTTCCTCGAATCCTCGAGAACGTTCCAGATTGCGGTCCTGGACTTGACGATGTCGCGGGCCAGCGACGGGTCGCTGTCCTGCAGCAGCGAAAGCACCTTGAGGACCAGCATGTCGTAGCTGCGGCGCAGGTCGGCAAGTTTTGCGGTGCCTTGCCGCCTGTGATAGTCGCGAAACCCGTCGAGCAGGTCGTCGATCTGGTTCTTCAGCGAAAGCTTGGTGAGCATCCCGATGGCGTTGGTCTGTCGCAGCCGTGACTCGAGCGATTTGAAATCAAGCGTGGCAGCCGGCGTCTGCGGCGCCAGCGGCGCTGTCGCCACCTTCGGCACCACCTGCGGTACCGGCGCGGGTGCAACCACAGCTGCAGCTGTAGGTCTTGGTGGTGGCTTGGGCGTCGTTGCCGGAGTGATCGATGGCGCCTTGGCCGGGGCCTTGGCCGGCGCCTTGGCCGGCGCCGTGGGAAGCGCGGTTTGCGGGGCCGGGGCAGGCTCCGCCGGCGGCGCAGCCTGGGTCACGGGGGGGTCGGTGCCGGCGCCATGTGCGCGTCGGAAGGCTCGACACCGGCGGGTGTGGCCGCGACAGTCGGCACGGTCGATGCGGCTGTCCCGGCAACCTGAATCGACGCAGCAGGCGGTGGGGGTGCGACAGGCTCCGTGTCCCGAGCGTGCTTCACGCCGGCGCAACCTGCCGCGAGGCCACAGGCAAGCGCGAGAACCATGCTCAACGTCGAAGACTTCGCCGCGCGATTCATCGTCGTTCTCTCCAGATCAGCGTCGTCGTCGGGATGCCGTCAGGCAGGGCGGCAAGCCGCCGGTAGGGCCTCGTCACCGGCAACATGCCGCATCTCCGGTCAATCCAGCCATTTCATTGTAGTGGTTCGCCCCTGGCCGGTCGGTGCGGCACCGCACCGAGCTGCGGGGCGCATAATTCGCCCATGAGCAAGCGCATCGTGTACCTGGTACCGGGCTTTTTCGGCTTTACGTCCATCGGCGCGTTGAGCTACTTCGAAGATGTGGAGCAAGCGCTGGCGCTCGCATTGCATCGACGGCGGCTCGAGGCGCGCATCGTGCGCTGCGAAACACAGCCTACCGCCTCGATCCCGCGCCGCAGCAACGCGCTGCGACGACAGGTGCTCGCCAGCGGCGGTCTCAAGGCCCGCGAACTGCACTTCATCGGCCACTCGACCGGCGGGCTCGACATGCGCATGCTGTTGACGCCGGGCGTGAAGATCGCGCGCGGACACACCGAAGAGCGCATCGCGCAACTGACGCGAACGGCGATCTCCGTGAGCACCCCGCACCATGGCACTCCCCTGGCCAATTACTTCCTGACCGTCCAGGGGCAGACGCTGCTGCTCGTGCTGAGTGCGCTGGCGACGTCCGGCCAGGGTCGGCGCGCGGTCCTGGCCGTGGCCAAGGCGATTGCGATGATTGCGCGACTGGACGATTGCCTCGGGCGCAATGATGGTGCCCTGGATCGAGTAGCGGCAGGCGTGTTGCGCAGGATCAGGTTCGATCGTCGCGACCCCGTCTGGAAGTACCTCGGGCAAATCGAGCAGGACCAGGGAGCCGTGCTGCAACTCACGCCCGAAGGCATCGAGCTTTTCGACGCGGCCGTCGTGGATCGCGCCGGGATCGACTACGGCTGCATCGTGGCCGGGGTACCCAGGCCCACGGAACAGTTCAAGCTGCAGGAACTGACGGACCCGGAATTCGTCGTACTGCGCGCCCTGTTCCGGCTGTTGCATATGCTCACGGCCCGGCCGCACCGGCATTATCCGTATCCCGTGCCGAGCAAGCCCACGCAGCGACTCCTCGACCGGGGACTCGGCTTCAAGGCGACACCAGCCATCAGCGACGGCATCGTCCCGACGCTGAGCCAGTTGCATGGTCGACTGCTGCACGTCGTTCGCGCGGATCACCTCGACGTGGTGGGACACTACACGCTGGCAGGAGGGAGTTCCGGGAACTGGCTGCCATCGGGCGCTGGCTTCACGCGCGCGGAATTTGATGCAACCTGGGATGCCGTTGCCGCGGCGATCGCGGCGACGAGCGATACCGCTGCACGGCGGCACTGACACAGGACGCGGATTGCGTTTTGCTCACGGAGGACACCCGATGACATTGCAGGACTGGGGGGCGATCGGTGAGGTCGTCGGCGCGCTGGCGGTGGTCGTCACGCTGATCTACCTCGCCAAGCAGATCGGTCAGAACACCCACGCCATGGAAGCGGCCCGCAAGCTCGCGCTGGCACAGACCTACCAGGTGCGTTCCGACGCGTTGCAGGCCATGCTGGTGCAGGCGGCGGATTCCGAGTTCATCGGACCGATCATCATCAAGCTGACCGAGCTCGGCTACCCCGAGGACGTCGACGCGATGAATGCGTTGACCGAGGTGGAGCGCGGGCGGTTCCGGATGTGGCAGATCGCCCAGCAGACGCACTGGGACAACATGCATTACCAGTACCAGCAGGGCTACCTCGACCACGAGTACTACGAAGATGCGTTCAAGGACCGAGTCGTTCGGCTCGCGCCCACCTGGAGGGCGCTCGGCTTGACCAGCGGACGCCGCAGCTTCTTCGCCGAAATCGACCGTCTGTCATCGCGATAACCGGGTCACTCGCCGTTCACGGAGAACGCAGCGAGCACGTTGCCCGGCATGTGGAAGTACAAGCCGTAGCCGGAGTTCACGTACATCATGCCGTCGTGCACGACCGGACCGCCGCCACCGATCGAGCCGCCCTGCCCAGGCTTTCCGGACAACGTCGGCAGCGGCTGCGACGTATCGAAGTTCCACAGCACCTTGCCGTCTTCCGTGTCATAGGCACGCACGCGACCGTCCATGTGGCCTGCGAAGATCACTCCGGGAATGCCAACGATCGAGGCAAGGATGCCCGGGTCGCAATACTCACGGCCAAAGCAGTTGTCGTCGGGCGTGTTCTTCCAGAGCAGTTTGCCGGTCGCCGGATCGAGCGCGTAGAGCCCGGGTCGCAAGGGCCCCGCCTCCTTCTCGCGCTCCGCGGACGATTTGTCCATCGAGTTCTGCATGTCGGCGATCGGCACGTAAAGCCGCTGGCCGTCGTACGCCATGCCGAACTGGATGCCGCCCTGGATCGAGCCGCGACCCACGCGATTGGTCCACAGCATGCCCTTCTGCGGATCGTCCGGATCGAGCGCGAGTGCCTGGCCGCTCTTGAGGCCGACGAAGATCCGATCCGAGCCGTCCGGCAGTCTTGCCAGCATCGTGCCGGAACCGATGTCGAAATCCGGCCCCGCCGGCTCGGGGCACGTGTCGAGCCCGATCATGCAGCCGACGTTCCACGCATCGCCCGGCACCACCTGCCACGACCAGCGCACCTTGCCGGTCTTGAGGTCGAAGGCCATGACGGCATTGCTGCGATCGTTCGCAGGACCCGTGTAGTTGTTGCCGGTGCCGACGTACAGCACGCCGCGCTTCGCGTCGAGTGTCGGTGCATTCCAGATCGCAGCCCCCGACGGCGACCACACCAGCGTTCCGATCCTTGACTTGCCGACCTTCTTCGGCTTTTCATCGATCGTGTACGTCTTCCAGAGCTGTCTGCCGGTGCGAGCGTCGAGCGCGAGCATGCTGCCGCGGAACGTGCAGCACGGGTACTTCGGGTCGGCCATCGCCTCCTCGAGCGACGATACGGGCACGAACAGCCGGCCGTCGTAGTAGACCGGTGAACCGGTGATGGTGGCGCTCGGGTGCTCGTCTGCTTTCACGCGCCAGACTTCCTTGCCCGTGAACGCGTCGACGGCGTACATGCGGCCGATCAGGTCACCGAAGAACGCGAGTGGGGCGTGGCTCCCTGCTTCCTGCGTCGATTGCACCAGGACCGGGGTGCGCACTTCCGCGGTGGTCTTGAACGTCCAGCGAATGCAGCCTGACTTCGCGTCGAGCGCGTAGACGGTGCCATCCTGCGAGCCCGTGTAGAGCGCGCCGTACGCAAACGTGGGGCGCGAGCGCACGCGCATCGTGTTCGGAAACGCCAGGGCCCACTTGAGCCTGAGCTTCGGCACGTCAGCGAGGGCGAGCTTCGCCGTATCGGCGCCGATGAAGTGTGCGTTGTCGGGCGTCTGGCCCCAGCCCGCGATCGTCGGCACCCTGGACCGGTCAAAAGTCGCCTCGTCACCGCTGCATGCAGGGGCAACTGGAGTCTTCGCCATGCCGACCGGGCTGCCGGAGAGGTATTCAGCGACGTGATGTTTCTGTTCATCATTCATGCGGACCGCCATCGGACGCATGATTCCGAGCGCCAACGCGTCGTAGATCGCCTCCGGCGACATCATGCTGAGGAAGGTCTTGGTCGGCGCTTTCTGCGCCTGCCCTTCGTGGCACTGCGCACAGTATTCACGATAGACCTGCGCGCCGGGTTTCTGCTCGGGGTCGCCAGCCTGTGACGCGTTCATCTTCGCCTTGATGTCGCTGAGGTCATCCGGCGGTGGCGGTGAAACCGCGGCTTGGGAGACCTCCGCGACCCCGAGAACGCACAAGGCGACGACGACGAACTTCCGGAGGTGGTTCATGCGGGTTGTCTCGGGGCAGGGGTCAGTGCATTTGCGGAGTGTTCACCGCGCAGCCACGCCGCCCGCAGGTTCGCGGCCGTGGGCCCCGTTCCGTCCGGCCGCCAGCCCGGCGGCCCGAACACGTAACCCGCGAACTCCCGCAGGCTGCGAGCGCGTGCCAGGTCCCGGAGCATTGCCGCCCATTCGTGGAACGCGATCCTGATCGGATTGAACGTGCTGATGTTGGTGATCAGGCCGTACTTCGGTGGATCCTCTTCGCGCTCGGCTGCGAATGTGCCGAACATCCGGTCCCACACCATGAAGATGCCGGCGTAGTTGCGGTCGACGTACCGCGGGTTCGACGCGTGATGCACGCGATGATGCGACGGCGTGTTGAACAGGTACTCGAACCAGGCGGGCATCCGGCGAATGGCCTCGGTGTGGATCCAGAACTGGTAGAGCAGGTTGAGCCCGCTCTGCAGGAAGACCATCTCCGGCGGAAAACCGATCAGCAGCAGCACGAACCACGGCGCCCACGTGCCGACCAGCACGCCGGTCCAGGGCTGCCGGATCGCCGTGGAAAGGTTGTACTCCTGCGACGAATGATGGTTGACGTGCGCCGCCCACCAGAAGCGGCACTCGTGGCTGATGCGATGGAACCAGTAGTACGCCAGGTCGTCGAGCACGACGATCGCCGCCCATGCCCACGGTGAACTCATCGAGATGTCGTAGAGCCGGAACTGGTAGATCCAGGTAAAGACCGCGACCGTGGCACCGGCGAGCGCGATGTTGGTGGCATAGTTGCCGGCGCGCATGCCGATCGACGCGAGCGTGTCCCGCACGGTGTAGCGGCCGCGGACGACGTGCGCTCGAATCAGCGCCATCTCGAGCAGCATCAGGGCAAAGCGTGCCAGCACCAGCAATTGCGCCGTGGTCAGGGCTTTCATGGCGTGGTTGGCCTGCGTCGGTAGCCGGAGTTGCGGAAGAATAGCATCGCAGGCACCAGCGCCAGCAAGGTCAAGGTCGCGGCCGTGGCGAAGACGGCGCCGTACCCGAACCGGTCGGTGAACAGCCCGCCGATCGTCGCGGCCACACCCGTGACCATCACGATCAACGAGGCTTGCATTGAGTAGTCAGTGCCTGGCGCATGGGCGCGGCAGCGGTCCATCATCAGCGTGAACAAGGCGACCGTCGACAGGCCGTCCGCAAACTGCTCGAAATACACGATCGCCCCGATTGCATGGAGATCGCGCACGCCACCGACGATCAGCAGGTAGCCCGCGAGTCCCAGCGCCTGCATCGCGCCGAACGTCAGCAAGGCCTCGCGGTGCCCAATGCGCAGCAGCGTCGCGCCACCGGCGAACGCACCGATGACTCCGGCAGTGGCGCCAGCGACGCCTGTGATCAAGCCTATCTGCGCGAGTGAGAAGCCGCTGTCGGACAGCAGCGGACCCGTCATGCGCGAGGCGAGCGAATCGCCGAATTTGTACAGCGCGATGGTGGCAAGCCACCAACCGAGTCCCGGTTGCGCGACGAATCCGAAAAGCAGCCCGGCATAGCCGCGCGGGCCCTGCCACTCGGTGTGCGTCGTCGACTGCTCGATGGGCGCGCGGGCGTCGTCCATGAACAGGACCGGCACGATCACCAGCAGCATCAGGCACGCCAGGCCGCCATAACTCGCCTGCCAACCATGCCGCGAGACCAGCCACAGCAAGCTGCCGCTGCCCATCACCAGGCCGAGCTTGTAGCCGACGACCTGGATGCTGTTGCCGAGGCCGCGCCATTGCGGCCGCAGCTGGGTGATCGCGTAACCGTCGGTCGCGATGTCCTGCGTCGCCGAGATCACGTTGGCGCAGAACAGCACGGCGAGCAGCCAGGGCAGCCGGTCGATCCAGGCGTCGAAGTCCCGTGAAGCCACGACCAGCATCAGTGCCATCGTGAGGCCGTTCAGCGCCAGCAGCCACTGCTTGCGCGTGCCGAAGCGGTCGATCAGCGGCGCCCACAGGAACTTCAGTGCCCACGGCAATGCGAGCGCGCTGGTGAAGCCGATCAGCGACAGCGACACACCCTGGTCGCGCAGCAGCGCCGGCAGCGCCTTCGCAATCAGGCCGGAAGGCAGGCCCTGCGCGAAGTAGAGCAGGGCGAGCAGCGCGAGCAGGCGGCCGCTCACCGCCAGCGCCTCAACGCGTGCCGACCGCGAGCGGTTCGTCGCGCGCGGTGGCCTCGCGGGTGTCGAACTCGCGATCCAGTCCTCGATCAGTTCTCGCAGCAGGGGTAGCGTGACCGATCCACGTCCGAGCACCTGGTCGTGAAACGCCCGCAGGTCGAACTGCGTTCCGAGTTTCGCCTGCGCCGCTGTCGCGCAGGCGCAGGATCTCGAGGTTGCCGATCATGTAGGACGGCGCCTGCCCGGGCCACGAGATGTAGCGATTCACCTCGCCGCGCACTTGCGCGGGCGAGAGCGTTGACTGTTCCGTGAGCAGCTTGGTCGCGTCGTCGTAGCCGCATGCCGCGAGTGTGGATGCCCGAGTCGATCACCATGCGGGCCGCGCGAAACTTGGCGCTGCTCAGGTAGCCGAAGCGATCGAGGTCGCCCGAGTACAGTCCCATCTCGTCGGCCACGCGCTCTGCGTACAACGCCCAGCCTTCGCCGAAGCCCGAGTTGAAGAGCGCGCGGACCAGCCGGTGCTGCGCCCTGGCCTGCGCGTGCCACCATCAGTTGCTGGTGATGTCCAGGCCAGGTCTCGTGGAACGTCGTGCTCTCGATGCTGGCGCGACTCTTGTGGGTCGGATCCCAGGTGTTCAGCAGGTGAATCGGTGGCCGGCTGCCATCCTCGGGCGGCGACTGGTACTGGCCCGGCGCGCCCGCGCGTGCGCGGAATTCCGGGTATGGCTGGATCTGCACCGGCAGCGTCGTGTGGAGTCCGAAGGCGCGCGGCATGGCGGCACTCGCCCGATCCTGTGCTGCCTGCGCGTAAGCGATGACGTCGGCTTCGGTCTTGAAGGCGAAGCGCGAGTCGGTGTTGACCAGTTGCATGGCCCGCGCGAGATCGTCGGTGCCGGTCAGGCGGATTGCAATCGGACGCAACTGCTCGTCGAGCGCGCGGATCTGCTGCCAGCCCAGCTCGTAAACCTGGTCGGCCGGCATCGAAACGGTACTGAACTGGCGCACGACGGCGTCGTAACAGGCACGTCCGTTGGGGTTGGCAGACACGCCCAGCTCTTCCCGCGCGGCCGGAAGATACGTCTGGTTCAGGAAATCGCGGTATCGCCGCACGGCCGGATTGATCTCGTCGCGGACGACGGCCTGGTACGCCACGCGAAAGTGCGGATCGGTGTCGCGCTCCGACGGCGCACCGAAGGGCGATTGTCCAGGCTGGGTTGCCAGCAGCTCATCGAGCTGCCTGATCACTTCACGCACGATGACCTGCGGCGACGAATAGCCCTCACGCAGTCCCTGCCGCAGCAGTACGATCTCGTTGTCGATGTAACGCGGGATGGCTTGGGCTCGTCGCAATGCGGCGGCCCGCAGGGCATCGGTGCCGACCGGCTGCACACGCGCGAGGTCGGTGAGGCTGGCCTGCCAGCCGTTCACGTAGGAGGCGACACCCCACAGTTCAAGGCGACACACCCGGACGCCCGCGTTGCGCTCGATCTCGTCGCGCAACACCCCGTGCAGCACGCGGTCGGATGGGTCGCGCAGTGTGTCGAGCGGGATCGCGCGCAGTTGCGCGAGGACTTTGTCTTCGTAGGCCCGCCATGTGGCGATGCCCGCCGCCGTGTTGTCCGTGAGTGCGCCGTGATCCGTGCCGGGGAGGTCCTCGGAGGTGCCGAATTCAGGCTGCATCCGTGTCAGTGTCGCGAGGTAGTCGTCCGCAATGAGCTTCGACGGGCGACCGCGCAGCGAGTGCTGTCATGGCCGTGCCTGGCGGCCCCGGTGCGAGCGTTTGCCACAGGTCCGCGACGTGTTGCACGACTGCGCCTTGTGCTGCGACGCGCAGGTCGAACTGCGAGCCCTCGAAGGCTGGCGTTTCGACGACAATCACTGTGTGGGCCGATGGACCGCGGACCTTGCTGCCATCGACGAACACCTCGGTCGCGGCCAGCAACTCGTCGATCGAGCCGTCGCGGATCGGTCCACCCTTGTCGTCCCGGCTGATCACGCCCTGCACGATCGTCTCGTCGAACCGGGTCTTACCTGATTGGCGCAATGGAATGCCCGTGGCCTGCAACAGGCGGATGATCTCGGCGCCTGCCGGATTGCCGTCGGCCTGGCGGCCCTGTGAATAGATGTAGCCGCCGTCCTTCGATAACTCATCTTCGTGCAGATCCAGCACGAGACGCGGCGGGTACTGCTCCGCCAGGCGCAGGACGTACTGCGTCAGCGCAGCGGTTTCTGGCCCCGGCGCCTTGTCCGCTCGGGGTTTGCTGCCGGTGTCGAGATCGGGCAGCAGGTGTTCGGCATCGCCAACGCTGTAGCCGCCGCCTTTCTTCCAGTCGCGTTCGGGAGTGTTGGGGTAGCGCCAGTTGTGGCGATAGGCGTTGGGATTGGCGAGTGGAATGACGACGATGGGTACGCCGGTGTCGGCCAGTCGCGTGAGGCTCGCGAGATGGGCGGCAATGGCATTCGGCCCGGCAGGCTCTTCGCCGTGAATGCCCGACAGGATCCACAAGGCTTCGCCCCGATGTGGCGTGCGCCAGGCCTTGATCGCCACCGCAGGCGTGACCGGATCGCTGTAGATCGTTTCGGCGAGCCAGCCATGCTCGCTCGACAGCGTGTCGAAGCGTTCCATGATCGTGCCGAGCGGGAATCGGCCGTCGGCAGTGTAGTCGGTGGCCGTCGCCGATGCCTTCGCCGCGACCAAGTCATCGGCGCGAAGGGCGGGCGCCGTTCCGATGCAGAGCACCACAGCCAGCGCGATTGCTTTCCTCATGACAACTCCGATGCCTGGCGTCGGCGCATGAACCAGTACAGCGGCAGGCCGGCAGCGCCGAGCACGAGCGACCAGGCGAACGGTTCGCGCCCGAGCCCGATGAAAGCGAAAACGACGTAGGCGGTGCCGAAGATGCCGAGCACGAACAGGCTGCCCGGCAGCTTGTGTTTGCCGCGGCGTGTCAGCACCACCAGCGCGATCGCGCACAGCAGGTACAGCGGCAGGTTGGCGGCCGTCACTACCTGTGACAGGAACGTGAAGCCATCGACCATCGACTTGCTGTAGTTCATCAGCACCATCCCGGTGGCCAGCACCGCGGTCAGCGCCAGGGCAATCCACGGCGCTCCCCGTGAATTGAGCCCGCGCACGGCTTGTGGCAGGAAGCCATGGCGTCCCATCGAGGCCGTGAGTTCGCTGACCAGCAGCGTCCAGCCGTTCAGCGCGCCGAGGCCGCTGATCACCACGAAGACCGACAGCAGGCGGCCATTGCCCGGGCCGACGAACTGGTCGAGCAGGTCCGCGAACGGTGCCGAGGACTGGGCCAGTTGCTCCTGCGCCAGCAGCAGCATCGCCATTGCCGACACGCCGATGTAGATGACAGCCATCAGCAACGTGCCGAAGAGAGTTGCACGCGGGATGTTCTTCTCCGGGTCGCGCACGCGGCCGGCCGGCACTGCCGCGGACTCGATGCCGAGCATGGCGAACAATGCAATCGTGGACGCTGCCATCAGGGCTTCCAGCGTGATCGGAGTCGTGGGGGTATGGCGCGTGTACACCGACGGTTCCGTAAGCAGCAGCCACGCACCGAGGCCGAGGATGAATACCATCGGCAGCAACTTGAGCGCGGTCGTGACGATCTGCACGCCGCCGCCGGTGCGCACACCGAGCAGGTTGATGCCGACGAACAGCCAGATCAGCGCAGTGGCGAGCACGACCGGCGACACGGCGTCGAGTGCCGGCAGCACCTTGCCGAGGTAGCCGACGAGGCCGATTGCGAGCGCGGCATTCGTGATCCAGCACGAGACCCAATAGCACCAGATCGCGATGTAGGCGGGCAGCTTGCCGGTGGTCTGCTCGATGTAGGTGTACGGTCCGTCGGCCGCAGGAAACTCACGGGCCAGTTGCGCGAACACGCGCGCGAGCATGGACATGCCCAGCACCGTGACGCCCCAGCCCAGCATCGCATTGAAGCCATAGGGCGCCAGCGATGCCGGCAGCACGAAGATGCCCATGCCGATCGTGTTGCCGATCACCAGGGCCGTGCACATCCAGAATCCGAGTTCCTTCGGCTGTTGCATCTCTTTCACGCGCCCTTGCCCTGCAGGGCCTCGTCGAGCGCCGTGCGCAACAGGCCGATGGCTTCGTCGACCTCGGCGATCGTCGTCGAGAGTGGCGGCATGAAGCGCAGCGTGCTGACGCCGCAGGAGAGCAGCAGCAGGCCGTTATGGTAGCCGCGAGTCACGAGCCGGTCGCACAGCGCGCGCGCGGGTGTCCGTTCGGCATCGTTCTCGATCAATTCCATGCCGATCATGAGTCCCCGGCCGCGGACCTCGCCGATGCACGGGTAGTCGCGCTGCATTTCGCGCAGGCGTCCCATGAAATGCTCACCCACGCGCGCCGCGTTGGCCGCGTACTCGTGCTGCACGAGGTCGAGCGTGGCGATGGCTGCCGCGCAGCTCAGCGGATTGCCGCCATAGGTGTTGCCGTGCGCGCCGCGCTTCCACTGCTCCATGATCTTCGTTTTCGCGACAATCGCGCCGATCGGCATGCCGGAGCCGAGGCCCTTGGCGCTGGTCATGATGTCGGGCTTGACGCCCGAGTGCTCGCACGCCCACATCTTGCCGGTGCGGCCGACGCCCGACTGTACTTCGTCGAAGATCAGCAGGATGCCGTGCTCGTCGCAGAGCGCACGCAGGCCGGCCAGGAAGCCCTCGGGCGGCCACAGGTAGCCGCCTTCGCCCTGCAGCGGCTCGATCAGGATCGCGGCGACCTCGGACGCCGGCACGTTGCGCTCGAACAGCATGCGGATGTAGTCGAGCACGGCCTTGCCCTGGTCCGCGCCCGCGAACAGGGGCCGGTACGGATTCGGGTACGGCACGTGCGTGACGCCGGGCATCGTCGGCGCGAAGCCCTTCTGCTGTGTGTACTTGCTCGACGTGAACGCGAGCGAGCCCATCGTGCGGCCGTGGAAGCTGCCGAGGAAGCCGATGAAGCGCGGCCGCCCGGTGACGTAGCGAGCGAGCTTGATCGCGCCTTCGACCGACTCCGTGCCGGACTGGCAGAGAAAGCTCATGACGGGCTCGCCCATCGGTGCGACTTCGGCCAGCCGCTCCGTCAGTCGAGTCATGTTCTCGTGCCAGTAGTCGCTCGAGACGTGCAGGAACTTGTCGGCTGCCGACTTGATGGCATTGACGACCTGCGGATGCGCGTGTCCCGTCGAGCACACGGCAATGCCGGCGACGAAGTCGAGGAAGCGATTGCCGTCGACGTCCCAGACTTCGGTGCCATGCCCATGCGACATCACGAACGGGTAGTCGCGGGGGTACGAGGGCGAGGCGACCGTCACGTCGCGCGCGAGCATGGCTCGGGCGTTCGGGCCAGGGAGTTGAGTCTTGAGATGGGGGTTCGTCACGGCAGGCTCCTGGAAAGAATCCCGCGTCACGCGGGAAGGCGCACGGGGCGGCTGTGCGCCTCGCGGGTGCGCGCGTGCAAGGCGCGCAGGGTTTCGAGTTCGATGCGGGTCGGCGGTGCGATGGTCGCGATGTCTGCAGCGACCTGCAGTGGCCAACCGGTGGCCGCGCGGGCGTCGTCAATGGTGATGCCGTCGAACAGGGCCGACAACTGCAGTTCGTCGGTCTGCGGGTGCGGCTTCAGCACGCCGTAATCGGTGATCACGGTCTGCGGACCCGTGCCGCGCATCGTCGTCTTCGCGCGAGCGCCATTGCCGTCGAGAAAGCCGGCGCTGGTGCGGAAGTCGAGCTTCGCCACGAGACTGCGCGGCGTGGCCTTCAGCAGGACGAACGTCTGCCTGGCGTGAGCGGCGATCTCCGTCGCGCCGCCCGCGCCGGGCAAGCGAGTCTTCGGTGCGCCGTACGGGCCGATCACGGTGCTGTTCAGGTTGCCGAACCGGTCGAGCTGTGCGGCGCCGAGAAAGCCGACGTCCACCCGCCCGGCCTGCAGCAGGTAACTGAAGACTTCCGGCAGCGGGATGACGCAGGCTGCGGTATCGGCAAGCTCGCCGTCGCCGATTGAAAGCGGCAGCACGTCCGGACGCGTCCCGAGCGTGCCCGATTCGTAGATCAGCACCGACGTCGGGCGCGTGCGTGAGTCGCGCGAGATTGCACGCGGCACTCGGCAAGCCGATGCCGACGAAACAGACACAGCCGTCCCACAGCAAACGCGCTGCGGCGACGGTCATCATTTCGTCGCGGGTCCAGTCGCTCACGCGAGCTCCTGCAGGCTGGCGAGAAACGCGGCGTGGTCGCTGCTTGCGAGTACGTGCCGGTTCATCCAGGCCAGGAAGTCGTTGCGTTCGCGTGCGATCGCATCCCAGCGTTGATAGAAGCTGTTGTCGCGCGCGTAATGATCGTGCACGTACGATGGATACGCGCCGCCGCGACACTGCGCCACGGCACTCACGATCCAGTGCGGCAGCACGATGCCATTCATGGCGGGTGGCAGTTCTTCGACGATTTCCTCGACCGTGACGATCAAGGCGCGTGCAGCGAATGCGGCCTCACGCTGGGCGCCGATGATGCCGTGCATCGCCACGTTACCGCGGCGATCCGCGCGCTGCGCATGCAGGATCGTGACGTCGGGATTCAGTGCGGGCACCGCGGCCAGTCGCTCGCCCGTGAACGGGCAGTCGACGCTGCGGATGCGCGGATTGACGGACGGCAGGTCGGTGCCGAGGTAGCCGCGCAGCGTCGCGAACGGCAACCCGGCGGCGCCTGCTCTGTACGCTGCGGCCACACCGGCATGGGTGTGTTCGTCAATCTCCAGCGGCGCGGGCCATTGGTGCTCGACGGCATCGCGCAGTCGATGCAGCGAGCCGACGCCGGGATTGCCGCCCCACGAGAACGTGAGCTTGCGCGCGCATCCCATGCCGATCATCTGGTCGTAGACCAGGTCAGGTGTCATGCGCACGAGGTGCAGGTTGCGGCGACCCTGCCGGATGATCTCATGACCCGCGGCGAACGGAATCAGGTGCGTGAACCCCTCCAGGGCAACGCAGGCGCCGTCGCGGATGTGCGTCGCGATGGCATCGCGCAGCGTGGTGACCTTCGAGGTCAAGATTCGACTACCGTGCGCGACTGTTCGCGCTGGTACTGCGCAAGATAATAGAACGACGCGATCGCCTTGCCGGTGGAACCCGAGCCTTTCCAGCCGCCGAAGGGCTGGTAGCCGGGCCACGCCCCGGTCGTCGCGCCCTGGCGCCTGTTCGCGTACGTCACACCGGCTTCGATGTGTTCGTGGAACCACGGTATTTCGTCCGCGTCGCCGTAGAAGCCTGCCGTGAGCCCGAGGCTCGTTGCGTTCGCGAGTTGCATGGCCTCGTCCCTATCCTTGACCCGGTGCAACATGAGGATCGGCAGGAATAGCTCGTGCCGCCACAATGGATGCGTGAGCGGCGCCTCGGCCAGCACGGGCCGCACGTAATGACCGCGCGCGAACTCCGCCGCATCGAGCGCGCCTGTGTCCGTGATCAGCGTGGCGCCGCCCGCGTCGAGTTCGTGCAGGTACCGTGCATGGTTCGCGGCCGCGTGGGCATTGATGACGGGGCCGAGCCAGTTCTCGCGACGGGACGGATCGCCGATGCGGATCGCTTCGATCTGCGCACGCATGCGTTCGACCAGGTCGTCGGCCACCGCGCGGTCCACGTAGAGGCGCGACAAAGCCGAACATTTCTGGCCGCCCATGCCGTAGGCCGAGCGCACGATGCCGGCAGCCGCGGCGTCGAGATCGGCCCGCGCGGTGACGATGCAGGGATTCTTGCCGCCCATCTCGGCAATGCACGGGCGCGGCCACGGGCCCGACGCCATGCGTTGCAACAGCTGCGTCCCGACGGCAACGGAGCCAGTGAACGTGATCCCTGCCGTCGCTGCATGCGACGACAGGGCTTCGCCCACTTCGCGGCCGGAACCGGACAGGTACTGAAACACGCCGGGCGGCAGGCCGGCATCACGGATGCAGTCCGCCAGCAGGCGCCCTGCCCAGGGCGTATCCGTCGCGCCCTTGACGACGACGGTATTGCCCGTGACGAGTGCCGCAGCAGTCGGGCCACCGGCCAGCGCGAGCGGAAAATTGAACGGCGCAATCACGACCCACGCGCCGTACGGTCGCATGACGCTGCGATTGCGCGACACCACGCCTGGCAGCGGATCGTTCGGCAGCTCGTGCTCGTAGCTGCCGTGCTGCTCGAAATCGTCGGCGTAGTGGCGGAAGAAGTCGACCGTCTCCTGCGCTTCGCCGAGGGCCTCCATCCGGTTCTTGCCAACTTCGAGGGCTAGCGCCGCCGCGATTTCGTAAACGCGCGCTTCCATGACATCCGCGACACGGCGCAGCAGGCGCACTCGTTCGCTGGCTGGTGTGGCGCGCCAGGCAGGGAACGACTTGTGCGCGGCGTCCATCGCGGCGTGCGCATCGTGTTCGGTCGCCACGGCGAACTCACCCAGGCGCACTTCACAATCGATTGGACTGCTGCGGGGCACGTAGTGCGTCGCAGTGGTGTCCGCGCCATCCAGGAAGAGTAAGTGCCGGCCACCAAGCCTCGCGCGCACGGCAAGCAGTGCCGCATCGAAGCGCTGGTGCATCTCCGGCGGCGGATCGAACATCGTGGCGTAGGTGAGGCGAAAGCTCATGGCAGGCTCGGTTCGCAAGGTTTCAGGCAGGGAAGAAACGCGTCAGCAGCCGGTCCAGCAGCGCGAGCGCGTTGGCCAGGTCGTGTTCATCGATGACGAGCGGCGGTGCGATCAGGATCAGGTTGCCGCGCGCACCGAACGACACGCCCTCGTCGAGCGCGGCCTGCAGCAGACCGGTCAACGGGGGTGGCATCTGCGGCCACGCTGCCAACGGTTCACGCGTATCGCGATCGGCGACGAGTTCGAGCACCGCGAACAGGCCGTGTCCGCCGCGCACGTCGCCGATCACCGCGTGCCGTTCGGCCAGTCGACGCAAGTCTCGTTCCAGGGCAGTTCCCAGGCGGTGCGAGCGCTCGATCAGGCCCTCGTCGCGGTACGCATCGATTGCAGCGGCACCCGCTGCGCAGGCCAGCGGATGACCGCAGTACGTCAGGCCCGTGGCGAGCACCTGGTGCTCGAGTCGTGCGGCAATCTCCTGTGATATCACCACGGCGCCGAGGGGCATCATCGCGCCCGTGAGGCCTTTCGCGAGCGTCATCGCGTCTGGACGTCCAGCAGCGCCGTACCGTTGCCATGCGAACCATTCGCCGCAACGGCCGAAGCCGCTCATGACCTCGTCGGCGATCAGCGGAATGCCACGCTGTCGTGTTGCCTCGCGCACGGCCGGCCAGTAGCTGTCCGGCGCGACGATGCCGTTGGAGCCGGCATTCGGTTCCATGATCACGGCGGCGACACGATCGGCGCCGAACAGGTCGATGCGCTGACCGATCGCCGCGGCCGCCCGTTCGCCGCACTCCATTGCGTCCGTGCTGCCGAAGGGACAGCGGTAGGCATACGGCGGTTCGACGTGGGTCACGCCCATTGCGTCCGGGTCGACCATGGCACGTGTCCGCGTGTCGCCGGAGAGCGCCATCGCCAGGTGGGTCGAGCCGTGGTACGAACGATTGCGCGCCACCACGATGCCTTTCAGCTTGCCATACGCTTGCCGCACGATCTTCACGGCATGTTCGTTGGCGTCGGCGCCACCCAGCGTGAAAAACACGCGGCCGCCCTCGAATCCGCTGAGTTCGAGCAGGCGCGCGGCAAGTTCGGCTCGCGGACTCGCGCCCCACGCGTTCGTCACGAAGCACAATTGTTCGGCCTGGGCGCGGATCGCTGCGACCACGCGCGGGTGCTGGTGCCCGAGGTTGCTGCACTCCGCGAGACTGCTCATGTCGAGCACGCGACGACCATCGTCGAGGTGCAGCCAGGCGCCGGCGCCGCCCACCACGGTCGGCGCATTCCAGGTGGACTGCGCGCACCAGCTGTGCAGGACGGTTTCGCGCTCGGCAGTCATGCGGCCCAGACGGCACGGAAGATCATGGTTGGTGCGCCCCGCAGCGCTTGACCTGCTGCAGCAATGCGTCGGGTGACAGGGGTCGCCCGAGCAGTTCCTGCAGCAGCCGGCGGGTGTCGCGCTCGGAGCCGTACTGCAGCAGTTGTCCGCTCACCCAGCCGTACCAGCGGGGGTTGCCGGTATCGAACGGCCCGATCGCCTCAGCCGTGCGGGCGCGCATTTCCGCGGTCAGCAGTGCGCCGAGCCCGTAATTGACCATGTAGCCTGGGTTGCCTGCCAGTTGCACGCGCATGGCCCACCAGGGCACCTCCGGGTGCGGCACAACTCGCAAGTACTCGTGCGTGATGTCGGTCCACACCGCATTGGGGTCCTGCGTGGGATCGCGCAGCATTCGCAATTCGAACAGCGACCAGGCCACGTCCAGCATCACGTTGGCAAACAACGCACGCATCGACGCGGCTTCGGCAACTGACGCGCCCAGGTAGCGGCGCTGCCAGGCCGGTTCGTGCACGCTCCACGAGGGGACGTCGGCGAACGCTTCGGTGAACAGCGTGTCAGGCCACTCCATGTAGGCCGGCCGCGAGCGGATGGCACTCACGTGCACGGCATGACCGTTCTCGTGCACCAGTTCGTTGAGCGAGAAGAGTCCCCCGGTCGGGTACGTTCCCAGCACCCGGGCGACCGGGCGATGCCAGACCCCCTGTACCCAGCGGCCACGCTCGAGAAAGTCAGAGTAGGCGAGGGGCGACTTGTCCGGGCGCACCGCGAGGTCGAATACCACGCCGAGCTGGTCGAGGTCGGCGCCGAGATCGGCAAAAAACCGCTGGTTCGCGGGCAGCAGCGATTCGGCCGGAATGCGTGCCTGCAGTTCGCGATTGGCGGCGCCGTTGACGTACCGAAAGTCCCACGGCTCGATGGGTGCGGCGGAATTCGCGTCGCGCCAGGCGGCGAGCACCTGCACCAGCCACCGTTCCACGTCCACCGTCTCGACGCCGAGGGCGCGAGCGGCCGCATCGATCTGCGAGCCGTTCTTGCGCGCATCGGCAGCTGCCAGTGCGATCATGCGCCGGTACGGGCTGTCGGCCTGGTCACGGCCATTGAGCGCTGTCCAGAGCGGCGTGAAGGCGTCGAAGATGGCCTTGCGCTTCGCAGGATCGTCGACGACGTGCAGCAACTGCAGAGCGGTGCCGCGGTCGATCGTGCCGCCGTCGTATTGCAGGTGATTGCCATGCTCGATGTAGCAGCTGACCAGGGCCGCTCGCAGCGAGGAGTAGTCGAGGTCGCGCCGCTGGGCGTCGGCACAGGTGCGAACCTGTGCGCCCGCCGTGGTGTCGTCGGTCTCCAGGTCGGCCACCGACTTGCGCATTGCCGCAACTGCGTCCCTGTCTGCCACGGCAAGCTTGCCGGCCTCGATGCGCGAAATTGCCTGGTCGAACTGCTTGCGCCGCGCGTCGAGCCTGGCTTGCCACGCCGCGAGATCCTGGCCGCCATACGACTTGGCACCGCCGGACTCGATGTAGCCCGCCGCTCCTGCAGCATCAAGGTAATCGAGAAACGCGGCTTCAGCCGTTGCCACCGCTGCATCTGGTGACGAATCCGCTCGAGCCACGCCCATCGCGACACCCATCGCGGCACCCAGCGCGAACGCAACCAAGCCTTTGCCGGAAATCTGCATCACCCGATGATAGCCATGCCACAAGCCCAGGGCGATCCCAGGCCAGCAGGCAAGGTGCGCGGCGGGTCGAGGCCCATGCACCTGGGGTACGTCGCCCGGCCGGATTCGGTCACACATCCACCTCGCCTGGAGTCTCGACCGTCGCGCAGAGCACGCGACCCTGCCGGGAGGCGCGTGCGATGTCGCCGACCGACGTCGGTGCGGTGAGCATGTACAGCGTCCTGCCGTCGGCGCCCCCGAGCGCGCACGCGAAGCAGGGTTGATCCGTCTCGACCGTGTCGACGATCTCACCGCCGGGTGCGAACAGCACGCACTCGGGTCCGATCGCGTTGGCGATCCAGACGTGGCCGTCGCGGTTCATGCAAATGCCGTCGGGGGCACGCATGCCGACCGGCGCCCACACGCGTCGGTTCGACAAGACGCCGTCCGCCGCAATGTCGAATGCGGTCAACCGCAACGCGAGGGTCTCGGCGACGACCAGCACCTTGCCGTCGGCCGTGATCACGCTGCCGTTCGGAAAATGCATTTCCGCGCTCGCGGTGTGCACGCTGCCGTCCGGATCGACCCTGGCGAGCACGGCCGTCGGATGGTCGGCGAGCACGCCTTCGACGCCGCGTGCATGCAGCGCATGATCGAGATCGAAACCGAAGTTGCCGACGTAGGCCCGGCCCTGGCGGTCGACGACCATGTCGTTGCAGTGGAACGTCGCGAGGGCGCTGAGGTCGGCGTGGACCTTGACGCCGTCGGCATCGACGCGCAGCAACTGCCTGCGACGCATCGATACGACGAGCAGTCGGCCATCCGGCAACCAGCCGAGGCCGCTGGGCTGGTCATCGATCTCCAGTTCCGTGCGGACGTTGCCGCCCGGGTCCATCGACTTGACGGCATGGTCGTAGAAATCGCTGAACCACAACCGGCCGTCGTGCCAGCGCGGTCCTTCGCCGAAATAGAGCCCGTCGGCAATCGCCGTTGCGCGTGTCATGCGAGTTCCCCTTCTCAGCGTCGAACCTTGATCTGCAGCTCGTTGCGCCGGTAATCGATCACCAGTGTATCGAGCGCGCCCAGAACGTCCATGCCGATGATGACTGCCGGCCGTGACGCCAGGTGCCAGTGTTCGAAGATGTACAGGTCGCTGAACATGATTTCCGCGTTCCTCACGATCAGGTCCCCGGCAACGATGCTCGGGATCCGCACCCGCGTCGCCCGCTGGATGTCCTCGGTGACACCGATGATCGCATCGTCGTACGGGTCCTTCTCGCCGCGCCGCCGTGCCAAGGCCTCCCGCAACGCAAGGTTGCCGACGGTGGCTTGCGCGCCGGAATCGATCACGGCCGTCGTGCGAATCGGCCCGACCATGACTTCGATGCGCATGCCGCCATTCACCCGATACTTGAACGGCACGGTCGAGAAGCCGGCCGTGGCGCCCGCACCACGCGAACGGAGTATGCTGATCCGGTCCTTCAGGAACTCGATGTGGATGCGTTTGTCCTTCATGCCGTCGCCACCGAGCACGCCGTCTGCTCCACCGAAGGCGTCCGCGACGACAGGCAGGGTCGCGTTTTCGATCACCAGTTCGCCGAACTCGAGGGTCTCCGCGTGGACGGCCGGCACGACCGCCGAGCCGGTGACGCCGCGCAGCCGCACCGGTCGGGAACGCACGGGCAGGCCAGCATCATCGACGACGCGCTGAGTGACGGCCGAACGTGAAGCACCGGTGTCGAGCACCAGCCGGTACGGACCCTTGCCGTTGATCAGGACGGGTGCCCAGATGCGGCCGATGCGGTCGCGCGTAGTCGGTGCGACGTAACGCGGTTCTGGCGCACTGACGACGATTTCGTCGATGGTGGCCTGCGACACGTTGGATTCAGTCTGGGCCAGTGCGGGGGCGCACGGCAGGAGTGCGGCGGCGGCCCACGCGAAACAGGCGGGCGCGCGTGAAAAATGCTGCCGGGAGGCACGGAACGTGACGGCCATTCCAAGGCTATAGCACCTTGCGGGTCGCTGCGAGCGGGGTTCGCGGCTTTGCGCTAGTATCTGGCGCTCTGCAACGGAGTGAGTCGTCCTGAGTCCTTCCCGTCGCCATTGGCTCGCCGTCTTCGCGCTGGTTGCGTTCCTGTTCGCGCAATCGACGGCGTTGCTGCACGAGTTCAGCCATGCCGCCAGCGGGCCCGACCAGCAGCTGCCGGCCGGCGAGCGCACCAGCCTCTGCAAGGAATGCGTCTCGCACGCGCCATTGCTGGCCATGGCCGGCGGCACTGCCGTCGTCATCTTCCTGTCCCTCGCGCTCTCGGGTCCGCTGCGGCCCCGTCGCGTCGACGCCCCGGTGCTGCGCGCCGCGCGCCGCGCATTTCTCGCACGCGCTCCTCCTCGCTGAACGATCGATCCGTTCGATCGCACTGGCCCGCCTGCGGCCGGTCTGCTTGCATTCAACGAGGATCATCCAATGGGATACTTTTCCCGAATCATTGTGCCCGTGGCCATTGCCGCCATGGTTGCCCCTGCCACCGTTCAGGCCACCGACGACGTCGAGGCGCTTCGTGCCGAGATCGCCGCGCTCAAGGCCGAATACGCGCAGCGTGTAACTGCGCTCGAAACCCGCATCGATCAGCTGGAGACGACAGCAACGGTGGCCGCCACCGCGGCTGCACCGGTTGAACCGCCGCCCCCGGCCCCGTCGGCGCCAGCCCGCAGTTCCTCTGCGTTCAATCCTGCGATCTCGGTGATCCTGGCCGGCAACTACGCCGACCTGTCGCAGGACCCGGGTGACTTCAACTTCGCCGGCTTCATGCCGAGCGGAGGCGAGATCGGGCCGGGCGACCGCAGCTTCAATCTCGGCGAGTCCGAAGTGACGTTCGCGGCGAGCGTTGATCCTTACTTCACCGCGGCGTTGACGATTGCCCTGTCGCCCGAAGGCGAAGTCGGCGTCGAAGAAGCGTTCGCTCGCACCACGTCGCTGCCGGCAGGGTTCTCGGTGAAGGGAGGGCGCTTCTTCTCCGGCTTCGGCTACCTCAACGAAATCCACGCGCACGCCTGGGACTTCGTCGACCAGCCGCTCGTGTACCAGGCCTTCTATGGCGGACAGTACGGCCAGGACGGCGTGCAGGTGAAGTGGCTCGCGCCGACGGACCTGTTCCTCGAGCTAGGCGCGGAGACGGGCAACGGCGGCGAGTTCCCGGGTACGCGCCTCGGTCGCAACGGGCTCAACGGCACGACTCTGTTCACGCACGTCGGTGGCGACCTCGGTGACTCGATCGGATGGCGCGCCGGAGTTTCGTGGATGGACCTGGACGCCGAGGACCGTGCCTACGAGGACGTCGACAGCCTCGGCAATGACGTCGTGAACTCGTTCACCGGTGGTTCCGAGACGTGGATCGCCGATGCGACCCTGAAGTGGACGCCCGCGTCCAGCACGAGTCGCCAGGCGCTCAAGCTGCAGGCGGAATACATGCGTCGCACCGAGGACGGATTGCTCGCTTACGACGTCGACGGGGCGGGGCTCAGCGACTCGTATCGCAGTGAGCAGGACGGCTGGTACGTGCAGGGCGTTTACCAGTTCAATCCGCGGTGGCGGTTCGGACTGCGCTACGACGAACTCGACTCGGGCGCGACGCGCATCGGTCTAGTCCGCAACGGCGACCTGCTGGCGAGCGACTTTCCGCTACTGCTGCCCGGCTCGCCGAGCCGCATCACGACGATGATCGATTTCAGCCCGAGCGAGTTCTCGCGCCTGCGCGCGCAGTACGCGTGGGACGACTCGCGCGATGGCGAGACCGACCGGCAACTGCTCCTGCAGTACATCTATGCCCTCGGCGCCCATGGCGCGCACAAATTCTAGGAGATCGACATGAACGCATTCTTCCGCGGACTGTGCATCGCCTGCGCATTGAGCGTCGCGCAGCCGGCGAACGCGGCCATCAAGGTGCTGGCCACGACGTCCGACTGGGGCTCGCTGGTGACGGAACTCGGTGGCGACAAGGTGAACGTCTACACGGCGACGAGTCCGCTGCAGGACGTGCATCGCGTCGATGCCAAGCCCAGCCTGGTGGCCCGGGCCCGCTCGGCCGACCTCATCGTCGCGACGGGTGCCGAACTCGAGATCGGCTGGTTGCCGGTCCTGCTGCAGGAATCCGGCAACTCGAAGATCCAGCCCGGCGCTCCCGGGTACTTCGAGATCACCTCCGCGCTGCGGTTGCTCGACATCCCGACCGCCGTCGACCGCTCGATGGGTGACGTGCATGCGCTCGGCAACCCGCACGTGCAGCTCGACCCGCGCAACATCGCCGCCGCGGCGAAGGCGCTCTCGGCGCGGCTGGCACAGGTCGATCCACCGAACGCCGCCTACTACCAGCAGCGAGGCGCGGATTTCCAGGCGCGGTGGCAGCAGGCGATGACGCGGTGGAGCGCGCAGGCAGCGACGCTCAAGGACGTGCCGGTGGTCGTCATCCACAAGGACCAGACCTACCTGATCCACTGGCTCGGCATGAAAGAGCTTGCAGCGATCGAACCCAAGCCCGGCGTACCGCCAAGCGCGGGGTATCTCGCGGGTCTCGTGTCCAAGCTCGGTGCCACGCCGCCGAAGATGATCCTGCGCAATGCGTACAACGATCCGAAGGCCTCCGACTGGCTGGCGCAGCGGATAGAGGTGCCGGTGGTGCTGTTGCCCTTCTCGGTGGGCGGAACGCCCGAAGCGAAAGGACCTGTTCGGACTCTTCGACGACACGCTGCGTCGCCTGCAGGCGGCCGCCCAATGAGCGATATCGCCGGGGACTTCAGTATCCTGTGGCCCGCGCTCGTCGCCGGCTTCCTGGTCGTGCTTTCGCACGTGCCGCTGGGGCAGCAGGTGCTGCGGCGCGGCATCGTCTTCATCGACCTCGCGATCGCACAGGTGGCCGGTCTCGGTGTCATCGCCGCGCAGATCGTTTGGCACGGAGCTGCACGGATGGACGACGCAGGCAGCCGCCGTGGTCGCGGCGTTGCTGGGCGCGCTGCTGCTGACGTGGACCGAGCGCAAGCGCCCCGAAGTGCAGGAAGCCTTGATCGGCGTGCTGTTCGTGCTCGCGTCGACCGCGCAGATCCTGCTGCTCGCCAACAATCCGCACGGCGGCGAGGAGCTGAAGGACCTGCTGGCCGGGCAGATCCTCTGGGTGTCGACCGAGCAGTTGGTGCGTGCGGCCGTGCTGACCGTGATCTTCCTGGTCGTCTGGTTCCGCTGGCGTCGAGCGCATCGGGCCGATCGGCTTCTACGTGCTGTTCGCGCTGATGGTCACCATGTCGGTGCAACTCGTCGGCGTCTATCTCGTGTTCACGACGCTGATCGTGCCCGCGCTCGCGACGTACCGTCACGCACGCAATCGGCAACTGGCGCTGGGTTACGCAGTCGCGTTCGCGAGTTACGTCGTCGGCCTGGCCGTGTCGCTGTTCACGGACCTGCCGTCGAGCCCGGTGATCGTCTGGGCGATGGCCGTGCTCGGCATCCTGTTGCACCTCACGGCGCGCGGCAACGGCGAACAGCTGCGGACCGAGGAGGGCTAGCGAGGATTGGGCTCCGCTGCCGCCGAGGTCGCAGCCCCGGTCAACGCAGCGAGGGGAATGTCAACGAACCGGGCCTCGTTGCGTTGAGAGGGAGGTAACGACTTCATTCCTCTCACGCTACAGGGATACGGACATGTCTTATGTGAACTCAGCCTTGATGACTGGCATGGTGGGCCTGGCGGCGACGCTGCTGCTGGCGGGCGCGATGATCGCGGACGCGCAGGCCGGTGATGGCGGCCGTCAGAAAGCGCATTCGAAGCAGGTCGCCAGTGGCAGCCGGTCGCACGATCGACGACGGTGCAACGCACCGGGTCCGGCCACACGCGCAACACGATTGTCACGCGCGACGACGGCAAGACGGCAACACGCAACACCACCGTGGTCAATGATCGTGCGGCGGGCACGCGCTCGGTCGATTCGACGGCCACGGGGTTCAATGGCCGCACCACCACTCGCTCGAGCGACGCGCAGCGGACCAACGACGGTTACGTGCGCGACGTCACTCGAACCTTGCCCGACGGCCAGGTCAACCAGCGCAACATCGATGTCTCGTGCAACCCTGCGTCACGCAGTTGCACGAAGACGGTCACCGGCCAGAACGGCGGCTGAAGCGGCGACCCCTAATGGCAGCCGGCGCGGACCATGAAACTCCCGGCCGGTTGCAGACAGCCTAGCCGGGACCTGCCCGCGAGCCTGGACAGGCACGCGCGATATGGCTGCAGGCAGCCGACCCGGGACCTGCCCGCGAGCTTGGAAAGGCAGACACGCGCTCGCGGCCAAGTCCCGGATCGTCTGCCCACGACACGCCACCCGCAGCGTGGAGTGAGCCGGAGCGCCGGCGCCATCGATCGCCGGCTATTTTCGAAGAAGGCAACGTTGAGATGCAGTTTCGCAAGCGGTTGATCCGGAGCCGTTCCCCGAGCGCGTGTCTGCCTTTCCAAGCTCGGGGAACGGCTCCGGGTCGAGCGCGTCGTCCCGGTCGGCAGGCCGCAGTCGTTCAGCCGGTGCGTGGCTTGCGGAACACATAGTACGAGGCCACCACGACCGCGAGCGTCAGCAGGCTGAAGTAGAACTGGCTCGCGAGTTCGGGCGTCATCGCCATGGCAACCAGCACCGCGAACATGGCGCCGATGGTCAGGTAGCTGAGCCAGGGGAACAGCCAGACGCGCACTGCCTTGGTTTCGGTTTCCGGATGCTTGTGGCGCAACCGGACATGCGCGAACGCGGTCATCAGGTAGACGAACAGGATCACGGTGCCCGTGGTGCTGATGAGGAACGCGAAGACCCGGTTCGGCGAGACGATCGCGATGATCACGCCGAGCACGCCGACGGCCGATCCAAGCAGGATCGAGCGCGCAGGCACGCGGCGGGCATTCACCTCGACCAGCCAGCGCGGCGCGTCGCCGCGATCCGCCATCACGTACAGCACGCGCGAGCAGACGTACACCGCCGAGTTCAGGCACGACAGCACGGCGGTCAGGATGATGAAGCTCATCACCGCGCTGCCCCATTTGAACCCCATGACGTTGAGTGCCAGCGTGAAGGGCGATTCGCCCGGCTTGATCGTCGGCCACGCGACGACGCAGACGATCAATGCCAGCGAGACGACGTAGAACAACAGGATGCGCCACGTGATCGTGGTGGCCATGCGCACGACGGCCTTCTCCGGATCCTTCGATTCGGCTGCCGCGACTGTCGTGATCTCGGCGCCGACGAGCGAGAAGAACACGGTCGTCACGGTGGCCACCACGGGGACCCAGCCGTTGGGGGCGAAACCGCCATGGGCAGTCAGGTTCGCAAACGTCGCGCCGGTGGGAGAGGTGAGGCCAAAGGCGAAGGCGGCCGTGACCAGTATGAAGGCGATGATCGCCGCGACCTTGATCGACGAAAACCAGAACTCGAATTCACCGTAGGAGCGGGCGGAGAGCAGGTTGACGGCCGTCATCACGGCCATCAGCCCCAGGCCGAGCTGCCACATCGGCAGGTTGATCCACAGCTGCAGGATCTGTGCGCCGGCGATCGCCTCGATCGGCACCACGACGATCCAGAAGTACCAGTAAAGCCACCCGGCGACGAAGCCCGCTGCGTCGCCGAGCCCGGCGCGCGAGAACTCGGTGAAAGTCCGCACGCCCGGGTGCGTGATGGCCATCTCGCCGAGCATGCGCATCACGATGAAGACGATCGTGCCGGCCAGCACGTACGAGAGCAGGGCAGCGGGACCGGCGGCTGCGATCGCAGCGCTGCTGCCGACGAACAAGCCGGCGCCGATGACGCCGCCGATCGTGATCATCGTGATGTGGCGCGGCAGCAGCGTCCGGCTCAGCTCGTGGCTCGATGCGTGCAAGTTGGGAGACTCCGGTGGATGCGCAGTGGCGCGCACCGTCCTATGGCGGGTCGGCGGTGTCAAGTGATTCGCGTTCGGGCGCGATACCTCGCCGCGCGTGCTGTTATCGTATGGCAATCATCGGGAGTCGACGTTCGGTGGAGATTCGCGCGTGAAACGCAGGTCGTTACTCAAGGCCGCCGTGCTCGGCAGTGGCGCCGCGTTTGCTGCGCCCGCCATTTCCAGGGGCTTGAAGGAATGGCGCATGGTCACGAGCTGGCCGAAAGGCCTGCCAGGGCTCGGCACCGGCGCCGAACGGATCGCGGCAAACATCACGGCGATGAGCGGCGGACGGCTGACGGTCAAGGTGTATGCCGCCGGCGAACTCGTGCCGGCGCTCGAATGCTTCGGCGCGGTCGCGAACGGCACCGCGCAGATGGGGCACGACGCTGGCTACTACCACACCGGAAAGTCGGAAGGCTCCGCGTTCTTCACCGCCTTTCCCTTCGGTTTCACGATGGGCGAGATGGCGGCGTGGATCAAGCACGGCAACGGCCAGAAGCTGTGGGACGAGCTGTACGCGCCGTTCGGCCTGCGTGGTTTCCAGGCGGGCAGCACGGGCACGCAGATGTTCGGCTGGTTCCGCCGCGAGATTCGCTCGCTGGCCGACCTCAACGGTTTGAAGTTCCGCACGCCGGGCAACCAGGGCCGCGTGCTGCAGAAGCTCGGTGTCATACCTGTCTCGCTGCCGGGTGGCGAGATCTTCCCGGCGCTGCAGTCGGGTGCCATCGACGGCGCCGAATGGGTGGGGCCGTACAACGATCTCGCGCTCGGCTTCTACCAGGTTTGCCGCTACTACTACTCGCCCGGTTACCACGAGCCGGGTCCCGCGTTGCAGCTCACCGTCAACGAGCAGGCCTGGCGCTCGCTCACGCCCGAGCTGCAGGCGATCGTGCGGACGGCGGCCGATGCCGCGACGACCGACATGTACGCGGAGTACACCGCGCAGTCGGGCCCCGCTCTGCGCACGCTGGTGCAGAAGCATGGCGTGATCGTGCGCAGCCTGCCGGAAGACGTGCTGATCGCGTGCGGCCAGAAATCGAACGAAGTCCTGAACGAGATTCACGCCGGCGACACGTCACCGAATCGCATCGTCCGCCGCATCATCGAAGACTTCCTGGCGTTCCGGGAGGACGTCGTGCCGTGGACGCGAGTCGGCGAGCAGGCGTTCGTCAATGCACGACGACTGCCGTTCGAGTTCAAGCTGAAGTAGCGGCGAGACGTCAGGGACCTGTCACCGCTTGACGGCGCGTGGCGACGATTCGGCGGCCATCGAGCGAGCCCTATTCTTTTGCGTCGCCGTCGTCGGGTGGGAATAGATCCCGGAGGTCGTCCTGGTACGGGCGTGGCCGGTCAGGCGCGGGTTCGCGGAACAAGTCGCTGAAATCGTCCGCGACCGGCGAGCCTGATGGCGTCGTCGTGGCGCTCGGGCTGCGCGTGTCCTCCTGCAGCGGCGCCATGTGCGCGAACAACCTGTCAGGAAGGTAAGTCGCCAGGGCGGGCACCGCCCAGATGACGCCGAGCCCGACGACCTGCAACACGACGTAGGGCACCGCGCCTTTGTAGATATCCAGCGTCGTCAGCATCCTGCCCGCGACACCACGCAGGTAGAACAGCGCGAATCCGAACGGCGGCGTCAGGAAGCTCGTCTGCAGGTTCACGCCGATCATCACCCCGAGCCAGACCGGGTCGACACCCAGCTTGATCAGCGCCGGCGCTGCGATCGGCACGACGACGAAGATGATCTCGAACGTGTCGAGGAAGAAGCCGAGCAGGAAGATCACCAGCATCACGGCGAGCACCGCCGTGAACGTGCCGCCCGGCAGTGACGACAGGGCGTCGTGCACCAGGTTCTCGCCGCCCAGTCCTCGGAACACCAGGCTGAACACGCTGGCGCCGAGCAGGATCACGAACACCATCGAGCTGATCGTCAGCGTCGTGCGCATCACCTCGCGCAGGATCGGCAGGCTGAAGCTGCGGTTGGCTGCCGAGAGGACCATCGCGCCGACCGCGCCCACCGAGGCGGACTCCGTGGGTGTCGCGATGCCCGCGAGGATCGAGCCGAGCACGGACAGGATCAGCAGCAGCGGTGGCGCCAACGCCTTCACCGCGCGGCCAGCGAGGCCGGCGCGCTGCGCGTCGCTCATTTCCAGTGGCGGGCACGACTTGGGATCGAAGATCGATTTCGCCAGGATCCACAGCAGGTACAGGCCGACCAGCACCAGCCCCGGCAGCATGGCGCCGGCAAACAATTGGCCGACCGAGATCGGGTCCGGCGACAGGTTGCCGAGTTCGAGCTGCGCCTGCTGGTTGGCGCCCTGCAGGATGTCGCCGACGAAGATCAGCACGGTCGACGGCGGGATGATCTGGCCGAGCGTGCCCGCGGCGCAGATCGTGCCGGCGGCGAGTTTCGGGTCGTAGCCCGCTCGCATCATCGCGGGCAGGGACAACAGGCCCATCGTGACGACCGTGGCGCCGACGATGCCTGTCGAGGCCGCGAGCAGTGCGCCGACGATCACCACGGAGTAGCCGAGACCGCCGCGCAACGACCCGAACAGCTCGCCCATCGTGGTGAGCAGGGCCTCGGCGATCTTCGAGCGCTCGAGCATCACGCCCATGAAGACGAAGAGCGGCACGGCCACCAGCGTCTCGTTGGTCATCGTGCCGAAGTAGCGTCCGACCAGGGCAGACAGGAGCGCAAGGTCGAACACGCCCAGCGCGATGCCGAGGGTGGCGAAGATGAGACCGACGCCGGCGAGCGTGAACGCAACGGGATAGCCGAGCAGCACGGCACCGATCGTCGTCGCGAACATCACGATGGCGAGCACCTCGCCGATCAGCACGGTGCTCATGGCGGACACCGGCCGCTGTGGCGGCTACAGGCGCTCATCGGTCACCTTGTCCTCGTCGTGATCGACGATCGGGTGGCCAGCGAGGTAAAGCGAACGCCGGGCGATCAGCGCAAGCCCCTGTACGAACAGCAGCGCGCACAGCACCCACAGCAGCGACTTCAGCAGGTACAGCCCGGGCATTCCGTCGGCCGTGGCGGAGGATTCGCGGATGTCCCAGGACGACAATACGAACGGTGCCGAGGTCACCGCCAGGATCGCCAGCCAGGGAAACAGGAAGAACAGCGTGCCGAGGATGTCGATCCACGCCTTGCCCCGGTCGCCGAGCTTGCCGTACATGACGTCGACGTTGACGTGCCCGCGATGCAGCATCGTGTAGCCGGCGCCGGCCATGAAGACCGCGGCGTGCTGCCAGACGTAGAGTTCCTGCAGCCACGGAAAGCCGACGTTGAATGCATAGCGCAGCACGACGACGGTGAAGCACGTGAGCACGCAACCGAGCGTCAGCCATGAGACGGTGCGGCCGATCCACTCGTTCGCGCTGTCGACGCTCTTGATGAAATGGCGGACGACGCTCATCGGGCAAGGATGGTTGAGCAGTCGGGTCGGTCCGGATTCATGGCCCGGGAGGATCGCACAAAAACTGGCTGTGCAAGCGGGCCGACTAGAACAGGCCCAGCGCCAGGCCGGCGGCGAGCGTGCCGCCGAGTTCCTCGCAACGGCGCAGGTCTTCTGCGCCGATCGTCTTCTCACGCAGGATGTCCGCGGGGGCCTGTGCGTGCGTGATCACCAGCAAGGGTGCAGCGACCGGTTTCAGGCGCCAACCCAGCGCGATGCGCTCGAGCTGGCGAATCGCGCCCTGGCCGTCGCTGCCTGCGCAAACCATCATCGCGTACGGCCGGCCGTTGATGCGGTCGAGCGCAGCGTAATACGTGCGGTCGAAGAAGTCCTTCATCCGGCCGCTCATCGACGCAAGGTTCTCCGGCGTGGCGAAGAGATAGCCGTCGGCCGCAAGCACATGGTCGGCCCGAGCTTCTTCCGCGCGCAGCAACGTGGTCTTCACGCCTGCTTCGACGCCCGTGCCGCGCGCTGCCGCTGTGGCCATCTGGCGCGTGCCGCCGGTCATCGAGTGGTAAACGATCAGCAGGGACTTCAACCTTGCGCCCGCCTGTGGAAGGAACGCGACGGCCGGTCGATCAGAAGTCGCACCGGCCGCCCGATCATTCTAACGAGGTGGCGCAGGACGGCGAAGGGCGTCGCCTTCCCTGGCAACGCCCATCAACTCAATGCCGCCACCAGCACGGCTTCACGGGCAGCCGCAACACCTCGCCGGCTGTCGCCGACGTGCTGAAGTTGGTCAGGTACGCGGCGCCGTCCGGCCCGATCGCCACGCCGGATGGGAAGGTGAGTCCGCTCAGCAGGACCTGAGGGCTGTCGCCCGGGCACTTGCGCAACAGGCGGCCGACACCGAGGCCAGGGTTGGGCGGTGGCGGTGGGAACGGCGCCGTCTGCCCGGACGCGATCTCCAGGATGTAGATCGCGCCGCCCCAGTCGAACGCGACATCGACGATTGCCGTCAGTCCGCTGACGAACGACTTGATTCGGGCACCGTCACTGGACACGCGCAGCACGGATGACGTTCCTGCCCAGAACGGGAACCCAGTCAGCTGGCCGACGTACAGGGAGCCATCCGGACCTTCCGCAACGGATGTCGGTACCGGTTCGCGCGGTGCCGGAATCGGCGGCACCGGTGGCAGCGACGGCAACACCGCGAGGGTCCGCGTGCGGCCGCTGGCAAGCACTTCGATGAGCGCATTGGCACCGGCATCCGCGATGACGCGACGGCCCGGCAATGCCACCAGTCCGTAAGGGTTGGAATCGACGTTGCCTCCCGCCGGATTGAGCGCGGCTTCGTGCGCCGCTATGTCAGCCACGACGGTGGGTGATCCCCACCAGTTCAATCGCAGCAGCGTGCCAAACAAGGCCGCTTTGCCGCCCAGGGTGGCACGCAGGGCGGGATCGCCCCCCCAACTCATCGTGACGTAGGCGGAGAGGCCGAAGAACGCTATGTCCACGGGCCCGCCCTCGGCACTGCCATTGGCCAGCGCCAGCGACGGCAGGCCGGTGACGACGCGCTTGAAGCCGCCGTGGGGGAGTATGCGGGTCACGGCTCCGGTTTCACCGTAGCAGCGATCGGCGGCCGGATTCGGCGGCGAGAACGTGCAGGGCCCGGTGCCGCCGCTGCCCGATTCGGCGACATACAAGGAACCAGTGGGCGCGAACGCGAGGCCGCGCGGGTTCGCCAGCCCGGAGGCGATGGTCTTGGCGGCGCCGATATCTGCCTGGACCAGGGCCGGCGCCAGCGCCAGTCCCGCCAGTAGCAGGCATGTCGTGGTCATGTTGCGTTGCACAGGGCCACGACGGGACGAGATCAGGATCTGTTGCGTCGACACGTTGTCTTCCTCCTGTTCTTGTTCGAATTCGCCGCGCGTGGCCGTGGCAGCGCGCGGATTACGATGGCCATCGTCGTTGTCGACGTGCCGTCGAACCATGGCCAGGGGCTGACGAATTTCTGACATGTTTCTGACCGCAGCGAACTGCGTGTAATCTGCGACCGAGGGCTGGAAGGACGGGAAGGACGGCAGGCCGGGAACCGGAAGGACCGACGGATGGATCCGAGGCGCACCCTTCGTTTCGACGACTGGACGCTGGTCCGACCGGCGGGGGAACTCGTGCGCGGCGCGACGCGGGTGCGCCTGCAGAGCCAGCCACTGTTGCTACTCGAGGCGCTGCTGGCGCAACCGGGAGAAATGCTGTCCCGCGAGCAACTGATTGCTCGTCTCTGGCCCAGCGGCATCGTCGTCGACTTCGATACGGCACTGAACAGCGCGGTGCGCCGTTTGCGCACGGCGCTCGACGATCACGCGGAATGTCCGCGCTACATCGAGACGATACCGCGACGTGGCTATCGCTTCATCGGCCGCCTGCACCCGGATTCCCGTGGAGCGGTCGTGGAGGTGAGGGTACCCACAAGCGAGGCGTCAGCCATGTCGGCCCCAGCGCACGTGGTGCAAGGCGCGCCAGCGGTCGAATCCCGCACCGCGTCGAGTCGCATTCGACCTGTCCTGTGGGCAGGTGCCGTCGCCGCTTTCCTCAGTGCTGCACTGTCGTGGTGGCTGGGGCCGTTCCAGTCACCAGCGGATCCGGCCGCGATTACGACGACCGGGGAATCCTCGCCGGTTGACGCCGCTGCGCACGAGCGTTACGAGCGGGCGCGCTTCCTGCTCAATCGCCGGGAACCCAGTGACTCGGTGCGCGCACTCGCGCTGTTGCAGGAGGCGCTGCAGATCGAACCGCGGTATGCGCGGGCCTGGGCTGGCATCGCGAGCGTGCGTTGGATTGACACCATGGAGGGACGCGTCCCGCGCGCGCAGGGGTTGGAGTTGACACGCGCAGCCGCCGAGCAGGCATTGCAAATCGACCCCGGCAATGCCGAAGCGCTGTTGCGACTCGCGAATTACCACCGGAGCCTCGGTGATAGCGGTCGCGCCGACACGCTCGTTCGCCGTGCCACCGCTCTCGACCCCGACGACCCCCTGGTGCTGGCATTCCAGGCGGGCGACGCAGCGGGTTCTGATCGGCTCGACGAGGCAGTCGCGTTGCAGCGCCGCGCCGTGCAGGGTGGGCCCCTCTCGGTCACGATGCGCTACAACCTCGCGGTCTGGCTGTTCCTGGCGGGTCGCTTCGAGGAGGCGCGGGTCGAACTGGCGGAGTCGCAGGCCATCGGCAAGCGCAACGATGCGCGAGACGGCCTCATCGGCCAGTCGACGTTGCTGCTGGGCGACTATCAGGGCGCCCTCGAACACGGGCTCGGAATGCCGCAGGGTCCGTCCCGGGAGCAGATGCTTGCGTTGGCCTGCCATGCTTTGGGTCGCAAGGCGGAATCGGACGCGGCCCTGCAGAAACTGGCGGCGAGTGTGCCCGACGTCCTGGCGTACAAGGTCGCCGAAGTCCATGCGTATCGCGGCGAAAAAGATCTTGCCTTCGAATGGTTGCGGCGCTTCGCGGCGGCCGATCCGGCGGGTTGCAAGCGCAGCGACTGCTGGCCCGCCGCCTGGGTGCCGTCCCTGCCGCTGTTGCGACCGCTGCGCGAGGACCCGCGCTGGTCGCTCGTGATGGCCGCGCCGCCGCCACCTGTCATCCAGCAGGCGCGCAGGTAAGTGCGGCGACACAGCCGTCGGTAAGCCACTGCTTCAGCAGGCTCGCGGCCTGCGCCGCGGCCTCGTCGGCACCGACGCGACTCGCCAGTCCCTCGCAGAGTTCACTGAACGTGGCGCCATCGCGGGCTGCGTCGAACGCCCAGGCCTCGTCGGACGACAGCGAACGGAAGGTCGTGACGAGGTCGTGTCGCCAGACGAGCCACTCGATCGCAGCGTCGTGACCGGTGGTCAACGACTCGCTGGCGCCCGCCGTTGCCATGCGCCACGCCTCCACGGCGTCCGCACGGACCGCGATGCGTTGCACGTTGCTGCAGAAGGCAATACGCAGTGCGGGCCAATCCTCGACTGCCATGGACGTTGCCGCGGTCAGTCCAACCGGCGTCGCGTCGGGGCCGTCGAAAACCGTCCCGAGCGTCCACTCCCAGCGCGCGAGGTCGGCGAGATCGGCCGAGCCCTGCGCCTGCAGGTGTTCGGCCAACTGCGCGCCGAACCAGCGGATCGAGGCGTTGCAAGAGGCGTGCGCCGCGATGTACTCGCCTGCCATCGCGTCGAATGCGGTCGGCCCCATCGTCGTGGCAAGCGCCGGATAGCCGTCACGCAGGGCCTGCTGTCAAACGCGACGCGTATGCGTTCGCGTAAATGGCGAGACGCGCAGTCGCGTCGAGTCCGACCGATTGACGTACCTGGGCGGCGATCGTTGGCATCCCGTGCAGCACGTGCTCTCGCAGTGCGAGCTGCAGGTCGCGCAGGTTCGTCATGCCGCCGCCTGCAGCGCCTGGCGCGAGATCGTGCGCGCGATGTCGAGTTCAGCGACGAGGTCGGCCAGCCCTGGGAATGTTGTCATCGCGCTCGATCATCGTCGTCACGTCGCCGAAACGGCACACGGCGTGGTGGTACAGTTCCCAGACGGCCGCGCTGACTGGCGCGTCGTGAGTGTCCACGACATGGCCGCCGTTGTGTTCGTGACCCGCGAGGTGAATCTGCCTGACACGTGCGCACGGCATGGCGTCGAGATACGTGCGCGCGTCGAAACCATGATTGACGCTGCTGACGTAGACGTTGTTGACGTCGAGCAGCAGTTCGCAGTCCGCCAGCTCGGCGATGCCACGCAGGAATTCCCACTCGGGCATCGTCGACGACTCGAATTCGACATAGCTCGAGACGTTCTCGAGCAGGATGCGCCGCCCCAGGATGTCCTGGACTCGGCGCACGCGGCTGGCCACGTGGCACAGCGCCTCCTCCGTGTACGGCAATGGCAGCAGGTCGTGGAGATTGCGTCCGTTCACGCCCGTCCAACACAAGTGATCCGACACCCAGGCCGGCTCGATGCGCGCCACCAGGCGCTTCACGTCGTGCAGGTAAGTTTCGTCCAGCGGGTCGGTGCCGCCGATCGAGAGCGAGACACCGTGCAGGGCCACCGGATAGTCCGCTCGCACGTGGTCGAGGTGGCGCAGTGGCGCGCCGCCCGGGACGAGGTAGTTTTCCGTGATGGCCTCGAACCAGTCGACGCGCGGCCGCTCGCGCCTAATGGCGTCGTAGTGGACGGGTCGCAGGCCGAGTCCGAATCCTAGCGTTTTCATGGCTGGTGAAGGTGCCGCGCGGAGGGGCGATCCCAGGTCAATCCCGGGGTGATCCCCGCCGCGCGGGACGTCCCGTTACTTCTTCACGCCGTCTATCTTGGCCTTGGCTTCTGCGCACTGCTTTTCGGTCATTTCAACGAAACCCGTGCCCTTGCAAGAGTTCTGGCCCTTGCAGGCATTGCTCGCAGTCTTGCACGCCGACTGGCCCTTGCACCCGTTCACGCCCATGCAATGGATCTTCGCGTCCTCGGCGTGCGCCGTGCTGATTCCGACCGAGTTGAAGAGCATCGCGGCGGCGGTGGCGAGGGCGGCGCCGGTAGTACGTCTGGCTGACATTGCATCAATCTCCTGCTGAAGCGTTCTGGTGATGGATTGCCGGCGGTCGTTCCCAGCGGGACAGTCGTCGGCGGCACCCTCCGCAACGGAGGGTTCAACAGTTAGTCGGTGCGACCGGCTGGAAACTTACAGGCTGACGGAAACTAGACGATGCCCGACTGCGAGAAAGGTGCCTGGCTGTCGCGAACGCCGGCTGCAGTCACTGCAGGCCCGTGCAGTTGGCGTAGAAGGTCGTCGTGGCCGGCCAGTCGCTGAACACGGCGCGCACGCGGGCTTGCCGCGCCAGGACGTCGAGGATGACCAGCACGTCGCTGTCGCTGCGAACGGCGGAATCGATGGTCTGGTAGTACCAGCCGTTCTGGCCGACCCCGAGCGAGCCGGAGCGCTCCAGGCTCCAGGTAACGAGTTCGAGCCCGGCCGCCCGCGCGTCGAGTGCGCTCTGCGACGGCACGATCTGGCCGCCATCGTCGAGCGCCAGCAGCGCGAACAACGGTGGCGCCCAGATGCGGACGCCCTGTGCACGCAGCCGCTTGAACTCGCCCGCATCGGGCAACTGACCTGCACTCCCGGCATCTTCGAGGTAGACCGCCTGGCGACCGAAAGCGGGTTCGCGCTCGAGCCAGTAGAGAATGTCGGGCAGGTTGAACGATTGCGGCCACACGGCGCCCGGCGGCACGCCTGCCGTCCTGTAGTCATCGATCAGTCTTTGCGCGAATTGCTGCTGGCTCATGCCGTCGTAGGGCATGGTGACGACGGGCTGCTTCAGTTCAGGGACCATTTGCACGCCCAGCTGCTGGAACAGCACGATGCTGTCCGCGTGCGACATCAGGGTACCGGTGCTGGGGCCGAGGGGATCGGCCGCCGCTTTGCCGCCCCACACGTATTCTTCGGCCGTGCGCGCGCGTGCATCGAAGCCATCGCGCTTGCCGCGCAGCGTGCGGAACTCGGCCAGCGTGACGTCGCTGGCGCGGCATTCCGCCGTGGCCGGTGCGAGCAACCCACCCTGAGCATCGAACTGCGCCGGGCGAAAGGGTTGCACGCAGCGTGCAGCGAGTGGCGTCAGCAGGATGTCCGTCGTCGTGTGCAGGTCGTCCTGCGCGTGACGGCAGACGAGTTGCTTGTCGCGCGTGAACGTCACGTCGCATTCGATGACGCCGGCACCCATCGCCGCGGCAGCAACGTACGACTCGCGCGTGTGCTCCGGGTAGTGCAGCGGCGCGCCGCGATGACCGAGCGAAAACGAAGTGCGGCGCACGGGAGCATCGATGCACGCCGCGAGTTCGCGCTGCAAGGGCCCGTCGGCGAGCCCTGCCACCAGCGCAACCGGCCGCGCATCGGGCCTCGGCGCGACGATGTCGGCGGCGTCCACCGCCAGCGAAGCCAATGCGGTAATGAGCGGGACCGCGCAGCGGCGCATGGGGTTCTCCCTCGGCAAGGGGAGCCATGGTCGCATGGGCCGGCGCGGAAAATCACGGTTCCCGGTGGCTGCCGGTCTCGTTTACTCTGCGGCGCACACGGCAACGGGGCGGCAGGCATGGCAAAGGCGGTGTTGGGCATCATCGGCGGGTCGGGCGTCTACGACCTGCCCGGCATCGAGAACGTGCGCGAGCAGGCTGTGTCGACCCCCTGGGGCGAACCCTCCGACACGTTGCGGATCGGGAGTGTCGGCGCGACCGAAGTCGTGTTCCTGCCACGGCATGGCCGTGGGCATCGCATCCCGCCGCACGAGATCAACTACCGCGCCAACGTCGACGCGCTGAAGCAGCTCGGCGTGACGGATCTCGTGTCGTTTTCGGCCTGCGGCTCGTACCAGGAGGCGCTGAGCCCGGGAACGTTCGTCCTGGTCGACAACTTCGTCGATCGCACCGTGCACCGCGCCAGCACGTTCTTCGGCACCGGATGCGTCGCGCACGTGTCGTTCGCCCATCCGGTGGGACCGGCGCTGCAGGACCGCATCGAGCGTGCGGTGCAGGCCGAAGGGATTCCGTACCAGCGGGGCGGCGTGGCCGTCTGCATGGAGGGCCCGCAGTTCTCGACGCTGGCGGAATCGCTGACCTACCAGCGCCTGGGCTACGACATCATCCACATGACGTCGATGCCCGAAGCCAAGCTCGCGCGCGAAGCCGAGATCACTTATGCCGTGATCGCAATGGTGACCGATTACGACTGCTGGCACGAGGTGCACGGCCCCGTCGACGTCGCGAGCCTGCTGCGCGTGATGGCGGAGAACAACGGCAAGGCGCAACGCGTATTCGCACGCCTGGCGCGGGAGTTTCCGGCCGAGCGCGTGCCGTGTCCCGCGGGATCGGAACGTGCGCTCGACGGCGCAATCCTGACGCACCCGAGCGTCCGTGATCCAGCGCTCGTCGCGAAACTGCAGACGGTCGCGGGTCGCGTGCTGCGGCCCGCCTGAACGGATCGCGCGCATGCGGGTCAACGGCAAGTCCTTTCGAACCATCTGGCAGGCCGATGCCAGTGGCGACGTCGCGGTCATCGACCAGACGTTGCTGCCATTTGCCTTCGAAGTGCGCACGCTGCGCCGCGTCGAAGAGGCGGCAACCGCCATTCGCGACATGGTGGTGCGAGGCGCACCGTTGATCGGAGTCACCGCGGCTTACGGCGTGGCACTGGCGCTGCGCGAGAATGCGGGCGATGCCAGCCTGGATGCCGCCATCGAGTCACTGGTCGCAACACGACCGACGGCGGTCAACCTGCGCTGGGCGACGGACCGCATGCGGCGCATCCTTGCGCCCATGGCACCGGGCGAACGTGCGGCACGGGCGTACGCTGAAGCCGCCGCCATCGCCGAAGAGGACGTCGCGTCCTGTGCCGCCATCGGGCGGCACGGCCTCGGCCTGCTGCGCGAACTGGCGCTCGCCCGGGGCGGCCAGCCCGTCAACGTACTGACGCACTGCAATGCGGGTTGGCTCGCCTGCGTCGACTGGGGCACGGCACTCGCGCCGGTGTACGCCGCGCACGCGGCGGGCCTGCCGGTGCACGTGTACGTCGATGAAACGCGGCCGCGCAGCCAGGGCGCGTTGCTCACGGCCTTCGAGCTTGGCGCGCACGGCGTGTCGTACACCGTGATCGCCGACAATGCAGGCGGTCACCTGATGCAGCACGGCCAGGTCGACGTCTGCATCGTCGGCAGCGACCGCACCACGGCAACGGGCGACGTCGCTAACAAGATCGGCACCTACCTCAAGGCGCTGGCCGCGCGCGACAACGGCGTGCCGTTCTATGCGGCCCTGCCGTTTTCGACGATCGACTGGACGCTGGACGATGGCGTGCGGCAGGTGCCGATCGAGGAGCGGTCCCCGCGCGAAGTCACGCACGTACGCGGGCGCACGGCCGCCGGTACCCTCGAGGAAGTGACGATCGTCGCGCCCGGCAGCCAGGTGCGCAATCCCGGGTTCGACGTCACGCCCGCGCGGCTCGTCACCGGCATCATCACCGAGCGCGGCGTGGCGACGGCGAGCCGGGCGGGCCTGGCCGCGCTTTACTCCGAAATCGCACCGGACTGAGGGCGTAACGCATGCACGACCACCGCGACGAGATCATTGCCGTCACGCACGCACTCGACGACGCGGGCCTGGTGCCGAACAAGTCCGGCAACGTCTCCTGCCGGCTGGAGGATGGTTTCGCGATCACGCCTGCTGGCATTCCGTACCGCGAGCTGCGGCCGGCGCACATCGTCACGTTGCCGCTCGATGCGGCGGCGCCCGCAACAGGGCCGCGGCCTTCGTCCGAGTGGCGCATGCACGCAGCGATCTATCGCGCGCGTCCCGACGTGATGGCCATCGTCCACACGCACAGCCCGGGCGCGACGGCGCTGGCCTCGGCCGGTCGGGGCATTCCGCCGTTCCATTACATGATCGCGCTGGCCGGGGGCGACGTGCGCTGCATGCCCTACGCGACGTTCGGTACGGCCGAACTGGCCAACTCCGCGGTTCGCGGCCTCGAAGGCCGGCAGGCGTGCCTGCTAGGCAACCACGGAGTGATGGCGGTCGGCAACACGCTGGTGCGCGCACATGCCGTCGCCGTCGAAGTCGAGAATCTCGCCAGCGAGTACCTGGCGATGCTGTCCGCGGGACTGGCGCCGCAACTGCTCGACGACGCCGAGATTCAGAACGTGATCGCGAAGTTCACCGACTACGGCCGGTTGGGCTGAGCCGCACTGCCCGGGCGCAGCCGGCTGCCGACGTATTGCCCGCCGAAGTACGCGGCCACGAAAATCGGGAACAGGCTCCAGCGAAACGGCAGTCCGAGCGCATACCGCAGTGCAATCACGATCGGCACGGCCGCATGCACGGCCACGAACCATTGCGGCGAGAACTTGCGCGCGCCTGCCCGCCAGTAGCCGAGCGGCACGTTGACGACGAACGTGACGCCGAGCGCAAGCAGGTACGCGGCGGAGTCGGTCACGCGCCAGCGCTCAGTGGGCCTTGCGGGACGCGTTGACGCCCAGCGACATGATCCGATCGGTCCAGGCGATGCCGAGCGCCGAAAGGATGAACACGGAATGGATGATGGTCTGCCACAGGACGCCTGCCGCCGTGACCTGCGTGCAGCCCTTGCCAACCGTCCCGGCTGCACTCAATGCCTGTGCGGCCGCGATGGCGTCCGGGGTTCCGCACAACGGCAGGCCACCGATCATGCCGACTTCGATGAACGTCTTCAGCAGGTGGATCGAACTGATGCCGATGATCGCCATCGCGAGCTTCACCTTCAGCACGCTCGCGTTGACGTGACTGAGCCACTCGGGCTGGTCGGGATGGCCTTCCAGGTCGAGGCGCGACACGAAAGTCTCGTAACCGCCCACGATCACCATGACCAGCAGGTTCGAGATCATCACCACATCGATCAAGCCGAGCACCATCAACATGATCGACTGCTCGGTCAGCGTCGGTGCCGCGTGGATCAGGTGCCACAGTTCCTTCAGGAACAGGAACACGTAGACGCCCTGCGCGACGATGAGGCCCAGGTACAGCGGCAGCTGCAGCCAGCGCGAGCTGAAGATCAGGGCTGGCAGCGGTCCCAGTGGTTTGCGTTCGGCAGTGCTCATGACGGTGCGGCACGGTGGCGGAAAGGCCCGCAAGAGTAGGCGGCGGCAGCCTTCCTGCCAAGCCCGATCCTCGTGATCGGCACGCTGCCGGCACTGCAGCAGCGCCTGTTCCAGCGCGGAGGTCCGATCTGCTGCAAATTGAAAGTGCCGCGACGTTCCGCGATAGACTTCGATCGCAGCGCGTGTCCGACCTGGAGGCGGGGCCAATCCTGGCCGGCCGGGTCATCCGGGGAGGGAGTCCGCATGATGCGCAATGGGTATTCGTCGAGGATCGCAGCGGCGGTGACAGCCGCTCTCGGCGTTGCAGCACCCCCAATGGCCGCTTTCGCCCAACCAGTCGCCGACGACGGCACGGTGCTCGAGGAGATCATCGTCACGGCGACCCGCCGCGAGGCAAACGTCCAGGACATCCCGTTCAATATCGTGGCGCTCGGTGCCGGCGACCTCGACGACCTGCGCATCACCAACCTGTCCGAGTTCGCGCGCGCCGTCCCCGGCCTGTTCGTGGTCAACCAGGGTCCCCGTGGCAGCAACCTGATGACGGTGCGCGGACTCAACGTGAGCTCGATCAATGCCAGCGAGTCCGTGGGCAACAGCACCGGCGACACGGTGGCGACCTACCTCGGTGACATCCCGCTCTTCGTCGACCTCAAGATGCTCGACCTCGAGCGAATCGAGGCGCTGCTGGGTCCGCAGGGCACGCTCTACGGTTCGGGCACGCTCGCGGGCGCCATCCGCTACATCCCGAACCGGCCCGACCCCGGCGAGACCGCAGTCGAAGTCGGCGGGCGGACGTATGCGCTCGGCCACAGCGACGGCATCGGTTACGACCTGCACGGCGTCGTCAATGTGCCGCTGGTCGAGGATCAGCTCGCGCTGCGCCTGGCGGTGGGTTACACGGACGATCCAGGGTTCATCGACTACGGTTACGTCGTCCGCGAGCCGGGCATCTCCGATCCTGAGCCGGACCGCACCGATCCGGCGGCGGTGGCGGCCAACCTGCGCAAGGTGAAGGATGCCGACACCGAAGAGACGTTGACAGGCCGCGCGGCCCTGCTGTGGCACGTCACCGACGCGGTCACTGCCAACCTGACGTATTACTACCAGCAGCAGGACGTCGGGGCGCGCACGGTCAACCACGATCTCGCGTTCGACACCGGGCGGCACGTGGCGGGTCACCGGTTTCTCGAGCCGAACGACAAGCAGAACCAGTTGCTCGCGCTCGAGCTCACCTGGGACTTCGGATTCGCCGAGTTGACGTCGGCCACCGGCGCATCGAAGTTCGAGTCGCACGGCCAGCGCGACCAGACCGACTTGCTGATGGACTTCGACTACGGCTACGAGGACTTTCCGCAATTCGCCGCGTACGCGCGCGAGACGCAGGAAGAAGACCGGTTCAGCCAGGAAGTGCGCCTCGTGTCGCAGGACACGGGTCGCTGGAACTGGATCGCGGGTGCGTTCTACAACGAGTTCGAACTCAGCGGGACCAGCCAGGAACACACACCCGGTATTCCCGACTGGTACGGCCTGCCGCCGGGCACGCCCGATCTCGAGTACCTGGCCAAGTCCGACGCGACGTTCGAGGAAAAGGCGATGTTCGGCGAAGTCGGCTTGCACATCACCGAGGCCTGGCAGGTGACGGTCGGCGCACGCTGGTTCGATTACGACGACGAACAGGAACTGCTGACGGCGTTTCCGTTCTTCGCTGACCCGCCAGGCGACGTGCAACTCGCGGGCGGGCGCAACAAGACGGGCGACGACGACGTCATCTTCAAGTTCAACACGTCGTACGAGCTCAATGACGACCTGCTGACGTACCTGACGATCAGCGAGGGGTACCGGCAGGGCGGCCTGAACTCCGGCCCGCCCTGCACTGGTGAGAGCGAGGGCCAGTCGTTCTGCCTCACCGAGAGCGAAGTGCTGATCAAACCCGACACGACGACGAACTACGAGGCCGGCCTGCGCAGCCTGTGGCTCGACGGTCGCCTGGTCGTGAACGCGGCCATCTATTACATCGACTGGCAGGACATCCAGGTGTCGGGCCGCAGTGCGACGGGCGGCGTTCCGATCACCGTGAATGGCAGCGCCGCCGAGAGCAAGGGCGTCGAGCTCACGACGCGCTGGAGCATCACCGATCACCTCGAGCTGGCGGCGAACGTCACGTTCAACGATGCCAGCTTGTCGGAAGACGCACCGGGCCTGGTGGAAGGAGCCGACGCTTTCGAAGGCGATCGCCTGGCCGGCACGCCGGAACAGCAGGGCACGGTGTTGCTCGCGTATACGCGGCCACTCGACAATGGCCTCACTTTGACGGCGGATTATTCGTTGTCGGCCGTCAGTGACGTGTACACCAAGGTTGGCTTGCGCAACAACGGTGAAGCGTTGCCGGGCTGGGCCGTGCATGGCCTGTCGTTCGGCTTGACCGATGGTCGCTGGTCCGCGCGTCTCTACGCCGACAACCTGTTCGACAAGTACGCCGTCACGTCGGTGCGTCGCGACCCGAGCTACATCCGTCGCCTCGGTACCGGGCCGGATGACGTCGTGCCCGAGCAGCAGTTCGCGTCCCGCACGTATTTCCAGAGCATGCTGCGACCGCGCACCGTCGGTCTCGAGTTCAACTATCGCTTCGAGCTCTGAGGCCGGCTTGCGAGGCAGCGCGGAGGGCCTGTTGATCCGCGGCGTTACGGCTGCGGAAGCGGGTCGTGTCCGCGAGGGCCTCGCGCTCATCCGCGAGGCGTGTGTCGCCGCTCCGTCCGACGCGGAACCACACGCGCAGCTCGGCCGGTGGCTCTCGCGACTGCATCGCACAGAGGAGTCTGTCGAGGCTGCGCGACACGCCCTGTCGCTGTCCCCCGGATCGGCGGCCACGCTCGACACGATCGGCGTCGTGTTCAGCCGCGCCGGGCGGCATCAACAGGCGGTCGATTGCTTTGCTCGTGCCGTGGCGCTGGCCCCGCAGCGCGCCGGCCTGCATTTCAACTACGCGGCCGCACTCAAGTTCCTGGGACGATTCGCCGAGTCTGAGGCGGCGTACGAGGCATGCCTGCACTGCGAGCCGCGTTACTGGCGCGCGCATTCGGGACTGGCGGCGACACGACGGCAAACGCCGGAGCACAACCACGTCGAGCGGCTCGAGCGGCTCCTGGCGCAGGGCCCCCTCGACCCGGACGCCGAACTGCACCTGCGGCACGCACTGGCGAAGGAACTGGAGGACCTCGGCCAGGAGGACGCGGCGTTTGCGCATCTGCTGGCCGGTAATGGGCGCAAGCATGCGGCTATTGGTTACCGATTCGAACAGGATCGAGTCCTGTTCGACGCCGTGATGGGTCTTTTTCCGGACGTGTTGCCCGTTTTCCGTGACGCGGACCTGCCGGGCGACGAGGTCGCGGGCGCACCGATTTTTGTGGTCGGCCTGCCACGCACCGGCACGACACTCGTCGAGCGAATATTGTCGAGTCACTCACAGGTGGCGTCCGCGGGGGAGTCGCAGAACTTCGGGGTGCTGCTGAAGCAGGCCTGTCGGACGCCGTCGCCACGAGTGCTCGACGCAGTCACGCTCGAGCATTCGTTGCGGGTCGACCTGCCGGCGCTAGGCCGCGCTTACGTCAAGCGCACGCGACCCGCCGGCATGCCGCAGGCGCGCTTCGTCGACAAGATGCCGCTCAATTTCTTCTACCTGGGACACATCGCACGCGCGCTGCCCGCCGCGAGCATCGTCGTCGTGCGTCGTCATCCACTCGACACCGGGCTCAGCAACTTTCGCCAGCACTTTGCTGCCGGAGTTCCGTACTACGACTACGCCCGCGACCTGCGCGACATCGGCCGGTATTGCGCGCAGTTCGATCGGCTCATCGCGCACTGGCAGGCCACGTTGCCGGGCCGGGTGCACGAAGTCGGTTACGAAGCGCTGATCATGAACCAACGAGTCGAGACCGAGCGGCTGCTCGCGCACTGTCGCTTGCCCTGGGATGAGGAGTGCCTCCACTTCGAGCGCAACGCGAGCGCTGTCGCGACGGCAAGCGCGGTGCAGGTCCGGCAGCCGCTGTACGCGAGCAGCGTTGGTCGCTGGCGTCGCAATCGGGATCACCTGCAGCCGCTGATCGACGAACTGCGGGCGGCAGGCGTTCGGCTGGACGATTGAGTTACAAGCGCAGTTCCAGCGTCAGGACGAAGCCACGTCCCGGCGCGTCGAGGCCAGACCCGAACTCGCGATAGCTTCGATCGCCGAGATTGCCGTACTGCAGCGAGGTGAAGACCTGCTCGCTCGCTTCCCATGCCGCGCGGACGTTCCAGGTCGACCAGCCCGGCGTGCTGCCCGGTCGAATCCGCGGGTCGATCTCGTCGCGCGGGCTGTAACGATCCTGCCGGTCGGCGAAGTTCAGCCAGCCGTCCAGGGTCCAGCGGGCCGCCGGTCGCCAGGTGATGCCTGCGCTGCCATTGAGCGGGGGAATGCGGTCGGCGGGGTATTCGTCACCCTCGAACGTTTCCTCACCATGCGTCCACGTCAGTTGCGCACGCCATTCGATCGCGTCCGAGATGCTGTGATGCACGGCGAACTCGGCGCCGTAGAGCACCAGGCTCGCGGCGTTGCGGCTTTGCACCACCAGGCGTCCCGAATCGGTCACGTCACCGGTCAGCACGCTCGTGATCTTGTCGCGATACCGTGAGTAGTAGCCGATCAGCTCGCCGGCGAACCGGTCGCTGCTGACTTTCCCCCCGGCATCGAATGTCGTCACGTGCTCGGGTTCGAGGTCCGGGTTCGGCACGTTGAAGCGGTTGCCGGGGCGATCGCCAAACGTGCCGAGGTCGAACACGTTGGGGGTGCGGAAACCTTCGCCGAGATTCGCGACGAGCCGGACGCTCTCCGTCAGTTCGTACGCCAGGCCGAAGTTGCCCGCGAACCCCTCGTCCGCGACGCGAGTGGCCGCGAAAGCGCCGCTGGCGGGCAAGCGCGTCCGGCTGGTGCTCCAGCGCAGGCCCGCGAGCACGTCGAGCCGTTCGCTCGCCGACCAGTCGTCGGCGACGAACACGCCCGCCTGCGACATCGTGGAGCCATCTGGAAAGCGCGGCGCACGCACGCTCGTCGCGCCGGTGGTGACGTTGGTACGCGTGCGTGTCGAATCGACGGCGTCGTCGTAAGCGTCGATGCCATAGGTCAGCTGGTGACGTCCAGTGATCGCCTTGCTGGCCTGGAACGACAGGCCGAGGCTGGTATCCACGTTGCTTTCGCGATCTTCGTTGCTCGACCCGAAGTCCCGATTGCGGCGACCGTCCTCTATTGTCTGCTGGCCCACCTGGGCCTCGGCACTGTCCCAGGCGGTGGTCGGGCGGCTGCCACGCCAGCGCAGCTGCAGGAAATCGCGCCGCTGGGGCTCGAACCAATACACCGCCGAGTTCGGCTGGTCCTGGCCGTATCCCGGGGTGAGTTCGTCATACCGCGGAGTACGCGGCTGTTCCGAGTACTGCGCCGATACGGTCAATTCGTTGCCATCCGCCACCAGCGCGCGGACCTTGGCGTCGGCCGCGCGTGCGGTGAATCCCGTGTACGGCAATTCCTCGCCGCCACCCACGCGACGCTCGTTCACGTCCTGGTAGGTTGCGCCGCCGCTCATGACCAGGCGCTCGTGACCAAAGGCGCCCTCGGCGCGGGACATGGTAGAGGCGTCGGCGCTGCCGTACATCGACCGCAGCAGGCCGCGGGTTTGCCACTCGCTGCCGTCGAAGCGCGGCTCCCACGTCAGCATCTGCAGGACGCCGCCCATGGCGTCGCTGCCGTAGAGCGCCGACATCGGTCCGCGCACGGCCTCGATGCGGGCGAGCGACTGGCTGTCGACCAGGGCGACGTACTGGTTCGGCGCGTTGCGGAAGATGGCGTCGTTCAGGCGAAAGCCGTCGACGACGTGCAGCACCTCTGAGCCCTTCAGGCCGCGCAGGATCACGATGCCCTGGCCGGGTGTCGTCTGCTGCACGTAGGTGCCGGCCCGGCCCCGCAGCGCGTCCATCACCGTCTGCGGCGCCGCGGCCCTGATGTCGTCCCTGTCGATGACGTCGGTCGCGACCGGCACTTCGAACGTTGACTCGGCCCGTCGTGTCGCCGTGACCTGGACCGTCTCCAGTTCGGGCATGGCGTGCGCAGGCACCACCGACGACAGGGTGCTGGCCAGCAATGCAGCGAGCAGGTTGAGGTGACCGGCTGTCATCCGGAATCGAGTGCAGGAGGGGCCGGAATCATAGCGTGGAGCCGGCGCGCGGGGCGGAAGGCAGGCAGCGCCGCGGTGGGGGGGCGAGCCGCAGCAACCCCGGTCCGCTAGAATGCCGGACAGGCTGCAATGGGCAGCCGCGACGGGGCCTGCCCTTGAAGACCGCCCAGGAAATCTACCGCGAACTGCAATCGAGCCTCGGGGACGTGCTGCCGGACGCCGAGCTCTTCATCAAGGCGGAGGTGGCCGCCGAGGTGCTGCGCCTCAAGGTCGAGCGCGACGCCGTGATCCTCGGGCACAACTACATGGAGCCGGCACTGTTCCACACCGTGCCCGATTTCCAGGGCGACTCGCTCGAGCTCAGTCGTCGCGCCGCCGAAACCGACAAGTCGGTCATCGTCTTCTGCGGCGTGCGCTTCATGGCCGAGACCGCGAAGATCCTGAACCCGACCAAGACCGTGCTGCTGCCGACGGAGAAGGGCGGCTGCTCGCTGGCGGAGAGCATCACGGCGGCGGACGTCCGCGCCTTGCGCGAAGCCTACCCGGGCGTGCCGATCGTCACCTACATCAATACCTACGCCGACGTGAAGGCCGAGTGCGACATCTGCTGCACGTCGAGCAACGCGGCGGCGGTCGTGGAATCGCTCAAGTCCGACACGGTGATCTTCCTGCCCGACGAGTTCCTCGCCCGCAACGTCGCCCGCGAGACCGGTCGTCACGTCATCGTGCCATCGGTGCTGCGCAAGGGCGCGGCCACGGCGAACGGTGGCGACACCACCGTCGAGCACACGATGGTGGCGTGGAAGGGTCGCTGTGAAGTGCATGAACTGTTCACGCCCGAGGACGTCGACGTGGTGCGCAAGCAGTATCCGGACGTCATGATCCTGGCGCACCCCGAATGCAGCCCGGAGGTCACCGCGAAGGCGGATTTTTCGGGCAGCACGACAGCGATGATCCGGGCCGTGGAACGCTCGAACGCGAAGCGCTTCCTGCTGCTCACGGAATGCTCGATGGGCGACAACATCGTCGCCGCCAACCCGGGCAAGGAAATGCTGCGCTTGTGCAGCCACCGCTGCCCGCACATGCACGAGATCACGCTCGAGCAGACGCGCGACTCGCTGAAGTTCATGCGCTGGGAGGTCGACGTGCCCGAGCACATCCGGGTACGCGCACTGCGCGCCGTCGAGCGCATGCTGGCGGTCGGGCCGAAAATCGATTGACCGAGATCATCCGCAGCGACGTCCTGGTCATCGGCTGCGGCATTGCCGGCGGCACGGCTGCGCTCGAGCTCGCGGAGTCGGGGCTCGACGTCGCTGTGATCACCCGCGCCGACCGCGCGGGGGAGTCGAACACCTACTGGGCCCAGGGCGGCATCATCTTTCGCGGCGAGAACGATGCACCCGAATCGCTCGCGCGGGACATCGTCAATGCCGGCGCCGGCTTGTGCCACGAGCAGGCGGTTCGCACGCTCGCCAGCGAGGGCCCGCCGCTCGTCCAGTCGATCCTGATCGACAAGCTCGGCGTGCCATTCGATCGCACGCCGGACGGCCACCTCTCCCTGGGCCGTGAAGGCGGTCACTCGATTGCCCGCATTGCGCACGCCACCGACGCCACCGGCCGTGCCATCGAAGACAAGTTGATCGAAGCTCTGCGCGCGCACCCGCGCGTACGCCTGCTCACGCACCACACCGCCGTCGACCTGCTCACGCCCGCGCACCAGGGCCGCGACCGGCGCGCCGTGTACGGTCCGCTTGCGTGCGTCGGCGCGTACGTCTTCGACCAGCGCACCGGCAGGATCGACCGCTGCTTCGCCCGCGCCACCGTGCTCGCCACCGGCGGCCTCGGTCAGATCTTCCTGCGCACGACCAATCCAGCCGGCTCCCGCGGCGACGGACTCGCGATGGCGTACCGTGCCGGCGCGCGCGTCATCAACACCGAGTACGTGCAGTTTCACCCGACGGCGTTCTATCACCGCAATGCGCCGTGCTTCCTGATCACGGAAGCCGTGCGAGGCGCGGGGGCGCGCCTGGTCGATGAGCAGCGGCAGCCGTTCATGGACCGCTACGACGCTAAGTGGAAGGACCTCGCGCCGCGCGACGTGGTCGCGCGCAGCATCCACGCCGAGATGCTGCGCCAGGGCGTGCCCAACGTTTACCTCGATGTCGCCAGCTACGTTCCGGCCGAGCGCATCCGTGCCGAGTTCCCCGAGATGTACCGCAGCTGCCTCGAGTACGGCATCGACATCACGCGCGACCCGCTGCCGGTCGTGCCGGCCGCGCACTACTCGTGTGGCGGGGTGTGGATCGACCTCGATGGCGCGACGACGGTCGAGCAGTTGTACGCCGTGGGCGAGGTGGCGTGCTCGGGCCTGCACGGCGCCAATCGGCTAGCGAGCACCTCGCTGCTCGAGGGCCTGGTCTGGGGACACCGCTCGGCACTGCGCATCGCGGGTCAGCTCGCCGCGAGCGATGACGCGCGTTTCGAGGACATTCCACCGTGGCAGGACACCGGCACGGAGGCGCCCGATCCGGCGCTCATTGCACAGGACATGAGCTCGCTGCGACACATCATGTGGAACTACGTGGGACTGGTGCGAACCACGCGCCGGCTGCTGCGCGCGATCGAGGCACTGCGCAACCTCGAAGTCGAGGTCGAGCGCTTCTACCGTGCGGCCGCCATGACCGACGACCTGATCGGCCTGCGCAATGCCGTGCGCGTTGCGCTCATCGTGACCCTGGCCGCCTGGGCGAATCCCGAAAGCCGCGGTTGTCACTACCGCGAGTGAGAGTGTAAGAAACGGCAGGCCCGGTGCGACTTAGGTTGGAGCAGCCCCACATCGTGGCTGCGACGCAACCAAGAAAGTCACACGAAAGGAGCCTCACCATGCATTCGAGCCTCAAGTTCAAGCGTCCCGCCGCCGCCCTGACGTTCGGGCTCGCGCTCAGCACCGCGCTCAGTCTCGCCAATGTTTCCGCCAATGCTGCCGACGCCCCCGGCGCCAAGCGCGACAAGTGTTTCGGCGTGGCCCTCAAAGGCAAGAACGACTGCGCGGCCGGTGCGAATTCCTGTGCCGGGACGTCGACCTTGGATCACCAGGGCGATGCCTGGAAGTACGTCCCCGCCGGCACGTGTGAAAAGACGGCCTCGCCCACGTCACCGACGGGCCACGGTCAGCTGGCGCCGTTCAAGGCCGTGAAGCAGGCTCCATGAGCTGGTGACGCGCATGAACAGCCTCCTGGCAGGGTGCGAGCGCATCCCGCACTCGCTGATTGCACTGCTCGGGCGCTTCTCGATCGCCGCGGTGTTCTGGAAGTCGGGCCAGACGAAGATCGAGGGCCTTGCCCTCGATCCGCTGGGCGGGGAGTTCCAGTTCGGCTGGCCGCGGCTCGCCGAGTCGACGATTCCGTTGTTCCAGGACGAGTACGGGTTGCCGCTGGTGTCACCGGAAATCGCCGCCTATGCCGCGGCGACGGCAGAACACGTGTTTCCCGTGCTGCTGCTGGCCGGATTGGGCACGCGCTTCTCCGCACTCGCCTTGCTCTTGATGACCGCGACCATCCAGGTGTTCGTGTACCCGTCGGCGTACCCGGCTCACGGTGTGTGGGCCACGGTGCTGCTCTACCTGCTGGCCCGCGGACCCGGCACGGCCTCCGTCGATCACTGGCTCGGGTCGCGTTCGTCGTCCTGAGCATCGTCGAGCCGCCGTGCATACGTCCGCATCGACTCGCGCAGGAACGCGACCTGCTGGCGGAAGTTGCGGCAGGAGGAACACATGGCGAGGTGCAGCTGCAAAGCGACCTGTTCCCCAAGGACGAGGGGGCGTTCCTGCGCTTCGGACAATGTGCGCGTGGCATCCCGGCATTTCATGCGCGCGGTGCTCCCTCTGCAAACCAGTGCTCTTCCAGGCAGTTGCGCAATCGCAACCGTGCGCGGTGCAGGCTCACGTTCAGGTTCGTCGTGCTGATGCCGACGGCGCCACAGATTTCGCGGCTGTCGAGTTCGACGAACTCGCGCATCATGAAGACCCGTGCCTGGTGCCCGGGCAGGTGGTCGAGGCAGGCCTCGAACACTCGCCAGAACTGGGCTTCACGCAGCGCGACCTGCGGATCGCCCCAGTTTGCAGGGGCCGCCTCTTCGGTCCAGTGCCCGTCCGGTTCGAAGAAACCGTCAGGATGGGGATCCGGCTCCGGCGGTTCGTCGACGGCGTTCGTCGCATACCGGGTGCGCGCTCGCAGCTGATCGGCGACCTTGTGGCGCAGGATCGCGAACACCCAACTCCGGTACGCGGCCCTGCCCTCGAACGAACCCTTGCCGCGCATCGCCCCGATGAGCGCTTCCTGGACTGCATCCTCGGCGAGGTGTGGATCGGAGAGCTGGAGCGTGGCGAAACGCAGCATGCGACGCCGCAGGTCCTCGACGAACTGGGTATCGCCCAGCGGGTCCGCGGCTCTGGCAGCAGCGTTGGCTGCGGCGTCGGGGTTGCCCTGACTCGCCATGCTCGGTGCCTTGTCAGATCCGGTCGGTTGCCCGGATGAAGCCTACGAGATCGTCGCGGAACTTCTGCATCGAAGGCCCGTGCACGTACATCATGTGCCCCGCGTCGTAGAGTTCGACCTGGATGCGCTTGCGCGCCTCCGGTGTGATGCGCAGGTGCTCCAGGTCCATCTTGGTCGCGAGGTGCGGCGTGGCCAGGTCGTACCAGCCCTGCTGCACCAGCACGTGCAGTCCCGGATTCATCGTCATCGCGAGCGCGAGATCGGGCACGGTCGTCGGCACCGGCGACATCCAGCCGCCGTGGCCAGGAGCCTTGTGCTGCCAGTTCCAGTCGATGTCGAACGCCGAGACCATGTATTCCTCGTCGCGGCCGAACTTGAGCTCGTCGTGCATGTAGCCCAGGAACGCTGACGTGTACGCCGGCCCTACCGATGGGAAGAACGGGTCGTAATCCATGTCTTCAGCGAGCGGGTTCAGCGAAGGGCCGATGAAGCGCGAGTCGATGCGACCCGCGATCAGTCGATCATTGCGCTTCAGTTCCTGCAGGAACTGCGGGTGGCTAACGCGCAGGTCGGCGCGCTCCCAGAACTCGGGCGTCGTGCCGGTGTAACGGGCCAGCTTCGCTGCCACAGCCTTCTTTTCGGCCTCCGGGATCACAAAACCTTTTTCGAGCGCCGCCGCATATTCGGTGCGCGCGAACTGTTCCACCTCCACAGCATATTCCTGCACCGTGGCCGGCTTGTTCGGTAGCAGTCCGTGATACCAGGCCGTGGTCGCGAGGGTTGGCAGGTACGTGACGTGGCCGAGATCCATCCCCTCGCCGTCGATGCCCGTGGCGGCGTTCAGGAACGGGGAGACGAGCACGAGCCCGTTCAGGTTCATGCCCATGTTGGCCTGCAGGTAGTACGCGAGACCCGCGCCCCGCATGCCGCCGTAACTTTCGCCGAGCACAAATTTGGGCGAACCCCAGCGGCCATTCTCCGACACGTAGCGCTTGATGAACTGCGCGACCGACTTCAGGTCTTCGTCGACGCCGTGAAAATCGGCGGGCTTGGCCTCACCGAGCGGCTTGCTGTAGCCGGTGCCGACCGGGTCGATCATCACCACGTCGGTGACGTCGAGCGGCGAGTACTGGTTGTCGACGACCTGCGAAGGCGGAGGCGGCGCGTAGCCGCCGTCATTCACGACTACGCGGCGCGGGCCCATGATGCCCATGTGCAGCCAGATCGAAGACGAACCGGGGCCGCCATTGAAGGCGAACGTCACTGGGCGCTGCGACGGGTTCTTCACGCCGTCGGCCGTGTACGCCGTGTAGCCAAAACGCGCAATCGGCTTGTCCTGCGGATCCTTGAGGATGTACCAGCCGGTCGTCGCGGTGTACTTGACCACCTTGCCGTCGATCGTGACCTGGTGCCGGGTGACCGAGGAAGCCGGCACGGCTTCCTCTGCCGCCGGGTCCGGCTTGGGTTTTTCCGCCGGGTCCGTCGCTGCTTCGTCCTTGCTCCACGTCGTCGTCGGCGCGACGGACAGCAAGGCCGCCAGTGCCAGGGTAGCGATCGAACCACGCATCAGTAACTCCCGAGAAACGAGCCGGTGCGTAGCTGAACCCAATGGGCACGTATTTGCAAATGGCGGATTGCGCGCGACGTGTGCAGTGCCGGTGCGCCGTGCGCAGGCGAGCGGCGTGCCGGTCAGCCGAGGATGCGGATCAGCTCCCGCGCCGTGATGCAGACGAGCAGCAGCGATCCGAAGGCGAAGACCACAAAACGCACGACCACCTTGTTGATCGTGGACTGCACGATGGAATGCAGGACCCGCGCGCCAACGTAGCCCCAGGCCAGGTTCAGCGTTCCTGCGGTGATGCCCCCGGTCAACGCGATGAAGAACATCAGCGCGTAGAAAATCGTCGGTTGCTCGTGCAGGTGGTTGTAGTTGTCGGCGACGGACCGGGCGTGTTCGGGCATACGGTGGGCATAGGTGCCAGGGTGTGCAGCTTCCTGTGGATCGATCCCCGCCCGCTTCATGGCCGGGATGCGCGTGGCGTAGAGCGCGACCCACATGACGAGCGTCCAGCCCACGAGCGCCAGCACGGGCAGCAGGAATTCAGTGATTGTCGGCATGGTTCATCCCCCTTCGCGTCGGATTGATTGCGTGGTGTTATTGGTCGAGCACTTCGAACGTCAGGCCCGAATGGGCCTGCAGGCGCTCGACGATCCGGTCGCCGAAGATGGACGCGGGAGTCCAGAAGCCGCCAGCCACCTGCTTTTTCGAAATGTCTTTCGCGAGGCAGGCCGCAGCCTGGCCCAGCATCTTCGCAGTCGAGCCGTAACCAGGATCCCGGTCACCGGTGACGCGCGTGCGGAGGACGTCGCCCCGCGGCGTACGGCCATGGAAACGCAGGTCGAAGCCACCCGCGAGTTGCGCCTCCGGGCTGGGCCCCTCGCCCGGCGCGGGCAGCACGTACTTTTCCAGGAACGCACGCACGGTGCCGATGGACCCCGCGACCACGAAAGCGCCCAGACCGGCTCCCGTCGCGGTGGCGGCCACGCGGCCGCGCCAGCCGCGTCCGGTCAGCACCGCTTCGTCGTACCGGAACTCCGGCCCGTAGGCGTCATGCAGCAAGGCATTCGTCCGGTGCACCACGCGGGTATTGATCGCGCTCATGACGAACGGCGCGATCCAGGCGCTGAAGTCGGGATCGTATTCGGCGAGCCCGACGTTTGCCTGACGCACACGCTTGGCGTTGCCCGGGGGACAGATCGAATAGGGATCCGCGAGTTGCTTGCGCAGCGCCGGATTTGCCTTGACCTCTTTCAGCACGTTCAGCAGGGAGGCCACGGTGCCGCCGGAGAAGCTGCCACGCATGGAGCGAACGCGCATCTTCACGGTGGTGCAGGGCTCGCCAAAGCGCTCCCGTGCCTGTTGCTGCAGGTAATGCACGCCGAGGTCGGATGGAATCGAATCGAACCCGCAGTTGTGCACGATTCGAGCGCCCGAAGCCTGCGCCACCTTCTCGTACTTGTGGATCATCCGCCGCATCCACTGCACCTCGCCGGTGAGGTCGCAATAATCGGTGCCGGTCTCGGCGCAGGCGCGTACGAGTGATTCGCCATACAGCGCGTAGGGGCCCACCGTGGAAACGACGACCCGGGCGCCCTTGCACAACTGCTGCAGCGAAGGTTCGTCAGCGGCATCGGCCTGCAGCAGCACGAGCTTGCCGCCGCCCCTGCCCAGGGACTTCCGCACCCCTTCGAGCTTTGCCAGTGACCTGCCGGCGGCGGCCCAGCGCAGCTTGCCGTCGAGGCCGAACTCGTCGAACAAGTAACGGGTCAGGATCTGGCCCACGAAGCTCGTGGCGCCAAAGACGACAACGTCGCGGGGCGGGGTGCTCATACGGCGCCATCTTAGACCAATGTCTCAGTTTCGCCGCGGGTGGTCCTTGCTAGATTCCGCGACAGTGCCCATCGGACAGGGGGAGAGATTCATGGCCGCACCGCCGACGATCGACTGGAACGCCGTCATCAACGATCCGCGCTTCCAGACGCTGCACCGCAAGAAGCAGGGGTTCCTGACGGGCCTCATGATCTTCTCCGTGGCCTTCTATTTCCTGTTGCCTGTCGGCGCCGCCTATTTTCAGGACCTTTACAAGGTCAAGGTCTGGGGCGTCGTCAACTTCGGGCTGGTGTTCGCGCTGGTCCAGTTCATCGTCGCCTGGGGAGTCGCGTTCTACTATTCGCGCCGGGCAGGGTCCGAATTCGATCGGCTCGCGCGCGAGATAGCCGCGGACTACGAGAAAGGCAAGGTGACGGCATGAACCTCCCGAACCGCAAGGCGCTGGCCTGGGGACTCGTCGGCCTGGTGCCGGTCGTGTGCACGACGGCCTACGCACAGGGCGCAGTCACCCCGGAGTACCGCTGGCTCACCTTCACGGTGTTCGCGGCCATCATCGCGCTCACGATGTATGTCACGTACGTGGCGTCGAAGCGCGTGAAGTCGGCCTCCGACTTCTACACGGCCGGCGGCGGCGTCACCGGCCTGCAGAACGGCTGGGCGATCGCGGGCGACTACCTGTCGGCCGCATCGTTTCTCGGCATTGCCGGACTCATCTCCCAGTACGGCTATGACGGGTTCATGTACTCGGTCGGCTGGCTGGTGGCTTACATCACGGTGCTGCTGGTCATCGCCGAGCCGTGCCGCAACATCGGACGCTATACGCTGTCCGACATCCTCGCCTACCGCAACAACCCGAAGGCCATGCGCATCGTTGGCGCACTGTCGGTCATCACCGTCTCGACGTTTTACTTGACGGCGCAGATGGTCGGTGGCGGCGTGCTGGTGAAGACGCTGATCGGCATCGACTATGAGGTGTCGGTCATCGCGGTCGGCGTGTTGATGCTCGCCTACGTACTGTTCGGCGGCATGGTCGCGACGACCTGGGTGCAGATCATCAAGGCCATCCTGCTCGTGATCGCGTCGCTGGTGCTCGTGATCCTGGTGTGGTCGCCGTACGGCTTCTCGCTGCCCGGCTTCCTGCAGGATGTCGTGGCCGATCCGAAGGTGCAGGCCAGGGTGGCAACGCTGATCGGCGACCCGGCCAAGACCATGACCGCGGCCGAACTCGGCCAGCGCTTCCTCGAGCCCGGGCTGTATTTCAAGGCGCCGATCGACCAGATCTCGCTCGGCATGGCGCTGGTCTTCGGCACGGCGGGCCTGCCGCACATCCTGATGCGGTTCTTCACCGTGCCGACCGCGCAGCAGGCGCGTAAGTCGGTCGTGTGGGCGATGGCGATCATCGGCGGCTTCTACATCCTGACGTTGTTCCTCGGCTTCGGTGCCGCGAAGTTCGTCGGCCCCGCGGCAATCGCATCGGTCGATGCCGGCGGCAACATGGCGGCGCCGCTGCTCGCGCAATACCTCGGTGGCGGCGCGAACTCGTTCCTCGGCAACTTCATGCTGGCATTCGTGTCGGCGGTGGCTTTCGCCACGATCGTCGCGGTGGTGGCGGGACTCGTGCTCGCAGCAGCGTCCGCGATTGCGCACGACCTCTATGTGGGTGTGTATCACGGCGGAGACACCGTGCCGCCGCAGCAGCAGGTGCGTGCGGCACGCGTCGCCACGGTCATCGTTGGCGCGATGGCGATCACGATCGGCATCGCCGCCAAGGGCCAGAACGTCGCGCACCTCGTGGCGCTCGCGTTTGCAGTCGCCGCATCGGCCAATTTCCCCTGCGTGCTGCTCACGCTGTACTGGAAGCGATGCAGCACGGGCGGCATCGTCGCCGGCATGATCATCGGCACGGTAGTGGCGGTCGGCCTGACGCTGGTCTCGCCGAACGTCACCTATCCGAAGGCTGTGCGTGCCGCGTCGCAGAAGGTGTTTGACGCCGAGGCAGCCAAGCGGTCCGCGATCGAGCAGGCGCTGCTCTCGACCGATGCCGAGGCGGTCAGCCAGGCGAAGATCAACCTCACCGCGCTGGACAAGGCCGTCGCCAAGGCGAAGGACGACGTGGCCAAGGTCGAGGGCAAGGAGCGCTCGTTCCTCGGCCTCGAGGAGCCGCTATTCACACTCAAGAACCCGGGCATCATTTCGATTCCGCTCGGGTTCCTTGCGGTCCTGCTCGGTTCCCTGCTGTTCCGGGACCGGCGTTCGGAAGAACTCTGGCCCGAGGTCTACGCGCGGCAGAACACTGGCATCCTGGCGTCGAAAGCGTCGGCGCACTGACGGTTGCGCTGCCCTCCCGCGCGAGCGGGAGGGTGCGCAAGCGGAAGGGGGCGGAAGGCCAGGAAGGGGACGGAAGGGGATAGGGGTTAGTCGGAGCGCGCTTGGCGCGGGGAACGCGTCAACCATCGATTCCTCGTTCCGTCGGGATGCCGCGATCGCGGTCGTCGCGCCACGTCGCTTTCGTTTGCTGCGAATGGTCGGGCTACACTTCCGACTAACCCCTGACCCCTGACCCCTACCCCTAACCCCTAACCCCTTCCTCCCCTTCCCGTGTCCACCCCGCCCCTGATCGTCGAGTCGACGATCCAGTTCCTGAAGACCCACCTGCCGTTCTCGCGGATGGCACGGCGCGATCTCGAGTTCATCGCGGAGCGCGCGCGGCTGGGCTACTTCCCGGTGGGCAGCACGATCGTCGATCCCGCAAGCGGCATCGCCGACTACCTCCACATCATCCAGCGCGGGCACGTGCGCGTGCGCAACCCGAACGCTGCCGTCGACGACGAAGTGCGTGGCGTCGGCGAGTGCTTTCCCGTCGCGGCGCTCGCGGCCGGCGCGACGGGCACACGCACCTTCGAAGCGACCGAGGACGTCTTTTCACTGCTGCTGCCTCGTGCCGATTTCGACGCACTGCGTGAACGCTCGCCGGAGTTCGCGCAGTTCTGCACCGAGGCGCTGGCCACACTGGTGCAGCATTCACTGGGGCAGTTGCGCAACCACTTTTCCCAGCGCGCGACGGACCAGCAGACGATGCTGGAGCCGCTGAAGGCGCTGGTGCGGCGCGAGCCGGTGTACTGCACCGCCGAAACGCCCGTGCGCGCGGCGCTGGAACGAATGAGCGAGGAGGGCGTGCGGACGATCGCTGTCGTCGACAGCCGGCGTCGTCCGCTGGGCATCTTCACGTTGCTCGACCTGATGGAACGCGTCGTGCTGCCCGGAGTGTCGCTGGCAACGCCAGTGCAGCAGGTGATGACTACCGGACCTGCCATGCTCGACGAGTTGAGCAATGCGCAAGAGGGGCTGGCGCTGATGGCCAGCCGTGGTTTCCACCAGCTGCTCGTCGTTCGCGACGGCGAGCTGGCGGGCATCGTCACCGAGCGGGACCTGTTCGGCCTGCAGCGCGTCACGATGCGCAACATCACCCAGTCGGTGCGTCAGGCGCGCGACGTGGCGGGACTGCAGCGTATCGTGGCCGACATCGCGGCCCTGACGGACAACCTCGTCGCGCAAGGCGCGGCCGCGGAGCCGCTGACCCACACGATCACCGCGCTCAACGATTCGCTCACGCAGCGATTGTTCGAACTGCTGCTGCCCGGATTCCAGCTCGACGGCGTGGCATGGTGCTGGCTCGCGGTCGGCAGCGAAGGTCGCCGCGAGCAGACGGTCGCGACCGACCAGGACAACGCGATCGTCTTCGAGTGCGACGAGCGCGACGTGCCGGTCACGCGCGAGCGGCTGCTGCGGTTTGCCACTGCAGCCAACGAGTGCCTGGCCGAGTTGGGCTTCCCACTCTGCTCCGGCAACATCATGGCCAGCAATCCCGATTGCTGCCTGACGATCGACGAGTGGCGTGGGCGTTTTGCCGGCTGGATGCGCGAGCCGACGCCGGAGGCGCTGCTGGCGGCCAATATATTCTTCGATTTCCGTCCGCTGACCGGTGATCACGCGCTGGCCGAGCGACTGCGTGGCTGGCTCGATGCCACCAGCGGCGAGAACAAGCTGTTCCTGCGCATGCTCGTGGCGAACGCATTGCAGTCCGAGCCGCCGCTCGGCTGGATCCGGACGTTCCGCACTGACGAAGGCGAGTACGCGGGGACGATCGACCTCAAGACCCACGGCACGCGGATCTTCGTCGATGCGGCGCGAGCGTTCGCGCTCGCGCTCGGCATTGGCGACACCAATACGTCGCAGCGGATCCGCACAGCGGGCCGTCGGTTGAACCGCGACGAGCGCGAGATTGCGGCGTCCGTCGATGCTTACCATTTCCTGCAGTTGCTGCGCCTGCGCGCGCAGCGGGGTGGTCTCGACGCCATGACGACAGAGCCGGCAGGTGGTGTGGAGCGCACGCGGCAGGCGCTTAACCGTCTGGACCCTTACGCCTTGAACGCAATCGACCAGCGCATGCTGCGCGAGGCATTCCGCCAGGCTCGCGCGCTGCAGACACACCTCGACCAGGCCGTGGGACACTGAGCCCTAGATGGTCGCCTGGCCGCTGTCACCCGTGGAAGCATGGCGGGCCCGCAAGGTCCGGCACAGCCTCGCACCCTCGGTGCGGGAACGACTGGCCCGGGTCCGGCGCGGTTTCCTCGAGCGCCCGGGACTGGCGCAACCGCTCGCGCTGGCGCGTTTCGTCGTGCTCGACCTCGAGACCACCGGACCCCGCATGTTCGAGGACCGCGTCATTGCCATCGGTGCCGTGGCCGTGACGGAACGCACCGTCCGGCACGACGACGCCTTCGAGGCACTGCTGCGGCAGCCGAGCTCGAGCACTGTCGACAACATCCTGATCCATCAGATTGGCGGCCAGCAGCAACTGGCCGGGACGGATCCGGTCGAGTGCCTGGTTGCGTGCCTCGAGTTCATGGCCGACTCGCGGGTCGTCGCCTTCCGCGCCGAATTCGACGCCACCGTCTTTGGACGTGAAGTGCGCGAGCACCTGGGGATGCGTGCCTGGCCGCGCTTCATCGACCTTGCAGCCGTCCTGCCAGCCTTGTTTCCCGGCACCGAGAACGACTCGCTCGACGACTGGGTGACCCACTTCGAGTTGCCGCCGATCGCCCGTCACCAGGCCATCGCGGATGCCTACGCAACCGCGCAGCTGCTCATGATCGTGCTCGAAGCGGCTCCCCGATTCGGCATCGAGACCGCCGCCGACCTGCGCGACATCGAACAAGCGCAGCGCTGGCTGGGACGCCGCCGCTGACTTCGTCCGCGCCGTTGCGGGGGCTTTACGCATTGCCGCAGCGGCGGCAACATCGGTGGACATGAAGTACAGGAACGCGCGACAGGGCGCGGCGCCGGCACCCATGCTGCGATGAGGTGGCCGGGTCATTTGCAGCGCCGCCTCGCGCCCGGCCTGCTGCTGGCGTGTTGCACTGCCTGCGGCGGCGGTGGTCCCCCGCCGACTCAGTATGCCGTAGCGCCTGCCACGTCAACCGCCCCGGCCGGAGTCGACTGTATCCTGGCCGCGCCGGCGTTCGTGCCGCTCGCTGAATCCGTCGTGCCTGTAAGCTTTACGCTGCGCAACCACGGTTCCAGGACGATCACCGTGCTGCGCCGGCAGACGCCGCTCGAGGGTATCCTCGGCGACCTGTTCGAAGTCACGTTGGAAGGACGTCGCCTCGACTATCGCGGCAGGATGGTCAAGCGTGGGCCGCCGACCGCAGACGAATTCGTCACGATTGGCCCCGGATCGCTTGCCCACGCGACGGTCGACCTCGCGGCGGGGTACGATCTTTCCTCCCCCGGGCGCTATCGCGTGCGGTTTGTCCGCCACGACGAGTTCGCCTGCGACGAGCTGACAATCGAACGGAACTGAGGTACCAGGCCATGAGCGCGCAACAACCGACTCTCCATGCCGACCACTGGATGCGGCGATTCGTGCTGGCTGCCTGCGTGCTGCTGGCAGGGAGCGTCTCGCCCGCTGCGCGGGCATCGGCCGACTGGGTCTCGATTGCCAAGTCCGACCGTACCGAAGTGTTTGCGAATCCAGCATCGCTCGGCGTGTCGCCGGCGTCGTGGGTGATCGTGCGAACCAAGCAGAATTTCGTCGAGCCGCAACCGTCGGCCAGCAAGAACAAGCCGTACCTGTCGGCGCGCAACGAATACCGCGTCGATTGTGCGCAGCGACGGCTGGCATACCGGCAGCTGGAAGCGTATTCACAACTCGACCTGCAGGGCGACCGCGTGCAGAAGACCAAGATCGGCGAGAAGAACCTGAAATGGATGGACGCTCCGACCGGGACGGTGTTCGGCGAAATCCTCGACTACGCTTGCAAGAACGTGCCGGCCGGCCTGGCGCCCGCCATGAAATAGGACTCATTGGGGGGCCCGGCACTGCGGGACGTTCAAACCGGAGCGACCGGGAAGTCGTCGCGACAAGGAAGTCTTAAGTGGCATGAAACACCGTGAATTCAAGGCCGCCGGTATCGGCGGCATCGAACTGTATGCCCAGGCCTGGCTGCCAGAGATCGCCCCGCGCGGCGTCATCGTGGTGGCACACGGTCTCGCGGAGCACGGCGGCCGCTACGCGACGCTCGCGGGCGAGCTGGTGCAGCGCGACTACGCCGTTTACGCCGTCGATCATCGCGGGCACGGACGATCGTCCGGGCCGCGCGCCAACATCGACCGCTTCTCGCACCTGGTCTCCGATTTCTGCGCATTCACTGGCAAGTGTGCCCGCCAGCACCTGGACACCCCGGTGGTCATGCTGGGTCACAGCATGGGAGGCGCCGTGGCCTTCGCGAGTGCGCTGCGCGTGCAGCACACGCTGCGCGGGCTGGTCCTCTCCGCCCCCGCCCTCGCAACGGACCATAAGCTGCCGGCGCTGCAGGAAATGTTCGTGCGGCTCCTGTCGGTCGTCGCGCCGAATGCGGGAGCGCTGTCGTTGCCGGCCGCTGCAGTCAGCCGCGACCCGGACGTCGTTGCGCGCTACGAAGCCGACCCGCTGGTGCATCACAAGGCGATTCCAGCGCGTACGCTGGTTGAGCTGCTCGGAGCGATGCAGGGATTCCCGGCGCAGGCTCGCGAACTTCGCCTGCCCACGCTGATCCTGCACGGCACGGCGGACAAACTGGTGCCGCTCGCGGCCACCCGGCCGGTCTACCAGGCACTCGGCACCCGCGACCGCGTCATGAAACTCTACGACGGCCTCTACCACGAGGTCTTCAACGAGCCCGAGCGTGAAAACGTGACGGCCGACCTGATTCGGTGGCTCGAGCGCTGAGCACCAGGTCACAGTTCGAAAAAAGGTCCGGCGAGGCGCGTTCACGGACGCTGGCGGCGAGTAACGTCTCGTCGCATGAGCTTGCTGCCCCCGCTCTTCCTGCGATCAGTCGCCACCGCGGTGCTGCTGGCACTGGGGTCGACTACGGCTGCCGGAGCCGAACCGCCGTCGAGCGTGGCACGAGCTGACGCGCAGCAACGAGCGTCGGTGCCCGCCGCGGATTCCGCCTGGTGGCGTGAAGGCGTGGGCCTGCTCGGATCACTCTGGGACGACGCACGACTGCGCCTGCGCGACGACGTTCCTGACTGGTTGCACCATCAATCGCGCCAGGACCGCGCCTCGACGCTGCCTGCACGCGATGCAGGTACCGCATACGTCGTGCTGCAGGAAGATCGCGCGGACGGCACGGACATGGTCACGCTGCGGTATGGCCTGGGGCGGCAGGGTCCGCTGCGGGCTTACGCCGGCGCGGGTCTCAACCGTGCGCAGTACTACGTCGACGACGACGCTGCAGGGCCCTCGTTGCTGACGCGCCGCAATCGACACGCTGCAGTCGGACCGGCCGCGGAACTCGGCGCCGAACTCGCGTTGAACGAGCGGGTGAGCCTGAACGCCGACGTCCGCTGGGCCGATCTCGACGAGCGCGCCGACCTGCTGCGCGGCGTGTATGGGCCGGTCGCCGCGGACCCAGTGACGGTCGGCGTCAGCGTCGGGTATCGCTTCCGCTGAGACCCTGGGTCAGGCGGACGGGATGAAGTCCTCGTCGCCTTGCTGGATGCGCTCGAACTTCAGGAATTCGTAGTAGCCGCAGGTGCGGTCTTCCGGGTAGATGCGGCAGACCGAGGGTCGCGCCTCGTACACGGTGCAGCGTCGCTGGTCCTGGTCGAAGAACATGCACGTCGACTTGAAGACGTGATCCTTGCGGTGGCGGAGCAGCTGCTCGTCGAGCTCCTTCGTCTGGTAACGATAGGTGAACTTCAGCTTGGCCGCAGCCTTGCTGATGCCGAAATGCCGTGCCAGCCGCTCGACGTCGAAGTCCTTGATGGCGATGCGCGAGTAGCTGCAGCAGTAGCCGGGGCACTTCGCGCAGTCGTAGCGCGGCTTAAGGACTTTCTTCTTCATGCGGGTCGCGGGGCCTCGTTGCGGGACGCGGCAGTGTAGCGGGGCCGCCGCGCAGGCGCACCGCTAGGTAGTACCGCGGATTCGCGCGCGCGCGCGTGGCCCGAGAATCGAGCTGAGGCCCGCTCGATGGACAGATTCCCCGCGACCGCCGCCGACCGCCAGCCGCCGCTGGCATGGCATGCCATGCCGCCCGAGTCGGCGCTGGCCGGCATGCGGGCCGACATGACCCGCGGCCTCACGGCAGCCGAAGCGGCTGCGAGATTGCGCAGCGACGGCCCCAACGTGCTGCCCGCCCCGCAGGCAGCGAATCCTGTCCTGATCTTCCTGCGTCAATTCCGCAGCCCGCTCGTGTATGTGCTGCTCGCCGCGGCGGCGCTTTCCCTGAGCCTCCAGCACCTGACGGATGCTGGCTTCATCGGCTTCGTGCTCGTCGTGAACGCCATGCTCGGCGCCTGGCAGGAACTGCAGGCCGAACGCCAGAGCGCCAGCCTGCAGGGTCTGCTGCGTGTGCGGGCAACAGTCCTGCGAGACGCCGGCCTGCACGAGATCGATGCATCGCAACTCGTGCATGGCGACATCGTTACGCTCGAAAGCGGCGACCGCGTGCCAGCCGATCTGCGCCTGTGCGAATCGCAGGCACTGGCAGTGGATACGTCGATGCTCACCGGGGAGTCGGTGCCCGTTGCCCACGACGCCGCGCTCGTCTGCGAAGAGAATACGGCGGTCGCCGATCGTACGAACTGCGCCTTCGCCGGCACGCTCGTCGCGCGTGGCCGGGCGAAGGGCGTGGTCGTTGCAACGGGCTTGGGGACCGAGGTCGGGCGCGTCGCCAGCACGATGACCGGAACCGCGGCAGGCAAGCCGCCGCTGACGGCCCGCATGGAGCGATTCAGTCACGTGGTGGCGATCGCCGTCCTGTCGGCCGCGGTGCTGATCGGGCTCATCGCGGTCCTGGTGCATCACCAGTCGATCTACACGATGTTCACGTTCGGCGTCGCGCTCGCCGTGTCGGCCATCCCGGAAGGGCTGCCGGTGGCGGTGACCATCGCGCTGGCGATCGCCGCACGCCGCATGGCAAGCCGGGGCGCCATCGTGCGCCAGTTGCCGGCCGTGGAAGGTCTCGGCAGCTGCTCGCTCGTCGCCAGTGACAAGACCGGGACGCTGACCTGCAACGAACTCACCGCGGTCGAGCTGCGCCTGGACGACGGCACTCGCTGGCGGGCGACCGGAGTGGGCTACCAGCCTGTCGGCGAACTCAGGCGAATCGATGGGCGGTCCGAGGCGAGCGATCCGGCCTTGACCGCTGCGTTGCGGATTGCGGCGGCCTGCAATGAAGCAGAGTTGCTTGCCGTGGACGGTGCATGGCAGGCGCGAGGCGATCCGACGGACCTCGCGCTCCTCGTGCTCGCAGCGAAAGCGGGCATCGATCGCGCCGCCGTCCTCGCGCAGTGGCCTCCTGTCGCGCAGATCGTCTACGAGCCCGAGCGGAGATTCGCCGCCACGTTCCACCAACAGCAGGGAAGGGGCTGGATCGCCGTCAAGGGTGCACCGGAGCGCGTGTTCGACATGTGCGCGCTCGAGGCGCCTCGACGCGCGCTGCTCGAACGCGACGTCGACGCGATGGCGCAGCGTGGCCAGCGCGTGCTCGCGCTGGCCGACGGGACGTTCGATGTCGGACTGGATGCGGCGAGCCTGCAAGCGGATCCCGTCGGCCTGCGGCTCCGTGCGCTCGTGGGGCTGATCGATCCGTTGCGTGAGGGCGCGGCCGAGGCCGTGCGACAGTGCCACGACGCGGGCATACGCGTCGTCATGGTCACCGGCGACCATCCGCTGACGGCGCTGGCGATCGCCGGCGAGCTCGGCATTGCTGCCGGCCCCGACGAAGTCATGCACGGCTCGCGGGTGCAGCTCGAGTCGCCTGCACAGTTGGGCGATGCCATCGGCCGGATCAAGGTCTTTGCCCGTGTGACGCCCGAGCAGAAGCTCGCCATCGTCGAAGCGGCGCAGTCGGCCGGGCACTTCGTCGCCGTGACGGGCGACGGGGTCAACGACGCCCCGGCGCTCCGCCGCGCCAATATCGGTGTTGCGATGGGGCGGGGCGGGACTGACGTCGCGCGCGACGCGGCCGACCTGGTGCTCAGCGATGACAATTTCGCGACGATCGTGGCGGGGGTGGAAGAGGGCCGCATCGCCTATCGCAACATCCGCAACGTCGTGTACTTGCTCACCGCTGCAGGCGTCGCGGAGGTGCTCACCGTGGGCCTCGCCGTGCTTGCCGGCTTGCCTCTGCCCCTGCTGCCCGTGCAGCTGCTCTGGCTGAACCTGGTGACCAATGGGGTGCAGGACGTGGGCCTGGCCTTCGAACGTGGCACCGGCGACGAGCTGCGCGCGCCGCCGCGACCCACGCGCGAGCCGATCTTCAATCGCCTGATGATCGAGCGCGGTGTGCTGGCCGGGCTATGGATGTCCGCGCTTGGGCTCGCCCTGTACGTCTGGATGCTGAACTCCGGACGGCCGCTCGACGAGGCACGCAATGCGTTGCTGCTGCTGATGGTCCTGATGCAGAACGTCGATGCGATCAACGCGCGGTCCGAGACGATCTCCGTGCTGCGATTGCCGCTGCACAACAATCCGGTGCTGATGGCGGGCATCAGCGTGGCGCTCGGATTGCACGTGCTTGCCATGTACGTGCCCTGGCTGCAGGGCGTACTGGCCGTGTCGCCACCGTCGTCATTCGACTGGCTGTTGCTGCCCGTGCTTGCCGTCTCGCTGCTCGCGCTGATGGAGACGCAGAAGTGGTGGCGGCGCTCGCGCGTTCAGTCGACCTGAGCGCCGGGGTGGGTATCAGGCCAGCGCGCGATGCGCAGGCGGCCGCCGGTCAACTTCCCGGGCGTTGACGACGTCAACACCAGCGCGGCCTTGCCGCGGTCGAGCTTGACGTCGCCGAGCCGGATCCAGCGTCGTCCCCAGGTGGCGAGGTCGAGCACCGCAAGTTCGTGGTGCTGGCCTTGCGCCACCACGGTAGCGTGCGCTTCGCGAGCGTTGCCGGCCTCGGCGTCGTACCAGAGCGCGAGTTCGTACCGGCCAGGCTGAGGCACGCGCCATTGCCAGCGAACTGCGCCGCCGCCGGGCGCCAAGGCGTCGACATACTGGGGTGCGCGGCCAGCGGCGTCGTCCAGTTTCAGTTCCCGCAGCACGCGCGCCGTGAAATCGCCGAGCTTCGCGACGTCCCCGGGCCCGGGCTCCTGCGCGTCCCAGCCGTTCGTGAATGCCGCGATGACCAGCCGTTGGCCGTTCGGCAACTCGGCGTACATCACGTCCTGCAGCGTGTCGAAGGCGCTGCCGATCTTGTTCTCGTGCACGGAACCGGGCGGCAATCCGCCGCCGAGGCTGCTGTGGCCCGAGAATGCGGGCCTCCGCAGCAACGATCGCATGTAGTCAGTCGCCTGTGGCTCGAGGGTGCCCAGCGCCACGTTGAGCATCAGGGCCGAGGCCAGGTCCGTCGTCATCGCGTTGCGACCGAGGCGCTGCCAGGCGAGCCGCTCCAGTTCGGCGGGCTCTTCGCCGGAATTGGTCGGGTAGGTCTTCGTGAACAATCGCTGCGACCCAAGCAGCGCCACCGACTCGAGCACGCGTTCCGTGTAGCGACGACGTTCGATCCACGCCTCGACATCGTTGTCGGCCACCGGCGCATTCGGGGCGCCGCTGATGCGGTCGACGACTTCACCGGTCGCCACGTTGTCGGAGTCGACGATCATCGGCCTTACGAATTCGTCGAGGCAGTCCGGTGCCTGGTCGTGTTCGCGACACCAGTGCACCGCACCGACGAGAAAACCCAGCTTCACGCTGCTGGCCGGGTACGCGAGCTGGTCGCCTTCGACCGTGCCCCGGCGCCAGTGGCCGTCGCGACCCTGCAGCAACACGGTCACGTGCATGCGATCGAAGCGCTGCTGTGCGAGGAATTCAGTGCGCGCGCGTTCGACGGCGTGCAGCACCCTCGCGTCGTCGATGACGACAGGAATGGCGGCAGCGGATGCCGTTGGGACGAGCGCTGGCCGTGTCGCGGCGGACGCGCTGGTTGCCACGAACGCGATGCCGACGGCAGCGAGCTCGAGCGCGATCGCATGACTCATGCGCAAACGGGACTGCATGACCGCGCCCGTCAGCCACAGCATGGCAATCACCGCCACGGCGGCGGCGATCAAGGGTGCAGCGGCCAGCGATTCGGAGTACCAGAGCAGCACGACCGAGCCGAGGATGGCCAGCGCGATCTGCGCCACGGCGAACGCGTGCACGGGGCGCGGCATGGGCGGGTCGTAAGTCTGCACCTGCGCCAGGTCGAAGGACGGCTTGTGCCAGGTCCTGCCGTCCGCTCCTGCCGGTTGCCAGCCGGGCGGCTTGAGCCAGACGCGGAGCCGGTCGCTCCAGCGTTCGCAGCGCAGCGATTTGCGTGCGAGGTCGGCATACACCTCGAGGTTGGCCCACAGCGGGTCCCAGGAGTTGAGCGGGGCGCGCGTGCCGTACACGCAGCGCTCGGTCTCGTCGACGAACGTGCCGAACAGGCGATCCCACGCCATCAGGATGCCGCCGTAGTTGCGGTCGAGGTAGCGATCGTTCACGGCGTGATGCACGCGATGGTTAGACGGCGATGCGAACCAGCGGTCGAACCAGCCGAGCTTGCCGATCACTTCGGTGTGGATCCAGTACTGGTAGAGCAGGTCGACGATCGCCGCGACCGCGAACATGGCCGGCGGCACGCCCGCGACGGCCATCGGCAGGTAGAAGATCCAGCTGAGGAACGCGCCGCTGCTGGTCTGCCGCAGCGCCGTCGAGAGGTTGTAGCGCTGGCTCTGGTGGTGCACCACGTGCGAGGCCCAGAACACTGCGCTCTCGTGCCCGAGCCGGTGATTCCAGTAGTAACAGAAGTCGTAAAAGACGATGGCGAGCACCCACGCCCACCACTCGCCCGGCCAGGTGCCGAGCGCCACGTGCTCGAACACCAGCACGTAGACGCCGTAGTTGAACACCTTCACGAAGAGCCCGACCACCTGGCTCATCACGCCGAGGCTCAGGCTGTTGATCGCGTCATTGAGTCGGTAGGCACCGGACAGGCCGCGGGCGCGCGCCACCAGCAGTTCCACCGCAATCAACAGGAAGAACACCGGTGTCGCGAATGCAATGGCCTTGCCCATGCGTCGATCCTAGCTCTCGACGTGCCAGCCGCGCGATCGTTCGACCGCCTGGCCCCAGCGAGCCAGCCGGGCGCCGGCTTCATCACGCGACATCTGCGGCTCGAACCGCCGGTCGACCCGCCAGTTCGCCGCCACCTCGGCTGGCGACGACCAGAAGCCCGTGCCGAGTCCCGCGAGGTAAGCCGCCCCGAGCGCCGTCGTCTCCGTGACCTGCGGACGCACCACCGGCACGCCGAGCAGGTCCGCCTGGAACTGCATCAGCAGGTCGTTCGCGGTGGCGCCGCCATCGACCCGCAGTTCGACCAGCGGATGGCGGGCGTCGCGTTGCATGGCCAGCAGCACCTCGGCGCTCTGGAAGGCGATCGCCTCGAGCGCAGCGCGGGCGATGTGCGCTCGCGTCGTGCCACGCGACAGGCCGACCATCGTGCCGCGCGCATAGGCGTCCCAATGCGGGCTGCCGAGACCGGTGAACGCAGGAACGAGGTAGACACCGCCGGCGTCGGGGACGCTGGCGGCCAGCGCTTCGACATCGGCCGAGCGTTCGATGATGCCGAGCCCGTCGCGCAGCCACTGCACGACGGCGCCACCGACAAACACCGCACCTTCCAGTGCATAGCGCAGGTCAGTCGTCTGCCAGGCGATGGTCGTCAGCAGCCGGTTGCTCGACGCAAGCGGCGACGTGCCGGTGTTCATCAGCAGGAAGCAGCCCGTGCCGTAGGTGTTCTTGGCCATGCCGGGTTCAAAGCAGGCCTGGCCGAACAAGGCGGCCTGCTGGTCGCCCGCGATTCCCGCAATGGGCACCGAGTGCGCCCCGAGCGTGGCGATCGGTGCATCCGCGCCGAGCGACGACGGCACGACCTGGGGCAGCACGGCGCGCGGAATCCGCAGCCGTTCGAGCATGAAGTCGTCCCATTGGGCGCTCGTGACGTTCAGCAGCAGGGTGCGGCTGGCATTCGACACGTCGGTCACGTGCCGCTCTCCTTGTGACAGTTGCCACACGAGCCAGCTGTCAATCGTGCCGAAGGCGAGTTCGCCGTTCTCCGCGCGCTGGCGCGCTTCCGGCACGTGATCGAGCAGCCAGGCCAGCTTGGTGCCGGAAAAATAGGGATCGAGCCTGAGTCCCGTGCGCCGGGTCACCTCGGGTTCGAGCCCCTCGGCTTGCAGTTGCTGGCACAGGTCGGCCGTGCGCCGATCCTGCCAGACAATGGCTGGCGCCAGCGGACGGCCGGTGCTGCGGTCCCACAGCACGGTGGTCTCACGCTGGTTGGTGATGCCGATCGCCGCCACGTCAGCCGGCGTCGCGCGCGCTCGCGCAAGCACCTCCGCGATCGTTGCTGCCTGCGTCGCCCAGATTTCCTCTGCGTCGTGCTCGACCCAGCCGGAACGCGGAAAGTACTGCGTGAATTCGCGCTGCGCCGTCGCTACCGGCATGCCGGCGAAGTCGAACAGGATCGACCGCGAGCTGGTGGTGCCCTGGTCGAGCGCGAGGATGAACTGCGGCATGACGTACCTGCGGGGACGAGTCCCGATTCTAGAGCAGCAGCCCCTGCATTGCGCCCCACGCTCGGGTTACGCGATGATCCGGCGATGACACAGGCCGAAGGCGTCGCGGAGTTCACCCTCAAGGCGATCGTCGTCGGTGTCGTGCTCGGCATCGTCTTCGGTGCCGCCAATGCCTACCTGGGCCTGCGCGTGGGCATGACGGTGTCGGCGTCGATTCCCGCCGCCGTCATGACCGTTGCGGCGTTCCGGCTGTTCCGCGTGCGCGGCACCATCCTCGAAGCCAACCTCTCGCAGACGGTCGCATCGGCTTCCACGTCGCTCGCGACCGGCACGATCTTCACCATTCCCGCGCTTTTCCTGTGGGGCGCGGTCCCGCCGTACCTGCAGGTGGTGGCGCTCGCGTTCCTGGGTGCGTTGCTGGGCATCGCCGCGATGGTGCCGTTGCGGCGACTGCTGATCGTCAAGGCGCACGACGAACTGCCCTACCCCGAGGGCACGGCCTGCGCCGAAGTGCTGCGCGCCACGGCGCAGGAATCCGGTGGCGCCGCCAATGCCAGCGCCTGGATTTTCCGCGGCATCGCGGTGGGCGTGGTGGTGAAGATCGTCATTTCACTGGCCTACCTGTTGCCCGGCGAAATCGGTTTCGCCTTGCCCGTGTTGCCGCAAGCGGAACTCGCCCTCGAAATTGCGCCGGCGCTGCTCGGGGTCGGTTACATCCTCGGCTACCGGCAAGCTGCCGTTTGCGTGGCGGGCGCGCTGGTCTCGGCCGTCGTCATCACGCCGCTCATCGCCTGGATGGGTGCAGCAATGACACAGCCCCTGTACCCGGAAACCGAGCGCCTCATCGTCGACATGGACGCCGGCGACATCTGGTCGCGGTACGTGCGCTACATCGGTGCCGGCGCAGTCGCGACGGCGGGCATCCTCACCGTGCTGCGCGGCCTGCCGACGATGGTGGATGCGTTCACGTCCGTTGCACGCGGCATGCAGGACAAGCGACGCGCGCAGCGGTGGCGCGACGGACCGGACCGACCGCGACCTGCCCGGCAGCTTCGTGTTTGGCGGCGTGGCGATCGTGGTGCTGACGGCCGGCCTGGTGCCGGGCGTGTTCGCGGGGGACATGGCGCCGCTGCAGCGTGCGATCCTCGCGTGCGGCGTCGGCGTGTTCGGCGTGCTGTTCGTCGCGGTCGCCGCCCGCATCGTCGGTATCGTCGGCGTCTCGTCGCAACCCACGTCCGGCATCGCGCTGGTGACGCTGCTCGGTACCGCGTCGATCTTCGCCGCCGCCGGTTGGGTCAATCTCGACGCGCGCGCCGGCGTGCTCACGGTCGGCACGATCGTCGCGGTGGCGGCGAGCAAGGCCGGCGACATCTCGCAGGACCTCAAGACGGGATGGTTGCTCGGTGCCACACCGGCCCGGCAGCAGCTCGGTCAACTGATCGGCGCCGCCTTCGCGTGCTGGGCCGTCGCCGCCACCGTGATGTTGCTGGGCAATGCCTACGAGTTCGGTTCGAAGGAGATTCCCGCGCCGCAGGCGACGTTGATGAAGACCATCATCGAGGGCGTGCTGGCGGGAGCGCTGCCGTGGGACCTGGTGCTGACGGGCGCCGGCCTCGCGATCGCCGCGATGCTGTGTGGTGTTTCCGGGCTGGCGTTCTCGATCGGCATCTACCTGCCGCTCGCGACGATGGCGCCGCTGTTCGTCGGCGGTTGCGTGCGGGCGCTGGTCGAGCGCAAGCGCGCGCCGGGTGCCGCGGGCGAAGGCGACACCGGCATCCTGGCGGCTTCGGGCCTCGTCGCCGGCGAAGGCCTGGCGGGTGTGGCCATCGCGGGTCTCGTCGCCGCAGGCATTGCGCCGAAGGCGATCGATCCGCGGCTCGGTGGTCTCGCAGGCGAGGTCGGCGCGTTGCTAGTCGCGCTCGGGGTCTGCTACTTCCTGTTGCGTGGCGGGCGCCAGAGCGCCGCTGCGCAAGCCGGCTGAATCCGACGCCTGTCGAGCGGAATCGCGCTCGCGTCAGTGCTGCGCGAGCCACCCGTCGAGGACCTGCTCGCTGGCTGCCGGCAGGTGCACGCCGAGCTTGCTGCGGCGATACAGCACATCGTGCGCCGTGCGGGCGAATTCCGCGGCGCGCAGATAGTGAATTTCCGTCGCGTACAGGCCGGGCAGCACCTCCTCGCCAAGATCGGCGACGGCGGTGCACCCGTCGAGCATCCGGTTCATGCGCGTGCCATACGCGCGCGCGTAACGGTGCAGCAGTGCGGGTGCGAGCCAGCCGTAACGGGCACGCATCTGCGCCAGGTATCGTTCGAAGTCGGCGTCCGGCATGTCGCCGCCCGGGAGCGGAGCCGCAGCGGTCCACGCGCCCGACGCATTGCCAAGCGTGGCTGCGATGGTGCTGACCGCCGCTTCCGCGAGCTTGCGGTACGTGGTGAGCTTGCCGCCGTACACGGACAGCAGCGGCGGTCCGGAGCGGTCGAAATCGATGACGTAATCGCGCGTGACGCTTTTCGGGTCGTCGGTCGAAGCCGCCAGCAGCGGACGCAGCCCGGCAAAGGTCCAGACGACGTCGTTCACGCCGAGGTGGCGCTGGAAATAGCGGTTCGCCATGTCGAGCAGGTAATCCTGCTCGGCAGCGGCGATCGCGGGCTGCGCGAGATCGCCGGTGTATTCGCTTTCGGTTGTGCCGATCAACGTGAACTCGCCTTCGTACGGCAGCGCGAACACGATGCGGCCATCGGCCGCCTGGAAAATATACGCAAAGTCGTGGTCGAACAGCTTGCGCACGACGATGTGGCTGCCGCGGATCATGCGCGGATGGTGCCGGGCAGGCGTCGGCGTGCACCGGTCGAGGAACTCCGCGACCCACGGTCCCGTCGCGTTCACCACGAGCCGCGCCCGCAAGGTTCGCTCGCGACCGTCGGTTGCGCGCAAAGTCGCGAGCCACTGCGTATCCGCTCGTTGCAGGCCGACGCAGGCAGTGCGCGTCAGGACCTCGGCGCCGCGTTCGAGCGCATCGACGGCATTGGCCACGACCAGCCGCGCATCGTCGACCCAGCCATCGGAATACTCGAAGCCCTTGCGATAACGCGGGTCGAGCGCCTGCCCGGCGGGATGCCTGCGCAGGTCGACCATCGTCGACGCCGGCAGGTTCCTGCGCCTCGCCAGGTGGTCGTACAGGAAGAGACCGGCGCGGATCATCCACGCGGGACGCAGGTGCGAGTCGTGCGGCAGCACGAAGCGCAACGGCCACGCGAGATGCGGTGCGGACGCGAGCACCACTTCGCGTTCCAGCAGTGACTTCCGCACCAGGCCGAAGTCGTAGTACTCCAGGTAGCGCAGTCCGCCGTGGACCAGCTTGGTGCTGGCCGACGACGTGTGCGATGCCAGGTCGTGCTGCTCGCAGAGCACGGTGCGCAGGCCGCGTCCCGCTGCATCACGCGCAATGCCCGCGCCATTGATGCCGCCCCCGACGACGAGGACGTCGCAGGAGTCTCGTACACGGTGGTCAACGGTAGAGCAGCACGGACGCGCGCTGCTCGTTCCACGCGAGTTCGTCGGCGCGCGTGAGGCTTTCCAGGTCGCCCGGCAACGCCGCGCGATCGTCGACCCAGGTGCGCAACAACTCACTGCCGTTGATCAGGTCGATGGCCAGGCGGTCACTTTCGTATTCGTAGGGGAAGTCGCGCCACAGGTCGTAAGCCGGTTCCAGGTTGCGCAACGCCTTGAACGCCAGGGCCTGCAGGCGCCACGGACGAAAGGCCGCGGGATCGTATGAGCCGTCTTCGACGTGCGTCTGCAATCCGGCGCAGAGCAGTCCCTGGTGCTTGTGAAATGTCGGCTCGAACCAGCAGGGACGCAGCCGGCAGCCCGCGAGCCACTCGGGTGCGAGGCGGCGCATTTCAGCGACGACGGCGCCGATGTCGAGGTCGGGTGCACCGAAGAGCTCGAGCGGACGCGTGGTGCCGCGACCTTCGGACAGCGTGGTGCCTTCCAGCATCACGGAACCCGGGTAGCAGCGCGCCATCGACAGGTTCGGCGCATTCGGGCTGGGGTTGATCCAGGTGCGCTCGCCAAGCGGCCAGCCGTACCCCGGTGCCGACTCCGGCTGCCAGCCCGTCATCTCGACGACGCGATAGTCGACCTCGAGATCGAGGCGGCGAATGAACCAGCGTCCCATCTCGCCGAGCGTGAGTCCGTGTCGCATCGGCATTTCGCCCGCGCCGACGAAGCTTTCCCAGCCCGGCCGCAGGCTCAGGCCTTCGACGGGACGGCCGATCGGATTCGGGCGGTCGAGTACCCACACGCTCTTGCCGAGCCGTGCCGCGGCTTCGAGCACGTAGCGCAGCGTCGTGATGAACGTGTAGATGCGGCAGCCGAGGTCCTGCAGGTCGACGAGCAGCACGTCGAACGTTTCGAGCATCGCGTCCGTGGGGCGCCGTACCTCGCCGTAGAGGCTGAACACCGGCAGGCCAAGTCGCGGATCGTGGAAGTCGGGTGACTCCACCATGTTGTCCTGCTTGTCGCCACGCAAGCCGTGCTGCGGGCCGAATGCCGCCGTGAGTCGCACGTCGTCGAGCGCAGCCAGTGCGTCGAGCGAATGTGTCAGGTCGGCCGTGACCGCTGCGGGATGAGCGAGCAACGCCACCTTGCGGCCGCGCAGGTCCTTGCGCAGCGTGGCGTCTGCGCAGAAGCGGTCGATACCGAACTTCACGAGCCCGGATTCCGCACGGCTGCGCGCAACAGGTCGGTCGAGCCCGCAGGTTGCTGACCGACCTGCAGCACGAAGCCAAGCCGGTGATGGAAGTCGGGCAGTGCGGAAGGATGCGTGAGCGCCCAGTACGTCAGGCGCCCGTCCTTTTCTTCGACGACGGCCGCCGCGCCTGCACGCAGCGGCGACCCCGGTTGCGGCATCGGCAACTCAGCGAGGTACGTCACGGCCGTGAGCACCAGGCCGCGCTGGGTGGGTCGGACCGCCACTCGCGGGGGCCGTCGGACATCGATCGGTGTCATGCCGCGCCGGTAGCCGACGAAGCCGTACATCGCCCATTCGCCCGACGGGGAGAAATTGAGCTCGCAATAGGCGTCGCTGTCGGGGAGCGCCACGAAGACTTCGAAACACGTGTGGCGCCACAGCTCGTCGGCGCGAGCGGCGGGGCGCGGTTGCGGCAGCACGACCTGGGCCATGTCGGCATCGAGCACGAACCGCACGGCAAGCTTGCCCGCGCCGCCGATGCGCGCACTCGCGGTGACGCCGCGCACCGCGTTGCTGGGACTCGAGGGATGGCAGGCGAGGGCGACCGTCTGGGGCTGTGTTCTTCGCATCGGAGTGATTCTAATTGGACCCGCTCAGATTGGCTCGATCAACGTCGGATCCGGCCGTTCCATCCACCCGAGGACCGCATCGGCAAACCGGCCGCATTCGCCGATGGCCGTCTCCCATGCGTGGATTCGACCCGCGTGATCGGGCCCATAGCGATAGAAGTCCTGCCGGTCGGGCAACTTGCCTTGCGGCAGCGTGGCCAGGAAGGCTGGCGCAGGAGCCACCAGCAGCATGTCGTCCAGCCACGGGTGCGCGCGGGGCGAGCGACGCCAGGGCAGGTGCTTGTCGAGCCAGCCCGGGGTCACGAAGTCGTTGAAGTGCGGGTAGAAGACGATGCGCTCCGCGGAGCGCAGTCGCTGGTATGGCAACAGCAGGTGGTAGTCGACGAGTGCCCCGTCCCAGTAAAGCCCGGCGGGCGCGCCCGCAATGTCGCGGACGGGCGCGGCCAGCGTCGGTATCGTGCCCGAGGCCAGCAGCGCGTCGTCCGCGTTCATCATGTCGAGGGCGACACGGACCAGGCCGAAATCGTCGAAAGCCTCGCCGTCGAACAAGCTCGGTCCGGACCCGGCTTGAAACACGACCCGCTCGAGGTAACCGGCCAGGCGCGAGCGCGAGATGGCATTGCTCAGCACGGCCCGGCCGAACGCCAGCTTCGATTCACGGCCGTGCAGCAGGCCGCGCGCGCGCGACGTCACGATCGAAAGCCTGACGCCGGGACGGCAACGCAATTCGTCATCGCCTCGCGCGGCCACGGCGATTCGCCGGCAGACCGCGCTGATTTCGCCGGGTGTCGGATGCTTGCTGTAACTCTGCTCGTGCACGTAAGCGCGCTGGACCCGGTCCAGTGCGGCCAACGGACGTTCCTGCGCCAGCGCCGCCATGCGCCACGCACCCACCGAAGCGCCGATGAGTTCGACCGGGGAGGTGTGCGGCAACCAGTCGTGTTGAACCAGGAGTCGGTCCAGGGGCAGCAGTGCGAGACCCTTGGGTCCGCCCGCGGCGGCTGGAATGCACCTGATGTCGCCGGGGGCCAGGCCACGGTCGAGCAGATGGCGCAAGGCCCGCGGGCCGGCACGCACGAGGAAAGGGCGGGAACGTTCACTCATCGGGGCAGCGATGCTAGCAGCCCGCACGACGGGTCTGCAGCGGTGCGCTACGATTCGATGCAGGCGCACGCTGCGCCGGGAGCGGCATTGGCTACGACGCTGGCCTTGAACCTGTCTACGACCCTGGCGATCGTCATCTGCGTGACCGCCGTGGCTGCGCTGCTGGTCGCGGAGAGGCGCGAATCGCAGGCCGGCAAGTGGTTCGCCAAGCCGTTGGCCTCCGCTGCATTCATCGCGATTGCCATGTACGCGGGCGCACTCGACTCGGACTACGGGCGGCTGATCCTGCTCGGCCTTGGACTTTGCCTGCTCGGCGACGTCCTGCTGATCCCCTTGGGTCGCCTCGCCGTGTTTCGTGCCGGCGTCTTTACGTTCCTCGCCGGGCACGTCGCGTTTGCGGCCGCGTTCCTGACGCAACCACGCAGCCTGGCCTGGCTGGCCGTGGCGGTGGCTGCACTCGCGGTCGCGCTGGGGAGCGCGTGGCGCTGGCTCAGTGGCAACCTGCCGGCAGACATGCGCCTGCCGGTGCAAGCGTACTTCCTGGTCATCGGCTGCATGACTGCGCTCGCCTGCGCCGTAAGTGGAGCTGGCGGCCCGCCGGTCGTCGCGGCCGGCGCGATCGCGTTCACGGCGTCCGACATTTCGGTGGCGCGCGATCGCTTCGTGCAGCCGGGGTTCGCCAATCGCGCCTGGGGGTTGCCGCTGTATTACCTTGCGCAGGTGCTGCTGGCGCTGAGTCCGTCGTTGATCGGCGTTTGATCCAGCGAGGCGACGTCGATGCTGCAGTCCACTGAACCGCTACCCGACGTGAAGTGCGTTCCGGCACCGTGGACGTTGCGCGGGCACGCGTGGATGGTGGCGTTGCGGTTGCCCGCTGGCGATCCGGCACGGACGGCCTTCGTCCCGCCGGCGTTGCAGGCCACGGTCAAGGCGGCGTTCTCCGTGCTGATGTGCGTCGCCTACGACGAGGCACCCTGCGGTCCGTACCGCGAGTTGCTCTTCATCCCCGGCACGATGAATTTTGGGCGTGCGCGTCACCCGTCCATCAGCCGCATTCTGGTGTCGACCTGGGACAGCGTCGTGAATGGTCGCAGCAACTGGGGCATCCCGAAGGACCGGGCCGACTTCGACTGGACGCGCGACGGCAGCGGCGACCATTGGCGCGTGACGAGCGATGCTCGTGAAGTGTGTTCGCTCGAATTCACCGAGCCGGCCGGTGTCCGGCTGCCGCTGCGGACATCGTGGGTGCCGCGCACGTTCGGCGTGCTGGCGCAGCGGCTCGGCAGCCGCACCTATTACTACCGGCCCGAGGCCACGGGTACCCTGCGACTCTGCCGGGTCCGCCAGTGGCGTTTCGATCCGACGTTGTTTCCGGACCTGGCCAGCGCCACTGTGCTGACGGCAGCGCGCATCGAAGGATTCCAGATGGTCTTTCCGGTCGCGCGCGTCAGTCAACAAGACGGCGATTGAAGCAGGGCGAGTCGCGTCCTTGTGAGCCCGCCCTGCTGCAATGCTTGCCCTGGATCGTTCAACCGACGCGGCGCGTGGTCCTGGACGTGTGCAGCGCCTGCAGTTCGCGGGTGCCGATCTTGTCGACGGCCCCGTTCAGCGCCTTGTCGTAGCACGCGCGGTAGTCCGCCCTGCGCTTCAGGTCGCGCGTACTCGCTTCATTGCCGCACGCGCGCTTCTGCCGCCGCCGACAGTCTTGCGTACAGCACCTTGTTGCCCGCGGCGCTGTTGAGGTCCAGGTCCGAGTACTGCACGACGACGTCGCCGTGGCGTGCGCTCGGCTTCGCCGTGTCGCCCGCCTGCGCCGTCGCGGCGATGCTGGCCGTGGCCAGCACGGCGATCAGCGTGGCGAACATCCGGGTGCGCTGTGTGTTCGTAGGCATGACGTTCTCTCCTGAGTATGTCGACCGATGTGCTTCCATTCACCGTGCATGAAGTTTGACGCAGCAACTGCGTGTTTTGTCGTCGCTTCGTCGCGCGGTGCAGGCGACTCGTCGCAGTCGGGTCTGCTAAGGTTGGTTGCGCCGCCCCCGCGGCCGGTGCCGCCGCATGCTCACGTTCAAGATCGCGTACACGGCCTTCGTGCTGCTGGTGGCCGTGACCTGGTGGCGTCACTACAGCTGGCGCAACTTCCTGTGGTTCTCCGACATCGCGTTCATCGGTGCCGTGCCGGCGCTCTGGCTGGAGAGTTCGGCGATCGCGAGCGTGCTGGCCGTCGCCGTGCTGTTGCCCGAGATGCTCTGGAACGTCGATTTCATTGCCCGCCTGCTGCTGCGTCGCCGCATCACGGGGCTGACCGATTACATGTTCGAGCCCGCGCGTCCGAGGTTGCTGCGCGGCTTGTCGCTGTTCCACGTGCCGCTGCCGCTGGTGTTGCTCTGGATGGTGCGCGAGTATGGCTACGACGCGCGGGTGGGTCTCGCGGGAGCGGTCCTGCTGGCTGCGGTGGTCCTGCCGTGGAGCCGTGCAGTCAGCACGCCCGAACGCAACATCAACTGGACCTACGGCCTCGGTGCGCGCCGCTCGACATGGTCACCCGTGAGCTACGTGTTGCTGCTGTTCGTCGCGTTCGTCGCATTCGTCTTCGTGCCGACGCACGCTGCTGCTGCAGGCACTGTTCGGATCGCAGCCCTGAAGCGGGGTCGCACGCGCCGATCGCCCGTTGCGGACAATGCCGACCTTGGCAGCCGCGACGGCTCGGGTATACTTCGCCCCAGCATCAAGACAGGGCGTTTTCTTACGCCCAGGCCAACCTGCCTTCCCGGGCAAGGTGGCTCGCACCGCAAGGTGCGGATGCGGCCGGCAGGCAACGAAGCGGGTGCAAACTCACTGGAACCCTCCGGCGCGTCATGCGGCGGAGGGTTTTTCATTGATGAACCTTCCCCTCAAGGCACGCCGTGAGACGCGCCTCGACCTACCGGCCAGGTGGCAACGCCCTCAGGGCCAGGAGGTTTTGCAGATGTCCGTCCAGTCTCAACACGCCGTCGGCACGCGTCCGGCACAGCCGTTGGAAAACGCAGACACCGCGCCGCGGCGTGCCTTGCGTCACGCCATGATCGTCGCGGGCGCGCGCGGCGCGGCGCCAGCCCTGACCACCGCAGCCCTCATGCTCTACTGGCGCGAGTTGCAGTCGACCGGCACAACCGAGCGACGGTGGATCGTCGAGGAACTGCGCGTCGCCGTGCGACGGGGTGAGACCACTGCCCGCGCCTGGTTGCCCGTGGCGCTTGGGGAAACGGATCCGACGCTGGTGCGCGAGGCCGTGTTCGGGTACCTCGGCGGCACACCCGTCAGCGTCGAACGTCGTGACCGAGCCGCCGACGACACGCTCGAATGGATACGCCGCGGACTGGCACTGAACCGCGTCGCCGTGTTCGTCGCCCTGCTGCAACTCGAAGATGGGGCGATCAATGAACGGCTGGCCGGCCTGCGCGGGCGACTGACCGCGGCGGAGACGGCAGCGGTGTGCAACGCATTCGACGCAGATGCCGGAACTCCGAGCGGCGACTTCGTCGCCGAGTGGCGGGCCTGCGCCTGACTCGCAGGGTGGCTACTGCGACGCCGTTGCGGCAGTCGATGGTGCCGGCTGCATGTCCCGCAACCAGTACTTGACCTCGCGGGGCTTGCGGTCGACGAGCCACGCAAACACCAGCGCATGCCATGCCACGCGCTGCACGTAGGCGCGGGTCTCGTTGAACGGGATGTTCTCCACCCAGACATCGAGATCCATCGGGTCCGCCGGTAGCCAGCGTCGGGCGGCATTCGGTCCGGCGTTGTAGCCGGCCGCGGCCAGTGCCGTCTCGCCGTCGAAACGCTGGACCAGGCTGGCGAGGAATTCCGATCCGAGAGGAATGTTCACGGCCGGAATGATCAGTTGCGCGCGCGTCGGCACAGGCAGGCCAGCGCGCCGCGCCGTCACGCGTGCCGTCTCGGGCAGCAACTGCATCAGGCCGATTGCGCCGGCACTGGACGCCGCGTCGGGCCGAAACAGGCTTTCCTGCCGGATGATCGCGTAGATCAGTTCCTCGGGCAGGCCGGTGCGCCGGCTGGCGCTGCGCACGTCGGCGTCGAAGGGTCGTGGATACAGCAGGTCGTAATCGTTGAACAGCTTCTGGCGCGCTGCAGTCGCAATGGCCTGGTCGTGCCAGCCCCAGCGGGATGCAAGGCCCACGGCCTGCACCTGTTGCGCAGGTGACAGGTCGTCGTATGCCGCGCGCCACTCCGCGGTCGCTTCGGCAACCATCTCGCAGCGCAGGAGTTCACGTGTGCGGACGAAAGCAGGGTCGGCGGCCAGCGCATCGATCTCCGCGTCGCTGAGTGCGAGCGGTTCGAGGCGCGGTGTCATTTTCCGCTCCAGCCGTGCAGCCGCATGCGCCGCATACCAGTTGTCGGTCGGCATCACCGCGGCATACAACTCGCGCGCCTTCGCTGCATCGCCAAGCTTCTCGCTCGCCCGCGCCGACCAGTAGCGCCAGCGCGTCTGGTCGCGCAGTACGTCCGGCATCGCGGCGATCGCGTTCGCCACTTCGCGCCAGTCACCGGCCCAGAGCGCCGCACGGGCGTGCCATTCGTGCGCACGTTCGTCGAAGTCGTCCTCGTGCACGAGGCGGAAGAATTCGAGTGCGCGGGGATGACGGCTCCACGACAGTGCGAGAGCGACGGACAGCGCGAATGGACTTGCCGCGCGAACTTCGAGCCCTCGTGCCTGCACCAATGCCGGGTACCGGGCGGCCGCCGCTTCAGCGTCTGCGCGCGAGTAGCGCAACCAGCCGTCCTCGAGCGCCTGTGATTCGACGGGTTTCGCGGGCTGCGCGATCAACGCTGCGATCTCGCGCTCCGGTTGTTCGATCAGGGCAGCCCATTGCAGCATGGGCGCGGCGCGGTCAGGGGTGAGCGACTTCGCGAGGAAGCGAGCGAGCCCCGCATCGCCCGCGGCGAGCGCCAGCCGGGCCCGCCGCTCGACCAGCACCTCGCCGGGTCCGCCGCGCGCGCGCCACCAGTCGAGCGCGGGATCACAGGCATCGGGCAGGCTCTTCGCGGTGAGCCAGGTGGCGGTGAGTTCTTCCGTCAGGCCATCCGTCTGGCCCAGGGCGACGCGCGCGGCCAGCCCGTGGCAGCGCAACGTCGCTTGCGTGTCACGGTCCGCGCGGAAGTGTCCAAGGAAGGTCGGCCAGGCCTGCCGCGCGGCGAGGTGGGAGAGCCAGGCCGTTCGCAGTGCCCGCGTCACCGGCCGGTCGCCCTGTTGCGCGATGAACGCGGCGATCTCGTCGTCGAGCGCGAGCTTCGACTCAGTGCCGGGCGGCGCTGCGACCGGTCGTACCAGCGCCAGTTGCCGGTTGAGTCGGGCAGCCTGCAGGTAGGGGAACAGCGGATAGCGCTGCAGGGCCTCCGAATCGCCGCCTGGTGGGCCAAAAGGCGTCGCATCGACGGTCGCCATTGAAGCCATGAAGGCTTCGCGCACGTGTTTCAGGGTGGCCCGGTCGTCGTCCGCGTGCGCTCTCGGCACCAGCACGAGCAGGGCCAGGCACAGCAGGGACAAGAGAGGCGCGGTGCGATCTGCATGAAGGTCCATCCGGGGTTCGACGGCAAGTTACCGCATTGCAACAAGAAATTCGCCGTCATTTGGACGGGTTGTTACTCTCGTGCAACAAACTTGACTGACGGTAAACGTGAATATACAAAGGGTCGCAAGGTCGGGCGGGGCGGGGGAACACAGCCTGCGTCCACCGGCGGAACGGACCATTCATTCGGGGGAATTAAATTCGATGAACACTGCCTCTGGTAGTTCGATTGTCCTGCGCACGGCCGTCGTGCTGGCTCTCTTCGGTGCGGCACCGATGGCTGGCGCGGCCGATACGCTCGCCCTCGAAGAGATCGTCGTGTCTGCGACCAAGGTCGCGCAGGACATCGACAGCACGCCAGCGGCGATCACCGCCATCACGGCGGACGCGCTCGGCCCCGGCGGCATCCGTGAAGTGCGCGACTTGGCGCTCTCGGTGCCGAACCTCTCGGTCGGCGACCAGTTCGGCGTCAACCGCACGTTCATTCGCGGCATCGGCATGACCAGCATCGACCTCGGTGCCGACGGCGCCGTGGCGTTCCTGCAGGACGGCGCGATGATCCCGCGTCCGTCACACCAGCTCGCCGGCTTCTACGACCTCGAACAGGTCGAAGTGCTGCGAGGGCCACAGGGCACGTTGTACGGCCGCGGCGCCACGGCGGGTGTCGTCAACATGGTCACGAAGAAGCCGACCGAGGACCTCGACGGCTACATGAACTACACCCTCGGCAACTATTCGGCGACCACCATAGAAGGCGCGCTCGGCGGCCCGATCGCCGGCGACAGCGTGATGGGGCGCATCTCGGGCAAGGCCGACAAGCGCGACGGCTACGGCCGCAACCTGACGACCGGCAAGCCGATCGACAACCGCGACGCCTATGCCATCCGCGGCAGCCTGCGCTTCAAGCCGACCGACACGCTCGACATGGTGCTGATGGCCGATTACTTCAAGGAAGACGACTACAACTACGCCTTCCACTTCCTCGGCACGACCGTCGTGCCGGAAGACCAGCTCGCGCACAACCTGCTCGGCGGCCGGACGATCTTCGACTACTACGGCGACCGGGGCAAGAAGCCCGACCAGCGCAACATCGTCTCGGACCAGGACCCGATCAACGAGCGTGACGGCACGGCGGTGAGCGCGATCGTTGACTGGGGTTTCGCGGACGGCTGGAACCTGAAGTCGATCACGGCGTGGCGCGACTTCAGCCGCTTCCTGCGCGACGACCTCGACGGTTCCGACGTCGACATGTTCGGCCAGAACAACTACATCGAGGACAGCGAGTCGTGGAGCCAGGACTTCACCGTCTCCGGCACCGCGGCCAACATCGACTGGCTGATGGGTGCGAACTACTTCAGCGAGAAGATGCACGGCGAGGTGAAGGTGCCGCTCACCAACCTCGGTCTCGTCTTCGGGCTGCCGGCGGATTTCTTCAACGACGGCAACTACTGGCAGAACGGCGACGTCGACGTCGAGGCGTACGGTGTGTTCCTGCAGGGCAGGTACGCGTTCACCGACGCGTGGGCCCTGACGTTGGGTGCGCGCTACAACTACGAGAAGCGTGAAGGCACCGGCTCGTTCATCTTCGACGCGCTGGGCGTCAACGTGCCCACGGACCGCGACAAGTCCTGGAACAAGGTCACGCCGAAAGTGCTGCTGGAGTACCAGACCGGCAACGACGGCCTGGCCTACCTGCAGTTCACGCAGGGCTTCAAGTCGGGCGTGATCAACATCGGCAGCCTCAACGAAGTCATCGATCCGGAGTACGTCGACGCGTATGAGCTCGGCTACAAGATGCCGTTCGCCGACGGCCGGGCCTCGCTGCGGACTGCCGCGTTCTACTACGACTACACCGACCTGCAGGTCGGCTTCGTCAACGAGCAGAGCGTGGTGGAGACCGTCAATGCCGCGTCGGCGGAGATCATGGGTGTCGAGGTCGAGCTGTTCGCACGCTTCACGGAAGGGCTGTCCGGCAACGTCTCGGCGACGTGGCTCGACGCGACCTACAAGGAGTTCGTGACGGGCGACTACCGGCAGGACTTCGAGCAGGTCGACCTCTCGGGCAACTACCTGCAGAACGCCCCGAAGTACACCCTGCACGGTGTGCTCGACTATCGCCGGCCGGTGACGGAGACGGGCGCATTCGTCGGCCGCATCGAGGCGTCGTACCAGGACAAGGTGTACTTCACCGAGTTCAACAACTCGGACGCCGAACAGGACGCCTACGGCCTGCTCAACCTGATGGCCGGCTACGAAGGCGGCGACGGCAAGTGGAGCGTCACCGGCTGGGTACGCAATGCGACCGACGAGTTCATCTACAGCAACAACATCATCACGGCGCCGCTGTACGGCAGTGTCCGCGTGGGCTCGCTGCTGCCGCCGCGCACGTTCGGCCTCACGCTGTCGCTCAACTTCTGACGGCGGACGTGACCGGTTGCGATGCTGCGCATCGGCGAAGTGCGGGTCAATCACGTCGAGGAGTGGCAGGGGAATTTCCTGCCACCCTCGGTGTTCTTCGTGGGTTATGACGAAGCGACGTTCCGCGGCTTCGCGCCCGGGCTGACGCCGCAGTACTACCGCGACGACGCGGACAGCATCTACGCGTTCCTGCAGAGCTGGATTCTCGAGGTCGACGGCCTCAAGGTCCTCTATGACACCGGGGCGGGCAACGCCAAGGAGCGGCCAGGCATTCCGCTCTTCGGCGGGCTCGACACGCCGTTCCTGACGCGGATGGCGGCCGCGGGCTTTGCCCCCGAAGACATCGACATCGTCATCTGTTCGCACCTGCACATCGACCACGTCGGCTGGAACACGCAGCTGCACGCGGGCCGCTGGGTGCCGACGTTTCCAAACGCCCGCTACCTCTTCTCCGCGATCGAGCGCCATTACTGGGATCCGCAGGGACCGGGCGCCCGCCCGACCGCTGCCGGTGCGCTCGTCGACACCAACGTCTTCGAGGACAGCGTGCAGCCGTTGCTCGATGCGGGCATTGCGGAACTGGTGAGCGAGGGGTATCGCGTCAGCGAGTCGATCACGCTGCGGCTCGGACCGGGGCACACGCCGGGTCACCTGATCATGGACGTACGCTCCGCCGGCGACAGCGCGCTGTTCGTGGGCGACATCCTGCATCACCCGGCGCAGGTGTACTGCCCGGACTGGAACAGCCCGTACTGCGAGGACCAGCCGCAGGCGCGCCTGACGCGCCGGCGAGTGCTGGAAGACGCCGCGGATCGCAATGCGCTGCTCGTCCCGGCTCACTTCGGCGGCGTGCATTGCTGTCGTGTGCGTCGCCGCGGCGACGCGTTCGAACCCGTCTTCGAGGCACCATGAACGCGATTGCACCGCTCGACGCCGGCTATCGCTTCGACCCGGCCGATCCCGACCTCATCCGTAATCCGTACCGGCCGTATTACGAATACCTGCGCGCTGCTCCGGGCCTGCACAAGGCGGCGACCGAGTACTACGTGGCTGCGCGCTACGCAGACGTGCGCGAGGTGATCACGAACCACGCGGCGTTCGGGCAGGGCAATTTCGTCCACAGACATCCAGCTGTACTACGGCCCGGCCTTTGACGTCATGGCCCATTCGTCGTACCGCTGGCTGTCCGAAGTGTTCGTGATGCAGGACCCGCCTGCGCACACGCGCCTGCGCAAGCTGGTGGCGTTTGCGCTGACACCGAAGCGCGTCGCCGCGATCAGCCGCGAATCCAGCAGATCGTCGACGGCCTGCTCGACTCCATGCAGGCGCAGGGTCAGATCGAACTGCTGTGGGACTTCGCTTACCAGCTGCCAACGCTCGTGATGTGCGACATGCTCGGCCTCGAAGGCGAGGAGCGCTCGCCGGCGAGCCTGGCCAGGCTGACGCGGGCCGTGGCCGAGTCGTTCATCGTGTTCGAGACCCGCGCGCTCGAACCGGAGTTGCTCGCGCAAGCCGACGCGCAGATGGATTTCCTCAACGATTTCTCGGCCAGATTTTCGACCGCAAGCGGGCCGACCCGCAGGACGACCTGACCAGCGCGCTGGTGCAGGCGAAGGACGAGATGGTTCCGCGCTGACCAGGGCCGAGGTCGCGAACGTGATCGTGGCGATGTTCGGCGCGGGCTTCGAGACCACGGCGCACATGATCGGCAACGGCATGCTCGCCATGCACCGTGAGCCCGGCCAGTGGCAGGCCCTGGTCGCGAACCCGGAAGAGATCGCGCCGCGCGCGGTCGAGGAAGTGCTGCGTTTCGAATCGTCCCTGCAGGGACCTATCGCACGGCGTTGCAGCCTGCCCTGGTCGGTGGTTTCAGAGTGCAGCCGGGCGAGCGTGTGCTGTGCCTGCTAGGCGCGGCCAACCGCGATCCGTCGGTGTTCGAGCGGGCCGACGTGCTCGACGTCACGCGCAAGGATTCACGGATGCCGTTCGGCGCGGCATCCACCACTGCATCGGGCAGCAGCTCGCGCGGCTCGAAGGCCGCATCGCGTTCACGTCGCTCGCCCGACGCCTGCCGCGAATCGAAGTCGATGTCGGCAGCGCCGTGTGGCGAGCCGGTTTCCTGTTTCGCGGCTTGACCAGTTGCGCTGCCGGGCCTGAGCCAGCGCTTCGGTCGGCTCACTTCCGGTTCAGGAATGCCTCATCTGGCGAAAGCCTCGGCGCCTCGAGCCGCAACTGCTGCCGGTTCGTTCGCGACCGCCGACTCGATGCCCGGCGCGTCGATGCCGACCTGCAGGCCTGTTCGCGAGCGCCAGGCCGAGCGGATCGCCTGCAGCAGCGCGGCCACGGTCTTCGCGCCAGCGGCTTCGAGGTCGGCGGTCGGCACGACCGCATCGACGAACCCGAGTGCGGCGGCGCGCGTGGCGTCGAGGAATGACCCGTCAGCAGCATTTCCGCCGCGACCGACGTTCCACCGCACGGGGGAGCAGGTAGCTCATGCCGACGTCGCAACCGC
>CAVUSC010000028.1:0-33302 GCA_963743995.1 uncultured Gammaproteobacteria bacterium | reverse complement strand
CGGCTGGCGCCGGCGCGCTGGCCGCCTGCGCGCTGGTGTTTGCGCTCGCGCAGGGCCGCGGCGGCTGGACGCCCACTCGCCTGCTGTTGACCGGCGTGGTAGTGGCCGCCGGTGCCGGCTCCATCGTCAGCCTGTTGCTCGCCATGAGCGACGACACCCGACTGCGGGGCATGGTGTTCTGGCTGTTGGGCGACCTCACCCGCGGCGACCGCTGGGGCTGGCTGCTGACGCTGCTCGCCGCCGCAACCGTCTTCTGCGTGGCGCTCGGCCGCCCGTTGAATGTCCTCGCCCGCGGGGAAACGATCGCCGCGACGGTCGGGCTCGACGTCCGGCGTGTGCGCAGCATCGTCTTCGTCCTGAGTTCGCTGCTCACCGGGTGCGCGGTGAGCACGGCGGGAAGCATCGGCTTCGTGGGTCTGGTCACGCCGCACCTGGTACGTCTCGCGCTCGGCAACGACCAGCGCATCGTCCTGGCCGGGTCGGCAGTGCTGGGCGGCCTGGTATTGATGACGGCCGACCTCGCCTCGCGCTTGCTGCTCGCGCCGAGGCAGTTACCGGTGGGCGCCCTGACCGCGCTGGTCGGCGTGCCGATCTTCCTGCTGCTGATGCTGCGCCAGCGCAACTAGCAGACGATGTAGCGGTCGCCACCGGCGCGCTTGGCCTCGTACAAGGCTGCGTGCGCTCGTGACAGCCATTCGTCGGCGGTGGCCTTGCGCTCGATGCCCGCCGCGGGTCCCGCCGGATCGAACCCGGCGATGCCGATCGAGATCCGCATGATCTCGCGCACATCGGGTGCGGCGGCAATCGGTGCCGCCCGCACGGCGGCAAGAATGCGTTCGGCGAGCCGCGTCGCCGCGTGCGGCGCCGTCGCAGGCAACAACACTGCGAACTCATCGTCGCCGAGGTGCGCGAACGAATCGCTTGCGCGCACCAGCGCCTCGCTGACAGTGCCAACCTCGAGCAGCACGGCGTCGCCCGCGGCAACGCCCCGCTTCTCGTTGAGGCTGCCCAGGGCATCCACATCGATCACCATGCAGGTGGCCGGTTCCGCACGACGAACGCTGGCCGCCACCTGCTCCCGCATGCGCGCAAGAAAATAGTGCCGGCTGTGCCAGCCGGTGAGCGGATCCACGACGCCGCCACGCAGCAGGCGTGCACGCTGCAGTTGCCTTTCGGCGCTTGCGAGGGCCTGCGCTCCGATGTGATCGAGCCACGCGGCTCCGAGCGCTGCAAGCGCGACGGGACCGTCATGGCTGCCGACGTTGTAGACACCCGCAAGCCCGCCGCTGCGCGGCAGCGGCAACAGGGCAAGGTGCCTGCAACTCGCCTCTGCCGGAATCAGCAGACCGTGATCCGCAGCGTGGTACGGGCCAGACCACGGCACGTGCATAGTTCCGTAGCCGGGCGCGACGCCGGCAAGGCTGTCGACGAACCGCAGCCCCGGCCACGAATCGGGTTGATTGCCTGCACCGGCGGCCAGCCTTCGCAGTTCGTGCCTGGGATCGAGGAGCACCAGCACACCGGTGAGAGATTCGCCGTGGGCGGCAGGAGGCTGCGCCAGCCTCGCCGCGAGCTGGTCGAGCGAGCGCGCAGCCATCAGGTGGTTCGACCAGGCCAGCACCTGCAACTGCAGGAGGACGGTGGCGTCACTCATCGCTCAGCGCGTGACCTCGTCGCGCGCGGCCTGTCGCACGCGCAGGTAGTCGTTGCCGCGCTTCATCATGGCGACGAAGGCCTCCGCATCGCCCTCCTGGACTGAGCGGCACAGGCGATTCACGGCAGCCTGCAGGGCATTCAGCGATTCCACGCCGTAGTCGTTCAGGCTCTGGATCTCGTAATACAGGTCGGGGTTCTCGGCGGCGACGCGCGTCGCCACATCGAGCTGCGCATCGAACGTCGTGCTCGACATGCGCGCCAGCCGCGGCGCCGCTTCACCACTTTCGGCAAGCGCCGTGAAGAACGCGATGTTCAGTGCATGCGACAGGCCGAGCACGAAGGCAATGAGCCGGTCGTGCTCGTCGAGTCCCATCACGACGAGATCGGCCATCGTCGAGCTGAACAGCGCGCGCGCCTCTTCGAGCGCGACGGGGTCGCCGAGATCGATGAAGATCACGTGCCGGCCCGACAGCAGTTCGGTGTCCGGGCCGAACATCGGGTGCACCGATGTCACGTGGCAACCGGCAGCGCGGAGCTTGTCCAGGCCCGAGCGCAGCGGCGTCTTCAGCGAGCCGATGTCGAACACGATGCCCCGTGGGCGCCGCTCCGCCAGTCCGGCCAGCACGTCGTTCGCAATGCGGATGGGTGTGGCGACAACGATGAGATCGTGATGCAGGTCGGTCACTTGCCAGTCCGCAACGTACTCGTATCCCGCCACTTCCCCGGAAGGGTCTGCGACGGTGACGGCAAAGCCCTGCGCCGCAAGGAAGTCGGCCACCCAGTGACCCATCTTGCCGCGCCCGCCGATCACCAGCGCGCTGCGTCCAGAGCCCCGGCCTTGCGAAGCGACCCGCGCCTGCTCCTGCGTGGTGAGCGACCCGCGAATCAATGACTGCAGCAGCGATTCTGCGAGCGCCGGTGACACGCCGAACGCGGCGGCATCCTGTCGCGCCTTCAACAGCACTTCACGCTCGCGCCGGAAGTCGCGCGTGGGCTGGCCGGACGAACGCTTGACCTCGGCGATCTGCTTGCCGAGCGTCTGCCTCGCGGCGACGAGCTGCAGCAGTTCACGGTCGATGACGTCGAGTCGGGCGCGGAGTTCTGCGAGGGATTTCATGCTTCACGGCCTGGTGGACGCATCCTTTTACCGGTCCGACGCCTCGCGCTGCAAGAGAACGCACAGGCGCTGGGGCATAATCCCGACTCCACGCTCGCTGGACGATGCCGATGCTGCCTCATTCCGGAACGCTTCCCTCCACCCTGCCCCAGGACCCGATGCCCATCTTCGAGGGCTGGTATCGCGAGGCCCGCGAAAAGAAGGTGCAACCGAACCCGGACTCGATGGTGCTCGCGTCCACCACGCCCGACGGCATGCCATCGGCGCGCGTCGTGCTGTGCAAGAAGGTCGTCGCGGACCCGGGTTATGTCGTCTTCTTCACCAACTACGAAAGCCGCAAGGGCCGCGAACTCGCGGCGAACCCGCGTGTTGCCGGCGTGCTGCACTGGGACTCACTGAGCCGGCAGGTGCGGCTCGAGGGCCGCGTCGTGTTCTGTCCGCCCGGGGAAAGCGACGAGTATTTTTCCTTGCGTGCGATCGACAGCCGCATCGGCGCGTGGGCTAGCCTGCAGAGCCAGCCACTGGATTCGCGCGGAACGTTGCTGAAGCGGGTTGCGATCGAGGCTGCTCGTCATGGCACGGCGCCCACGCGTCCGCCGCACTGGGGCGGATATCATTTCTGGCTCGAGTCCGTCGAACTGTGGTGCGAAGGCGCATTTCGCGTGCACGACCGTGCGCGATGGACCCGCACGCTGCAACCCGTTGGCGCCCTGGCCTTCACACCTGGACCGTGGCAGGCCACGCGGCTCTATCCCTGATCGGCGGCGCCGGGACTCATTCGCCTTGGCAAAACGCTCCTTCCTTGGCACGTTGCGGCTCGCGATCCTGCTCGCAGTCCTGCTGTTCGTCGCGCTCGGGGCCTGGCTCGACCGCTCGCGCAGCCGCGACTGGAACGACACGCTGCGCGTCACGGTGTACCCGATCAACGCATCGACGGACGCAGGTGTCGACGTTTACATCGCAGCATTGCAGGCCGCGGATTTTGCCGACGTGGAGTCGTTCTTCGTCGACGAGGCGTCGCGCTACGGAGTTGAGCTTGCGCAGCCCGTCCGGATCCGCGTCTCGCACGCTGCGCAGGAGCTGCCACCGGCGTTGCCCGGCCGTCCCGGACCGCTCACGATTGCGCTCTGGAGCCTGCGACTGCGTTACTTCGCCGCCCGGACGGCGTGGAACGACCCATTGCCCAGCCCCGACATCCAGGTCTTCGCGCTCTATTCGCCGCTGGTCCGGGGCGCCAACGCGATGCCGGATTCGGTCGGCCTCAGCAAAGGTCTCATTGCAGTGACCCACCTGTATGGCGACGCGGCTGCTGGCGGCAGCAACCAGGTGGTCTTGGTCCACGAGGTGCTGCACACCCTTGGCGCCACCGACAAGTACGACCTGGCGACCGGGCAGCCACTCGGGCTTGCGGGCCTCGGCGAGCCGGACCGGCAGCCGCTGTACCCGCAGGACTTCGGCGAAATCATGGCCGGCCGCATCGCGACCAGCGCTCGCGACGCCGTCATCGCCGACAGCCTCGAGCAAATGCTGGTCGGACCGGCCACTGCGCTCGACATCGGGTGGATGCAATGACCGGCACTGCCACCCTGGCTTGCCGTGCAGTCACCGTCGAAGTGCCTGGCCGCACGCTCGTGCGCGACCTGACGCTCGAGGTGCCGGCCGGCGAGTTGCTGGTCGTGCTGGGACGCAATGGTTCCGGCAAGAGTTCGACGCTGCACACGTTCGCCGGGCTGCGGCCTCCAGCAAACGGCCAGGTGCTTCTTGCCGGCCGGCCCGTCGAATCATGGCCGCGTCGTGAACTCGCTTGCACGCTGGGGCTGTTGCCGCAACTGGTCGACGATCCGTTTCCGGCAACTGCGCTGGAGGCCGTGCTCGTCGGGCGTCATCCGCACCTCGATTTCTGGGCGTGGGAAAGCGTGGACGACCGTGCAGCCGCGCAACGCGCCCTGGCCGCCGTCGACCTGGCCGGTCTCGAAGACCGTGACATCGCGACACTGTCGGGCGGCGAACGGCGCCGATTGTCGATTGCGACGATCCTGGCGCAGGATCCAGGCGTATTCCTGCTCGACGAGCCGATTCATCAGCTGGACCCGCAACACCAGCTCGACGTGCTGCGCACCTTCCGCCGGCTCGCGGACGCAGGACGGACAGTGGTCGTCAGCTTGCACGACATCGGACTCGCCGCACGCTTCGCCGATTCGGCCCTGCTGTTGTTTGGCGATGGCCGCTGGCACTGCGGCCCTTGCGACGAGGCGCTCAACGAGCACTCGATCGGGGAACTCTACGGTATCGCCGTGCGCGAATTGCGCTGGGAACACGGCCGGACGTTCGTCGCTGCCTGAGCCACTGCAACGACGTGGTCAGTGCGGGACCGCCTTGGAAAAGACATTGAGCACGATGACCCCGGCGACGATCAGGCCGAGACCGATGATCGCTGCCGCATCGAGGGCCTGTCCGTATAGCAGCCAGGCGACGAGCGTGATGAGTACGATGCCCACGCCCGACCAGATTGCATACGCCACGCCGACCGGAAACGTTTGCAGCGCGAGCGACAGGGAATAGAAGGCGATGCCGTAGCCGATCACGACCACGGCCGACGCACCCAGTCGCGAAAACCCGGCCGACGCCTGCAGCGCCGAGGTTGCAATCACCTCAGCGACGATTGCCACTCCCAGGTATGTCCACGCCTGCATCGGGAAGTTCGCCAGCGGCCGCCGCTCGCTCAGGTGAGCGGAATCTCGCGGCCGTGGGCCGCGAGCCAGCCCGCGAAACTCTGCAGCTGCGGGTTGAGCGAACGCGAAAAATCGATGCTGCGCGCGGCGCAGAAGTCGGCAGCGAAGTCGTGATTGAACTGGAACATGTTGCCGAGGTCCTCCGCGCCCGGGAAACCGAGACCGCGGTAGACGTCGAACGGCACGTCCTGGTGCTGCACCTCGCGACCGAGCGCGCGGGTCAGCCCGGCTGCCATCTGTGCACCGGTGAGGTGCTCGCCCGCGATGCCCACGGTACGACCCGCGAACTCGTTCCCGCGCCTGAATATTCCGTGCGCGCAGCGACCGATGTCCTCGGCCGCGATGCCGGGCAACGGCCTGTCGCCCATCGGCAGCGAGAAGTGCAGCTTGCCGTCGGGACCGGCCTTGGGGCCCATGCCGAAGTGGATCAGGTTGTCCCAGTAGAACGAGGTCAGCAGGCAGGTCGTCGGCACGCCTGTCGCACGAAAGTAGTCGTCGGCTTCGCCTTTCACGTCGAAGTGCGGCACCTTGTACTTGCCCATGAGCGTCGGCATGCGCGGGTCTTCCAGCTTGATCCAGCGGCGCGAGTCTTCCAGCGTGGACCAGACCACGTGCTTCACTCCGGCCCGTTTCGCGGCGTCGGCCAACGCATGGGCTTCAGCCCGTTCCTGGTCGGGCGAAAAATGGTTCCAGAAGAACGTGACGCAATACGCGCCGTGCGCCCCTGCGAACGCCCGAGCCACGGCCGCGGCATCGGCGATGTTTGCGGCGACGACTTCGGCACCAGCAGCTGCCAGTGCGCGCGCCTTCGGCGAGTCCGGATCACGCGTGATCGCGCGCACGGAGAAGTCGCCGTGCGGATCCGCCAGGATCGACCGCACGAGCCCGCCGCCCTGCGCGCCCGTCGCACCTGCCACTGCGATGATCTTCTTCGCCATGTTTCACCTGCTCCGTAAGCTGCGCGATCAGGAATGAATCGCGTCGTAAATCGCTTGCTGCAGTTTGCCGTTGGTCGCGAGCACGCCCGTGCTCTGCGGCGTGAGCGGCCGCCCCTCGAGGTCCGTGAATGTGCCGCCGGCGGCTTCGACGATCACCGCGCAGGCGCCGACGTCGAGGATGTTGACGTCCGACTCGACGACCGCATCGATGCGGCCCGACGCCAGCAGGTGATACTGCAGGAAATCACCGTACCCGCGGATGCGGCCCAGGCGGCCGACGAGCTTGCCGAAGGCGGGCCAGCGTGGCCCCGTTGCCAGTGACTTGAGGTTGCCGGTCGAAAGCGCCGCGTTCTCGATCGTGTCGATGGCACTGACGCGCAACGGCTGCTCGTTCAGCCAGGCGCCGACGCCGATCTCGCCGTAGGCAAGTTCGCCGTACACGGGCGCCGACGACACGCCGACGATGAGCCGGCCCTTGTGCATCAGCGCAATCTGCGTCGAGAACATCGGGTATTCCCGCACGAACGCCTTGGTGCCGTCGATCGGGTCGACGAACCAGACGTAGTCCGCATCCAGCGCAGCCGTACCGGTTTCCTCGCCGTGAAAACCGTGCGCCGGGTACTTCGCCGCGATCAGCGAGCGAATCGCCTTCTCGGTCTCGACGTCGGCTTCGGTCACCGGCGACTTGTCGGCCTTGAGCGTGATCTCGAGGTTGCGCTGGTAGTAGTGACGCACGACGTCGTCAGCAGCGCGAGCTGCTTCCAGTGCAGTGGCCAGGAACTCTGAATGCGGCATGGCAACGACCCGGATGGCGAGGCGCCATAGTACCGCGCCTTCCTTGACATCACCCCCCACCTTGCCTACCGTGCGGTCTCCGACAGGTGATCCCGCGAGCGCAGGCTCAGGGAGAACGGGAAGCCGGTCAGATTCCGGCGCTGCCCCCGCAACGGTAGTCGAGTCAAGCCACATCGCCCGGTCCGCAAGGTCCGGTACCCACTGCGCCACAAGCGTGGGAAGGGGATGCTGGCAGGGCCACCAGCCCGCTCGAGAGCCCGGAGACCGGCCCGTCGATCGAGACCAGCGTCGCGGTGGGCGAGCGGCCGGAACTCGGGCGGCATTCCGTTCTGCGGCTCCCACCCCCGATCCGCCACTCCCGCATTCCGTTGCTGGATTTTTACACGCGTCCACGAGGACGCATGCACGGGGTGTGGCAAGACAATGTCCAGTTTGAATTCCGCGCGTGGCGCGCGGCCGGTTTTCATGCGTGTTTTCCAGGGTGTTTACTTCCATCGCTTGCTGAGCGTCGCGACTCCGGTCATGGCTGTGGTCTTGACCCTGGCAACGACCCTCGTTCCGCTGACGGCGCGCGCAGACGACAGCATCCAGCCCGAGTTGAACATCATCGTCACGGCGACGCGCGTGCCGACACCCGCCGACGAGGTGCTGGCGCCAGTCGTCGTGATTGACCGCGCAACGATCGAACGAAGCAATGCCGGCGATGCCGCGGAGCTGCTGCGGTTCCATGCCGGTCTCGACGTCGCGAGCAATGGCGGTCCCGGCCAGCCGACGGCGCTGTTCATCCGCGGCACCGAGAGCAATCACACGCTGGTGCTCGTCGACGGCATCCGCATCAATCCGGGCACGATCGGCCTGCCTGGCCTGCAAAACATCCGGCCCGACATGATCGAGCGCATCGAGGTCGTGAAGGGCCCGCGTTCTGCGCTCTGGGGCAGCGACGCGATCGGCGGCGTCGTCAACATCGTGACCCGTCGCGGCTCGCAGGACGGCTGGATCACGGAAGCCGGGTACGGCGCTTATGACACGAAGCACGCGAGTCTCAACGGCGGCGTCGACCTCGGGAAATCCGCTGCACTCGACCTCGGCGTTTCGTGGATGGACAGCGACGGCTTTCCGACCCGCACCACCGACACCATCGATCGCGGTTACGACAGCCTGAGCGCGAACGTCGCACTGCGCGCCGACGTCGGTGCTGCCGAAGTCACGGTCCGGCACTGGCGCACGGAAGGCACGTCGGAGTACTCCGATTTCTTCCTGGCGCCGGTTGACCAGGACTACGTCACGTCGACCACGGCGGCCGAAGTGCACCTGCCGGTCGGCGAGGCCGGTGAGGCTCGCATTGCGGCGAACCACCTCGAGGACGAAACCCGGCAGAACCAGTCGCCGGATTTCCTCAAGACGGATCGCGATACATTCGACGCCCAGTACGACTGGAAGTGGTCGGACGTGCACGGACTCGGCGTCGGCGCGATGTACACGCGCGAGCGTGCGAGCAGCGAGTCGTACGGCGAAGGCTTCCGGTCCGACACGGACGCGGTCAACGTCTACGTGCAGGACCGCATCGCCAGCGGCCCGCACCTGGGGTTGCTCGTGCTCGGGTACACCGACCACGAGACAGCCGGATCCGAATTCACCTGGAACGCTGAGTACGGTTATGCGTTCAATGAACAGCGCACTCGCGTATATGCCCTGGCGGGCAGCGGGTTTCGCGCCCCTGACGCGACGGATCGCTACGGGTACGGTGGCAACCCCGACCTGAAGCCGGAGAGTTCGCGCAACTACGAGGTCGGCGTGAAGCATGCGCTGACGCCGCAGCAGTCGCTGTCGCTTTCGGCCTTCCACACCGACATCGAGGACCTGATCGACTTCACGGTGCTGTCCTACGATCCGTTCGAGGGCATCAACCAGAACGTCGCCGAGGCGCGCATCGAGGGCATCGAGGCGTCATGGGTCTACACGGGCTCGCTCTGGCAGGCCCGCGTGGAGGCGATTTACCAGGACCCGCGGGATCGCGCCGACGATTCCCGGCTGTTGCGCCGCGCGCAGGAGAGCCTCACGGTCGGCCTGGCGCGTGCGTTCGGTCCGGTGCTGTTCGGACTCGACGTGCTCGCCTCCGGCGACCGCAAGGACTTCGGCTTCCCGCAGGACGTGACGCTCGACGGCTACGTGCTCGCGAACCTGACCGCCCAGTGGCGCGTCACCCCGAGCCTGTCGCTGATCGCCCGCGTGGAGAACCTGTTGGACGAGGATTACGAACTCGCCGACACTTACAATACGGCGGGCCGCGGCCTGTACGTGTCGATGCGTTACGCTCCGGGTGCGGGCAACAGAGGCAAGTAGCAGACATGGGGCACCGGCTCAGCAAGATCTACACACGGACCGGCGACGACGGCAGCACCGGTCTCGGCGACGGCATGCGGGTGCCCAAGGAGCACCTGCGGGTGGAGGCCTACGGCACGGTTGACGAGGCGAACAGCGCGATCGGCGTGGTGCTCGCGGTGCCCGGCTTGCCCGATGCGGTGCAGGCCACGCTGACCGAAATCCAGCACGACCTGTTCGACCTCGGTGGCGAACTCTGCATTCCCGGTCACCGTGCGATCACGGCGGCGTACGTCGATCGACTCGAGCAGTCGCTCGACTCGTTCAATGACGGCCTGCCGCCGCTCAAGGACTTCATCCTGCCGGGAGGCGGCCAGGCAGCCTCGGCGTGCCACCTTGCTCGCACCGTCGCCCGTCGTGCAGAGCGTCGGGTGTGGGCGCTCGCCCGTGCGGAGTTCGTCGCTCCCGAGGTGCCGCAGTACCTCAACCGATTGTCGGATTTGTTATTCGTCATCGCGCGCGTTCTGGCTCGGCACGAACATGGGAGCGAAGTGCTGTGGCGGCGGCGGTAACCGCGCGCCGGATCTGCGCGGCTGCGCTGATCTGCGCTGCCGGCGTCATTGAGTGCCGAACGGCCCGCGGATGTGCTTGTCCGGATTCGAACGGAAGACACGCCGTGAATACGTCCCTGTAGGCTCGCGCGCGACGGTCTTCCATTCGAATCCGGACAAGCGCATCCGCTGGTGCAGTTTCGACTGAATGATCGACGGCGCCGATGGATTGCGCTCGGCAGCATTAGCAGAATCGGCGCACTCACGACCTCGTGACACCGCGGTTTCCAGTGCGCCAACGTCAACGCTCAATGCTTTTGTCGGCGCCGAGTGGCGCACTCACGCCAACTGCGTCGCGCCAGCGCAATCACTGTCGGTGAAATATGCACCAGCAGCGGCAGCAAGCGTGACTGCGCGAAGCGTCTGGGCTACTGCGCCGGGCTCTGAAGAGTTCCGGGAGACTGTCGCGCGCCATGGACGGCGCGCGCAAGCCTACAGGGACGTACTTGCGGCGTGTCTCCCGGAACACTTCAGAGCCCGGCGCGGTAGCGTAAACAAGCAACAGCGAGGCAAAACTAACGAAACGCGTTCTGCGACTGCGATTGCGGCGGCGCAGACAGGCGGAAGCGAGCCCGCTCGAGCGCCGAGCAGGTCACCTCGACGCCTTGCGCCAACCGCGGCGACGCCCGGGTCACGAGGTCCGACGACAGCTTGTAAACGTTGCCCGTCCGCACCGCCTGCATGCGCGGCCACCGGCTCCAGAGCTCGAGCGGATTGGCGATCGTGTCGTCCGTGCTCAGGATCACCTGCGGGTCGGCGGCCAGCACCGCCTCCGCCGAAATCGGCGGTGCCAGTTGCGGCAGGTCGGCGAACACATTGCGGCCGCCGCACAACGCGACGATCTCGCTGATCACGTGCCGGCCGCTCACCGTGTAGATCGGCTCGTCGTCGATCTGGATGAACACGCTGACCGGCGACCGGTGCGAATACTGCGCACGCTGCTGGGCCACGCGCGACTCGAAGTCCTTCGCCGTTCGTTCAGCCACGGTCGTCGTGCCCGCGAGCCGGCCTACCCGGCGCAATGCACGCGGCACGTCCGCCAGGCTCTGCGTCGGCACCTCGACGATGTTCAACCCCAGCGTGCGCAGTCGCGAAATCGTCGTTTCTGGCGTACCGGTGGGCCACACCAGCACGACATCGGGCCGCAGTTCGAGCACGCGCTCGGCATCCACGCGCCACGCATCGCCCACCCGCGGGATCGCCTTGGCCGCCGCCGGGTAATCGCTGAACTCGACCGTGCCGACCAACAGCGATCCGGCGCCGGCCGCATATGCGATTTCAGTGAGATTCGGAGCAAGGCTCAGGATACGCGGCGGGCGCGGCGTGCCGGTCGCGCCTTCTTTGGCAGCCACCGCCACCGCCGGGGTGGCGGCGAGACCGACGACCATGACAGTCGCCACTGAGAGCAACAGCGCGCCGAAGGGAGCCCAACCTCGTCGCGCAAACTGCACGATGGCGGCATCTCGTCGGGAATACGTCATCCGCGCATCACCGGCCGCTCAGACAGCGGCGCCCGTGATGACGAGCAGCGCGATGGCGGCGACCCAGATCCAGAGGGAGTGCTGCACGATGCGCCACGCACCGCGCGCCGTCGCGACGTCGAGCGCGCCCGGCTCTACGTTGGCCAGGCTCGGTTGCAACGAGCCTTTGCCCACGCGCGCCAGCAAGTCTTCCGCGCGGTCGAGCACGCCTGTCGCCGGCCCCACACGGTCGACAGCCGAGCGCCAGTTGCCCACCGCGTCCTCGAAGCTGCCCGCGAGCGCATACGCGAGCGCCGTCAGCCGCGCAGGCACCCAGGCCAGCACGCCGTGGATGAAGGCCAGGACGCTGCCAAGATCGCCGCGCATGCGCGGAACGCCCTGTCGTGCCGCCTCGAAGGCCGCGCGCCGCCGCAACATGTCACTGACTCGGTACAGCCACGCGCCACCGGCCCCGAGCACCATGAACCAGAAAATGACACCGAAGATGCGGTTATTGGCCTGGATGAAGATCGCCTCCTCCACCGCCTCGCGGACGCCGAGGCCGAGCGGTGCCGGGCTCGATTCGAGCAGTTCCTTGCCACGACGCAGGGCTTCGTCGCGATCGTGGCGCTCGAGAGCCGAGGCGTAGTCGTCGACTTCGTCCTTGAGGTCGCGCGGGCCGAACGCGAACAGCAACACGAACACGGCGAACGCAAACTGCAGCAGGCCGAGCAGGCGAGGATCGAGCCAGCGCGCGACCAGCAGCACGGGCAGCACGGGCAAGACGATCAGGCCGATGGCCGCGAGCACGACCTGCGGGCCTGACTGCCCGGCCAGGGCGCGATCGGCCCAGTCGAAATACGGATCGAGCCACCGCCACTCGCGCAGGTGCAGCAGGTGCGTGAGCCCCCGCTCGCAAGCCAGTGCGAACAGCAGCGCGAGCAAGCTCATGTCGGCGCGACTTCGAGTTCGAACCGCACCAGCGACCGCAGCCGCGGCCAGTCGAAGGACGGGCCTGGATCCGATTTGCGGCCGGGCGCGATGTCGCTGTGCCCGACGACGCGGTCGGGCGTGAGCTGCGGGTAGCTGCGGCAAAGCACGGCGATCACCCGGGCGAGCATCGCATACTGCGTTGATTCGTAGGGTGAATGATCGGCGCCTTCGAGCTCGATGCCGATCGAGAAATCGTTGCAGCGTTCGCGGCCGGCCCACGACGAGACCCCCGCATGCCACGCCCGGCACTGGAAGGGGACGTATTGCACGACCTCGCCACTGCGCCGGATCAACAGGTGGGAGGACACTCGCAGCCCGGCCACCTCGGCAAAGTACGGATGGCCGTCGGCTGGCAGGGCATTGGTGAACAGCCGGTCGATCCAGGGTCCGCCGAACTCGCCCGGAGGCAGGCTGATGCCGTGGACGACGATGAGATCAGGCTCGACGCCGCGCGGCCGATCATCGCAATTCGGCGAAGGTTCCTGCCGGGCCAGTTCGAGCAGGCCGCGCTCCGTGTCGATGGCGAAGCGTGCGGCTGGCAGATTCGCGGGGCGTTGTCGTCGCATCACCCGCATGATGCCCTAAAATCCCTCCATGACGTCCAGCCCGCCCGCTCTCGCCCTGCATCCGCTCGCCGAACGCGACCTGCGCGTCGTCTGGCACCCGTGCACGCAGATGAAGGACCACGAGTGGCTGCCGCTGACCCCGATCGAACGGGGCGAAGGGGCCTGGCTGTACGGCTACGACGGCCGACGCTACCTCGACGCCATCAGCTCATGGTGGGTCAACCTGTTCGGGCACGCCAACCCGCGCATCAACGCGGCCATCACCGCCCAGCTCGGCAGGCTCGAGCACGTGATCCTGGCAGGGTTCACCCACGAGCCTGCGGTGCAGCTGGCCGAACGGCTCACGCGCCTCGCCCCGTCCGGCCTGACACGCTGCTTCTACGCGGACAATGGTTCGAGCGCGATCGAGGTCGCACTCAAGATGAGCTTTCACTACTGGCGCAACCAGGGCCGGCCAGGCAAGAAGCGCTTCATTACCCTGTCGAACAGCTACCACGGCGAAACGCTCGGTGCGCTGGCGGTGGGTCACGTCGAGCTGTATCGCGAAATCTACCAGCCGTTGCTGATGGACGTGATGATCGCGCCGTCGCCCGATGCGTACGCGCGGGAGGCGGGTGAAACTGCCGAAGATTGCGCACGTCGCGCCATTGCGGCAATGGACGAGCTGCTGGCACAGCACGCCGACGCAACCTGTGCCGTGATCGTGGAACCGCTGGTGCAGTGCGCGGCAGGCATGCGCATGCACGCGCCACTGTACCTGCAGCTGCTGCGTGACACCTGCAACCGGCACGGCGTCCACCTGATCGCCGACGAAATCGCGGTCGGCTTCGGCCGCACCGGCACGTTATTCGCCTGCGAGCAGGCCGGCATCACGCCGGATTTCATCTGCCTGTCGAAGGGATTGACCGGAGGGTACCTGCCGCTTTCGGTCGTGCTCACGAACGAAGACGTCTATGGCGCCTTCTATGCCGAGTATGCGCAGCAGCGTGCCTTCCTGCACTCGCACAGTTACACCGGCAACGCGCTGGCCTGCACCGCGGCGCTGGCAACGCTCGATATCTTCGCCGCCGATGGCGTGATCGAGCGCAATCGTGCCCTCGCCGCCCATCTCGGCCGCCGCGCGTGCGAGCTTCTGGGGGAGCTCGAGCACGTGGCCGAAGTGCGCCAGTGCGGCATGATCGTCGCGGCCGAACTCGCCCGGGGTGCCGACCGGACGCAGCCGTTCGACTGGCGTGAGCGCCGCGGCCTGCGCGTCTACCGCCACGGGCTCGAACACGAGGCGCTGCTGCGCCCGATCGGCAACGTCGTGTACTTCATGCCTCCTTACGTGATCACGCCCGATGAGATCGACGCGTTGATGGTCACCGCACGCGACGGCATCGTGGCAGCGACATGCGACTGACGCGCGTCTTCGTCGATTCGCCACTGGCGCCCGATGCGGACGTGCGCCTGCCCGACGCGGCGGCCAACCACGTCGGCCGCGTGCTGCGACTGCGCGAAGGCGCGGTGATCGTCGCGTTCGACGGCAGCGGCCACGACTACCGTTGCGAAATCCTGTCGGTCAAGGGCGACGAAGTGCAGGTGCGGGTGGGCGCACGTGCGTCGGGCCTGCCGGAGTCGCCGCTGCGCATCACGCTCGTGCAGGCAGTCTCGCGCGGCGAGCGCATGGACTGGACGTTGCAGAAGGCGACCGAACTCGGCGTGCGAACGATCGTGCCGGTGCTGTCCTCGCGCAGCGTCGTGCGCCTCGACGATCAGCAGGCCCGGAAGAAGCTGCGTCACTGGCAGGCCGTCGTCGCGGGAGCCTGCGAGCAGTGCGGCCGCAGCACGGTGCCGGAGATCCGGCCACCGCAGGAACTGTCGCAGTACCTGGCGTCGTCCACGCGTGAAGGCCAGCGCTTCGTGCTGAGTCCGACCGGTCCCGCCTCGCTGGCGGGTCTCACCAGCGTCGGGTCACGCGTCGAATTGCTGATCGGTCCCGAAGGCGGCCTCGATGACAGCGAACTCGAGCGTGCCACTGCGTCGGGCCATGTTCCGGTACGACTGGGCCCGCGGGTACTGCGCACTGAAACGGCGGGAATCGTCGCGCTGACGGTGCTGCAGGCACTGTGGGGCGACCTGACGTAGCGCGATGGTCGTTCGCTGCAGCGGACGCCTCGGGGTGCCAGTACGGCACCCGCCCGCCCCGGTCCGTGCCTAGGCTCGGGTTTCTTCGGCGATCATGGTTTCCAGCCGCTCGAAATCGGGGATCAGCGGCGCCTCGTTGACCATTTTCACTTGCCCGATGACCGGCGTGGTTTCACCGAAGCTGCGTGAATCGTCGCTGTGCAGGACGTCGGGCGTCAGCCGCACGAGCTGCGGGAACCCCTGCGACAGCACGGCGAAATTGCCGTCGGACTCGCCGGTGATGCCCTGCATGACGACGATGCGGGTCCGCCCGCTCGTGCGTGGCAAGGCCTTGCCGCACGTGGCTTCGAATGAGACCAGCGGCACGCGCCGGCCGCCCCACGCGATCGTGCCGAGGTACCACGGCGGCGCGCCTTCCATCGGGGTCGGTGCCTGGTAATTGATGACTTCGGTGACACACGAGCGCGGCAACAGCAGGCGGTCCTCCGCCAGCGGCACCAGCAGGCAATAGATCTCGTCGCCCGCTCCGCCGCTGCTGGTCGTCGTCGTCGCCGAGACGAATCCCATGTTCACGATCCTGCCCTCGCCTGCGGCTGCGTCATGACAGTCTCCGTCGCGCCAGCACGAGCGGCTCGATAGCGTCCAGCAACTGGCTTTCCTGGTAGGGCTTGCCGAGGTAATCGTCCACGCCGAGTTCGATCGCCCGGGCGCGATGTTTGTCGCCGACACGCGAGGTGATCATGATGATGGGCACGTCGGCGATCCGCGGGTCGCTGCGCACGTGCGACGCGACCTCGTAGCCGTCCATGCGCGGCATCTCGATGTCGAGCAGGATCACGTCGGGCACGTGCTCCTGCAGCAGCGACATCGCCTCCACGCCGTCCTTCGCCGTGAGCACGCGCATGCCATTGCGCTCGAGCAGTCGCTGCGTCACGCGGCGCACCGTGATCGAGTCGTCGACCACCATGGCGAAGATCCGGTCGTCGCGCACCGAGCGCGCGGATTCGGCCGAGCGGACCCGCCACTCGGAGCGGACCAGCGTGCCCATGTCGAGGATGACGACAATGCGGCCGTCGCCAAGGATCGTCGCGCCCGAAATCCCGCGGATGCCCGCGATCTGCGGCCCGACGGGTTTCACGACGATCTCGCGGCTGCCGATCAGTTCATCGCTGACCAGCGCGGTCGAATGCTCCCCGGCCCGCACCAGGATGATGGGCAACGCGACGTCGGTCTCGGGCAGGATCGTCGGCCCGCTGCCGAGGAACACGCCGAGGTGCTGGAAGCGGTAGCGGTTGCCACCGTATTCGAACGAGGCAGGTTCCTCGTCCAGGTGTCGCTGGATCTGGGTGCGGGTCAGGCGCGCAACGCCCTCGACCGTGGCCATCGGCAGCGCGAACAGTTCGTCGTGCACGCGCACGATCAGGGCCTGCGTGATGGCGAGCGTGAACGGCAGGCGGATGGTGAAGCGCGCGCCCGCGCCGGGCTTCGATTCGATGAACAGTGCGCCACCGAGCTTCTTGACCTCGGTGGCGACTACGTCCATGCCGACACCGCGGCCTGCCTGCTGGGTCAGGCGATCCGCCGTACTGAATCCAGGCTCGAGGATGAGCTGCAGCGATTCCTCGTCGGTCAGTTCCATGCCGGGCTGCAGCAAACCCATCTGCCGCGCCTTGGCATGGATGGCCGCGACGTTGAGACCGGCGCCGTCGTCCTCGACGGTGATCACGACCTCGGCACCCTCGCGCTGCAGCTTCATCGTGATGTGACCCGTCTCGGGCTTGCCCGACGCGAGGCGTTCCGCCGGCGTTTCGAGGCCGTGCACGACGGCGTTGCGCAGCATGTGTTCGAACGGCGGCAGCATGCGCTCGAGCACCTGCCGGTCGAGTTCGCCGGACGCGCCTTCGACGATCAACTCGGCCTTCTTGCCGGACTCCGTCGCGGCTTGCCGCAACAGGCGAGTGAGGCGCTGCACGTGCCGCTGGAACGGCACCATGCGCGTGCGCATGAGCCCGTTCTGCACTTCGGTGACCACACGACCCTGCTGCTGCAACAGGTTCTGCGTGTCGCGGTTGAGCTGGGCGAGCAACCCTTCGATGCTGGCCACGTCGCTGACGGATTCGGCGAGCGCGCGCGACAGCTGCTGGATGTTCGAGTACCGGTCGAGCTCGAGCGGATCGAAATCGGCGCGGTGCAGCTGCTCGTCAGTCTGGTGCTTGTTGAGGATCTGGGCCTCGGTCTCCATCTCGAGCTTGCGCAGCTGCTCGCGCAGCCGGGTGACGGTGCGGTCGAGTTCGACGAGGTTGAACTCGATCGAGGTCATCTGCTGGTCGATGCGGGCGCGGAAGATGCTGACTTCGCCTGCATTGTTCAGCAGGTTGTCGAGCAGCTCCGCGTCGACACGGGCCAGTTCGCCGCGCTCGGTCGGTGCAACGGGTTCGCGTCCCGGCAGTACCGTGGGTTGATTGGTCGCCGCAATCTCGAAAGTAGCGGGCACCTGCGAAGGCGTCGGCACCGTGAAGCGCTCGGGTGGCAGCGCCGGCAGGTCGACCCTCGGTTCGGCCTCAATCGCGACCATCGGCTCGTCCGCAGGCAACCCGAACTCCGCCGCGATCACGACAGCTGCCGTAGGCAGGTCGGCCGGCAGCGGCTCCGACTCCGGCGCTTCGGCGAAGATCGCCGCGAAGTCCTCTTCGGCGGCTGCAGCGGCGAGTTCATCCGCGCCCTCGACCGTCGCGTCCTCGGGGGCTGCGCTGGCCTCGATCGGCGTCGCTGCGGGCAGGAGCGTCTCGAGCACGACCTCCTCGACCAGCTGTTCGATCCCCGTGAATGGTTCGTCGACGACGTACTCGGCGCCTTCCGACACCAGGAACTCGGCGTCGGTGAACTCGGCAGGCGCTGCGGTCGTCGCCGGCGCGGTCGCCGGCTCGGTGGCAAGTCCCGTCGCCGGCATCGCGGCAAGCGCCCGAATGCGCAGGATCAGGTCGCGCGCAGACGGCAGCCGCTGGCCCGAGTTGGCCATTTCGCGCATCCGGTGCAGTTCGTCGAGCGAGCTTTGCAGCACGTCGAGGGCCGCGGCATCGCCCGCCGAGGTGCCCGCCTCGATGGCGTCGAGGAAGGATTCGACTTCGTGGCTCAGGTCACCCATGGCGCGGATGCCCGCCATCCGCGCGCCACCCTTGAGCGTGTGCAGCAGTCGCTTCAGTTCCGTGACCTGTGCGCGATCGGCGCGATCAGCACGCCAACGCACGAATGCCGCCTCGGCATGCTCGAGCAGCTCGGTCGCTTCCTCGCCGAAGATCGCCGCGATGTCCGCGTCAAAATCGTCGCCGTGCCCAGCTGCGTCGTCCTCCGGCAGCTGCTGGCTGTACGACGCGGCGGGCGGCTCCAGTGGTGGTGCCAGCTGGGCGATGTCGAGCCGCTCGGCGAGCGCCTCGTGTGGAGCCGTGTGGTCGATATCGGCTTCGATTGAACGCATCGCTTCGTCCGTGAGGTGGACCAGCGTGGGCTCGGTGAGTTCTTCGGCCGACATGGCCGCGGCATCCTCGAGGACAACCGACGGTTCCGTCGGGCCTGGCGACAGTTCCGGCGCAACCGGCATGCCCGGCTGCCACGACTGGGCGAGCGTGCGCTCGGCTGCCTCCGCGAGCTTCGCCAGCTCCGCGTCGAGCTGGTGATCCAGCGCCACCCAGCCCGCCGTCAGGCGCGTCTGCTCCGGGAAGAAGCCGGTGTTCTCGTCGACGTGCTCGGACACTGTCTCCAGCAATCGCACGGTATCCTGCAGCAGCTCGAGCGCCTCGCTGCCCAGGCCGTGGCCGTTGTCGAAGAGCTTGCGAACGTGATGCTCCATCGGCTCGGCAACCTTGATGCCCTGGCGCGCGCCGGCCGTCTTGGCAATGCCGCTCAGCGTGTGACACGCGCGATACAACGCTTCGGAGACCAGGTGCGGCGCGACGCCACGGGCGCAACGTTCGAGGAATTGCCGCACGACCAGGATGTGCCCCGCGGTCTCCTTGCGGAAGATCTCGCGCAGCACCGGGTCCATGGCTGGCTCTTCGAGCGGAGCCGCCGCAACTTCGGCCGCGCGCTGTTCGGCGGCGGTCGGTGCGGGCGGGGGCGTCGGCACGGCAGCACCGGGCAAGGCCGGCCCTTCGCGGCCCGAAAGTGCGTCGGCACGCGCCATGATCGCGGCGATGTCGGTGCCGGTCAGCGCGCCGCCGTCGATCTCGTCGATCAGTTGCGGCATCGCGGCGACCGCGTCGCGCACGATCGACACGATGTCTGGCGAACGCAGCAGGGTCTGGCTGATCACGCGATTCAGCAGCGACTCGACGCTCCAGGAGAACTCGCCGATTCGCTGCGCGCCGACCATGCGGCCGCTGCCTTTCAGCGTATGGAAAGCACGGCGCAGGTCGCGCAAGGCGCCGGCGTCCTGCGGATTCTGCTCCCACTGCGGAAATAGCACGGCCAGCCTCGCGGCACTCTCGCGTGCCTCCTCCACGAACAGTTGCAGGAACTCGGGATCGGCGCTGGTGACAGCCACCGGCAACGCCGGCCTGGTCGCGACGATCGGTGCAGGCGCGTCCTGTGCTGCGGGAGGCACCTCCAACTGCTGGTACGCAGGCCTCGCCTCGGGCGGCGAAACCACGCGCGCCAGCGTCGGCTCCAGCTCGGCCAGGCGCGCCTCCGCGGCGTCGAGCATCTGCCACTGGTCGGCACGGCCGGCCTGCAGCGTCTCCATGTAGTACTCGATGGCGACCACCGCATCAGCCAGGCGTTCGAGGCGGGGCGGGCTCAGTGAATGTTCGTCGGGGCGCACGATCGTGCCCAGGGCGCGACCCACGCTTTCCATCACTTCGACGGCACGATGCTTGCCGAGCATCAGCAACCCCGCCGTGATGCCGCGCACAAGCTGCGGCACCTGGTCGAGTCCCTGCGCCTCGGCCGGCGCCGACAGGGACTGCGTCACGGCTTCCTTGATGCGCGCCATGTTGACGATGCATTCGCGCAGCACGGCTTCCTGCACGACACGGAATTCCTCGTCCGTCGGCTCGCCGGGCGCTCCGCCGGCATTCGCTTCGGGCAGGATCAACCGCACGAGCTGCCCGTCGAGGCTGTCTTCGACCGCGATCAAGGCCGCCGCGACGCTGAGCAGCGCCGTGTCGTCAGGCGGAATGCGGCGTTCGACGATCGCTTTCAGCGAGTCGAGCTCGCCTTCGACTCGCGCACGCAGCGCGCCGAGCCCGAGCACCCCGAGCGTGTCGCTGATCTTGCGCAACATCTCGAGCTGCGGCTGCAGATCGTCCATGTGCGTGGCGCCCTTGCGCACGAAGATGTCGAGGACATCCTTGACGCGCGTCAGGTCTTCGCGGATGGCAGCGGCCACCGTGCGCATCAGCCGCACGCTCGGCGCCGACAACGCCTCGGCCGCGTCGGTCGCCGTGGCATCGGCGGTAGCCACCATGTCGTGCAGGCCGAACGACTGGCGCACCGCGCTCACGCGCTCGCCGGCCTCCGAACTCTGCGCGACGTAATACAGGAGATTGTTGAGCACTTCGGCCGGCGGCGTCGCGGCATAGCGTTGCTCGCCGTCCTGCAGGCGCTTCAGCTCGCGATCGACGTGCCCGAGCAGCCGCTTGACCGACACCGTGGGTCCGATGCCGCCAGACTGCAGGGCTTCGAGCAGCGCGCCGACGACCCACCACAGCTGGAACAGCGGCTGCGTCGAGGCCGCGCGCTCGAACTGCAGGGCAATTTCCGCCAGGTGATGGAGGTTCTCAGCGGGCTGTTCGCCGCGGATCCAGCCGAGCAACGCAATCTGGAAACGCGGGCGCAGCCGCCGGGCAAGATCGGCGACCTCGCGGTCGCCGACGAACGGCGACGATGGCTGCGGCTGTTCGTCCGAACGCAGGTTCAGCAGCAGTAGCGTGCCTTCCGACAGCAGCGCACCGCCCCGGACCGCGCGCAGGTCGTTGAGCAATGGCAGCAGCACGAGCGGCAGGTCGCGCGCGCCGGTGGCGACGCGCTCGACGTACGACGGCAACTGTTCCATTGCGCGCATCAACGCATCGAGGCCGTCCAGATCGGCCCGGCCCTCGCCCGAATGCGCGTCGACGTAGCGGGCGACGAACTCCATTTCCTCGGCCAGCAACGCGCCGCCGTAGACTTCCGCCAGGCGCAGTGCGCCGCGGGCGAGGTGGATGTGCGCCGTGAAGCGGTGCAGCGCGCCCCGATCGTCGTGGCGTTCGGAAAATGCTTCGAGCGCGACGCGCGCCTCGTTGAGTTCGGCAGCGATCTCGCGCGAGATCACCTGCAACGAGGCATGGGCCTCGTCGACCGTGGCTAGCGGCATGGATTCCTGGTTCACGCTGGGTGGTCCGGTGAATCAGCCCGCGAGGCTGCCGATGCGACGGATGCGATCCGTGCCCGGTTCCGACGCGGCGGGCGGCTCGTCCGACTTGAGCGCCGGATAATCGCCTGTCAGGCTCGTCATCATCGAGCCAGGCAAGCGGAAGCCGGTCACCGACTTGCGCAACTGGGCCGCGAGTTCGGCGAGCTTGCCGATCGACGCGGACGTGGCCGTGGTGCTCTCGGCCGTCTGCGAACTGATCTCGCGCAGCACCTGCATGTTGCGCGAGATGCTCTGCGACACGCCGGCCTGCTGGCGCGAGCTGGCGGATATGTTCTGCACGAGGCTCGCGATCTGGTTCGACACCTGCTCGATCTCCTCCAGCGCGGCGCCCGCGTTCTCGGCAAGCAGGGCGCCGCCGACCACGTCGGTCGTGGTCCGCTCCATCGAGACGACGGCCTCGTTCGTGTCGGCCTGGATGGTGCGCACGAGCACTTCGATCTGCTTGGTGGCGGTGGCCGCGCGCTCGGCCAGTCGCTGCACTTCGTCCGCCACCACCGCGAAACCGCGACCCGCCTCGCCCGCCATCGACGCCTGGATCGACGCGTTGAGCGCGAGGATGTTGGTCTGCTCGGCGATGTCGTTGATCAGCTCGACGATGTTGCCGATTTCCTGCGAACTTTCGCCAAGGCGCTTGATGCGCTTCGACGTCTCCTGGATGTTCTCGCGGATCGCGTTCATGCCGGTGATCGTGCGGCGCACCGCATCGCCGCCCTTGTGCGCGACATCCACCGAGTGCCGCGCGACGTCGGACGAGCGCTCGGCGTTGCCGGATACCTCCTCGGTCGAGGAAGCCATGGCCGCGATCGACTCCGAGGCGGCGCCGATCTGCTTGGACTGCGCCGCGGACGCCTTGGCGAGATGCGTCGAGAGTGCCTGTGTCTGGCGCGTCGCGCCATCGAGCTTGACGGCCGAATCGTTGATCGTGACGACGAGTTCGCGCAGCGCCTCGATCGCGTAGTTGATCGAGTCGGCAATCGCGCCGGTAATGTCTTCGGTGACCGTGGCCTGCACGGTGAGGTCGCCGTCGGCGAGGCTCGACAGCTCATCGAGCAGACGCAGGATCGCCTGCTGGTTGCGCTCGTTCTGGCGGGTCTGGAACTCCGCAGCGTGACCCAGGACCGTGAGTTGGCGCTGCAACCAGAAGGCCGTACCGAGCGCCAGCAGCGTAATCACGATGAACAGCACCGGCAGCCATGGGCTGGCGAAGAGTCCGCCCGACCCGAGCGCGCCATTCGCCTCGAGCCTGGCGAGACCGCTGCTCAGGCCGGCGCCGGTTTCGGTCAGCGCGTTGCGCGCTGCCTGCATCTGTTCGAGCTGGTCGGCGAGCCTGATCACCGCACGGACCTGCGCGGCCTCGGCGTCGAACGCGACCAACAGCGCGTTTGCGGCGCCCGCCGCATCGCCGACGGCCGGAACGATTCCGAGCGCGTTTTCCTGCCCGTTCACGCCAGCCGTGACCTGGGTCATGAACTCGAGGCTGTCGGTCAGGCGACGCGAGGCCGCCTCGACCGAGGCCGTGCCGTCGGCCAGCGCAGTGAGGTCCTGGTCGATCGCCTGCGCGCGCAGTTCGAAGCGCTCGAAGTTGCGGTTCACGGCATCGGGCCGGCCGGGTCCCATCGCCTTCAGCACGCCGGCGGCGGTGGACAGCAACCGGGGAGTGGACTCGCGCACGCTCGCCGCCGCCTGCTGTGCCTGCAGTGCGGCGTCGCGGCCGTCCAGCACGGCCTGCGACTGTTCGAGCAACGCGGGCCAGCCGCGCTCGCTGCCCAGCAGGCGGGCACTCGGCGACGACAACAGGCCAACCGCGGACTTGCCGGCATCGATTTCGTCGATGACACGCTCGAGCCGGGCGCGCGAAGCCGCCAGGCCGTCGAACGCCGGGGCAGAGCCGCGCACGGCCGCGCCCGCTTGCAATGGAATGTTCTGCGAAAGCGCCGTGAGGGACGACAGGTGCTCCCGCAGCTGCGCCTGCTGCTGCATCGCGCGGCCTGAGAGCAGTAGCGCTGCCGCGGCCAGCAGCGCCGCGACGAACGCTACGCCAAGCAGCATGGGCTGCAGGCGGGCGGCGTCGATTCGATTGGTCATGTCGTCACCATTCTAGTCGGATCGGGCCGGCGGCTCAGGAAGCCGCGGCCTGCATGAACTGTGGGCTTTCGAGCAACGCCCGCACGCTGAACACCGGCCAGACCTCGGCCCCCCGCCGGAACGCGCCGGCGAGATAGCGTTCGCAGCGCAGCAGGGTCGGCGGCAGGTCGGCGGAGAACTCGCTTTCGTAGAAGCGGCGGAAACCCATCACCTCGTCGACCACGAGCCCGGCGGGAATTTCACGGTGGTTGGCAAGCAGCAAGCGGCTCGAGCGCGCAATCGAAGTGGCCCCAGCGCCCAGGAACGCGCGCAGGTCGATGACCGGCAGCAGTTGCCCGCGAACGTTCGACAGCCCGCGGATCCACGGCTTGGCGCCGGGTATGCGCGTGACCGATGCCGGGTACGCCAGCACCTCGCGCGTTTCTTCGCGCGCGAGCAGGAACGCCTCACCGCCGAGCCGAAACGCCACACCCACCCATTCCGCGCCGGCAGCGATCGACTCGGGTTGGCCTTGCGCGGCCGCGCGGGCACGGCGGTCGATTTCCCGCAGCAGCTCGAAGGGGCGTTCGCGCAGCGAACGCAGGGGCGTGACACCGGGCTGCATGTCAGGGAGCAAGGGCCGCCTGCGCCTTGCGCACGAGCTGGTCCGTGGCAACGGGCTTCACGAGGTAGTCGACGGCGCCCTGTCGCAGGCCCCACACGCGATCCGATTCCTGCGCTTTGGAAGTGACCATGATGACCGGGATCGTGCGCGTGGTCGGGTCGTTGGCCAGCTCGCGCGTGGCCTGGAAGCCATTGACGCCGGGCATGACGATGTCCATCAGGATCAGGTCGGGGTGCAGTTCGCGCGCGAGGCGCAGGCCTTCACCACCGTCGGACGCGGCGGCCGTCCTGAAGCCGTGCAGCTCCAGCGCCTGCTGCATGACGTGAACGTCGGTCGGTGAGTCGTCCACGATCAGTACGAGTGCCACAGTCAGTCTCCTCCGTGGGCCGCGCTCAGGCGCGATGGACGTGAGTCTCGATCGCGCTCAACAGTTCCTCGCGCGTGAAGGGCTTGGTCAGGTAGTGTTCCGAACCCACGATGCGGCCACGGGCCCGGTCGAAGAGTCCGTCCTTGCTCGACAGCATGATCACCGGGATGCTCTTGAAGACCTTGTTGTGCTTGATCAGGGAACAGGTCTGGTAGCCATCGAGCCGCGGCATCATGATGTCCACGAAGACGATGTCCGGCTGGTGGTCGGCCACCTTGGACAGGGCGTCGAAGCCATCCACGGCCGTGAAGACCTCGCAACCCTCACGGGCCAGCAGCGTTTCGGCCGTGCGCCGGATGGTCTTGCTGTCGTCGATGACCAGCACCTTGAGACCGGCCAACCTTGGCCGACTGTTGCTGGCAGCGGTGTTTTCCATGCAGTCGAACCCTCGGAGTCGAGTGGGCGTGCGTGCGGATGCGACGCTATGCGCGAGGCCACCGCTCGCGAGGGCGTTTTAACATATTGGCCACCCCCCTGCCATTGGCGGCTTTCGATACCATGACGACCATCACAGTCGCCTTTATCGAGGCCGCCGCCCGCATGGAGCCCGCATGTCCCTGAAGCCGCTGCGCATCGCCGTCGTGATGGATCCGATCGAGGACATCAAGCCACGCAAGGACACGACGCTGGCAATGCTGCTCGCTGCGCAGCGTCGCGGGTGGGAGTTGCATTACCTGGAGATGTCCGGCATCTGGTTGCGTGATGGCGTCGCCCTCGGTCGCGCGCACCCGCTTGGCGTGCGCGAGCACGACACCGACTGGTTCACGCGCGGCGCAGCCACAGTCACCCGGCTAGGCGACTTCGACGCGATACTGATGCGCAAGGACCCGCCGTTCGACACCGAATACATCTACTCTACGTACATCCTGGAGCGCGCCGAAGTCCAGGGCGCGCTGGTCGTGAACCGGCCGGATGGCTTGCGCGACATGAATGAGAAGGTCTATACGGCCTGGTTCCCGCAGTGCTGTGCGCCCACCCTGATCACGCGCGACATGGCGGACATGCACGCCTTCCTCAAGGAGCACGGCCAGGCAGTCTGCAAGCCGCTCTACGGGATGGGCGGCCGGTCGATCTTCGTGGTCGACGCCGGCGACAAGAATGCGAACGTCATCTTCGAAACGCTTACCGAGTACGGCACGCGCTACGCGATCGTGCAACGCTACATCCCCGACATCGTAACGACCGGCGACTCGAGGGTCATCCTGGTGGACGGCGTGCCCGTGCCTTTCGCGCTTGCGCGCATCCCAACCGAGGCGGACAACCGCGGCAACCTGGCCGCTGGCGCCAAGGGTGTCGGCCGCCCGCTGAACGATCGCGACCGCTGGCTCGCCGCCGAGATCGGGCCGGCGCTGCGCGACCGGGGCATGTTGTTCGTCGGCCTCGACGTGATCGGCGGCTTCGTCACCGAAATCAACGTGACCAGCCCGACCGGCGTGCGCGAGATCGACCAGCAGTTTGGCACCGACATCGCGGGCTCGCTGATGGAGGCGATCGCGCGCCGAGTCGAGGCACGCGGAGGGCCGCATTGACCACGCCGGCCATCCTGCGCAGGCGCCCGGATCCGACGGGGGACCGCCTGGCCACGGCGATTTTCGTGGTGGCGCTGCTCCATGGACTGGTGATCCTCGGCGTACGCTTCAGCGCCCCGCCGGCCGCTGACGACGCGTTGCCCACGCTGGAAGTCCTGCTGGTCCCGCCGGGCCCCGACGACCCGCAGGAAAACCCCGACTCGGCCTATATCGCGCAGCGCACGCAACGGGGCAAGGGCACCGACACGGCAGCCAAACGCGCGTCATTGCCGGAAGCCAGGGACGAGCAGTTGCCTCCTCCCGATGCTGCGGCAATCGACCCCGACCGGCGCAATCGACCCGACGAGCCTGAGGGCGCCCTTGCGGTCCTGGCCCGCCGGGCGCTCGAGGCCGAGCGGCTCGCGACCGGGGCGGAACCACGCGTCGAGGCACCGGTTTTTTTCGCCGTCCCCACGCCCGCCGTGCCGACGGTGGGACTCAATGCGGCGGTCGCCGATCGCGAACTGCACCTGCGCGGTGATCGCGCGGCTGACGGCAAGCTGCTGGCCGACACGAGGGAGTCGGCGATCGCGACGTACCTCGATGGCTGGAAGCGCCGCATCGAACGGGTCGGCACGATCAACTTTCCCAACGAAGCCCGTCGCCGGCAGCTGTCGGGCAACCCGGTGGTCGAGGTCGCGATCCGCGCCAATGGCTCGCTCGAAACCGTGATCGTGCGCCGGACCAGCGGTCACGCTGAACTCGACAATGCAGCGGTCGGGATCGTGCGACTGGCGGCCCCGTTCGAGCCGTTCCCGAGCGCCCTGCGCGAGCGTTTCCCGGTGCTCCGCTTTGCCTATGAATGGCAATTCATCAACGGCCAGCTCGCGGGCGACGGCGCGGTCTTTTCCTCAGGCCCGTAGCGCGATACTGTCGCGCCGTGGCCTCCTACCTCACCAACCAGTTCCTGATCGCCATGCCCGCGATGGACGATCCAAATTTTGCGCAGACCGTCACGCTCGTCTGTGAGCACAATGAACGCGGCGCGCTGGGGATCGTCATCAACCGCACGCTGCCGATGACGCTGGGCGAGGTTTTCGACCAGCTCGGCCTCGACTCGAGGCGTTCCCGAGTCGCCGAGCAGGCCGTGTTGCGGGGCGGGCCGGTCCAGACGGAACGCGGGTTCGTGCTGCACTCACCGTCCGGCCATTACGAATCGTCGCTGCCGTTTTCCGAGCGCATGCACCTGACCACGTCGCGCGACATCCTCGATGCCCTCGCGGTGGGAGAAGGACCCGACAGTGCCGTGATCGCGCTCGGGTATGCTGGCTGGGACGCGGGCCAGCTCGAGGACGAGATGGCCCGCAATGCCTGGCTCACCGTGGACGCGGATGCGCGCGTCCTGTTCTCGACGCCGGTCGAGCAACGCTGGGGCGCAGCGGCGCGGCTGCTCGGCGTCGATCTCGTATCCCTCAGCAGCGACGCGGGCCACGCCTGACTCACCCGGACGACGACAACCTTCCCGCACCAGCCCTTGGCACGCGCCCGGCGCCGGGCGAGGTCGTTCTTGCGTTCGATTTCGGGCGCCGCCGCATCGGGCTGGCCGTCGGCCAGACCCTGACCGGTTCCGCCAACGCTCTGGGAGTGCTGCCGGCCCACGACGGAACGCCAGACTGGGCTGCCGTCGATACGTGCATTGCCCAATGGGGACCGGGGCGACTGCTCGTCGGGCTCCCTTATAATATGGACGGCTCGGACACCACGACGACGGCAGCCTGCCGCGCTTTCGGCGAACAGCTCGCGCGGCGCTCGGGCTTGCCAGTCGACTACGTGGACGAGCGCCTGACGTCGAATGCCGCTTACGACGAATTGCGCACCGAGCGCCGTTCGGGCGCCCGCGCACGGCGCATCCGTCCCGAGGACATCGATGCGAACGCGGCGCGGCTGATCCTGCTGACCTGGATGGGCACGCCTTGAAAACTGACTCCGGCCGAGACCTGCAGCGCGACCCCGCCGGACGCCTGCGCCACCTGCTCACGCTCGAGGGCCTGACGCGCGACGAAATCGTGCACCTGCTCGACCTCGCGCAGTTCTACGTGCGCGAGCCGGGCGACCTGCCTGCGCGCGACGGTGCCCTGCTGGGGCGAACCGTCGCCAACCTGTTCTTTGAACCGAGCACGCGCACGCGCGTCTCGTTCGAACTCGCGGCGACACGGCTCGGCGCGGACGTGGTCAACCTCGACCTGCATTCGTCGTCCCGCGTGAAAGGCGAGACGGTGCTCGACACGATCTACACGCTGCAGGCGATGATGGCCGATGTCTTCGTCATGCGCGATTCGGAACCAGGCCTGCCGGCTTTCGTTGCCGCCCACGTGCAGCCCCACGTCAGCGTGCTGAACGCCGGCGAGGCGCACGTCTCGCACCCCACGCAGGGCTTGCTCGACGTGCTGACGATCCGGCAGCGCAAGGGCGACGTGCAGAACCTGCGCGTCGCGATCGTCGGGGACATCAGTCATTCGCGCGTTGCGCGCTCCACGGGCACCGCCCTGCAGACGCTCGGCGTCGGCGAATTGCGCTTCGTCTCACCGGCGAGCCTCGCGCCCGAACCCGATGAATTTCCCGGCGCCAAGCGCTTCGATTCGCTCGAAGACGGCATCCGCGGCGCAGACGTCATCATGGCGCTGCGCATCCAGAAGGAGCGCATGGACGCGACACAGATCCCGGACATGGACGCCTTCCTGCGGGAATGGGGCATTACCGAGCGCAGCATCCTGCATGCGAACAAGGGTGCCATCGTCCTGCACCCCGGCCCGATGAACCGCGGCGTCGAGATCACGAACGTGATTGCCGATGGCCCGCACTCGGCCGTGCAGCAGCAGGTCCGCAACGGCGTCGCCGTGCGCATGGCCGTGCTGGCGACGATCGTGCGCAACGTGCAGATCCGCAACGTGCAGGCTGGCCGGCGCGAGGTTTGACCGGGATGAGCACCCTCACCATCGACACTCCGGCCCGCAGCCGCGGCGCGCCGCCGGAGCAGCGCACGCACCGCGACTCGATCTTCGTCGAGGACGGCCAGCTGCTGTCGCAACAGGAATACCCAGGCCGGCAGTTCGTGATCCGCCTGCAGGCGCCGAAGTGCGCTGCGGCCGCGGTGCCGGGCAGTTTTTCGCACCTGACGTGCGACCCGGAGCGTCCGATGCGCCGGCCCTTGTCGCTGATGCGGGTCGACGCGAGGGCGGGCTGGATTGAGATTCTCTACAAGATCGTCGGCCCCGGACTCGAGGCACTCTCGCAGCAGCCCGTGGGCGCGACGATCAGTGTGCTCGGGCCGATCGGACGAGGCTTTGTCGCGCATCCGGATCGGCCGCGAACGCTGCTGATCGGTGGCGGCGTCGGCATCCCTCCCATGGTGTTCCTGGCCGAGTCGCTGAAGGCGCGCCGCAAAGAGGCGCCGTGGCAACCGCTCGTGCTGATGGGGTCCGAGATCGAGTTCCCGTTCCGCGCGCGGCCGTCGCAGATCCTGGTGCCGGGCGTGCCGAACGAAGCGATTGCTTGCATGCCCCTGCTCGACGACTGGGGCGTCGCAAGCCGGCTCGCCAGCTTCGGCGGCTACCCGGGCTGCTTCCATGGTTACGTGACCGACCTGGCAGCACAGTGGTTGTCGTCGCTGGATGCCAGGGCGCTCGGCGAGGTGGAGATGTTCGCGTGCGGCCCGACTCCGATGCTGCAGGCCACCGCGCGCGTTGCGCGCAAGTTCGGGGTGCCGTGCCAGGTCTCGCTCGAGGAATTCATGGCGTGCGCCGTTGGCGGGTGCGCGGGTTGCGCCGTGCCTGTCGTGCAAGCCGATGGCTCGCTTGCGATGAAGCGTGTCTGCGTCGATGGGCCTGTGTTCGACGCGAATGCGGTGTTTCCGCCGGTGGCTGCTTAGCGCCAGTGCGTTGCCTTCTGCTGGGTTGCCGGGAGACTCAAGGTGAGGGCGGAACCAGGCGTTCGATCCGGTGTGTGTTGCCGGGAGCGGAAAGGCAGACACGCTCCCGGCAACACACACCGGATCGAACGCTCGATACGCCGCGCCTGAGCGGGTTCTCGGGCTTGCCCGAGAACCTCGCACGGCGCAAGTAACCGGCGTGAAAGCAGACCGTCGCGCATGGCCTCGTCAGTTTCGCCGAACGTGCCACAGCGGCAGTTCCAGGCGCACCTCGAACCCGAGTCGTCCGTACAGTGCGCGTGCGCGGGCGCACCCGAGCACCACGTACGGCGAAAGCAGGCCGCAACGGTTGTGAACGCGTGGCGTCAGATCAACGCGTGTATGTGCGCAATCCATTTTCCGGGTGCTGTTGCGAGCTTGCCGCAAACGTGCAAACTGGCTCGATGAACCGCGCGTACAGAGGCATCGTTCAACGCGGCGGAGTCCACGTGCTGGCATTACGGATGGGGGATATCGCGTGCGCATGCTGACCTTGACCCTCATCGTCTGGCTCGGGGCCGCCGCCGCGCCCGCCTGGGCCCAGACCGATTACGCGTCGCGCCTCGCCGAGGGCGACGTCGTGCTGCGCGATTTCGGTTTCGGCAGCGGCGAGACCTTGCCCGAGTTGCGTATCCACTATGCAACCCTCGGCACGCCCCGGCGCGAGGCCGCCGGACGGATCGTCAATGCGGTCATGGTGTTGCACGGTACCGGCGGCAGTGGCCGCCAGTTTCTCCAGCCGCAGTTCGCGGACGAGCTCTACGGGCCCGGCCAACCGCTCGACATCAGCCGTTACTACATCATCATGCCCGACGGCATCGGCCACGGCCGCTCGTCCAAGCCGAGCGACGGGCTGCGCACGCGATTCCCGGCCTATGACTATGCCGACATGGTCGAGGCTCAGCGCCGGATGCTCGTCGAGGGCCTCGGCGTCACCCGACTGCGCCTGCTGATGGGCACGTCGATGGGGTGCATGCACGGCTTCGTCTGGGCCGAGGCCCATCCCGACTTCCTCCAGGCGGCAATGCCGATGGCCTGCCTGCCAGTCGAAATCGCCGGCCACAACCGGATGTGGCGTCGGGCCGCGGTTGAGGGCATCCGTCAGGACCCCGCCTGGCAGGGCGGCAATTACACGACGCAGCCGATGCAGGGCTTGCGCACCGCGACGAGCCTGCTCCAAGTCGCGGGCTTCGCCCCGCTCTACCTGCAGCGCGCCTATCCGGACCGCAAGAGCGCCGAAGCCTATATCGACGAGCGGATCGCCCGCGACGTCCCGAACCGTGACGCCAACGACCTGATCTACCAGCTCGAGGCCTCACGCACGTACAACCCGCGTCCGCACCTCGGCCGAATCGTGACGCCGATGGCCTGGGTCAACAGCGGCGACGATTTCATCAATCCGCCCGACTATGGCATCGCCGAGGAGACTGCGCGACAGATGCCGAGCGTGCGCTACGTCCTCATCCGCGCCACCACCGAGACGCGCGGCCACGGCACCCACACCTGGGCAAAGTTCTGGCGTCAGGAGCTGATCGATCTGCTGGCGCGGACCGAGGGCCGTTAACGCGCCGGTTCCTTCGAGCTCACGTGGTTGAGCGCGATGATCCAACGGCCGTCGACTTTGCGCATCAGTCGCGTGTTGATGCCGTCCTGCGGATTGAGCGCTCGCTCGAGCCTGTAGCGGCTGATCAGCTGGGCCGCGTCGGGACTCAGCATCTCGATCCTGATGTCTGAGAAATGGAGTTCGCCGCGCCGCTCGGGCGCGCCGCCATAGTCACGCACATAGTGGTCGAGCGTTCCCTGCCAGTCGCGCTGGAACTCGCCGCGCGAGACGAAGACGACGTCGGGATTCTTGAAGCCAGCCATGTAGCCGCGGAAGTCCCCACGATTCCATGCCGCTTCCATATCGACAATGACTTGGCGAATCTTGGCCTCCTCGGCCGCGGCGTCGAAGCCAGAGGACCGCCCGCAGGCCGCGGTAGCGAGCAGCAGCGCTAACACACAGAAGTACCGCATCATCGCCCTCCCCCGGAGACCGTTCGCGCGCAATCGATCCCGAACAATTGGATCCATTTCCAATCGGCCGACTTCTCGCACGTACGGCCACGCGTCATTCGAGTTTCTTGCTAACGGGTCCGCGTGCGGCCGGTTGCGCCCTTAGGCGAGTGTCCGCAGTCTGGACTCACCCGCAACGCCCGGAATTCCGTCTCCGGAAGCGGACGCTGTAAGCGCATAAACGACCGGTTTCAGTCAGTCAGTCGTCGCGCAGCAAGTAGCCTCTCTGTGCGTACGGGAACGCAGCCAGCTCGGCGTTGGCGGCTGAATCCGCGATGAAGTACGCCCGGACCTCGGCGATGCGGCCGTCTCGCATGACGTACCACTCGGTGCCTCGCGCCATTAGACGGAGCTTGCTTCCCGGAGGCGTCCAGAGGCAACTCCATTCGTTGACGACTTCGTCGCCCATGGCAATGATGCGATCGATAGACCAGAGCGGATCCAGCGCAAGTTTGTACTTTCGCCAATACCGGGCGAGGTGCTCCGCGCCCGTGATGGGTGGAAACGATGTCGGCAAGAAGTAATGACAGACGTCTGGCGAGAGCGTACTCCGAAGATCATCGAGATCGCCCGTGTTGCACCCGTCAAAGTACTTGCGGACGACTGCGATGTTGGTCGCTTCGATGTCTTTCATGACTGCCTCACAACGTACAAAACGTGACTGTGCAGCTGGTGCTTGGATTGAACACTCGAAATGCATCGAGACCAGTGCTACCGAACAGGACGACCGACCGCTCCTGGCCGAACTAGGACACCGGCGGCTGTCCGCTATCGACCGGCACGCGCAGCCGGAGCCGATGCGGCTCGGGATCAAGAATAGCAGTTGTTGACAATTCGAAGCCCACGCGCATCGCCAATATTGGGTTCGCGGCCCCCTTCGGGACGGGCTCTATAAATGCGGCAACATCACGCCGAGGTGGCGATCCTCCA
>CAVUSC010000027.1:0-127958 GCA_963743995.1 uncultured Gammaproteobacteria bacterium | reverse complement strand
GAAGTCGCCGCAAGCTTCGACTGGGTGCATGCCGTCGATCGCGAACGGATCGCGTCGCGCCTGAGTGCGCAACGACCGCACCAGGCGGCACCGTTGCAGGTGCTGCTGCAGGTCAGGCTGGCGGACGAGCCCGGCAAGGGCGGCGTCACTCCGACGGAGGCCCCGGCACTCGCCGCGGCGGTCGCTGCGCTGCCCCACCTGCGATTACGTGGACTGATGTGCATCCCGCCACTGGCGGAGGACATCCAGCAGCAGCGGCGGCCATTCCGGCAGCTACGCGAACTGATGGACTCGCTGAATGCGGCGGGCCATCGGCTCGACACCCTGTCGATGGGCATGAGCGATGACCTCGAGGCTGCCGTGCTGGAAGGTGCGACCATCGTCCGCGTCGGCACCGCGATATTCGGACGCCGCCCGGACTGAACGCGGCAGCAGGAGCAACACCAGCATGACGAAACGGATCGCTTTCGTGGGTGGCGGCAACATGGCTACCAGCCTGATCGGAGGCCTCATCGCGCGCGGCACCCCGCCCCTGGCCATCGTGGTGGCCGAGACGGAGTCCTCGCAGCGCGCGCGCCTCGAGCGAGACTACGGCGTCGCGACAGTGGCCGATGCGCCTGCCGCGATTGCCGGAGCTGGAACCATCGTCCTCGCCGTGAAGCCACAACAGATGGCGCTGGTCGCCCGTGCCATTGCCGGTCCGGTAAACGCTACGCGAGCGCTCGTGATTTCGGTGGCCGCCGGTATCCGGCTGCAGGACCTTGCACGCTGGCTCGGCCCCGATATACCGCTGATCCGCACGATGCCGAACCGTCCAGCCCTGATCGGTGCCGGCATCACGGCGCTGTACGCCGCGCCCGGGGTGGACGCAATTTCGCGCCAGGCAGCCGAGACGATCCTGGCAGCCTGCGGCTCGACGGTCTGGGTGCACGACGAAGCCCAACTCGACGTCGTGACCGCTGTCTCCGGCAGTGGCCCGGCGTACTTCTTCCTTTTGATCGAGTGCCTCGAGTCCGCCGGCATACAGCTCGGACTCGATCCAGACACGGCACGCAGACTCGCCCTTGAAACTGCACGCGGTTCTGGCCGCATGGCGGCCGAGGCCGTGGATCCACCGGCTGAGCTGCGGGCCCAGGTGACGTCAAAGGGCGGCACGACCGCGGCCGCGCTCGAAGTGCTCGAAGCCGCCGGCGTGCGTGGTATTTTTGCCGCGGCGGTGGCTGCCGCCGCGCACCGCTCCACCGAGCTCGCGCGCGAATTCGGCGCGCTCTGATACCCACCCGAACGGAACAATCCATGCAGGCCCTGCTTTTCATCCTCAACGCGCTGCTTACCCTGCTCGTGGTTGCGTTCCTGCTGCGTGTGCTGATGCCACTGGTGCGCGCCGATTTCCGCAACCCGTTCGGCGAGGCAGTCCTGAAGGTCACAAACCCGCTGGTGCTGCCGCTGCGCAAGTTCATGCCGGCGGCCAAGCGCCTCGACCCGTCGTCGGTCGTGGCGCTGTTGATCGTGCAGTTCGCGGGGACTGCGCTGCTGCGCGCAGTTGCGGGCGGCGGCTTCGGACTGGAAGCCATTCTGCGCGGTGGCCTGTATGGGCTGTTGCACACCGTGCTGCAGTTCTATTTCTTCGCGGTCCTGCTGTATGCGCTGCTGAGCTGGTTCGCCGGTGCAACCTACAACCCGGCTACCCAGGTCCTGAGCAGGCTGGTGGAGCCGCTGCTCACGCCGATTCGCCGCGTCGTTCCGCCGTTGGGCGGTCTCGACCTGTCGGCCGTCTTCCTGCTGATCGCGCTGCAGGCGCTGCAGATCCTGTTGCGATGAGCGCGGCGGCGGCTGAACTCGCCTGACGCCGTGACCGACCCGCTGCGCCGTGACGGGCCGGACTGGCTGCTCGACGTTCGCGTCCAGCCGCGTGCGTCGCGCACGGAATTTGCAGGGCTTCTCGGCGATCGACTCAAGATTCGCCTCAACGCCCCGCCCGTCGATGGACGTGCCAACGCGGCGCTGCTCGCCTTCATTGCAGAGAGTTGCGGCCTGCCGAGATCCCGTGTGTCGCTGGACGCTGGCCAGGCCGGTCGCGACAAGCGCGTGCGGCTGCACGACGTGACACGGCTTCCTGCCGCACTGCAAAGCGCCCTGTCCAGCGAAGGCGCCGACTGAGCCGCGGCTGCTTTGCACGCGCGGTTACGCTGGCGACGAAACCGGCGTTATAGTCGGTCGGGCGCGACTGCAGCGAGCCGCAGATCTGCGCAAGCCCACGCGCGAAGTTCGGGAGAAACCTGCAATGCCTACTCCAGACACCGGGAATCACAGCTCTTTTTCCGCACGCTGCCGCCATGCAGCGGTCGCGGTGGTGGCCGCGGCAGGATTGCTGCTCAGCGCCGGTTGCGGCTCCGACCTGGACAAGCAACCGCAGACTGCCCGGCCGTCGGAAGACACGCAAAAGGATTTCGATGGTCTCGAAGTCCACTACAACGCGATCCGCACCGACCAGCTCACGCCCGAGGTGGCGCGCGCCTACGGTATCGAACGCAGTCCGAGCCGTGTGTTGCTGAACGTCGCGATGCTCGCGAAAACGCCGGGCGGCGCGGCAACTCCGGTCGATGGCACGGTGTCGGCATCCGCGCACAACCTCAACGGGCAGCTGAAGAACCTCACCTTGCGTCGCGTACAGGAAGGACCCGCCGTGTACTTCATCGGCGAGGTCGGCATCAGCGGCGACGAGATCCTCGTCTTCAACATCGACGTCGTGCCCGCCAGCGGCGGCGGGCGGCGCTCGGTGCAGTTCAAGCGCGAATTCTTCAGTGACTGAAGCGCCAGAGTGCTAAAAAAAACGGTAAAAAACGGTTTCGACGTATTAACAACCCTAGTTTTCATGGTATTTTTCGCATGCTGAAAGACTAACCTGGGGCTCGCAGCCCGCAGCACAACTAGGAGATACATCAAGATGGCAGCCAAGAAGAGCTCTGCTCCGACCAAGTCCGACATCCTCGCGCACGTCTCGAAGGACACGGGCCTGTCGAAGAAGCAGGTGAGCTCGGTTTTCGAATCGCTCAATACGGTGATCAAGAAGAGCCTGAAGAGCCACGGCCTCTTCACGCTTCCGGGTCTCGCCAAGATGAAGGTCGTCAAGAAGCCCGCCACCAAGGCGCGTGAAGGCGTGAACCCCTTCACCGGCGAGAAGATGGTTTTCAAGGCCAAGCCGGCCAGCAAGAAGGTCCGCGTGATGCCGCTCAAGAACCTCAAGGGGTTCGTGAACTGAGCTCGAGCTGACCGAAGCGATTTTTCGCTGATGGCGCCGGGGTGCTCACGCACCCCGGCGTTTTTCATTCCGGTGGTTTTGGGGCCGCCGCATAGAGCGACTATGGGGCGGCGGCTCGTGCCTGGTGCTGCGCCTTCGCGCGAGTAACGCGCCTCATGCAGACCTGTGCCGAGCGTCCCTAGCGCAGGAAGGCGAGGATCGCCGACCGCAGCTCCCCGAGCTTGCCATGGAAGAAGTGTTCGGCGCCCTCGATCACGGCGAATGCGGGCTCGGGCGTGAAGCCGCGAGCCCATGAACGCACGGTTGCGATGTCGATGAGTTCGTCCTCGTCGCCCTGCACGATCAGCCACGGACAGTCGGGACGTGGCACGGGATCCGTGATGATGCGGCCAACCGGCGGCGCGATCGTCACGAGCTGCGCGGGTCGGGCGCCGCGTGCCGCCGCGTGCAAGGCCGTCGCGGCACCGAACGAGAACCCGCCCAGCCACAGCGCTTCACAGTCGAACTGGCGGCGCGTCCATTCGATCACGGCCAGCGCATCCGCGATTTCTCCCACGCCGTGGTCGTGCTGGCCTTCGCTGGCACCTACGCCACGAAAATTGAAACGTACCGTTGCCGCGCCCGCTTCCTGCATCGCCCGGGCGGCGGTGTGCACGACCTTGTTCTGCATCGTGCCGCCGTACAGCGGATGCGGATGACACACGACCCCGATGACACTACGGATCGCCCCCGCCTCGAGAGGGTCTTCGACACGCGCTTCGATGGCACCCGCGGGACCAGCAATCTGGACGGCCTGCGGCACGGGTGGACGAAACGGGTCAGTGGTCACAGTCGAACCCTCGGGCAGTGGCGGCGGCCAGCGGCTGGATGGATACGGTCAGTGTGCCAGAACACTGCCGGTCCGCTGCCGGGCCATGGCAGAATCGGGCGCAATAGAGCCAAGGAGTGACCCGCCGTGCACCTGTTGTCATCGAGCTTCGTTCACGGCCAGCGCATCCCCGAGCAGTTCGCGTTCTGCGCACCCGACTCGGTGCAGCACGTCCGCATGAGCGGCAACCGCAACCCGCACCTGCGCTGGACCGGGGTGCCCTCCACTGCCAAGTCGCTGGTCCTGCTGTGTGTCGATGTCGACGTCCCGACCCGGCCGGACGACGTGAACAAGGAGGGTCGCCTGGTACCGCCCGACCTGCCGCGAACCAGTTTCTGGCACTGGGTGGTCGTCGACATTGCACCGTCGGTCAGCGAGATACCCGCAGGTTTCGCATCCGATGGCGCGACGCCGCGTGGCAAGCGCGACCCACGCGGCCCGCAGGGATCACGCCAGGGACTGAACGACTACACGCTCTGGTTCGCCGGAGACAAGGACATGGAGGGCCAGTACCTTGGTTACGACGGCCCGTGCCCGCCATGGAACGACACGCTGCTGCATCACTACCACTTCACCCTGTACGCGACCGACCTCGTGCGCTGCCCGGTAGAGGGTGCGTTCACGGGTCAACAGGTGAAAGATGCCATCGGTCCGCACGTGCTGGCCGAAGCACGCCTGACGGGCACGTACTCGCTGAATCCTGCCGTGAAGTGACGCGGTTGCGGCGTCAGCGCTGCGGCTGGACCGCGAGCAGTTCGACATCGAACACCAGCGTCGCTCCGGGCGGAATCGCACCACCCGCGCCGCGATCGCCGTAGGCCAGCATCGCGGGGATCACGAGCCGGCGCTGGCCTCCTACCTTCATGCCGGTCACGCCCTGGTCCCAGCCAGCAATGACCTGCTGCTGCCCGAGCACGAAACTGAACGGCTGGCCGCCCCTGCGCGAACTGTCGAACGTCGTGCCTTTCTTGTCCGGGTGGCTGTGGTCGTACAGCCATCCCGAGTAGTGCACCGTGACCTTCGAGCCGGCTGTCGCCTCGGCACCCTGGCCGACGACGAGGTCCGTGGACTCGAGCGCAGACACCTGGTCGTCCGGCGCAACGGCGGGGAGCGGCTGGCGCGCGCACCCAGCGATCAGCGCGCAGGCCAGCACGATCGCAACCGCCGGCAGGGCGAACGTGGAAATCCGGCGCATGGATCAGTCCTTCTGCTTGAAGTCGAGCGAAGCGGAGTTGACGCAGTAGCGCAGGCCCGAGGGTTGCGGGCCGTCCTCGAACACGTGACCGAGGTGCGCGCCGCAGTTCGCGCAGGTGACTTCGGTCCGCACCATGCCGTGGGAGACGTCGCGATGAGTGGCGACTCGTTCGCCGGCCAGCGGCAACCAGAACGATGGCCAGCCCGAGCCTGAATCGTACTTCGTGTCGGAAGCAAACAGCTCGGCCGCGCACACGACGCACGAGTACACGCCTTTGTCCTTGTTGTGCAGGAAGCGGCCGGTGAAGGCACGCTCGGTGCCCTTCTGCTGGGTGACCTGGAACTGCTCGGCACTCAAGCGCGCCCGCAGTTCGTCCGCGCTGGTCGGGCGCTTGTCCTTGTCGTTCATCAATGGGGTCCCCGTGTCAGGGTGCAGCGAGCAGGTCCGGCGGCCCCAACAACAGGAGTGCGCCCAGGCCCGCGACAAATGCCACTACGAGCACCGCGGTGATGATCACTGCAGGCGCCTGCACGCGGAATACGACCGTGAGGTCGTCCAGATCGTCGAGCCACTTGAGCAGTCGTTCCATGGGATCGGGCCGGGAGACGGACTTTAATCGAAATTGCCGCGCCGCAATGCTGCCAGGTGTCCTACACGATGACGCGACCGGCGTCGCACGACCGGGCTCGCGCCTATTTGGCCTTGTCGAAGGCGTCGCGCGCCTTGTCGGCCCAGATCTTGTAGCTAGCGATACTGTAAAGCGACTTGCTGATCACGGCCTGCCGTGAAGGCGGTGCCGGCTGGTGGACCCGGTCCAGCCAGTCGTTGTAGGCATCCCAGCCGTCGGTGGCGGCGCCGAACTTCTTGACGGCGCGACGTGCGCCGACCTCGCGCGCGGACAACGGACGTTCCGGGGCGCGAGGCGTTTCACGCGGCGGCACGCGCACGCCGTGGGGGGATTCCGGCTTGCGCTCAGACATTGCGGTGTTTCTTCGGGGCCACGATGGCAGCACGGTACCGAAGCACCCGCCCAGCGTCCGGTACTGGGTCACAGTCTACCCTCCCCCGCGCTGCGTGCGTCCTCCTGGGCTGTGGCGGGAGAGGCAAGCATCAGGCCACGATGCGATAGCAGGGCTTGTATTCCCCGGAAAGCTTCATCCGGCGTTGCCGCACGAACGACGCAAGCAGCGCGTCGAGCGGTCGCAGCAGCTCGGCGTCGCCATGCAGCTCGAATGGACCGTGCTCGTCGATCAGCCGCAGCCCCGATTCCTTGACGTTGCCGGCGACGATACCGGAGAACGCACGACGCAGTTCCGCCGCCAGCTGGTGCGCCGGCGCGTCGCGCTGCAGCTTGAGCCCGGCCATGGCCGCGTGCGTGGGCTCGAAGGGCATCTGCAGTTCGTGCGGAATTCTCAGCAGCCAGTTGAAGTTGTACGCGTCGCTCGCGCGGCGCCGGAACTCGCGGACCGCACTCATCCCACGCAACATCTCGCGCGCAACTTCCGCCGGGTCGCCGACGATGATGCGGTAACACTGGCGCACACGATCGCCGAGCGTGCCGACCAGGAATGCGTCGACCTGGCTCCAGTACTCCTCGCTGCCGCGCGGCCCGGAGAAGACCACTGGAAACGGCTGCGTCTCGTTCTGCGGATCGAGCAGGATGCCAATGAGATACAGGATCTCCTCGGCCGTACCAGCGCCACCCGGGAACACGACGATACCGTGGCCGATGCGGACGAACGCCTCGAGACGCTTCTCGATGTCCGGCAGGATCGCGAGCTGATTGACGATCGCGTTGGGCGGCTCGGCTGCGATGATGCCCGGTTCGGTCAGGCCGATGTAACGGCCGGACTGGATGCGCTGCTTGGAGTGGCCGATCGCCGCGCCTTTCATCGGACCTTTCATCGCACCCGGACCGCACCCCGTGCAGGGGTTCAAGCCGCGCAGGCCGAGTTCGTAACCGACGAGTTTCGTGTAGTCATACTCGTCGCGTCCGATCGAATGCCCGCCCCAGCACACCACGATGTCGGGGCGCACGCGCGGCTGCAGCAGGCCCGCATTGCGCAGGATGCGGTACACCGCGTTGGTGATGCCCGCGGTCTCGCGCAGTTCGACGCTGCCGTGCTCGTAGACTTCGCCATGAATATAGAGGATGTCGCGCAGCACCGAGAACAGGTGCTCCTGGATCCCGCGGATCATTCGGCCATCGACGAAAGCGGCTGCCGGTGCATTGTGCAGCTCGAGCTTGATGCCCCAGGCCTGCCGCACGATGTCGATCTCGAAATCGGCATAGCGGTCGAAGATCGCGCGCGCGTCGTCAGTCTCGCCGCCGCTGTTCAGCACCGCGAGCGAGCACCGGCGATACAGCGGGTAGAGGCCGCCGCGCGAGGTGTCGAGCAGCCGGTCGACCTCCATCTGCGACAGGTTCTCGAGGCTGCCCGTCGGCGTGACGCGCGCATCGACGAGACTGTCGTCCTCGGCCGGACTCGCCGGGATCGCGACCTCGGCCCGGCGCATCATCACGGCCGGATCTCGATGGGAATGCCCACCGTCGTGCGCATCCAGACATCGACCATGTCGGCATTGCTCAAGGCAATGCAGCCATCGGTCCAGTCGCGCGTCGCGTAGTGCTCGGCCGAGCGTTTCAGCACGTTCGGCTGGCCGTGGATCATGATCAGGCCGCCCGGCGCGTGGCCGTTTTCACTCGCGACGGCCGCGTCTTCGCGGTTCGGGTACGAGATCTTGATCGAGAGGAAGAAATCGCTCTGGGGATTGCGGGCCACCAGCTCGTACTTGCCTTCGGGCGTCCGGAAGTCGCCTTCACGTTGCTTGTGGCCGTAGGGATTCAGCCCGAGCTTGATCGGGTATTCGGCGACCACACGCCCACGGCGCAGCAGGCGCAGAACCCGTTCATGCTTGATCACGACGACCTTCTCGGCCATCTCGAACGAAGCGGACGAGCCCGCGCCGAAACTCGCATTGGACGGGGGCGCTGCGGGCAGCGCTGGCGCGCCGCCACTCACGGAACTGAAAGAACCACTGCCCGAGCTGAATGTGCTGCTGGCCGCGGCTACCGGGAATGTGGGGGCGGGTACGGTGGCAACCGGTGCCGGAATAGCCGGCGACACGGTGCCCGCGCTCGCAGACTGCGAGGGCCCGGTGGGCGCCGCAACAGCCAGCGAGCCGCCAAAGGGCGGGGGCGGCCGCGCGGCGCTGGCGAGAATCGGCACGTCTTTCGCCGCAGGAAGTGCGTCGGCAGCGGGCTGCGCGGTTGGACTACCGACCACGAGCGGACTCACGGTAGCGACCGGAACGCTGGTCGCAGCCGTGGTCGCACCGGGCGAACTCGCGCTGGCAGCCCTGGGCGCTGGGCTCGAGACGGAGCTGAAACCCTGGGCGTGCGACATGCCAGGGGGCGCGGTCACCACCACAGCAAGTGCAAGGGCCGACAGGAAACTATGCAAACGAACCGGAAGAGCTGGCATCGGGCCCGGATTTTATAGCGCTCGGGGAGATTTTGCTGTGCGTTATCTCACGCCGACGGTTTGGTGTGCTCCACGGTCACGCGCCTCGCCTCGCCCTCGAGCACGCCGACGATGTCCAGCTTCTCATTGCCGCGCAACGATTCACCGCCACGGACGACGATGCTGTCCCCTGCGCGCAGCGAGCCGTCGACGGCGATCCAGTTGCCGTCAGCGACGCCCGCCTTCACCGACACGCGCTCCGCCCGCTTGTCACCATCCACCTTGACGACGTAGAGGCCATCGGCGCGGATGATCAACGCGTCGCGTGGCACCGAGAGCCGGCGCTGGGGCTCGCCGAGTGGCAAGCGCACTTGCACCGTATTGCCCGCAGCGAGCAGGCCATCCACCGCCGGTGCCTTGACCAGCACTTCGAACGACTGCGTGCGCGGGTCGCCGGCAGGCACGATCGAGCTGACCGACGCCGTGAATTCGCGGCGGTCCGCCGTCACGTCCACGACATGGCCGGGCTGGATGGCCTTGACGTGACGCAACGGGACGAACAGCCGGATCTCGAGTTCGTCGGGATTCACGATGCGTGCGATCACTTCGCCGCGCGCGACTTCCTCACCGGCGCGGTGCACGCGATCCGAGACTACACCAGCGAACGGCGCCGTCAGCCGCGAGCGGTTCAGCTGGTCGTCCGTTTGCGCGAGCAACGCCCGCGCGACCTGCAGGTCCGCCTCGGCAAGGTCGCGGTTCGACTGCGCCTGGTCGACGTTGAAACGTGAAACCGCATTGCCCGACGCGCGCAATCGGGTCACTTCGCGCTCGAGCGCGACCAGGTTGACCTCGGCCCGCTTGACCCGCGCCGCCTGCTCCGCACGCGCGAGCGCCAATTCGCGCGAGTCGATGCGGGCCACGAGTTGACCGGCCTTGACCGCCGCGCCGGGCTCCGCCACCCACTGCAAGCGCCCGCCGACCGCGGCGGCAAGGTCAGCCGCCGCTCGCGAACGCACGATGCCGGTCGCGCGGACGGACGGCGCCAGTTGCCGCAGCTCGACTTGCGCGACCTGGACCGGCGCGGGCCGTTCCTGCTGGGCGAAAGCGGACGGCGGCGCGGCAACGGCAGCGAACAGCACGCAGGCAGCCAGTGGCGCGACCGAACGGAACGGCAGGCGTCGGGCGGGAAACTGCTTCATCGCGCGGGTTCTCTTGCGAGGGCCGTGACGTCGGTCGACACGGACGGGAGGGGGGCGGTGGCACCTTCACCAAGCCGCAGCAGGCTCGGCAACAGCACCCAGGTGAACAGCGTGCCGACCGTCATGCCGCCGGCAACGACCGCGGCGAGGCCGCGATAGATCTCGGCGCCGAGGCCGGGCATGAAGATCAACGGTGCCATGCCGAGCACGGCGGTCAGCGTCGACAGCACGATCGGGCGTGCGCGAGTTTCCAGCGCTTCGGCCACGGCTTGCCGGCGCGGCACGCCGCTGCGCTCCCGGGCACGCGTCTGGTCGACCAGCAGGATGGCCGCATTGACGACCAGGCCGAGCAGGATGATGAACCCGATCATGGTCAGCAGGTCGAGCGCCTGGAATCCGAACAGGCCGATGACCCGCAACGCAAGGATGCCGCCCGCCACCGACACGGGGATGACGACCATCACCAGCAGGCTGTCGCGCGCGGACTTGAACAACGCCGCCATCAGCGCGAACAGGATCACCAGCGCAAGCAGGAAGTTCTGGCCCATCGCGAGCAACGCCTGGTGCAGGTCATTGACGGACCCCGCGTACGTGAGCTGCACCTTCGGCGCCATGCCGGCCCGCACTTTCGGCTCGACTTTCGTCTCCAGCAAGCCGATGGCCTCGTCGAGCGTCATGTCCTCGGGTGGCTGGAAATTGACACTGACGGTGCGGTGGCCGTTGATGCGCACGAGCTGCGCGGGGCCGACCGTCTGCAGCAGTTCGGTCAGCTCGCCGACCGTCTGGACGCCCGCGCCCGGCGTCACGACCGGCAGCTCCGCGAGTTCTTCCGGCGTATGCCACTCCTCCGACTTCACGATGATGTCGAGGCGGTCGTCGCCGTCGAAGTATTCGCCTGCCCAGAGGCCACCGGTGTAGGCGCGGATGGCCGATGCAACCTCGGGCCGGGTGAGGCCGGAGCGCGCGATTCGCCATTCGTCGGGCACGAGCTGCAATTCCGGCTGGTCCAGCTCGAGGCCCGGGAACGCCTGCGGGTACGTCTCGGGGATGGCCTTGGGGATCTCATCGACGGCTACCCTGGCCGCGTCCATCAGTGCGCCGAGGTCGGCGCCCTGGAAGTCGAGGCGAATCTCGCGCGCATTGTCGCCATCGACCGCCAGCAGCGAGCCGCGTTGCGTGTATACCCGCGTGTCCGGGAAACCGACGAAAATCTCGTCCCGCAGCAGTTCCACCATCGCCGGGATCTCGCGGGGATCGTCCGGGTACACGACCGCGACGCCGCCCGCGCCGCCCCACGCAGAGAAGTTGTAGTACTTCACCTTCGGCTGCTTGGTGCCTTCGAGGTACGGCCGCAGACGCTCGATCACGACGGGCGCCATTTCGGCGCGTGCCGTCTCGATGTTGCCGCCAGGCGGCAGCCGGAAGTTGTTCCAGATCATGTCGGTCTGTGCGACCGGCAGGTAATCAACCTGCGGCGACAACAGCGCGATGACGAGCAGGCTCGCGGCCGTGATGCCGCCGATCCAGCCAAGGCGCGCGACGGGCCGATCCGTCAAGCGCATGGCGAACCGGGTCATCGCCTGCCACCAGTGCGCATGCTGGTCGACGGGAACACCGCGCGCCAGCGCCCAGCGGTTCGCGGCCGGAATCACGGTCATCGCCACCAGCAGCGAAGCGGCGTGCGAGACCGACATCGTGATGGCGAGGTCCTTGAACAGCTGGCCTTCGAGACCTTCCATGAACAGGATCGGCAGGAAGATCGCGACGCTGGTCAGCATCGACGCGATCAGCGCCGGCATGACTTCCGACGCGCCGGCCACCGTCGCCGACCAGGCGTCCTTGCCCTGCTCCATGAACCGCAGCACGTTGCCCTGCACGATCAGCGCGGCGTCGATCACGATGCCGGTCGAGAACGCCAGTCCCGCCAGCGAGACGACGTTGAGCGTCCGGCCCAGCAGGTGCATCGTGATCACGGCGAAGAACAGCGAGATCGGGATCGAGGCGCCGATCACCAGCAGCGCGCGGGGGCCGCGCAGGAAGTACCAGAGGCCACCCACCGCGAGCAGGATGCCGATCGCAAGGCTTTCCTGGACGAAGCCGATGGCGCGGCGCACGTACACGCTGGCATCCCAGGAGAGGTCGGCGTAGAGCTTTTCCCTGGCCAGCGGTCCGGCGTTGAGTTCGGCTATCGCTGCCTTGATGCCATCGACGACTTCGACCGTGTTCGATTCGGAGGTGCGCTGCGCCGTGATGTAGTACGCCGGCACGCCGCTGCGGTACGAGAACCACCGCGCTTCGACGTGTTCAGTGCGGATGTCCGCGACGTCCCTGAGGTAAAGCGGACGATCGTCGCTCCAGCCGACGACCAGGTTGCCAAGGTCCTCGACTGGCTCGCGGCCCGTGACGCGCACGGTGAATTGGCGGCGCCCCACATTGGCGAACCCCGCCGATACGTCACGGGCCGCGATAACTGTCTGCGCCAGCCGCTGCGGCGTAAGACCCAGCGCAGCGAGCCGGTGGGGGTCGAAGCGCACCTGCACCTCGCGCGGCCTGCCACCCTCGAGGTTTACCCGCGACACGCCTGGAACCCGCGCCAGCCTGGGCTCGACGACTTCTTCCATCAGTTGCTGGTACTGGACTGCGATGTCGGGGACCGAATGCCCAGCCACCGGGCGCACCAGCAGCGAAGCGGCGTTCTGGGTCTGGAAATTGTCGCCGCCGAAGACCTGCGGCTCGTCGGCGTCCGGTGGCAATGGCGGCAGGGTGTTCAGGCGCGCCACCACGTCGAGCATGACGCGTGTCATGTCCGTGCCCACCTCGAACGACAACTGCACGCCGCCGCGTCCGCGATTGGACTCCGAGCGCATCTCGGTGAGCCCAGGCAAGCCGCGCATGGCCTCCTCGATCGGCTCGATCAGCGCCTCTTCGAGCTCGGACGGCGCCGCCTCGCGCCAGTTCGCCTCGACGAACAGCTGCGGCTGCCTGGTGTCCGGCAGCAGCTGGATGGGGAGGCGCAGCATGGCCAGCACGCCGAACAGCACGACGATGGCAGCGCCGGCGGTGACGGCCGCCGGGTTCTGCAGGCTGCGTTCGGAGATTCTCATCGACCTCACCCCATCGACGTTCCGTCGCGACTGACCGACCGCGCGGATTCTGGGCTGCACCGAGGCCGAACGCTCGTGGGATACGGCGACCGGTGCCCTGTACGCGACGAAACGTTGCGGACTCGCCTGGGTGAGATGGGTCGGGGAGCGAAAAGGTTTAAAGGAAGACGAACCTGCGGTGAAACGCCTACAGCGTACCAATCGCGCGGGCGAGCTGGATGCGGGCGAGACCGGCATCCAGCAGGGCGTTGTCCCTGTTCGTCAACGACTGCACTCGCAGGGTCTCCGCCTGCAGCAACTGGGTCTGCGTGCCGAGACCCGCGCCGTACTGCTCGCGCGCGATGCGCAGGTTCTCTTCGGCCTGCTCGACCGTCGCGCCCGACATCCTGACGCGGCCTTGCGCCTCGGCGAGCGACAGCCACACCTGCCGCACCTGGAGGGCCACGAGCGTCTCGGTGTCGCGACGCTGGTCCTCGGTCGCGCGGCCGTTGCGATCGAGGGCCGCCGCACGCTTGCGCGACTGGCCGCCGTCGAACAACGCCCACTGGAAGCCGATGCCAGCCGACAGGAACTCCTCATCGTCGAGGAACTGGTTCTGCAGGTAGTTGTAGCCACCCGTCAGGGCCAGCTGCGGCAGCACCCGCGAGCGCTCCCCCTTCGCCATGGCATGGTAGGCCTCGGCTTGCCGGTCGAGCGCTGCGAGTTCAGTCCGCCGCTGCAGCGCCTCCGCGACCAAGGCGTCGATTTCAGCGGGCATCGGCTGCGACTCCGGCAACGATTCGGCGAGATCGACCGGTCGGTCGAGCGGTTCGCCCAGTCGCCGGTTATAGACAGCCCGCGCGATATCGAGGGCGTTCGCCGCCCGCAATCGCGCCTGCTTCGCGTCGGCGAGCGCCACCTGTACGGCCAGCAGGTCGTTCTTCGGCACCAGTTCCCGGTCGAACATGTTCGCGGCGTCGCTCACCAGCGCCTCGAAGCTGGCCACGCTGCTGTCGGCCACGGCCAGCGCCTTCTGGGCGCGCAGCACCCCGACATAGGCGTCTGCAACCGCCAGCTTCAAGTCTGCCTGTGCGCCGGAGGCTGCTGCACCCGCCCCCTGGCTCTGCGCCTCGGCCGCCCGCACGCTGGACGAGATGCGCCCGCTCGTGAAGACCGGCACCGAGATCGTCGCAGTTCCCAGCACGACTTCGTCGTTGTGGAACAGGTCGGGCGCCGTGATCGGCAGACCCGTGAACGAGAAGTCGAACGCCGGCGAATCGTCCAGCTTGGTGTACGAGCCACCGACGGCAAGAACGGGCCAACGCTGGGCCCGTGCTGCCGCCGCATCGAGCTGTGCGGCTTCGGCCTGGCCGCGTACCGCGGCGAGTCCGAGGTCGCGCTGCAGCGCATGCGCCCATGCTTCGTCGAGCGTCTCGGCCACCGCACGGCCGCAAGTCAGCGCCATGGCGAGCGCAAGTACAGCGCGCCACGGTCGATCCCACGTCGGTGCTCCAGGGCCTCGAACGGCGATGTGTGTCATGTGCGTTCCTGGATCAGCGCGCGGCTCGTGCCGCACTGCGCGCTCGGTAACTGAAGTAGAAGACCGGGATCAGCACCAGCGTCAGCACGGTCGAAACCAGGATGCCGAAGATCAACGAAACGGCGAGCCCATTGAAAATGGGGTCGTCGAGGATGAAGAACGCACCGATCATGGCGGCCACTGCCGTCAGGGCAATCGGGCGGGCACGCACCGACGCCGCGCGGATCACGGCATCGGCCAGCGGCTGGCCGCGTTCGATCTCGAGGTTGATGAAGTCGACCAGCAGGATCGAGTTGCGGACGATGATGCCCGCCAGCGCAATCATCCCGATCATGGACGTGGCGGTGAACTGCGCGCCGAGCAGCGCGTGGCCCGGCATGACGCCGATGATCGTCAACGGAATCGGCGCCATGATGATCAGCGGCACGGCATAGGACCCGAACTGCGCGACGACCAGCAGGTAGATCAGCACCAGGCCGACGGAGTACGCGAGCCCCATGTCGCGAAAGGTTTCGTAGGTGATCTGCCACTCACCGTCCCACTTCACGCTCGGACGGTCCGGATCGTCGGGCTGGTCAATGAAGAACTGCCCGACCTCCTGGCCGGCATGCTTCATGTCACCCAGCGTGCCGACCATGGCGAACATGCCGTACAGCGGGCTGTCGGTGCGACCCACCGAATCGGCGGTCACCCAGGCATACGGCAACAGGTCCTTGTGATAGATCGCGTTGTCCCAGTCTCGCTGCGTCACGGTCGCGATTTCCGAGAGCGGCACCATCGCGCCTGTGCCGGAACGAACGCGCAGCGCCAGCACGCTGGCCAGGTCGGCCTTGTCAGGCACGTCGAGTTCGAGCCGCACGGGGATCGGATACGTTTCGCGCCCCACCTGCACGTAGGTCGCGTCGAGCCCGCCGAGGCCCGCTGCGAGGGTTTGCGCCGCCTCTGCCTGGCTCACGCCGAGCAAGGCTGCCTTCTGGCGATCGATGGCAACGACCAGTCGAGGGTTGCGCGCCTCGAGGCTATCGTCCACGTCGACGACGCCGTCGGTCGTATCGAAGACCTTGCGGACTTCGGCCGCGAGTGCTTGCCGCGATTCCTGGAACGGCCCGTAGATTTCGGCGACGAGCGGTGCCTGCACTGGCGGACCCGGCGGCACTTCGACAACCTTGACCGAGCCGCCGTACTTGCGACCGATCTGCGCCAGGGCCGGGCGAACCTCGAGCGCGATTTCGTGGCTCTTCATGTCGCGGTGGTGCTTGTCGACCAGGTTGACCTGGATGTCGCCGACCTCCGGGCCGCTGCGCAGGTAGTACTGCCGCACCAGGCCGTTGAAGTTGATCGGCGCCGACGTGCCGGCATACACCTGGTAGTCAGTGACTTCGGGTCGCTTCGCGACTTCGCGCGCGAGCTCATCCAGCACGCGGGCCGTTTCCTCCACCGGCGTGCCTTCGGGCATGTCGAGGACGACCTGGAACTCCGACTTGTTGTCGAAGGGCAGCATCTTCATCACGACCCATTGCACCACTGCCAGCGAGACGGCCAGGCCAATGGCAACGAGCGTGCCCAGGTAGAGCTTGTGACGGTGCGACCTGGCGTCGTCGCCGCGCAGGAACGGCGACATCACTCGTTCGAAGAACCGGTGCAGCCGGGACTCGGCCTGTTCTTCGTCGGCGTGCGAGACCGGGGCATGGGCGAGCAGCTTCTGCGACAGCCAGGGCGTGAACGCGAGCGCGATCGCCAGCGAAATGAGCATGCCCATGCTCGCGTTGATCGGGATCGGGCTCATGTAGGGACCCATGAGCCCGCTGACGAAGGCCATCGGCAGCAACGCGGCGATCACGGTGAACGTCGCGAGGATCGTCGGTCCGCCCACCTCGTCGACGGCGCGGGGAATCAGCTGCATGAGTGATTCGCCCGGGTGCAACCCCATGTGCCGGTGGATGTTCTCGACCACGACGATCGCGTCATCGACGAGGATTCCGATCGAGAAGATCAGCGCGAATAGCGACACGCGATTGATCGTGAAACCCCAGGCCCACGAAGCGAACAGCGTGGCGGCCAGCGTGATGACCACGGCGGCGCCCACGACGATCGCCTCGCGCCAGCTCATCGCCAGCCAGATCAGCAGCACGACCGAGAGCGTCGCGAAGCCGAGCTTCTGGATCAGCTTGACGGCCTTGTCGTTCGCCGTCTCGCCGTAGTTGCGCGTGACCGTGACTTCCACCCCGTCTGGGATGTAAGTGCCACGCAGGTGCTCGACGCGCTGCAGCACGGCGTCGGTGACGTCGATCGCGTTCTCGCCGGGCTTTTTCGAGACTGCGATCGTGACGGCCGGGGACGTGCCATCGAACTCGATGCCTCTCGACGCGGCGGCAGGACCGGTACCGAACGTCACGTATTGTTCCGGCTGGTCAGGGCCGAGCTGCACCGAGGCAACGTCGGTGAGGTAAACGGGCCGTCCGTCACGCATGGCGACGATGAGTTGCGCGACTTCATCGCGCGACGCGAGGAACTCCCCCGCCTGCAAGGGCTGTACGCCCTGCGGCGTCACCAGCGCCCCTGCATGCTGCGCGACATTCGCCGCCTGCAGCGCCCCGGCGAGCTCGCTCACGGTCAGGCCATGGCTCGCGAGTTTCTGCGCGTCCAGCGTCACGTGCACCGTCTCGTCGGGCCCGCCGATCGTGTACACGTTGCGCGTGCCGGGCACCCGCTTGATTTCCGATTCCATCGCATGCGCGACTTGCCGCAGGTCGTAGCCGCCCCGCTGCGGGTCCTTGGTCCACAACGTCAGGCTCAGGATGGGCACGTCGTCGATGCCCTTCGGCTTCACCAGCGGCTGGCCGATGCCGACGCCGGGCGGACGCCAATCCTGGTTCGAGTAAATCGCGTTCCAGAGCCGGACGATCGCCGCCGTGCGCTCCTCGCCGACCTCGAACTGCACCGTCAGCACCGCGGCGCCCGGCCGCGAAACCGAGTAGATGTGCTTGACGCCGGAAATTTCCGCCAGGACCTTCTCCATCGGCGTCGCGACCAGGCTTTCGACCTGCTGCGCGCTCGCACCGGGAAACGGCACGATCACGTTGGCCATCGTCACGTTGATCTGCGGTTCTTCCTCGCGCGGCGTGACCAGCACCGCGAACAAGCCCAGCAGCAAGGCCGACAGGCCGAGCAGCGGCGTGAGCGAGCTGCCGAGAAAGACCTGCGCGACGCGGCCGCTGAACCCGAGCTTGTCACTCATGTGTCTTGGCCGCGACCGTTCGTGCCTCGATGCCGGCGGCGGCTGGATCCGCGGCAACCCGCTCGCCACGCGCGAGCCCGGCAATCACTTCGATGTTGTCGCCGAGCGGACGTCCGAGGCGCACTTGCCGCAGCACCACGCGCCCTTCCGGCGTCACTACGTACACGGCACGCAGCTCGCTGCGTTCGACGACCGTGGTGCGGGGCACGAGCGTGCGACTGGCTTCGCCAGTGGCGAATCCGACCTTGGCGTGCATGCCGGGCGACAGCGGTTTGCCCGTCTCCGGCAGGTCTATCCGCACGCGGAACGTGCCCGACTGCGGATCGGCAGCAGGGAACATCGTCACCGCGGACGAACCGATGGTCTCGTTGCCGACGTATACGCGGGCTTGCCGGAGGGAACGGACCGGGTCCGCCATGCTCTGGGGAATCTCCGCAAGCACGCGCAATGCTCCCAGCGCCGATACCGTCAACAGCGGCATTCCCGGTGCGACGGCTTCGCCCGTCTGCACGCGCCGCGCCGTCACGACGCCGTCGTACGGCGCCCGCAGCTCGGTGTATGCCACGCCTTCACGCGCCGATTCCACGGCGGCTTGCGCCGACGCGCGGTTCGCGGCCGCGGCGTCGCGCGCGGTCACGGCTTCGTCGTAGGTGGAGCGTGCGACGACCTTGCGTTCGTACATGTCGCGAATGCGGTCGAACTGGGCGCGAGCCTGCGCGTCCTGCGAAGTCGCCGCCTGCAGCGCAGCCTGTGCCTGGCCGAGGCCCGCCACCTGTTCGGTCGCACGCAGTCGCATGAGCAGCTCACCGGCCTTGACCGTATCGTTGACGTCGACCAGCACTTCCGCCACGCGCCCGGCCGTCTGCGCGGACAATGTCGCCTCGTTCACGGCCTCCACCACACCGTCGAACAGCATCTCCGCCGCCGCTGTCTCTGCGCCGACCTCGATGGTGACCAGGTTGGTGGTTCGGGCGGCCACATCCTTCGATGTCTCACTGCCGTCACCACAGCCGGCGACCGCCAGGGCGCCTGCAACCGCGGCGGCAAACATCAGGATTTGATAATCGCGCACGATTGGCATGGCCGGCTTCCCTGGTCGATCCGTCTTTCAGAATGCCTTGCCCGACTGCAGGCCGAGCTTGCGCAGCACGAGGGCAAGCGGGCAGAAGCCCGTGAACGAAGCCTGCAGCAGGTTCAAGCCGACGAATGCCGTCAGGAAGAACCAATACGGGCTCACCCACAGGCCGAGCGCCAGGCTGATCAGGACGACGGTGCCCGCGAAGGCCATGACGGCGCGGTCGATGTTCATACAGTTTCTCCTGCCGGGGGATCTTGGGAGGGGCCAGTGTCGGAACCGGCGATCTGCAGTCATAATATTAGAAGTTGCTAAATTAGGCAACGCTGCTAATATAGTTGCATGAAAACTCGTTCGAATCCTGCCCCGCGCGCGGCCCTGGCGGGGCTCAAACCCGACGTGGCCCGGATGGCAGACATGCATGCGCACGCCGGTGAGGCCGCCGGCTTCCTGAAGGCGCTGGGCAACGAGCAACGGCTCCTGATCCTGTGCAGCCTGCTCGAGGGCCCCCTGTCGGTGGGGGAACTCAACGAGCGCGTCGATCTCAGTCAGTCCGCGTTGTCGCAGCACCTCGCGCTCTTGCGCGATGCGGGCCTCGTCGAAACCCGTCGTGAATCACAGTCGATCTTCTATTCATTGCCCGCCGGTCCCGTGATGCAGGTCATGGCCTTGCTGCAGGAAATCTATTGCCCCGCGCCAAAGCCGCGGCAGTCAAAGTAAGGAGAGCGCACGTGTTCGAGATGACGTTGCAGGCGGGGACGAAAATTGACGTCCAGAGCAGGAATCATCGCTACCAGTATTCGACCGATGGCAGCGTGCCGAATCCACTCGAGTCGACCTATGCGGCGCTCGCCGGCTGTGCCGGGGTGTACGCGAAGAAGGCCTGCCGCGAACTGGGCGTCGACGACACCGGTATCTCGATCTCGCTGCGCATCGTGGCCAAGGCGGGTCAACCCCTCGTACCGGCACGCTTCGTGACGACGGTGGCGTTTCCGGAGCGCTTCGATGACGAACAGCAGGCAGCCGTGCTGAATGCCATCGAGAAGTGCGCAGTCAAAGCCATCATCCAGGCAGGCCCGGCCATCGAGTTCACGGCGGAGAGTGCGCAGCCCCCCAGGGCGTAGCGCTCCATCACCCCGGCAAAAAAGTGCGCCCGCGCTTTCACGCGCGGGCGCAATGCGTCATGGTCGACGCCAGGGAGTCAATTTACGGTCTCGGCGGCGTCACACCCACATTGATCGGGTCACCCGCCCATCCGAGCGCGGCCCAGTCGATCTGGCTGCCGGTGTGGCAGTCGGCACAGGCGTTGTCTTTGCCGTATGCCATCTCGGCAGGCACGACCTCGTGGTCGACTTTAAGCAGCATCACGGTGTCGACGAAGACGTGCTGCGTTGAGTATGCCTGGCCGGTGTACGCTGCACCGCTCGCGAGCGCCTTGGTCCAGTCAAAGCTGACCCAGAAGGCGTCCGGATCGGTGGTGGCGTTACCGAACAGGTTCGGCACCAGGACCGTGTAGTTGATCTTGTCGGCAGGCTGATTGCCGGTCATCTTCTTGAACGGATAGATCATGGCGCCCGGCGTCTGGTAAGTGGCCGTTGGCGAAGCCAGGTCCACCACTGCCGGCAGGCCTGTCGGGAACGTGTCGTTCACGTTGACCATCATGCGGTTCCACTTGCCGTCGAAGTACCGCAGCGTCGGCCGCACGTTGTTCTTCCAGGTGAAGCAACCCTTCTGCTTCGAGTACGTTGCGCGGGCCGGCGTTACGGCGGGATCAGCCGGCGCACAGGTCGAGGGCGCTGCCGCGAGGCCTGCCTGCTCCCAACGCCAGTCGGTCATGGTGGATGTCTTCTTCGCGATCACCGGTATGTGACACACCTGGCACGCCAGCGTCGTGTGTGACTGCACGATGTTCTGCACGGTCGTGCCGGCGTGAATGCCCGCAGCCGTGCCGTGACAATCGGTGCAGGTCTTCATCGCACCCTCGTCAACCGAATGGAACGCCATGCCGCCGATGCCATGCGAAATGGTGTCACCGTCCAGGTTCTTCTTGACCTGGTGGCAGGCAACGCACGTGAACTTCGCGGTACCGTCCGTACCCATGTGCACGTCGTGCAGGCGTGTTGGCATCTTCATGTCGTTGGCGATGTCGCCGTGCTTGACGTTGTCGTCACCGCCGGCCCGGGCGTGACAGAACACGCAGGTGGCGCGGGGCGGTACGCCCGCATTCTCCGCGACGCTCTGCGCCACCTTGCTCAGGTCGACAGTGGGGTCAGGAGCACCCGCAGTCGTCGTGCCCTTCTTGTACGTGCCTGTCTGGTCATGGCAAGCAAGGCAGTCGATGTTCTTCGGGTTGCCAAAGTCGAAGTTCTTGTCCTTCCAGCCGATGCCGATGTGGCACTCCGTGCACCGGGCTTCGTTCGAAGGTACGGCCTGGCAGAAGTTGTTGATGAGGTCCTTCTTGCCGTGGATACCGGACTCGTAGCCGGCGATGTTCGAGGCAACGCCGTCCCACTTCCAGTGGGCCGTCGTCATGACATCGTCACCGATCTTACCGTGGCAGTTCAGGCATTGGGCCGTGCCCGTGTAGGCGTTGTCGGTGAAGTAACCCTTGTGTAACGCGATCGGGTCGTAGGCACCCGTCGGGGTACGGCAATCGTCGACATCGACCTTGCCGTCCTTGTTCAAGTCCTCGCTCGCGAGGTCAGCGATGCCATTGCCGTTGAGGTCCCAGCAATTCAGGCCGTTCGCGCCGGACGTGCCGGACGTGCCGGTCGCGCCCGTCTGGCCGGTCGGTCCAGCGGGTCCGTCCGATCCATCGTCGCCGCTGCAGGCGCTCAAGGCAAGAACAGTGGCGGTCAGCACCAGTCCCAGAATCGATCTGTATCTACGCATGGTCGCCTCTCCCGGCGTCGTTACTTTTGTACGAGCCAGAGGTGCATTACGCGTGCCATGTCGACCATCGAGAACGACTGCACCGACATCAAGGACTTAGCGAGCTCGTGGTTGTCCACGACGCGGATTCACTGTCACGAACGTCATACTTCGTGGCATACGACCGCCACGGATGACAGGGCATGAGACTCCCGACCCGACCGACTGCCGAACTGGCATCACTGATCCATCAGCTACCCGGCTGCCGTCTGCTGCTCGATGAGGAGTACAGGATCGTCGCAGCAAACCCAGCTTATGCGAGCTGCTGCGGCGCACACTCCGCAGCCGATGCCGTCGGTCGGCATTGCTATGAGGTCTCGCACGGCTATGACGCTCCGTGCGACAGTCGTGGCGAGTCATGTCCGCTGCAGGCGGCGAGGGAAAGCGGACGTGCCGAACGATGCGTACACGTGCACCACACCACGGAAGGCCCCGAGCACGTCGAAGTCGAGATCACGCCGCTGCGCGACGACAGGGGAACGATCACGCTCTACATGGAGCGCGTCGACAAACTTTCGACACCCGGTCGTGCAGATCGATTTGTCGGCCGTGATCCCGCCTTCCTGCGGACGCTCGAGTCGATTAAACGCGTGGCGCCGACCGACACGTCGGTGCTGCTGCTGGGCGAGACCGGCACCGGCAAGGAAGTCATGGCACGCACGGTGCACGAACTCAGCCGCCGTGCCGACAAGCCATTCGTCGTCGTCGACTGTGCGGGGCTCGCCGAGACGCTGTTCGAGAGCGAACTCTTTGGACACGAGCGTGGCGCATTCACCGGCGCGGCCTCGCGCAAGCCAGGGCTCGTTGAATCCGCGGCCGGCGGCACTCTATTCATCGACGAGGTCGGAGACATCCCGCTGTCGCTGCAGGTCAAGCTGCTGCGCGTCCTCGAGACGGGACTGTTTCGCCGAGTCGGCGGCACCGAAATGCAGCGGACCGACTTCCGGCTCGTCGCGGCGACCCATCGTGACCTGCGTCAACTCGTCGATGCAGGAACGTTCAGGCCCGATCTCTACTATCGCATCAGCACGTTCCCGATCACGGTTCCGCCGCTGCGGGAGCGCCCAGTGGATATCCTGCTGCTGGCCGAATCGCTGCTGCATCGACTGCAGGCAACGACTGCCGGTCTGACGCCTGCGGCCCGGCGGGCACTGCAGCGCTACCGATATCCTGGAAACGTGCGCGAGTTGCGCAATGTCATCGAGCGGGCGTCGCTTCTCGCCGGGGATGGCGCCATCGACATCCGGCATTTGCCGGAGTCCTTCGAGACAGACGGCAGAGTCCAGCCGCAGCAGATCGAGGCAGAGGAGCGTACGGGCTCGCCGCTGGCCATGGCGGAACACGCGGCTTTGCGTACTGCCGTACGAAACCACAGGGGCAGCCGGCGCGAGCTGGCCAAGGCACTCGGGTTGAGTGAGCGCACGCTGTACCGCAAGCTCCGGACCCTCGAACTCGCCCACGAGTGCGACCAGGGCTGATCAATCGGCTCTCGGAAATTCAGGTCAAACCTCAACCTTAGGTTGCGGCCCGGTTCTTTGACCTTCGTGGTCGTTGTCATAGCCAGGGACCATCGCGCTGCCGCGACTCGAATGCTCGGCAGAGTTTTGATCGAACAGGTTGTCGACGCCTGCCACCGAGAATCCAACAGACTTGCCTAATTTAGTATTCTCTAATATACTATCCTGACACACAGCCCGGTGGCGACGCCAGACAAAGGCAATCGACGCCGTACGCGGCAGGGGGAATGAGCATGGCTAAAGTAATCGTCCTCGGAGCGGGTCTCGGCGGCGTGGCCTGCGCCTATGAAATGAAGAAGCGACTGGGCAAGAACCATGAAGTGACGCTCGTTGGCAGTTCGCCCTACTTCGAATTCACTCCGTCGAATCCGTGGGTCGCCGTGGGCTGGCGCAAGCCAGAACAGACGCGAGTCGATCTGGCTGGTCCGCTCGCGGCCAAGGATGTGCGATGGATTCCGAAGTTCGTGGCGAGCATCGATGCCGATGGCCAGAAACTGGTCTTTCAGGACGGCACGGACGAGCCCTACGACTACCTGGCGATCACCACGGGGCCGAAGCTCGCCTTTGATGAGGTCCCGGGCCTGGGCCCGAATGGCCACACCGTTTCGATCTGCACGCAGGCGCACGCACTTGAAGCATGGGGCAAGTACCAGGAGTTCCTGCAGCAGCCCGGACCCATCGTGATCGGCGCTGCCGCCAGTGCGAGTTGCTTTGGCCCGGCCTACGAGATGGCGATGATCGTCGACGCGGACCTGCGCAAGCGCAAGCTGCGCCACAAGGTTCCGATGACGTTCGTGACGTCGGAACCGTACATCGGCCACATGGGCCTCGGTGGTGTCGGCGACAGCAAAGGCTTGATGGAGTCCACGCTGCGCCAGCGCCACATCCAGTGGGTGACCAATGCGAAAGTCACCTCGGTGGAACCGGGCATCGTCAATGCGACTGAATTCGGCGAAGACGGCACGGTCCGCAAGGAGCACAGGCTGCCGTTCGGCTGGTCGATGATCCTGCCTGCGTTCAAGGGCGTGGACGCAGTGGCCGGCGTCGCCGGACTCTGCAACCCGCGTGGCTTCGTCGTCATCGACGAGTTCCAGCGCAGCAAGAAGCACCGCAATATCTTCTCCGCGGGTGTCTGCGTGGCCATCCCCCCGGTCGAGGTCACGACAGTGCCGACCGGCGCACCGAAGACCGGTTTCATGATCGAGTCGATGGTGCACGCGATCTGCGAAAACATTGCGGCCGACATCGCCGGACAGCCCGCAGAAGCGCGCGGCACGTGGAATGCGATCTGCCTCGCCGATTTCGGTGATACGGGCGCGGCGTTCGTCGCGTTGCCGCAGATACCGCCGCGCAATGTCACCTGGGCGCGCGAGGGCAAGTGGGTGCATGTGGCCAAGATTGCCTTCGAAAAGTATTTCCTGCGCAAGGTGAAGACCGGCTCGATCACGCCTGTCTACGAGAAGTACGTGCTCAAGGCATTGGGAATCGACGCGCTGCAGTGAGCAACGTCTAGGCTGCCTTCGACGGCGAACCTTTGCGCCGTCCGCGCGGCGGTGGCTCCTTGTTGCCGTCGCCTCGCGCCCCCGCCGCTGCCCGCATCAGGCGACGAAACGACGGGCACTCCATGTGGCTCGGCGCGGGGCAGACGGCCGCGTGTCGCAGCCCGTCGCGCATCGAACTCAACTGCTGGATCGTGCGGTCGAGTTCGTCGGCCTTGGTCGCCAACGCATTGCGATCGATCTTCGGACGCCCGTCCGGGGTGAACATGGCGGCGATTTCATCGAGCGAAAAGCCGGCCGCTCGCCCCAGTGCGATCAACGCCAGGCGTTCCAGCACGCGAGCATCGAACAGGCGCCGCAGGCCCCGCCGCCCGACCGAGGCAATCAGGCCTTTTTCCTCGTAGTAACGCAGCGCCGAAGCAGGCACGCCGGACTGCTGCGCCACCGCGGCGATGTCCAGGTATCGCATCCCCTTGACCTCAAGTTGACTTCAAGTGGCACAGTGCCACCTGTGCCACGCAATGGCAAGCAGTTGGGAGGAAAGGAATGGATTATCTCGATTACGCGCTCTTGATCGGCGTGGGTGCCACGGCCCTGATGGACCTCTGGGCGATCGCCCGCAAACACGCTTTCGCCATCCCGCTGCCCAACTACGGGTTGGTTGGACGCTGGTTCGCTCACTTGGCTCGTGGACAGTTTCGCCACGATTCGATTGCCGCCTCCCCGGCCGTGCAGGGCGAGCGCGTCATTGGCTGGGTCGCCCACTACCTGATCGGTATCGCGTTCGCGGGCCTGCTGCTTGCCGTGTGGGGCCTGGCGTGGGTCCGTCATCCGACGATCGGGCCCGCGCTGCTCGTCGGGATCGGCACCGTGGCGGCGCCCTTCCTGATCATGCAACCCGGCATGGGTGCAGGCATGGCCGCCCGTCGCACGCCGCGCCCTTCTGCCGCGCGACTGCAGAGCCTCATCACACACACGATCTTCGGCCTCGGGCTCTATGCCGCCGGCTGGGTCGCCCGACTCCTCTACGTGTCGTAAACGCAGTACCGCTCGCCAACGCCCGCAGCGATCAGTCATCACCACAGGAGAATGAAATGCGTATCCCCGCTCGTTTTGCACCAATCGTCTTCGGCGCCATGCTGTCCGCCATCATGGTCGCCATCGTCTCCGCTTTCGTCCTGGCCACCGCCCGGGGACTGGATCCGGGGTTCACGGCGCAATGGCTGAAGAGCTGCGCGACGACGTGGCCGGTCGCCTTCCCGACCGTAACGATCGTCGCGCCATGGGTGCGTCGGCTCGTCGCTCGCGTGACTGGCTAAGGGCGTCGCGGGTGTCGGTCAATCGCAAACATTAGGGGCGCACTAGCGGCCATTCCGTTCATCACGGCGCTGCCAGTGAGTCATTGACCGAGGTGAGCAAGTGCGAATCTCAGCGGATCCCCCGACACCGCAATCCGGCCTTCGAATGGGCTGGCGAGTTCCAGGATCAGGAAGATCGCGCAGGCGACGGAGAAGGCGCTGACGACGAGAATTCCCGTCATCGTGCGGTTGCGGGGAGCGAACAATGCGTAGCCCGAGAAAGCGGCCGCGAGCCAGAACGTTATGATCACGAGGAACGCGTCCGGAATTGCCGATGCCCGCCCGGCGAAGATGCCCCAGCGGGCCGCGAGCAGCGATTCGGTCGAGTCCAGCGCTCGCGACTTTATCCATTGCTGGTTCACCGTCTGCGCCTCCAAGCCAGCGACCATGGCGCCGATCTGCTCGAACTCCTGTACCGGGTTTTCGCCGATCTGCGCGACTGTTGCACCCGGTTCGTCTACCCAGATCACCTTCAAGCGCTGGTCTACCGCGCGCCTGAGCGTGCTGCGGATCTCTGTCGTCTCAGGCCCAAAGCGGGCCAGCAGACGGTCGAGTGCGACGACGTCCGCAGCCGTGTGCTCCACGGCAGCCCCGACTTTTGTGAACGAGTCCTGCGCAGACGCCGTCACCAGGCCGAGTATCAGGGCCGTCATCGTCGCAATCAGGCCGTTGACCTCCTTCACCGAACTCTGCGTATCGCTGTCCAAGTGATGTGGCGGCAAGCGATTGCGCAGCCACATGCCGAGCAGCATGCCGGCCAGGGTGCAAGCAAATACGATCGCACCAGTCGCAGTTGGGCTCACGGGTAACTTGTCAGCGAACGCCGACCCTGTTTACAGGTCCTCCGCGATTGGCGGGCGTATTGACTCCCGGTGCAGGCGTTACACCAACGCCAGGTGCACCGACTCCGACACCCGGCGTAACACCCACTCCAGGCGCGCCCACGCCGACAGTGGAGCGTCGAGCCACGCCAGCGTAGCTCACCGGCGTCACCGGCGCGCCGACAACGGCCTCTGCCGTGGCCATGACGTTTACCTGCGTTGGCGAGACTTGACCATTGCACAGCCACAATGCGGCGGCCGCGCCAGACATGAGAACGGACTTGCGAGCGAGACGAGTCATGGACTACCTCCTGTGGGAGCTTCTGGTGGCAGCTCGTCGAGCCCGATGAGCGCATCGGCACCGATCCTTTCCGCTCCGGCGGGCGGAACGAACGTGAACGCAGCCGCGGCGGGTTCGAATCCGGTCTTCCAACTCTTGATCCGGAATGTGTACTGCGGCGCACTGCTCAAGGTCTTGCTGGTGATTACCATCTTGCGCGGGATGGGCCTCGCGCCCGCTTCCACCCAGAGCTGCCAGTCGGTATCAAAGTTGCGGAAGGCGAGATGCTCGCATTCCACCCCGTCAATTACGCCGCGGCCGATGTGCTTGGCTTCCAGGACGCCGGCTACGAGGACGTCGTAGGCCTGCGTCAGCAGAAAGTCCGCGCCCGGCAACGCGACGCCATGGCCTGCCCGCAGGGCCTCGATCAACTGGTCCACGTTGCCAGGGGCGTCGAACTGCGCGTAGGCGTTGATGCTCCTGCCATATACGCTCGCAGTCTTGCCGTCGAAGAACAGCGACACGTCCGCGTAGCCACCGATCCGATGAGCTCGAAGCCTGTCCGGACGGTGCAACAGTACCTCGCCGGAGCTGGTGAACTGGATCTTCTCCATCTGCGGCGTGATGACCTCGATGTCGCTGTCGAAGGTGAGCTCGATCGTCTTCTGGCTGCTGACGTAATCGGCCGAGGCCTTGAGGATCGATTTCGCGTCGCCTTGCTGCGCTTGCGCATGGACGCACGGCGACGTGGCAACGAGCATGGCGCCGGCAAGAACGGCACAGGCGAAGGCCAGGCCGCGGCGGTTGTGAATACGGGTGTCGATGTTCGATGTCATGTAGTGGGCGCTCACGGCTTCGCGGTGACATACACAAGATTGTTGCCCTGGAACACGGCGCGATAGTAATTCGCGCCGCACTTGTAGAACTGAACGCCACCCGAGGTCGTCTGGCTGCATCCCGCAGGCAGCGCCGCCACGACCGTGCCGAGTGGCAAGGCCTGATCAGAAGGCGCCGCGGCCGGCTGTTGCGCTGCAGCTGCCTGCTGTTGCGCCGTGGCCGACTGCTGCTGTGCCGTCGCCGACTGTTGCTGCGCTGTAGCCGCCTGTTGTTGTGCCGTAGCCGACTGTGCGCTCGCTGCGCTGGCTGTGGTTGTCGTTGCCACGACGGCTGTCGTCCGCACGGCAGTGCGCCGGGCAACCCCCGCGACACTCACGGGCGTCAACGGCCGACCAACGATGGCTTGCGCCTCGCCAGGAAAATTGACGCCGAGCGGCGCGTGAGGTGCTGCTCCGGCCAGGAACAGCAGTACAAAGAATGCGCTCAGCAGCCCAGGCTTGCGGAATGCGGTCATGGGTTACTCCCGTTCGGTGCCAGCGGCATGAATTCGATTCTTGTCACACCCGGTGGCGGCGCGAACTCGAACTGCTTCGCGTTGACGTCCGGTACCGTCGTCCAGTTGTTCATCTGGACGTCGAACTGCGGCGACCCTGCCACGTCCAGCGTGGTGATGATGTATTTCCGCGGCAGGGGCCTGGTGCCGTCCTCGATCCAGATCTGCCAATCGACGTCCGCGCTGCGAAAGGCCAGATGGTCGCAGCGCACGCCGCCCACAATGGACTTGCCGACGACGAAGCCCGAGGTCACGTCCATCATCAGTCGAGCATACGAATCCTTCATCAACAGGTCGCCGGCCGGTGCGATGACATCAAGTGAGTCGCGCGCGAAGTCCAGCATCGCATCGATCGTTCCCGGAGCCGGCGCCGTTGCGTAGTACCCCTCGTCCGGACTGAAGAGCGTGAGTTGTCTGCCGTCGTAGTGAAGCGACTGGCTGATGACGTCGCCGGTTCTTTCGGCCCGAAACTTGTTCGGACGTTGCACCGTGAGCTTGGTACCGCTGTCGAACTGGATCTTCTGGCCATTCACCAGCACCACCTCCATGGTACTGGCGGTGACCAATCCGAACGTCTGCAGGCTGCCGACGTAGTCCGTCATCCGCTTCATGATGCGGGCAGCCTCTGGATCCACGCTGGAGTTCTGCGCCAGTGCTGCCACCGGGAGCAACGAAGCGAGCGCCAGCACCCACGACGTCACTGGCCCCGCTTTAGTGCGCATGATTGTCATCGTCGGATTTCCTTGGAAAGATGAAGGCCAAGCTGGCGCAGCCACGGCGTGTGCCATGACGCGCCTGAAGCAAGCAATGCCTGGGATCCGTGGAACTCAAAAGCGGAACGTGGCGCCGATCGCCGGCCCGCTGAGCGTCAGCGACTGGATGGGGGAACCGGACTCCAGTTCATAGTCGAGGTAACGCCATGCACCGGTGACCTCGCCCCAGTGAAACGAGTACCCGACACCTGCCATCGCCTGCAGCGTGAGATCGGAACTGCCGGTGCCGATGTCGAAATAGTACGGCACGAACCACGAGCGCTCGGCGCCGATAGTCACCCGCCCTTTGACGCCGACGATTCCGTCCCAGAGACTGTCGCTGAGTTCACTGCGGCCTTCACGCCCAGGCAGCGGCAGCGAGCCGATGTCGCCATCGAGTTGCCACTTCAGCGTCTGGCTGAGGTCGAGCAGTCGCGCACCTGCAAGAACATCGAATGAATAGCCTTGTTGTTCGGCCACGCGATACGTGCCAACGGTGCTCCAGACCCAGCCCTCGACGTCGAGGTTGGCGTTGGCGGTGATACTCGCGGGCAAATCATTGCCACCGATGCTCAAGGCTCGCGTGTCCGACTTGGAGCCGCCCAGGTCCAGGTAATTGACGTCCGTTGCCATGCCCCAGCGACCTTTGCGCACATCGAGCATGCCCATGAACGTGAAGTTCAGGGCATCGACGATGTCGCTGCCACTGACGTCGATCGACGACCCGCCGCCATCAGGGGACGTGGGAAACGACGAGTCGCCGGTCATGCTTGGCAGCCATGCGTAAACTGTCAGGCCCCATTGCCAATCGTCCGGCGCGCCGTCCGCCATCGCTTTCGTGGGAATCGTCGCGAGTATCCCAACCGCAGCACAGACGAACGTCGACGCCGCCATGAGATTTGCCATGTGTCATTTCCGAGGAAAAGTCTTGCAGGCGCGCCCGCCGCCCTGCCCGGTCGGTCTATCGCTGGTGCAGTGCCAGCCTTAGCTGGGCAGCAGCGTAGAAGGACTTGGCTCGCCCGACCTGACGTTTTGAGACAGACTCCAAGGCGGGCCCCGAACACCCGGGATCGCACCATCAAGCAGCGGTACCGCATGCCAGTGAAGAAACGTGGGACCAGGCAGAAACGACCAACGACGCGGCCTGGCAACGGTCCGGCCAATGACGGCGACATTCGCATCGGCCCCATCCAGCCCATACCGGGGCTGTTGCGGGATTTCGGCGTCGAGCCAGCGGGAATACTGGCCAAGGTCGGCCTGGTCGAACGGCAGTTTGAAGATGCCGAAAACAGGATCAGCTTCGATGCCCTGGGTCACCTGATTCAGGCGTGCGTCGCCGAGACGCACTGCCCGCATCTTGGCCTGCTGATCGCGCAGCATTTCTCGCCGTCGATGCTAGGCCTCAATTATTACTTGATGCGGAACGCCCGCACGCTGCGCGAGGCTCTGGAGGGCCTGCAGTTGCACGCTCATCTCCACGATCGCGGCGCGGTTTCGTACCTGGTCGGGCAGAATTCGAAGGAGGTCGGCTACTGCTATGGCATCTATCACGCCGGCAGCTTCGACGCAGCGCCCATCTACGATGGGGCGCTCGCGATCAGCATGGCCGTGTTCCGCAGCATCTGCGGACCCGAATGGCACCCGCTCCGGGTTTCGTTCACGCGCAGCCGACCGGCGGATCTCTCGCCTTACCAGCGGTACTTCGGCGTCCCGCTTCGATTCAACGCCGACCATGCTGCGCTCTACTTTGCCGCGCGGTGGCTCGATGAGCCGATCAAAGGTCACGATCCGGCACTGCAGGCCGTCCTGTTGCGACTGGTCAAGGAACGCGACGCGGCGAGCGACCTGACCTTCTCGGAAAGTGTCCGGCGAGCCCTGCGTACGACAGTCGTCGCCGGCGCGGACTCGACTGCGCAGATGGCTCGGCTGTTCTCGCAGAACCGTCGTTCGCTGCACCGGCGACTGCAGGCCGAGGGCACGAACCTGCAGGCCCTGGTGAATGAAGCTCGTTGCGACGTGTCTCGCCGGCTACTGAGGGAATCCAACATGCCCGTCGGCGAAATTGCCGCACTGCTCAAGTATTCCGACGGCACGGCATTCTCACGGGCATTCCGTGGCTGGACAGGGATGTCGCCACGCGAATGGCGGTTGGCGCATGGCAACCAGCGCATTGCGACACGACGATCACGCTGACTGAACTGGCCGGACCCGGCCTGGATTGCCTGCCGCGATCGACGCTTTGTCTCAAACTGTCAGGTTTTCCGCTGCAGATTGTCGCCAGTATCCAAAGTGGCGGTATCTGGTCACGGCAGTTCTGGGTATGCTCACGTGCGATCCCCGCGCTGCATGCACCGCGCGTCCTGCCTGCTTGCCGCGTCGTCCGCGATCAAATTGCACAAGGGTTGTTACATGAGTCAGAGAAGCCGCGCTGCAGCAAAGTTCGCCGTATGTGCCGCCACGTGGGCGATGGCACTGGGAGGCATCGGCCCCGCGGTGGCGCAAACGAACCTGGACCGCACGATCCTGCCGGTCCCGGAACCGGCGCGGCCGCTCTACAAGGAAGTGGACGCGCGCAACATCAAGGCGCCGCCGCGCTTCGAAGTAAAGGCGCCCGCGGGCGCGCCCAATGTGGTGATCGTCCTGGTCGACGACATGGGATTCGGCGTCGCCGAACCGTTCGGCGGCCCGGTTGGCACGCCGACACTCGATCGGCTTGCCGCAGACGGCCTTCGTTACAACAACTTCCACACCACGGCGCTGTGTTCGCCGACGCGAGCGGCGCTCAAGTCCGGACGCAATCACCACACGGTGAACATGGCATTCATCACCGAGATGGCAACCAGCGTACCGGGCGCCACCGGCCAGATTCCGAGTGCAGCCGCGCCCGTCGCGGAAACGCTGCGACTCAACGGCTACAGTACGGCAGCCTTCGGCAAATGGCATGAAACCGCGGCCTGGGAAACGAGCGTTGCCGGCCCGTTTGATCGCTGGCCGACGCACCAGGGTTTCGACAAGTTCTACGGCTTCATCGGCGGCGAGACCAACCAGTGGGCGCCGTACCTCTACGACGGCACCACGCAGGTCGAGCTGCCGGACGATCCGAACTACCACTTCATGACCGACATGACGGACAAGTCGGTCGCCTGGATCAAGTTCCAGAAGGCGCTGACGCCCGACAAGCCCGCGTTCGTCTACTTCGCGCCGGGTGCGACGCATGCGCCGCACCACGTGCCCAAGGAATGGATTGCCCGCTGGAAGGGCAAGTTCGACCAGGGCTGGGACAAGCTACGCGAGGAATCGCTGGCCCGGCAGATCCAGTTGGGGATCGTGCCTGCGGGAACGAAGCTGGCGCCGAAGCCGCCCGCGATCAAGGACTGGGACACGCTCTCGGCCGACGAAAAGCGCCTCTTCGCACACCAGGCCGAGGTGTTTGCCGCGTACGTCGAATTCACCGACCACGAGATCGGCCGGATGCTCGCCGCGTTCAACGACGTGGGGGAAGCCGACAACACGCTCGTCTTCTACATCGCCGGCGACAACGGCACGAGCGGCGAAGGCGGCCAGAACGGCATGTTCAACGAATACACCTATTTCAACGGGGTGCAGGAAACCGTACCCGACATGTTGAAGCGTATCGACCAGTGGGGCGGACCCGAGACGTACCCGCACATGGCCGCGGGCTGGGCCGTCGGATTCGACTCGCCGTTCGGCTGGATGAAGCAGGTGCCCTCGGACTTCGGCGGCACGCGCAACGGCCTGGTGGTGCATTGGCCGAAAGGCATCAAGGCGAGGAACGAGATCCGTACCCAGTTCGGTCACGTGATCGACGTAGCCCCGACCATCCTGCAGGCGATCGGCCTGCCGGAACCGAAAGTGGTCGACGGCGTGACGCAGATCCCGATGGAAGGCACGAGCCTGCTGTACAGCTTCGACGATGCCAAGGCGAAGGAGCGCCACACCACGCAGTACTTCGAGATTGCCGGCAATCGCGCGATCTACCACGACGGCTGGTTCGCGCGTGAGATCCACCGGGCACCCTGGGAAGCGAAGCCACGCCGTCCGCTGCAGGACAACTCGGCCTGGCAGCTGTACGACGTACGGTCGGACTTCAGTCTCGCCAACGACCTCGCCGCCAAGGATCCGAAGAAGCTGGCGGAATTGCAGGCGCTCTACCTTCGCGAAGCCGAGAAGCACCACGTGTTGCCGATGGACGATCGCGTGTTCGAGCGGCTGGACGCCGCGTTGGTCGGCCGGCCCGACCTGATGGCGGGTCGCACCTCGTTGACGCTCGCCGAGGGCATGACCGGCATGATGGAGGGCGTGTTCATCAACGTGAAGAACCGCTCCAAGACCATCACAGCCGACGTGGTCGTGCCAGCGGGCGGCGGCAACGGCACGATCCTCGCGCAGGGCGGCCGGTTCGGCGGTTGGTCGCTGTACGTCAAGGACGGTGTCCCGGCCTATGGCTACAACTTCCTCGGCCTGCAGCAGAGCAGCATCGTGTCGACGAAGCCGTTGGCGCCCGGCAAGGCGACCGTAAAATTCGACTTTGCCTATGACGGCGGTGGCCCGGGCAAGGGCGGTACGGGGACCCTCTACGTCAACGGTGAGAAGGTCGGCGAGGGCCGGATCGAACACACGCAAGCGGGCATGTTCTCGGCCGACGAGACCGCCGACGTCGGCGTCGACCTCGGCACGCCAGTCGTGGAAGCGATCGGATCGGAAGGCAGGTCGAAGTTCAACGGCCACATCCCGAAGGTGACTGTCGAGGTGCGCCCGGCGCCAGCGAAGACCGCGGCCCTGTAGCAGTCCAAACAACTGCGATGAAATCGTTCGTCGAACACGTACGGACACTGTTGGCCGGGATCGGCGATGGCGAACCGGTCGTGATGATCAACCTGCTCCGTTATCGCGAGCAGGCGGACTACGGCCGCCGCACGGACATCGAGCCATGCAGCGGTCGCGAAGCGTACCGGCGCTACATGAAGCAGGCGGTCGCGTTCGTGATCGCCGTGGGTGGCGCGGTGGTCTGGCAGGGGACGCCCAAGGCCTTGCTGCTCGGGCCACCCGACGAGCGCTGGGACCTAGCGCTGCTGGTCCGATATCCGTCCAAAGAGGCATTTCTCGCGCTGGTGAGCAATCCGGCCTACCAGGCCATCACCGTGCACCGCACGGCGGCGCTCGAGGACTCGCGTCTCATTGCAACCGAGCCCGCGACTCCTTGGCGCCCGCCGCGTAGTTAAAAAAAGGGCGAGGACTACCTGTCCTCGCCCTTGCTCACATCTCCATCCTGGAGTCGGGTTAGTCTCTTCTGCTCAACTCGTCTGGTCGACCCGGCGGCTCAGCCGCACTTCGAGTCGCCGCAATTCAGGCAGGTCATGCAGCCGTCCATCATGACAACCGCCGCCGTGCTGCACTTGAGGCACAGCTGCGCGCCCTGCGGGTAGTCCGCCTTGGCAAAAGCGTCCTGCTGCTTCTGCTGGGCCTCGTACTCGCTGCGCTTGTCCGCGATCAGCTTGAGCCGGTGCTCGTCCATCTCGGGTTTGCGCAGCAGGCCGATCTTCTGCATGTGCTTTTCGATCACGTGGCCGAGCTCGGCGATGATCGACGGCATGAACTTGCCGCCGGCCTGCCAGTAGCCGCCGCGCGGATCGAACACGGCCTTGAGCTCCTCGACCATGAACGTGACGTCGCCACCCTTGCGGAAAACCGCCGAGATGATGCGCGTCAGCGCGACGATCCACTGGTAGTGGTCGAGGTTCTTGGAGTTGATGAAGATCTCGAACGGCCGGCGTGACTCATGCACGGTGCCTTCGTTCAGCAGGATGTCGTTGATGGTCACGTACATCGCGTGATCCGACACCGGCGTCTTGATCTTGTAGGTGGAGCCAATCAATTCCTCCGGACGCTCGAGCTTCTCGTGCATCCGGATGATGTTCGAGCCGCGAGGGTCGGCGACCGGCTCCCTGGCCTTCGCTGCGGCCGCGGCCTCAGCCTCGGCCTTTTCCTTCTCGCCGGGCTTGACCACCCGGACCTTCGTGATCTTCTTCTCGATCTTGTGCGCGCTCATCGGTGCTGTATCTCGCTCAGAACTTGCCGTAGTAGCCTTCTTTCAGGGCGTCGTAGAGGTTGGCGGCAGTGTGCATCTCGCCGTCGTACTCGAGCTGCTCATCGCCCTTGACCTCGACTTCGCTGCCGTCCTCGAGCGTGAACACGTAGGTCGTGTTCTTGAGGTCCTCTTCCTTGACCAGCACGCCCTGGAACGCTTCCGGGTTGAAACGGAACGTGGTGCAGCCCTTGAGGCCCTGTTCGTGCGCGTAGAGGTAGATGCCCTTGAAGTCTTCGTAGTTGTAGTCCGTCGGCACGTTCGCGGTCTTCGAGATCGACGAGTCGATCCACTTCTGCGAGGCCGCCTGGATATCCACGTGCTCGCGCGGAGTGATGTCGTCGGCAGTCGTGAAGTAGTCCGGTAGCCGGTCGGCCGCCGTGCTGCCGCCAGGGATCGCGTTCGGATTGATCAGCTCGCGGTAGGCCAGCAGCTCGAACGAGAAGACGTCGATCTTTTCCTTCGATTTCTTGCCTTCGCGAATCACATTGCGGAAGTAGTGATGTGCGAACGACGGCTCGATGCCGTTCGAGGCGTTGTTGGCCAGCGAGAGCGAAATCGTGCCCGTGGGCGCGATCGAACTGTGGTGAGTGAAGCGCGAGCCCCGCTGCGCCAGCTTGTCGACGAGCTCCGGCGCAACCTCGGCCACCCGCTGCATGTAGCGGCTGTAACGTGCATGCAGCACGCGGCCGGGCAGCTTGTCGCCGGCCTTGATGCCATCGCGGACCATCTCCGGGCGCTTGCGTAGCATCTCGGCCGTGACGACGAACTCTTCCGTCATGATCGGCGCGGCGCCTTTTTCGTCGGCAAGCGCCAGGCCTGCTTCCCAACCGGCGATCGCCAGCTCTTTCGACACGCGCTCGGTGAAGCCGACCGCTTCGCGCGAGCCGTACTTCATGCGCAGCATCGTGATCGTGGAGCCGAGCCCCAGGAATCCCATGCCGTGGCGACGCTTGCTCAGGATCTCTTTGCGCTGCTGCTCGAGCGGCAGGCCATTGATCTCGACCACGTTGTCGAGCATGCGCGTGAAGACACGCACGACCTGGCGGTATTCCTCCCAGTCGAAGCGCGCTTCGTCCGTGAACGGGTCACGCACGAAGTTGGTCAGGTTGATCGAGCCGAGCAGGCACGAGCCGTACGGCGGCAGCGGCTGTTCGCCACACTGCCCGGTGACTATACCGTTGAAAATCACCGTGTTGTGGTCGGCCTGTGTCGTATCAAACACGGGTTCTTCGCCCACGTATTCGATCGAGGCAATTCGCGTAGCGAAGCGCTGCGTCTTGCGCAGCGCCTTGCCGGCGCGCCATAGCGCATAGCGCTCGTTCTTGCGAGACAGCAGGAAACCGACCTCGCGCATGAAGATGTCGCGCGACTCGCCGTCGATGATCAGCTCGTGGTCGGCGCGGCAGGCAAAAAGGCGATGGCCACCGTGACCATCCGGCATAGACCGCTCGGCCGCCTTGCGCCTTGCCCGGATGCGGCTGAACACGCCCAGATTGGCGAGCAGTTGCTGCACGTCCCGCAGAAGGCGGGGCTGGCTCGATGCGAGTCGCACCGAGCAGCTCTGGCTGCGGCTAGAGACGTTGACCGTACCGTCGCACTGGAACAGCGCGCGCAGGTAACCACGGACACACTCTTCCGAGCCGCGCCACACGACCTCGGGAACCTGATGCTTCGTCGCCGCCGTGAACCCGTAATGTGCCAACGCCCTGGCAACGGCCACTGACCGCAGGAACACCATGTTGCGATCCGGCACCGCGACCGGGTGGACGCTGTAGCTGCGGCTCACATTGATGTTGGCCTGCGCCAGCAGCACATTCATGTAGGCCGCGACACGCTCCGCGAGCGTCCGATCTTCGCCCCAGAAATTCACGACGACAGCTTCCTTGCCGCGTCCGCGATTGGTGAAGTGCCCGTCGCCGGCGATCAACCCCAGCAGCTCGCCCAGTTCGGCGCTGCCTTCCTTGCCAAACCGTCCTTTGCCGGACTGCACGAGCAGTCGGTCCCCGGCCTTGAGCTCATGCAACTTGATCTTGCCGCGCTCGGTGTAGAAGTCGTGCCACTCGGTGGCCTTGATCTCGTAGCCATCTTCTGTGGTCACTCGGTACACGGGAGCGCGTGACGCCGTCATGAATGCCGGCACGGCACTGCGCGTTTCGACGCCCCGTTCGCTGTGGCCGAGAGCGCGCCGATCGACGGTTACCTCCAGCGACGCCTGCGCGGCATGGAGGTCGCCGATCCGCACCATGCCGTACTGCGTCGCGAGCCGGGTGTCCGCCGTGACGCACGGGTTGGTGGCGCGGATCGTCTCGCACCACCAGTTATTGTTCATCTCGTTGACGCGATCGATCAGCACGAAGCCGGGCTCGGCGAAATCGTACGTGGAGGACATGATGACGTCCCACATGCGCTTCGCGGGCAGGGTCTTGTAGACCTTGCACAGCACCAGGCCGTCGTCGTTGTGGACGTAGTTGGACGTGTCCGGCCATTCGCGCCACAGGAACTTGCTGCGGTCGGCGGTGTCTTCGCCGACGATCTCGGCTTCGCGCACCGGGAAGGCGAGTTGCCAGTCCTTGTCTTCGCGCACGGCCTTCATGAACTCGTCGGTGATCAGCAGCGACAGGTTGAACTGGCGCAGCCGGCCCGCTTCACGCTTGGCGCGGATGAACTCCATCGCGTCGGGGTGTCCGATGTCGAACGTGCCCATCTGCGCGCCGCGACGACCGCCGGCCGACGACACGGTGAAGCACATCTTGTCGTAGATATCCATGAACGAGAGCGGGCCCGAGGTATAGGCGCCCGCCCCCGACACGTACGCGCCGCGCGGACGCAGCGTCGAGAATTCGTAGCCGATGCCGCAGCCGGCCTTCAGCGTGAGGCCCGCCTCGTGCACCTTGCCGAGGATGTCGTCCATCGAGTCGCGGATGGTGCCCGACACGGTGCAGTTGATCGTCGACGTGGCGGGCTTGTGTTCCAGCGCGCCGGCGTTCGAGGTGACGCGTCCCGCCGGAATCGCGCCGCGGCGCAACGCCCACAGGAACTGCTCGTTCCAGGTCTCGCGGACCTCGGGCGCTTCCACGTCGGCCAGGGCCCGGGCAACACGCTTATAGGTGTCGTCCATCGAGCGGTCGATCGGCGTCCCATCCTTGGCGGAAAGACGGTACTTCTTGTCCCAGATGTCGAGTGACGCTTCCTGGAACGGGATGCTGCGCGCATCAGATGAATGCAATTTCACGGCGGTGCTCATTGCGGCAACACGGCTCCCGGGCTCTCGGTGGCTGCAGATAAATGGAAATACTTCCCCCTCCGGGCGGCGGCCCACGCCAAACCCTGGCGCAAACAGCAAAACCCGACCGACCCAGGGTGTGCGGTCTGCTCGGAGTGTCCAGGAACCCCCTGAAGGACACTCGTGCCGGACACAACATCTAGGGTCAGGGGGGCAAGACTATGCACCGTCCGAACGCCCGTCAACTGCTGATTTCGTCCGTTCCAAACCGCCTTGCCTGAAGTTTTTTCACTTGTGTTTCAGGTACTTACAAGACCGCCACTGAAAACACCCGGGATGCCCTAAACGACATCCCCGTCAAGAGGTATTTTGCGGCGGGAACACAACATCTTGTGTTGACGATCCTGCACTGGGAATGCACCGTCCCCGCACACGATATCCACAGCCTTTCCCACATGGCTGGTCGGCGCGTCCCGCGGAACTCAAGACGGCGTTGACAGTCCCAAGCGTGTCCGGACGGAACGCAGGGCAGAAAAGTCGCCTGTTAGACTCCGCGCCGCCTCGGGCAGCAACGCCAGCCAATACTCAGGAATCCATTGCCCATGAAGCTTCCCTTGAGCCTCGCCACTTTCGTGCTCGCCAGCTGGACTTCGATCGCCGGCGCACAGCTCCCGGCGGTCGTCGGCGAGGCGCCGGTGCCGTCGCTGGCCCCGATGCTGAAGCGCGTCACCCCGGCCGTCGTGAACATCGCGACCCGCGGCACGGTCCAGGAACAGAACCCGCTGATGAACGACCCGTTTTTCCGCCGTTTTTTCGACGTGCCGAACCAGCCCCGGCAGCGTGAATTCCAGAGCGCGGGCTCGGGTGTGATCGTCGATGCAAAGAACGGCTACATCATCACCAACGCGCACGTGGTCGAGAACGCCACGGACATCACGGTGCAACTGCTCGACAACCGCTCACTCAAGGCGAAGGTCGTCGGCGCCGATCCTGGCTCCGACGTGGCGGTGCTCAAGGTGCAGGCCGGCAACCTCGTCGACCTGCCCATCGCCGATTCCGATCGCGCCGAAGTCGGCGATTTCGTCGTCGCCATCGGCAACCCGTTCGGCCTCGGCCACACGGTGACGTCCGGCATCGTCAGTGCGCTCGGCCGCTCGGGCATCAACCCCGAAGGCTACGAGGATTTCATCCAGACGGATGCGTCGATCAATCCCGGCAATTCCGGCGGCGCGCTCGTCAACCTCGGTGGCCAGCTGGTCGGCATCAACTCCGCCATCCTCTCGCGCACCGGCGGCAACATCGGCATCGGCTTCGCGATTCCGTCCAACATGATGAAGATCGTGATGAACCAGCTGATCAAGTACGGCTCGGTCAAGCGTGGCGTGCTCGGCGTCAATATCCAGACCCTGGCGCCGGAAATCGCGCAGAGCATGGGCCTGCCGGACACCACGCAGGGAGCGCTGGTGTCGCAGGTCGTCGATGGCTCGCCAGCGGAGAAGGCGGGCGTGAAGGCGGGCGACGTCATCACGGCGGTCAATGGCCGCCCGGTCAAGGACGCGGGCAGCCTGCGCAACTCGATCGGCCTGCTCAGCATCGGTGAAAAGGTCGACCTTTCGCTGCTGCGTGACGGCAAGCCGCGACGAGTGACGGCGACGGTCAGCGAACGCGACGCGGCCGCCGAGGCCAAGGCAGCAGGCACGCATTCCGGCCTCGAAGGCGCGGACCTGGCCGACAGTCCGAACGGCGTCGTGATCCGCGCCGTGGCGGACGGCAGTCCAGCCGCCCAGCGCGGCCTGCGCGCGAACGACGTGATTCTCGCCGTCGGCCGCGTGCGTGTCGCCACCGTGGCGGAGTTCAACCAGGCCACCGAAGGCCAGGAAGCGTTCGTGCTGCAAATCCGCCGGGGCAATGCGATGCTCGTGATCCCGATCCGCTGAACCAGCGGTTCACACCCCCGAGGCGCAGGGCACATGTCATTGCAGGTCTGCGTCCTCGGCGGGACGGGGTTCATCGGGAAGGAAATCGTTGCGCGACTCGGTGCCGCAGGCCACGACGTCAAGGTGCTGACGCGCGACCCCGCAAGGCACCGTGAGCTGCAGGTGCTGCCGTCGGTGCGTCTCGTGGCGGCCGACGTGCACGACGAGCAGCGGCTCAACGACGAGTTCCAGGGCTGCAGCGTCGTCATCAACCTGGTCGGCATCCTCAACGAGACCGGGCTCGGACGCGGCAACGGCGAACAGTTCCGCCGCGTGCACACCGAACTGCCGCAGAAATGCGTGCGCGCCTGCCGTGCCGCAGGCGTCCAGCGCTACCTGCACATGAGCGGCCTGCGGGCCGACTCGCAGCGCGGACCAAGTCATTATCTGAAATCGAAAGGCCTCGCCGAGGACTACGTGCGCGAGCATTGCGCCGCGGGCTCGCCGGAGCACGTGATCTTCCAGCCCTCCGTCGTCTTCGGCCCGGGCGACGCATTCATCAACAACTTCGCCGGCATCCTCAAGATCACGCCGGGCGTCCTGCCTCTCGCTTGCGCCGACGCAAAGTTCGCACCGGTCTACGTCGGCGACGTGGCCGATGCGTTCGTCCAGTGCCTCGAGCGCAAAGACGTCGCCGGGCGCACTTTCCAGCTGTGCGGTCCGGACGCGATGACGCTCGGCGACATCGTGCGCCTGACGGCCCACTACCTCGGACTCAAGCGCAAGGTGATTCCCCTGCCACGCGCCGTCTCACGCGTGCAGGCTGCCGTCATGGACTTCGTGCCTGGCAAGCCGTTCTCAACCGACAATTTCCTGTCGGCCACGCTCGACTCCACTTGCGACTGCGACGGGCTCGCCGAGCTCGGGATCGAGCGGACGGCAATGCGCAGCGTGCTGCCTCGTTACCTGCAGCGGCGTTGAACGGCATCGGTCGGCGGGCATTTGGTTGAACAGCAACTCACAGCGGGTCACTAGCGGGATGCTGGCGTCGCGCCGCACAGCTCGGCGTGGCGCTCCTGCACGCTGAGCTGACGAGTCGATTCGACCTGCTCGTAGAACGCTGGCAGCGAGCCGGCCGCCTGCAACGTGCGCCGCAGTCCCGGCACGCAATCTTCATACGTCGCAACGGCCGCCAGGTGCGCGTTGTTGAGCGGACGCGCAAACCAGCCGTCGTACCCCGCATAGCCGCCCCAGTGAGCGCGTAGCTGCTCGTAACGGAACTCGAGCTGGCCGAAGTTGCGCTGCTTTTCGGTGCGCATCGTTGCGGGCGGCAGGCCCGACGCGTAAAGCTGGGCGAGCCGGTGGCGCGCATCACGCAGCAGGGCCGCGAACTCCTTCTGTCGCGCCATCGCTGTCTCGTGCGTGGCGATCTCGCCTGCCCTGCCCTGCTGCTGCAGCCAGCGACGGATACCTTCGTCCTCGACGACGTTCGCGAATGCCTCGTTCACTTCACTGTCGTCGCCAAAGTAGAGCCGTTCGTGCGCCAGCTCGTGGAAGATCGTGCCGACGAGACGCGTGTCGCGCCAGCCCAGCATCGAGCCGAACACCGGGTCGGGCAGGTGACCGAGCGTGGAGTATGTCGGCACGCCGCCCACGCTCACGTCGTCCCCGCGCATCGACAGCTTCAGACCGTAGGCACGCGCGCGCTGCTCGTCGAAATAGCCGCGGTAGGCGATACAGCCCGTGATCGGGAAGCACCAGCGGCGTGGCTCGACCGAGAATTCCGGCGTGGCCACGACGTTGTGCACGACGTAGGGGCGGCCCATGTCCGCGAACTTACGGTAGCTCTTGCCGTCGCGGAGCGCGAGTTCGTCGATCGCGAAGGCGCGTGCTGCCTCGACCAGCTGCAATCCTTCTTTCGTTTTCGCAGGCGTCGACGGGTCCGCCAGCACCTGCGGAATCGGTTCGCTGCGACGGATCACCTCGGCCTGGCCACCTGCCGCCTGCAGGACATAGCAGCCGCTCAGCGCGAATGTCGCGAAGGCGATTGCGGCGATGCGCAGGCGGTGCAGGTGCATGCGGCGAGCTTAGCGAAGCTGGCTTGGAAAGGCGCTGGTTGCAGGCGACCGATCCGGGACTTGTCCCCGAGCTTGGAAAGGCAGACACGCGCTCGAGGACAAGTCCCGGACCGGCCACCTGCGACACAGTGTATGCAGCGTCGAGAGCTTCGGATCGCAGCATCCAACCGCAATGCCCCGACCAACTGCCGCGATCGCCGCCATCGACCTCGGACTTTTGTCGCTGCGTCGGCATCGGAGTTGGGCGTTCCGCCCAACCCAGAATCTCGGTGACCGAGCACTACACGCTGGAATTGGCGAGAGAACTGACCAGCTGCTCCGAGTCCTGTCGTATCAGGTTACATGCGCCGTGCGAGTCGTCGGGCATGGGATGCAGCCCCGCCTTGGTCAGTGCTGTATCGCCCGACGAGTCGCTCAGGCGCGTGATGTCAGGTCGGGATTCGGCTTCGATTCCGACGCCCGTGTCTGCCTTTCCGGGCGTCGGAATCGAAACCGGATCCCGACCCGTACATCCACCTGCCATAGCGAACTCAGCTACGATTCAGCAATGAAAACCTATCTGGTCGGTGGCGCGGTGCGCGACACGCTGCTCGGCCGACCCTTCACCGAACGCGACTACGTGGTCGTCGGCGCACGGCCCGACGACCTGCTCGCGCTCGGCTACCGCGCCGTCGGCAAGGACTTCCCGGTCTTCCTGCACCCGCAGACCGGCGACCAGTACGCGCTGGCCCGGACGGAACGCAAGACCGGCGCCGGTTACTACGGCTTCGCGACCCGCTTCTCGCCCGACGTGACCCTCGAGGAGGACCTCGCGCGACGCGACCTCACGATCAACGCGATGGCGCAGTCGATTGACGACGGGGGCGACCAAGGCAGCACGGATGTCGTTGATCCGTACGGCGGTCGTCGTGACCTCGAAGCGCGAGTGCTGCGCCACGTCTCGCCCGCCTTCGTCGAAGATCCGCTGCGCGTGTTGCGCGTGGCGCGATTTGCCGCACGTCTTGCACCGCTCGGCTTCACCATCGCCCCCGAAACGATGCAGCTGATGCGGAAAATCGTCAGCACCGGCGAACTGCAGGCGCTGGTGGCCGAGCGCGTCTGGGTCGAAACCGAGCGTGCGCTGGGCGAAAGGACGCCGACGGTTTATTTCGACGTGCTGCGCCAGTGCGGCGCGCTCGCTGCATTGTTCCCGGAGATCGACCGCCTGTTCGGCGTGCCGCAGCCCGCCAAGTGGCATCCCGAGATCGACACCGGCATCCATACGCTGCAGGTGCTCGACGTTGCGTGCGAGTTGTCGCATGACACGACGGTGCGTTTCGCGGCGCTCGTGCACGACCTCGGCAAGGGCGTCACGCCGCCGGACCAGTGGCCGAGCCACATCCGTCACGAGCAGTTGGGCGTCGACGTCATCGGCCAGTTGTGCGAGCGGTTGAAGGTCCCCACCGATTACCGCGAGCTTGGGCAACTGGTGTCGCGCGAGCACCAGCGCATCCATCGCGCGGCAGAGATGGGCGATGCCACGGTGCTCGGGGTGCTGGAGGCCACCGATGCGTTCCGTCGCCCGGAGCGGTTCGACAAGGTGCTGCTCGCCTGCGAAGCGGATGCCCGCGGGCGCGGTCCGGAGCTGCGTGCACGACCTTATCCCCAGGCGCAGTTCTTTCGCGACTGCTTCCGCGCCGCATCAGCGGTCAAGCTCGACGCCGAGGTGATGAAGCAGCTGGCAGGGCCCGCCATTGCGCAGGCGCTGCGCGTCGCCCGGGTTGCGGCGATCCAGAAGGTACGCGGGCGCTGAGTGCGCTCGACGTTGCGCGACGGCGTTCGACACCGCCCGCGTGCAGCAGCACCTGCGAGGGTCAGAGCGAGTGCCGCAGGTCCCGCGTCGCAAAGCCTCGCAGCGGCGAATCGTAATCCTTCGACAACGCGATGACCTTGAAGCGCTCGCCCATCTCACCCGGCAGCGTGAGCACCATCGCCTGGCGTGACAGGTTCAGGCGCTGGACCAGTTCGAGTCCCTCGACGTTGGCGACGAAGTCACCGAGGCCACAGCCGATCAGGAAATGCGCTTGCGTCGTGTAGCCGGCCACTTCGCACCCCGCACCTTGCGCCGCTTCGGCGACGGCCGTGAAGTCGACCCAGGCAGTGATGTCCTGCAGGCCGACGCGAGTGAGCGCGTCTTCGTGGAAGCGGTGCCGGAAATGACAGAGCAGCGTGCCGCGCGTGCGCTCGACGGAGTAATACTCGCGCCGCGGCAGGCCGTAGTCGATGAACAGGACGACGCCACGCTCGAGCGAATACGCGATCGACTCGAGCCACCGCGCCAGGCCGGTGCACACCTCGGACTCGTAGCCATCCGGGAGCGCAGCGCCAGCGTCCACTTCGATCTTGCGCACGGTGGCCACCAGGCGCGAGGCGGCCCGCACTTCGCCCAGCTGCAGTTGCCCGAAATCCGAACTTACGCCGAGCGCATTGACCTCACCATTGCGAATCGCGAAGCGCTCGAACGTCAGCGCGTCGAGCACTTCGTTCGCCAGGATCATGCCGGTGAACGGTTCGTCGGGCAGCGAGTCGAGCCACTGCACGCGCGACGCCAGGTGGGGAACGATTTGTGCGATGGTTGCGCGCTGGCGCTCGCGCAGGTCCGCGCTGAGGTCGAGGATCCAGTATTCGGCCGGCAACGTATCCTGCCGTTCGAGCTCGGCGAGCAGTTCCGCGGCCATCGCGCCGGAGCCCGCCCCCAGCTCGAGCAACCGTGATTGCGGTCCCAGCTTGCGAATCACCTCGGCGCATTGTGTCGCCAGGCAGCGGCTGAACACCGGCGCCACCTCGGGCGCCGTGATGAAGTCGCCCGCCGCGCCGAACTTGCGTGCTCCGGCGCTGTAATAGCCCAGGCCGGGCTCGTAGAGCGCCAACTGCATGAACCGGTCGAAACCGATCCAGCCGCCCTCGGCATCGATGACCGCACGGATGCGCTGCATGAGTGCTGCGCTGTGCGCCGCCTCGTCAGGAGTCAGGTCCGGCAGGTCCAGCGGAACGGTCATGAGCGTGGGAATCCTTTCTCGCGGACAGCCCGAAGAGGCTGAGGTATCGTGCTGCGGGGCCCGCGTATCGAAGGAACCCGGCACGCTCGCCCCCCCACGACATTGCACCGCAACGCAAACACATGAGCAACGCTGCTGACTTTCCGCTGGCTGGACGCTGCGCACTGGTGACGGGCGGAGCCCGTCGACTGGGCGAGGCCATCGTACGCAGACTGCATGCCGGTGGCGCGTCGGTCGCCGTGCATCACCGCACATCGGGCGACGAGGCCGACAGCCTGGTCGGCGAACTCAATGCGATCCGTGCCGGCTCCGCGGCGGCATTCGCCTGCGACCTGCTCGACGTCGCCGCGCTGCCGGCTCTCGTGGCCGATGTGCTTGCCCGCTTCGGCCGGCTCGACATCCTGGTCAACAACGCGTCGAGTTTCATGCCGACGCCTGTCGGCACGATCACCGCGGAACAGTTCGACGACCTGCTCGGCACCAACCTGCGTGCACCGCTGTTCCTGTCGCAGGCGGCTGCGCCCGAACTGCGCAAGACCCGCGGCCTGATCCTGAACCTCGCGGACATCCACGGCCTGCGGCCGCTGCAAGCGCATCCGGTCTATTCGGCCGCGAAGGCCGGCTTGATCATGCTGACGAAATCGCTCGCACGCGAGCTCGGGCCCGAAGTGCGGGTGAATGCCATCGCACCCGGTCCCGTGCTGTGGCCGGAGGGCGGGCTCGACCCGGCCCTGCAGGATGAGATCATCGCGAAGACCGCCTTGAAGCGCACGGGCTCGCCCGACGACATCGCGCGCACTGCCTGGTTCTTCGCGGCGGAAGCGCCCTATATCACGGGGCAAGTCCTTGCCGTCGACGGCGGCCGCAGCGTCTAGTCGCATCATTGCTGATCGCCGCGCGCGGCCACCCACTCCAGCTCCACTGGCCGCATCGCGTGCGTTTGCGTTGCCTGCATGCCCCGCCACAGTTCACCTAGCGTGCGCCGCTCGATCGGATGCACGACAGCGGGCGCGATCTCCGCGGCCGGGCCCAGCATGTAGGGACGCCTGAGCAGGTCTGGCCGCGGCAGCGTGAGTCCCGGCTCCGTGCAGACCGTGTCGCCGAACAACAGGACGTCGAGGTCCATCGTTCGCGGCGCCCACTTCGGTGCGCCACGCTCCCGTCCGCACGCAGCCTCGGCTTCGTGCAGTCGTTCGAGCACCTGGTGGACCGCCAGGCCGGTCCGGAAGCCGATGACGAGATTGATGAAATCGTCGCCATCGAAGCCGACGGCGGCATTGGCATACGCGCGGGACACGGTCAGCGGGGCGAAGTGGCGGTCAAGCACGTCGAGCGCACGACGCAGGTTTTCGATCGGCGCGACGTTGCTGCCCGCCGCGACGTAGACCGGGGTGGTGATCACGGCCTCTGGTAATCTTCGCGTCGACGCTCGATGACGATACCGACATCACGCGACCCGCGCAGCGCGCCCTGCTTGTTCAAGCGGACCTTGACCGCTGGCACGTCGAATTCCGTGACGATGATCTGCGCGATGCGATCGATCAGTGTCTCGACGAGCTGGAACTCCGACTCGCTCACGAACTGCAGCAGCCGCTTCGACACCTTCTTGTAGTCGAGCGTGTCGTCGATGTGGTCGCTCGCGGCCGCCTTGCGGATGTCGGTCGACATCTCGAGGTCGATCACGACCTTCTGCTTGATCTTCCGCTCCCAGTCCCAGATGCCGATGATGCAGTCGGCCGTAAGGCCGGTCAGGAAAATGGTGTCCATCGTTGCCGTCTGTTCGCTCGGGTGGGCAGGTCGGTTCAAGTCTGTTCCAGCTCGCGTGATCCGCATTGCCTGACGCGCCTTGCCAGGTGCGGTTGGCCTCACGCGGCTGGCGCGGGCGGCACCAGGTCCGTCATCGGCCAACGTGCACGGGCACGGATCGAAAAATCGTCGCGTTCGCCTGCGGCGAGCCGCAGTTCCCCGAGCAGCGCGATCATCGCCGCGTTGTCGGTGCAGAACTCGGCGCGAGGATAGACGACCCGGACCCCCCGCTGCTCGCCCATCGCCAGCATGCGCGCGCGTAACCGCCGGTTGGCGCCCACGCCGCCGGCCACGACCAGCGTAGCGGCGCCTGTCGCGTCGATCGCCCGCTGACACTTGATCACGAGCGTATCGACCACTGCTTCCTCGAAACCGCGGGCGGCGTCCGCTCGCGCCTGGGGATCGAGTTCGCCGTGGTTGCGCAGCGCGACGACCACCGCCGTTTTCAGGCCGCTGAACGAGAAATCGAGTCCCGGACGCTCCGTCAGCGGGCGCGGGAAGCGGAACACGCCCGGCCGCCCTTGTTCGGCGAGAGCGGCCAGCTGCGGTCCACCGGGATACCCCAGTCCGAGCAGCTTCGCGGTCTTGTCGAAGGCCTCGCCGGCCGCGTCGTCTAGCGACGTGCCGAGGAGTTCGTACCGGCCGACGCCCTCGACCCGGGCCAGCAGCGTATGGCCGCCGGAGACCAACAGGGCCACGAACGGGAACTGCGGCGGCTCCGGCTCGAGCAGCGGCGCCAGCAGGTGCCCTTCCATGTGATGGACACCGATGCAGGGCAGGTCCCAGGCATACGCGATGCTCCGGGCTACGGCGGCACCGACCAGCAGCGCCCCCGTCAGTCCCGGGCCGCTGGTATAGGCGATGCCGTCGAGCGCCTGTCGGCCGCCGCTCCGCTCGACCGTTTTTTCCAGCAGCGGCAATAACTTACGCAGGTGATCGCGCGAGGCGAGCTCGGGCACGACCCCGCCGTACGTCGCGTGCAGGGCAACCTGGCTGTGCAGCTCGTGCGCCAACAGGCCGGCCCGGCCGTCATAAACGGCGGCGGCCGACTCGTCGCAGGAGGTCTCGATCCCCAGAACCCGCATGTGGTCGCTCGCAGTGCCTGTGACAGTGACGGACGAAGCCCGGTTGCCGAACGGTCAGGCAGGGGACCGGACGGCGCTACTTTTGCAATTCCCCGCCGCGATCTCTAGAATTCGCGGTCCCTTACTGGCCGTGTGTCCCTCGGGACCCGGCTGGCTGTCCAACAACGATTCGATGACTGGCGCCCAGGCCACTGGCCGGCCGTCCAGCCGTTTTGACCGATTGACGAGGTTTCGATGCCCAGCGTCCGCATCCGTGAGAACGAATACTTCGATGCCGCCCTGCGCCGCTTCAAGCGTGCGTGTGAAAAGGCCGGCGTGCTGACGGAACTTCGTCGCCGCGAATTCTACGAGAAGCCGACGCAGGAGCGTAAGCGCAAGAAGGCGGCTGCCGTGAAGCGCCACCAGAAGCGCAGCACCCGCGACTTCACGTCCGCGCCCCGCGTTCGCAATTTCTGAGCCGTCGGCCCGATCGACCGCGCTGCGGTTGATCGAACTCTCGCTCCAACCGCGACGACGCACTCCCCATCGATGACCACGACCTCCCTCAAGGAGCGGATCACCGAGGACATGAAGTCCGCCATGCGCGCGGGCGAAAAAGAGCGTCTCGGCACCATCCGCATGCTGCAGGCCGCGATCAAGCAGCGCGAAGTGGATGAACGCATCGCGCTCGACGACACGCAGGTGCTGTCCGTCATTGAAAAGATGCTGAAGCAGCGCAAGGAATCGATCGCCCAGTTCGAGCAGGGCGGACGCGCTGACCTCGCGGCCAAGGAACAGGCCGAAATCGAACTGCTGACGGTCTACCTGCCCGCGCAGCTCTCCGACGCCGACGTCGATGCGCTGATCAAGGAAGCAATCGCGTCCACCGGCGCCGTGTCCGTCAAGGACATGGGCAAGGTGATGGCGATCGTCAAGGCGAAGGCCGCTGGGCGAACCGACATGGGCGCGGCCAGCGCCCGCATCAAGGCGGCACTTTCCGCCTGATCCGGCTGTCGTGCCGGTGCGCCTCCGTTGGGCGCGTTCATTCACTTCGTTTTTGACTCGTTGCGCTTTCTCGCTGACGCGGCGTGTTGGGGCGCGCGGCAGCGAGGTTGGGGTTCGGGTCTTCTTCCGGCGCCCGGAAAGGCAGACACGGGCGCCGGAAGAAGACCCGAACCCCAACCTGACACGCGGCGCCTGAGCGTCTCGTCGGGCGGGAAGCGCAGCCGACAAACACAACGTGAAGATTGCGCCCGACGAGGCGCACGGCGCATGCAGCCGGATAGAGGCGTCGAAGCCGCCTGATGCGGAAACCGAGGGTTCGGGCACGCGACCAAAGCTACTTTATAGCCACGCTGATAGCAGTCGACTTGGGATCATCCGCGGGTGCTGCACGCACTGCATGTCGCGCCGGTACCTTTAGATTTGGGTGCGGCGCTGGTGCCGTTCGCAACGGCGGGGATCGGTAACGAAGCGGAATTTGGCGCGGGTCGGCAGCGGATATTCGGGGTGCGGCCCTTGACGCCACTTGCACCGTGCGAGTTTTCGGGCCCGGCCGAAAACTCGCTCAGGTGCGGCCGTATCGAGTCGGCTTGTCCGGTTGTCTTTCTGGCGGGCGTATCTGCCTTTCCGCCCGCCGGAAAGACAACCGAACAGGCCACCCTCACCCGCCTCCTGAGCAACGCCTGGCGGACCCGAAAAGCCGCTCTTGCGAGCGCCCACCCGCACCCCCACTATCGCTACCCGACCGACGCCGAATCCGCACCGTGGCCCGCATCCCCCAGCATTTCATCGACGAACTCGTCGCCCGCACCGACATCATCGAGGTGATCGGCGGCCGCGTGCAGTTGAAGAAAGCAGGGCGCGAGTACAAGGCCTGCTGCCCGTTCCACGACGAGAAGACGCCATCGTTCTGGGTCAGCGTCGACAAGCAGTTCTATCACTGCTTCGGCTGTGGCGCCCACGGCACCGTGCTCGGCTTCGTCATGGATTACGATCACCTCGGCTTCATCGAAGCGGTCGAAGAACTCGCGGCGCGCGCGGGGCTCGAAGTGCCGCGCGAAGGCGGCGCAGCCGCGGGACCTGTCAATCCGCACGACGAACTGTTCGTGGCGATGGAACGCGCGGCGCTCTATTTCCGGCAGTGCCTGAGCGGCGACGCGCGTGCTCGCGACTACGTGAAGCGACGCGGCCTCGACGCCGACGCCGTGCAGAAGTTCGGCATCGGGTATGCGGCGGCGCGCTGGGACGGGCTGCTCGAACGGTACGGTGGCACCGAAGACGAGCGCCACGTGCTGCTGCGCGCGGGCCTGATCATCGAGCGCCAGCCGCAGCAGGAAACCTCCGGTGCCGCCGACACGAATACCCACTCGCGCGAGCGCGGCTACTACGACCGCTTTCGCGATCGCGTCATGTTCCCGATCCGCGACACGCGTGGCCGCACGATCGCCTTCGGCGGCCGCGTGCTGGACCAGGGCGAACCGAAATACCTGAACTCGCCCGAGACCGAGCTCTTCCACAAAGGACGGGAACTCTACGGTTTGTACGAAGCGCGCCAGGCCACGCGCAGCCTGCAGCGATTGATGGTGGTCGAGGGCTACATGGACGTCGTCAGCCTGCACCAGGCTGGCATCACGTATGCGGTGGCAACGCTCGGCACGGCGACGACGCCCGAACACCTGCAGCGCATCTTCCGCCTGGTCGGCGAAGTGGTGTTCTGCTTCGACGGTGACCGCGCCGGCCGCGCAGCGGCGTGGCGTGCGCTCGAGAACGCCGTTGCCGAGGTCAAGCAGGGGCGGCAGGTGCGCTTCCTGTTCCTGCCCGACGGGCACGATCCCGACACGCTCGTGCGCGAGGAAGGCAAGGTGGCCTTCGAAACCCGGCTCGCCGGCGCCATGCCGCTGTCGGAGTACCTGATCCGTGAACTCTCGTCGCGCGTGGAGACCGGCAGCGTCGACGGCCGGGCCAAGCTGGTCGAGCTGGCGCGTCCCCTGGTACGCAAGATTCCGTCTGATGTGTACCGCGAACTGCTGGTCAACCAGCTGGCCGAGGTGGTCGGCATGTCCGCCGCCCGTCTCAACGAGTTGCTCGGTGGCGACAATCCGGCGGCCCCCGGCGGGGGTGCCCAACAAACGCGTGCGGTGGCGACCTCCAGTGGCTCGTATTCCGAAAGAAATTCAAGTGGTTACGAGCGCCCGAGCGGGCTGGGCGGGGCCCGGTTCGGCGCCTCGCACGCCGCGGCACCGGGGCGTGGCAACCTGGTCCGGCAGGCAGTGACGCTGTTGGTGCACCATCCGGCGTCCGCTACGGCCATCAGCGGACAGCAGATCGACGCCGTGTCGGCCATCGACCGGCCCGGCATTCCGCTGCTGGCGGAGCTGCTGACGCAGTTGCGGGAGGATCCGCCCGCCAATACCGCCGGGGTCCTGGAGCGGTGGCGCGACCGGCCCGACCAGGGCTCGCTGGCCAAGCTGGCCTCGGCTGTCTGCCTCGCTCCAGACGCGGCCGGCGCGGCGGCGGAACTGAAATCGGCGCTGAACCGTCTGATCATTGAGGAATCGCCAGTCCGGCGGCTCGACGAATTGATGGCCAAGGCCCGGGATTCATCGCTGGACGACGCCGAAAAGCTCGAATTGCAGGCCCTGCTGCAGGCACGCAGTCCGGCCGCCCGCAAGCCACCTGCCGCGGCTCGATAATCGGGTGCGACCCTTCCCGGGCGTGGTAGAATTCCGCTCTTTTTTAGACCCTCCGTGAGGCGTCCCATCTTGAGCAAGACGACGGCACGCAAACCGGTCAAGAAGCATCCCGCCAGCAAGTCCGCATCGGCGGCCAAGGGCAAGTCCGCGCTGCTCCGTAAGGCAGCGGCGGCGCCCAAGGCCAAACATGCGGCAAAAAGCGCGGTGAAGCCTGCGGCCAAGCCCTCCAATTCGGCAAAGCCGCGGAAACCGGTGACCCTCCAGCGCAAGGGCGCTGCACCTGCGGCCAAAGCGGGCCACAAGCCCGTGGCGCCCGCGAGCAAGGCGGCCCCGGCCAAGTCCGTTGCGGCGTCCTCCGCCGCGAGGCACGCGGCCCCGGCCGCCCCTGCGAAAGCTGCCAAGCCCGCAGTGCCGCCCAAGGCCGCCGCGCCGGTCGCCAAGCCAGCTGTCGTCGTGCCGGCAGTCGCTGCCGTGCCTGCCAAGCCCGAGAAAGCCGGGCCGCAAGGCAGGCAAGGAGAAAGCCGAAAAGATCGAGATCAAGCTGCCCGCCAGCACGCCGGAAGACCGCCAGTCGCAGCTCAAGCTGCTGATCGCGCGCGGCAAGGAACAGAGCTTCCTGACGTACGCCGAAGTCAACGACCACCTGCCGTCCGAGATCGTCGATCCGGAGCAGATCGAAGACATCGTGCAGATGATCAACGACATGGGCATCCCGGTGTACGAGAAGGCACCGGACGCCGAAGCGCTGCTGATGCGCGAGACCGTCGTTGCCGACGAAGAGGCGGCTGAGGAAGCCGCGCAGGCGCTCGCGACCACCGTCGATGCCGAGTTCGGCCGCACGACCGACCCGGTCCGCATGTACATGCGCGAGATGGGCACGGTCGAGCTGCTGACGCGTGAAGGCGAGATCGCGATCGCGAAGCGCATCGAGGAAGGCCTCGATTCGGTGCGTCGCGCGTTGTCGCACTATCCGCCGACCTTCGAATACATCCTGCGCGCCTACGAGCCGCTGAAGTCGGGCACGGGCCGCCTGGTCGACATCATCGTCGGCTTCGTCGACCCGAACGCGCCGGACGTCATCGCCGAACCGATCAATCCGAAGCTTGCCGCGAAGGAAGCCCCGGAAGCCGAAAGCGACGAGGAAGTCGCGGAAGGCGAGACGGAAGAGGAAGAAGCACTCGAGACCGGCCCGGACCCGGAAGAAGCTGCGCGCCGCTTTGCTTCGCTCGGCAAGGTCTACGCGCAGGTCATGAAGTCGCTCGAGGAGAAAGGCAGCAGGGATCCGAAGACGATCAAGCTGCGCAAGAAGCTCGCCGAGGAGTTCATGGAACTCAAACTCTCGCCCAAGATGTTCGAGCAGCTCATCACGCAGCTGCGCGAGCACCTGAACGAGATCCGCTCGATCGAGAAGGCGATCATGCTGCGCTGCGTCCGCGACGCCGGCATGCCGCGTTCCGATTTCATCGAGACCTTCCCGCGCAACGAGACCAACCTCACGTGGCTCGACAAGCACGTGCGGGCGAAGCGCAAGCACTCGGCCGCACTCGCCAAGTTCCGTGAAGAAATCGAACGCGAGCAGAATCGGCTCGCGCTGAGCGAGAAGCGCGCGCGGCTGTCGATCGCCGAGATCAAGGAAATCAACCGCGAGATCGCCGTCGGCGAGGCGCAGGCCCGCCGCGCGAAGAAGGAGATGGTCGAGGCCAACCTCCGCCTCGTGATCTCGATCGCGAAGAAGTACACGAACCGCGGCTTGCAGTTCCTGGACCTCATCCAGGAAGGCAACATCGGCCTGATGAAGGCCGTCGACAAGTTCGAGTACCGTCGTGGGTACAAGTTCTCGACCTACGCCACGTGGTGGATCCGCCAGGCGATCACCCGCTCGATCGCCGACCAGGCGCGCACGATCCGCATCCCGGTGCACATGATCGAGACCATCAACAAGCTCAACCGCATCTCGCGGCAGATGCTGCAGGAGATGGGTCGCGAGCCGACGCCCGAAGAACTCGCCGTGCGCATGGAGATGCCCGAGGACAAGGTCCGCAAGGTCCTCAAGATCGCGAAGGAGCCCATCTCGATGGAGACTCCGATCGGCGACGACGAGGATTCGCACCTCGGCGACTTCATCGAAGACACGTCGGTCGAGTCCCCGATCGACTCGGCCACGACGGAATCACTGCGCGAGACCACGCACTCGGTGCTCGCCGGCCTCACGCCGCGCGAAGCCAAGGTGCTGCGCATGCGCTTCGGCATCGACATGACGACGGACCACACGCTCGAAGAAGTGGGCAAGCAGTTCGACGTCACGCGCGAGCGCATCCGCCAGATCGAGGCGAAAGCGCTGCGCAAGCTGCGGCACCCGAGCCGCAGCGAGCAACTGCGTAGCTTCCTCGAAGACTGACCTGCCCCACTTCTCCCACGTCCGCGTGTGAGTGGTCGGCCGCAAGGCCGGGGGAAGGCATCCGCAAGACCCTGTTCCACCCAAGTGGGACGGGGTTTTTTTGCCTGGTCTCAGGGAGACCAACCGCGCAATCCTTGTCACATCTGCGGCAAGCTCCTGCAGAAGCAGAAACCCCGGCGCGGGCCCGGGGTTCTGCGTTGCGCTTGATCCCGCCGCGACGGAGTCAAAGTTCGCTTCGACGATCGCGAGTGATCACTGCGGCTACGTCAGGGCGGCGATGCAAAGCGCAGTCATTCGCCTTGCCAACTCGCACGACGACCCGCTCAACCCACTCGTCCGTGGTGCTCCTGGTGGATCAAGCTGTAATCGCGCGTGTCGCGCAGCCGGAAAGTCGCGAGGATTCCGACGATCATCATTCCCGACACGAACCAGAAGAACGCCGTCTCGTGCCCGATCTGCTTCAGGTACAGCGCCGCAGTTTCCGCGTTGCCGCCGAAGATCGCCTGGGCGATGGCGTAGGGCACGGCGACGCCGAGCGCGCGCACGTGCGCGGGGTAAAGTTCGGCCTTGAAGATGGCGCTGAGACCGCAGTACCCGGAGAGCAGCAGCAGCGGCACGAGCCCGAGGAAATAAGCCGCCACGGGATTCGTGGACGTCGATATCGCGCTCAGGATCGGCACGCTGACGAGAGCCAGTCCGCCATACGACGCGAGCAGCGTGCGGCGGTGCCCCAACCTATCGGCCACCCAACCTGCCAGTGGCGGCAGGAACAGGAAGGTCGCGAGCAGCAACGTCATTACCTGCGAAGCCACGGGTTTGCTGAAGCCCGCGCTGTTGATCAGCAGCTTCTGCATGTAGGTCGTGTACGTGTAGAAGCCGAGCCCGCCCGCGGCCGTCAGCGCCATGACCGTCAGCGTTTCCTTCGGGTATTGCGTGAACAGCGCCCACGGGCGGCCACGCTCGCTCTCGGGCACGGACGCATGCGTGAATGAACGCGTTTCGTGGATTCCCCGGCGGATCCACCAGACCACGATCGCCAGGCCCGCGCCCACGGCAAACGGGATGCGCCAGCCCCAGTCGTACAGCTGCTGCTCGGACAGCACGCGTTGCAGCAGGATCAGCAGCAGCAATGCGGCCAGTTGGCCGCCCGTCAGCGTGACGTAGAGAAAGCCCGACCAGAAGCCTCGCTGCGTGCGCTCCGCCATCTCGCTGATGTAGGTGGCCGACGCGCCGTACTCACCGCCGACCGACAATCCCTGCAGCAGCCGCGCGATGAGCAGCAGCGCCGGCGACAACAGGCCGAGGCCGGTCGGAATCAACGCGATCATGAGCGAGCCGCCACACATCATCGCGACCGACAGCGTCAACGCGGTACGGCGTCCTGCGCGGTCGGCATACATGCCGAACAGCAGCGCCCCGACCGGTCGCGCGATGAAACCGACCGCGAAGATCGCTGCCGTGGCCAGCAGTTGCGCGGTCTGATCGCCGACCGGAAAGAACGCGCGGGAAAAATAGATGGCAAACGCCGAGTACGCGAACCAGTCGAACCACTCGACGAAGTTGCCGGCCGAGCCGCCGAGGATGTTCTTGAGTCGCCGCGCCGGAGTCATCGTCGCCACCTCGTCGAGTGGCGCGGCCGGCGGTGTCAAGGCGTCACTGCCGGAGTAGCAGGCGCAGGTGCTGCGTCAGCGGCGGACGACCTGGTCGCAGCGAAATAGTCCGCCGCACCGTCGTGCAATGGAATCGTCACCCCGGCCAGCGCACGCTCACGCGACAGGCGCGAGGCGCTGACGCCGCGGTCGGCCGCGAGGCCGCTCGTGAACAGGAAATCGAGCACCTGCTTCACCGACGCGTCGGGCACGGAATCGCTCGCCACGAGCAACGCCGTGGCGGCGAGCGTGCTCGACGGCGCCCTGCTGCCCAACGTAGGTGCGATCGGGGATGGCGAGCGGTACCAGGCCGGGCACCGACTCCGACAGACGTGGCCATGGCGTCCGCATCGAGCGGCACCAGAGTCATCGGCACCAGTGCCGCCGCTCGACGCGAGTTGGCGCCAGGGCGCGGACACGACCTCGATCACCGCGTCGATCCGGCCAGCGGCCAGCAGCTGCAGCGCTTCCTCCGGGTCGCGCGCGTCCACGATCACGTAGTCGCCATGGTCCAGTCCGTGCGCGCGCAGTACCTGCATGGCGGTCTGGCGCGTGCCGGAACCGCGGCTGCCGACGGCGATCCGCTTGCCGCGCAGGTCCCGATCGACTGGATCGAGTCGGCCGTGCGGGTCGACGACGTGCACCGGCTCGGGGAACAGCGCCGCCACGGCGCGCAGGTGCCGCAACGGACCGTAGGTCGCGAAGGCCGCCTGCCCGGTGACGGCAGCTGCAGCAACGTCGCTCTGCACCAGCGCATAACGGGCCTCGCCGGAATCGATCATGAGCGCGTTGACGACGCTGCCGCGCGTGTTGGCCTGCGTCACGGACCACGGTGCGCCCCGCGGCCGCAGCGATTCGATGAAGCGTGCGTATTCGCCGCCCGTCGGGCCGGTGGCTACGACGAGACCCTGCTGCCCGTGATTGAGCCGGAGCTTGATGTTCTGCAGCGCCTGGTCGAGCTCCTCGGCGACGATCGCGTCGTCCGCGTCGTGCAATCCGGGCGTCGTGTTGACGATGCCGGCGAGTCGATCGATGAGGTCCGTCGACTTGACGGCCCGCCGGCGTTGGCTGCCGGCCGTGCCGTTGGCGGAGGCAGCAACGACGCGTGCCACGCGTCGCCGGCGCGGCGATAGACCATCGAACCGTAGGCGCGCAGCTGCGCGCCCGCGGCCATGCCGCCCGCACCGAGCCCGATGACGCCTTCGTCGGTGGCGCCGAGCGCGTTGGCGACGAGTTCGGGGCTGAGGCCATTCCAGTCGGAAGGATCGTACGGCGCCGTGAACGCGAGCACCGCGTTGTAGTAGACGATCGCCTGCGAACCGCCGGCCTTCGCGCCCGCGAGCGGCGCACTGCCCTGCCGGCGCAACGACTTGACCTCGAGCACCCGGCTGCCGAACAGCGTGTCGAGTTGCGCCTGCACGTCGCGCTTGCACGCCGGCCTCGTCAGGCCCACGCGCACAGCCGGCCAGCGCGACCGCGACGGCCAGCAGGAACATGCCTGCGCCACCAGCGACCGCACGGTCAGAACCCCAGGCCCGGCAGCGCGAAGTACGCCTGCAGCACGAGCGCGTTGGCGATGTCCGCGAAGAACGCGCCCACGATCGGAATCAGCAGGAACGCGAGTGGCGCCGGCCCGTGGCGCTGCGGTGAGGGTCTGCATCACCGACATCGCGACGGCGGTGGTCGCAAGACCCGCCGCCACGTGACCGCCGGCGACGACGGCCGCGTCGTAGTCGTTGCCCATGACGCGCCCGGTGATGAAGTACGCGAACAGCGCGGTCATCAGCGCATTGACGACGATGATCAGCATCATCGGCCCGGCGAGCGTGGCCAGGTCGAGGATGCGCATCGACATCAGCGCCATGATCAGGAACAGCGACAGCGACACGCCTCCCACCGCCTGGGCGGCGCGATCGTTGATGCCTTCGATGCGGAAGAGCGTCGCGAGATTGCGCACGACCATGCCGACCAGCAGCGCCCACAGGAAGTCCGGCAGCAGGATCCCCGTGCCTTTCATCAGCGCGTGCACCTCGTGCGCCACGCCGATGCAGGCAAGGCACACGAGCAGCACGAACAGCAGCTGCTCGGTGGTGATCGGCATGAAGAACGGGTTTTCCTGCGGTACCGCGCCACGGCCTCCGGCTTGCCGCGTTGCGGTTGCCGCCCGCGCCCGGGCGCGTCGCATCAGGCGCTCGGCGACCGGACCCGACAACAGGCTGCCCAGGATGAGTCCCGCCGTCGCCGCGGCCATGCCGAGTTCCATCGCGCCCTGCAGGTTGCGCGTCTCGCCGAAGCTCGCCGCATACGCTGCAGCCGTGCCGTGGCCGCCGGTCAGCGAGATCGATCCGCCCAGCAGGCCTACCAGGGGGTGCAGGTCGAGCAGGCGCGCCATCACCAGGCCGATGGCGTTCTGCAGGGTCATGAGCGCCACGAACAGGGCCAGCAGGATCACGAGCTTCTTGCCGCCGCGAGCCAGTGAACGGACGTCGGCACCCAGGCCCAGCGTCGCGAAGAACGCGAGCAGCAACGGGTCCTTCAGAGTCTCGTCCATCGTGAAGTCGACCGGAACGACGAGACCCACGAGGGCGAGGGCGACGGCAAACAGGAAGCCCCCGACGACCGGCACGGGAATGCTGTAGCGCTGCAGCAGGGCCGATTGCCGCACGATCAGCTGCCCGACGAAGAACAGCGCCGTCGCAGCCGCGAGCGTCGCGAACAGGTTGAGGTTGAGGGTCACGCGGGCCGGGCTGCCTCTTGCTTATCGACCGATCGTACCGGCTCCGGCCGTGCGCTCAAAGTCGGCATCGGCGGTCGCGAGGTCGGTGGCGCAGAAGCCCAGGTCGCGCAGCAAACCGTCGTTGAGTCGATAGACCCAGGCGTGCACGGTGAGCGACCGCCCTTTCTCCCAGGCCTGTTGCACGATCGTCGTGCGGCACACGCGGCGAGCCTGGAACAGCACGTTCAGTTCGCACAGCCGGTCGGCGCGTTCCAGGTCCGTCGGCAATTCCGCCAGCTGGGGCGCGTACATCCGCGCGATGTCGCGGATCGGCAGCAGCCAGTTGTCGACGAGACCCAGCGGCCGCTGCTCATACGAGGCGATCACGCCGCCACAGCCGTAGTGCCCGCAGACGATGACGTGTTCGATGCCGAGCACGTCGATCGCGTACTGCAGCACGGAGAGACAGCTGAAGTCGTTGTGGAACACGAGGTTCGCGACGTTGCGGTGCACGAACAGTTCGCCCGGCGCGAGACCCACGATCTCGTTGGCGGGCACGCGGCTGTCGGAGCAGCCGATCCAGAGATAGCGCGGCGACTGCTGTGACGACAGCTCGCCGAAGAAGCCCGGATGACGTTGCTCCGTGGCGGCGGCCCAGCGGCGGTTGTTGGCGAAGAGTTGCGGCAGCTTGTTCAAGACGCAGGCCCCTGGCGAACGATGCGGCGAGTCTAGCAAGCGTGCGGCACCACGGGACCAGAGGTGCCGGCGCGCAAGTCATCGCCCTGGAACCTTGTGCGATGAACCTGCGCACGTTGACCTGCGCGCGCGTCGCGGTTAGGTTGCGGACCGACCGACCCGACTGACTGACTCGAAAACACAAGGATTGAAAACCATGGCAGCAAAGAAGAAGGCCGCGAAGAAGAAGACCATCCGTCGCACGACGCTGCGCAGTTCGAAGGGCACGAAGCTCTACGCAGTGCGCGCAGCCGACGGCACGTTCAAGGACATCCAGACCTTCAAGCGCGCGCACTCGGCGGACATCCGCAAGTCCGCGAAAGCCGAGACCACGAAGAAGGCAGCCAAGAAGAAGGCGCCCGCCAGGAAAAAGGCCCCGGCCAGGAAGACGGCCGCCGCGAAGAAGAAGTGATCGCAAGGGGCACCCGGCATGCAGGTGCCCCTTCTCCATCCGCGGGACCCAGGCGGTTGCTGACGGCGCCGCGTCGTCTGGTAACCTGCGCAACGTGCTTCTCCTTCGTAACGCCGACGTCCATGCACCGCGCCCACTGGGCCTGCAGTCCCTGCTGATCGGCGGCGGCACCGTGCTCTGGATGGGTCCCGGCAAGGACCTCCCCTCGCTGCCTGCGGCTCTCGCCGCCGGCGTCACCGAAATCGACCTTGGGGGATTGCGGCTGATTCCCGGCCTCATCGACGGCCACGTGCACGTCACGGGCGGCGGTGGCGAAGCCGGCTTCAAGACCCGGGTGCCTGCGGTGCCCCTGACTCGCTACACGCTGGCCGGCGTCACCACCGTCGTCGGACTGCTGGGCACAGACGACGTGACACGCGGACCCCGTGACCTGCTCGCACAGATCTACGCGCTGCGCGAGGAAGGTCTCAACGCGTTCGGTTACGCCGGCGGCTATCACGTGCCGCTCGCGACGCTCACGGGCAGCGTGCGTGGCGATCTCGCCCTGCTCGAACCGCTGCTCGGCATCGGCGAACTCGCAATCAGCGATCACCGCTCGAGCCAGCCGACGTTCGACGAGATCCTGCGACTGGCCGCCGACGCCCACGTCTCCGGCCTCATGACCGGCAAAGCCGGCGTGCTGCACCTCCACCTGGGCGATGGTCCGCGCGGCCTGGATCTCGTGCGCCGTGCACTGCATGAAAGCGAAATCCCGGCGCGCGTGTTCAATCCCACGCACGTCAACCGCCGCAAGGCACTGTTCAACGAAGCCTGCGCCCTGGCCCACGACGGGTGTTTCATCGACCTGACCGCGTTTCCGGTCGAGGACGGCGAGGACGCTTGGAGCGCAGCAGAGGGCCTGCGGCGCTACCTGGCGAGTGGTGCGCCGGCCGACCGGGTCACCGTCAGTTCCGATGCGGGGGGCTGCCTGCCCTGCTTCGACGCCGAGGGCCGCGTCAGCAGCATGGACGTAGGTCACTCCGGCGCCCTGCTCGAGACACTGTGGGCATTGGTCGATGGCGGGATGCCGTTGGAAACCGCCCTGCCCGCTTTCACCGGCAATCCGGCCCGACTGCTGCGGCTCGCCGGGAAGGGGCGGGTCGAAACCGGTGCCGACGCCGATCTCGTTGCATTGGACGCGACAGGCGGCGCACATACGGTCATTATTCGTGGGGAAATCCACGTCAGGGACGGTCAGGCCGTCCGGCGGGGTACGTTCGAGAATCGCTAGGAGCAGCACGTTGCCGAGCATCGTCCCCGAAGGCGGAACCCGCGGCTGGATCATCCCGATCGGCGGCGCCGAGAACAAAGAGAACGACCGCCACATCCTCGAGCGGTTCGTGCACGTGTCGGGTGGCCGTGATGCCGACATCGTCGTCATCCCGACCGCCAGCCGGCTCACCGAGACCGGGCCTCGCTACGAAAAGCTGTTTCGCGACATCGGCGCGGCTCGAGTCACGTCGATGGATTTCGACACGCGCCGCGACTGCCATGAGCCAGGACGCCTGCAGCGTCTCGAAGCAGCCACCGGCGTCTTCTTTACGGGCGGCAACCAGTTGCGCATTTCGACGCTGCTCGGTGGCACGCCCGTCGCCAAGCTCATCCGCCTGCGCAACGCCAACGGCGTGACTGTCGGCGGCACCAGCGCGGGTGCCAGCATCCTGAGCGAGCACATGATCGCGTTTGGCGACGAAGGCTCCTCGGTGATCTCGGGCAGCGTACGGCTCGCGCCTGGACTCGGTCTCACCAATCGCTTCATCATCGACCAGCACTTCCGCCAGCGCGACCGGCTCGGCCGCCTGCTCACGGCGCTGGCGTACAACCCGTTCGCGATCGGCATCGGCCTCGACGAGGACACGGCGGCGTTCATCGGCCCCGATGAAACCGTCGAAGTCGAAGGCAGCGGCGGCGTCACCATCGTCGATGCGAGCGACGTCTCGTTCTCGTCGATGGACGCAGTCAATGAAGGACAGCCGGTGTGCCTGCTGGGCCTGAAGCTGCACATCCTCGTCGCTGGAGCGACCTTCAACCTGCACACGCGACTGGCGCAGGCCGGGTCGCTCGAACGTTCCGAAAGAATAAGTTTTCATCGACAGGGAGGAAGCCGGGAATGCGCATCCTGGACCGGTCCGTATACGTCGGGCCTTCGCTTTACGCACATTTCCCCGTCATCCGGCTCGAACTCGACCTGGGCGAACTCGAGCACTGGCCCACGGGCCGGCTCGGCAATGCGTTCGTCGACGGCCTGGCGGCCGCTCTCCCCGGCCTCGCCGAACACGGCTGCTCGTATCGCGAACCGGGCGGCTTCTTCCGCCGCATGCGCGAGGACGAAGGCACCTGGCTCGGCCACGTGCTCGAGCACGTCGCGATCGAACTGCAGAACATCGCCGGCGAGAACGTCACGTTCGGCAAGACGCGCAGTTCCGGCACGCCGGGCGTCTACACGGTCGTCTATGAATACGCGCAGCGTGACGAGGGCATCGCCGCCGGTGAACTTGCGCTGCGACTGCTGTGCTCGCTGCTGCCCGACGCCATCCGTCCGCCGAGACAGCGTGCCCGAAGGCTGGAACTGGCCCGAGGCCCGCGACGAGTTCATCCGCTTCGCGCAGCGCCGTGCGCTCGGTCCGTCGACGGCGTCGCTCGTGCGCGCGGCGGAGGGTCGCGGCATTCCCTGGCTGCGCCTGAACGACCAGTCACTGGTGCAACTCGGGCACGGGCGCTACCAGCAGCGGATCCAGGCAACCGTCACCGGGCGCACGTCGCACATCGCCGTCGAACTCGCGAGCGACAAGGAAGAAACGAACAAGATCCTCGCGACACTGGGCCTGCCCGTGCCGCAGCAGGAACTGGTGCAGACCGAAGGCCAGGCGGCCCGCGCAGCGCGGCGCATCGGCTACCCGGTCGTGACCAAGCCGTACAACGGCAATCACGGCCGCGGCATCTCGATCAAGCTCACCACTGAAGATGAAGTGGTGCAGGGCTTCCGTGTCGCGAAGGAGCACTCACGCTCCGTGATCGTCGAGACCTACCTCGAGGGCGACGATCATCGCCTGCTGGTCGTGAACGGTGACCTCGTCGCGGCGACACGCCGCACGCCGGGACACGTCGTCGGCGACGGCGTCAGGAACATCGTCGACCTGATCGAGGTCGTGAACCAGGATCCGCGCCGCGGCGTCGGTCACGAGAAGGTGCTGACGCGCCTCGAACTCGACGGTCAGGCGCAGAAGATGCTGGAGAAGGCAGGCCTGGCGGCCGAGTCCGTGCCGGCGCCAGGCCAGATCGTGTACCTGCGCTCCACCGCGAACCTCTCGACGGGCGGCACTGCGACCGACGTCACCGACGTCATCCATCCCGACAATCGTGAGATGGCAGTGCGCGCCGTGCAAGCCGTGGGCCTCGACGTCGGCGGCGTCGACTTTCTCTCGACCGACATCACCGAAAGCTACCGCAAGATCGGCGGCGGCATCTGCGAGGTGAATGCGGCGCCCGGCTTCCGCATGCACGTGGCGCCGAGCGAAGGCACGCCGCGCGACGTCGCGGGTCCGGTCATCGACATGCTGTTCCCGACCGGATCGCCCACCCGCGTGCCGATCGCGGCGCTCACCGGCACCAACGGCAAGACCACGACGGCGCGCATGCTGTCGCACATCACCAAGATGGCGGGCTATACGCCGGGTCTCACGACGACCGACGGCGTCTACATCGACGGGCAGCGCACGGTGCAGGGCGACATGACCGGGCCGGTGTCCGCGCGCATGGTGCTCGCCGATCCTCAGATCGACATTGCGATCCTCGAAACCGCGCGCGGCGGCCTGCTGCGCGCCGGCATGGGTGTGCCCGAGGTCAATGTTGGTGCCGTGCTCAACGTGCAGTCGGATCACCTCGGCCTCAAGGGCATCGACACGCTCGACCAGCTGGCCGACGTGAAGCGCGTCGTGATCGAGGTGGCGAAGGATTGCGCGGTGCTCAACGCCGACGATCCGCTGGTGCTCAAGATGTCGGGCTACACCGAAGCCAAGAGCATCTGCTACGTCACGATGAACCCGCAGCATGGCCTCGTGCGCGAGCACATCCGTGCGGGTGGCCGCGCCTGCGCGCTCGAGGCGGGTGTCAACGGCCAGATGATCACGCTGTACGACCGCAGCAGCCACATTCCACTGGTGTGGACGCACCTGATCCCGGCGACGCTCGAAGGCCGCGCGATGCACAACGTGCAGAACGCGATGTTCGCTGCGGCGATGGCGTATTCGCTCGGCATCAAGCTCGACGCGATCCGGCACGGCCTGCGCACGTTCGACTCGACGTTCTTCCAGGCGCCGGGCCGCATGAACGTGTTCAACGAACACCCGTTCAAGGTCCTGTTCGACTACGGTCACAACGCGCACGCGGTCGCGGCGATGGCTGACCTCGCGCAGCGACTGGACGTGACCGGGCGACGCATCGTCGTGCTGGCCGGCCCGGGCGATCGTCGCGACGAAGATCTGTGTGCAATCGCGGATGCGGTCGCCGGCCGCTTCGATCACTACATCTGCCGCCGCGACGACAGCCTGCGCGACCGGGCTCCGGATGAAGTGCCCAGACTGCAGGCCGCGCAGTTGCAGTCGCGCGGCGTGCCGGCATCGGCGATATCGGTCATCCCGGACGAACAGGAAGCGATCGATGCCGCGCTGCAGATGGGACAGCCGGGCGACCTGCTGCTGATCTTCGCTGACGCGCTGATCCGGTCGTGGAAGCAGATCACGAAGTTTCGTTCCGCCACGTCGCCGGCCCCGGGTTCAGCGCTGACGATGCCGGGCGAAGTCACGCCGGGCGCGGGCGAAGTCTCCGGTATCGGCGGCTTCATGGCGGTCGACAGTCTGGCGCCGATGCCTGACATCCAGGACCTGGTCCGCCCTGCGAGCGAGGCCGTGCGCAATCCCGCGCCGCGTCCCGCTCCCGCGGAGCCAGCGGATGTCGTCGGCACGCACGAAGCCGGCGAACTCACCGAGCAGCTCATGCCGGGAGTCATTCGTGACGAGCGCGGCGTCTGGATCGCGCCGGAGACGGAAGACTGAACGCCGAGCACACCCTGCCCCTCGACGATTCGCGTCGCCTGATGGGTGGCAACCTGTTCTTTGCCGGCACGGGCGCCGTGCTGGAAACCGTCGGCGTCGAAATCGACGATGTGCTGTTGTCCGGCTGGCGCGCGCGCGTCGAACGTGCGCGCCGACACCTCGGCTGGGACCGGATCGCGCCCGGCTCGCCCGCCGCCCCCGCCATCGTTGCGCGCCGGCACGCGACAGGCGCATCGCTCGCGCTGCAGGCACCGGTCGATCAACTATTCACCGCGACCGAACTCAACGAATGGGCGCTCTGCGCGACGCTGCACGAGCGCGATCCGGCCCGCTGGGCAAGTGTCACCGACGACCTGCTGGCGGATTACCTCGAGGACGCCGTCGATCCAGCCGACGTGATCCCGCCGGTGCTGGAAGAAAGCGCCGCGCTGGCCAGGCTGGCGTTGCGTGCTGCCAGCGAGCAGCGTCCCGACGTCGTCGCCCTGGTCGATGCCGCAACGGCGCGCGGCGTCGGTCACCTGCTGGACGAAACAACTCTGACACTCGGCGCCGGCAAGGGCGGCCACGGTTGGGCACTCGATGCCCTGCCTGCATCCGGCTCGGTGCCCTGGGATTCGTTGCACACCGTGCCGATCGCGGCCATCACTGGATCGAACGGCAAGACCACCACCGTCCGACTCGTCGCCGCCTGCGCACGAGCCCATGGCTGGCGCGATGGGTTCAACTGCACCGACGGCGTGTTCATCGACCGCAAGCCGGTGGCGGCGGGTGATTACTCCGGGCCCGCAGGGACTCGTCTCGTGCTGCGCAACACGAGCGTGGAGGCAGCCGTCCTCGAAACGGCCCGGGGCGGCATCCTGCGCCGGGGACTCGCTGCGGACCGTGCGGACGTGGCGATCGTCACCAACATCAGTCCCGATCACTTCGGCGAATACGGCATCGACGACCTCGAAGGTCTCGCGGACGTCAAGCTCAGCATCGCGCACCTGCTCGGCCGCGACGGACTGCTGGTGTTGAATGCCGATGATGCCCTGCTCTGCGCGAAGAGCGCGACGCTACGGCAACGGCTGGGCTGGCAACCGGCGCTCGGCTGGTTTGCGCGGGATTTCGATCTCCCGGCACTCGCGCGCCACCGGACGCTGCAGGGCGCCACGTCGGGCGTGCGCGCCGGGCGCCTGTGGCTATCGCTGCATGGCAGCGAGCACGACCTGGGTGCCATCAACGACATGCCGCTCACGATCGAAGGCGCGGCGAAATACAACGTCGAGAATCTCACCGGGGCTGCGCTGGTCGCGGCGCAGCTCGGTGTGCCGTCAGCTACCATTGCCCAGGTTTTTGCGACCTTCGGGCGCGACCTTGCCGACAACGCCGGGCGACTCATGCGCTTCGACATCGGCGGCGTCAAGATCATCGTCGACTACGCCCACAACCCGGACGGCCTGCGCGGTGTGATGCGGGTCGCGCAGCAACTGCGCGCCCCCGGTGGACGCATCGGCATGCTGCTCGGCCATGCGGGCAACCGGCTCAACGCGGACATCGAGGAACTCGCGTTTGTCGCGACTGAATTCGGGCCCGACCTGATCGTGGTGAAGGAAGACGAAGGCCACCTGCGTGGACGTCAGCCCGGCGAGGTGCCCGCCATCATCCGCAATGCACTGTTGCGAACGGGGTTGCCGGAAGCCGCAGTGCCGATCTGCCCATCAGAGGTCGATGCGGCACTGATGGCGCTCGAGTGGGCCCGTCCCGGCGACGCGCTGGTACTGCTCATCCACTCGAACTCGGCGCGCGTACGCATGCTCGAGATCCTGCAGGCCCGGCGCGACACCTAGCCGCGTTGCGGGGCGCAGGTCAGTCCGGGCCATGGACGGATCTGGCCACCGATGCCCATCAGCGCCTCGGCCAGTTCCCCGAGTGCAAGCAGGGCGCGCGTAGACCCGTCGCGCGTGCACAGGCTCGATACCGTGCGCCAGGCGTCCCCGAACAGGCCCGCTTGCAGGCAGGCAATGGCGTGCAGCGTCGTCGCCTCCACCGCGTTGATGCGCCAGCACCCCATCCGCGACGCAGGCGACGACGGCAGCGGCTCGCCGTTGACGACGGCGACGTAGCTGCGGAACTCCGGGACCAGCGGCCCAAGACCGGCACGCTCGAAGGACTCCTGCAGGCATTCGCGGGCGAAGTCCGGATCGTGATGCAACGAGGACTCCCACCGGATGGCCCAGACGACGAAGCGTTCTGCACCCGACAGGTCACAGACATTGAGGCCCTCGCCTCCATCGAGTTGATTGAGGGACGCCGGGCCCTGTGCGGGTGACGCGTCGAAGGTCATTTGAATCATTCCTTCTAATGCGAATGATTCTCATTATGATCAAAACTTACCTGACTGGCAAGTCCCGTTGCCGGCCGCTCGCATCACTGCGGGTGGGACGCCTTCCAGTCCATGGCTCGCCGCACCCGTCGCTCGACCGAGGGATGCGTGTAGAACAACGTTTCCTCGAGTTCGCCTGGCCGCGGATTTCGATATTCGGCGGTCTTCACCAGCGCGGTCGCGAGCGCATCCGGCAGGTTCACGTTCTCGAGCGAGTACTGGTCAGCCTCGTTCTCGCCCAGGCGAATCGTGCCGTTCACCAGCGGCTGCGCAAAGAGCAGGAGCAACGAAATCATGAAGACCAGCACCGGCAGCCCCGTCGGGTCGCTGATCGTCGCGCTGCTGCCAAACGCGCGCGCGAACCTCGGAAACGTGCGGTCCGCAACGAAAAAGAACAGCACCGCCAGCACGGACAGCAGGATCACTGTTCGCCAGACGTGACCCAGCACGTAGTGTCCGATCTCGTGGCCCGTGACTGCCTTCACTTCGTCGAGCGACGCGCCTTTGAACGCGATGTCGGAAATGGCGATGCGGGCCGAACCCGCGATTCCCGAGACATTGGCCGTGAAGTTGTTCGACTGGCGGGAACCGTCGAAGACGAAGATCCGGTCTTCGGGCACGCCCGCCTGCTTCGCCATCACCACCAGCGCGTCGCGCACCTCGCCCCCAGGCACGGGTTTGTAATCGTTGAAGAGCGGCTCGATGAACACCGGACCCGCGAGCAGGAACGCCGACAGCGCGAACGCCGTCAGGGCACCCGACCACGCCCACCAGAAGCGGCCCGTCCGGCGCATCAATCCATAGACGCCGACGAAGAACAATCCGAAGAGCACGGCGAAAATGGCCACGCTGAGGGCCGACTGCCCGAGGAAGTCGCCGAGCGGTTGGCTGGTGCGACCGTAACTGAGTTCGCGCCACCACTCCTGGTACAGCGTCCACGGCAGTGTGACCAGGTTCGCAACGAGGAAGTACACCGCGGCAATCACGAAAGCCCTCACGTTGAATCGGCGGGTGCCGACCTTGGTGCTGATGCGATCGAGAATTCCGGAGCGCACGATCAGCCACGCGACGAGCGCCGAGACCAGCAGGTTCCAGAGCAGCAACCAGTGGCCGCCGGTGGTGTACGCCGCCGCTTTGGCCAGTGCGTCGGGGCCGAGCGAGTCGATGTAGGCGGCGGTGGCGGCCTCGGGATCGAGAATCATGAGTTTCCTGCCGTTCGAAAAATGATGGGCGCGCTGCGCCGGACGCTTTCCGAAAATAACCGTTTTGCCACCAAACTTCGACTGACGGCGCTACCGTCAGTCATGCAACCTCAACCCACGATTGATACTTGCTGGCCACTCGGCCCCGCACTCGGGACGGTTCTCCCGGTGAGAGATACAAATGTGGGCTGCAGACTTTGCACCGGTCGATGCAGCGGCGCCCGACGCTGGCGACGACCCGCATGGTTTCACCCGGGGCCTGCTCTACCTGATCGCGTTTTCCGTGCCGCTATGGGGCGCCATCATCGGCCTGGCGCGGCTTGTGGTCTGAGCGGTTCAGGGCGGAGCAACCGGTCCGAACGCTTTCAGCAACATCGCAGTCAGCTCGTGCATGCCGCCGAGCGGTGCACGTGGCGGCTCCAGACCGGCGGTGAAGCCCTGCGCGACGAAGCGCTCCAGCAGTTGCGGATCGCGGGAAATGATGTGCACCGGGACATCCCAGGACGCGCCCTCGCCGCTGACGTTCGCGGTCGGCTGGTGGTCGCCGACCAGCAAGTACACCGTGTCGCGTGGCCGTGGTTGACGCAGGTAGCCGCCGATCCAGCGGTAGGTGTAGTCCACCAGTCGCACGTAGACCGGCATCATGTCCAGCCAGTCGACGGGACGGGCCATTTCGCGTGTCACATCAACCTCATCGAAGGGCTGCTCGCCCAGCAGGCGTTGCCAGTCCGGCTGGTACGGAGGCACACGGATGAACGGCACGTGCGTGCTGATCGTCCCCGCGAACACGAAGCGCGGCGGGGTCCGGGCATCGCGCGGATACAGCTGCTCGAAGCGGGCAAAACTGAACTGGTCGGGAATCTTCCACCAGTTGTCGAACGTCGGCCCACGGTAGTCGAGCGGACGCCCCTCGACGTACTGGTCGTAGCCGTACCAGGCGCGCTCCGGCCAGTCCCACGAGACCGACGGATAAAACCCGAAGGTCTCGTAGCCGTGCGAGCGGAATACACCGATCAGCGTCGGGCGGGTCGTGGTGAGCAGCAGGTCGTGGCGACGTGGGTCCGAGAGGTCGATGCCCGAAAGAAGGGATACATGCGCGAGATCGGAGCCGCCGCCGATCGTCGGCGAACGTACGAATGCCGACACCACCTGCAGGCCCGCGGCCGTGATGTCCGCGGCCAAGCGCTCGCGCGCCGGCCTGAGCACTCGAGTGGCGCGCTCGTCGTCATGGACGACGGCACCGACCGACTCCAGGAATATCAGGTACACGTCACGCCCCTGCAGTCCCTCGAGCGCGCGGCTGTTCGCGCTCGCCAGCGCGCCGTCCACGACGGTGGTCGCCGGCAGGGCACGAGCCATGTGCTCCGGTGAAGCAGCCGCGGCGAGCAGGCGGAGCTGTTGCAAATAGGTCGGCAGCACGGGCTTCGACACCAGCGGCCAGGTCGCGCGTACGCCGGCGAGATTCGCCAGCACCAGCCCGAGCGCCACGGCCGTCGCCAGCCAGGTCCAGCGTGCACGCAGCGCAAAGGGCACGGCCTCGCGCGCGACAACCTCGATGGACAGGCGCAACAGACGATGCAATCCCCAGCCGAGCAGCACCAGCACCGTCAGGCCAGCGATCGCCTGCGGCCACGCCCCACCGGTGACTGCGACCCAGAAAAAGCGCGGCAGCTGCGGCACATCCCAGTAGAGACTGAGGGTACGGCCGAACAGCGCGGGCACGGTCACGTCGGCGTAGCGCAGCAGGACGAGCAGTGCATAGACGGCGGCCAACAGGCCCGCGGCGCGTCGTGACAATGCGCCGCGCCACGCTACCCCGAGCAGCAGGAGCAACCACAGCCAGACGAAGCCGGGTGCCAGCCTTGCATCGGGCAGGATGCCCGGCGTGGGCCACCAGTTGCGGAAGCTCAGGATGCAGTTGAGGAATACCAGCGCGACCAGCGCCGCCGCGGTTCGGCGATAGACCGTCATGGGCCGGCGCCCGCTTGCGGTGCCGCCACGCCATGTCCCGCCACTCGCCCGACGCCGATGTAACCCATGCCGAATTGCACCGGCGTGATGTGCCAGTCCAGCAGCCGCGGCGCAATGCGGTCCCAGGGCGTGCGCAGCTCGCCGGGCGCCCCGTTGTAACCGCGATTCTTGAGATAGACCCAGGGATTCAGCGGGGCGAGCCACCACGGGAAGTACTTGATGCCGGCGATCGCCACAGCGGCACCCGGACGCGCGCATGCCAGCACCGCGTTTACCGCAGATGCCGAACGCAGGATGTCGTGCGTGTAGTGGAAGAACAGCGCATCGACCGGTTCCGGCAGGCGCAGCGCCTGCGCCGGTGTCGCGAACAGCAGCACGTTGCTCCACCCCGCCGCGGCGACCCGTACGCACGCGCCCGCGTGCATCTCGGGACTCTGGTCGAAGCCGAAGACCAAGCCGGTGTCGCCGACTGCATTGTGCAACAGGGACAGGCTGAGGCCCGTGCCGCAGCCGACATCGAGTACGCGCTGCCCTGGCTGCAGCCGCAGCGCGGCCACCGTACGCTCGCGGATCGGCCAGGTTGGACCGCAGGTAGCGTCATAGCCGGCGGCCTGTTTCCGGTACTTCAGCACCGAGCGAGCGCGGACCTCCGCGTCGGGCAAGGTCGTTGGACCCTGCCGTGACGGCGTTCCGCTCATACCGCGGATGCCTCGGCCGATGGCGCGTCGAGCGAGGAAAAGCCTGGCGTCGCGGCATGCGAGCGTGCCGGCAGCGGGCCGTGGTCAGGTAGGGCGCCGGCCAGCCGAGCAGCGCGCTGGCATCCTCACAGCGCTGGCGCAGGTGCTCGCGGTCGCGCCCGCCCAGGTGCACGATCCCGTAGCGGTGGCTGCCGGTCCAGCGGAAGTCGCGGGCGAGCGAGCGCCCCATCTTGGGAAAGCTGAACAGCAGCGCATCGGGAAATCCGCGTGCCAGGGCCTCGCGCTGCGGCGCGGCGGGTGCCGGCGGCACGTCACCACTCGCATCGAAGGCCCGGTACACGAGGCTGGCAGCCGCCCGCGCGGTAGGCCGACGCAGCGGCAGCGACTGCGGATCCGCGCCCAGCGCCAGCGCCAGCGCCATTGCATGGGCGTCGACGCCATGCACGCGCTCGTACAGGTCGGAAAACTGCGAGGCCAGCCGGGGATTGCACTCGATCACGCGGAGGCAGTCGTCGTGATCGTCGTAGAAAAATTCCAGGTTGAAGAACCCGTGCGCGTAGCCGATGGCGCCAAGAAAACGTTGCGCCACCTCGAGTGCACGCCGCTGCACCGCTGCGGCGAGCCGACTCGGGTGTTCCCAGCGCATGAAGGCCTGGGTGCCGGGGTACATGACCGCGTCCACCACGCCGAGAGCGTGCACGCGGCCGTCCTGCACCCAGCCGTCGAGGTTGTACTGCGCCGTCTGCGGCGCCACGGGCACCTCGAGCAGCATCCGGTACGCGCTGCCCGCCTGCGGCAGCCGGGCACGGCACACCCGCTCGAACGGCTCGACCAGCTGGCGGATGAGCCAGCGTTCGGGCCAGCCGAAACGCGTATGCACGCGCAGTTGATCGGGCTCCTCGATGCGACGCGCAAGTACTGAGAACGCGCCCTTCACCGGCTTAACGAACACGGGGTAGTCGAGATCCCCGGGAACGGGCGCGTCGTGGCCCGCATCAAGGCAGGTGAAGCGAAGGTTGGCTTCGGGTGCAACCTGCTCCAGGACGCGCCGCGCATGCAGCTTGTGCTGCGCCGCAAGGATGCTTTCCGGTGTTGCGCCAGGCAGCCCGAGCCGCTCCGCCACCAGCGCCGCGGCGAGGGTGCCGAATTGCTCGTGATGGGACAGCACAGCCCGCCAGCCGCGTCGCCGCCCGCGCTCGCGCCTGTCGTGCCGCGAAGCGTTCGAGGTCGAATCCTGGCAACCGGAGATTGCTCGGGAACGAGAACAGGTCGAAGCCGGCATGATCGCAGCGCACCGGGCCACCGGGCGCGCCGAGCCTGCGCATCGCCCCGCGATCCCAGTCGTAGGCGAAAAGCCAACCGATGCGGGGCGAGGAACTCATCCGGGCTGCCCTGCCGCGTTCTGTCCGCATTCAATTCTCGTTGCAGCGCGCAGCTTCATGGATGAAATCGTGGTGGGCCCGCTGGGATTCGAACCCAGGACCAAGGGATTCACGCGACCCCGAAGTTTCCTTCGGGCGTGGACTATCTCTTCACCCTCGGCCTCGTGCCGGTCGGGTGCGGGACGCTGAACCTGTCATTAAGGGCACTGCAGCCCTCAGGTAGTCTCTGCACCTTCCGGCGGTGTACCGCCGGCTTGGCTCAGGGTTGCCATCGGCGCTGCCGCCCTTAGGTTTCCCTGAATTCATCCCGTCCACTCCGTGGATTACTCCGCGGAGGCACCTCTCGATGAGTCCCCTGCACTAACCGCTGTGCTACAGGCCCACAAGCGGCGGATTCTACAGAACGCGATGACCTCTCGCAGGGAAGGCTGCGCAAGCGCGCCGACGCCATCAATTCGCCGCCGTGACCCGGATCAGTTGCCCGTCTGCCTCGTCCGTGAGCAGGTACAACGCGCCATCCGGCCCATTCACCACCGCACGGATGCGCTTCTCGAGCGCCGCACCGAACAGTCGCTCCTCGCTCACGACCTTGCCGTCTCGCAGTTCCAGCCGCGAGAGCTCGCCCGCTTTCAGTCCGCCCACGAACACGTTGCCCGTCCAGGCCGGAATCGCAGACCCCGTGTAGAACGCGAGCCCGCTCGTCGCAATCGAAGGCACCCAATGGTGCACGGGTGATTCCAAGCCCGGCGCCTCAGTCTTGTCGCTGACCGGCTTGCCTGAGTATTCCATGCCATACGTGACCAGCGGCCAGCCGTAGTTGTGGCCGCCGAGCGTGCGGTTGAGTTCGTCGCCGCCTTTCGGCCCGTGTTCGTTCGTCCAGAGTTCGCCGGTCGCCGGATCGAGCGCAGCACCCTGGATGTTGCGATGCCCGATGGACCAGATCTCTGGCAGCGCGCCTGCCTGCTTGAGATAGGGGTTGTCCGTCGGTGCCTTGCCATCACGGTCGATGCGTACGACCTTCCCGATGTGATTGTCGAGCTGCTGCACCTTGTCGCGACCCGAGTTGCGGTCACCCAGCGTCACGAACAGGTTGCCATCGCGGCCGAACACCAGCCGCGAACCGAAGTGATGCCGGCTGGCCATGGCCGGCTGCTGCCGGAAAATGACGGTGACGTCCTCGAGCCCCATGGGCCCGAACTTTGCGCGCGCGACACTGGTGCCATTCTTCCCGTCGCCGCGCGGCTCGGCATACGAGAGATAGAGGAGCTGGTTGCGTGCGAACTCAGGGTCGAGCGCGACGTCGAGCAGACCGCCCTGCCCGACCGCATCCACGGCGGGCACACCGCCGAGCGGCTCACCGACCTTGCCGTTGCGATCGACGATACGCAGACGGCCCGGTCGCTCGGTGACGAGCGCGCGACCATCCGGCAGGAAAGCGATGCCCCACGGATGCTCGAGCCCACTGGTGACGACCGCGAGCTGCACCTTCGCTTTCTGCGTAGCGACGATGGTTGGACCGTCGAGCGGCGCAGCAGCCGGCGCGTAAGCAGCAGGACGGGCGCGCAGGACGGCGCCGGCGGCGAGCGCCGGCTGCAGCCGAATCGAGAACAAGACAGGCTGGATCTGGACGATCTCCGTGCGGGTACGGCGCATGGGTCGCATTTTCGCACCCCGGCGCCCGGCGGAGTCAGGCATACAGTCGCCCGACCCTGAACAGCGAACGCAGCCCGTCGCGAAAGCGGGCTGCGCCACGGCTTCGCACTCCGCGCTCAGGCCTTGGCAGGCGCCGCGTCGCGGGTGGCTTCCTTCGCCCTGAAGGCCGCCACTTCGTGCTTGCCCTCGATGAAGTAGTAGATCAGGAACGCCAGGCCGACGCCGGCGGGAATCAGGCCGAAGAACTGCACGTCCTCGCCGGCGACCGCGCCGAGCGCCAGGAACAGCGCGATGCCGATGAACAGCCAGACCATGCCGGTCAGCAGGTGGCGCGGCCGCTTGTTGCGAGTCGAGCGGGCGTAAAATGCCTCCGGCAGCGCGCGGCAGCTCCATGCCGCGCTCGATCGCCGCCATGCGTTCCTTGTGGTGCGCCTCGACGATGTCGCGACGGCGACGGTAATCGAGGATCGGGTAAACGATCGGGATCGCCAGCGACATGACGATCGCGACGATCGGGATGAATACGGCAACGACTTCTTCGTTCATGGACGGGCCTCCTCGGCTGTTGATGGTTATATGCGTCGGCCCCGGTAAAGGTTGCAGCGGCCGTGGCTTGCAACCTTCTGCCGCGCAGGGGCATATAAAGGCCCATGGACGCGGCAATCGAAGCTCACCTGGCGGCGGGCCGGCACGCGCGCGCCTTCGACCTGATCGTGCCGGAGTTCCGTAACCGCGTGTTTCGACTGGCTTTTTCGATCCTCAAGGACCGTGCGGCGGCCGAGGATGCAGCCCAGGAATCCTTCGTCCGCGTCTGGAAGGCCTTGCCCGGGTTCGACGGCCGGGCGGCCCTCGGCACCTGGATCTACGCCATCACGCGCAACACCTGCCTGATGGAACTGCGCAAGCGCCGGCCCACCGTCTCGTTCGACGATCCGGATTCGCTCGAGGCCCAGCACGCCGCTGCCAGCATCGCCACGGGTCCGGCCGGCGACCCCGAACGCGACAACCTGCTGCGGCTGCTGGAGGCGCTGCCTGCCAACCAGCAGCAGGCGGTGCGACTGTTTTATCTCGAGGACCGTTCCTACGACGCAGTGGCCGAGGCGCTCGGCATGCCGCTCGGTACGGTCAAGAACCTTTTGTTCCGGGCCCGCAAGCGCTTGATGGAGCTTGCCCGGCCCGAGGAGGTCCAGGCCGCATGAACCAGCACCACCCACGACCACGCCCTGTCGCTCGGGCCGTGCGCCGACTACGAGTTCGACCTGGTCGAACTGCACGAGGGCGCGCTGGAGGCCGAACGCGGCCGGCACGTGCGCCAGCACATGGAGCATTGCCCCCGCTGTCGCGCCTACGCTGGCGGCGCTCGACGAACTCGACGCGGCGCTGGCCGAGGCCGTGCCGCGCCCCGCGTTGTCGCCCGGCTTCGACGCGCGACTGCGGGAACGGATCGCGGAACTCACGAAGCGTGCCGAATCGCACCGCAGCGCTCGCCGCGGCGGAGCGCGAGCACGAGTGGATGCTGCAGAACCTGGGTCGCGGCCTCGGCTGGCGCACGCTGCTGAACGCGGCAGCGCTGGCATCCGTCGTCGGCGGCGTGATCGTCGGTCTCGACTCGGTCGCGCCGGGATTGCTGCAATCGTTCGGCCTCGTCGGCCCGGGCATGAGCGCGACGCTGACGTTCTCGATCGCCCTCGGCGCGGTGTTTGCCGTGTGTGGCGCGGTGTTCGCGCGTCGGCCGGCGCGGGGGTGCGCTCCTGCTCCGACTGATCCCCGCGGAATTCGATGCATCGGCGCGACGTGCACGTTGCTCACGCGTTGTGGTCCTCGATGATCGAGTTGCCGCCGTCGGCGACGACCAGCTGCCCGATGATGTAAGACGCCGCCGGCGATGCCAGGAATGCGATCAGTGCCGCAATCTCGTCCAGGCGAACCCGAACGCCCGACGTGGCGTACGCAGGCCGGCTGCCGCTTCCCGCCCGGTCTGCGAGCCGGTCGCGATCCAGCCCGGCGCGATCGCATTCACGGTCACGCCGTGAGGCGCCGCCTCGAGCGCGATGGCACGCGTGAATCCGACCATGCCCGCCTTCGCGGCCGCATAGGCCGTGTCCCCCGCCACCGCCGACACGGCTCCGGTCGTCGACGAAACGTTCACGATGCGGCCATAGCCACGCGCCTTCATGCCGAGCAGGAAAGCACGTGTCACGAGGAATGCAGTCGTGAGGTTGCGTTCGAGCGAGCGCTGCCAGTCGCCGAGGTCGAGTCGCTCGAGGTGACCGGGCGCATCCATTTCGCCGAGCACGGCCATGCCCGCGTTGTTGACCAGCACGCTGACGTCGCCGAGCGCCTCTGCATGCTCATGCAGTCGCTCGACGTCAGGTTCACTGGTCAGGTCGGCGACGATCGCATGGGCTTCGTAGCCTTCGGCGCGGAGTTCAGCCGCGCGATCCTTGATCCGATCGGTGGTAGAAACGATCGAGGATGCAGTGCCCGGCGCGAGCGAGCGCCCGCGCCGTGGCAAAGCCGATGCCGGTCGGACTGCCAGCTCCCGTGACGACGGCGACGGTGCGCGCAGCCACGGCAGCGAGCCTCAGACCTTGCGGGTCCAGCCGAACGTGTCGGGCGCGGTGCCGTTCTGGATGGCCACGAGCGCCGCACGCAGCTTCTGCGTCACCGGGCCCACGTCGCCCGAGCCGACGCGGACGTCGGTGCCGTCGCTGCGCACCAGCGTGCCAACGCCCGCGAGCACGGCAGCGGTGCCGGACAGCGCGGCTTCACCGGTCTTGACCCACTCCATCATCTCGGCGACGTCGAACACGCGCTCCTCGACCTTGAATCCCATCTGCCGCGCCATCGTCAGCAGCGAGTCGCGCGTGACGCCGTGCAGGAAGGACGAATCGAGGCTGCGCGTCAGGATGTGCCCTTCGCGGATCAGCAGGAAGTTCGCGGCGCCGGTTTCCTGCACCGAGCCGTCCGGGCAGAACAGCACCTGGTCGATCTTGTACTTTTCCTTCGCGGCGAGTGTCGGGCCCATGGCCGCGGCGTAGTTGCCGCCGGTCTTCACCATGCCGAGGTGCTCCGCGGTGCGGTGCTTCTGGTCCTCGACATAGATGCGCAGCGGCTTCATGCCGCCCGCAGAAGTAATCCCACACCGGGCTCGCCAGCACGATCAGCGTGGCTTCGTTCGAAGGCTGCGACGCGGCGCCGATGTTGGGCATCGTGCCGAACAGCACCGGCCGCATGTACAGCGCGCCCGGGGGCTCCGGCACCTGCGCCCGGTTGCGATCGATCGTCTGCAGGATCATGCGCTCGAGCTGCGCCTCGTCCGGCACCGGCAGCATCAGCAGCTTCGCGCTCTGGCGCAGGCGTGCCATGTGCCGGTCCATGCGGAAGACGTGGATGCTGTCGTCCGCGTAGCGGTAGGCCTTGAAGCCTTCGAAGCAGGTGCTGGCGTAGTGCAGCACGTGCGCGGACGGATGCATCGGGATCGGCGCGACCGGCACGAGCTTGTCGGCACTCCACGCACCATTGGCGTAGGTGGCGATGCTCATCTGGTCGGCGAGGACGGTGCCGAAGGCGGGACGCGCTGGGGGAGTCGTGGTCATTGCAGTGTTCTCGGGACGGGTCGGCGCTGTGAGTGCGTCAGTTTAACCGGGGATGAAGATCGTCGCCGGGTGCTCGAGCAGGTCCTTGAGCGCCAGGATCATGGCCGCGGCGTCGTAGCCGTCGACGAAGCGGTGATCGAACGATGACGACAGGTTCATGATGCGGCGGATGGCGATGGCGCCGTCGAGTACGACCGGGCGGTCGATCGCCTTGTTGACGCCGATGATTCCCATTTCGGGCGCGTTGATGATCGGCGTCGAAACGATGCCGCCCATCCGGCCGAGGCTGGTGATCGTGATCGTCGAGCCGCTCAGTTCCTCGCGCGAGGCCTTGCCGCCCTTCGCCGCCTCGGAGACGCGGCGGATCTCGTCCGACAAGTCCCAGAGCGTGCGGGCTTCGGCATGGCGCACGACCGGCACCTTGAGTCCGTCCGGCGTCTGCGTCGCCACGCCCAGGTGCACTGGACGGTGGCGGATCAGCACGTTGCGCTCGGCGTCGTAGTGCGCGTTGCACTGGGGAAACTCTTCGAGCACGCGCGCCAGCGCAGCCGCGAGGAACGGCAGGTACGTGAGCGACGGCGTGCCCTTCGGCGCCTTCGAGTTCAGGTGCGCGCGCAGCGACTCGAGCTCCGTGACGTCGATTTCCTCGACGTACGAGAAGTGCGGGATCGTGCGCGCCGCGTCCGTCATGCGTTGCGCGATGACGCGACGCACGCCGATGACCTTGACCTCGTCGGTGCCGGTGCGCTGTCGCAGCAGCGACGGCGCGGACGACGTGCCACCGTTCTTGCTGGCAGGAGCGGAACCGCTCATCACGGCGTCGAAGTCCTTCGGCATGATGCGGCCGCTCGGACCAGAGCCAGGAACCTGTCGCAGGTCGATGCCTGCCTCGCGTGCCTTGCGCCGCGTGGCCGGCGACGCCTTCACGCGCCCGCTCAACTCTATCGCTTCGCTCTTCACTTCCCCGGTTGAGAGGGAGCGGTCGCACGCAGTGCGGGTGACGGTGCGCTCAGCGCGGGTGCGGGTTCAATTTTCGGAGCCCTCATCCCGGTCCGCTGCCCGCTGGAGCGGGAGTGGGAGGCGACAACGGCCGGAGCCACGACATCGTCATCGGTCGCTGCCGTCTCGAACACGACCAGCTCCGAGCCGACGCGAACCATGTCGCCCGGCTGGCCATTGATCGTCACGACCTTGCCGCTGACCGGCGCCGGCACTTCCACCGCGGCCTTGTCGGTCATGACCTCGGCCATGACCTGGTCTTCCTGCACCATGTCGCCGACCTTGATGTGCCAGGCGACGACCTCGGCTTCGACGGTGCCTTCGCCGAGATCCGGCATCTTGAAGACGTAACGCGTCATGCAGCCTCCATCACGGCCTTGAGGGCCGCAGCCACGCGCAGCGGACCCGGGAAGTACTCCCACTCGAACGCATGCGGATACGGCGTGTCCCAGCCCGCGACGCGGCCGATCGGCGCTTCGAGGTCCCAGAAGCATTCTTCCTGGATCGTCGCCGACAGTTCCGCGCCGAAACCCGAGAACCGCGTCGCTTCGTGCGCGATCAGGCAGCGACCGGTCTTCTTGACCGACGTGCAGATCGTGTCGGTGTCGAGCGGCACCATCGAACGCACGTCGATGATCTCGGCGTCGATGCCGAGCGCCTTCGCCGCGGCTTCGCAGACGTAGATCATCGTGCCGTACGCAACCATCGTGACCGCGCTGCCCTTGCGCACGATCTCGGCCTTGCCGATCGGCACCGTGTAGTAGCCGTCGGGCACCTCGCCCTTCGGATGCGTGCTCCATGGCACGGCCGGCTTGTTCGCGTCACCGTCGAACGGGCCGTTGTAGAGACGCTTCGGCTCGAAGAACACGACCGGGTCGTCGTCCTCGATCGAGGCGATCAGCAGGCCCTTCGCGTCGTACGGCGTCGATGGCATGACCACCTTGATGCCGCAGACGTGCGTGAAGATGCCTTCCGGGCTCTGCGAGTGCGTCTGGCCACCGCGAATGCCGCCGCCGCACGGGGTGCGGATCGTCACGGGCGCCCAGAAGTCGCCGGCGCTGCGATACCGCAGGCGCGCCAGCTCGGAGAAGATCTGGTCGCACGCAGGATAGATGTAGTCGGCGAACTGCACTTCCGCGACCGGGCGCAAGCCATTCACGCCCATGCCGATGGCGGCACCGACGATCGCGCCTTCGGCGATCGGCGTGTCGAGCACGCGGTGCTCGCCGTACTTGCGCTGCAGCCCGTCGGTGACGCGGAACACGCCGCCGAAATAGCCGATGTCCTCGCCCAGCATGACCACGTTCGGGTCACGCGCCAGCATGATGTCCATGGCGGAGTTGAGCGCCTGGATCATGTTCATCTGTGCCATTCAGGAACCTCTGATTTACTTCCGCATGAGGCGCGTTACGCGCGCGGCGGCGCACCACGAGGCGCGAGCCGCAGCCCCATAGCTTGGTCTATGGGCAAGGCGAGTAACGACGTGGTGCGTCGCCTCGCACGTAACCCGTGGGGACCGGGCGAATTTTCGCCGCGGCCATTGTCGCTTCGTCGGTCGTGGATCGACATCCACTCGGTCCTCGCTTCGCGCCCGCGGCGAAAATCGCACACGGTCGCGTCCATGCGGAAGTGAATCATAGGTTCCTAGACCCCCTGCTCTGTCCGCAGCTGCTCGCGCTGCTTGCGCAGCTGCTCCGGCATCTCCTTGAACACGTCCTGGAACATGAGGTCGCGATTGAGGCGCGGGCCGTCCGTCAGCGTTCCGTACTGCACGGCTTCCTTCCAGCTTTCGGTCACGTGTTCTTCCAGTTCCTTTGCCAGTGCCTGGTGGCGTTCTTCCGACCATTCGCCGAGCGCGATCAGGTGATTCTTGAGTCGCAGCACCGGATCGCCGAGCGGCCACTTCTCGTAGTCGTCCTTCGGCCGGTAACGCGCCGGATCGTCGCTGGTGGAATGCGCGGCGCCGCGATACGTGACGTGCTCGATCAACGTCGGGCCCGCGCCGGTACGAGCGCGCTCCGCCGCCCACTGCGTCACGGCGTAAACGGCGAGGTAGTCGTTGCCGTCGACGCGGATGCCGGCCATGCCGTAACCCGGACCACGCGCTGCAAACGAACGTTGTTCACCGCCCGCGAAGCCCTGGAACGTCGAGATCGCCCATTGGTTGTTGACGATATTGAGGATCACCGGCGCCATGTAGACGGACGCGAACAGCATCGCGTGATGGAAGTCCGCCTCGGCGCTCGAGCCTTCGCCGATCCACGACACAGCGATGTCATCCTCGCCCTTGATCGCGGCAGCCATCGCCCAGCCCACGGCCTGCGGGAACTGTGTCGTCAGGTTGCCGGAGATCGAGAATATGCGGCCTTCGGCCCAGTGGTACATCACCGGCAACTGCCGGCCCTTGCACATGTCGCGCGTGTTGGAGAGCAGCTGGCACATCAGGTCGACGAGCGGACGCCCGCGAACCATGTAGAGGCCCTGGTTGCGGTAGGCGGGAAACAGCATGTCCTTGGGCCGCAACGCCATGCCCTGCGCGACTGAGACAGCCTCCTCGCCCAGGCAACGCATGTAGAACGAGGTCTTGCCCTGGCGCTGCGCGCGCTGCATGCGTTCGTCGAAGATGCGCGTGAGCAGCATGTGGCGCAGGCCGATCTGCAGGTCCTGCACCTCGAGGTGTGGATTCCATTGCCCGACCGCCACGTGGTTGTCATCGAGTACGCGCACGAGGTCGATGGACAGGTTGCCGATGTCGCGGACGCGGGCATTCACGTCGGGCCGCGGCACGGCGCCAGCCGGGGAAGTCTCCAGGTAACTGAAATCCGGTTCTTCACCCGGGCGCGAATGGTGTTGCGGAATGTGCAGGCGTGAGCGGCGGGGCATCGATTCCTCGCTTTGTACAGATGCGGTGAAACGGTTGTCGCGGTAGATTACTTAGGGATCAGTGGGGGTGCGGGAATTGTTGCATTGCGGTGCAGCAATCGGAAACGTTTGTTCCAGGGAGCGCGCTTTCATGGAAGAGGCATTACCCTCTCGTATAGACAAGGTCGATCGACGGATATTGGACCTGCTGCAGCGCGAAGGCGCCCTCTCGGTCGCCGAGGTGGCCTCGCGGACGGGGCTGTCCACCACCACCTGCTGGCGCCGCATCCAGGGTCTCGAGCAGTCGGGCGTAATCAAGGGCCGCGTCGCGCTGCTCGACCGCGCCGCGCTCGGCCTCGACGTCACCATCTTTGCCCACGTCAAGCTCTCGTCCCAGGGTCGCGATGCCATCGCAGCATTCGCGGAGGCGATCCGCGAGCGGCCCGAAGTACTCGACTGCTACACGACGATGGGAGAGTGGGACTTCATGCTGCGGGTGGTGACGCGCGACATCAAGGCTTACGAGGCGTTCTACCTCGACCACCTGTCGAAGCTGCCGAACGTGCAGTCGATCAATTCATCAGTCACGGTCACGGTGATCAAGGAAACAACGATCCTGCCGATCGCGCTCTGATCGACCAGTACTTCTCCGACTTATGGGGCGACTGTAGTTGCACTAGCGTAGTGGCATCCTGTTCACTGGCCGGGAGCAATGTCATGCGGTTCGCTGCACTCACCACCCTCATTCTGACCTCGACACTGCTGGCAGGGCCTGCTGCAGCCGCAGCAGTTGGCCCGTGGCAAGCCTTGCCAGATGCAGCCCCGGCGCCCGCGGACAATCCAACGACGGTCGACAAGGTCGAACTCGGCAAGATGCTGTACTTCGACCCGCGGATGTCGTCGAGTGGCAACGTATCGTGTTTCTCCTGCCACAACGTCATGGAGGGCGGCGACGACCACCGGCCGACGTCCATCGGCGTGCACGGACATTTCGGCGGCCGCAATGCGCCCACGGTCTGGAACGCGGCCTTCCTGTCCAGCCAGTTCTGGGACGGCCGCGCTGCAACGCTGGAGGACCAGGCCAAGGGACCGCCGGCGAACGCGATTGAAATGGGAATGCCCAACCTCGATGCGGTCATCGGCCGGGTACGCAGCATTCCGGGATACAAGCCCTACTTTGAGAAGGCGTTCGGCAAGGGTGACGTGGTCACGATGGACAACGTGGCCAGGGCGATCGCCGCCTATGAACGAACGCTGATCACGCCGAACAACGCCTACGACAAGTATGCCAAGGGGGATGCGCAGGCACTCACGGAGCAGCAGATCCGTGGCCTGAATACCTTCGCCGAGGTCGGGTGCACCAGCTGCCACCAGGGTCCAACGTTCAGCGGCCCGCCGCTGCCGGTCGGCACGGGATTCTTCATGAAGTTCCCGACGTTCCCGGATAGCCCGTACGTCGCGAAGTACGATTTCCTGAGCGACACTGGACGCGCGAGCGCAACCAAGGACGACGCAGACAAGAACATGTGGCGGGTTCCCAGCCTGCGCAACCTCGAGTACACCGCCCCGTACTTCCATAACGGCCTGGTGCATACGATCGACGAGGCCGTCCGCATCATGGCAAGCACGCAGCTGAACCAATCGCTCAATGACGTGCAGGTGGCCGACATCGTGGCTTTCCTGGAAAGCCTCTCCGGGCCGTTCCCGACCCAGCAGATGCCGCGGCTGCCACCGACCCCTGGCGACCTCATCGACTAGGATCGACCGCCGGGGCGATCAGCCACTGAGCCGCCGCCACAAGGCGCGACCGACCAGTCGCGCCTTGGTCCCGAAATCGAAGCGCTCGAGGTTGGTCCTGACGATGCCCTCGGTGAACCGGGTGCGCTTCGAATAATCCACGAGCACGTCCACCAGCACGGGCTTGCGGTCGCGCGCCGCGGACCCGAGTGCATCCCGGATCACGCCATCGATGTCGCCGTCACTTGCGATGCGCAGGAACTTCGCGCCGGTCGCCTGGGCGACACCGGCGATGTCGAGTGGACCGAGCACGGTGCAGGTCTTGCGGTTGTAGGGAATTTCCTGCGCCTGCGCGATCTGCGCCAGCTCGCCATCGTTGAACACGAACACCACCAGCCCAAGTTCCTGTGCCGTCGCGGTCGCGAGTTCCATCGCGGTCATGCGGAAGGCACCGTCACCGACGATGCCAACGACCGGCACGTCTGGTCGAGCGAGCCGGGCACCGATGGTCGCCGGCACGCAATAGCCCATGCAGTTGAAATCGGTCGGCGAGATCAAGCCGCGCGCACGATGGATCGGCATCAGCTCGGCCGCCAGAAACGTGTGGTTGCCGTCGTCGAGGACGACGGTGGCATCGTCGGGCAACTGCCGGCGCAGGCTGGCGAAGAAACGCGCGGGATTCACGCGCCCCTTCGTATCGTGGCGCAGCCATTCCTCGAGATACGCCGCCTTCTGCTCGCGGATGGTGCCCTCGACCTGCGCGCGGCGCGCGGCTGCCGCGGCATTGGGCGACTCACCGAGAGCCTGCAGCAACAGTTGCAGCACGACCTTCGCATCGCCCTCGAGCGCCACGGCTGCGGGGTAGTTGGCGCTGAACACTGCGGGATTGATGTCGACGTGGACCAGGCCGGGCGGCGGTGTCCAACCAAAGCTGCCCGTGGCAATTTCACCGAAGCGCGTGCCGACGGCCAGCATGCAATCCGTCCCGGCAAATGATTTTTCGACCGCAGGAACGGCGGCGCGGCCGAGGCAGAAGCCTGCGTGCAGCGGGTGGTTCGCGGGAAATGCGCTGACACCCTGCAGCGTGGTCGAGACCGGCGCACCCAGCCGCTCTGCCAGCAACGCGACTTCGGCTGTGGCGTCCACCGCACCCCAGCCAACGAAAAGCGTGGGTGACCGGGCGTTGCGCAGCAATTCAGCAGCCGCGGCAACCTGCGCCGATGAGCAGCGAACGGGAGGCGTCGGCCGCGCGGGTACGGCGATAGCGGGACCTGCGTCACCCGTCAGCAACTGCAGGTGCACGGGAATCTCGACGAACACCGGCCCCGGTTCGCCGCTGGTGGCAACGCCCACCGCCTCGTAAATCGTCGAGATCACGTCCGCATGCTTTTCGACCCGCCAGGTGCCCTTGGTGATGGGCTTAAGCAGCGCGTGCTGGTCCATGTCGTGCAGCTGGTACTTGCGTCCCGTGTCGCGCCGGACACCACCGGCAATCACCAGCATTGGAATACCGTCGAGAAACGCTTCGCCGATCCCGCTTGCCGCGTGCGTGACGCCCGCGGCGGGTACGATCACCAGCGTGCCGAGACTCGTGCCGCTGCGACTCACGGCATCCGCCATGAACGCAGCACCGCCCTCGTGCGTCACCAGCACCGGGGTGATCGAGCTCGACTTCGCGAGCTCGTCGTAGATCTCGGTGTTGTGGACGCCGGGGATGCCGAACGTGTACTTCACGCCGACGTTTTCGAGGGCTTCGCGAAGCATCGCGGCTGCAGTGCGGTTCATGGCAGGCCTGCCTGGTGTGATTCTTGCGGCCAGGGATCGTGTGAATTGTAGGCCTGCATCACCCCGGCAACCATCGGCCTTGACCCTGTCCCGTGCGGCCACCATTCTCGGCTCACGGGACACCCGGCAACGGCGCAGCACCCCGTTCCCAACGGCTGAGGAGACCTGATCGATGGATGACGTGCGGTTTGCGGTGATCGGAGCGGGCATGGCGGGGTTGGCCTGCGCCCACGAACTCGCGCGGGCCGATGCCAAGGTCACCGTATTCGAACGGTCGCGTGGCCTCGGCGGCCGTCTCGCCACGCGTCGCGTAGGGCAACTCGCCTTCGATCACGGCGCGCAGTTCGTGACGGCCCGCAGCCGTCCTTTCGGCCGTTACGCCGAAACCGCCTTGCGTGCCGGCGCGCTCGACGCCTGGCGCCCGCGCATCATGGAGGACGATCGCGCCTGGCCCGCACCGATCGAAGAATGGTGGATCGGCCAACCGGGCATGAGCGCGCTGGTGCGTCCGCTCGCACGTAACATCGACATCCTGGGCGGCATCGCCGTCCACGAGCTCATCCCGAGCCAGCGCGGCTGGGAACTGCAGACCGACTCCGGTCGGCAGAACGTCACCTTTCGTGCCGTCGCGGTCGCAGTGCCCGCACCGCAGGCATACTCGCTGCTGGGTCCACATGGCCGCTCATTCCAGCACATCGTCGACGTGAGGATGGCGCCCTGCTGGACCGGCATGTACGCGTTCGACCCACCCATCGACGTGGGCGCGGACGCGCGGCGCTGGACCAAGGGTCCGATCGTCTGGGCGGCCTGCAATTCGAGCAAGCCCGATCGTCCGCGCGCAGCGCAATGCTGGGTCGTGCACGCGTCGTCCGGCTGGTCGCGGGAACACATCGATCTCAGTGCAACGGAGGCCGCAAGCCTGTTGCTGCAGGCGTTCGAGGACAGCATCGGACACAAACTTCCGCCCCCGGCGCACCAGGACGCGCATCGCTGGCGTCACGCGCTGGTGGAACAGCCACTCGGCCTGTCGTGCCTGGTGGACGAAGAAATGAGCGCCGGCGCGTGCGGCGACTGGTGCATTGCGCCACGCGTCGAAGCCGCCTTCGAGAGCGGCCGCAGTCTCGCTCACTCCCTCTTGTCGATGGTCGGGCTTTCGACGCGCTTGGTGGTTCGTCCCTGACGGCCAAACACCCGCAGCAGTGCGCCGTCGCGCGAGAAGCCTTCGAATGTTCCCCAGAGTGCCAGCGCGAGCAGCACGGGTATGATCTCGTAGATCACGCGATACATCAGCACGGCCGCGAGCAACTGCTCAGGTGGCACGTCGGGCAGCAGCAGGAGGAGGACCGACTCGAGCACGCCGAGCCCCGCGGGCACGTGGCTCAGCACTCCCGCGAGCATGCTGGCGAGATAGGCGCCCAGGAACGCCAGGTACGGTATGCCGAGTGAGGCCGGCAACAGCAGGTACAGCACGGACGAGACGAGGAAGATATCGGCGAGCCCGACGCAGACCTGCAGCGCGGTCATGGCCGGTGTCGGCAGGTTGACGGACCATCCGCCCAGCTTCACGGGTCGCTTGCGCAGCAGGATCACCAGCACGTATCCCGCGTCCTTGCAAAGACCGATGATTCCCAGCACGCGCAGCCAGCCGCTGGAAACGCGGAACATCGGCTCGAGCATGTCGGCTGCAAGCACCAGCGAGATGTCGAGCAGCAGTCCGAAGGCGAGTGCATACGGCATGTTCGCGAGCAGCACCGTGGCGCCGACTTCCGTCGCCGAGAGTCCAGCCGGCGTGTACATGCGATAGCGCAGCGCGCCTCCGCTCAGCATCGCCTGTCCCACCGCGTGCCCGAGTGGAAACGCGATGAACGCCGTGAGCATCGGCTTCGCTCGCCCGACTGTCTGCTTCACGTACCGCAGCACCGCGACTTCGTAACAGGCAAGCACGGTAAATGCCCCAGCGGCGCATAGGCCAGCGAGTGCGAGCGTCGACACGGGCACGGCCTGCATCTGCTCGAGCACATCGGCGAACCTGATGCGCTGGAACGTGCGCCATAACACCCAGCCGGCGAGCGCTGCGAGCAGCACGCTCACGAGCACACCGGCGTAGGTTTTCAGGCGGTTGCGGCGGGGGTCGGACATCGGGGGCTCTCGAGGCTTGACGGCAGGGCAGAGCCCATGGCGCGATCAATCAATTGCGAGTGATTCTCAACATTGTTTGCAACTACAGACGAATTTAGGACGAAACCTCCATCTGGATTCGCGGTCGAATGCACAAGCTGGATTCAGGCTGCGTAGAATTCGCGCGGTTGGTCGATTGTCCCCTCTCGAGGAGAAGTATCCAAATGTCCGAACAGAAGTTTCCGCGGCGCACGCTGCTGAAGGGCGCGCTGCTGGGCGTTGCCGCCGTTCCCGTGTCCGCCCTGATCAGCCGCACTGCCGATGCCGCCGGCGCCAGGGTCGATCCGAACGAGCCGCAGGCCAAGGCGCTCGGCTACGTCGAAGACGCTGCCAAGGTCGACGCCAAGGCCAACCCGAACTTCAAGCCGGGTCAGCACTGCCTGAACTGCCTGCAGGCCCCGACGGGCAAGCCCGGCATGGCCGAGGTGCCGTGCAACATCTTCGCCGGCCGCCCGGTCGCCGCTAACGGCTGGTGCAAGGTGTACGTCAAGAGGCCGTAACCGGCACGTCACTCGACTGCAACGGCGGCGCGATCGGGCAACCGGTCGCGCCGCCTCTTTTTCGTGTGACGGTATCTCGCAGATCCGACCCGCACGCCACCCCTTGAAACCGTGTTCCGGGTTCACATCTAGGGCCCCACGTAGGGATTGCCGTCGCAGTCCTGGCAGGAGGTAAGCAACCATGCGTGTCATCAAGTGGGAACCGTTCCGTGACGTCGACGACGTGTTCGACCGATTCTTTGCCGAGTCGATGCGGCGCTGGCCGCGCCAGGGCGCCGCGGTGCAGCCGCCCCGTGAGTGGGCACCGGCAGCCGACGTGAGCGAGACGGACGCCGAGTTCGTGATCAAGGCCGAGTTGCCGGAAGTCCGCAAGGAGGACGTCAGCATCACCGTGCAGGACGGCGTGCTGACACTCGCTGGCGAGCGCAAGCCGCAGAAGATCGACGAGCAGGAGACGATCCATCGCATCGAGCGCTTCTACGGCTCGTTCGCGCGTCGCTTCGCCCTGCCTGACAACGCCGACGAGCAGGGAATCCGGGCCGAGAGTCGCGACGGGTTGATCGTGATCCGCATCCCGAAGCAGCGCGTCGTCGAACCGCAGCCGCGGCAGATCCAGGTCCAGTAGGCCGATCGACCCCCGGAGCTTGCAGGAGGGCGTTGCAAGACGCCCTCTCCCTCGATGGTCGCCGTCACGCGCGAACAGCCGGCCTCGCGCCTTATACTTCGCGACGCCGACTTTCCTTTCGACGACGGGGCAGCGCGACGATGACGACACCCACCCTGGCCAAGGGCACGGCGGACCTCTGCGACGACCACGGCGACCGGGTGCAGGTGTGCGAGCCTGTCTTCCACACGTTCGGCGGACGCCGGGCATTCCACGGACCGATCAGCACGATTCGCTGCTTCGAGGACAACTCGCGCGTCAAGGAAGCCGTTGAAGGTCCCGGCGCAGGCCGCGTGCTCGTCGTCGACGGCGGCGGATCGCGCCGGCGTGCGTTGCTGGGCGACAATCTCGGCCGGGCTGCGGTCACCAACGGCTGGGCCGGCGTCATCATCCACGGCTGCATCCGCGATTCGGCCGAACTCGGCCGGATGGACCTGGGGCTGCGTGCGCTCGGCACGATGCCGTTGCGCAGCGACAAGCGCGGCGAAGGCGAGCGCGACGTGCCCGTGCGTTTTGCAGGCGTGACGTTCCGGCCGGGCGAGTTTGTCTACGTCGACGAGGACGGCATCATCGTTGCGGCCATCGCCCTGGTGTAATGCCGCCGCGGCACCAGGTGCGCAGCACCCTCTTTCAATTCCCTAACCCCTGCAGACAACCCATGCCACGCACCGTTCACTGCCAGTACCTGAAGCGCGAAGCCGATGGCCTCGATCGCGTTCCCTACCCCGGCGACCTCGGCAAGCGAATCTTCGAGAACATCTCCGCGGAAGCGTGGCGCGCGTGGGTCGGCCACCAGACGATGCTGATCAACGAGTACCGGCTGTCGACGATCGAGCCCAAGGCGCGCAAGTTCCTCGCCGAGGAAATGGAGAAGTTCCTGTTCGGGGGCGGCAGCGCGAAGCCAGCTGAATACAAGCCGGAATAGGCGAGGAAGGCCTGGAAGGGTAGGAAGGGCAGGAAGAGATTCGAGGTGCGCACTTCCGACTAACGCCTTCCTACGCTTCCTCGCCTTCCTTGCTTCCTCGCCTTCCTGGCCTTCCGTCCCCTTCGCCGCGTGCAGCGCGAGCGACAGCCATGCCAGCATCAAGCTGACTCCGCCCACCGGCGCGACCATGCCGAGCCAGCGCGGCGCGCCAAAGGTCATCGCGTAGATCGAACCCGAGAAAAATAAAATACCGACACCGAAGAGCACCGCGGCGCGCGGCAGCCAACGCGAGGCCGGCGTCACCAGCGCGATGATCCCCGCCAGGATCAGCGCCAGTGAGTGCAGCTGCTGGTACAGCACGCCCGTCTGGTAACTTGCCAGTTGCTTGACCGTCAGCACCTGCTGCAGCGCATGCGCGCCAAAGGCGCCGAGCACCACGCCAAGCAGCATCAATGCCGCGCCCGCGCGAACACAGCTCAGCGCGAACTTGCGGTTCGGATGGGTCAAGGGATCAATCATGCACGGCCTCGCTCGTTTCATTCCGCACGCGCTGGAGCAGCGTTGCGATGGGTTTCGGCACGCCGATCGCGGCGGGCGCCCCGACGTCGTACCAACGGTACCGATCATCCTCTCGCAACGCTGGCGCCTTGCCCGCGCAATGCACGACCAGCGGCTTGAGTTCGTAGTCGAAATGGCTGAAGGCATGGAGCAGCGGGTCGCCAACACGTGTCACCGACACGCCAGAGAGGTAGTCGCCACACCATTGCAGCGCGTGTTCGCGCGTCGGAAACTCGGGCAGCGCCCACAAACCGCCCCAGATGCCGACAGGTGGCCGCCGCTCGAGCAGTACCTTGCTGCCTCGCTGCGCGAGCAGCACCCAGGCTGAACGTTGCGGTCGCTCCTTGCGCGGACGCGGTGTCGGCAGCAGGTGTTGGCGCCCCTCACGCCGAGCGACGCAGCCGTCATTCACGGGGCACAGCAGGCACGCCGGATTCGAGCGGGTGCAGACCGTCGCACCAAGATCCATGATGCCCTGCGTGTACTCATCGACGCGTGACTGCGGAGTGCATTCCTCGGCGAGCGCCCACAGTTTGCGTTCGACCGCCGTCGCGCCCGGGAAACCCTCGATCGCAAAATACCGCGTCAGCACGCGCTTGACGTTACCGTCGAGTATGGGGTGTCGCGCACCGCGGGAAAGCGCAAGGATCGCGCCTGCCGTGGAGCGGCCGATGCCGGGCAACTCCATCACCTCATCGAGTGTCGCGGGGAATTCGCCCGCGTGGCGTTGCACCAGGATCTGCGCCGCACGCTGCAGGTTGCGCGCGCGGGCGTAGTACCCCAGTCCAGACCACAGGTGCAGCACTTCATCGGGTTTGGCGTGGGCGAGCGCACGCACTGTCGGCAGGCGCGCCATGAAGCGCTGGTAATACCCGATGACCGTGCCGACCTGCGTCTGCTGCAGCATGATCTCGGAGACCCAGACGCGATACGGGGTACGGTCCTGCTGCCAGGGCAGGTCCTTGCGACCGTCGCTCTGGTGCCAGCGCAACAGCGCCGGCGCAAATTCCGCCGCCCTCACGAAGTGCAGACGAGCGCGCGATCACCGCTGCCCGCGCTGCAGTGGTCGGGGTAACCGTACTGCTTCCAGTAGTCGACCAGGCCGATGCGCCTCGCCAGGTCGGAGAACCGGGGATCCTCGCGGAAAGCGGCGGCGTCGCTGCTCCACGCGTGCATGAGATCCCACTCGTGCACCCACGCGAGGCGGTCGTGCTGCAGCGAGTCGTCGATGATCTTGAACGCGAGATCGCGCTCGCCGAGCTGCAGGTAGGGTTGCAGCAGGTCCGTCTGGGTCGCGACTTTCGGATCGACCGCCCGCAACGCGGCAATCATCGACGGCCGCTTGGCGGGATCCGCGACTGCATCGACGAATTCGCCCACCTTGGTCCGCAGCTCCGGCGGCAGGTCTTGCTGCTGCAGCAGCAGCCGCTTCGCCTCGTCCCACCGGCCACGCCGCATCGCGATCGTGGCCTCGACTCCCTTGATGCCCGCATTATCGAGCCCGAGTTCACCGGCGAGGTTCGAATAGCGCAACGCCCGCTCGTCATCGCCCCGCATCAAGTATGCGTTGGCGAGGTTTGACGCCACTATGGGCGCGGTGGGATCGAGTTCGTAGGCGCGCCGCGCCTGCTCCAGGGCCGCGTCGAGGCGCCCGACCTTGGCCAGCAGGATCGAGTACCAGTGGTGCGGCGTCGGCTCATTCGGCTCCAGCGAAATGGCAAAGAAATAGCCGGACTCGGCGTCGAGCAGGTTGCCCCTTTCGGAGTTGATCTGGGCCAGCACGGCGTGCGCCTCGCCGATGTTCGGATCGAGCGCGAGCGCCTGCCGCGCCGATTGCTCGGCCATGCGCAGGAACGGTTCCTCGTCGCCATCGTCGCGGGTGTAGCCCGGCAGCACGACATACGCGGACGCCAGGGCAGCATGGGCGCGCGCAAACGCCGGGTCACGGGTGAGCGCATCCTGGTACAGGTCGATCGCGCGTTTCAGGTTCTCTTCGCCGCGGCGCTTCCAGATGGCGCGGCCCTGCAGGTACAGCTCGTAGGCCTCGACGTTCTGCGTCGGCGCCTTGTCGCGTTGCGCGAGCTGCTGGTCCTTCGGCGCCAGCTCGATCTTCAGTTTCTCGACGATGGCCTGCGCGATCTCGTCCTGCACCGCGAAAATATCCTGCAGCTTGCGGTCGTACGTTTCCGACCACAGGTGGAATCCGGATTCGGTGTCGATCAGCTGCGCCGTGATGCGCACCTGGTCGCCGGACTGCCGCACGCTGCCCTCGAGCACGGTTTCGACGCCGAGTTCCTTGCCAACCTCGCGGATGTCGACATTGCGACCCTTGAAGGCAAACGTCGAGGTGCGTGCCGCAACCTTCAGGCCCGGCACGCGGGCGAGCAGGTTGAGCAATTCTTCGGACATGCCGTCGCTGAAGTAGTCCTTGCCCGCATCGCCGCTCAGGTTGGTGAAGGGCAGCACGGCGATGGAACTGTGGCCATCCGCCGCTTCGGCGCGGCCGAGCCCCCGCGCGTACAGCAGGTACCCGAGTCCCGCCATCGCCACCACGACGGCTATGCCGAAGGCAGCCCGGGTGCGGAACTGCAACTGGGGCGGCGAGCCCGGTAGCGGTTCGGTACGCTCGATCCCGGTGGGGCTGACGTCGAACACCCACGCCAGCACCATCGCGATCGGAAAACCGACCAACAGGAAGACGACGATCAGGGTCATGGCCCATTCGGGCACGTACAGCGCGGGCAGGACGACGGAGGCGGCCTCGGTAACCGCCCAAGCGACTGCGCCGTAGGCGATGGCGACCCTGCCGACGCGACGACGCTTCAGTTCAGCGAGGAAAGCCATTGTTTGCCCGAATCGTCATTCCCCATCCTGGGCCAACCCACGTCGCCAGCGGGGCCTGCATCCTGAGACCGCGGCGGCACCCGGACGTTCGTTCGCCCGCACCGCATTGTCCATCAAACCACGACGCGAGCGAACCCCGGCCTGGCGCTACTGCTTGCAGATCCCGACGTCGCCGTTCAGCGTCTTGATCCGGACCCGGGCGGAACCATTGCCCACCTTGTAGCGCCACTCACGCCCCGGGGCGTATTCGTCTGTCCGTACCGGCTTGGGTCCGAAGCAGTTGCGGATCTCGCCGTTGAAGCTCGACACCTCGAACTCGGCGCCGACCGGGCCGGTCAGGTCGAGCCTGACGTCGCCACTGATGCTTTCGATGTCCACGCGCGCTTCGGGGGCCAACTGACCCGAGACCGACAGGTCGCCGCTGGTCGAGCGCAGCCGCGACCGCGTGGTCTCACCGGCACCGAGCGTGAAGTCGCCGCTCACCGTGCTGCCGTTCACTTCCCCAGCGATCCGGGTGGCGGTCGCGTCGCCGCTGACAGTGGTGATCGAGACCAGGCCCTTCTTGCCCGAGCCGGTGATGTGGACGTCGCCACTGACGGTGCGACATTCGATGTCCTCGCCACTCGCCTCGGTGCGCACGTCCCCGCTCACCGATTGCAACCGCTGCGTGCCGCTGACTCCCTGCGCCACGATGTCGGCGCTGACGGTGTTGATCGATAGCGTCGACCCCGTCGGCACCTTGACGAACAGGTCGGTGTCGTCGACGTTGTGCGAACGGCTCGGCAGCACCACCTTGACGCGCGTGACCTTGTCGCCCTTGGTGAAGTCGAGCCGCTCCGTGCCCTTGCCGAGTTCCCCGGTGATCTCGACCTCGTTGCGGTCCCAGCCCGTCACGACCACCGTGCCCGCGGTATTCGAGATCTCGACGGTGCCGGCCGGATCGGCCGCCGTGCGCTTGTTGATCGGGGAACCGGCCAGCGCCGCAAATGGCAGGGCCAGTGCGGCGATCATCGCAACGGTCTGGGGACGAAGGGGGGCGGCGATCACGGTCTTCATAACTGCATCCTCTTGCCGGTCGGCGACTCTGGCGTATTCACTGGCGCGTTCATTGGCGCGTTCTCGAGACTGTTGGTCAACTGGCCGACGTTCGACAGCACGGCCAGCTCGTCCTGGTACGTCTTCAGCAGCAATTCTTCGAGCAGCGGGTCGCCCGGCTGTTCGGAGAGTGCGGCATTGATCTCGTCCGCGGCGCGGCGCATTTCCCCGAGGTTGAACTCGAGTTTCGCGCGCGCAGACGGCGGCAGCGTGGCGATGCGACGGTCCAGCATCTGGGTCAGCTGCCTGCGGGCTGCAAGGTATTCCGGATCGAGGTGACCTGCCGGACCGAACGCCGCCTGCATGGCGACCGCCCCGTCTGCTGGCGGAACCGTGCTCGTCGGCGTGACAGTCACGGCAGAATGCTGCGCCAGGCGATCCCTGTCGAGCAGGCTCGCGGTGAGCAGTGACGAGCCTGCGACGAGCACCAGCGCGGCAGCGGCCTGCCAGAGCCAGGCAGACGGGCGTGTTGCAGGCGCTGACTGTGACACGCGCTCATCGATGCGTGCTGCGATGCCAGGCCACAAATCGCGCGTCGGGCGGCACTTCGAGCGGCAGCTCGCGCAACCGCGAGTCGAACCGGGCCGCGGCGTCCTGCGAGGTTCGTTCATCCTGCGTCATGATTCCTCTCCGTCTCGCCGAGCCTGGCGCCCAGCAGCGCGCGGGCCCGGTGTAACTGTGCCTTGCAGGTCCCGACCGCGATGCCGAGCAGCTGCGAAGCCTCTTCGTGCGTGTGGCCGTAAATTCCCACCAGCACCAGCACGTGCCGCGCGCCAGGGGGTAAGCCGGCGATGGCGGACTCCAGGTCGCGGCTGCGGCCCGGGTCGACCGTGGCGTGGTCAGCCAGCACGTCGGCGACCTCGCGTTCGATCGAATCCTCGGCTCCGAGCGACTCACCCCGGCGCCGCACCTGCTGCAATACCGTGTTCACTGCGATCCGGTGCAGCCACGTCCCGAACGCGCTGCGTGTCTCGAAACGCGGCAGGTTGCGCCAGGCCTGCACGAAGGCTTCCTGGACGCAGTCCTCGGCCGTGGCCACGTTGCCGGTCATGCGCAGGCACAGCGCGTGGATGCGCGCGCAATGCCGGCGGTAGAGCTGTTCGAAAGCGACCGGCGAACCCTCCGCCGCGGACGTGACCCATCGGCGCTCCTCGGCCACCTCGCGTGCCCGCTGCAGCTCATCGACGGCCTCCCCGGCATGTGCCAAGTCCCACCTCGCTGTTACCCGTCGCACCGCGCGACCGGGTCCGGCATCCTACACAGGCCGCCTGGCGGCTCGTGTCGTGCCCCTGTGACAGGTCAGATGCGGCCGCATGCCAAAAGGTTTACCCCGGAGAGCCCATGCCTGCAGCCGTCCGCGTCGCACTGAATGGCCCGGTCGGCACGGTGATCCTGCACCGGCCGGCCGTCCGCAACGCCGTGGACCCTGCCACGGCTGCTGCACTGGCTCAGGCCTGCCTGGCCCTGGACCGTGACCCGGCCATCCGGGCCATCGTGCTGTGGGGCGAAGGCGGAACATTTTGCGCTGGCGCGGACCTCGGCGCGGTCAGCCGGGGCTGGGACCCCTCCAGGCTCCAGGCACCCAGTGGCGCGCCCGAGGATGCCTTCGGGCCGATGGGGGTGTCGCGGCTGGAACTTGGCAAGCCGGTGATCGCGGCCATTGCCGGTCACGCAGTCGCGGGCGGCCTCGAGATCGCCCTATGGTGCGACCTGCGGGTCGCCGAGGAGGACTCGACGCTTGGCGTGTTCTGCCGGCGCTGGGGCGTGCCGTTGATCGACGGCGGCACGTTCCGCCTGCCCCGTCTCATCGGCGAGGGTCGCGCGCTCGACCTGATCCTGACCGGTCGCGCCGTGAGCGCGGGAGAAGCACTGGCCATGGGGCTGGTCAATCGTGTGGTGCCGCGCGGTGCAGCGCGTGACGCCGCGGAAATGCTGGCCTTGGAGATCGCGTCGTTTCCGCAAGGGTGCCTGCATGCCGACCGCGCGTCGTGCCGCGAGCAGTGGGACCGTGATCGTGCCGAGGCGCTGCGCAACGAGTTCCGCCGCGGTCTCCGCGTCCTGCAAAGCGGTGAGTCGGCGGAAGGCGCCGCGCGCTTCGTGGGCGGCGCGGGCCGTGGCGGCGAGCCGGCAGACTGAAGCTTGCCTCCGTCTGGCCTGTGCGCGAACTCAGTCTGCCTTGGCGCCCTGCTGCAGGAAATCGACGGTGGTGCCAACGAGCGACCTGAGTGCGACGGGCAGCGCGCTCTCGTCGACAAAAAATTTCGGCGAGTGATTGCTCGGTGCCGCGCTGGGATTCTGGCCGTGCGGGGTGACGCCCACGAAATAGAAGAACGCCGGCACCGTCTTGCCGTAGTACGCAAAGTCCTCGGACCCGGTGACGAACGGAATCACGGTGACGTTGTCGCGGCCTGCAACACGTTGCAATGATGCCACTGCGCGTGCCGTCAGCGCCGCGTCATTGACCACCACCGGGTTCGGGTCCCCGCCGAGCTCGAACTCCGTCGTCGCACCCTGCGAGGCTGCGACGTCGCTCGAAATGCGCTTGATGCTCTCGATTACCTGCGTACGCACCGACGGATCGAACGTGCGGAACGTGCCGACCATTTCGACGGAGTCGGGAATGATATTGTTGCGGATGCCGCCCTTGATCGCGCCCACCGAGACCACCGCCGGATAACGCGTGATGTCGACCTGGCGGCTCACGATCGTCTGCAGCGACAGGATGACCTGCGCCGCCGTCACGATCGGGTCGACACCGCCCCAGGGGCGCGACCCGTGCGTCTGCCGGCCCTTGATGACGAGCTTGAAGCGGTCCGACGCCGCCATCATCGAGCCTTCGCGGTAACCGATCACGCCAGCGTTCAGCGACGACCAGAGGTGCAGGCCGAAAATGGCGTCTGGCTGCATCGACTTGAACAGGCCTTCTTCGAGCATCAGGCTAGCGCCGCCGCGTTCGCCGTCAGGCGCGCCTTCTTCCGCGGGCTGGAACACGAACATGACCGTGCCGGGCAACTCGGCGCGTACGCCGGCAAGCACCTTGGCGGCGCCGAGCAGGATGGCCGTGTGGCCGTCGTGGCCGCACGCGTGCATCACGCCGACTTTCTCGCCGCGATATTCGGCCGTTGCAGTCGACTTGAACGGCAGGTCGACCTGCTCCGTCACCGGCAATGCGTCCATGTCGGCGCGCAACGCCACTGTCGGACCGGCCTTGCCACCCTTGAGGATGCCGACCACGCCGGTGTGGGCGATGCCCGTGCGCACCTCGAGTCCCAGCCTGCGCAACTCTTCGGCCACGAGCTTCGACGTGCGGAACTCGCGGTTGCTGAGTTCGGGATTCTGGTGCAGGTCGCGTCGCCAGGCGAGCACCTGCGGCATCGTCGCCGTGGCCGCCTCATCGAGTGCTGCGTCGGTGACGGCAGCCCCGGCCGGACCCGCCACCGCCGCGGACAGGATCAGGGCCGAGCAGAAGACAGTGCGAAAATTCATGGTGTGACGGCCGGGTAGCGGGGAAGGAAGTCGCGCAGCATACTGCACCCACCGCAGCGACAGTGAGACCGGGATGCTTCCAAGACGTAAGTCGATTGCGGCCCTTGCCGCACTGAGCCTGACCCTCATGAGCACCAGCGCCATTCCGCCGGCCCAGGGCCAGACGTTTTCACCGACGATCGCGCGCTCGCTGGCGAAGACCCAGAAGCCGCCGCTGCACGGCCAACACTGGATGGCGATCACCGGCAAGCCGCTCGGAGCCACGGCCGGTGCCAAGATCTTCGAGCGGGGCGGCAATGCCGTCGATGCGGCCTGCGCCATGATCGCCGCGACTTCCACGATGTGGGACGTGCTGCACTGGGGCGGCGAGACCCAGGCCCTGATCTATGATCCGCGCACGAAGCAAGTGATCGCGATCAATGGCCTCGGCATGGCGCCCACCGGTGCGACGCCCGAGTTCTTCAAGGGCAAGGGATTCAAGTACCCGCCCGCGTATGGTCCGCTCGCGGCAGTCACACCCGGCACACCGGGCGGCATCATCCTGATGCTGCAGGAATACGGCACGCTTTCGCTGGCCGAAGTGCTGGCCCCGGCCATCGAACTCGCGGACGGCTATCCGATCGACGGCGAGACCGCCGACCTGATCGAGCGCTGGAAAGACAAGCTCAAGGAATGGCCGTACTCGAAGCAGGTGCTGCTGCCGCACTTCGGCTCGGCGCGCGCGGCGCCGCGTGCCGGCGAGATTTTCCGCCAGCCCGATCTCGCGGCCACGCTGCGCAAGATGGTCGAGGCGGAGAAACAGGCGCTCGCCGCCGGCAAGTCGCGCAAGGAAGCCCTGCAGGCTGCGTATGACCGCTTCTATCGCGGCGACATTGCGCAGGAGTTCGTGCGTGGCGTGCAGGAACAAGGCGGCCTGATCACGGCCGATGACCTCGCACGGTGGAAGCCGCTGGTCGAGCAACCGCTCAGCACCAGTTATCGCGGCGTCGAGGTCTACAAGCTCGACGTCTGGACGCAGGGCCCAGCGTTGCTGCAGTCGCTCAACATCCTCGAGAACTTCGACGTCCGCGCGATGGGTTACAACAGCGCGAACTACATCCACACCGTTTACCAGGCGATGAACCTCGCCTTCGCCGACCGCGATTTCTATTACGGCGATCCGTCCTTCCCGCCCGCAACGCCCACCAAGGGCTTGCTCTCAAAGGAGTATGCGAAGCAGCGCGCCGCGACGATCCGCATGGATCGCAACGAAGTGAACGCGGGGCCCGGTGATCCGTATCCCTTCCAGGGTGGCAAGAACCCGTATGTCGATCAGTTGCAGCAACAGCGCAAGACGGCGCTCGACGCACTGGACAAGTCGGAACTCACGGCCCAGCAGCTGGCGGAATTCGAAGCCGGCTTCAAGAGCGGTACGACGACCGTGATGGCCGCCGATGCGAACGGCTGGCTGGTGTCGGTGACACCGAGCGGCGGCTGGGTGCCGGCCACGATTGCCGGGCGCACGGGCATCGGCCTGAGCCAGCGCATGCAGTCGTTCGTGCTCGACGAGGCCGAGAACCCTTTCAACGTCGTGGCGCCGGGCAAGCGCCCGCGCGTCACGCTCACACCGAGCCTCGCGCTCAAGGGTGGCAAGCCGTGGCTGGCCTTCGCCGTGCAGGGCGGCGACTCGCAGGACCAGAACCTGCTGCAGTTTTTCCTCAACGTGCAGGAATTCGGCATGACGCCACAGGAGGCGGCCGAGGCCGCCAACTTCAACAGCTACCAGATGAAGGCGTCGTTCGATCAGCACGAATCGCAGCCCGGCCGCATCGTGCTCAACTCCGCGATGCCGCTGTGGGTCACCCGGGAACTGATCGGTCGCGGCTACAAGCCCGAGTTCGAAGCCCGCACGTCCGGCCCGATCAACGCGATCATGATCGACCCCGAGAACGGGACGTTCTGGGGCGGCTCGAGCAACCACGGCGAGGACTACGGCATCGGCTGGTAGCGGCGCGTGACCACACGCCTGCCACCCATCGCGTACTTGCAGGCGTTGCGGGTGCTGCTGGCAACGCCGCGACTCGCTCCGCCCGAAGGCGGATCTGGCCGCATTGGTGCAGACGGCCCGGACACGCTGCGGATCGTCGGCGTCGGCGATTCAATCATCGCCGGCACCGGAGTGCGAGAGCTGCAGGACTCGCTGACCGCCGCCTATGCGCGATTGCTGCATGCGCGCGTGCAACGTCCGGTCGAATGGCAGGTCCGGGGCCGCAACGGCGCAACCTCCGCGTCCGTCCTGCGCGAACTGGTGCCGACGGCGCCCGAGTGTGACCTCTACTTGATCTCGGCAGGCGTCAACGACGTGACGCGGCGCGTGACCCCGAGTGCATTCGGCCGCAATGTCGGCGGCATCCACGACCGGCTGCGGGAGAAAGCGCCCGCGTCTGCATTCCTGTTCGCCGGCGTGCCGCCGCTCGAACGCTTTCCTGCCTTGCCCGCGCCGCTCAACTCGCTCCTGGGCGCGCAGGCTCGCGACTTGCAACAGGCCGCGGCCGACGCCCTCGCCGGGCGACCGCGAACCTACTGCTACTTTTTTCCAGCCATCGTGCCACCTGGCGATTTCGCGCGCGACGGGTTTCATCCGGCGGAATCCGCCGTGTTGGCGTGGGCCGGCGCACTACTGGCACTGACAGGTCAGGACGAGGTGGCGAGCTCTTCGCGGTGATAGAGCTGCGCCGCAATCCACCACACGGCCGCGACCACGGCAAACGACGCGCCGAGGCTCACGGCCCAGTCGAGCGTGCTGATCCGCTCCGAACGCAGCACGCGCAGGATCAGCTGGTTCTGGCCCAGGAACGGCACCGCCAGCATCCAGAGCTGCGTGCGGACCGGCGCGACCATCAGCACCAGTGACGGAATCATCGGCAGGAACATCAGTAACGGCAGGTAGCCCTGGGCCTCGCGATAGCTGCGCGCGAACGCAGCGAGTGCAGTCAGCACGGTCGCGCCGAGCAGCACGACGGGCAGGATGATCAGGAACAGCTGCACCAGGCCGGCGATCCCGGGATCGAAGGACGCGTCCATGCCGCGCGCCGGCATGAGTGCGAACGCCAGGCGATAGGCGGCGAGCGTGGCTGCAATCGACAGCAGCGAGAACGCCGCCGTGGCAAGAATCTTGGCGCTGATGATGGACTCGCGCGCGACGGGCGTGGCGAGCAACGGTTCGAGCGACTGCCGCTCGCGCTCGCCTGCGGTGGCATCGATTGCGAGTTGCAGGCCGCCGATGAAGGCCAGCAGCAGCAGCAGGTACGGCAGGATCTGTTGCGAAATGTCGAAGCGAGCCTCGGGTGTGGCGACATCGCGCGTGCCGACCTGCAATGGATCCGCGACCGCAGGATGGATGCCGCGCGCGATCAGCCGCAGCGTGCCGACCGTGCTGCCATACCCATCGAGCAGGCCGTTCAGTCGCGACACGGTCGTGCCGGATGCCAGTGGGCGCGAGCTGTCGAAAATCATCTCGACGCTGGCGGGTCGACCGGCACGCCAATCCTCACCGTACTTCGCGTCGACACGCAGTACGACGTCGTGTTCCTGCGTACGCACGGCTGCGTCGGGGTCCTGCGGCGCCGGCAGCACCTTCACGTTGTGCGATTGCAGCCAGGCGACGAGGTTCGGGGCATGCTCCGCCCCGACCACCGGCAGCTCCAGCGGGCCTTCGAGCTGCTGCAACTGCTTGCGTACCCCGAGGGCGCTGGTGCCGGCCAGCACGAGCGGGATCGCGAGCGGAATCACGACAAACGCCACCAGCATCATCCGGCGATCGCGGAATGCGTCGAGCAGCTCCTTGCGCAGGACGATCCACAACGCCCTCATGCGAAGAGGCCCTCTTCCGAGCCGATCGTCTTGACGAACGCATCTTCGAGACTCGCGCAGCCGGTGGCTGCGCGGAGTTCGTCCGGAGTGCCATCGGCGACGACCCGACCGTGCGCGATCACCACGATGCGGTCACAGAGCCGCGCCACCTCCTGCATGATGTGGCTCGACAGCAGCACGCAGCGGCCTTCCGCGCGCAAACCCGCCAGGAAGCTGCGCAGCGAGCGCGTGGTCATCACGTCGAGCCCGTTGGTCGGCTCGTCGAGCAGCACGTTGCGTGGCGCGTGCACCAGCGCGCGCGCAATCGCGGTCTTGGTGCGCTGGCCCTGCGAGAAACCTTCGGCACGACGCTCGATGAAATCGCGCATGTCGAGTGCCGCGACGAGCGCCTCGGTCCGTTCAGCGATGAGGCGAGCGTCGAGCCCCTGCAAGGCACCGAAATACGCAATGTTCTCGCGCGCAGTCAGGCGCTTGTAGATGCCCCGCGCATCGGGCAGCACGCCGAGTCGCTCGCGTACGCGGGCCGGCTCGATCGCCGCGTCGATGTCGTCCACCAGCACCCGCCCCGAATCGGGCGACATCAGCGTGTAGAGCATCCGCAGCGTGGTGGTCTTGCCGGCGCCGTTCGGCCCCAGCAACCCGGTGATCTGTCCATCGGCCGCCGTGAAGCTCACGCCATCGACGGCCTGCACACGGCCGGTGCGGGTCGCAAAAGCCTTGTGCAACCCTTCGACGCGAATCATCGACGCACCTTGCGCACCCTCACGGGTCCCAGCCGAACGAACCACCGAACGGCGGCGAATACTGCAACTGCTCCAGGCACGAGACATCGAGTGCCTTCGCATCAGCGGCAGCGATGAACTCGGCGACGAGCCGCGGCCCGCAACCCACACCCATCACGCTGTGGCCCTGGCCGTGGAACACGAGGTGCCTCGAGTTCGGCAGCGTGCGCTGGACTTCCTCGCCGTACCTGGGTGGCGTGACCGGGTCCAGCTCGCCGGACAGCAACAGCACCGGCCGGTCGGACTTCACGGCCGCATGGAAATCTTTCGGCATCGTCCCACGCGGCCAGGCGGCGCATTGCGCCAGCGAGTAGTCGACGAACTCCGTGCCCAGCAGGGTCCCGGCGTCGGCCTGATCAGGGCGCATTCCCGGCGCGTCCTCGGCACACATGACGGACAGCTGCAGCGGCACGTAGATCTGCTCCCCGATCAGCTGTTCCATCATGCGTGACTGGGCCATCAGGTTTTCGAACTGGCCGCTCGCGGCCTCCGCGAGCAGCATCGGCAGCATGCCGAACAGTTGCGGCGCATAGGAATAGAAGCGCACGACCGACGCGAGCGAGACGTCGTCGAACTCGTCCTGGCGCTGTTCGTTCGTGAGCGGATCGCGATACGTCACTGCTTGCGGGTGCTCGCGCAGGCGCTGCCGCAGTTCGTCAAGACGTGCCCGCGGTGAACCGAAGCGCTTCGTGCACTCGGCATCCGCCGTGCAACGCGCGAATTGGGCATCGACGGCCGCCTCGAGGTTCTTCGCGTGTTCATTGCCGAGGAACAGGCTCGGCGGTACGACGGAGTCGAGCACGACGGTCCGCGTCGACGACGGGTGGCGGCGCAGGTACTCGAGCGCCACGCGCGTACCGTACGAGGCGCCCAAAAGGTTGAACTGCGCAACGCCCAGCGCGCGCCGCACATCTTCGAGATCGGCGATGAACGCGCTGGTCGTATAGGCGCGAGCGTCGACGTGAGGACCGAGCTCCTGCAGACAGGCTGCCGTCAACCTGCGCGCCTCATCGACGCCGGCCGTGTCGAGCTCGTGCAGCGCCTCGTCGTTCAGTGTCTCGGGGCACTGCAGCGGGCTCGATTTGCCGGTACCGCGCTGGTCGACCAGCAACACGTGGCGCTGGCGCAAGATGTCACGAAACGCCGGATACACGGTTGGAAAGGCCTGGAGGGCTGACTGGCCCGGGCCGCCGGCCAGCATGACGACCGGATCCGGGGCCGGCGACTTGGCGGTGCTCGGCACCCAGGCGAGTGCGAGTTCGATCGTGCGCCCGTCCTTGATGGAGCGATCCTCCGGCACGCGCAAGGTTGCGCAGCGCGCCGGCACCGTTTGCGCCTGCCCAGCCTGCGCAAGCGTGCAGGGCGTGAAAGCCAGGCTCCCGAACGACACGCTGATCGGCGTCGGTGGCGACTCCGCCTGGGCAACCACCGCCCCGGCCAGGGCCACGAGGGCGCCGAGGATGGTGCCAAAGTCGCAACGGATGGACTGCAATGAAGGCATGTAGAACCTGTCGCTCCGTGACGCCGCGCAACGTACACGGCGCCGTGAGTCTTCGCCACACGATTCGGCTAGGATGCACCCATGCGTGTTTCGATGCCGCCCGTAACGCGGGCCCTCCTGTTCATCAACGTCGCCGTCTTTGCGGCCCAGTACCTCACCGGCGACCTGCTGCTGCGGCCGTTCGCCCTCTGGCCGCCCGCCTCGGCCCAGTTCCCGGGCGCGCCGTCGTTCCAGGTGTGGCAGCTGCTGACCTACGGCTTCCTGCACGGCGGCTTCACCCACCTGTTCTTCAACATGTTCGCCCTGTACATGTTCGGCGGTGAAGTCGAGCGCCTGCTCGGCACCCGGCACTATGTCACCTACTACCTCGTCTGCGTCGTGGGTGCGGCGCTGGCCCAGTTGCTGGTGATCAGCAACCTGGACACGCGACCCATCCCTACGGTGGGCGCGTCCGGCGGCGTGTTTGGCCTGTTGCTCGCGTTCGGCATGGCCTTTCCGCAGCGGCGCATCATGCTGATGTTCCCGCCGATTCCGATGCCGGCGTGGCTGTTCGTCACGCTCTACGGCTTGCTCGAGCTGTACCTGGGCGTGACCGGCTCAGGCCAGGGCGTGGCGCATTTCGCGCACCTCGGCGGGATGGTGGCGGGATTCGTGCTGCTGGTGCGCTGGCGCAGCCAGTCCCGGCCGCGTTGAGCAGGAGAGTGACATGGCCATGCATCCGAAATCGAAGCCCCGCCGAAACACGTCCCACATGGACAAAGCCAGTAAAAGCGACGCTGCCGCGATGGTTCGCAACAAGGTCAGCCGGGACTCGGCCGAGGAAGCCGTGCGCACGCTGCTGCGCTGGGCCGGCGAAGATCCCAAGCGCGAAGGCCTGCTCGATACTCCGCAACGCGTCGTCGATGCGTACACGGACTGGTTCTCGGGCTACGGGGTCGACCCGCGCGACTACTTGCGACGCACGTTCGAGGAAACCGGCGGCTACGACGAGATGGTCGTCCTGCGCGACATCGAATTCGAATCGCACTGCGAGCACCACATGGCCCCGATCATCGGCCGCGCCCACGTGGGTTACCTGCCCACCGGCAAGGTCGTCGGCATCAGCAAGCTGGCCCGCGTGGTCGACGTCTTTGCGCGCCGCTTCCAGGTGCAGGAAAAGATGACAGCCGAGATTGCCCGCTGCATCAACGACGTGTTGCAACCCCAGGGCGTGGGCGTGGTCATCGAGGCCGCGCACGAGTGCATGACCACGCGCGGCATCCACAAGCGCGGCGTGTCGATGATCACCTCCAAGATGATGGGCACCTTCCGGTCCGACGCCCGCACCCGCAACGAGTTCCTGACCTTCATCGACATCCGCGACCGCCGCTGATCCCCGGCCAACCCCTGCCCCGGCCCAGTCTCACCGGTCGGGTCCAGCCACTTGGGACCACCCGCCACAGCCACTAAACCGTCACCGGGCGCAAGACTGGTTCGAAGCGAGCCAGTGCGGCATATTGTCGCGCCCGGCCCGGAGTCGCTCCGACAGTGACCGGGTCGGCGCCGGATCCCCGGCGCCAGGATACGGAGTGCGCCGGGAGCGTCTCGTGCCTGAACTTTCCACCGCTCACCATCCGCTGTACCAGCTGCGCCGGACGCCGTTCCACGCACGCACGTCCGCGCTGTGCCTGCCGCACAACTGGCGGCGCTGGGGCGGCTGCATCGCCGTCGGGTCCTATGACCTCGGCCTCGAGCGCGAGTACTGGGCGATCCGCAACCACGCCGCACTGATCGACATCTCGCCGCTGGTCAAATACGAGATCGCGGGCCGCGATGCCGCGCGCCTGCTGCACCGCCTGACTCCACGCGACATCCACAAGATGCAGGTCGGGCAGGTCTACTACACCGGCTGGTGCGACGACGACGGCAAGCTGCTCGACGACGGCACCGTGACCCGCATTGGCGAGCAGAGCTTCCGCCTCACCGCCGCCGAGCCGCAGTACCGCTGGCTGTCGATGAACGCCGTCGGCATGCAGGTGCAGGTCACCGAACTCACTGAACGGATGGCGGCGCTCAGCCTGCAGGGGCCGAAGTCCCGCACGATCCTGAACCTCGCCTGCGAGCAGCCGGTCGATCCACTCAAGTACTTCCGCATGGCCTTCAACCGCGTCGGCGGCAAGCTGGTGTCGGTCTCGCGCACGGGTTACACGGGCGATCTAGGCTACGAGATCTGGATGGACGCTGCCGATGCCCTCGTCATCTGGGATGCCCTGATGGTGGCCGGCCACGACTACGGCATCACTCCGACCGGCATCCTCGCGATGGACATGGCGCGCGTCGAAGCGGGCTTGTTCATGCTCGACGTCGACTATACGTCCGCCAGTCACGCGTGGATTCCGGGCCAGCGCTCGTCGCCCTATGAAATGGGGCTCGGCTGGACGGTGAACCTCGACAAACAGGGATACTTCGTCGGGCGGCGCGCACTTGAGCGCGAGCACCGCGAGGGCTCGTCATGGAAGATGGTGGGCCTCGAGATCGACTGGGAAGGCCTCGAGCGTGAGTACGCCGCGGTGGGCCTGCCGCCACAGATCCCGGCCTCGGCCGTGCGCGGCAGCATTCCCATCTACGCCGGACCGCGCCAGGTCGGTTATGCCTCGACCAGCACGTGGTCGCCGGTGCTGAAAAAGTACATCGCGCTGGTGCACCTGCAGCAGCCGTTCCACGCGCCGGGCACGCAGGTCGAGATCGAAGTCACCGTGGAACATCACCGCCGCAAGTCGGCCGCGAAGGTCGTGGCGCTGCCGTTTTACGACCCCGAGTGGAAGAAGAAATAGCGGTGGCCAGCAATACCTTTGATGCGATCGTCATCGGCGCCGGCCACAACGGCATGATCGCGGCCGCGTACCTCGCGCGCGCCGGCAAGAAAGTCGTGGTGCTCGAGCGGCGCGAGATCGTCGGTGGCGCAGCCGTCACCGAGGAAATCTTCCCGGGCTACCGCTTCAGCGAGTTCTCCTACGTGGTGAGCCTGCTGCGGCCCGAGATCATCCGCGACCTCGAACTGCCGCGGCACGGGCTAAAGATCCTGCCGTTGCCGAGCACGGTCACGCCGCTCGACAACGGCGACTACCTCGCGGGCTGGGACGATCATGACCTGACCCGACGGGAGATCTACCGTCATTCACCGAAGGATGCTGAAAGCTACGACGAGTATTCGCGCGTGATGGCGCGCGCCGCGAAGGCAATCAAGCCGATCATCGGCCTGGTGCCTCCGGATCCGTCGTCGCTCAGCTGGCGCGACATGAAGGGGCTGCTCAAGCTCGGACAATACGCCCGCAGCCTGAGCGAGCACGAGATCTATCGCATCGCAAAGCTCGTGACGCAGTCGTCCGCGGACCTGCTCGAGGAATGGTTCGAACTCGACCCGCTGAAGGGCACCAAGGCCGCGAGCGGCATCATCGGCACCTACCTCGGCCCGCGTTCGCCCGGCACTGCCTACGTGCTGCTGCACCACTACATGGGCGAGATCGACGGCGCGTTCCGCGCCTGGGGCTTCGCCAAGAATGGCACTGGCGGCGTCACGGCGGCAATTGCGTCGTCGGCACGCGCGCTCGGCGTCGATATCCGCACCAACGCAGCGGTGGACAAGGTGATCGTGCGTGGCGGTCGCGCGACCGGCGTCGCGCTCGCGAACGGCGACGAACTCACGGCCAAGGTCGTGATGTCTGCCGCGGATCCGAAACGCAGCTTCCTGCAGTTCGTCGACCAGCAGCATTTCCCGGACGAGTTCGTGCAGGCGATTCGCAACTTCCGCGTTCGTGGCTCGTCGGGCAAGCTCAACATCGCTCTCTCCGGCCTGCCGGACTTCACCTGCCTGCCGGGCGAAGGCCCGCTGCACCGCGGTGCGATCTCGATCAGCCCGAGCATCGAGTACGTCGAGCGCGCGTACGACGACGCCAAGTACGGCAACTTCTCCCGCCAGCCGTACATGGACATCATCATCCCGTCGATGATCGACCGCGACATGGCGCCGCCGGGACACCACGTGATGTCCTGCTTCGTGCAGTACGCGCCGTACGACGTCGAAGGCGGCTGGACCGACGCGCAGAAGGAAGCGTTCGGCGAGACCGTGATCTCGACCATCGAGAAGTACGCGCCGAACATCCGCAGGGTGATCGTCGGCAAGCAGGTGATCACGCCGCACGACATCGAGCGCATCGCCGGCATCACCGGTGGCAACATCTTCCACGGCGAATTGCTGCTGCACCAGCTGTTCTTCATGCGCCCTGCCCCGCAGTGGGCCGATTTCCGGACGCCGCTGGACGGATACTACTTCGGCGCCGCGGGCGCGCATCCGGGCGGCGGTGTGATGGGCGCGGCCGGCAAGATGGCCGCCACCGAGATTCTCAAGGACTGGCAGTAGACGCACGATGACGAACCCGGACATCCTGATCGTCGGTGCGGGCCACAACGGCCTGGTCGCCGCTGCCTACCTTGCCAGGGCGGGCAAGAAAGTGCTGGTGCTCGAGCAGCGCGCAACCGCCGGCGGGCAGCTGGCGGGTGCCACGCTGGCGTCAGGCGCCGTCGTGCCGGGCCTGCATCCCGCGGGCCAGCTGCGCCCGGCAATCGTGAAAGAGCTCGATCTCGTCCGGCACGGCCTGGCGGCCGGTACTGTCGATCCGGGCTATGTCTCGGCGCTGCCGGACGGCGGCTCGCTGCGACTGTTGCTCCAGCGCGGACGATGCGACGACCATCGAAGCCATCCGCCGGCTCTCGCCGCGCGATGCGGAACGCTGGCCGGATTTCATCGCGTTCATGAACCGCGCAGCTGCCTTCCTGGACGCAGCGTATGCAACGACGATGCCGCGCCTGCCGAAGGTCGACCTGCGCTCGGAAGGGCTGCCGCTCGCGTCGCTGGCATTGAAGCTGCGGCGCATGGGCGGCAAGGACATGTTCCGCGTGATGCGCAGCCTGTCGATGTCGGCCGTCGAGTTCACCGAGGAATGGTTCGAGTCCGAACCACTCAATGCCGCACTCGCCGGCGTCGCGATCCATGGCGTCACCCTGGGCTCGATGTCAGCGGGCACCGGCTTCACGCTGATCCACAACTGGCTGAACCGTGGCGGCATGGCGCACCGACAGGCGCCCGGCGGCACGCAGTCCGTGACGGATGCGCTGCTCAAGGCTGTGCGAACGAATGGCGGCGAAGTCCGCACGGGCGCCGACGTCGCGCAGATCCTGGTCGAGCACCAGCGCGTGCTCGGCGCGCGTCTTGCGAGCGGGGAGGAGATCAAGGCCGCAACCGTCGTGTCATCGGCCGATCCGCGCCGCACGCTGCTTGGCCTGGTAGGCGCGCCGGAATTGCCGCCTGAGTTTGTCTGGCAGGCGCAGTCGATCCGCATGCGGGGCTCGGTGGCGAAGCTGTTCGTGCAGACCGATGGCCGCCATGGTCTGCCCGCCGGCACGGTCGCGATCGCACCGACGCTCAAATACCTCGAGCGCGCTTACGACTCGACGAAGTATGGCGAGCTATCGCAGCACCCCTACCTCGAAGTGACGACGTCGGGTACCGACGTGGCGATCCACTTCCAGTTCGCGACGTATACCTTGCGCAATGGCGACTGGACTTCGTTGCGACCCGAACTCGAGCGGCGCGCGCTCGACACGCTCACGCTGCACTTCCCCGGGTTCAAGGGTTCGGTGCAGGCAGTGCAGTCCGTCACGCCGGTCGATCTCGAGCAGTCGTGGGGCCTGACGGAGGGCGACCTCAATCACGGCCAGCTGATCCTCGACCAGATCTTCTTCATGCGCCCGCTGCCGGGCTGGTCGAATCACCGCACGCCGATCGACGGGCTGCACCTGTGCGGTTCGGGCCTGCATGGCGGCGGCGGCATCAGCGGCACGCCGGGCCGCAACGCAGCGCGAGTGTTGCTCAAGGGCTAGCATTCGCGGAACCTCAAGCACCTGGTCGCGAAGTCAGTGGGACGTTGGTCGAGATTTCACGCCAGGTACACCGCCCGCAGGCGTTCGTGGAAATGCCACACGCCAGCCTCGCGCTTCGGGCACAGCCTTCCCGCGCGGTAATGGCCTGACGCGAGACCCAGCTGCACGCGCTCGCAGATGTCGACATCCTCCGCCTGGATTGCGTTGGTGAACTCGCGATCCCTCTCGATCCGCGCGCAAGCCTCGTCGGTGGGGGCGCAGAACCATTCGAACTCGACGCGACATCTTCCCGGACCGAGCGGCAGCACGCGATTGGTCGCCAGTCGTCCGGGCATCACGTTCAGCATCACGTTGGGAAAAATGAAGTAGTAGAACGCCTGGCCGTCGCCGTAGACGTCACCGCTGCCCTGGAGCGGCGAATGCTGCAGGGAGTACCACTCGGATAACTCGACCTCATAGTTGCGGTAATCGACGACCTTGGACAACGCTGGATGGATCAACGGGACATGGTAGCCCTCGAGGTAGTTGTCGACGTAGACCTTCCAGTTGCATGCGATGTCCCACGAGTCGCGCCGGACGAACTGCATCGTGGCGAGTTCGACGGGAGCGATGCGTTCGGTGATGCCGGCGTAGACGCGCTCGAAGGCCGGCACGTCGTCAGCAAGCGCGACGAAGACGAGACCCTGCCACTCCCGCACCTGGAGTTGCGGCAGCCGGACGTCGCCGATCCTGAAATCCCTGGCCTCCTGCATCTCGGGCGCCGCGACCAGTTGGCCTTCCAGGTTGTACAGCCAGCCGTGGTACTTGCAGCGCAGGTTGCCGAGGCCCTTGCCGCTGCAGAGCACGAGCGGCCCCGCGCGATGGCGACAGACGTTCGGGAACGCGCGGAGGACTCCGTCGGTCGCGCGCAACAGCACGACCGGAGTGCCCGCCACGTTCACCAGCAGGTGATCGCCCGCCTCGGCCAGTTCAGCATGGTGGGCGACCATCTGCCACGAGGCGGCAAAGATCTGCTGGCGTTCCAGCTCGAACGTCGGATCGCCAAAGTAGAACTTCGGATCGAGCGCGCGCGCCTGGTCGAGGCCCGGTGGCCGTTCGTCGTGGTGCAACGTGTCCATCGCGTCTGCCTTGCTCACGTCCTATCTGGCAGTACCGACGTCCGGCATCAGGTGCTGCACGTTCCAGCCAAGCAGGCGCTCGAGCCGGTCCCGCAGGTAACTCGGCACCGTCAGGGCATGGTTCTCCCCGGGATACACGACGAGCTGCGTCGGTACGCCGAGCGAACGCAGCGCCTGGTACATCTGCTCGCTGCCATGGCACGGCACGTTGAAGTCCTTCTCGGCGCAATAGAACAGCGTCGGCGTCTTGATGCGCTCCGCGTGCAGGAACGGAAAGCTGAGGCGGTCCCAGAGCTCGCGATTCGCCCACGGTGTGCCGAGCTCGAGTTCGTACTCGCGCGTGTACATGTCGTGACCGTAGAGCCCGGTCCAGTTCGAGGCGCCGGCGCCGCTGACGGCCGCATTGAACCGAGTGTCGGTGGCGATCACGTAGTTGGTGAGGATGCCGCCATAACTGCGGCCACCGACGCCAAGGCGTTCAGGATCCGCGATGCCGGTCGCGACGACGTGATCGACCGCGGCCAGCACGTCCTGCACGTCCTTGTTGCCCCAGTCGGCGTAGATCGCACGCGAGAAGTCGAAGCCACGGCCCGAGCTGCCGCGCGGATTGGCCGCAACCACGACGAAGCCGCGTGCGGCATACGCGTGCCAGTCGGGCATGAACTCGTGGCTGAACTGGTACACGGGTCCGCCGTGAATGCGCAGGATCGTGGGGTAACGGCGACCGGGCACATAGTCTGGCGGCTTCACGACGAAGCCATCGATGGAGGTGCCGTCCTTGCTCTTGAACGTGATGTCCTCGAAACGCACGAGTTTCTTCTGCGCAAGCCAGGCGTTGTGCGCGCCGAGCGACCGCAGCTCGCCCTGCTCGAGCGCGGCAAGCTCGTTGGGCGTGACGTCGTCACCGCCGAGCACGACCATGCGACCGTGCCTGGAGATTGCGAACCCGGCATCGGTGCGCGCGCCGGAAGTCAGGGGAGTGACCTTGCCGGTTGCGATCTCGATGCGCGACACGTGGGTCGTCCGGCTCTGTTCGACCAGGGCCAGCACCGACTTGCCATCGGGTGCCCACCGCACGTGCGAGAACCAGCGGTCGATCGGGGCCGGCACGGTCACTGCACCGGTCGCTGAGTCGATGAGCGCCAGCTGCATCGGCGCGTAGTAGATCCACTTCTCCGCGCCGCCTTGCAGGTACGCGATGCGGCGACCGTCTGGCGACCACTGCGGCCGCAAGCCTTCCAGCGAATCACTGTCGGCGCCATCCAGTTGCGCGAGTGGCTTGCCGGTCGCACCGGCGCGCGGCTCGATCAAGTGCAGCGCAATCCTCGGGCGCCGATCCGGATCCTCCCCGCTGCGGGTGACGAATACGATCCAGCGGCCGTCCGGCGACCAGGATGGATACGCCTCGTCGTGCGCGCCAGAGGTGAGCTGCGTCGTCTGCCCGCTCGCGATTTCATGCAGGTACAGGTGCGACCGACGCGTGCCCAGGTAGCCGTCGACGTCCTGCTTGAAATGAAAACGTTCGGTCACGATCGGTGGCGGGTTCTTTGGCTTCGGCGCGCCGGCTGGACGCTCGGGATCGGTCGCGGCCAGCGCGAGGCGCAGGCTGTCGGGCGCCCACTGGAAGTCGTCGACGCCGCCCGGCAGGTTCGTCAGCGCGCGGGCCTCGCCACCCCCGGCCGGGAGAGCCCACACTTGCGTCTGCGCATCGTCCTCGCCACGGTCCGAGAGAAACGCAAGCCAGCGCCCGTCGGGTGACCAGGCTGCCGCCCACTCGTCGTGCCTCGGCGTGTTCGTGAGCTGGGTGCGATCGCGGCCGTCGTAGCCGACCCGCCAGAGGTCGGATTGCTGCTTGTCCTCGGCCGCGTTGGTCACGGTGACGGTGTAGATGACGGTTGCACCGTCGGGCGAGAAAACGGGTTCGGACACCTCCGCCAGTCGCGCCAGGTCCGCGGGTCCGAAGCGGTCGGCGGGGAGGTCCGCAGCCACTGGGGCGATCGTCGACACCAGCAGCACCGAACCGACGAACCGGGTGAACGCAGTACGCATGGGAACTCGCCAGGTCGCGCCGCAACGGGCGCCATCGCGCGATCCTAGCGAATACGCGAAACTGTTGCCCTACTTCGCCTGTTGCAGGAGATCGGCATGGCCAGGAAACGTCCTTCGCGGTCCGGCGGCACCGTCGTGATGATGGAGCACCGCTCGCAGGTCCTGGCGGACAACCCGCTTGGCGACCCGGTGCACCGGACGCTTGGCGTATGGCTGCCGCACGAATACGACAGCGGCGCCACCCACGGTCGCGGCCGGCGCTTCCCGGTGCTGTACGACCTGGTCGGATTCACCGGGACCGGCATCGCTCACCTCAACTGGAAGCCGTTCAGCGAGAACGTGGCGGAACGCGCGGCGCGACTGGTGCGCGACCGTCGCATGGGCCCCGCGATCATCGTGTTTCCGGATTGCTTCACGTCGCTCGGCGGCAACCAGTACGTGAACTCGTCGGCCATCGGCAATTACGCGGACTTCCTGCTCGACGAAGTCATTCCCCTCGTCGACAGGGAGTTCCGCACGCTCGCCTCGCGCGATCACCGCGGCTGTTTTGGCAAGTCGTCCGGTGGCTACGGCGCAATGATCCACGGCATGAAGTACGCGTCGCACTGGGGCGCCATCGCCAACCATTCGGGCGATGCCCATTTCGATTTCATCTACCGCGCCGACTGGCCCAACACGCTGAACGAACTGGGGAGCTTCCGCCGGCCACCGCGCAAGGAAGGTCGCTACGTGAACCGCGTCGGTTCGGTCGAGGACGGCAAGCTGGCGCAGGGCCTCGACGATGGTCGCGTGCGGCGGTTCCTCGACGCCATGTGGAAAAAGCAGAAACTCACGCTGGGCGAAGGCCACGCCTTGATGAACGTCTGCATGGCAGCGACCTATGACCCGGATCCGGCGGCGCCCAACGGCTTTCGCCTGCCGTTTCACATGGAGACGGGCGCGCTGCTGCCGCAGCGCTGGAAGCGGTGGCTGCAACACGACCCCGTCCTGCTGGTCGACAAGTACGCCGACAACTTGCGTCGCCTGAAGGGAATCTACCTGGACTGCGGCTGGCGCGACCAGTACCACATCCATTACGGCTCGCGGCAAGTGTCGCGGGCCCTTGAAAAGGCGCGCATAACCCACCACTACGAGGAGTTCGACGACACCCACTCGGACATCGACTACCGCATGGACGTGAGCCTGCCCTTCCTCTACCGCGCCCTGCGGCCCTGACGACAGCTCGTCTCGACCGTGAGCAGCCTGCCGCCGTCCACGTTGCTGCCTGATCTTCCGGTCGAGGTGTATCGCTCGCACTGGCGGCCGGCGTGCGAAGAACGCGCGTTCATGCTGCATGCCGTGGGCATCGCGTCGCAGGTGGTGCCCAACGGCGAACTGTGGAGTCTCGTCGTGCTGGAGCCGGCGGCGACCGCGGCGATCAGCCACCTGCGCGGTTACGACCGCGAAAACCCGCCGCGACGGCGCATGCTGGCGCGACCCGAGCAGATGCACCCGCGCGCATGGATCGGGCCGACCCTGTACGTGCTCGTCATGGTACTGGTCGCATGGCTCGCCGGTCACCGCGCATTCGCGACCAACTGGCTGGCCGCCGGCGTACTCGATACGGCCGTCGTGCGCGGTGGCGAATACTGGCGCACAGTGACGGCGCTGACGCTGCATTTCGACGTCGCACACCTCCTCAGCAACCTGGGGTTCGGCGCATTTTTCGGCTGGCTCGCGTCGCAATTGCTCGGCCCTGGTGTCGCTTTCGGCGGCGCCGTCGTGGCGGCGGCCGTCGCCAATGCGCTCAATGCGTCCGTGCAGCCCGCGGGCCATGTCTCTGCCGGCGCCTCGACCATGGTCTTTGCCCTGCTTGGCCTGCTCGCGGCCTATGCGTGGCGACGCCGTGCCGATTCGGGCGAACGCTGGGCCTACCGCTGGGCGCCGCTGATCGCGGGCGTGTTCCTGCTCGGCTTCACGGGGGTGGGCGGCGAGAACACCGACGTGCTGGCGCACCTCACCGGTTTTGTCACGGGCTCGGCTATGGGCTGGTGGCTAGGTCGCCTGTCGCAGATCCCCAGGCCACGCACTCAGTGGTTTGCCGGTCTCGCGTCACTCGCCGCCATCGCGGGTACCTGGACGCTGGCGCTTACGCTCGGAGCCTGAGCGCCACCGAAGATTCCGTGCCCGACGAGGCGCTCCCGTTGCCCGGCGTTGATCCGGGCTTCGAGCTGCGGCGAACTGGACAGCACCACTCCCGAGGACTCCAGGTCATGTTCGACTCGTTCGCGGCCGGCGGCAACGTCCTGATCCAGGGCGCGAGCCGCGGCATCGGCCTCCAATTCGTGCGGCAGTGCCTCGCTGAATCCCGGGTCGGCCACGTCCTTGCCACTTGCCGTTCGCCCGCCCACGCAGCAGACCTGGCGGCGCTGGCAGGCACGGCTCCGGCACGCCTCACCGTACTGCCCCTCGATGTAACGGACGATGCATCGATTGCCGCTGCTGCCGCGACAACCGCGCACACGGTCTCCCGTCTGCACCTCGTCGTCAACTGCGCAGGGGTCCTGCACGAGGCCGCCTCGGGCCTGCGGCCGGAGAAGCGGTTGGCCGACGTGCGCCCGGAGTCGCTGGCCCGGGCCTTTGCGGTCAACGCGATCGGACCGTTGCTGGTAGCCAGGCATTTCGAGCCTTTGGTGGCGCATGCGGATCGGGCAGTCTTCGCGAGCGTGTCGGCACGCGTCGGCAGCATCGGCGACAATCGTCTGGGCGGCTGGTACGCGTATCGCGCCTCCAAGGCGGCACAGAACATGTACACGCGGACGCTCGCGGTCGAGTGGGCGCGCAGCCATCGCAATGTCGTCTGCGTCGCATTGCATCCCGGCACGACGGACACCGACCTGTCGCGCCCCTTCCAGGCCAACGTGCCAGAGGGCAAGCTGTTCGGCGTGGAACGCGCCGTCTCGCAACTGCTGCAAGTGATCGATCGCCTGCAACCGGCCGACACCGGGCAATTCTTCGGTTGGGACGGCGAACGCATTCCATGGTGAACGCGCTCGCCTCGACTGCGACTTCCGCAATGCTGCCGATCCTGTACCGGGACGAGCGAATCGTCGTGGTCGACAAGCCGTCGGGACTGCTGGTGCACCGCTCGCCGATCGACCGGCACGAGACCCGGTTTGCGCTGCAGATCCTGCGCGACCAGCTGGGCCAGCGCGTGTACACGATCCATCGCCTGGACAAGGGCACGTCCGGCGTCCTGGCGTTCGGGCTGGACCCGGATACCGCCCGCGAGTACGGCGCGATCTTCGCGCAGCGCAGCGTCGTCAAGACCTACGTCGCGCTGGTACGCGGCTGGCCGGTTGCGGCGGGCACCATCGACCGGCCGCTCACCGCGGTCGAAGACGAGCGCATCGGTCCACAGTCGAACGCACCCCGGGAATCGCAGACGGCCTTTCAACGCCTGGCGACGTTCGAGTTGCCGGTGCGCGTCGATCGCTACCCGACGTCGCGTTATGCGCTGGTCGAACTGACCCCGCACACCGGGCGCCGGCACCAGTTGCGGCGTCACCTCGCCAGCGAGTCGCACCCGATCGTAGGCGACTCGACTTACGGCAAGGGGCGGCACAACCGGCTGTATCGCGAGCTGTTCGGCGTGCAGCGCTTGCTGCTCGCCTGCACTCGGCTCGAATTCACGCCGCCCGACAGCACGACGGCACTGCGAATCGAAGCGCCGCTGGCTGCCGAGTTTGCCGCGCTGCTCACCCGGCTGGGTTCGCAGTACGCCGCGAATCCTCTCAGCTCATCTTCGCCTTGACCTTGGCCGTCAGCGCGGCGATTTCGCCATGCCGGCCTTTGTCCGCCGATTCGCGACCCGGACGCGGAGCTGCCTTGTCCGCCTTGTCGAGGTACTGCAGCGCCTCCGGGTAACGACCCTGTTCAAACAGGTATTCCGCGTAGAAGTAATTCGCGTCGATGCCGTTCGGGTTCAGCTTGAGCGCTTGCTGCAACAGCTTCGCCGCCTTGTCATCGTCGCCAAAGCCGACCGGGAAGCCGGGTACCTTGTAATACAAGGCGCCAAGGCTCGTGTAGGCCGAGCCGTCGAGCGCAGTCGGATCGAGCTTGAGCGCCGCTTCGAGGTTGCCCCGCGCTTCCTTGCACAGCGAGAGCGCACCGAGTCCGCCTTTCGCGCCGGCGTAGCTGCTCTCGATGATGCCCTCCCAGATCAGCGCCTCGGGACGCGTCGGGTTCTGCTGGGTGAAATTCTCGGCCCGCTTTTCCAATGCATCGAACGCTTTGGTGCGCTCATCACCCGCGGGCGTTTCGTAGTTGACCTTGGCCCAGGCCTGCTGGATCGACAGCAGCTCGGTATCGAAGGCTGGATTGGCGGGCACCGCGGCGAACAACGGCGCCGTGAACAGGCTCGCGCAGGCAATTGCGACATGACGTACGTGTTGCATGTTTGTTCCTCAGGACTGCGTGACGCGCTCAACGACGGCTGCCGCAGCGTGTCGGCGGATAACTGGAAGCTGCTTGCGGAGCGAGCCGTCGACGACTCCCGGCAGCAGTGCGTTGATGCGGACGAACAGCTTTTCGGGCCAGCCGAAGACGGCGCCGGTCTTGCCTGCTTCGAGCATGGAACAGGCGGCTGCCGCCACCTGCGCGGGTGGATCCATTGCAACTTTCAACTCGGCGTTCATGCGGTCGACGGCGGCGGCATTCATGCCGGTCCTCGTCGCGCGCGGCGCAAAGTAGTGCACCCGCACTTTCGAATCTGCCAGCTCACGACGCAATGCTTCGGAGAAGCCGCGCAAAGCGAACTTGGTGGCGGAGTACGCAGTGAACCCGGGATAGCCGAGGCTGCCGAACACCGACCCGATGTTCAGGATCGCTGCCTCCTGTTGCGCCCGCAGCGTCGGCAGCAGCGCCCGCGTGAGTTGCATGGGTGCGATGGCGTTGATCGCGAACAGCCGCTCGATCGCAGCATCGTCGAGCTCGTCGAGCATGCCGAACTCGCCCAGGCCCGCATTGTTGACGAGCACGTTGCTGCCGCTGCCACCCCAGCGATTGGCGGCCTCGACCACTCGCGCGCGTCCCTCTGCCGTTGCAAGGTCGGCCGCACACCACTCGATGCGCGCGGACCGGCCGCCCAGGTCTTGCGCTACGCTTTCGAGCGCTTGCGCATTCCGGCCGACGAGCAGAACGCTTGCGCCCCGGCCATGCAGCTCCTGCGCCAGTGCCCGGCCGATGCCGCCGCTGGCGCCAGTGATCACTGCCCGCATCTGTGCGACTTTCATGCGCTCAGCCTCACGGCGACGCAGTCGTGCTTCGCGGCAATCGCATCTTCGAGCCCACGGAACAGGTTGCCGTAGAGCCAGAACACGCCCTTCGCGCAACGGATGACAGCTTCGCGATCGTCCGCGTCGGTCAACCGGGCGAGAATGCCCTCGAGGTCGCCCACGTGCTGCTGGTCCAGCTCGCCATGGCTGCGCAGGTAGCTGAATGCCTTCGCCGGCAGTTGCAGCGTCGACTTGATGCGGTCGGCGGCATTGAGTGCCAGCGCGACACTCGTCCCTTCAAGGACGAATACCATGCCGAAGAAGCCGAGCGGATTGCGCCGCTGGATCGTGTCGTAGGCATACGCGACCATGCACTCGGTCGCGAGCGATGGCTGCGAAGCCGCCGCGGCCGCCCGGTCGCCACCGGCGTGCTCGATGTCGTTGAGGATCCACTGCTCGTGGCCGCGCTCCTCGTCGAGGTAGTGCAGGATCGATTCCTGCAGCCAGGGGTGGCGCGCAGGGATGCGGGCGCCGACAGCCATCATCAGCGGCACGGTGTGTCGCACGTGGTGGTACGCCTGCGTCAGGAACTCGACGTACAGCTCGCGGGTGATGTCGCCGGCCAGCGCGCGCTGGATCGCCGGCGCCGCCAGCAGGTAGTCGCGGTCGGCGACGGTGTCGCGCTGCAGTTGTTGGTATAGGTGCATCGATTGATTCCGGAGCAAGGTCAGGACGCGAGGTCTGCGCGATAGAGTTCGTCGAGCAGCGCGCCGAGCCGCGAATGGATTTCCCGGCGGCGCAGGCGGCCGTTGGCCGTCAGCGTGCCGTCGGCAAAAGTGAACGGGGCGGACGCGCGCGCCCAGCGGCGGACGTGCGCATAGTTCGGTAGCGCCGCATTGGCCGAGTCGATGGCGGATTCGACGGCCGCATCGGAAACGTCGTCTGCGGACGCACCCACGAGCGCTACGACGTACGGGCGTGACTCGCCATGAACCAGCACCGGACGGCCGAGGAGTCGCTGCGAGATTTCGCACTCGACCCATTCCGGCGACACGTTGCGGCCAAAGCTGGTGATGAACCGATTGCCGCTGCGGCCGTGCAGCTGCAGGTACCCGTCGCCGTCGAACACACCGAGGTCGCCGGTCGCGATCTCGTCGAGCGGCGCGCGCGGCGCCTCACCGAGGTACCCCAGCATCGTGTTGCCGGCGACGTGCACCTGTCCCGCGGCGTCGACCCGCACGCGCACGTGCGGCAATGGACGCCCCACCGTGCCGGCGCGGCGGGCTGCGGGCGTGTTCAGGCACACGACCGACGCACACTCGCTGAGACCGTACCCTTCATATACCGGAATGCCGACGGCGTCGGCGCGCGCGAGCAACTCGCGCGAGACCTTGGCACCACCCACGGCGATGAATCGCAGCGAGGCCGGCGACTGCCAGCCTCGCTCCGCCGCGATGACCAGCACCTGCAGCAGTTCGGGCACGAGAATCAGGCTGTTGGGTTGCTCCCGCGAAATCGTCCCCAGCAGGCGGGTGGCATCGAGGCCACCGTAGCTCATGCCCGTGATCGAGCTTGGCGGCACGACGCACGTCGCTCCGCGCAACAAGGGCGCGTACAAACCCGCAACGTTCTCGAGCAGCGTTGCCAGCGGCAGGATGCAAAGGTGACGGTCGATGGCCAGTTCGCGCGTGGCGCCAGCCACCGACTCCGCGATGGCCTCGAGCGCCGGACCTGACAGACACACGCCCTTCGGGTTCGCCGTGCTGCCCGACGTGTAGGTGATCTTGCGCGTGCCCGCAGGTGCGACCGGCCGGCTGGTGAAGTCGAGCTGGCGGCGAAACCGATGCAGACCGGAAATGGGCGACGTCCCGTCCCGCCGCCACCCCGGCAGCAGCGTCTGCAAAGCCGGGGTGTCGTCGGTCAAGACCGCATCGACACCGGCATCGTCGAGTGCATGCGTCATCTGGGCGGCGGCAAATGAGCCCGGCAGCGGCACCGCGAGCATGGCCCCTGACGTGCAACGCGAGGTCGGCCAGCGCCCAGGGCACGCCATTGTCCGCGAGTACCGCATGACGCTCCGCCCCGCCTGCACGCAGCCACTCGATTTCGTGCTCGAGCAATGACGGCAGGGCGCCATAGGAAACCGTGCGCCGCCCGTCGACGAGGGCGATTGCTCCCGGGGGCGCGCAGCGCAGCGCATCCAGGAGCATCAGTGACCCATTGTCCGGTGCGCGAAGCCGGACAGTCGATCCGCGTCCGGCAAGTAAGCGGCAAACACGCGGGGATCGGTCTCGTAGTAACGACCCCAGGCATCCGCTGCGGTCGCGACACTCGACGGATCGGCACGGCCGAGTTCGATCAGCGGGGCGCCAAAACCTTCGAGAATCTGGCGCAGCGCACTGGTGGCCGTAAAGACGATCCACGAGTAGCGACGGCTCATCAAGTACACGGGCAGTTGCGCGACCATACGCACCGCGGCGCGGCAGCTGGCGCCGGCGAGGTTGCCGACTTCGACGATCTCGTCGCGGCACACGGCACGCGCCCCGCCGCGATCGACCGGCAGAGACAGCAGGCTGACCGCCAGGCGTTCCTCGATGGGACGGTCCAGGTACTGCTCGAGGTAGAGGCGACTCTCGCGCGCGCCGCGGATACCGGCGACGCCGCGCAATTCACCATGGCGCTCGCGAAATGCGACGAGCGTCGGCATGAAGGTGCGAACTTCGGCGCCATGCTTGGCGGCGAAGCGGGCGCGGACATACGCCTCGAGATCTTCGCGGCCCGCTTCGCCGGCACGGACCGGTTGCAGGTGCAGGCTGTCACCTAACGTGCGCAACTCGTGGATGGTGCGCATCTGCGGCGTCGTCTTGCGCGAGGCTACGGGCATGATGTTGGTGGCTTCCAAGTCCGCTCCAGGGTCAGTGCAGCCCGCTCGTGGGGCGGACCGCGGTAAGACGCCGCCACGGACCGAAATCAATCGCACGTAAACTTTCCCTTTGTTTTCAATGCACTGCGGCGATCCCAGCGGCCACGGGAGGACCGCGATTGATTTGCAGCCGCAGTCGCGTCTTACTCGCATGCAACGATGGGCGAATCGATGACGGACGATCGCGAACTGATCGCAGCGATGCTGGCTGGCGACGAGCGTGCGTTCACGACCTTTTTCGAGACGTACTTTCCGCGCGTCTATCGCTTTGCCTTGCCGCGCATGAATCGCAATGCCGACGCCACCAAGGACGTCGTGCAGGCCACGCTGATCAAGGCGATGCGCGCGGTCGGCGACTGGCGCGGCGAGGCCGCGCTCTTTACGTGGCTGTGCCAGATCTGCCGCCGGCAGATTGCCGATCACGTGCGCAGCGAGCGCCGCTACTCCTCCAAGGTCGTCCTGATCGACGACAGCGAGGAAGTCCGGGCCGCGCTCGAATCCATCGAGGCGCCGTCGACCGACGACCCGCTGCACGGCGCGGACCGCGCCGAGCTCGGCCGCCTGGTGCACGCGGTGCTCGACAGGCTGCCGAGCCGGTATGGCGAGGCACTGGAGTGGAAATACGTCGAGGGCCGCTCGGTCGAGGAAATCAGCGAGCGGCTTGGCATCGGCCAGACGGCGGCGCAGTCGCTGCTGGCGCGAGCCCGGGTTGCCTTTCGGGAAGGGGTGGAGGCGGTGTTCGGCGCGTCGGCAGACGACGTGCTCGCCAGCCTCGAAGCATGAGAACGAAACCATGAACAAGCACGAACAGGATCACGAACAGGCCGGCGACGCCGACGATCTCGGCGCATTGCTCCGCGCCGTCGGTCCGCGCGAGCAGCCACCGGCCGAAGTCGCTGCAGAAGTGCGCGCCGCCGTGGCTGCCGAATGGCGAGCCGTCGTTGCCGCCCGTCAGGCCGCTCAACAACCCGCAATGCGTCGGGTCGTGCGCCCCTGGATGGCGATGGCCGCGTCGGTCGCTGCGGTGGCGATTGCCGTTGGCATCGCCCTGCCGCGCTGGCAGAGCTCGGACGGGCCCGTGGCCACCGTCGCCCGTGTGTCCGGCACCGTCGAAATCCGACATGCCGCCGATGGCGCGTGGCAGCCGCTGACGGCAGGCGTGAACGTCGACACCAGCGACGAGATTCGAACCGCGCCTTCCGGGCGAGTCGCAGTGCGGCGCGCCGACGGTCTCGAGGTGCGCCTCGACGCGACCACGCAACTCGCGTTCAACGATCCGGGCGCGCGTCCCTCGCGTCGGGCAGCGTGTACGTCGACGCCGGCGCACCCGGTTCGGGCCGTGACAGTTTCGTGATCGGCACGTCGAACGGCGACGTGCGCCACCTGGGCACGCAGTACGTCGCCTCGGTCAGGGACGGCTTGCTGCAGGTGGCGGTGCGTGAAGGCAGCGTCGCGGTCGACAAGGGCCGGACGCCCGTTGTGGCGCGCGCTGGTGAATCGTTGACGATCGCACGCGACGGCGTAGTGAGCCGCTCGCCGATCGACGTGTACGGCGATGCATGGAGCTGGGTCGAGTCCGTGGCACCCGAATTTGCGATCGACGGACGCTCGCTCGACGAGTTCCTGGCCTGGGCCGGCCGTGAGACGGGCCGCAAGATGGGCGGGTTCGGCAGCAGCGACGACGGCACGCTCGTCAGCACGCACCTGCAGGCGGGCTCGCACCCCGACGCCACGATCGCCTATCGGATGGGGCAGGTCGCCGGTCGCGAGAGCGCCGCGCTCGGCTGCAACTGGGCCTTCGCGCCGATCGTGGACATCCATCGGAACTGGCGCAACACCGTCGTCGCGACCCGGAGCTTCGGCAACGACCCCGACCTGGTCATCGAGCGCGCGAAGCAGTTCTTCGACGGCATCAGCGAATCGCGCGACGGTCTGCGCGATCAAGCACTTCCCCGGCGACGGTGTCGACGAGCGGGACCAGCACGTCGTCACGAGCTAGAACACGCTCGGTGTCGAGGAGTGGGACGCGACATACGGCAAGGTCTACCGCGCGATGATCGACCACGGCGCGCAGTCGATCATGGTCGGGCACATCGGCGCGCCCGAGCTCTCGCGGGCGTTTCGGCCCGGCATCCGCGATGAGGACATCCTGCCGGCGACGCTCGCCCCCGAGCTGCTGCAGGACCTGCTGCGGGGCGAACTCGGTTTCAACGGAGTGCTGGTCAGCGACGCCTCCGCGATGGTCGGGCTGACCTCGACGCTCCCCCGTCGCGAACTGGTCCCGGCCGTGATCGCCGCCGGCTGCGACATGTTCCTGTTCATGCGCAACGCCGACGAGGACTTCGGCTACATGCTCGACGGCGTGCGCAACGGAGTGATCAGCGAGACTCGCCTGCAGGAGGCGCTGGAGCGGATCCTCGGGCTCAAGGCATCGCTCGGACTGCACGCGGTGCGCGCGGGAGGAACTCGTGCCCCCGCCGTCGGCGCTCTCGGTGATCGGCTCCGCGGAGCATCACGCGATCGCCGCCGAGATCGCCGACAAGACCGTCACGCTCGTGAAGGACACCCAGGGCAACCTCCCGCTCACGCCCGCAGACGCACCGGCGCATCCGCCTCTACGGGGTCGCCGGCGCCGCGGACTTCACCGGCACCGATCCGCGCGGCTACCTCGACATCGTGCGCGAGGAGCTCGAACGGGCGGGCTTCGAGGTGCACGTCTTCCGGGATGCCGCGGCCCGCGCGGCCGCCGGGCGAGCAGGGGTCGTCTCCGCACACGGTGATGAAGCGACGAGGCGAACGCGCCGTACGCCGAGAAGTACGACGCCGCGATCCTGGTCGCGAACGTGACCGGCTTCGCGCAGGAGAGCACGATGCGCATCCGGTGGTCGACCTCGCTGGCCGCCGAGATCCCCTGGTATGTCGACGGAGGTGCCGACGATCTTCATCTCGACGTCGCTGCCGAACCACCTGATCGATGTGCCGATGGTCAAGACCGTGATCCACGCGCACGCGCCGACGCGCGAGGCGATCCGCGCGACGGTCGAGAAGATCCAGGGCCTGTCCGCCGTTCCAGGGCACGTTCAACGAGAACGTCTGGTGCGACACCTTCGGAACGCGACTCTGAACTGAGGAGCCGCGTGCCCGGCGAGGTTCGGCACCCGACGCGCCAGGAGCGGCGCAGGTCAGGTGCGGTTCGATGATGCGTTCGCGCATTCGTACCTTCGACTTCGTGACGGGTCTCCAGGTGGGGTGCGCGTCCCACCAGTAGGGGCCTTTCACCTCAGGAACCCCGTGGTTCATGCGGACGTGCCAGCCGCTGGTGTCGAGGGTGCGGTGGTGGAACCAGCACAGTAAGACCCCGTTGTCGGTGTGGGTCGGTCCGCCGCGGGAGTGTTCGGTGACGTGGTGGATTTCGCACCAGTCGGCGTGCACATGACAGCCGGGGATGATGCATCCGCCGTCGCGGAGAGTGATCGCGCGGCGCTGGTGGTGTGTGAAGACCCGCTCGAGGGTGCCGAGCTGAACGATCCTGCCACTGTCATCGAACACGACGCGTTGGATCGCCCCAGATCAGAAGGCAGAACTCGCCCGGTTCAAACTCCGCTTCGACGTCCCCTGGGGAGGAGCCGACGACGCCTCGACAAGCTCGGCGACCGGACCAGCGGACACCCGATAGCGAGCGCGCGAGCCGACCCTGGCTCAGAGGAAGTCGGCCAGCCCCTTGAGAAGCCGATCCACGTCGCTCGCGTCGTTGTACGGAGCAAGGCCGACGCGCATCCCCGAGTCGACCGGCAGGCTCAGTGCACGAAACGGCTCGTACGCGTAGAAGCTGCCGGCCGGCGCGAGAATCGCCCGCGCCGCCAGGAAGCGCGACGCCTCGGCGCGCATCGCGCGAGCGCAGGGTGAAGAACAGCGTCGGAGTCCGCTCCGACGCCCGCGAGTGCAGGGTGACCTGGTCGCCGAACCCTGCGAGCCCGTTCTCGATCCGCTCACGCAGACGCGAGCTCATGCTCGTCGATCGCCCGATTCGCCGCCATCAGCCGTTCGCCGCGGCTCCCGGACCCGGCCCCAGACCGGCGATGAAGTCGACCGCGGCGGTGACCCCGGCCATGATCTCGTAGGGCAGCGTGCCGAGCTCGAACCGCTCGGGCACCGGCGTCCGTCGACGGCAGCAGCTTGTCGGGCATGAGCGACTCGAGCAGCGAAGGTGACGCCGCGAGCGCCGCGCAGTGCGGCCCGAAGAACTTGTAGGGCGAGCACACGAAGAAGTCCGCACCGAGGGCCGCGACATCCACCGACGCGTGCGCCGCGAAGTGCACCCCGTCGACGTAGACCAGCGCTCCGACCTCGTGCGCCCGCGCGGCGATCAGCGCGACCGGTCGGGACGGTGCCGAGCAGATTGGATGCCGCCGCCACGGCGACCAGCCGCGTGCGATCGTTCACGACGTCGTCGAGGTCGCGACAGGTCCAGCTCGGCGGTGACCGGGTCGAGCCGCAGCCACCGCACGACGACGCCGCGGGCCTCGGCCGCCTGCACCCACGGCCGCACGTTGCAGTCGTGGTCGAGCTGCGTGACGACGATCTCGTCGCCCTCCGCCCACGTCTTGGCGAGGGCGCGCGAGAAGTCGTACGTGAGCTGCGTCGCGCTGCGTCCGTAGACGACGCCGCGCGGGTCGGCGGCGAGCAGGTCGGCGATCGCCTCGCGGAACTCGCGTACCGCGTCGTCGGCATTGCGCTCGCTCGCGATCGAGATGCCGCGGTTGGACAGCGGACCGGTCAGCGTGCGGGCGATCGCCTCACCCACCACCGCGGGAGTCTGCGTGCCGCCCGGACCGTCGAAGTGCGCGATCCCCGACTCGAGCGAGGGGAACTCCGCGCGCAGCGCTGCGACGTCCAGACTCACGGTGCCTGCTTCTGTGGCGGGTGACGACCCGCGTCAGTCGGAGATGAGCGTACCGCCGTCGATCACGATGTTCTGCCCGCTCACGAACGCGCCCGCGGGCGAGGCGAGCCAGACGACCGCCCCGGCGACCTCGGCGGGAGTGCCGAAGCGGCCGAGCGGTGTCTTCGCGAGTCGCGCGGCGGCGGCATCCGGATCCGCGGTGATCGGCGCGGCGAAGTCGGTCGCGATCACGCCGGGCGAGATCGCGTTGGCGCGCACCCCGCGCGGGCCCCACTGCACCGCGATGTTGCGGGCGAGCTGCGCGTTCGCGGCCTTCGTGACGCCGTAGCCCGACAGCACGCGGTTGCCGCGGAGTCCGGACAGGCTCGACATGATGAGGAACGCTCCCCCGCCGCGCTCGGCGATCACCGGGAGCGTGAGCTCGGCGAGCGCCGCGACGAGCGGACGTGCAGCGCGTACATCCGGTCGATCCGCTCGAGCGCGTCGTCGGCGCCCGGCTGGTCCAGCGCGGCGCCGGCGTTGGCGAGCACCGTGTCGATGCGCCCCCACCGCTGCACCGTGGTCTCGACGAGCGGCGCAGCTGCCGCGGCATCCGTCACGTCGCACTCGGCGCCCACGGCCTCGAGGCCCTGCTCGACCAGCTCCGCAGCGGCCACCTCGGGCTGCGACGCGGGCAGCCCGGCGATCACGACCCGGGCACCCGCGGCTGCGAGCGCTTCGGCGCAGGTGCGGCCGATGCCGGTGCCCGCGCCGGTCACGATCGCGACCTGGCCCGCGCAGGAGAAGAGGGCGGCGGGCGCGAGAGTGAGGTCACGGCCCCAGCCTGCCGTGTGCGCCGATGACCCCGTGCAGAACTCCACGAATTCGGTGCGGATCCGGCTACTAAGACGTGTGGCGCCCGCCACCCAGATCAGAGGAGTTCTGCACGCCAGGTCGCGATCCTGATGCCCGCCATCACCGAACCGCCGTTCCCCTGCCCGGATGCCGCGGCTAGCGTCGAAGCGCGCGAACACGTCGCCGACACACGGAGCCGCCATGACCCACGAAGGACTCCGCGACCGCGCGATCGTCGTCGACGGAGCCGCGGGAGGTCAGGGCCTCGCCGCCGCGCTCATACTCGCCGAAGCGGGTGCACGCGTGATCGCGACGGACATTGCGGATGCCGCGCCCGCACTCGCCGGCACGGACATCGAGTATCGGCAGCTCGACGTGTCGGACGAGGCGGCATGGCAAACGCTGGCCGGGCAGCTCACCGCCGACCTCGCGGGCGAGCCCCTGCGCGGACTCGTGAACAACGCCGGCATCACGCACCGCACCCGGCTCGGGCAGGCTTGCGCGCCGACTGGGATCGCGTACTCGCCGTCAACCTCACCGGCCCGATGCTCGGCATCCAGGCCGCTCGCCCCGCTCATGCCCGCCGGCGCCTCCATCGTCAACGTCGGCTCAGCTCGCGGCGCGGCGAGGGCCACTGCCCCATCGCCTACACGGCGCGAGCAAGTGGGCGCTGCGCGGGCATCACGCACGACGGCGTGCGCTGGAGCTCGGCGCCCCGCGGCATCCGCGTCAACCTCGTGCACCCCGGCTTCATCGAGACGCCGATGACCGCCAACGCGCCGGACGCCATGCGCGAGGCACAGCTCGACCTCACCCCGCTCGAGCGCTTCGGCAACCCCGACGAGGTCGCTCGCGTGGTCGTCTTCCTGCTGTCGGATGCCGCGGCCTACATCTCGGCGCCGAGATCCCGGTCGA
>CAVUSC010000026.1:0-141137 GCA_963743995.1 uncultured Gammaproteobacteria bacterium | reverse complement strand
GCGATCGGGTCCGGGGCCTTTGCGCGAGCTTGGAAAGGCAGACACGCGCCCGGGCAAAGGCCCCCGACCCATCGCTCGCGATACGGCGCACGCAATGTCGACAGCTCCGATCGTGCCGTCTCAGGCTACGAGCGCCGCTGTCCGGTGGCCGGTCCGGGCCCGTCCCCCGAGCGCGTGTCTGCCTTTCCAAGCTCGGGGGACGGGCCCGGACCGTCACCTGCAGCGAGCGCCGCTCGGCCGGTGCATCCGGGACGGAACGTGCCCTACGTCGTCGGGGCACCTTCGCCAGACTCCGTGACCCGGCACGCTTAGCGCCCGCCCTTGCTGCCGGCTGCCGCAGCCGCCTTCAGCGCCTTGATGTCCGCGAGCACGAGCTCCGAGTGGCCCTCTGGCTTGACCGACTCGTAGTGCTTCGCCACGCGGCCCTGCGGATCGATGATGAAGGTATCGCGCCGCGCCATTTCCATCACACCCATGTACGTCTTCAGGACGCCGTAGCTCTTCGTCACGGCCTTGTCCGAATCGGCCAGGATCGTGAACGGCAGGCTGTGCTTCTCGGCAAACTCCTTGTGCGAAGCCATGTCGTCGACACTGATGCCAAGGATCACCGCGCCTTCCTTGTTGAAGGCGAAGATGTTGTCACGGAAGCCGCAGGCCTGGGTGGTGCAGCCCGGCGTGTCGTCCTTCGGGTAGAAGTACAAAGCGACCCACTTGCCCTTGTAGTCGGCCAGCGAGTGCCACTTGCCGGCCTGGTCCTGCAGCTTGAAGGCGGGGGCCGGCTTGCCGACCTCAGGCGTCACCCCCTCGGCCAGCGCCGCGCGGCTGCCGGCCACCAGCGTGACGAACGTCAGGGCAAAAACGGGCAGCAGGGCGGCCAGTGCCAGGATTCCACGGCGAGACTGTGCGCGGTTCATCGGATTCTCCGGTGATGAGCTATATCGGCGCGGGTTCGCGCCAACACATACTAGACTTCCATGGCGAGCCAGTCAGCGAGGTGACCTTGTCGAGCCCCCCCCTGCCGCCCACTGCAGACCAGGACGCGACGAACGACGCGACCGACTACCTCTTCTTCGACGACCGCGACGCTTTGGTTTTATCCGGAGGTGGGGCGCGGGGCGCTTACCAGGTCGGGGTGCTGAAGGCGATCACCGAATGGTTGCCGGAGGACGCACCGTGCCCGTTCGAGGTGCTCGTGGGCACGTCGGCCGGGGCATTGAATGCGGCGGCCATCGGCGCCCGCGCCCATTCGTTGCGCGAAGCGGTGCGGTCGCTCGAGGACGTCTGGTCCAATTTCCGGGTCGAGCAGGTCGTACAGGCCAGTTCGCTCACCATGCTCAGGTCCGGCCTGCACTGGATGGTCTCGCTGCTTTCCGCCGGCTGGATCGCCCAACCGCCGCGCTCGCTGTTCGACACGACGCCACTGCACGAACTGCTCGCGCGCGCGGTGCCCGTCGAGCAGATTCCGGCGCAGATCGCGGCGGGACGGCTGCATGCGCTCGCCGTCGCGACGACGAGTTACACGACCGGTCAGGCGGTCGCATTCTTCGACGGCGTCGACTACATCGAGCCCTGGAACCGGGTGCGCCGCGCGGGCCGTCGGCGTCAGATCGATCACGACGTGCTGATGGCAAGTGCGGCGATCCCGTTCATCTTCCCGGCGTGGTCCATCGACGGCGATCACTATGGCGACGGCGCCATGCGCCAGCTGGCGCCGTTGAGTCCCGCCGTGCACCTGGGGGCCAACCGAGTGCTTGTCATCGGGACGCGAGGCAGTGCCGCGGCCACCCCGCCGACCGGCGCGATCACGCAGGCCTCGCCGAGCCCTGCGCACCTGCTCGGCTTTGTGCTCGACTCGCTGTTCACCGACGGCCTGTCGATCGACCTCGAGCGACTCAACCAGATCAATCGACTGATCGTCGCGGCAGGCCACACCGAACATCGGCCGATCCGCGCGACGGTGATCCAGCCGAGCGTCGATCCGACGGCAGTTGCGATGAAGCACGAACGCAACATGCCCCGCAGCATTCGTACCTTGCTGCGCACGATGGGCGCCTACGAGGCACGTGGTGGGCTGCTGGTGAGTTACCTGCTGTTCGACAAGTCGTACACCTGCGAACTGATGTCGATGGGATATGCCGACGCGCAAACGCAGCGCGCGGAGATCCTTCCCTACCTTGCGCCCTGGGTTACCTGAGCACCAGGGTGCCTAGCCCGAGGAGCGAGGCGAAGCCGATCACGTCGGTGACCGTCGTCACGATGACGCCGCCGGCAACCGCGGGATCGACCCCGAACCGCTTCAGGGCCAGCGGGACCGTCACCCCCGCCAGTGCCGCGGCGAGCAGGTTGACCATCATCGCCGCAAAGATCACGAGCGCGATGCGCCACTGCTGGAACCACGCCCAGGCCACCAGCGCCACGACCGTGGCCCAGGCGAGCCCGTTCAGCAAGGCCACGCCGATTTCCTTCGTCAGCAGCCAGCGCGCGTTGGCACGCTCGATCTGACCGAGGGCGAGCCCGCGTACGATCAGCGTCAGTGTCTGCGTAGCCGCGACGCCACCCATGCTGGCGACGATCGGCATCAGCACGGCGAGCGCCACGATCTGCTGGATGGTGGCCTCGAACAGGCCCACGACCCAGGCCGCGAGGAACGCCGTGACGAGATTGATGCCCAGCCACACGCCGCGACGGCGTGCGCTCGGCACGACGGGCGCGAACATGTCGGCGTCCTCGTCGAGGCCCGCCATGCTCATGACGGAGTGCTCGGCCTCGTCGCGGATCACGTCCACGACGTCGTCGATCGTGATGCGGCCGAGCAGTCGGCCCGAGTCCGGCGCCACCACGGCGGCGGACACGAGGTCGCGGTCCTGGAACAGGCTCGCGACTTCGGTGGCAGGTGTTGCAGGCGGAATGCCGTCAACGTCCGTGTCCATGACCTCGCCGACCGTGCGTTCCGGGTCCTCGGTCAGCAGTCGCGTCAGATGCAGCACGCCGAGGTACCGGTCGTGGCGGTTCACGACGAACAGCGCGTCGGTCTTTTCCGGAATCTCGCCGCGCATGCGCAGATAGCGCAACACGGTCTCGAGCGTGACGTCGGGACGCACGCTGACCGTGTCGGTGTTCATCAGGCCGCCGGCGGTGTCTTCCTCGAAACCCGAGCACGGCGTTCAGGCGGTCGCGGTCCTGCGAGTCCATCGACCGCAGCACCTGCTGGTTCACGTTCTCCGGCAGGTCGCGCAACAGGTCGGCGAGGTCGTCGACTTCGAGGCCCTCGGCGGCCGCGACCAGTTCCTCGGGTTCCATCTCGCGGATCAGGCCCGCGCGAACTTCCTCGTTGAGTTCGACGAGCACGTCGCCTTCGAGCTCGGGATCGACCAGGTCCCAGACGACTTCACGCTGTGTCGGCGGCAGGGATTCGAGCAGCGACGCGACTTCCGCCGGGTGCATCGAATTCACGAGCCGGTGCACCTGGCGCATCGTGCCGTCGTCGAGGGCGCGCTTGAGCGCCTCGAGGCGGGTCGGAGTACGGCGCGGCTGCAGCTCGGCGTTCATCGCCGGGATGATAGGGAGAAAGGGGTTAGGGGTTGGGGGTACAGGAGATTGGGGACGCTCACCTATTACGCGAGCAGCGTTGGTGAGCGTCGATACGTGAGCGTCCCCGACTTCCTAGCCTTCCTCACTCGTGCCGGCGACTCGCCAGGTCGCGGTGGCGAACGAGCGCAACGCCCTCGCTGCCGCGAAAATGCGCGGCCAGGCGCTCGGCGATGTACACGGAGCGGTGCTGGCCGCCGGTGCAACCGACGGCGACGGTGAGATAGCTGCGATTCGAGCGCACGAGCGACGGCAGCCAGCGCGCGATGAAGTCGCGCACGTCCTCGAAGAACCGGTTCACTTCCGCTTCCTTGTCGAGGAACCGTGCCACCGGTTCGTCGCGTCCCGTCAGGTCGCGCAACGCCGGGTCCCAGTACGGATTGGGCAGCGCGCGCGCGTCGAACACGAAATCGGCGTCGTCGGGCACGCCGTGCCGGTAGGCGAACGACTGGAACAGCAGCGATGGCCCGGACTTCGCGCGGTCGACCACGCGCCCGCGGATCAGTTCGCGCAGGTCGTGGACCGACAGACGCGACGTGTCGATCGTCAGGTCGGCCGCGTTGGCGAGCGGTGCCAGCAGTCGTACTTCCTGTTCGAGCGCTTCGATCAGTCCCGCGCCGTGGCGGCTGAGCGGGTGCCTGCGCCGGGTTTCACTGAAGCGCTTCAGCAGAGTCTCGCTGTCGGCGCGCAGGAACAGTGTCTCGCAGGCGATGCCGCTCTTGCGCAACGTCTCGACCAGCCGCGGCACCTCGGCGAGATCCTCGGGCCGATTGCGCGCGTCGACACCGACCGCGGTCTGGCGGTACGAGGATTCGCTGGTGCGGACGGTGTAGGCGATGAATCCGGGCAGCAGGCCGGCCGGGATGTTGTCGACGCAATAGAAGTCGAGGTCTTCCAGCATGTCGAGCGCAACGCTCTTGCCGGAGCCGGACAGGCCGCTGACCACGATCAATCGCATCTGACGCCACCACCCCTGCGCAGAATGCCTGCGAACCCGGATTGTCGCCGGATTCGGGTCTCGCCGTCAGGGGGAGATCGCGGTTCCGTGACGGTGTCGCGCCGCTTGCGGGTCACGGTGCTTTTCCTTGTGGCGGCGAACCTGCTCGTCGAGCTTGTCGGCCAGCAGGTCGATGGCCGCGTACATGTCGTCGTGGACGGCGGACGCGTGCACGGTGGCGCCGGACAGGCGGATCGTGGATTCGGCGGCGTGCCGCAGTTTCTCGACCGTAAGCGTGCAGTTCACGTCAATGACGCGGTCGCAATGCCGCAGGATGCGCGCAATCTTCTTTTCGACGTAGCTCCGCAGCGGCGGCGTGATCTCGACGTGGTGTCCGCTCAGGTTGACTTGCATCGTCCCGTCCTCCTGTGAATTTACGTGCTGCCTCTCGTCAATTCGATCGCGGCCGCGGGCATCGGTTCCCCCGGCCTGTATGTCATGCATGGGCGCGGGCGGCCGTCTGCCGGCGTTCGCTCGACGACAGCAAGGCCGAGCGCCTCGCGGTACTTCGCGACTGTGCGCCTCGCGACCTTGACGCCTTCGTCCGCCAGGATTGCCGCCAGCTGCGCGTCACTGAGCGGCTTCTCCGGCAGTTCGTCGGCAATCAGCTTGCGGATGCGGGCGCGGATGGCGACGGACGACACGTCCTCGCCGTCGGCGCCGGAGACGTGGCTCGAGAAGAAATACCTGAACTCGAAGATGCCGCGCGGCGTGTGCATGTACTTGCCCGTCGTCACGCGCGAGATCGTCGATTCGTGCATCGACACGGCCTCGGCCACGTCGCGCAGGATCATCGGGTGCATCGCTTCGTCGCCGCGCTCGAGGAACGCCGCCTGCCGCTGCACGATGGAGCGGGCCACCTTGAGCAGGGTCTCGTTGCGGATCTCGAGGCTGCGGATCAGCCAGCGCGCTTCCTGCAGCTGCGCGCGCAGCGAAGCGTAATCGGCCGAACGCGATACGAGTCCCGCATACCCCTGGTTCACCTTCAGGCGCGGCACCGAACCTGCGTTGAGTTCGACGGCCCAGCCCTGGTCCGTGCGCCGCACGAACACGTCCGGGACGACGTACTCGGGTTGCGCGCCTTCGAACGCCGAGCCCGGTCGCGGGTGGCAGCTGCGCACGAGCGACAGCGCAACCTGCAGCGAGTCTTCATCGGCGCCGAGCACCCGGCGCAGCGTGGCGAGGTCCTTGTCGGCCACCGACTGCAGGTGGTCGCGGGCGATGGCGATCGCCAGGTCCCGTCCCGGCAGTGTCCGCGTCCAGCTGCGCGAGCTGGAGGATCAGGCACTCGCTCAGCGAGCGCGCGCCGACACCCGCCGGATCGAGAGTCTGCACCAGCGTCAGCACCTGTTCGACGTCCGCCTCCGTGACGGGCAGGTCGGTGCTCAGGTCGAGAGCGATTTCGGCGGTGGTCTGCGTCAGGTAGCCGTCGTCGTTCAGCGCGTCGATGATCGCCTCGCCGATCCACACCTGGCGCGGGTCGAGCGGGCTGATTTCGAGCTGCCACACCAGGTGCTGGTGCAGGTCGCGGCCGCGTTCGTCGGTGAATTCGAGCGGCCGATCGTCGTCGTCGGCGCGGGAGCCGTCGCCCGAGGGCGTCGAGGTCTCGGCCCACGGGTCTTCCATCTCGACGATGACGTCGTCGGCGGTGGGTTCGTCGGTTTCGGCGGCTTCACTGGTTTCGCCGCCCTCGAAGGGCTCGGCTTCGGCTTCGCCGGTGGGCGCCACCTGGTCGAGCGAGGTGAGGTCGATCGAGTCGTCCTCTTCCTGCTCGAGCATGACGTTCGTCTCGAGCGCCTCCATCACCTGTGCCTGCAGCTCGAGCACGGGCAACTGCAGCAGCTTGATGGCCTGCTGCAGCTGCGGGGTCATCGTAAGCTGCTGACCGAGCTTGAGTTGCAGGGCCGGCTTGAGCATTGACGAATCGGCGTTCGACGGGCGGAGACAGGTCTGGCGTGGGCGGGCTCGCGCCCGCCTGGTCAGAGGCGGAAATCCTGACCCAAGTAGACCTCACGCACCTGAGGATTGGCAAGAATCTCTTCCGCCGAACCGGACGCGATCACACTTCCGGCGCTGACGATATAGGCACGGCTGCAAATGCCAAGCGTTTCACGCACGTTGTGGTCGGTAATCAGTACGCCGATGTTGCGCGCACTGAGGTGGCGGATGATGCGCTGGATGTCGATGACGGAAATCGGGTCCACGCCGGCGAACGGTTCGTCGAGCAGGATGAAGCGGGGCTCCGCGGCCAGCGCGCGGGCAATCTCGACACGCCGGCGCTCGCCGCCGGACAGGCTCATGCCGCTGCTCGACCGGATGTGGCCGATGTGCAACTCCTCGAGCAGTGATTCCAGCGCCGCATGCCGCGCTTCTTCGTCGTCGAGGTCGGCTCGCGTCTCGAGGATGGCCAGGATGTTGTCTGCGACCGACAACTTGCGGAAGACCGACGCCTCCTGCGGCAGGTAACCCACGCCGAGCTGGGCACGGCGATACATCGGCAGTCGCGTCAGCTCCTGGTCGTCGAGGTGGATACGGCCTTCATCGCACGGCACCAGGCCCACGATCATGTAGAAGGCCGTGGTCTTGCCGGCACCGTTCGGGCCGAGCAGTCCGACGACCTCGCCGGAGCTGACCTCGAGCGACAGGTCCTTGACCACCTGCCGCGAGCGATAACTCTTGCCGAGCGCCTCGGCCCGCAACCGGCTCGTCGTCATGGGCCGCCGCCCTTGTCGGGCGTGGCGCTGGGGTCAGGTGTTGCGCTCTTGTCAGGCGTGGCGCCCTGGTCGGTCGTCGCGGCCGGGGCCTTCTTCGGGGGATTGATCGTGATCTTCACGCCGCCCGGATCCTTCTCGCTCGGGTTGGCCTGCACCCGCTCGACGGCCGATGTCGTAGACCAGCGTATTGCCGCGAATCTCGTTGTTGCCGTCGGAGAGCCACGCATCGCCGGTCAGGCGCACGGTGGCGGCCTTGACGTCGTAGTCGATCGACCCGGCGCGACCGCGCGCGACCTGGTTCCTTTCCTTGAGCTGTTGTTCGAACTGCGCCGGCGAGCCCTTGATCGACGCGCTCGCGATCGCGTTGTTCCTGAACATCACGCGTGCTTCGCTCGATTGCAGCTTGCCGCCCGGCACCGTGATCTGCACGTCGCCCTGCAGCCGCCACTCGGAGTTGTCGAACTCGAGCCCGGTCGCATTCGCCTGCTGCGCGGTGACTTCGAGGCCGCCCTGGGTGATCTTCACGCGCTTGAACAGCAACGTGTTGTTCTTGTAATCGAAATCCGACGACGCGGCTTCGAGGTTGATCGGCAGTTCGGAGTTGCCCGCGGGCAGTCCGGTCTGCGCGCGCGCGAGCGGCACCGCGCCCAGCAGTGCCAGCACTGCCAGGAGCAAGCTGTGCGCCCGGCAGCGCCTAATGCTTGAGCGGGGGTTTGAACTGGCCATGGACATTTGATTCTAGCCGCAGCGTTCCCTGGTTCAAACCGACGCGCAGGCCGCGTCCGCGCAATTCGTGGGGCCCGAACTCCAGCGTGACGGGCGCAGCGGTCTGCACCACGTTCGCGCGCGTATCGTAGGCCAGTTCGTCGGTCCGGATGATCGCCTTGCCCTCGCCGCGCACGGCCGAGCCGACGACGAGCACGTTGCCTTGCAGCTGCAGCGAGCCGCGGTCGCTCGGCATGCGCCCGCGATCGGCAGTCACGTGCCACTCGCCCTGCTGCTGCGTGGTGTAATCGAGCACGATCTGCGCCAGGTTCACGCTCTGGTCGGTGAGCTGCTGTTCGATCGAGCTGGCACGCACGACCACGCGCGGCTGGCCGTCCGGCCCGAGCTCGGTGAGGGTGGCGTCGTTCAGGTAATAGCCGCGTTCGTCGGCCGCCGTTGCGGATTCGTCCGCCTCGTCCGGGCCGCCCGCCAGCAGGTTGAGCAGCATGGCACCGCCGGCCACCACGGCAACCATCGTCACGGCGCGCTGGATCAGTTGCCGCGTGCGGTCAGCAGCAGATCGCATACTTCTCTCACGGCACCGTGGCCGCCAGCGGAAGGCGTGGTCCAATGGGCGGCAGCGCGGGCTGTCGGATGTGCATCCGCCACCGCAACCGCCAGGGTGGCGTGTTCCAGCATCGGCACGTCCGGCGTGTCGTCGCCCACGCAGGCCAGCGCGGCAGGCGTGACCTGCAGTTCGCGCAGCAGTTCATCGAGCGCGGCGCGCTTGTCGCCGATGCCCTGGCGCACGTGCCGAATGCCCAGTTCGGCCGCGCGACGCGTGACGGCCGGTGAATCGCGGCCGGAAATGATCGCCACGGCGATTCCGGCGCGCTGCACCGCGACGATGCCGGAGCCATCACGGACGTGGAAGACCTTGGTCTGTTCGCCGTCCGCGGTCAGGTGCAGGCGGCCGTCGGTCAGCACGCCGTCGACGTCGAGCACCAGCAGCCGGACGCGGCGTGCGCGTTCGAGCAGGGCCGGGTCATGCTGTGTCACATGACACCCGCGCGCAGCAGGTCGTGGACGTTGAGCGCGCCGACCAGCCGGCGATCGTCCGCGGACTGCACGACCGGCAATGACGTGATGCGATGCGTTTCCATCAGGTGCACGGCCTCGGCCGCCAGCATGCGCGGCTCGGCCACCTTGCATTTCGTCGTCATGACGTCGGCCATGCGAGTGGCGTGGATGTCGACCTGTCGGTCGAGCGTGCGCCGCAGGTCGCCGTCGGTGAAGATTCCGAGCACGCGGTCGTCGGCGTCCACCACGGTGGTCATGCCGAGTCCCTTGCGGCTCATCTCGAGCAGGCCCGCGCCAAGCGGCGTATCGGGTCCCACGCGCGGCAACTCGTCGCCTTTGCGCATCACGTCTTCGACATGCAGCAGCAGCCGCCGGCCCAGGCTGCCACCTGGATGCGAGCGTGCAAAGTCTTCCTCGGTGAAGCCGCGGGCCTCGAGCACGGCGATCGCAAGCGCATCGCCCATGGCGAGAGTGGCCGTGGTGCTCGCCGTCGGCGCGAGGTTCAGCGGGCAGGCTTCGGCCGGCACGCTGACGTCCAGTGTGACGGTGGCGTAGCGGGCCAGGGTCGAGCTGCCGTTGCCGGTCAGGGCAATCAGCGGCACGTCGAGCCGTTTGATGACCGGCAGGATGGTCAGCAGTTCGTCCGTTTCGCCGGAATTCGACAGCGCGAGCACGACGTCGGCGGCCGTGATCATGCCGATGTCACCGTGGATCGCTTCACCGGGATGCAGGAAGAAGGACGGGGTGCCGGTGCTCGCGAGCGTGGCGGCGATCTTGCTGCCGATGTGCCCGGATTTCCCCATGCCCGTCACGACGACCTTGCCCTTGCAGGCCAGGACGACGTCGCAGGCGCGGGCGAACGATTCGTCCATGCGGTGCTCGAGGGCGGCAACGGCCTCGGCCTCGGTGGCGAGGACACGGCGGCCGCGGGCGATCATCAGGCTCGGGTCGGTCATGGCGCGGGCGGGTAAATACCGGGAGGCCGACAGTCTACAGCCTACAGCTGGCACTCCTTCTCCTTTAGAATTACGGGCTGTTTCCGACCCGGCGAACCCACCATGACGGCCGACCAAGTCACCCAGCTGATCCTCGCCGGGATTCCCGGTGCCCAGGTCCGCGTGCTGACCGACGACGATACGCATTACGAGGCCATCGTCATCGCGACCCAGTTCGAGGGCAAGCGACCGATCCAGCGCCACCAGCTCGTCTATGCGGGACTCGGCGACAAGATGGGGCGTGAAGTCCACGCCCTGTCGATCCAGGCCTACACCCCTGCCGAGTGGCAGGTCGAGCGGGGCGGCAGCGCGCCGCGCTGAGCAGGAGCCGAGCCGTGGACAAACTGCAGATTCGGGGCGGCGTGCCGCTCGACGGCGAAGTACGCATTTCGGGCGCCAAGAACGCCGCCCTGCCGATCCTGGCGGCCGCGCTGCTGGCGGACGAGCCCGTCACGATCGGCAACGTGCCCCACCTCAAGGACGTCACCACGATGATCGAGCTGCTCGGCCGCATGGGCGCGAGCGTCACGGTCGACGAGCGGATGCGGGTCGAGGTCGATCCAACCACGACGAACGAGACCTCCGCTCCCTACGAGCTGGTCAAGACCATGCGCGCGGCGATCCTGGTGCTTGGGCCGCTGGTGGCCAAGTACGGCCGAGCCGATGTGTCACTCCCCGGCGGCTGCGCCATCGGCGCGCGCCCGGTCAACATCCATGTCGCCGGCCTGCAGGCCATGGGTGCCGAAGTCCACATCGAGAACGGCTACATCCGCGCCCGGGCAGGACGCCTGAAAGGCGCGCGGATCGTCATGGACACGGTCACGGTCACCGGCACCGAGAACCTGATGATGGCCGCGTGTCTCGCCGAAGGGCAGACCATCCTCGAGAACGCCGCGCGCGAGCCCGAGATCGTCGACCTGGCGCTGTTCCTGATTGCGATGGGCGCGAAAATCACCGGGCACGGCACGGACACCATCCTCGTCGAAGGCGTCGAGCGCATGCACGGCACGCACTACGAGGTGCTGCCGGACCGGATCGAGGCGGGCACCTACCTGGTCGCCGGCGCAATCACGGGCGGGCGGGTCCGGGCGCGCAATGCCCGGGCCGAACACCTGGACGCAGTCCTGGGAAAATTGACCGAAGCAGGCGCAGAAGTGATCCGCGGCGATGGTTTCGTCGAGGTCAACATGCACGGTCGGCGGGCGCAGGCAGTCGACATCCGGACGGCACCGCATCCGGGGTTCCCGACCGACATGCAGGCCCAGTTCGCGGCGCTGGACACAGTCGCAGAAGGGGTCGGCACGATCGTGGAAACGATCTTCGAGAACCGCTTCATGCACCTGCTCGAGATGCGGCGCATGGGGGCCGAAATCCGGCTCGAAGGCAACACGGCGATCATCAAGGGCGTGGCCCGGCTGACCGCCGCGCCCGTCATGGCCACCGATCTGCGGGCCTCGGCCAGCCTCGTCATCGCGGGGCTGGTGGCGGAAGGCACCACAGACGTCGAGCGCATCTACCACATCGACCGCGGCTATGAATGCATCGAGGAGAAGCTGGCCGGCCTCGGCGCCCAGATCCGTCGCATGAACGACAGAGACAGGGGCTAGGGGATAGGGGTCAGGGAATCGGAACGTCTTTCACCTCTCCCGCCTGCGGGAGAGGTCGGCCGGCAGGCCGGGTGAGGGCTGTGGCCGCAGGCCGGGTGAGGGCACTGTCCGGTTCCGACTAACCCCTGCCCCCTAACCCCTATCCCCTTTTGGCTATAATGCGCTGCTGCCCCGGGGCATCGTGGGGATCGCCGTGGCAGGCGCCGTTCATCGTTTCGTCAATGTGTGTGGACCCGACGGCGTACGCGCTGCACCAGGCATTGCAGTGGCCGCACGCTGAGGAGAGAGCTGGATGACCGAAGAAGTCGATGCGGGCAGGCGTCATTTCCTGACCGTCGCCACCGTTGCGACCGGCGCCGTGGGCGCCGCGTTTGTCGCAGTGCCGTTCCTGGCGTCCTGGAAGCCCAGCGCCCGCGCGAAGGCCATGGGCGCGCCGGTGGAAGTGGACATCAGCAAGCTCGAGCCGGGCGCGATGCTCAAGATCGAATGGCGCGGCAAGGCGGTCTTCGTCGTGCACCGCACCCCGCAGATGCTGGCCCAGCTCGACGGCGTCACCGCCAGCCTGCGCGATCCGGACTCGGCCGAGTCCGACCAGCCCGCGTTCGCGCAGAACCGCAGCGCGTGCGATCAAGCCTGAATACCTGGTGCTCGTCGGGGTGTGCACGCACCTCGGCTGCGCGCCGCTCGACAAGTTCACGCCCGGTGACGTGACCGTCGCCGCGGACTGGCCGGGCGGCTTCTTCTGCCCTTGCCACGGCTCCAAGTTCGACATCTCGGGACGCGTCTACAAGAACGTGCCGGCGCCGCTCAACCTGCCCGTGCCGCCGTACCAGTTCGTCACCGACACCCGCATCCTGATCGGCGCCGAGAAGGGGAACGCGTGATGGGCACCGCAGACAAAGTCGCAGCCAAGCCGGGCAACGGGCGCCTCGCGTCGCTCACGTCGTGGATCGACGACCGCTTCCCGCTGACGGCCCTGTGGAAATCGCAGGTGTCCGAGTACTACGCGCCGAAGAACATGAATTTCTGGTACTACTTCGGCTCGCTGGCCCTGGTCGTGCTGGTCATCCAGATTCTCTCGGGCCTGTTCCTGACGATGAACTACAAGCCGTCGTCCGCCGACGCCTTCGGTTCCGTCGAATACATCATGCGCGACGTGGAGTGGGGCTGGCTGATCCGCTACATCCACTCGACCGGCGCCTCGGCGTTCTTCATCGTCGTCTACCTGCACATGTTCCGCGCGCTGCTGTACGGGTCGTACCAGAAGCCGCGCGAGCTGCTGTGGATCTTCGGCATGCTGATCTACTTCGTGCTGATGGCCGAAGGCTTCTTCGGCTACCTCCTCCCGTGGGGCAACATGTCCTACTGGGGCGCGCAGGTGATCGTGTCGCTGTTCGGCGCCATCCCGGTGGTCGGCGATTCGCTCACGGAATGGATCCGCGGCGACTTCTACATCTCCGACGTCACGCTGAACCGGTTCTTCGCGCTGCACGTGGTCGCGATCCCGTTCGCGCTGGTCTTCCTCGTGATCGCGCACCTGATGGCGCTGCACGAAGTGGGCTCCAACAACCCGGACGGCGTCGAGATCAAGAAGGTCAAGGGACCGGACGGCATCCCGCTCGACGGCATCGCCTTCCACCCGTACTACACGGTCAAGGACATGGTCGGGCTCGGGGTCTTCCTGATCCTGTTCGCGCTGGTCGTCTTCTTCGCGCCGACGATGGGCGGCTATTTCCTCGAGTACGCCAACTTCGAGCCGGCGAACGCGCTGCAGACGCCGCCGCACATCGCGCCGGTGTGGTACTTCACGCCGTTCTACGCGATCCTGCGCGCCGTCCCGAGCAAGCCGCTCGGCGCGGCGCTGATGGGCATCGCGGTCGTGCTGTTCGTCTTCCTGCCCTGGCTCGACCGCGGCAAGGTCAAGTCGATCCGCTACCGCGGCCCGCTGTTCAAGTTCTTCCTGTACTCGTTCGCGATCAGCTTCCTGGCGCTGGGCTACCTCGGCCTGCAGCCGCCGACGCCTGCCTTCACGATGGCGTCGCGCATCTTCACGGTCGTCTACTTCGCGTACTTCCTGCTGATGCCGTGGTACTCGAGCATCGACAAGACCAAGCCCGTGCCGACGAGGGTCACCTACCATGCGCATTGATCGCCACAAGAAGAAGGTCCTCGCGTTCATCGCGGCACTGGTTGCGCTGCCGGGCGTCAGCCTGGCGGCGGGTGGCGAAGCGCACGTCGAGAAGGCGAACAACGACATCCACAACCAGGCGTCGTTGCAGCGCGGCGCGAAGAACTTCGTCAACTACTGCCTTGGCTGTCACTCGGCCAAGTACGTGCGCTACAACCGCATGGCGGCCGACATCGGCCTGACCGAGCAGCAGATGACCGAGAACCTGCTGTTCTCCGGTGATTCGCCGCATGCGACGATGACCAACGGCCTGCACGCCGACGATGCCAAGCAGTGGTTCGGCGTGGCGCCGCCCGACCTGTCGCTGATCGCGCGCAGCAAGGGCGCGGACTACGTCTACACGTTCATGAAGTCGTTCTACGCGGACCCGACCCGCGGCACCGGCGTGAACAACCTGTCCCTGCCCGGCACGGCGATGCCGCACGTGCTGTGGGAGCTGCAGGGCACGCAGGAAGCCGTCTGGGAAGGCCACACGGACGCGCAGGGCAACGTGCAGAAGCACTTCAAGGAGTTCAAGCTCACCAGTCCCGGCCAGCTGACACCAGAGGAATACGACGCGTTCGTCCGTGATACCGTCAACTTCCTCGAGTACATCGGTGAGCCGGTCCAGGCCAGGCGCCAGGCGCTCGGTTACTGGGTGATTGCATTCCTCGTGTTCTTTACGCTGCTCGCTTACGCGCTCAAGAAGGAATACTGGAAGGACGTAAAGTAAGCCGGCCCAGGCCGGCGCGGTCCCTGTCGACTCCACCGTGGCGCCCTGTGCGGGCGTCACGCGGAGCGGTCGGGGAACTGCAGCCATTGCCGAGCGCGCAGCCTGCCGCGGTGGTTCGTGCTGCTGGATCAGGAGTTTCCTCGGCATGATGACGCTTTATTCACGCGCCCTCGACGCGCGCTGTCACCGCGTGCGGCTGGTGCTGGCCGAAAAGGCACTCGCGACCCGTGTCGTCGAGACCGACCTCGTGCGGCCGCCCGAAGACCTCATCGACCTGAACCCGTACCAGACGGTGCCGACGCTGGTCGACCGCGACGTCGTGGTCTACGAGCCCGGCATCATCTGCGAGTACATCGACGAGCGCTTTCCGCACCCGTCGATGGCGTCGACGGATCCCGGTGCCCGCGCGCATGCGCGACTCGCGCTGCGTCGCATCGAGCAGGAGTGGTACGCAGTGGCCGACACGCTCGAGCCGGGCTCGGGAGCCGACCGCCGTGACAAGGACCGGGCGCGCAAGATGCTGACGGAGAGCATCCTGGCGTCCGAGCCGCTGTTCCGCATGCGGCAGTGGTTCCTGTCGGACCAGTTTTCGCAACTCGACGCCGCTGTCGCCCCGATCCTGTGGCGCCTGTCGCGCTGGGACGTCGATTCGGCGGCGATCACGGCTGCGGCGCCCGCAGTCGACAAGTACGCGACGAAGGTCTTTGCCCGGCCGGCATTCCAGCGCAGCCTCAGCGACGCGGAGCGCGACATGCGCAATCCGCCGTCGTCGTCCCGCCGTCCCGTCCCTTGAGCCGGCTCCGCCTGTACGTGCGCTACCGGCTACTGGCGGCACCGTGACGACGACCAGCGGCACACCTCCGGCTCCTCCTGCGTCCGGGCCGCCCATGAAGGCGCGCCGGCCCTACCTGCTGCGCGCCATCCACGAGTGGATCTCGGACAGCCTCTGCACGCCCCACCTGGTCGTCGACGCGAATGCCGGCGACGTGGAAGTGCCGCGGCAGTACGTCAAGGACGGCAAGATCGTGTTGAACGTGAGCTGGAGCGCGACCGCGAACCTGCGCCTCGGCAACGACGAAGTGAGCTTCAGCGGGCGTTTCGGCGGGGCCAGCATGTCGGTGCGCGTGCCGATCCTTGCGGTGCTCGCGATCTACGCGCGCGAAACAGGGCAGGGCATGATTTTCGCGGATGACGACGCGGATCCGCCGTCGACGCCGCCGAACGGCGACAACACCAGTGCGCCGGGTTCGCCGGGCGACGATCCGGGGCCGAAGCCGAGTTCGCCGTCGGACAGTCGTCGCGCGCGGTTCAAGGTCGTCAAATAGCTGCGGTTCTGCCTGTCGCGTCGCCGCCGGCTCTGCGAGCATCGGTAGCTGTCAGCCGCGGAGCCCTGGCCTCCGCCTCGCTCGCGCCGATGCATGAGACGAGGCGCTGGCCGGGGCGCGCGGCGCGGGCCGTGGCCGCCAGCGTTCGAGCAACTCCCGTTCCTGCTCCGTGAAGGCACGCTCCGCCTCGAGCACGTACTCGCGGAAGCGTCACGCCAGCTGCGGTGAGCGGCTGGCCCTTGAGCTGGACGATACCGTACCGCGTGGCGAGGTGAGGCTCTGAGCCGAGCACCACGAGCCGCCCGCTCTCGAGTTCGTCCGCCACGCAGGCGAGCGGAGCCACCATCAGGGCATCCGACCCGAGCACGATTTTCCTGACGGCGTCCAACGCGTTGAACTCGAGCGCCGGGAAGACCCGGTACGCGGCAGGCGCATCCGGCGACCGGCGCTGCGCCAACCGAATCGGTTCGAGCGATCGGGGCGGGATGCGGGTCAGCGATGCGTAGGGATAGGCGAAGCCGTCCGCGAGCCCCAGCGGGCCGCGGCCGGCGAGCGGGTGTCCGCGGCGCGCAACGATGAACGTCGGGTGCGGTGCGAGCGGCTCGACGTCGAGGTCGTTCTCGCTGCCGAACGTGCTGAACTCCGCGACGAAGAACTCGATCTCACGCGCCCTGAGCCGGCGCAGCAGTTCGTCCCAGTCGCGCATCATCACGCGCACGACGATGCGCGGGTAGTCGGCGACAAACCGGGCGAGCGCGTCGGCGAGCATGGACTGGGCGGGGAACGGACCGCCACCCACGTGCAGGTGACCGCTCTGCAGGCCCCGTTCGCTCACCAGGTCGCGGTCGAGGTCGTCGGTGAGTTGCGCGATCTGGCGGATCCGGGCGATGAAAACGTGGCCGCTGTCGGTCGGCTCGACGCCGCTCGCCGTGCGGACGAACAGGCTGCTGCCGATCTCGCGCTCCACCGATTGGATGCTGCGCGAGAGCGCGGACTGGCTGAGTCCGAGTGCTGTCGCCGCGCGCGCGAAGCTGCCGTGCTCGTCGAGCGCGATCACGTGACGCATGTGGCGGACTTCGAGCGGCATGCGCCGCACTCTACCTCAGGCATGCAGAAGATGCATGTTACGAAGTCAATTCGCCTGTTCCTGCATGTCACTGTCTGCAGCCGCGTGCCAACACCCGGATCATCGTATCGTTGCCAGGACGGCAGTATTTCCGCCCTCCCGACAGCGAAGGCATCGGTTCGTGGCGCATGCATGCCATGCACGAGATGCATGTCTGGATCGTTGCAGCACGTCGTGCGCATAATCCGCTCGATCACCAGTCACTGACCCTTCCGTCGCGACGCGCCGGTTGACGCGCGCAACGACCCACGACCCTGCAGGTGTCCGCATGCTACCGACCCGTACGCTGAGCCTGACGCTCGCGTTGTCCTGTGCTTGTGCCGTCGCATCGACCCACGCCGCCGATGCCCCGGCGCATTTCGATCCGCAGGGCAAGCCACCCTCAACCTTCACGCTCGAGCTGCGCAACGGCCTCAAGGCCGCAGCTGCCGTTCGCGGACAAGCGCGACTTCGACGAGGCGAAGAAGGGCTTCATCGCCGCGCCGACCGTACACCCAGATCATGGCCGACGCCGGCAACGTCGCCTGGGACATGGGCAGCTACCAGTGGCTGCTGCAGGGGCAGGACTTCCCGAGCATTCACCCGTCCCTGCAGCGGCAGGCCGTGCTCAACATGGCCTACGGCCTGTACGAAGTGGTGCCGGGTCGGATCTACCAGGTGCGCGGCTACGACCTGGCCAACATCAGCTTCATCAAGGGCGACACCGGCTGGATCGTGTTCGATCCGCTGACTTCGCAGGAGACGGCTCGCGCGGCGCTCGAGTTCATCAACGAAAAGCTCGGCAAGCGGCCGGTGGTCGGCGTCGTGTATTCGCACACGCACGGCGATCATTTCGGCGGCGTGCGTGGCGTGGTGGACGAGGCCGACGTCGTCGAGCGGCAAGGTGATGTTGATCGCGGGCGAGGGGTTCATGGATGCCGCGATCTCCGAGAACGTGTTCGCGGGCAACGCGATGTCGCGGCGCCTGCAGTGGCAGTACGCCGTGCTGCTGCCGCGCGGTCCCGTTCGGCCACGTCGACCAGGCGATCGGCAAGAACATCGCCGCATGGCAACGTGGGCCTGATCGCCCCGAATCGCCTCATCAGCAAGAACATCGAGGAGATCACGCTCGACGGCGTGAAGATGGTGTTCCAGAACGCGCCGGACACCGAGGCGCCGGTCGAGATGAACACGTACTTCCCCCAGTTCAAGGCGTTCTGGTCGTCGGAAGTCGTCACCGGCACGATCCACAACATCTACACGCTGCGCGGCGCGGCTGTGCGCAACGCGATCAACTGGTCGAAGGAGATCAACGAGGCGCTGTACATGTTCGGCGGCGAGGCCGAGGTGATGTTCGCCTCGCACAGCTGGCCGCGCTGGGGCAACGCCCGCATCCAGGAAGTGCTGCGCACCCAGCGTGACGCCTACGCCAACCTCAACAACCAGACGCTGCACTACGTGAACCAGGGCGTCACGATCAACGAGATCCACAACGTCTACGACGTGCCGCAGAGCCTGCAGCAGAGCTGGGCCGCGCGCAGCTACCACGGCGACGTGCAGAACAACGTGCGCGGCGTCGTCAACCGCTTCCTCGGCCACTTCGACGGCAATCCGGCCAACCTGATCCCGCTGTCGCCGTCCGACTCGGCGCCGCTCTACGTCGAGATGATGGGTGGCTCGGACAAGATCATTGCCAGGGCCAGGGAACTGGTGGCGCAGGGCAAGTACCTGCACGCCACCGAGATCCTGAACCGGCTGGTGTTCGCCGAGCCGAAGAACCAGCCGGCACGCCAGCTGCTGGCCGACACCTATGAGCAGCTCGGCTACCAGGCCGAGAGCACCAGCGTGCGCAACACCTTCCTGCAGGGCGCGTTCGAGCTGCGCAACGGCATGCCCGGCGGCGTGCCGCCGCGGTCGACCGGCCCCGACGTCGTGCGGGCGATGACGACCGGACAGTGGCTCGACTTCCTCGGCATCAGCATGGACCCGAAGAAGGCGGCAGGCGCGCACCTCACCCTGAACCTGGTGACGCCCGACAACGGCGAGAAGTACGCGGTCGAACTGAGCAACGCGACGCTCACCAACATCGAGGGCTTTCAGGCTGCCGAAGCCCGACCTCACGCTCACGCTCAATCGCGCGGACCTCAACCGCGTGATGATGGGCGTGGCGACCTTCGACCAGCTCGGCGCAGGAAGGCAAGGCGCGCTTCGACGGCGACCGGACGGTCGATCGCGAAGCTGCGCGACCTGCTGGTCACGTTCACGCCCGACTTCGAGATCCTGCCGGGCACGGCGCCGACGCAGCGCCAGGTGCCGCCCGGGCGGCCGTTCTCGCTGCCGGAAACCAGCACCCTGATTCACCCGGAGTGATTCGATGGTCAGCTCGTGCAAGCAGCAGTTCGTTCGATACTTGCCGACGTTTGCATCGTTCGCGACCGCAGCTCCCGGCGTCGGCCCAGTCGTCCGAGGGCGACTGGCGCCAGACCGTGTTCCTCTACGGCATGGGAGCGATGATCGAAGGCGACGCGCAGGTCGGGCCCCTGCAGGTGCCGGTCGACGTGGGACTGTCCGATTTCTTCGACGTCCTCAAGTTCGGTGCGATGGCGGCGTACCGGGTCGAGAACGACGACTGGTCGTTCTCCGGGGACGTGACCTACATGAACCTCGGTGGCAGCAAGACCACCCAGCAGGGTCGGGCCAGCGCGGGCCTCGACGTCGAGCAGATGACCGTCATGGCGACCGCCGGTCGCCGCATCCTGCCGCATCTCGAGGCCTTGCTGTCGCTGGCCTATTTTGACGTCGATGCCGACTTGCGAGTCAGGTTGCTGCAGCAGGTCAGGACCGCGGGCCAGGATGCGAGCTGGGTCGACGCGCTGGTCGGGCTCAACTACGAAGTGCCGCTGGGCAGCAAGTGGCGCTACACGCTGCGCGGCGACGTCGGCGGCACTGGGCTCCGATCTCACGTGGCACGCGTTGACCAAGTTCACGTACCAGAGCTCCGAGCGTTTCGGCTGGTACGCCGGCTACCGCGTCATTGCCTACGACTACGAGGACGGGCAGGGTCATCAACTACCAGCACTACGACCTGCGCCAGCACGGGCCGGGCCTGGGCGTGGCGATTTCGTTCTGATGCCTCGATTGATGCGCCGCCGACCGCAACTCGATTACCTGGCAGGACCCGCATGAACGCTACTCACCGATTCCGATTCTTGCTGGCGCTGCTGACCGTCAGCGTGGCGCCCGCAGCCATGGCCATCGAACCGATCCCGGCGACGCCAGGCTGGCGCGGCTTCGTGGTTGGTGGCGGGGGCTACGTCGACCTGACGAGCAACCTGGTCGCGGGCAACAACCTGATCGACATCGGCCAGCCGGTCATCGACTCGGTGGCCCAGACGCCCGCGCAGCGACGACACCTTGCACCCCTTGGTCACGGGCGAGATCAACTACACCTTCGGTAATGGCTGGCAGGCCTTCTTCGGCACCTCGCTCGAGGACGCCGTCACGCTCGATGGCGTGACGCAACTCGGCGCCCGCAAGGACCTGGGCTCCGCCGGCATCCTGCAGGGCGGCGTCCTCTTCAGCGGCATCCCCACCCAGGTCTGGGAGGATCCGTATGCGGAGGGCGTGCGGCGCGAGGAGACCGATCGCGACTCCACCGGCCTGCGCCTGCAGTGGGACCGCGTCCTCGGCACCGCGCTCGAACTCACGTTCTCCTACCGCGACATCTCCATCGACACCGAGCGCAGCGGTGAGGGCGTCACGAGCGTCGCCTGCGATGCGTCCTGCCAGGACCTGCTGCGGCGTGACGGCGACCAGTACCACTTCGATGCGTCCTACCTGTTCCGGCTGGGCGACGGCCAGCGTCACCTCGTGCGGCCCATGGTCCGCTACACGATCGACGACCGCGAAGGCGACGCGATCAGCGGCGACGCCTACCGGCTGCAGTTGAGCTACATCTTCCTCGGCCAGGGCTACACCGTGGCAAGCAACGTCGCGTTCGGGGGCGCCACCCACGACGAGCGCAACCCGATCTTCGGTCGCAAGACCGATTCCGACCGCTTCGTCGTCGATACCACGTTGTTCTACCGGCTGCCGGCCGACAGCGGGCGCTGGCAGGCCGTGGGCAGCGTGCTGTGGGGCGAAGAGGACTCCGACGTGGACTTCCACGACTCCGAGGTCACGTCGGTGAACCTCGGCGTGATGTACCGCTTCGGCGCGCGCTGACCGACGTGCCGCGAGCCCCTGCCGTACCTCCTGCTGAGCGGCACGATCAGCAAAGCACGAACGCATTGCGATCCACGTGACGACCGGGTCGCCACCCGGTTCCGCCGGTGGGTCGATCGCGACGACGTCGAAACGCGCCCGCAGGCGCCGCAGATCGCGCCGCGTCAGCAGCAGATGGCGGGCCGCGAGCGAGCAGCGACGCTGCTTGGCGAAGCCGATGGTCGCTGCCGCCTGGCCGTAATCGCTGCGGGAGCGCGATCGCACTTCGACGAGCACCAGTTCCTGCGTCGCCGGGTCGAGCATGACCAGGTCGATCTCGCCTGCGCGGCACCGATAGTTGCGTGTGAGCAGCACGAGTCCCGCGGCTTCGAGATGCCGCAACGCACGTGACTCGGCGGCGCGGCCGATCTCGGTCGTCGTCGTTGCGGGCGAGGTCGAGTCGGGCGATCGAGCCATCGGGCACTCCTGCTGCCGTCGAGGTGACGGCGGCATGCCCGTTCTCGCCTATTGCGGCGGCGGCGTGCTCGCCGAATTTTCCGCGGGTACGTCACGAAAGACCGCGGCCGCCGACCCCGCGGCCTGCGGCTTGCCGGACTCGATGCGGGCAAACTGCAGGCTGCGTTGCACGCGACCGCTCGCGCGATCGAGTTCGAGCATGCCGGTAAGGCCGTCGACGCCCGCCGCGATGCCGCCTGAGCTGCCGAGCTGCTGCGCCAGGCGGAAAGCGTCGTAGCCAAAGGCATAGAGCCGCAACCGGCCGCGCGCACGCGTCGCCCAGTCCTCCTGCATGGCATCCCAGAGTTCCGGTGCACCCTGGCCGCCGGACAGCAGCCACGGCATCTCCGGAAACACCAGGCCGTCCATGTCGGAAGCCGCGCGCACGCTGGGATCCCAGGCGTCGGAGGTCGAATAGAGCGGCAGGTCGTAGGTCATCTGGAAGCGAAGTTGTGGCCGGATCGCGCGCGCGGCCTGCGGCGTCGCCGCGACGAAAGCGAACTGCGGTCCCGCCGCCTGCTCGGCCGCTGGATTGCGCTGCGGCAGCGGCTGGTTCGGGTTCGAGCTGCGATCGCCGGCGCCACCGTAGCGTCCCAGTGCTGCCCGCAAGGGACCGGAGAAATCCTTCGCGCCCGGCGCGTAGTACTGCGACGACATCAACGTAACGGTGCCAGTTGCCTGCAGCTCCTGCGCGAACGCGTCGTGCAGGCGTTGTCCCCAGGTGTTGTCGGGAAAGAGTGCGACGCCACGCACCCAGCCATCCGCCGCGATCCGTCTCGCGACGGCTCGTGCCTCCTGCTCCGGATCGAGCGCGAACTGGTAAAGGAAAGCAGGGGCGACCGTCCCGGCAGGCGTGCCCGCGGAATTCAGCGCCAGCGTGGGGACCGGCAGTCCGGCAGGTTGCGACGCAACCACGGCGACGATTTCTTCCTTGGTCAACGGGCCGACGACCATGCGGGCACCTTCCGCGAGCGCACGCTGATACGCCGCCGCGGCGCCGAGCGCGACCGTGTCGTACAACTCGATCTGCGGTCGCGTCTCGGCCGACGACGAGGCGAACCAGGCCGCGGCAAAGCCATCGCGCACGGCGCCGCCAACCGGTTGCTGCTTGCCCGAGAGCGGCAACAGCAGGGCGATGCGGGTCGAGGGGCCGCTGCCGATCGTCACGAATCCAGGTTGCACCGCAGGTGCATTGGGGATGAAGGCCGTGCCTGGGTGCCCCGGGTGCTGCGTCATCCACGCGGCCACGGTTGCGGCGTGGGCAGCGTCATTGACGTCTGCAGTGACGATGGCTGGCAATTCGAGCCAGCCGCGCTCGCGTTCGGACATCCCGGGTGAAGCGACCACGCCGGGCGGATGCTGCAGCAGCAGCTCGAACAGCAGCCGATCATTGTCGGCTTGCGCCGCAGGCGAGGCGAGCAACGCCAGCGCGTTCTTCGAAGGTGCGAACGCCACCGAGCGCGTCGCCGGTCGCGATCTCGGCGCGTCCGCGCAGTGCCAGCAGCTCCGGAGCGGTGTCAGCCGGCCAGGGTTGCGCCAGTGTTCGCAGCAACCCAACGGCGCGAACCGCATCGCCACGTTCGAGCGCGATGCGGGCATCGACCTCGACGAACAGCGCGCGCTCTTCGTCGCTCTTGATTCGATTGCGGACCTTGTCGAGCAGACGCTGTGCGTCTCCAACCGCGCCACCGCGCACGTACTCGCGTGCGGCGAGCAGCGCCGTCGATGCATCCCAGGTCATGAAACCACGGCGCGCGAGCTGCTCGTAACGAGCGGCGGCTTGCAGGTGCTGGCCGTCACGCGCAAGTGCGTCCGCCTGCGCCAGGGTGGGAGCGTCCTGTTGTGCATGCAGGACCGGCGCGGTGCAGGCGAGCAGCAGCATCGACGACGCGAACCAGCCGGCCCAGCGGCTCGTGCGGCGAGCTTGCCCGCTCTGAGGCGTTACGTGCAGCATGCGAGATCCTTGGGAGGCGCGCGTGACCGAGACAGCGACCGATTCTACGGGGCGGAAGCCCGGCGGCGCATTGTTCGTGGTGGCGACCCCGATCGGCAACCTGCAGGACCTGAGTCCACGGGCGGCTGCCTGTTTACGCGACGCGGACCTGCTCCTCGCCGAGGACACGCGGCATACCCGCACGCTGCTCGAAGGCTGCGGCATAGCGCGTCCCGCCAGCGCGATCGAGTCCCTGCACGAACACAACGAACGCGAGCGCGTCCCGGTGCTGGTGGCTCGCCTGCTGGCGGGCGCGCGCATTGCGCTGGTCACCGACGCCGGCACGCCCCTGATGAGCGATCCTGGGTCGCTGCTGGTGGCCGCCGCGGCGCGTGCGGGCGTCGAAGTCGTCGCACTGCCCGGACCTTGCGCAGCGGTCGCGGCGCTGTCGATCGCCGGGCTGGCGACCGATCGCTTCGTGTTCGAAGGATTCCTGCCGGCCAAGCCGACGGCGCGACGCGAGGCGCTGCGGGCGCTGGCGCATGAGACACGCACGCTGGTGTTCTACGAAGCGCCGCACCGCCTCGAGGCGACCTTGCAGGACCTGGCCGCGGTTTTCGGCGCGGAGCGCGAGGCAGCGGTGGCGCGTGAAATCACCAAGCGTTTCGAGTACGTCTATCGCGGCACCCTGGCCGCGCTGGCAAGCCGCTGCGCGACCGACGCCAATATGACGCGCGGCGAGATCGTGCTGGTCGTGGCGGGTGCGCCGCGACTCGAGGACGACGACGCGGACGCACTTGCCGCAGAGCGCACGCTGACGACGCTGCTGCAGGAACTGCCGGTGTCGCAGGCTGCACGCCTCGCGGCGCAGCTCACCGGGCGCAGCCGCAAGGAACTATACGAGCGCGCTCTCGCCCTGGCGCCGCCAAAGCCCGGGGAATAGCGTGGCGGCGGCGTATACTGCGCGCGGGAGTCGGCCAGGCAACCGCTGCGTTTAACGACGTGGAGGAAAGTCCGGGCTCCATAGGGCAAGGTGCCAGGTAATGCCTGGGGGGCGCGAGCCCACGGACAGTGCAACAGAAAGCAAACCGCCTATGTCATGGCACGTGCAAGCGGGTCGTGGCAGGTAAGGGTGAAAGGGTGCGGTAAGAGCGCACCGCGCCGGTGGCAACATTCGGCGGCACGGCAAACCCCACCTGGAGCAAGACCAAATAGGGAAGCGCGCGGGCCTTCGGGTCCGTTCCTGCTGCCCGCAGGGGCTTCCGGGTAGGTCGCTCGAGGCGCACGGCGACGTGCGTCCCAGATGGATGGTTGTCCTCGACAGAACCCGGCTTATCGGCCGACTCCCACCTCTTTTGCGTCGCGTCGGCCCACCACGGGCCTGACAACCCACTTCGTCCCACCCAACCGCCGGCCCGGGCGGTCGTGGGCGGGCAGGCTTCTGGCCGCCTTCTCCCACAAAAACACCGATCCCATGCGACTTGTCCGCCGCGCGGCGGTCCTCCGGCGGCACCTCCGTGGGCGCGCTGGGACCAATTTCCCACGCTCACCCAATCGTGATGCGCAGTTCAGAAACATTCCCTAAGTACATGATTGTTTTGGCAAACCAAATCCTGGTTCCCAAGGGCAAGACCACCTCCAAGCTAAGTCACTGTCAGTGCTAGGAAAATTTTGTTGCGAACCGTTGACGCTGGCGGCGCCCCGCCCCTATAGTGGCGGCGAGTGGGAAAAAGTGGGATGAAATGGGCTGCCGGCCCGGAAGACGCCTGAAATGTTTCGTGGAGCCAACAAAGTCACCCTCGACGCCAAAGGCCGCGTGGCCATGCCCGCGCGGTACCGGGACACGCTCGTCGAGCGCAGCGAGGGGCGACTGGTGGCAACCGTGGACCGGGCCGACAAGTGCCTGCTGATCTATCCCCTTCCGGACTGGGAGGAGATCGAACGCAAGCTGATGCGGCTGCCGACGCTGAATCCGCAAGCGCGGCGATTGCAGCGGTTGATGGTCGGGCACGCCACGGACCTCGAGCTGGACTCGCACGGCCGCGTGCTGGTCCCGCCGAAGCTGCGTGAATACGCCGGTCTTTCACGCCAGGCGATGCTGATCGGGCAGGGCAGCCGTTTCGAGCTGTGGGACGAGCAGCACTGGAACGAGCGTCGCGACGAATGGCTGCAAGCGGGTGACGAGCCGGGCGCAGTTGCCCGCCGAACTCGAACAGCTGTCGCTGTAGGCGCGCGAGGTGGTGGCGCACACGCCGGTACTTCTCGACGAGGTGCTGGCCGGACTCGCCGTCAAGGCAACGGGGCGTTATTGCGACGCGACGTTCGGCCGTGGCGGTCACGCCGCCGCCATCCTCCAGCAGCTCGGCCCCGCTGGCCGCCTGTGCGCCATCGATCGCGATCCGGATGCCATCGCGGCCGGTCGCGAGCGGTTCGCGGCAGAGCCACGCCTCACTCTGGTTCGGGGGTCGTTCGGCCGGCTCGAGGAGCGGGTCCGCGCGGCGGGTTGGGAAGGGGGGCTGCAAGGCGTGCTGCTGGACCTGGGGGTCTCGTCGCCGCAGCTCGACGAGGCCAGGCGGGGCTTCAGTTTCATGCAGGACGGTCCGCTCGACATGCGCATGGACAACGAGTCCGGATTGAGTGCCGCGCAATGGCTGGCGCGCGCCGGCGAGCGGGAGATTGCGGACGTGCTCTTCAAGCTCGGTGAAGAAAAATTCTCGCGTCGCATCGCGCGCGCCATCGTGGCCGCCCGCGCCGCGACGCCGATCGGCACGACGCGGCAGCTGGCCGACGTCGTGGCTGGCGCGGTGCCGACGCGCGAACCGGGCAAGCATCCGGCGACGCGCACCTTCCAGGCGATCCGCATCCACGTGAATCGTGAACTCGAGGAAGTCGAGGCTGCGCTGCCGCAGGCCGTCAACCTGCTCGCGCCGGGCGGGCGCCTGTGCGTGATCAGCTTCCATTCGCTCGAAGACCGGCTGGTCAAGCGCTTCATGCGCCGTGAGGCGCAAGGCGATCCGCTTTACGCCGAGTTGCCGGACGTGCCACCGCACGCACGGCCCCGCCTGAAGCTTGTCGGTGGCGCCGTCATGGCGAGCGAAGAAGAAATCGCACGCAACCCGCGCTCGCGCAGCGCCGTGCTGCGCGTGGCCGAGAGGGTCGCGGCATGAGCCAGGTGCGGACGCGGCTGCTGATTGCGGTGTTGTGGGTGGCGGTGCTCGCCTCCGCGCTCGGCGTCGTCTACGGCAAGCAGGAAGCGCGCAACCGCTTCAACGAGTTGCAGAAGCTCACGACGCAGCGCGACGACCTCGACATCGAATGGGGCCAGTTGCAGCTCGAGCAGAGCACGTGGGCGACGCATGGCCGCGTCGAGCAGGTCGCGCATGACGACCTCGGCATGGTGACGCCGCAGGCGTCCGAACTGCGCATCGTGCAACCATGAAGCGCTCCTCGCTTCGCGACCACCAGTCCCGTGACGGCGCGCCGACCGAGATCGGCGGCTGGCGCCTGTGGCTCGTCGGTGCAGTGCTGACCCTGTGTGGCCTCTCGCTGCTGGCGCGGGCTGTCTACCTGCAGGTCATCGACCAGGATTTCCTGGCGAAGCAGGGGGATGCCCGCATCCTGCGCGACGTGAAGCTGTCGGCGAACCGCGGCATGGTGCTCGACCGCAATGGCGAGCCGCTCGCGGTCAGCACGCCGGTCGATACCGTCTGGGCCGATCCGCGCAAGCTGGCGCAGCACCCGCAGGACTTCGCCAGGCTCGCGAAAGCGCTCGACCGCGACAAGAACTGGCTGGCGCGGCGCGTCACCAGCAACCTCGACCGCGAGTTCGTCTACCTCGTGCGCCACATGCGTCCCGCCGACGCCGAGAAAGTGAAGGCGCTCGGCATTCCCGGCGTCGACACCCTGCGTGAATACCGTCGTTACTACCCGGCTGGCGAAGTGACCGGTCACCTGCTCGGTTTCACCAACGTCGACGACGTGGGCCAGGAAGGCCTCGAGCTCGCGTTCGACCAGTGGCTCGGCGGCGAGCCGGGCATCAAGCGCGTGATGCGCGACCGCGAAGGCCGCACGCTCGAGGACATCGAGCGCATCAAGGCGCCCCGGCCCGGCCAGGACCTGAGGACCAGCATCGACCTGCGCGTGCAGTACCTCGCCTACCGCGCGCTGAAGCAGGCCGTGCAGGAGAACTCGGCGCACGGCGGTTCGGTCGTCGTGCTCGACGTCCAGACCGGCGAAGTGCTGGCGATGGTGAACCAGCCGGCTTTCAACCCGAACGACCGCGAACAGTACCTGCCGTCGCGCTACCGCAATCGCGCGACCAACGACTTCCTCGAGCCGGGTTCGAGCATCAAGCCGTTTGTCGTCGCCGCCGCCATGAAGAGTGGTCGCTTCCACTCCGACACACTGATCGAGACCGCGCCAGGCTGGATGCGTGTCGGCATCAAGACCATCAAGGACAAGCACAACCTCGGCACGATCGACGTCAAGACCGTGCTCGAGAAGTCGAGCAACGTCGGCATCGTCAAGATCGCGCTGACGATGAAGCCGCAGGAGATGTGGTCGACGCTGCAGGACCTCGGCTTCGGTTCGGTGACCGGCTCCGGCTTCCCCGGCGAATCCGCCGGCATCCTCACGGGTCACGAGCACTGGCGTTCGATCGGACAGGCCACGATGGCGTACGGCTACGGCCTGTCGGTCACGCCGCTGCAGCTCGCGCAGGCCTATGCCGTGCTCGGCGCGGGCGGCTTGCGCCGTCCGGTCAGCCTGCGTCGCGTCGACGTTGCGCCGGAAGGCGAGCGCGTCCTGGACGAAGCCAACGCACGCGAACTCGTGCAGATGATGGAGAGCGTCGTGAGCGAGGCGGGCACCGCGCGTCGCGCCGCCGTGATGGGTTACCGCGTGTCGGGCAAGACCGGCACCTCGTGGAAGGCCGCAGACGGCGGCTACAACTCGACCAAGTACATGGCCGTGTTCGGTGGCGTCGTGCCGGCGAGCAATCCGCGCCTCGCCGCGATCGTGGTCGTCGACGAGCCGAGCGCCGGCAGGTTCTACGGCGGCGACGTCGCCGCACCCGTGTTCTCGGAAGTCATGTCCGGCGCGCTGCGCCTGCTCGCCATTCCTCCCGACGACCTGCAGCGCGTGCCCGCCACGACGCTCGTGCAGGCACAGGACCCGTGGTGAGCGCGCGATGAACGCACTGGGCAAGACCCGCCAGAGTTCCGGCTACAACATGACGCTCGGCCGCCTGCTCGAGGGCCTCGACGTGGCCGCGCCGCACGGCCTGCAGGTGACCGACCTCGTGCAGGACAGCCGGCCGCGACGCCGGGCTGCGTGTTCCTGGCGTGTCCCGGGCGCACGACGCACGGCCTCGCGCACGCGGCGGCAGCGGTCGAGCGCGGCGCAGTCGCCGTGCTGTGGGAGCCGGGGGCCGCCCTCGAGCCGCCGGTGCTGCCCGAACGCATCGCTGCCATCGCCATCCCGCACCTCAGTCGTCACGTCGGCGAGCTGGCGGACCGCTTCTTCCGCAGCCCGTCGGCCGACCTGCGCGTCGCCGGCATCACCGGCACCAACGGCAAGACCACGACTGCCTTCCTGCTGGCGCAAGCGTCGGATTTTCTCGGCCGTCGCGGCTGGTACGTCGGCACGCTGGGTCACGGTCATCCGGCAGGCGTGCAGGACGCCGGGCTGACCACGCCCGACGCCGTCACCGTGCAGCGCCGTCTCGCCGCAGCACGCGACGACGGCGCCTCGACGCTCGCGCTCGAAGTGTCGTCGCACGCGCTCGACCAGGAGCGCGTCGCGGGCGTGCACTTCGACACCGCCGTGTTCACCAACCTGACGCGCGACCACCTCGACTACCACGGCACGCTCGAAGCCTACGGCGCGGCCAAGGCGCGGCTGTTCCATACGCCGGGCCTGCGTTGCGCGGTGATCAACGTGCGCGATCCGTTCGGACGCGAACTCGTCGAGCGACTCGACCCGGCGCTCGAGAAGATCGTCTACACCACGGCCAACGACGTGTGGGCCGAGCGCGGCACCGGCTGGATCCGCGTGTCCGAGCTGCGCGCGACGCCGGCCGGCCTCACCATCAACGTCGAAACCAGCTGGGGCACCGGCGTGCTGCGCTCGCCGCTCGTCGGCGAGTTCAACGCCGAGAACCTGCTCGCCGTGCTCGGCGTGCTGCTCGGCTGGAACGTGCCGCTGCAGAAGGCGCTGGCCGCGCTGGCGCTCTGCGTCGCTCCTCCCGGGCGCATGGAGTCGTTCGGTGGCGGCACGCGACCGCTGGTGCTGGTCGACTACGCGCACTCGCCCGACGCGCTCGAGAAAGTGCTCGACGCGGCGCGTGCACACGCGCGCGGACGGCTGCTTCTGCGTGTTCGGCTGCGGCGGCGACCGCGACCCCGGCAAGCGTCCGCTGATGGGTCGCATCGCCGAGGCCGGCGCCGACGTGGTGATCGTCACCGACGACAATCCGCGCACCGAGGACTCGGCGGCCATCATCGCGCAGATCCTCGCCGGCATGCACGACGCGGCGGCGGCGCAGGTCGTGCCCGATCGCGCCGAGGCCATCCGCCAGGCGATCGCCGAGGCCGACGCCGGCGACGTCGTCGTCGTCGCGGGCAAGGGCCACGAGGACTACCAGGTCGTCGGCACCGAGACGCGCGCGTTCAGCGACCGCGACACGGTGCAGGGCCTGCCTGGCGGAGGGGCGCGGCATGATCAGCCGCGACCTCGCAACGCTTGCCGAGGTCGAGCGGCGGCGTCGCTGCACGGCGCCAACGCGGCCTTTGCACGGGTCGTCAGCGACTCGCGCGCGCTCGAGCCGGGCGCGCTGTTCGTCGCGCTCGCGGGCGAGCGCTTCGACGGTCACGACTTCGTCGCCGCGGCCGCGAGGCTCGGCGCCGCCGGCGCGATCGTCAGTCGTCCGGTCGACTGCGCGCTGCCGCAGGTCGTCGTGCCCGACACGCTCGCGGGCCTGGCCGCTTCGCGCACGCCTGGCGCCGGTCGTACGCCGGCGTCGTGGTCGGCATCACCGGCAGCAACGGCAAGACGACGGTCAAGGAGATGACCGGCGCGATCCTCGGCCGAACTCGGCCCGTGCCTCGTGACGCAGGGCAACCTCAACAACCACATCGGCGTGCCGCTCACGCTGTGCCGGCTCGAGGACGCGCACCGTTGCGCGGTCATCGAGATGGGCGCCAACCACCTGCGCGAAATCGCGCACCTGGCCGCGCTCGCCGAACCGACGGTCGGCGCTGGTGATCAACGCCGGCCCGGCGCACCTCGAGGGCTTCGGCGGCCTCGACGGCGTCGCCCGCGGCAAGGGCGAGCTGTTCGAGGCGCTCGGGCCGGACGGCATCGCCGTCATCAACGCCGACGATCGCTTTGCCGCCTTCTGGCGCGGCCTCGCGCGCGGCGCGGGTCGCGTCGTCACGTTCGGCATGCGCGAGCGCGCCGACGTCGCGGCTAGCGACGTGCGCAGCCAGCTCGGACCGCAGGATTCGTCACGACGTTCGAGCTGGTCACGCGCCGCGGGCACGCGGTCGATCGAGCTGGCGCTCGCCGGCGAGCACAACGTGATGAACGCGCTCGCCGCGACGGCGGCCGCGATGGCGGCCGGCGCCGGGACTCGACGACGTGCAGCGCGGCCTGCAGTCGATGCGCCCGGTCGCGGGCCGGCTCGAGGTGAAGCAGGCGCTGCGGGGCGCGCGCCTGATCGACGACGCCTACAACGCCAATCCGGGCTCGCTGCGCGTCGGTCTGCGGGCGCTGGCCGGCGTGCCGGGCGAGCGCTGGCTGGTGCTCGGCGAGATGGCGGAACTCGGCGAGGAAGGTCCGCGGCTGCACGCCGAGATGGGCGCGCTCGCGCGCGAGTGCGGCGTCACGCGGCTGCTGGCCGTCGGCGACGGCTCGCAGCCGGCGGTCGAGTCGTTCGGGCCCGGCGCGTCCTGGCATTCGAGCACCGACGAGCTGTTGTCCGCGCTGCTGCCCGACGCTGCGCGACGGCCTCACCATCTACGTCAAGGGCTCGCGCGTGAACCGGCTCGAGCGCGTCACGGCGGCGCTCGTGCCGGGCGGCACGGCACCGGCAGGGGGCACTAGATGCTGCGCCACGTCGCCGCCTGGCTGACCGAGTACTACTCCGGCTTCAACGTCTTCCAGTACCTGACGCTGCGCGCGATCCTCGCGGCGCTCACGGCGCTCGCGATCTCGCTGCTGGTGGGGCCGCGCATGATCCGCTGGCTCGCGGAATACCAGGTCGGCCAGCGCGTGCGCTCCGACGGCCCGCAGACGCACCTGAGCAAGGCCGGCACGCCGACGATGGGCGGTGCGCTGATCCTCGCCGCGATCGTCGCGGCCACGCTGCTGTGGGCCGACCTCGCCAACCGCTTCGTCTGGGTCGTGCTGCTGGTCACCGTCGCGTTCGGCCTGATCGGCTTCTGGGACGACTACCTCAAGCTCGTGGTCGGCAACTCGCGCGGACTGATCGCGCGCTACAAGTACTTCTGGCAGTCGGTCGCCGGCCTCGGCGCCGCGGTCGCGCTCTACCTCACCGCGCAGTCGCCGGCCGACACGACGCTGTACGTGCCGTTCTTCAAGAACGTCGTGCTGCCGCTCGGCCTCCTGTTCATCCCGCTCACCTACTTCGTGATCGTCGGCTCGAGCAACGCCGTCAACCTGACCGACGGCCTCGACGGCCTCGCGATCATGCCCTCGGTGCTGGTCGCCGGCGCGCTCGGCGTGTTCGCGCTACGCCTCGGGCAACGTCGTGTTCTCGAACTACCTCGGCATCCCGTACATCGCGGGCGCCGGCGAGGTGCTGGTGATCTGCGCCGCGATCTTCGGCGCCGGCCTCGGCTTCCTCTGGTTCAACACCTATCCGGCGCAGGTGTTCATGGGCGACATCGGCGCGCTGGCGCTCGGCGCCGCGCTCGGCGTGATCGCCGTCGTCGTCCGCCAGGAGATCGTGCTCTTCATCATGGGCGGCGTCTTCGTCATGGAGACGGTGTCGGTGATCCTGCAGGTGGCCTCGTTCAAGCTCCGCGGCAAGCGGATCTTCCGCATGGCGCCGATCCACCACCACTTCGAACTCAAGGGCTGGGCCGAACCGAAGGTGATCGTCCGCTTCTGGATCATCACCGTGATCCTCGTGCTGCTCGGCCTCGCGACGCTGAAGCTGCGATGACCGACGCCACCCACACCCTCGCTCCGCTCGCGGCCGGCACGCGCGCGCTGGTGCTCGGCCTCGGTCGCACCGGGCTCTCGGCCGCGCGCTACCTCGACCGCAAGGGCCTCGCGGTGCGGGTCGCCGACACGCGCGCGAAGCCGCCGGGCGTCGACGCGCTGCGGGACGCAGGTGCCCGGCGCCGAACTGCGCACGGGTGCGTTCGCCGCGTCGCTGCTCGACGACGTCGCGCAGGTGGTCATTTCGCCGGGCCTGTCGCTGCAGGAGCCGGTCGTGCGCGAGGCGCTCGCGCGCGGCCTGCCGGTCGTGGGCGACATCGAGCTGTTCGCGCGCGAGGCGCAGGCGCCGGTCGCCGCCGTGACCGGCACCAACGGCAAGAGCACCGTGACGACGCTCGTCGCGGAGCTCGCGAACGCCGGCGGCCGGCGCGCGCTGGCGGGCGGCAATCTCGGCGAGCCGGCGCTCGACCTGCTCGAGCATCCGCACGCCCGACCTCTACGTGCTCGAGCTGTCGAGCTTCCAGCTCGAGACGACGCACTCGCTGCGCACCGTGACCGCGACCGTGCTCAACGTCACGCCGGACCACATGGACCGCTACGCGTGGCTCGAGGAGTACGCCGCGGCGAAGGCCCGCATCTTCGACGGCTGCGACGTCGCCGTGGTCAACGCCGACGACCCGGTGGTGCGCGCCATGCCGCGCCCGGGCCAGTCCGTGGTGTCGTTCAGCCTCGAATCGCGCGACGCCGACTACACGCTCGAGCACTCGCCCGCGCCGATGATCGTGCGGCGGGGCGAGCCGCTGCTGCCGCTCGCGGCGATGCGGCTGCAGGGCCTGCACAACGCGGCCAACGCGATGGCCGCGCTCGCGATGGCCGAGGCGCTCGAGCTGCCGCTCGCGCCGGCGCTCGACGCGCTGTGCGCCTTCGGCGGCCTGCCGCACCGCTCGCAGTGGGTCGCCGACGTCGCGCGGCGTGCGCTACGTCAACGATTCCAAGGGCACCAACGTCGGCGCGACGCTCGCCGCCGTGCAGGGCCTGGCGGGCCCGCTCGTCGTCATCGCCGGCGGCGACGGCAAGAACCAGGACTTCGCCGAGCTGCGCGCGGCGTTCCGCGGCAAGGTCCGCCACGTCGGTGCTGATCGGCCGCGACGCGCCGGCGCTCGAAGCCACGCTGGCCGGCGTCTGCGCGACGGAGCGCGCCGCCGACATGCCGGCGCCGTGCGTGCGGCGCAAGCCGTCGCGCAGCCGGGCGACACCGTGCTGCTGTCGCCGGCCTGCGCGAGCCTCGACATGTTCCGTGACTACACCCATCGCGGCGACGAGTTCGCCGCCGCCGTCAGGAGTCTCGCTGCATGAGCGCCCCGGCTTCCACCGTCAACAGCTACGCGCGTTCGAGCGGCCAGCCGCGCCGCCTGGTGCTCGACCCCTGGATCATCGGCACCGTTTGCGCGCTGCTGCTGATCGGCCTGGTCATGGTCGCGTCGGCGTCGATCGGCATCTCCGAGAAGGAAACCGGCGACGCGTTCCACTACTTCACGCGCCAGCTGGTCTACGTGGCGCTTGGCCTCGCTGGCCGCCTGCGTCGGGCTCGCCGTGCCGACGCGCATCTGGGACGAGTATTCGATGTACCTGCTCGGCGGCGCGTTCCTGCTGCTGGTCGTCGTGCTGGTGCCCGGCATCGGCTACGAGGTCAACGGCGTCGCGGCGCTGGATCCGCCTCGGCTTCATGAATTTCCAGGTGTCCGAAGCCGCGCGCGTGATGCTGCTGATGTACGTCGCGAGCTACGCCGTGCGCCGCTCGGACGAACTGCGCAGCGACTTCAAGGCATTCATGGTGCCGGTCGGCGTGCTCGGCGCGGCGGCCGTGCTGCTGCTGTGCGAGCCGGACTTCGGCGCCGCCACCGTGCTGTTCGCGACCGGCCTCGGCGTGCTGTTCCTGGCCGGCGCGCGCATCGTGCACCTGCTGGTGCCGGTCGTCGTCGGCTCGGTCGGGCTCGCGGCGCTCGCCGTCATCTCGCCGTACCGACTGCGCCGGCTGACCGGCTTCCTCGATCCCTGGGGCGATCCGTTCGACAGCGGCTTCCAGCTGGTGCAGTCGCTGATCGCGATCGGCCGCGGCGAATGGTTCGGCGTCGGTCTCGGCGCGAGCGTGCAGAAGCTCTTCTACCTGCCCGAAGCCCACACCGACTTCGTCTTCGCCGTGCTCGCGGAGGAGTTCGGCTTCCTCGGCGTCACGGTGGTCGTCGTCCTGTTCGCGCTGCTGGTGACTCGCGCGCTGCTGATCTCGCGCGAAGCCGCGCAGGCCGGGCAGGCGTTCCAGTCGTACGTCGCCGCGGCCATCGGCATCTGGCTCGGCCTGCAGGCCTTCGTGAACATCGGCGTGAACATGGGCCTGCTGCCGACCAAGGGCCTCACGCTGCCGCTGCTGTCGTACGGCGGCAGCAGCATGCTCGTGACGCTCGGCTGGATCGGCGTGCTGCTGCGCATCCACCACGACACGCAGGCGACCGGTCGCGTGCGCGTCGCACCGCGCGAGGCCCGCCGCAGATGACGCGCAAGGTCGCACTGGTCATGGCGGGCGGCACGGGCGGACACGTCTTCCCGGCGCTCGCGACCGCGCGCGTGCTGCAGCGCCGCGGCTACGACATCGTCTGGCTCGGCACGCAGCAGGGCATCGAGGCGCGCCTGGTGCCGGCCGCAGGCATTCCGGTCGAGTGGCTGAGCGTGAGCGGGCTGCGCGGCAAGGGTGCGCTGACGCTGCTGGCGGCTCCGTTCCGCCTGCTGCTCGCCATCAACCAGGCGATGCGCGCGATCCGCAAGCATCAGCCCAGGGTCGTGCTCGGCGCGGGCGGCTTCGCGTCCGGCCCGGGCGGCATCGCCGCGTGGTTGCTGCGCCGGCCGCTCGTCGTGCACGAGCAGAACGCCGTCGCGGGCCTCACCAACCGCGTGCTCGCGCGCTTCGCCAGGCGCGTGCTCGAAGGATTCCCGGACAGCTTCGGCAGCGGCGTGCAGGCCGAGCGCGTCGGCAATCCGGTGCGCCCGGAGATCGTCGCCGTCGCGCCGCCCGAGCGGCGTTATGCCGGGCGCGAAGGCCCCGCGCGGCTGCTCGTGTTCGGCGGCAGCCAGGGCGCCGCGCGCCTGAACGCCGTGCTGCCGGCCGCCATCGGCGAACTGCCCGCGACGCTGCGGCCCGAAGTGCTGCACCAGACCGGCAAGCACAATTTCGAAGAAACCGTGCAGGCGTATCGCTCGCGCGGCATCGAGGCCGACGTGCGGCCCTTCATCGACGACATGGCGAGCGCCTACGGCTGGGCCGACCTCGCCGTGTGTCGCTCCGGCGCGCTGACGGTGGCCGAACTCGCGGCGGCCGGCGTGCCGGCGATCCTCGTGCCGTTCCCGGCCGCCGTCGACGACCACCAGACCCGCAACGCGCAGTACGCCGTGCGGGCGGGCGCCGCGAAGCTCCTGCCCGAAGGCGACCTGACGCCGATCTCGCTGGCCGCGCTGTTGCGCGCGCTGCTCGAGGCCGGACGCCCGCTGCTCTTGCGCATGGCCGTGGCCGCGCGCACGAGCGCCATCGTCGACGCGGACGAGCGTCTCGCCGACGCCTGCGTGCAGGCGGCGGGGGAGGCGGCATGAAGGACCGCATGCGCCGGATCCACACGATCCACTTCGTCGGCATCGGCGGCAGCGGCATGTCCGGGCATCGCCGAAGTGCTGCTGAACCTCGGCTACGCGGTGCAGGGCTCCGACCTGAAGCAGGGCGAGGCCACCGAGCGCCTGCAGCAGCTCGGCGCGCGCGTGCTGATCGGCCACCGCGCCGAGAACGTCGACGGCGCCGACGTGGTCGTCGTCTCGAGCGCGATCAACGCCGAGAACCCCGAAGTGGCGCGCGCGCTGGCCGAGCGCATTCCGGTCGTGAAGCGCGCCGAGATGCTCGGCGAACTGATGCGCTTCCGCTATTCGATCGCCGTGGCCGGCACGCACGGCAAGACCACCACGACGAGCCTGATGGCGAGCGTGCTGGCCGAAGGCGGCACGGATCCCACGTTCGTCATCGGCGGCCGGCTGAAGAGCGCGGCCAGCAATGCGCGTCTCGGTGCCGGCGAGTTCCTGGTCGCCGAGGCCGACGAGAGCGACGCGTCGTTCACGCACCTGCAGCCGATGATCGCGATCGTCACCAACGTCGACGCCGATCACCTCGGCACGCACGGCGGCGACTTCGAGAAGCTCAAGCTCAGCTTCGTCGAGTTCCTGCACAACCTGCCGTTCTACGGGCTCGCCGTCGTCTGCAACGACGATGCGAACGCGCGTGGCTTGATTCCCAGCATCGCGCGGCCGTACCTGACCTACGGTTTCGACGAATCCGCCGACGTGCGCGCGGTCGACGTCGAGCGGCTCGCGGGCCACTCGAAGTTCACCGTGCTGCGTCCCGGCGGCGCGCCGCCGCTGCCGGTCACGTTGAACCTGCCCGGCCGCCACAACGTGCTGAACGCCCTGGCGGTGATCGCGGTCGCGACCGAGCTCGAGATCGACGATGCCGCCATCCAGCGCGCGCTGGCCGGCTTCCAGGGCATCGAGCGTCGCCTGCAGTGGATCGCCGACGTCGACACCGGTGCCGGCCAGCGTCACGATCGTGGACGACTACGGCCACCATCCGACCGAGATCGCGGCGACCGTCGAGGCCGCGCGCCAGGGCTGGCCGGGGCGTCGTGTCGTGCTGGTCTTCCAGCCGCACCGCTACACGCGCACGCGCGACCTGCTCGACGAGTTCGCGCAGGTGCTCGCGGATTCCGACGCGCTCGTCGTGGCCGAGGTGTACGCGGCCGGCGAGGCCCCGATCCCCGGCGCCGACGGCAAGGCGCTGTGCCGCGCGATCCGCACGCGCGGTCGCGTGGAACCCGTGCTGCTCAAGTCGCTCGACGAACTGCCCGACGCCCTGGCCGGCATCGTGCGCGAGGGCGACGTGGTGCTGACGATGGGCGCCGGTCACATCGGCGCCGTCTCCAACGAACTGCCGCGCACCTTGCCGGCGGCAGTCGCCCTGCGAGGCCAACGCTGCATGACTTCGCCCATGCTCATCCAGGATCCCGCCCGGTTCGGCCGCGTCGCCGTGCTGCTCGGCGGCACGTCGTCCGAACGCGAGGTGTCGCTCGATTCGGGCCGCAACGTGCTCGAGGCGCTGCAGCGCCGCGGCGTCGACGCGCACGGCGGTCGACGGCATTCCCGCGCTGGTCGCCGCGCTGACCGCGCCCGGCGGCCCGCAGTTCGATCGCGTCTTCAACATCCTGCACGGCAACCGTGGCGGCGGCGAAGACGGCGTGCTGCAGGGGCTGCTCGATGCGCTGGACGTGCCCTACACGGGTTCCGGCGTGCTCGGGTCCGCGCTCTCGATGGACAAGATCCGCACCAAGCAGGTGTGGCTCGCGCTCGGCCTGCCGACGCCGGCCTACGTGAACCTGCAGCGCGGCGAAGACGTCGTCGCCGCGGCCCACAAGCTCGGCCTGCCGGTGATCGTGAAACCTGCGTGCGAAGGCTCGAGTGTCGGCATCACGCGCTGCTTCAAGGACGCGGACCTCGCGGCGGCCGTCGAACTCGCGGCGCGCTACGAAGGCTCGTTGCTGGTCGAGCAGCTGATCCAGGGCGAGGAGTACACGGTGGGCGTGCTTGGGACCGACGCGCTGCCGTCGATCCGGATCGTGCCGGCCGGCGAGTACTACGACTACCACGCGAAGTACGTCGCCGAGGACACGCAGTACCTGTGCCCCGGCATGACCGGCGCGGCCGAGCAGGAACTTGCGGGCCTGACCCTCGCGGCGTTCTTTGCGGTCGGCTGCAGCGGCTGGGGCCGCGTCGATTTCATGCGCGACCGGTCGGGCCGGCCGTGGCTGCTCGAGGTGAACACGGCGCCGGGCATGACCAGTCATTCGCTCGTGCCGAAGGCGGCGCGCCAGCGCGGCATCGAGTTCGACGAACTCGTCTGGCGGGTGCTCGAAACGAGCCTCCGCGGCCAGGAGGCGCGCCGATGAAGCTGCCGTTCGCGAAGAAGCAGCGCAAGCAGGCGACCCGCCCCGAGCCCAAGTGGTGGGAGCGTCTCGACTGGAACGCCATCGGCACCACGGCGGCCATCGTCGCGGGCTGCGTCGTCGTCGCGCTGCTGCTGATCTTCGCGCTGGACCGTCCGGTGCGCCGCGTCCTGCTCGAAGGCGCCTTCCAGCGTGTCTCGCCCCCGGAGATCGAGAGCGCCGTCGCGCAGGTCGCGCAGGGCGGCCTGGCATCGGTCGACCTCGAGCGCATCCGCAAGCGCGTCGAGTCGATCGACTGGGTGGACAGCGCCGTCGTGACCCGTGTGTGGCCCGACGCGATCCGCGTCGTGGTCAACGAAGAGGTGGCGGCGGCGCGGTGGAACGACGCCGGGCTGCTGAACGCGCGCGGCGAACTCTTCATCCGCAACGCGCGCTACGTGCCGCCGGAACTGCCGCTGCTCGAAGGCCCGGAAGGCAGCGAGTCGCAGGTTGCGCAACTGTACATCGATGCCCAGGGCCGCCTGCTCGAATCCGGCCTGCGCCTCACGGGCGTCCGGCTCGACGACCGCGGCGCGTGGGAACTCGAGCTGGCGGATGGCCTGCAGGTCAGGCTCGGCCGGCAGGACGTCAAGGACCGCCTCGAACGCTTCATTCGACTCGCGAGCCCGATGGTGGCGAAGCGGGTCGCGGAGATCAATTACGTGGACATGCGCTACACGAACGGCTTCAGCGTGGGCTGGAACACCCGTTCCGCACTGGCCGTCGCCCCGCAAGAGGACGCGACACCCGATGCCTAGAAAGCCCGAAAGAAACCTGCTCGTCGGACTCGACATCGGCACGTCGAAAGTCGTCGCCATCGTCGGCGAGCTCACCGTGGACGGCACGATCGAAGTGGTGGGCGTCGGCTCGCACCCTTCGCGCGGGCTGAAGCGCGGCGTCGTCGTCAACATCGACTCGACCGTGCAGTCGATCCAGCGCGCGGTCGAGGAAGCCGAGCTGATGGCCGGCTGCCAGATCCATTCCGTGTTCGCCGGCATCGCCGGCAGCCACGTGCGCAGCCTGAACTCGCACGGCATCGTCGCGATCCGCGACAAGGAAGTGACGCAGAGCGACGTCGAGCGCGTGATCGACGCGGCGCGCGCCGTGGCGATTCCCGCGGACCAGAAGATCCTGCACATCCTGCCGCAGGAATTCATCATCGACGCGCAGGACGGCATCCGCGAACCCGTCGGCATGTCGGGTGTGCGGCTCGAAGCGAAGGTCCACATCGTGACCGGCGCGGAAAGCGCCGCGCAGAACATCGTCAAGTGCGTGCAACGCTGCGGCCTCGAGGTCGAGGACATCGTGCTCGAGCAGCTGGCGTCGAGCTACGCCGTGCTGGCCGACGACGAGAAGGAACTCGGTGTCTGCCTGATCGACATCGGCGGCGGCACCACCGACGTGGCGGTCTTCGCGGGCGGCGCGATCCGGCACACCGCCGTCATCCCGATCGCGGGCGACCTCGTCACGAACGACATCGCGCAGAGCCTGCGCACGCCGACGCACCACGCCGAGGAACTCAAGGTGAAGTACGCGTGCGCGCTGTCACAGCTCGCGAACGCGGACGAGACCATCGAAGTGCCGAGCGTGGGCGATCGTCCGGCGCGGCGCCTCGCGCGGCAGACGCTCGCGAGCGTCGTCGAGGCGCGCTACGAGGAAATCTTCGTGCTCGTGCGCGACGAACTCGCGCGCTCCGATTACCACGACAAGATCGCGGCCGGCATCGTCCTCACGGGCGGCAGCGCGAAGATGGACGGCGTCATCGAGCTGGCCGAGGAAATCTTCCACGCGCCGGTGCGGCTCGGCCTGCCGCAGGGCGTGAGCGGGCTGGTGGACGTCGTGCGCAATCCGATTCATTCGACCGGCGTCGGGCTGCTGCTGTTCGGCCGCAGCACGCGCCACGTGCATCCGCACTCGCATGGCGGGATGGGCCCGCGCAAGACGATCCAGCGGATGCGGGATTGGTTCAAGGGGAATTTCTAGGAAGGGCAGGAAGGGAGGGAAGGCAGGAAGGCCGGGAAGGGAAGGAGAGGGCAGCACAGATTTTCGGGGCGCGGTAAAGGCTGCCGCGCCAGGCAAGCAAGTCATTCGTCACAATTTTTGATACGGAGCAGCACACCCATGTTCGTACTCGCAGATACGGAAAACCAAGGCGCAATCATCAAGGTGGTAGGCGTGGGCGGTGGCGGCGGCAACGCCGTGACCCACATGGTCAATTCAGGCATCGAGGGCGTCGATTTCGTGTGCATCAACACCGATGCGCAGGCGCTCAAGCACTCGAAGGTCAAGACGAGCCTGCAGATCGGCTCGAACATCACCAAGGGTCTCGGCGCCGGCGCGGATCCGGAAGTCGGCCGCCAGGCGGCGATGGAAGACCGTGACCGCATCGTCGAGCTGATCGAAGGCTCGGACATGATCTTCATCACCGCCGGCATGGGTGGCGGCACGGGCACGGGCGCCGCGCCGATCGTGGCGCAGGTGGCGAAGGAACTCGGCATCCTGACGGTCGCCGTCGTGACCAAGCCTTTCGAGATGGAAGGCAACAAGCGCACGTCGCTCGCCGAGCAGGGCATCGCCGAACTGCACAAGTACGTCGACTCGCTGATCACGATCCCGAACCAGAAGCTGCTCGACCGTGCTCGGCGGCGACATGACGCTGCTCGACGCGTTCCGGTCCGCGAACCAGGTGCTGCAGGGTGCGGTGCAGGGCATCGCGGAACTGATCACGCGTCCCGGCATGATCAACGTCGACTTCGCCGACGTCCGCACCGTCATGGCCGAGACCGGCATGGCGATGATGGGCTCCGGCAGCGCGAGCGGCGAGAACCGCGCCCGCGCGGCCGCCGAAGCCGCGATCTCGAGCCCGCTGCTCGAGGACGTCAACCTGTCGGGCGCGCACGGCCTGCTCATCAACGTCACGGCCGGCATGGACCTGCGCACGAGCGAGTTCCACACGATCGGCGAGACCGTGAAGCAGTACGCATCCGACGACGCCACGGTGGTGGTCGGCTACGTGATCGACCCGGAGATGACGGACCAGATTCGCGTCACGGTCGTCGCGACCGGCATTGGCCGTGCCGTGGCCAAGGCCGTGCCGCAGCCGACGCTCGTGCAGGGTGTCGGTCGCGCCGCCGATCGTCGTCGTGCGCCGCTCGGCGTGGGCGACTACTCGGCCTACGACACGCCGCCGCGCCTGCGCGAACGCGCGCGTGCCGTCGGCGATGGCCTGAGCATCGACCACGGCGACGAATCGTTCATCGACATTCCGGCGTTCCTGCGCCGGCAGGCCGACTGACGACGAGCCGCCTTTCCCGCCAGCCTCGGGAAAGGCACGCAGAGTCCAGGTGGAGGTTCCCTGCTCCGGGTCTCCACCTGGCCCTGTCCATCGATTGCAAGGTGAGCTGCGATGGGTGCCGACAGCACCGCCGGCTTGAGCCAGGCGCTCGACTTTCGCGACGAATGCGATGCGCTGCATGCGGCGCTCGAGAACGCGCCGGCCGAAGCCTGGACCGAGCCGACGCAGTTCAAGGGCTGGACGTTCGACGACGTGCTCGGGCACCTCTATTTCTTCGATCACGCCGCCGAGATCGCCGCGCGCAGTCGCGACGAGATCCAGGCGTTGTTCCGCGACATATTCCAGGCGAGCGCCACCGGCGTCTCGCTGATCGACTATTCGCGGCGCTGGCTGCAAGGCTGCGCGGGCACCGAACTCCTCGAGCGTTGGCGCAGCCAGTACCAGCGGCTGGCGGATATCTATGCCGCCTTCGAGCCTGACCATCGCCTGGCCTGGGCCGGGCCCGACATGAGCGCACGCTCGTTCATGAGTGCCCGGCAGATGGAAACCTGGGCGCATGGGCAGGCGATCTTCGACGCACTCGGCATCGACCGCATCGAGCACGACCGGCTGCGCAACATCGCGGTGATGGGCGTCAACACCTTCGGCTGGACGTTCAAGGTCAACCGTCGCGAAGTGCCCGCGTCGAAGCCGTACGTGCGCCTGACGAGCCCGTCTGGTGCGCTCTGGGAGTGGAACGATCCTGCGAGCCGCGGAACGCGTCGAGGGCAGCGCGGTGGAGTTCTGTCGCGTGGTCACGCAGACGCGCAACGTGCTCGACACCGGGCTTGCAGTGACAGGCGACAGCGCGCAACTGTGGATGGCGAGCGCGCAATGTTTCGCGGGTCCGCCGGAGAAGCCGCCGGCGCCTGGCGCGCGGTTCAAGCAGGCTCGCTACAACAGCGAGTGGTGATCGCCGGTCAGCGATGTGCCAGGCAAACGCTGGTAGCCATGTCGAGCGCCTGATCCGAGACGGCCTTTCCCGAGCTTGGAAACTCGGCAGACACGCGCTCGGGAAAGGGTCTGGATCAGGCACCCGACTTGATGCCGTGTGCGTAACGGCTAAGCGGTGCCGTCATCGACGCGAATGACGCCGTCGGCCGCGAGCCGATCGATTTCCTCACCGGCGAATCCCGCTTCCGCCAGCACCGCGCGACTGTCGGCACCGGGACGGGGCGCGTGCCGATCCGCAGCTTCCGTCCCGCCGTGCCAGCGGAAGGGCGAGCGTGGTGCGCGCAGGCGTCCTTCGGTCGGATGATCGTATTCCTGGAAGAATCCCGTCGCGAGCAGGTGCGGGTCCTGCAACAGTTCGCCCACTGAGTTCACCCGCGCACAGGGGATGTCCGCGGCACGCAATGACTCCAGCCACGCCGCCGTCGTTCGCGTCGGCGCCACCTCGGCGATGATCGCGTACAGCGAATCCACGCTCTGGCTGCGCAGCACCGGGTCCTGCACCTGTGGGGAATGCGCGAACTCCGCGCGCCCGATGATCTCGAAGAACGCGGCCCAGTGCGTACCGTTGTACGGCAGGATCGCCATGAAGCCGTCCTGCGTGCGGTACGGCTTGCGATTGGGTGCCGCCAACCTGTCGTAACCTGTCGGCCCGAGCGCGGGCACGAATGTTTCGCCGCCCAGTTGCTCCGACATCAGGAACGCGACGGTGCTTTCGAACATGGGCGCTTCGATGCAGCAGCCCTGGCCGGTGCGAGCGCGGTGTGCGAGACCCGTCGCCACCGCCATCGCAAGGTGCAAGCCGCCGACCTTGTCGCAGAGGATCGTCGCCAGGTACCGGGGTTCGCCATTGGCATTCGCGTTCAACGCGGCAACGCCCGAGGCCGCCTGCACGATGTCGTCGTACGCAGGCTCGTTGGCGTTCGGACCGCTCTGGTCGTAGCCCGCTGCGAACGCGTAGACGAGGTCAGGCTTGATGCGCGCCAGCTGCTCGTAGGCGAGACCCAGCGGCTCTGCGGCCTTCGGTCGCATGTTGTGCACGACGGCGTCGGCACGGCTGACCAATCGCACCAGCACCGCGCGCGACTCCGGCCGCTTCAGGTCGATCGCAAGCGAGCGCTTGTTGCGGTTGAACCCGATGAAGCCCGCGCCCATCGAGCGCGATCGACCCGGGCGCACGGTGCGAAAGAGGTCACCCTGCAGCGGTTCGACCTTGATGACGTCGGCCCCGAGGTCGCCCAGCGTCTGCGTCGCATACGGTCCGAGCACGATCGTCGTGAAGTCGAGGACGCGGATTCCTTGCAGCAACGGCAGCATCGATCTCATCCGGCAATGGGCGAAAGCCCGCGCAGGATACAATGCCCGGACGACACGGGGTTCGAGTTGCATCGTGAGGCTGGAACGCATGGGACCGTTGCAGGGAATCAAGATCATCGAACTGGCGGGACTCGGCCCGGCACCGTTCTGCGCCATGATGCTGGCCGACATGGGTGCGACCGTAATCCGTGTCGACCGCGCGTCGGCGGGGCCCGAGGAACCCGATCCGGTCGACACCCTGCTGCGCAACCGCCGCTCGATCGCGTTGAACCTGAAAAGTCCAGCGGGAATCGCGGCATTGCTGCGGCTCATCGACGGCGCGGATGCATTGATCGAAGGCTTCCGGCCCGGCGTGGCGGAGCGGCTCGGCGTGGGTCCGGACGTCTGCCTCGCGCGCAACCCGAAGCTGGTGTACGGGCGCATGACCGGTTGGGGCCAGTCCGGACCGCTCGCGCAGTCGGCGGGGCACGACATCAATTACCTCGCGCTCACCGGTGCGCTCCACCTGATCGGGGAACGCGGCCGCAAACCCGTGCCGCCCCTGAACCTCGTGGCCGATTTCGGTGGTGGCGGCATGATGCTGCTGTCCGGCCTGCTGGCGGCCCTGCTGGAGGCCTCGCGTACCGGCAAGGGCCAGGTGATCGATGCCGCCATGACCGACGGCGTGATCGCGCTGCTGAGTATCTTTTTCTCCATCCGTGCCTCGGACCACAGCTTCCGCGACGAGACCGGGGAACTGATGCTCGCCGGATCCGCGCCGTACTACGGCACGTTCGAGACCAGCGATGGCAAGTACCTGGCGATCGGCGCGATCGAGCCGCAGTTCTACGGGTTGCTGATCGAGAAACTCGGCGTCGACAGGAAATTCCTCGCGGCGGGATACCCCGCGAGCCGCAAGCACTGGCCCGAGGCGGAAGCTGCAATCGCGGCGGCCGTGCGAACGAAAACGCGCGACGAGTGGGCCGCCATTTTCGAAGGCACCGACGCGTGCGTCGCCCCTGTACTCAGTCTCGGCGAGGCTGCGCAGCATCCGCACAACGTCGCACGCGGCAACTTCATCACGGTGAACGGGGTCGAGCAGCACGCGCCAGCCCCGCGGTTCAGCCGTACCGCGGCGGCGCCAGTCAGGGCGCCTCATCGTGCGGGCGCGGACAGCGACGAAGTGCTGGTGGATGCAGGCTTTTCCGCCGCAGAGATCGAGCAGTTGCGTGCGTCCGGTGGCCTGGCCTGACCGGGACTGCGTCTCTCGGGCGCGGCCGGCTCGGTCAAGCTGACGTCCAGCTGACCGGTCCTTTATGATGACGGACGGGCCACGGGTCCATTCCATCCCGCAGGCCCAACCCGCAGGTTTCGAAGAACTGCCACGCGAAGCGTGATCGCCCGCGCGGCCCGACCGGAGTCACACGCATGGCCGACGCCTTCATCTACGATCACGTCCGCACGCCCCGGGGACGCGGCAAGCCCGACGGTTCGCTCCACAGCATCACGCCGATCCAACTCGCCGCGCAGGCGCTGCAGGCCGTGCGCGAACGCAACCGATTGGACACGAGTCTGCTGGACGATGTCGTGCTCGGCTGCGTCTCGCCGATCGGCGAGCAGGGCGCCGACATCGCGCGCGTGGCCACGCTAGTCGCGGGCTACGACGAGTCCGTGCCGGGCCAGCAACTGAACCGCTTCTGCGCCTCGGGTCTCGAGGCGGTCAACAACGCAGCCGCGCAGGTCATGTCCGGCCAGTCGCAGGCCGTCGTGGCCGGCGGCGTCGAATCGATGTCGCGCGTGCCGATCGGCAGCGACGGTGGCGCGTGGGTCGCGGACCCGGCCGTCGCCTACAACACCTATTTCGTGCCGCAGGGCGTGGGCGCGGACCTGATCGCGACGCTCGACGGCTACACGCGCGAGAACCGTCGACGGCTATGCCGTCGAGAGCCAGCGCCGCGCCGCGGCCGCCTGGGCCGAAGGTCGCTTCGCCAAGTCGATCGTGCCGGTGACGGACATCCTGGGCCGCGTGATGCTCGACCGCGACGAACACATGCGTCCGGATGCAACGCTGGCAGAGTCTCGCCTCGCTGAAGCCCGCGTTCGCGGCAATGGGTGAGCAGGCCGGTTTCGATGCGGTGGCGCAGATGAAGTACCCGCAGGTCGACGCGATCAACCACGTGCACACGGCCGCCAACTCGAGCGGCATCGTCGACGGCGCCGCGGGCGTGCTGATCGGCAGCAAGCGTTTCGGCGGCAAGGCCGGCCTAAAGCCGCGCGCGCGCATCCGTGCGTTCACGTCGATAGGCAGCGAGCCGGCCATCATGCTGACCGGCCCCGCGCTGGTGACGCAGAAGCTGCTGAAGCGCGCCGGCATGACGGTCAAGGACATCGACCTGTTCGAAGTGAACGAGGCGTTCGCCTCCGTCGTGCTGCGCTTCATGCGCGCGATGGACGTGCCGCACGACAAGGTCAACGTGAACGGCGGCGCCATCGCGATGGGTCACCCGCTCGGCGCCACCGGGGCGATCATCATGGGCACCGTCCTCGACGAACTCGAACGCCGCAACCTCAACACCGCGCTCATCACGCTCTGCGTGGGCGCCGGCATGGGTACGGCCACCATCATCGAGCGCGTCTGACGCGCCGACCGACCAGGAACCCGCAGCATGCATAAGCACTTCACCCTTGCCGTCGACGCCGACGGCATCGCCCTGATCACGATGGACAGTCCGGGACGTTCGATGAACGTGCTCGGCCCCGACGTCGAAACGGAACTCGCCGCGATCGTCGACAAGATCGTGACCGATGCAACTATTCGCGGCGCCATCATCACCTCGGGCAAGCCGAGTTTCCTCGCCGGCTACGACCTCACCGAATTCCTGCGCAGCTTCGGCCCGCAGCTCACGCCGGTGCAGGTCTACGAGAATTTCACCGGGCTCGGCCGGCTGTTGCGCCGGATCGAAACCTGCGGCAAGCCGTTCGTGGCAGCCATCAATGGCTTGGCCCTCGGCGGCGGACTCGAGTTGTGCCTCGCGTGCCACTACCGCGTGATCGCGGATGACCCAAAGGCCTTCATCGGGCTGCCGGAAGTGAAGGTGGGCTTGCTGCCGGGCGGCGGCGGGACGCAGCGCATGCCGCGCCTGATCGGCGTAACGCAGGCGCTGCCGTACCTGCTCGAAGGCAGCAACATTGCAGCCGCGGAAGCGAAAAAGGTGGGTCTGGTGCACGAAGTCGCGCCAACGGGCGAACTGATCGCCGCGGCGAAGCGCTGGCTCATGGGTTCGCCGGTGGCGGTGCAGCCGTGGGACCAGAAGGGGTATCGCGTGCCGGGCGGCGTGGCGTTTGCCAGCGCCGGCGCAACGCAGACCTTCATGGGCGCGACCGCTCTCGTCGCCAGGAAGACCCTGCACAACTACCCGGCGCCGGCGGCGATTCTCTCGTGTGTCTATGAAGGCACGCTGCTGCCGATCGAGAAAGGCCTCGAAATCGAGTCCAAGTATTTCGCCAGGCTCGTGACCGGCCCAGTCGCGCGCAACCTGATCCGCACGATGTTCGTGAACAAGGGCAACGCCGACAAGCTCTCGGTGCGCCCGGCGGACGTGCCGAAGTCGAAGGTGACGAAGCTCGGCGTGCTCGGCGCCGGCATGATGGGAGCAGGTGTAGCCTACGTTTCAGCAATGCAGGGCATGGAAGTGATCCTGATCGACTCGACGGCCGAGCAGGCGGGGAAGGGCAAGGCCTATTCCGCGAAGTTGCTGGCGAAGGATGTCGAGAAAGGTCGCCGCACCCAGGAGCAGGCGGACGCCGTGCTCGCGCGCATCAAGCCGACTGTCGACTATGCGCAGCTCGATGGGGCCGACCTGGTGATCGAAGCGGTGTTCGAGCATCGCGGCATCAAGGCCGACGTCACGGCGAAGACCGAGGCCGTGATCCCGAAGGCGTCGATATTCGCCAGCAACACGTCGACGCTGCCGATCACTGGTCTTGCCAAGGCGTCGAAGCGCCCAAAGAATTTCATCGGGATCCATTTCTTCTCGCCGGTCGAGAAGATGCCGCTGGTGGAGATCATCGTCGGCAAGCAGACAGGGGATGAAGCGATCGCACGCGCGCTCGATTACGTCGGCCAGCTGCGCAAGACGCCGATCGTGGTCAATGACAGCCGCGGCTTCTACACCAGCCGCTGCTTCGGCACCTACACCGCCGAAGGCGCGAAGATGCTGTCAGAAGGCATCGACCCGCAGCTGATCGAAAGCGCCGGCCGGCTGGCTGGCATGCCGGTCGGTCCGTTGGCGGTCAGCGACGAGGTCAGCCTCGAGCTTGCCTACAAGGTCATGCAGCAGTCGCGTGAAGACCTCGGCGCCAAGTACAAGGAGCCGGTCAGCTGGCCGGTCGTGAAGCACTTCGTCGAGGACCTGAAGCGCCTCGGGCGCAAGAGCGGCGCGGGTTTCTACGACTACCCTGAGGGCGGCAAGAAAGCGCTCTGGACCGGCCTGGCGGACCAGTATCCGCGGTTGGCGCAGCAGCCGAGTGTGGAAGAGCTCAAGACGCGCCTGCTGTACATCCAGGCACTCGAGACGGCGCGTTGCTTCGAGGAAGGCGTGCTGCGCAGCGTGCACGAAGCCGACCTGGGCTCGATCCTCGGCTGGGGTTTCCCCGCCTACACGGGCGGCACGCTCTCGTACATCGATACGATCGGACCCGCGAAGTTCGTGGCGGAGTGCAAGCGTCTCGCCAAGCTGTACGGCGAGCGTTTCAAGCCAACCAAGGGCCTGCTGGCGCGCGCTCAGTCGGGCGAGACGTACTATGACGGCGCGGCCACGGCCGCAGCCAAGGCTTCGTGAGGAGATCGAGTCGCCATGAGTGAAGTGCTGGTTGAACGCCGCGGTCGAGTCGCGATCGTTACGCTGAACAGGCCTGAATCGCTGAACGGGTTCACGACGGGCCTGCGCAATGCATTGAGGAAAGAGTTGCAGGCAGTCGCCGCCGACGAGTCCGTACGCGCCGTCGTGCTGACGGGCGCCGGTCGAGGCTTCAGCGCAGGCGCCGACCTGAAAGCCGAGCCCATGACGTCGGGCACCGACGTCGAGCGGCAGCTGAACGAGGAATACGGCGCGGCCTTGCGCGAGATCGCCCGCATGCCGAAGCCGGTGATCGCGGCGGTGAATGGTTTTGCCACCGGCATCGGTGGCTCGTTCGCACTGGTTTGCGACCTGGTCGTGATGGGCGAGGGCGCCTTCTTCCAGGTGCCGTTCGCGAAGATCGGCCTGGTGCCCGATGGCGGCCTCACCTGGCTGCTCACCGAGCGCGTCGGTCACCGTCGCGCATTCGAACTCGCGATCAGTGGCGACCGGGTGCCGGCAGCGAAGTGCCTGGAATGGAACCTCGCCAATCGAGTCGTGCCGGACGACCAGGTCGTGACGGCCGCCGTCACCTGGGCCGAACAGCTGTGCGACGCGGCGCCGATCGCGCTCGGTTACATGAAGCAGCTGCTGCGCAGCGCCCCCGACATGGGCTACGAACAGACGATTCGTGCCGAGGCCCGGCTGCAGGCACCCTGCATCGACAGCCAGGATTTCGTCGAAGGCGTCGCTGCGTTCCGCGAAAAACGCGCGCCGAAATTCTCGGGCCAATGAGTCTCGGGCACGTGATGACCGGCAACGGCCGCGGGGTGTGAGCGCATGACCGGATCGACGACCGTCTCGACGATCGAGGCCGCTACGACCGAAATGCGTCCCGGTCTCGAGATTGATCGCGAACGCCTGCAGCAGTACCTCGAGTCGCACGTGGCCGGATTCGCCGGGCCGCTGTCGCTGCGGCAGTTCAAGGGCGGCCAGTCGAATCCCACCTACCTGCTGACGACACCTTCGAAGCAATACGTCCTGCGGCGCAAGCCGCCCGGCCAGCTGCTGGCCTCGGCCCACGCAGTCGATCGCGAATACAAGGTCATCAGCGCGCTCGGCCAGCACACCGACGTGCCCGTTCCGCGCACTCACGTGCTCTGCACCGACGAAACCGTGATCGGCACCTGGTTCTACGTGATGGATCACGTCGCCGGGCGCATTTTCTGGGACCCATCGTTCCCGGATGTCGCCATGGAGCATCGACGCGAGCATTCGCTGGCGCTCTGTGACGCCCTGGCCCGTCTGCACCGGGTGCGCCCCGAAGCCGCGAACCTCAGCGACTACGGCAAGCCCACCGGTTACTTGAGCCGCCAGATAGGGAGGTTCTCGAAGCAGTACCTGGAAGACACCGCCGGTGGACGCATCGATTCGATGGAGCGCGTGATCGACTGGTTGCCGCGCAACATGCCGGCGCAGGAGCCGCCCGCCGCGGTCGTGCACGGCGATTACCGCTCGGACAATGCGGTGTTTCACCCGACCGAGCCGCGCGTCGTCGCGATCCTCGACTGGGAGCTGTCGTCGCTGGGCGATCCGCTCGCCGATTTCGCGTACCACCTGATGGCCTACCGCCTGCCGACGCTGTCGATCCCGATGCTGGGCGACCGCGACCCGGCGGCGCTCGGCCTGCCGACCGAAGCGGAATACGTCGCGCACTACGAGCAGGTAACCGGCTTCCGTCTCGACCCTCGCGACCTCGAGTTCTACCTGGCGTTTCGGCATGTTCCGGCTGGCCGGTATTTTTCACGGCATCCGCAGCCGCGTGGTGCGGGGCACGGCGGTCAGCGCGCAGGCGCGCGAGTACGCGAAATTCACCGACTCGATCGCGGACCTGGCCTGGCGCCAGGCGCAGCGGGCCGAATCCTCATAAAGTCATCAGAAACATGGGCTTAGGGTTTATTGGAGGCCTGTGGTAAAGTGCGCGGCTAAGTTCCAGGCCAAATCCCGTTCATGCTGAAGCAACGCACGCTGAAGAATTCGATCCGCGCCACCGGCGTGGGCCTGCACACCGGCAAGAAGGTGCTGATGGTCCTGCGTCCGGCCCCGGCGAATTCGGGCATCGTCTTCCGCCGCACCGACCTCGACCAGCTCATCGACATACCGGCCAAGGCCGGCAACGTCAGCCAGACCACGCTCGGCACCAGCCTGACGGCGAACGACGGCACCGTCTCGACCGTCGAGCACCTCATGTCGGCGCTTGCCGGTCTCGGCATCGACAACCTGGTCGTCGAGTTGAGCGCCGGCGAAGTGCCGATCATGGATGGCAGCGCCGGGCCGTTCGTCTTCCTGCTGCAGTCGGCGGGCATCGAGGAACAGAACGCCGCGAAGCGCTTCGTGCGCATCAACAAGAGCGTCAAGGTGGAAGACGGCGACAAGTGGGCGCGCTTCGACCCGTACGACGGCTTTAAAGTTAATTTTGAAATCGAATTCGACCATCCGGTGTTCAAGCGCCGGTCGCAGGTCGCCTCGATGGACTTCTCCACGACCACGTTCCTGCGCGAAGTCAGCCGCGCCCGCACCTTCGGCTTCATGCGCGACCTGGAATACATGCGCGCGCAGAACCTGGCGCTCGGCGGTAACCTCGACAACGCGATCGTGCTCGACGATTACCGGGTGCTGAATGAAGACGGCCTGCGCTACGAAGACGAATTCGTGAAGCACAAGATCCTCGACGCGATCGGCGACCTGTACCTGCTCGGGCACAGCCTGATCGGCGAGTTCAGCGGCTTCAAGTCGGGCCACGGGCTCAACAATCGGCTGCTGCGCACGCTGATTGCCGACGAATCCGCGTGGGAAGAAGTGACGTTCGAAACGCTGCAGGACGCGCCGATCAGCTACGTCGCGGCAGCTTCCGCCACTGCGTAGGAGGGGCTAGGGAAATTGGGGACGCTCACCTATTACTGAAATGTGGGGTAGTAATAGGTGAGCGTCCCCAATTTCCCTAGCCCCTTCCCCTGACCTTCACCTGCAGCTTGCCGATCGGCGGTTCACCGCCGGACTCCAGCCGTTGCTTGATTGCCTGTGCTCCGTAGCGCACGCGGGGCGTCCAGGCCGCTGAATCCATGATGATGACCAGGTCGCCCCCTCGACGGGCGGCAGAGACCAGGTGGGGCCGCAGCGCTTCGGCCAGTTCCAGGCGGACCTTTTCGGTCAACGACTGGGCTGCCGCGGCCTTCTTCTCGAGGGCGGCGAGGCCTGGCGCAAGGCCCCCGAAGAGCGGTTTGAGTCGATCCGACATTGTTAAGCTAAGCTGTGTAAACAGCCGTTTTGTTTGCCAAAGGGTGCCCTGCCGGGGCATAGTCTCGCGAATTCGTGACACGAAGCAACGTTGCAGGCCGGCTCCTGCGGCGATCGTGTTGCTTTCGCCATCGACGTACCCCAGGGGTTCGCGCGGGATGCATTTTCGGATCGTTACCAGCCCCCGCGGCCGCACCAGAGAAATCGACCTCAAGGGGACGCGGCTGCTCATGGCAGCTCTCGTACTCATTGCAGGCATTTTCGTTGCCGGGCTCGTGCTCGGGCGCTTCCTGCTTGGAGCGAATGCCGAGCATCGCGCCTACGCACGTGCCATCGCGCAGCAGAAGACCGATCTGCAGGCTGCCCGTGGCCAGATCGACGGCAAGGTGGACGCCCTGGCGTCACGCGTCGGTTCCCTGAATGCCCAGCTGATCCGACTCGATGCGCTTGGTCGCCGGCTGACCGATCTCGCTGGCCTCGATCGCGGCGAGTTCGATTTCGACAAGCCACCGCCCGCCGGCGGTCCGGAAGGCCAGGAAGTGCAGGGTGGTTCCGCGCAGGTGCCCGAGCTGACCAATGTGCTCGATGCCCTCGAAGACCAGATCAACGACCGCGAGCAGCAACTGCAAGCGCTCGAGATGGTCATGGCAACGCGCGAACTCGGCCAGCGCATCATGCCCGGCGGCCTGCCGCTGATCGGTGGCTGGATTTCCTCGCATTTCGGCTATCGCGCCGATCCCTTCACGGGTCACGGGGCGTTCCATGCGGGTGTCGACTTTGCCGGCCAGCCAGGCTCGCGAGTCATCGCCGTGGGTCCGGGCGTCGTTTCTTATGCTGGTTGGAAGCAGGGCTACGGCTACGTCGTAGAGATCACGCATCCGACGGGCTACATGACGCGCTATGGCCACAACTCGCGCAACCTGGTGCAGGTCGGGCAGTCGGTGCAGAAGAACGACGCGATTGCAGTCATCGGCAGTACGGGACGGTCCACCGGCACTCACGTGCACTTCGAGGTCCTGCGGGACGGCAACGTCCTCAATCCTATGAAGTACCTCGCAGCGCCGTAAAGCGCCGCCCGGGGGGTGAGTAGTTCCCCCTAAACCCTTGTTTCCACGACGGGCTGCCCCACCTACGGAGGCTCCGCCCTTCCTGTAGAATTTCCGCCTTTATTTTCAACGCTTATCGCCCGGAGCCCCTGTGGCTAATTGGCTCACCCGCATTTTCGGCAGTCGCAACCAGCGACTCGTCAGTCAGTACAACGGCCTCGTCAAGAAGATCAACTCGTTCGAGCCTGCCCTGCAGCCCCTGTCCGACGCGGACCTCGCGGCGAAGACCGTCCAGTTCCGCGAGCAGCTCGCGGCGGGCAAGACCCTCGACGACCTCCTGCCCGAAGCGTTCGCGGTCGTCCGCGAAGCCTCGCGCCGCACCCTGGGCCTGCGTCATTTCGACGTGCAGCTGATCGGCGGCATGGTGCTGAACAACGGCAAGATCGCCGAAATGCGCACCGGCGAAGGCAAGACGCTGGTTGCCACGCTGCCTGCGTACCTGAACGCGCTCACGGGCAAGGGCGCGCACATCGTCACGGTCAACGAATACCTCGCGCAGCGCGACGCCGACTGGATGTCGCCGATCTATAACTTCCTCGGCATGAGCGTCGGCGTGGTCAAGGCCGGCCTGATGCCGGACGAGAAACGCGCGGCCTATGGCTCGGACATCACCTACGGCACCAACAACGAGTTCGGCTTCGACTACCTGCGTGACAACCTCTCGTTCCGCATCGAGGACCGCATGCAGCGCGAGCTCGCGTTCGCGGTGGTCGACGAAGTGGACTCGATCCTCATCGACGAAGCGCGCACGCCGCTGATCATCTCGGGCCCGGCCGAGGAGAGCACCGAGCTTTACCTGAAGATCAACGAGCTGGTGCCCCGACTCTCGAAGCAGGCGACCGAGGAAGGCGAGGGTGATTACTGGGCCGACGAGAAGTCGAAGCAGGTGCACCTCTCCGACCAGGGTCACGAACACGTCGAAGAGCTGTTCCTGCAGGCCGGCCTGCTGCAGGAAGGGCAAAGCCTGTACGACCCCGCGAACATCCGGCTGATGCACCACCTGAACGCGGCGCTGCGCGCGCACGCGCTCTACCGCAAGGACGTCGAATACATCGTCCGCAGCGGCGAAGTCATCATCGTCGACGAATTCACCGGGCGCACGATGCCCGGTCGCCGGTGGTCCGACGGCCTGCACCAGTCCGTCGAGGCGAAGGAAGGCGTGAAGGTGCGCGAGGAGAACCAGACGGTTGCCTCGATCACTTTCCAGAACTTCTTCCGCATGTACGGCAAGCTCTCCGGCATGACCGGCACGGCCGACACCGAAGCCTTCGAGTTCCAGCAGATCTACGGCCTCGAAGTGGTCGTGATTCCGACGCACCGCCCGATGATCCGTGACGATGCCGCCGACCTCGTCTACCTGACGCAGAAGGACAAGTACGAAGCGATCATCGAGGACATCCGTGAGTGCGTGAAGCGCGGCCAGCCGGCGCTCGTCGGCACCACCTCGGTCGAGACCTCCGAGCTGCTTTCGGGCCTGCTGAAGCAGAAGGGCATCGATCACAACGTGCTGAACGCGAAGCAGCACGACCGCGAAGCCACCATCGTGTCCCAGGCTGGACGTCCGGGCACCGTGACGATCGCCACCAACATGGCGGGCCGCGGCACGGATATCGTGCTCGGCGGCAGCCTCAAGACGGAGTTGCTGGAGATCGACCCGGCCGACACCGCCGCCCGCGCCGCCGTGGAGACAGACTGGAAGCACCGGCACGAGCTGGTGCTCGCGTCGGGTGGGCTGCACATCATCGGCACCGAACGCCACGAATCGCGCCGCATCGACAACCAGCTGCGCGGCCGTTCGGGCCGCCAGGGCGATCCGGGCTCGAGCCGGTTCTACCTGTCGCTCGAAGACAACCTGATGCGCATCTTCGGCGATCCCGAGCGCACCAAGCGCTGGCTGACGACGGCCGGCATGAAGGAAGGCGAGGTGATCGAGAGCAAGATGCTTTCGCGCCAGATCGAGCGCGCGCAGCGCAAGGTGGAAGCCTACAACTTCGACCTGCGCAAGAACCTGCTCGAGTACGACGACGTCGCCAACGACCAGCGCAAGGTCGTCTACCAGCAGCGCACGGAAATCATGGCGGCGGAGGACATTTCCGATTCCGTCACCGGTATTCGCGCGGAAGTGGTCAATGACCTGATCGACCAGTTCGTGCCGCGCGAGAGTCCCGAGGAGGAGTGGAAACTCGACGAGCTCACGGAAGCAATCGAGCGCGACTTCGTCACGGCGATTGATCCGAAGGCCTGGCTGGCGGCCGATCACGCGATCGCCGAAGCCGGCTTGCGCGAGCGCGTGGTCAAAGCCGTCGAGGAAGCGTACGAAGCCAAGGTCGCTGCCGTCGGCGCGCCGGTCATGCGCCACCTCGAGAAGGCCGTGATGCTGCAGGAACTCGACCGGCACTGGCGCGATCACCTCGCGGCGATGGACTACCTGCGGCAGGGTATCCACCTGCGCGCGTACGCGCAGAAGAACCCGAAGCAGGAATACAAGCGCGAAGCCTTCGAACTCTTCGGCGCGCTGCTCGATCGCATCAAGCACGATACGGTGTCGCTGCTGTCGCGCCTGCAGGTGCGCACGGAAGCCGAGATCGAAGAGCAGGAACGCGAGCGCGAGCGACAGATGGCGCGGCAGTTGCAAACGCAGCACGTGTCGCCCCAGTCCGTCATCGCCAGCGATGGCGCTGCGGAAGCCGCGGCTGCTGCAGGCGGCGGTACCGGCAGCGGGTTTGCAGCCAGTCCCGGTTTTGCGGGTGGATTCGGTGCCGGCCAGGGGCCGACGGCCGGTCCGGTGTCGCCTGGCGGCGAGACGGTCGTGCGTGAGGGTCGCAAGGTCGGGCGCAACGAGCCGTGCCCGTGCGGTTCCGGCAAGAAGTTCAAGCACTGCCACGGCCAGATCTGACTCGCGAGCCCGGTGATTTCTTCGTCATGAAGAAGGCCGGGTAACAGATGCAGGAACTCTGGGTCGTCGCAGGTCTGGTGTTCGACACCCGGGGCCGAGTGCTCATCGCACAACGACCGGCCGGCAAGGCTCTTGCTGGACGATGGGAGTTTCCGGGCGGCAAGGTCGCTGTCGCTGAGACAGCGCGCGCGGCCATCGTTCGTGAGCTGAGGGAAGAGATAGGCATCGAGGTGGCTGATGCCGAGCGCCGGATGCATTACGCCGCGGACTATCCAGGCTGGACGATCTGGCTGGACGTGTGGGAGATCAAGGCCTGGTCGGGTGAGCCGCGAGGGCTCGATGCGCAGGCGCTCGAGTGGGTCGAACCCGCGCGGCTGAGCGAGCACGACATTCTCGAGGCGGATGCGCCGATCGTCGCTGCGCTGTCGCGTCGCTAACGCCCGGTCTGGTGGTCTCTCCGGCGAACGGAAAGACAGACAGGCGACAACTGCAGGCGATTGATCCGGGACCTTCTCCCGAACTTGGAAAGGCAGACACGCGCTCGGGAGAAGGTCCCGGATCAGTCGCTTGCTATGGCGGCGCCTGAGCGACCCGTCGGGCGGGACGATGGCGACCAAATTCCTGGTCGCACCCCGGGCCCGACGACTCGCACGGCGCAAGTAGCCTGACGCCACTTGCCCGGAGATCCGCGGCTCGAGTTTGCATTCCGGGTGCTCTCAACGCTGCATGCGCTGTGCGATCTTTTCCGCTCCTGCGGAAAAGTCGCTCAAGCGCTGCCTCACGAGCGATCGATTCGGAGCCTTCCCCCGAGCGCGTGTCTGCCTTTCCAAGCTCAGGGGAAGGCTCCGAATCGATCGCCTGCAACCAGCGGCAAGACGAAGCCGTCAGAGCCGCGTCAGCAAATAAGCCACTTCGTAAAGCGCGGCCAGGCCAGCGGCGGCGAACTTCGGGCTCTCGCCGATGATGTCGACGCGCTCCAGTTCCTCCACCCGGAACGTATCGCCGTACAGCGTCACGACTTCATCGGGCGTGACCGAGAACGGCGGGCCGTCCTTGATCGCCTGCTCGTATTCGAACGCGATGAGCAGCGTGCGACTGCCGGCCGGCATCAGCGCGGCGAAGTTCTGGGCGTAGTGCTCTCGCATCGAGGGGGGCAACGCGACGAGCGCGGCACGGTCATAGGCCGCCTGCACCGGGCCCAGCAGTGCCGGCGTCAGTTGCAGCGCATCGCCTTGCAGGATCTCGAATGCGCCTGAAACGTGCCGGTGGAACGTGCCTTCTGGTTCGGTGGCGACGTCGGGCCGTTGCTGTTCGCCGAAGAACTCCTCGACTGCAAGCGCGCTCAGTTCGGATCCGACGACGCGATAGCCACGCACGGCCAGCCAGACCATGTCGAGGCTTTTGCCGCAAAGCGGAACGTACACCCGTGCGCCGGGCGCGACGCCGAGCGACGGCCACCAACGCTCCAGGAACGGGTGCGGTGCGGACTGGTGAAATCCGATCTGACGGGCCTGCCAGCGCTGATGCCAGAAATCGGGATCCACGGGTGTCTCAGGACTCAGTCAGTGACGCGGCGGATCGTCGGACTCCGGCTCGTCGCTCGGTGGCGGCGCGCCATCCGGCGAAATCTCCTCGCCGGCAATCGTGTGCTTTTCCGTCATCCAGGCGCCGAGGTCGATCAGCCGGCAGCGCTCGCTGCAGAACGGACGCCATGTTGCGGCGGCCGACCATTCCACCGGGCGCTGGCAGGTTGGACACGGAAACGTCGGCATGACGGCCTGCTCGCGACTGGGTGACGGGAAACGGCTGCGCGGCTGGGTGAGTGCGCGACCGGGGTCAGGTGCAGAGCGCGAGCATGAACGGCACGTCTCCCGTCATCTGCACGGGATGCGTGCCGGCATCCTGCCAGGACAGGAAGCGGATGCTGACGCGGTAATGGCTGCCGCTGATCTCCGGGTAGATGTCGGTGCCCTGCGGCAGCACGATGCGGATCAGTTGCACGGGCACGTCGCGCTCGAGCGTGAGGTGGTACACGCCGTTGGTGGCCACCTCGCGGCGCGTCTTGCCCTGCTCCCGCGTCATCCAGAGCAGTTCGGAGATCGCGTCGCCGAGTGGGCGGATCACGGCCAGCCAATTCGCGAAGTCCGCGCCGCGGATTTCGTCAGGCTGGTTGAGCCAGTGCGTGTAGTCGGGCAGGTCGAACTCGCAGGTGCCGCCCGGAATCGTGCTGCGATGCTTGATCGCGTTCAGGAACTCGGAATCGCGCAGCTTCTGCATGAACAGGGCGCCAACCGTGCTGAGCTCCTCGCGCATGCGGTGCAGCTTGGTGAGCAGCACCTTGAGTCGCCCGGAGTCGACGCCCGGCCGTGCGCTGAACGCGGAGAGCTGGTTCATCTGGCGCTCAAGTTCCTTCAGCACCTCGCTGCGGATGTCGCCACGCTGCGTGATCGCGAGGATCTCGAGCAGCGAGGAGACGGCCGCCCGTGTCGACCACGGGTCCGGCAGGGTGTGATGGTGCACGGCCTGCTGGTACAGGAAATCGAGGCGCAAAAAATTGCGCATCCGCTCGTTGAGCGGCTGCTCGTAGGCAACGATGCGGGTCGCCGCATCCGTTGACGGCACTGCGGCGTCGGTTGAGTTCATGATCCTCTATTGTGCGGCATGGCCGTTTGACGACACAACTTTCTCCGCTGCCAACTTCATATACCGTGCGTGCAGCGCGGCGACCTGCGCCCGCAGGTCCTCGATCAGGCCGTTGTTCGTCACGACGTCGTCGGCGAGCCGCAAACGCGCCTCACGCTTCGCCTGGGCGCGCAGGGACGCCTGCGCCTGTTCGCGCGTGACCGAGTCGCGCGCAATGAGCCGATCGACCTGCACGTCCTCCGGCGCATCCACCACCAGGACGCGGTCGACGTGGTCGCGGCGACCGCCTTCGGTCAGCAGCGGAATGACCAGGACCTGGTACGGTCCAGCACCTGCTGCGGCGGCCGACTGGCGTTCCATTTCCGCGCGAATGGCGGGGTGCAGGATCGCTTCGAGTCGGATCCGCGCCCCGGCATCGGCGAAGATGATGTCGCGCAGCCGGCGTCGGTCCAGTCGGCCGTCGGAACCGAGCACGCCGGTGCCAAAGGCCTGTGTTACGGCGGCGAGCGCCGGCTCGCCAGGCTCGACGACCTCACGCGCGATGAGGTCCGTGTCGATCAGCGGCACCCCGAGTGACCCGAACAGGTCGGCAACGGTGCTCTTGCCACTCGCGATGCCGCCGGTGAGGGCAACGCGGAACGGGCGGGAAGCAGGCGGTGGAGGGTCTGTCGCGTTCACGGCCGATGTCGCGGCAGTCAGTCGCCGAGGCCGGCCAGCGACAGGTAGCCGCCCATGAGCTGCGGTCCCCACAGCAGTGCGATCCAGCCGGCCGCCGCCAGGTACGGTCCGAAGGGCATCGGGACGTTGCGATCCCGGCCGCGGAACAGGATCAGCCCGATCCCCACGACCGCTCCGGTGAAGGCCGAGAGCAACAGGATCAGCGGCAGCATCTGCCAGCCCATCCAGGCGCCGAGCGCGCCGAGCAGCTTGAAGTCGCCGTACCCCATGCCCTCCTTGCCGGTGATGAGTTTGAAGGCCCAGTACACCGTCCAGAGGATCAGGTAGCCGAACATGGCGCCCAGGATCGCCGTAAACGGGTCGGTGGGAGCGGGAGGCCTGAGCCCCGCGTGCCAGAACAGGCTCAGCAGCAAACCCAGCCACAGCAGTGGGATCGTGATCACGTCCGGCAGGAGCGTGTGATCAAGGTCGATCACCGTCAACGCGACCAGCGCCCACGTGAAGACCATTGCCGCGAGTGTCTGCCAATGCCAGCCGAAGCGCAGCACGACTGCTGCCGAGAGGACGGCCGTCGCGAATTCAACGATCGGGTAGCGGACAGAAATCGAGGCGCTGCAGTTCGCGCACTTGCCGCCCAGCAGCAGCCAGCTGACCACCGGGATGTTCTGCAGGGCCGTGATCCCGGCGTTGCACTTCGGGCAGCGGGAGCGGGGGACGACGAGATTGTAGCGTTCGGCCGGAGCCACAGGCTCACCGGCGCCGCCATCCTCGCCTGGGCGTCCTGCAAGCGCTTCACGCGCCTGCGTTTGCCACTCGCGCTCGAGCATGATTGGCAGGCGGTGGATGACGACGTTCAGGAAGCTGCCGACGAGCAAGCTGAAAACGAATACGCACGCCGCCAGCAACCAGGGCGTCGAGGCGAGGATTTCAGCCAGGTCGGTCATCCGTGCGGTCCTCATGCGAAGACGCCGCGCAGGGGCGCGGCGTCTTCGGCGATCTTAGCTACGATAAGGTGGCGCGTGCGTCAGATGACGGCGCCCAGCTTGAAGATCGGCAGGTACATCGCAACGACCATGCCGCCGACCAGCACGCCGAGAATGACCATGATCATCGGCTCGAGCAGGCTGCTGAGCGCGTCGACCGCCGCGTCGACGTCGGCTTCGTAGAAGTCTGCGACCTTGCTCGCCATCTCGTCGAGCGAGCCCGACTCTTCACCGACCGCGATCATCTGCACGACCATGTTCGGAAACAGGCCCGTGTTCTCCATGGCACGCTGCATGCGCATGCCGGTGGCGATCTCGTCTCGCATCCGCAGCACCGCATCCTGGTAAATGATGTTGCCGGTTGCGCCTGCCACGGACTTCATCGCCTCGACGAGCGGCACGCCCGCACCGAACATCGTCGCGAGCGTGCGCGCGTAGCGCGCGATGGCCGACTTGCGCAGGATCGGCCCGATCACTGGGACCCCGAGTGACAACTTGTCGATGAACTGCCGCAACGGCCGTGATCGCTTGTAGAAATAGCGTGAACGTGAACGCCGATGCGCCACGATGATGAACAGGGTCCAGCCCTTCGATTGCATCCAGCGCGACATGTCGACGACAAACTGCGTGAAAGCCGGCAGGTCCGCACCGAAGCCCTTGAACAGGCTTTCGAACTGCGGGAATGACGAACAGGAGCAGGACCACGGTGACGATGACTGCGACGGCGAGCACGGCGGCCGGATAAAACAGTGCCTTCTTGATCTTCTTCTTCAGCGCCTCAGTCTTTTCCTTGTAGGTAGCGATCTTCTCGAGAACCGTTTCGAGCGCGCCGGCATGTTCGCCGGCCTCGACCAGGTTCACGAACAGGTCGTCAAAATACAGTGGATGCTTGGCCAGCGACTGGTGCAACGAGTTGCCAGTCTCGATGTCGCTCTTGATCGCCAGTACGAGCTTCTGCACGGCCGGCTTGTCGTTGCCGACGCCGATGATCTCGAACGACTGCACCATCGGAATGCCGGCATTGAGCATCGTGGCGAGTTGGCGGGCGAACAGCGCGATATCCTCGGCGGTGACCTTGCCTTCGCCCTTGAACAGGTTCGACTCTTTGCGGACCCGGGTCGCGGCGATGCCCTGCTTGCGCAGGTCCGATCGAATCTCAATTTCGTCACGCGCAAGGCCCCGGCCTTTGAGACGATTGCCTTTCTTGTCTTTGCCTTCCCAGAGGAAGGTCGCCTGCTTGGTTACGGCAAGTTCGGCCATGTCTTTAGATTCCCGGTTTCCTTAGGTTCAGTCGACGGTGACGCGGTTGACTTCATCGAGCGTCGTAAGCCCTGAGCGCACCTTGTTGATGCCTGCCTGGCGCAGGCCCCATACGCCTTCGCGGGTTGCCTGCTGCTTGATGTCCAGCACGCTGCCACCCGTCATGATGATGCGGCCGATTTCCTCGGACACCGGCATCACCTCGTACAGACCCGTGCGCCCCTTATACCCGTCCGTGCAGTTGCTGCAACCCACGGCCTGGAAAATCTGGAGCCCGTTCGCGATTTCGTCATCCTGGAAGCCCTCTTTCTTGAGCGCTTCGGCCGGAATTTTCATCGGCGCCTTGCAGCTGTTGCACAGTCGGCGTGCCAGGCGCTGGGCAATGATCAGGCTGACCGAGGTCGCGATGGCATAGGGCTTCACGCCCATGTCCACCAGTCGTGTCAGGGTCTTGGGGGCATCGTTCGTGTGCAGCGTCGAGAGCACCAGGTGACCCGTCTGGGCGGCCTTGATCGCGATCTCGGCCGTCTCGAGGTCGCGGATTTCGCCGACCATGATCACGTCCGGATCCTGGCGCAGGAAGGCGCGCAAGGCGCCCGGAAAGGTGAGGCCGACCTTCGGGTTGATGTTCACCTGGTTGATGCCGGGCAGCATGATTTCGACGGGGTCTTCGGCCGTCGAGATGTTGGTGTCCTCGGTGTTGAGGATATTGAGCCCCGTGTAGAGGGACACCGTCTTGCCGCTGCCGGTCGGACCGGTCACCAGGATCATGCCGTGCGGCCGGGCCAGGCAGTCCATGTACAGCTTCTTCTGGAAGGCTTCGTACCCCAGCGCGTCGATGCCGAGCATCGCGCTGGAGGGATCCAGGATTCGCATCACGATCTTTTCGCCGAAGAGGGTCGGGCACGTGCTGACGCGGAAGTCGATGGCCCGGTTCTTCGAAATCTTCATCTTGATGCGGCCGTCCTGCGGCACGCGGCGCTCGGCGATGTCCATGCGCGACATGACCTTGAGGCGCGCCGCCATCTTGATGGCCAACTGCACCGGCGGCGTCGCCACTTCTTTCAGGATGCCATCGAGACGTAAACGGATGCGGTAGGTGCGTTCGTACGGCTCGAAATGGATGTCCGACGCACCCTTCTTGATGGCGTCGAGCATCACCTTGTTGATGAAACGGACGATCGGCGCGTCGTCGACGGCGTCCGAGCGCTCCGAGTCCTTGGCCGCGTCGTCATCGCCCGAGGTGACCTCGAGGCCGTCCATCTCGAAGTCTTCGCCGGCAAGCTCCGGCATCGACGTGTCGACCTGTTCCAACGACAGCGCGAGTAACTTGGCGAGCTTGTCTTCCTCGACGACCACGGCCTCGATCGAGAAGCCGGTGGCAAACTTCACCTCGTCGAGCGCGTGCAGGTTTGTCGGGTCGGAGATCGCGATGAACAGCTTCTTGCCGCGCTTCACCAGTGGCAGCACGCGGTGCTTGCGCAGGATCTTTTCGCTGACGATGCGGACGGTATCGAGGTCGGGCTGGATGGAGTCGAGGTCGAGCAGCGGCGCTCCGAACTCATGTGACGCCGCGATGGCGATCTCGCGAGCGTCGGCCATGCCGTGCTCGACCAGGTAGGAAACGATCCCTACCCGGCGTTCCTTCGCTGAGCCGATCGCTTCGACCATCACGGTGTCGGTCACGAGGCCGTCCATGACCAGACGCTGCGGCAGACCCTGGAGGCCCGACCGGCTGATCGTCTGTGTTGAAATCGCGAAATCGTTCATGGACTTAGCCTTACCCTTGCGGGTACCCGGCGGACTGAAGTGCGCTAGCGCAAGACTAGCAAATGTTAAGTCACGCGGTGGATTGTGCCCCGACGGGCCTCGGGATTGTGTGAGGCGGTCCACAGCCTCGCCAAGGCGGTTTCAGCCGACTTCCAAAGCAATATGCCGGTGGCCCCTGAGCTCTGCATCCAGCATGCACCAACCGTCAATGAGCAAATGCACCAACCGTCCGCTCTCGTCGGTGGGTCGCGACCAAACATTATGTTCGTCCTCACATCAACGACAACATCTTTGCCTCAAGGCTGCCTGTTTCAGCGGTACATAACTATATGAAAAATATATAGTTTTAAGTTATTGAGTTGACGACAATCTAGAGATAGTAAGGCTGGCAGATGCAATCAAGCCAAGCGGGCGGACGCTACCAGCCAACTCGCTGGTTTTCCGCCGTTTCCGCAGCCGGTCGGTCCGGGCATTCGAGTGCCTCGGCTGCAGCTAGTTGCGACTGAAGCAGCACGGCCCAAGTTGGGCCTGCGTTTTCCGCAGTGTCGGTTGGTCGCACTCGAGCATCCGCTGAGTTGACTCGTTTAAGCTCGGGGCCAATGGAAGTGAGTGTAACTAGCATGTGGCCTTCTCTCGGTCTGGCGTTGCTATCCCCGATGCAGATGGTTCGGTTCCTGCATGCCCGAAGGCTTGGTCATCGCCTTGGGCTCCAAGGTTACCAAGTCAATCACCTGCATACGGCTGACGCGTTGCTGTCACTAGCGGGGAAGCGTGTGCTCGAAGTGGGTGGCTCGATGCCCAGCCGGTTGGTGAATGGTCACTACAGGTGCGCAAGCTGGACGTGCGTGGACAACCGCATCGAGTACGCCGCCGAGTTGGACTTCCAGCACGTTCCGTCTTCGGACAGCGCCGCGAGTCCAGTTGCAGATCAGGCTCGCTCCTGGACGTTCAGGGACGGTCGATTTGAACAGGTGGCGCCTGGCCTGGCGGGGCCCTTTGACGTGATTTTCTCGAGCGCGGTATTGGAGCACGTGGGGGAACTGTCCGCTTGCTTGGTCCAGATGCGTCGTTTGCTTGCGCCCGGAGGCGCCATGTTTCACGCGGTCGGCCCGATCTGGTCCGGACCGTCCGGATATCACGTCTACCCAAGTTACTTTCGCAAGCATGGCCCGACCGCCGGTCGCCAGGTTGTCGCGGCGCTCGGCCCCTGGATCCACCTGCTCAAGACACCGGAACAGATGCTGGCGTATCTGACGGAGATTGTGGGGGCACCCCTGGCCCAAGAGGCGGTCGAGTCGATCTATCGATCGCCCCGACTCACGCGCCGCCTTTTCGATGATTACATCGGTGAATTCGACGCCGCCGGTTTGCGGATTGCATGGCTACACAAGTTCAAGAAGCCCCTGCGCGACGCCCATGCATGGCGGTCGTTGCGCGCCACAGGCGTCGATCCCGCAAGCTACCGATTTGACACGTTTTGGACTGTACTCGTTCCGAAGTGATCGGTCCCGCACGGCCTCATTGATCGAGCGCGCCTGCGCCGCCCAAATCAAGTCCCGTCCCAACTGCCGGGCACGGCGTCGGACTTCTTGTTTCTGTTCAGCCTTGCTCGCCGATCGCTGCGGATTGTTCCTGGGACCATAGCCGGAAAACTCGGCAGCCGCTCCCAGGTGTGATGAGCATGGGCCCATACCTCCCGGGGACAAAACCAAAAAAGAACCCCCGCTTGCGCGGGGGTTCTCAGTGAATCGCCACACCGTCGCCCAGGTCTGGCCGACGATGAGTCCGATTAACGGCAGCTCGACGGCAGGTACTTGCCGAGAACAGATGTCGAGCCAGCCGTGGCGGCCGTGGCCGCGGGGTCCCAGCCGGACGGATCGGCCGCGGGGTCGCCGCAACGCCAGATCACGTCACCATTAACGCTGGCGCCCGGGGTGAGGCCGACTGACTCGCCATCGATCGCCGTATTGGCTTCCGCGCCACCATAAGTGACTGTGATGCCACCGCTGGCAATTTCGATACCGCTGACATACTTGCCGCGGATGTCTGTCGCCGAACCCATGCCGGCTTCCGCATTGTTTGCCGGCCATGTACCGCGGTTAGCATAGTATTCAGACACGCCCGCCTTGGCTGCTGCGGCCATCGTGAGGCCTTCCGAGACCTGAGTTCGGATCAGGTAATCCTGATACGCGGGAATGGCGATGGCGGCCAAGATACCGATGATCGCTACCACGATCATCAGTTCAATCAGCGTAAAACCCTTTTGAATCGACTTGTACATTTGGTACTCCCAATTGATCATTCGGACAGCGGCCAATTTGCCTGCATGTATTTGTTAGCAATATCTGTGCCACTCCCACAAGACGTCCTAACATCAAGATTTAAAAGAATATTTATCCATCCTTGGCGCATTCGAGCCATGCACAAGTGCCGTGAAGTGTCAGTCTTCGACACAAATGTCACATCGATTGCCAAACCCCTAGCTCCGTAAAGGCACAACTCGTAACCCATGAACTCGACATCCGGGCCCCGAACTGGACTGGCCATCCCCCCGAAAGCGAGCTTGCGCAAAGGTTTCCTGATCGCCGTAGTTCTATGGACACTCTTTCTGGTGATTACGGCATACACCTCGGCTGCAACCCTGCTGGAACGGGTGGCCTCCACCGACGTGATGAAAGCGGCGACCGAAGGCGCGTTCTCCGGAAAAATTGCGGGGCAGGTCCTTGGCTTCCTGTTCGGATTGTTGCTGCTGCATCTCGCGTTTGCCGCGCTCACCTGGTTCCTGGCCTGCGCCGCTGCCGTGAACTCGGAACTCGCATGCAAGAAGTTCGGCCGCATCGTCGTCGGCTGGTTCAGCCTGCTCGCAGCGGGCGTGATCGCATATAGCGGATATTGGTTTCCGCGTACGTTGATCGGTGTCTATTACCATGATGCGTTACATCAAGGTCTGGGGCCCATCCACCTTGGACCGCTTGTATATTGGTCGGCGCTAGCTGCGTGCATATTCGTCGTCGCGCGGGCGTCCATCACGCTCCTGCGGATTGCACCATCGTCCGCCAGGCGCAGTGCGCTTGCGATCGGTGTGCTGCTGTTGCTGGCCGTGGCGTTGGTTGCAGTGTGGCCTTACGCCAGCTTCGGTCGGTCGAATCTTAATGACGCTACAAGGCCGAACATCATCGTCATCGGTATCGATTCGCTCCGACTTGAGCAACTGCGTAGATTCGGTGGACAAGGCGTCACGCCCAACATCGATGGTTTCCTTGCAGATGCCGACGTGTTTACCGATACGACGACACCTGCTGCAAGAACATATTCATCGTGGATGGCGATACTAACTGGGCGCGCCCCCACTGTTACTGGCGCGCGCTTCAATCTTGCCAATCGATCCACGGTCAAGGTCGAGCCCACATTTGCGGACGTCTTGCGCGAGGCTGGGTATCGCACGGTCTATTCCACGGACGAAGTGCGTTTCGCCAACATCGACGCCACCTACGGATTCGACCAAGTCGTGACTCCGCGCATTGGAGCTTCGGATTTTCTCATCGGCACTTACAACGACCTTCCTTTGCCGTCACTGTTCATCAACAACCGGATAGGTAAGTGGCTGTTCCCGTTCTCGTACGCGAATCGAGGCGTTGCGACGATGTTCCAGCCCGAATCGTTTCTGGACCGAGTGCGACGGGAGGTCTCATTCGATGGGCCGACTCTGTTCATCTCGCATCTCACGGCGGCGCATTGGCCGTACTACACCTCCGACGTGACTTTTGACCTGCCAGAGCCGACGCCTGAAAATCCCAAGCCCATGTACCGAATCGGACTGCAGACGGCGGACCGCATGTTCGGCGACTTGGTAGAGATGCTGGAACAGAAAGGCGCACTGCAGAATGCGGTCGTTATCGTTCTTTCCGATCATGGGGAAGCGCTCGGGTTGTCGTCAGATTCATTTTTTGACAGCCGGTTTCGAGTTGAAGGGCTCGGTGCACCCCTCAAAGTGCTGGACTTTGGGCATGGGCAGAGCGTGCTGTCCAAATCTCAATACCAGATTCTGCTTGGTTTTCGGACTTTCGGAGCCGGTGAGAAATTTGCGAGCACCGGCCGAAGTTTGAGCTCGTCGGCGACCGCTGAAGACATCGCCCCGACGATTCTGGCTTTTGCCAACGTTTCGGGCGACCCGTTGCGGACGACGGGTGTTTCCCTGCTTCCAGCTCTTTCCACTTCGGCTGGTGTCGTGGCCGAGGCCCAGCCGGAACGGATCCGGTACACAGAGACCGACTTGTCGGTGCTGCCAGCGCCGGGTGGTGACATCGATGAAGTCGCGACGGCGAGGGAAAACTCGAAGTACTTTGAGGTCGACCACGCCACGGGAAGGCTTCGTATCCGAACCCAGTTCGAGCCGCTTGCTAATGCGTTCAAGGAACGCGCGGCCTTTACCAAGACTCATCTGCTGGCTGCAATTCCAGCGGGCCCTTACGCGCACCAGTACTTGTACTTCGATTTCCCGCTCCACCATGGCCGAGTGCTGCTCGGGCGGCCGGTGGGAGAAGAGTTCGATGAGGCACGACGCATCTGGGACGCCATGCATGAGCACTACGGTGACGAACTTCATCCTCCGGTCGCGATTACGCCTCAGGACTGGCCCCGCATCGATCAAGAGTGGGCTTCATTCCTTGACCGGCGTTCCGCAAACAAGGCGGCGAGCAACGCGAAAGATTGAGAACTCTCCGCTCAGCGCCGACCTCCCAATTGCAGGACTTGCCGCTGATGGTAAAAAGACGGATACCCCTCCCTTTCGCGGGCGGGGACGTCGGCCAGCATGAGTGACCCGAGGGTCATCGGCTCGCGTGACGTGACCGCGTGGTGGCCGGCCGCGAGCTCGATCTCACCGGATGGAGCGAGAGCCTGGCCGTTCACGAGCAGGGACGTTTGTGGCGACGACGAGTCGGGCGTCCAGCGATAAGTGCCCGGAACGATTACTTCGACGTCGCGGGCGCCATGCTCGGAGAAGTTCAGTCGGAACCCTGCCACATACAGCGACTTTCCGTACCAGACATAGTGGTTAGCGAAAAAGCGATTCACGTCCGCAGGAAACTGCTGCAGTCGGTACGACTCCACGATATATGCGACCGGACGCCTGCGGAATTCGTCAATGAACTCCGCCGTATGCTCCGCAGCCTGCGGCGACATACGGAAATGTCGCGCGATTCCCTGGCTGAACATCGTGCGGATCGGATCCGGATCCTTGGCGCAGAACAGCGCGCCTTCGACCTGGTAGCCGCGACGGTTCCGTAAGTTTGAGTTGTAGACGAGCTGCAGGGTTTCCTGCTGTTCGGATTGGGTGTCCGCTAACATTTCCAGCGTTTCAGGAGCGCTTTGCAGTGCCGCCAGGGCCATTAGTGCCAGCAGGATCGGCCAGGCCATTCGTCCTGCCATAGCCAGGGTATTGCCCGCGGTAATCGACAGCGCAATGGCAGGAAACAGCCCGGCCGTCATGATGAAGTATGGAAAGCTGGAACCGTGAAAGGTAACGACCGCGCCCCCTAGCAACAACACCAGCCAGGAAGTCATCACAGGCATGCGCGGAGTCCGCGACCTTCTGCGCGCGATGACCCATGCGGTCCAGGCGATCAGCAATCCGAGCATTACCCAGTGCACTATCAAGCGTCCGGAGTGAACGGTGTAAATTCGGTATCCCTGCCTCTCGCGAGTCCAGCGCATGGTTTCCATGCCAGAACTCACGGCTTCACCGCTAGCCAGGCGCGCGACTTCGGGGAAGAGCTTCGTATAGATCGCAATCACTATTGCTGTCGTTGCGGCAGCCAGCACGCCGCGCGCAATAGTCGCGATAAGTTCCGCCCGGCGCGACGAGGGCACCGCAAGCATCCGTGCGGCGGTTGCGGTGGCGAAGAGAATGCTACAGAGGCCGATCACGTAGATGCCCTTCTGCGTGGCGAGCAGCGCGATACCGAACAGCACGCCAGCAATCGATGCGGTCAAGTAGCCTGTCGACATAAGCAGGACGCCACCCCATACCGCGGCGGCCAATGCCACCTGGTCGGTGCGGACTTGGACCGACCATGTGACGAATGCTGGAAGGAATGCCAGCAGCACGACCGCTAGAAGCGCCTGTGCGTGTCCAGTCTCCGGTCGGCGACTGTGCAGGTGCCAGCGGCGTACAAGCGCGTACACACCGGCAAGGTAAGCCAATGTCAGAAACATCCACATGATCCGAGCGCTCACCACAGTCTGGACCGAATCGATGCAGTCTTTGACGAACGGCATCAGCATGATCGGCACAAGTCCGGGCCGGCCCCCTCCGACGATCTCGCCGAGTCTAAGCGTGCGGTCGGCGCGGTCGAGTAACGCAAACTCGTCCCAGTTGATCGCTTCAGAGAATACGTGAAGAAAATGTGTCGTCAGCAACCAGGTCGCCAACAAGACAATGGCCAAGCCCGCCCAGCGCGGCATTGAGGCAAGAGTGTTCGGATTGCTTGTCATGTCATTGCGTAGAAACGCCGCTCCTTAGGCTGCGTCGCAGGCTAGTCGACAAGGGATATCGGCGCGGAGAGACCACGCCACGCTGCAGTGATCAAGGTCTGCGCCAGTTTCGCACCATCCGGAACAGGGCCGGACGCCGTTTCACACCCTCGATCAGTTCCTCCACTACGCCTCGGTAGGCGCGGCGAAGGCTTCGACCCCAAGCGGATTGGCGGTTCGATCCGCCTCGGAGGCGGCTCGCAGATTGTTGAACAGCGCAACCAGCGTTGGGTACGACGTCATGTCGACTGGCTCGTGCCTCGAGCCGGATGCGGCCGCCGCGGATGCTATGCAATCAAGAATCCGTGCCGAAGCTCTGCCGTCCTGCATCGGAAGGAAATCCTCACGCATTCGTTCGCGATGGTGTTTGTCACCATACCTATCGCCCCGGGCGAGTTCGATGAACGAAATTGCCCCAGTGGGATCAATGGCTACATCGATCTGGCCGGCCAGGTGCTCCGCCTCTTCCGTTAGTCCCGGACCATCCGGATTGCGTAGGTAGGCCATCGGTTTGCCAGTGCTCAAGTACTCGATCAGGAACGAGCCCGCATCGGTGATTAGCGCGTCCGAGGCAGCAAATGCATGCCGATGGTCGGTGCGGCGGTCCAGAATGATTCCAGCGTCGATCAGTTCCTGCTCCAGTGCGGTCAAGTCTCCTGCGCGGAGCATTCCTCTTCTACAAGCGCTGGCAGAAGCTGAGGATGCGGACGCCAGATCAATGCCACGTCCCGGTTTCCTGCAGCGAAATCAAATAGTCCCGACGCCATGCGATGGAAAGTTGAGTAATCGAGCGACCCGGCATGGTGTCCGCCGACCGCAAAGTCGAATTCCAGGGACTCCGAATCGGCCGCTCGATCGCCGCCTCCACCAGGGTTCGGTCGATACCCCCAGCGGGAATAGTGGTGAGATCGTCACCGCGGCCAGCCCGGTTACGCGTACATGGGTGTCCCCGTCGGACAATGGCGCCGGTACATCTCCCGCTCGCGCCATGAGCGGGCAAACACCAGCGTCGAGTGCATCTGTGTCGGCTGCGCATACTGCAACCGTTGATTCTTGTGGCCGCCACCCACGACGAAGCCGTAAGGAATGTAAGCGGTCACTGGTACCTGGCCCGCGCGATCACGTCGAAGTGCAACCGGGCGGGACGCTCCGTGTCGTAGGGCGTGGGAAAACAGCCACGTCAAAGCTGCCCGGATCGAAGCGTTCGCTCTCATCCCAGACAACAAACCCCACCGCCTCGGCGTTCAGCAAGGCAATAGTCTGCGCGCGACGCTCATCGACTTCGCCGGGGTGCCGGACATCGTAGGGCAAGACGCAGACCTGGGGCAGAAGCGCGGAATCTGAGTTCATCAGTTGCCAGACTGACCGTATATTGCTCCAGCCCTCGACGCGCTGGAGCAGGAACAGGACCTTGAATTGCCTGGTGTTCGTCACGGGAATGTGCGTCGACAGCGAAGGACGTGTGGTGGTTGCGGGTCTGTATCGACTCAGGTGCCGAGTGAACGGCCAAATCTGCGGGCACCTTCCAGGTCGCCCGGGTGTCGACCTCGGCAATCTGGAGCACTCGGCCAGGCAAAGGAAGAAGTTTCGTCAACTCGTCGAAGACGAAACCATGTGCGTCATCGAGCAAGCGAGGGCGATCCCGAGAAGATGTTTGCCCACTCCAGTGAGTGGCTCTGGCTACGCGAGAACTCATGGACGGTCGCGCAATCTGGCGCGCCGCTTTCAAGGTCCTTGCGCACCCCGTTCTCGCTTTTCTGCCGCGTCAGTCCGACGAGGATGTCCGCATTTGCAGCCTCGTGCATGAACGAATCAAGCGACCCTGTGGATATCAGCAGGTCACCGTCCAGAAAGAGCGTCTTGCCTGAGAAACCGAGGGCTCCGAGCGCCATGCTCCGTGCGGTATTGGTCGTTCGGAAGTTGGGGTTGCGCACGAGGATCACTTGGCGGTGGTGCCGTGAGCAGTGGTCGATAACCAGGTCTTCCCGGTAGCCGACCACGACGTGGACACGTTGGACGTGGCGTTCCAGTTGTGCGATCAGTCTCGACAAAATTGTGCGGCCCTCGATTTCCAGCATGCACTTCGGCAGGCCGAGACCGAGCCTGGAGCCGAGACCAGCCGCCGCAATTACAGCGCCTTCAATAGGCTGCACAGCGTATCTCCGCTGTGGACAATGTAGTCGGCCGCAGAGCATCCGCTGCCGGCATCGGGGCTGTGCACGCCGCCGAAGGCGATCCCCGACGTCGGCGGCCTGAGCATCGGCACGTCATTGGAGCCGTCGCCGACCGCAATAATGCGATCGAAGCTGACCGGCGCCCGCAACACCCGCACCGCATCACCCTTGTCGAGAACATGGTCGATCCGAATGCGCCCGTCGGAGACGCTTGCCCGCGAAGACATGCACGCGCAGCCCAGACGCGCGGCGAGCGGGTTGATCCAGATATCCAGATTGCCCGTGACAAGGAAAACACTGCTCACGTCGATCGCGGATGAACTCAGTGATGCGTGGCTCCAGACCGATCTCTTCGATCACCTGGTGGACACGGCTGGCGGGAACCTGCCCAAGAATAAGGGTACGCAGCCGCAGCGAGTGCGCGAAGGAGATCATGCCCTGCATGGTCAATTGCGTGAGCGTCTCGATTTCCTCGGTAATCCCGAGTTCTGAGCGCAATACAAGGGAGAATCTCGCGTGTCGTTACTGTGCCGTCCAGATCAAAGCAGTATGCAGTCTTCATGCGTCGCGCTCGATGACGATCCAACGCTGCCTTGTCTCAGTGCGGTTGTTCAATGCCGGATCCGAATAGAGGTCCGCGGTCTCGATCACGTGGAACCCATTCTGGAGCAATGTCGCTCCGGCCAGATCGAGTAACTCGGCCTGCGTGCGATAGATCGCATTGTAGGTCTGGTTCAAGTCTTCCGAGAAGTGATCTCTCAGCGTTAGACGCTGCTCAACGGCCATCGGTTCTCGGAATACGACTCGGCAACGCGGGGCGCTGACGCCGACGATGCCGCGCATCGCGCGATCCACCTCATCGTCATTCATGTAAATGAACAGTCCTGCGCAGAGTACTCGGTCAAACGGCAGGGATTCATCGATCGCGGACAAAGAAACGTCCGTTGCCCGGCACACCGTGAATCGGCAGTTCTTCCGGTCCGAGTGATACGAGCTTGCAAATTCGACCAGTCCAGGGCTGAGATCGATGCCGTGGTAATGGGCGCAACTATGCGAAACGGACGTGACCCAGCGGCCGGTGCCACATCCGATGTCTAGCAGGCGTGACGACTCATGGAGCTGGAGTAGCGGCGTCAGAATCTCTCTTTCAGCCGCATCCCGCCGCTCGGCGAGGTCGGGATGATTGTCCTGATAGAGCACCGCCCGGACCGGGCCGAGGCGGTCGATGCGTCGCGCGCGCTCCTCGAAGAACGATGCGACTTCGTCGGGCTCGATTCTCGGCTTTACCGGATCTTCGTCGTCGGTCTGTATTCTGCTCATTGGCCTCGAGCCTCGCCTCGACCTGAGGGATCCGCAGGCTGGCCGCATCGGCGGATCACCAGCCAAAGTCCTGCTGCTGTCAGTGCCTGTGCCGAGAATGTGGCCAGCGCGGCACCACCCATGTCCAAAAGCCGGGATTAGCTGGGTTGATGCAGTGAAGAGTACTGCAATACCGGACAATTGTACGAACACACGGACGTGATGCCTGTTCCTGGCCAGCAGCACCGCACAGCCGATCGCACCGAGACCGAGCAGCGCAGGTAGCAACGCCAGTTTTAGTGCCAAGTCGGCGGAAGCAGAAAAGCCTGCCCCTAACAGCACCGGTAGCAACCCGCCAAGGACAACCATGCCGATGGCCGCCGCCCCACCCCACGCGAGCGCTACCGCCAGCAGCTTGCCCAGCAGTCGGCGCTGGATCGACGCGTCAGTGCCAGTTCGAGACAGCTGCGGGCAAGGCTGCGCTCGAAAGCGTCACTACCGGAAGTGCGAGCGCCGTTGCAAGCCTGGCCGCCACTGCGTAAATCCCGGCCATTTCGTCTCCTCCGATTCGGAGTACGAGAGTCTTGTCCAATGTGTTCAGGGCCATGTCGGCTGTACGCATGAACGACAAGTCGACACCCCTTCGGAGCTGAAATGGCGGGCAATTGAATTCGGATGCGGTTGGCTGAAGTCTGCTTTGGGCAATTCCCAGGAGTATCAGAGTCACGGCAATGGCCGCAGCGGCGTGGAATACGACGTAGGACTCCAGATTGGGTTGCGAAGCAACACCTGCATAAACCGCAACAGCGATTACGCTCGCAGTCTGCACCGCCGCGTAGATCGCGTACGCCCACCCCATCCGGTCGTGTGCCTGGAACGCGTAGCTGGTCAGAGCGGTTAAGGGGAAACACAGAACTTCAGCGATTGCGATCGCCAGCAAGACGATCACAGGTATGGAGAGCCCGACGACAGCCGGCGCAACCAGGACGAAGATCCGCACCAGGCAGACTCCGCTGCCAATGCACATCCAGAGCGCCCGCTTCCAGGCGATGCCGAAACAATTCTTGTCGCGCGACACATCGAGCAGCATCACGACACCCAACCCAAGGCCGGTGATCGTGCCTACGGTAGCGGCCAGTCCCATGATGCCGGCTAGGGTGCCGTAGTCCTCTGGTCCAAGTAGTCGGGCTACTACGACGACCCACAGCAGGTGGGTCGCGGCACGAACGAGTTGCCAGCCGGTGCCGAGCAATGCACCGCGACCGATCGCTCCGAGTGCGCCACGGGCGCGGTCGATGAGAGGGACGGTCTGCATGAATTGACGTTTGTGCTTACAGCAAGCGTGATGGTTACTTGCTACTTCGCGCCCCGCGCAGCAACCACAGCAGGCAAGGTCAAAAGCAGAAGCTTGAGATCGAGGGCGTTCGTCCAGTTATCGAGGTATTGCAGATCCATCTTCATCCATTCCTCGAATGAAAGGTTGCTGCGGCCGCTCACTTGCCAGAGACCGGTGCAGCCGGGCTTCATGGACAATCGGCGTCGCATAGGTCCGGAGATCTGCTGCTGCTCGGCAACGGGGAGAGGCCGAGGCCCGACCAGACTCATCGTTCCGACGAAGACGTTGAACAGCTGTGGTAGTTCGTCGAGGCTGTACCTGCGCATGAAGCGGCCGAGCGGGGTGATTCGAGGATCGCTGGCAATCTTGAATACCGGCCCGTCCATCTCGTTCATGACGCCGAGGGCCTCGCGCTGCTTCTCGGCATTATTCACCATCGAGCGGAACTTATGCATCCTGAAGCGGCGGCCGTGATAGCCGATACGCTCCTGGCTGAAGAAGAACCGGACGGCCCATCGTGACGACAATAAGTGCGACGATGACCAGCATCACCGGTGACAGCAGCAGCAAGCCGAGCCCGGAGCCGAACACGTCGATCGCACGCTTGATCGCCAATGCCTCCACACTTCGCTCGGTATGTTCCAGCGTGACAAATGGCAGCCCGTACTGCCGCTCGAGCCTGAGGCGGCGACCGTCGTGAAACTCCGGTAGCACGACTTGGCGCATCGACGTGCCGAGGTCGTCGCACGCCGACAGTACGGCGGCAAACTGCTGCGGCGTCACGGCCGCGCGTCGCCAACACCACTTCGTCGACCGTCTCCTCGTGCAACACTCGGGTCAGGCATTCGAGACGGCCGAGCACTGGCACGAAGGCAACATTCGTGGCGAGAAGGTCGCAACCGGAATCGACGATGCCGACGAACTCGGGTGTCAAATCTTCTGCGCGGGCGGAATCCACGACCATCTCGACGAGCTTCGGATCACTTCCGACAATCAGCAAGTGAGTGCGTCCTTGACCTGTCGCATGCGCACGGCGGCGCCAGCTATTCACCATCAAGCGGGATCCGGACATCGACACAAACGTAATGACCAGGAATATTCCGACAACGCTGCGGTTCAGCGGCACCTGAGTGAGGAATATGATCAAGGCAATTCCGATCAGGCTCGCTAGGTGCAGCTTGACCTGGTTCCCGAGGACCTTCCAGAACAGGAAGCGGTGCTCGAACTGACGGTGCAGACCAAGCATCACAACCAAGCTAAGCATCAGTGGCATGGTCAGAACGCCGATGAGCAGGTACTGGTCGACGGGCGGCGGGTTCTTAAAGACGGCGAAATGATTTCGCAATACAGAATGCGTAAACCACGCCATCAGCAGCGATACGATGATCGAGACAGCATCCATCAGGACCAGGAGCCGCCTGCGGGAAGTTTGCTTCTTGAAGTCCATTCGACTCGTATTCTGAGGGATACGTAGACTATCCGTGACGGAAGGACACGGCTAGACTCCGGGCCGGCCAATTCTCGAGCGGTACGATGGCAGCTGCATCCCGTTGCGACATTCTCGCGATCAGTTCACCCGGCGGCGGGCATTGGGTCGAATTGACGAGGCTGTTCCCTGCGTTCGCGGGGCTTCGAGTCGTGTATGCAACGACCGACTCCGGTCGTGCCATCGACGTGCCCGATCGCAAACTGCATATTTTCTGGGACGCAAACCAGCGCACACCCGGCCGGCTGCTGGTCTGTGCCTGGCAAGTGATGCGTCTCGTCATGAAATATCGCCCCCGGGTTATCATTTCGACCGGTGCTGCACCGGGTCTCCTTGCTGTCGTCTTCGGCCAGTTGATCGGCGCGAAAGTCGTCTGGGTGGACATCTTCGGCCTTGTGGAGCGCATGACCTTGTCCGGTCGCATGGTGAAGCCGTTCGCGGATCTCTACCTGGTGCAGTGGCCGCACCTGGCGAAGCCGGATGGTCCGCAGTACCGAGGTTCCCTGCTGTGATTTTCGTCACGGTGGGGACTCAACTGCCGTTCGAGCGACTTGTCGCCGCGGTGGATTCGTGGGTAGGCAAACAGTCGGAAAGACATGACGTCCTTGCCCAAGTCGGCGCTGGTCGTGACGATTACGCCCATTTGCGTGGACGTACGAGCACTGGACGGCGAGAGCTATTCGCGGGCGATCGCTGAAGCAAGCCTTATGATTGCTCACGCCGGAACGGGCTCTATCCTGACCGCTCTTGACAAGGGCGTACCCGTGATCGTTTTTCCGCGTGACCCGCATCACAACGAGCACAGGGACAATCACCAGCAACAGACGGCCCGTCAGATGGAGCGCATGGGGATTGTAACATCCTTCTGGGACGAGACGCAACTCATGGCGTTGATTGAACGCGAACTGGCGATTCCCTTCGGATCGCGCCCGCGTCGTGCGCGCAATACCGAGCTCGTGGATTACCTGCAGGGTTGGTTGCGCAAGACACTGGCGTCATGAACCAGTACAGGCGAAACAAGCGATCAGTTGACGCTCGCTCAGCCGGTCTGGCGAATCACCGACTCGAAGTAGCCGATCGTTGACCTGAGACCTGCGTCCAGTTGCACCTTCGGTTCCCACCCGATCGCCTGCTGCGCGAGCGAGATGTCTGGGCGGCGCTGGTTCGGATCGTCACTGGGCAGCGCTTCGAAAGCAAGCTTCGACCTCGAGCCGGTCATGTCGATGATCTTTTCCGCAAGTTCCTTGATGGTGAACTCGCCCGGATTGCCGATATTCACGGGGCCGGTAAGTTCGTCCGGTGTGCCCATCAAGCGAATGAACGCCTCTATAAGGTCGTCGACGTAACAGAACGACCGCGTCTGTGACCCATCACCATAAATCGTGATCGACTCGTTCTTCAGCGCCTGGACAATGAAATTTGACACTACGCGCCCGTCGTTGGGGTGCATGCGCGGACCGTAGGTGTTAAAAATGCGCGCGACCTTGATGCGTAATTGGTGCTGGCGGTGATAATCAAAGAACAGCGTCTCCGCACAGCGCTTGCCTTCGTCGTAACACGAGCGCGGACCAATACGATTGACGCGTCCGCGATAGCCTTCAGCCTGCGGATGGACTTCGGGATCGCCGTAAACCTCCGAGGTCGACGCCTGCAATATCTTGGCCTTGGCCCGTTTCGCGAGACCGAGCATGTTGATCGAACCGTGCACCGTTCACCTTGGTCGTCTGCACCGGGTCGATCTGGTAGTGAATGGGTGAGGCGGGGCACGCGAGATTATAAACCTCGTCCACCTCCACGTACAGCGGAAATGTGACGTCGTGTCGCATGAGCTCGAACTGCGGGCTGCCGATCAAGTGCGTGATGTTGTCTTTTGTGCCGGTGAAGAAGTTGTCGACACACAGCACGTCATGCCCGTCGGCAATCAGTCGGTCGCACAGGTGTGAGCCAAGGAATCCAGCGCCGCCGGTGACCATCACACGTTTTCTGATTGCATAGCGCATGGTTGTTTAAAGCGCCTCTTTTTGTGCTCAGATGCCCGCTAGCCAGTTACTTTGTCACGTGCGAAAAGATAAAGGTTGTTGACCGTCGAGGCGCTCATCGGGGATATGAGTTTCTTGTCGACCAGGCGCATCCCAGTTTCCAAGATTGCCGTCTCGTAGCTTGCTTCCGATCGATAATGCGCTACGTAGCCATTCCGATATGTCCGCGTGAACGACTTGTTCATCGCTACCGTATCGATCAACATCAGTAGCCCGCCGGGTTTGACCAGTCCGCAGATAATGCCAATGGCTTGCGAGTACCGCACATGGTCGACCATGCAAGACAGCACGCCCATGCAGGACACCAGGTCCGCCTGTAGCGATGCATCGATGTTTTCGATCGAAGCGATCTCGAATCTGGCATTGATGCCGGCAATAGCTGCTGCGGAACTCCGGGCCTGCTGTATCAATGCCGGGGAAATGTCATATCCGACCGTCACTTCGGCTCGCTTGGCTATTTCTAGCGTGAAACGTCCATCTCCACAACCAATGTCAACGGCGCGTCGAAAATGTGGCATTCGACTGAGCGCATCGGCGAGCGTCGACTGACGCTTTTCATAGTATTCATTCGAAGCCAGATACGTATACGTTGACTCGCGCCAGAAGGTGTCGGAGACGGATTGCAGCTCGCCGAAACGCTTGGTTACCGCCAGGAATAGGTTTCGCAGAATCATTCGATCCCCAGCTTCTTTACCCGATACCTGAGCTGCCGGAAAGTCATCCCGAGCAATTCTGCGGCCTTCGTCTTGTTATACCGCGTCTGCTCCAGCGCACGGACGATGGCCTCGCGCTGGATGTGCTCCAACTGTCCCTCCAGCCCATCCGCCCCGGCTTCACCAACCGCAACGTCCCGTCCCGCCATCTCCGGCAGGTCCGACAGCAACTGCCCCGGCTTCAGCTGGATGTCCTCCGGCTCGATCCGATCGTTCGAGCACAGCGTCACCGCGCGCTCGAGGATGTTCTCGAGCTCGCGCACGTTGCCCGGATACGAATAGGACAGCAGCTTGTCCATCGCCTCGTCGCTGATCTGCGGGCGAGTCACGTCGATCTCGCCGGCCACCCGGTCGAGCAGCATGTCGACCAGCGGCGGCACGTCGTCGAGTCGTTCCCGCAACGCAGGCACGCGGAGTTCGATGACGTTGATCCGGTAGTACAGGTCCTCGCGGAACTTGCCGGCCTTCACCAGTTCGTCGAGCTTGCGGTGCGTGGCCGACAGGATGCGCACGTCCACCGGCGTCTCGCGCGTCTCGCCGACGGGTCGAATGGATTTTTCCTGGATCACGCGCAGCAGCTTGACCTGCATGTGCAAGGGCAGGTCCGCGACCTCGTCCAGGAACAGCGTGCCGCCCTCGGCCGAGTGGATCAGGCCTTCCTTGTCGGCCACGGCGCCCGTGAAGCTGCCCTTCTTGTGGCCGAACAGCTCGCTCTCCATCAGTTCCGACGGGATCGCGCCGCAGTTCACCGGCACGAACGGCCCGTCGTGCCGCGGCCCGGTGTCATGGATCAGTCGCGCGACGAGTTCCTTGCCGGTGCCGGAATCGCCGCAGATGTGCACCGGCGCCTGGCTGCGCGCGACCTTGGCGATCATCTGCCGCAACTGCTGCATCGGCTTCGACTGGCCGAGCAGGCGCAAACCCGATGGTGTGACGATGGGCTGCGTGACGTCGAACGTTGCGCTGTCGTCGGGCCGCAGCTTCAGCGTCGACGTGATCAGCTTGCGCAAGGCCGCGAGGTCGAGCGGCTTGGAGATGAAATCGAAGGCCCCGAGCTTCAATGCCCGCACGGCCGCCTCGACGTTGCCATGCGCCGTGATGACGGCAACCGGCACGCCCGGACGGTGATGCTGGATCCAGTCGACGATGTCGAGCCCGTCCCCGTCGGGCAGGCGCATGTCCGTGAGCACCAGGTCGAACCGCTCCGGCCCGAGTGCCTTGATCGCGCTGGCGTAGTCGCCCGCCGTCGCGACTTCGATCTTCATCCGTCCCAGCGTGATGGCCAGCAGTTCGCGGATGTCCGGCTCGTCGTCGATGACCAGTGCGCGGGGAGTCGACTTGCGTTCAGACATCAGTCCTTCCAGCGGCGCGGGTCGGCGAAAATGATGCGGAAAATGCTACCACCGCCGGGCCGTGGCTCGTAGAGCAACAGCGCCCCGTTGGTCTGGCACAACTCGCGCGAAATGAACAATCCCAGCCCGGTGCCGCCGGCACCGGTGGTGAAGAACGGTTCGAAGATGCGTTCGGCCTGGGCAGGGTCGACGCCGTTGCCACGGTCGGCCACCTCGACGAACGGCCGGCCGGTGGCCGCGAGGCGGCCTGTCCGGATGTCGACCCGGCCCGTCGAGTCGGAACCCGCACCGTGCCGGAACGCGTTGTCGCAGAGGTTCCAGAGCACCTGGTGCAGGTGCGAGGGGTCGAACTGCACTTCGATGCGACCGCGCCTTGCGGTCCATTTCGATGCTGAACGCCGTGGGGTCCGAGCTGCAGCGTCTTCTCGTACTCGGTGACGAACCCGACCAGCCACTCCGTGACGTCGAAGCGCTCCTGCTTGGTCGTGTCGCGGCGCGACAGCTGCAGCACGTTCTCGATGATGTGACTCACGCGCACGCCATTCTTCTCGATGATGTCCGTCAGGTGGCGGTCGTCATCGGTGAGCGTCGGCGATTCGCGCAGCAGCTGGCTGGCGTGACTCATCGCGCCGACCGGGTTGCGGATCTCATGGGCAATGCTCGCGCTCAGGCGGCCGAGGGCCGCGAGCTTCGACTGCTGTGCGCGGTCGGCGATGACGCTGGTGTCCTCCAGGAAGATCAGCACGGGACCGGTCCCTGTCTCGGTCAGGGCCACGAAGTGCGGACGGATGACCGTTCCGCCATCCGCGCCCACGATTTCACCGACCGTGTCGCGCCGGTCCGACGATTGCTTGCGCCAGGCGTCCAGCACGTACGACAGGCGCGGCGAGACCGTCGCGAGCGGCGCGCCACCCTGCACGGCACCGCCATGCAGCAGCCTGGCTGCCGTTTCGTTGATCAACCGGACCTGGTCGTTCTCGTCGACCACGAGAATGCTCTCGCGCAGGTGCTGGACGATGAACTCGTTCAGTTCGTTGAGGTTGGCGAGGTCGATCTCGCGCTGCCGGGCGAGTGCCTCGCTCTCGCGCAGGCGAGCGGCGAAAGGGATGGCGAGCAACGTGATCGCGAACAGGCTGGCGCCGGTCAGGCCGGTGATCAGGAAGTCGGATCCCGCGCTTTCGCCCTGCAGGAACGAGATCGTCGTTTCCGTCAGCAGCGCCAGGGTCACCAGCGAAGTGCCCAGCAGCGCATAGCGCCGCGCGAGGATAGTGGCGGTGGCGCCGGTCGGCAGGACCAGCAGCGTCGTCAGTCCGCTCGAAACGCCGCCACTGGAGTGGATCAGCATGCCGATGGCGATGGCATCGACGACGAGCTGCACGATCGCCTGCCATTCGGCTGCCGGCGTGCGACTCTGGATGGTCTGGATGCAGAGCAGCGCGAACGCGAAATACGCGACCGCGACGCCGATGAACAGGCCCGGCTGGTGATTGCCGATGGTCTTGTTCGGGGCGTTGAAGAAGAACACCAGCAACAGCAGCATCGGCAGCAGCAGCCGGAACACGTTCAGGAGCGAAAGCACCCGCCACGGCAGCTCGATGCCGGTGGCCCCCTGCCCGGATTCCGTCAGCTCGCCCTTTAGCACTACCGCCATGGCCGCGGACTTTAGCAGTACCTCTCCCGGCTTGCCGGATCGATCGCCGGCCGCGTCACGCCTGAGCGCCGGCCACACATGAGGTAAACTGCCGAGCTTCGTCCCACCGCCCGACCGAGCCCCATGAACCTCCACGAATACCAGTCGAAACAACTGTTCGCCCGCTACGGCATCCCCGTGCCGTCGGGATTCGTCGCCTCCACGCCGGAGGAAGCCGTCGACGCCGCCAAGCGCCTCGGAGGCGCGGTCTGGGTCGTCAAGGCCCAGGTGCACGCGGGCGGCCGCGGCAAGGCCGGTGGCGTCAAGGTGGTCAAGTCGACGGCCGACGTCGCGGCGCCGCCGCGGGCATGCTCGGCCAGCGCCTGAAGACCAAGCAGACGTCGGCGGAGGGCCTGCCGATCAACCAGGTCTACGTCGAGACCGGCTCGAAGATCGAGCGCGAGCTGTACCTGAGCCTGCTGCTCAACCGTGACACCGGCCGCGTCGCGTTCGTTGCCTCCGCCGCCGGCGGCATGGACATCGAGGAGGTCGCCGCCAAGACGCCCGAGAAGATCATCCGCGTCGAGATCCACCCGGCGACAGGCATCCAGGGTTCGCATTGCCGCACGCTGGCCTTCGGGCTCGGCCTCGCAGGCAAGCAGGTCGCGCAGTTCGAGCAGATCGCGCGCGGCCTGTTCAAGCTCTACATGGACTGCGACGCGAGCCTCGTCGAGGTCAACCCGCTGATCGTCAACGGCGACGGCGACGTCATCGCCCTCGACGGCAAGATCGGCATCGAGGACAACTCGCTCTTCCGCCAGAAGGCGCTGGTCGAGATGCGCGACCCCTCGCAGGAAGACGAGATGGAGCGGATCGCCGGCGAGGCGGACCTCAACTACGTCTCGCTCGACGGCGACATCGCCTGCATGGTCAACGGCGCGGGCCTCGCCATGGCCACCATGGACGTCATCCAGCTCTACGGTGGTTCGCCCGCGAACTTCCTCGACGTCGGCGGCGGCGCCACGCGTGAGCGCGTGACGATCGCGTTCAAGCTCATCCTGAACAACCCGAAGGTCAAGGCGATCCTCGTCAACATCTTCGGTGGCATCGTCCGCTGCGACATGATCGCCGAAGGCGTGATCGGCGCCGCGCGCGACCTCGGCCTGCACTTGCCGGTCGTCGTCCGCATCGAGGGCACCAACGCACCGCAGGGTCGCAAGCTGCTCGCCGAGAGCGGCCTCGACCTGATCGTTGCCACCGACCTGACCGACGCCGCCAAGAAGGTCGTCGCGGCCGCTGCGAGGAAGTAACCGATGTCGATCCTGATCAACAAGAACACGCGCGTGATCTGCCAGGGCTTCACCGGCAAGCAGGGCACGTTCCATTCGCAGGGTTGCCTCGATTACGGCACCAAGCTCGTCGGCGGCGTCACTCCGGGTCGTGGCGGCGAGAAGCACCTCGGCCTGCCGGTGTTCGACACCGTGCGCGCTGCGGTCGCGAAGACCGAAGCCAACGCCACGATGATCTACGTGCCGCCGCCGTTCGCGGCCGATGCAATCATCGAAGCCGCCGACGCGGGCATCGAACTGATCGTGTGCATCACCGAGGGCATCCCCGTAAACGACATGGTCAAGGTGAAGGCCGCGCTCAAGGACTCGAAGTCACGCCTGGTCGGCCCGAATTGCCCGGGCGTAATCACGCCGGACGAATGCAAGATCGGCATCATGCCGGGCTTCATCCACAAGAAGGGCCGGGTCGGCATCGTCTCGCGTTCGGGCACGCTCACCTACGAAGCCGTGTTCCAGACGACCAACGTCGGCCTCGGCCAGAGCACCTGTGTCGGCATCGGCGGCGACCCGGTGCGCGGCATGAACTTCATCGACGTGCTGGCGCTGTTCCAGGACGATCCGCAGACCGAAGGCATCATCATGGTCGGCGAGATCGGTGGCAGCGACGAAGAGGCGGGCGCGGAGTACATCCGCAAGCACGTCACCAAGCCGGTCGTCGCGTACATCGCGGGCGTGACGGCCCCTCCGGGCAAGCGCATGGGTCATGCCGGCGCGGTCATCTCCGGCGGCAAGGGCACGGCGGCGGACAAGTTCGCGGCGCTCGAAGCAGCGCGCGTCACCACGGTGCGTTCGCCGGCTGAGCTCGGCGCGGCGATCTTCAAGCGGCTCAAGGGCCGCGTCACGAAGGCGGCGGTGACGAAGGCCGTCGCGCGCAAGGCCAAGGCGCCGGCCAGGAAAGCGGCACCGAAGTCTAAGGCCCCCGCGAAGTCCAAGGTTGCGGCGAAGTCCAAGGCAAAGGCCAAGGCCAAAGCACCGGCGAAGTCGAAAGCCAAGGCTCCCGCGCGCAAGAAGGCTGCCGCGCGCAAGAAGTAATTTCGCCGTTCGATCAATACGGGTCGATCGGCAGGTACTTCACCGGATAGCCACTGCGCCGGTCCACCAGCGCAGTCCAGAAGCCGCGCGAGTGCTTGACGGGGAGCCAGCCGAGATCTTCGGCCGGCCGCCGCAGTTCGCGCAGGCTCTCCGCGACCAACGGCGCGGATTCCCGATGGCGTCGCTCCAGTGAGGACAGCGGCTTGACCTTGCGCTTGACTCGCGTCGACCCGCGTGTCGTACTCGACGTAGAACTTCGGTCGCACGCCCACATCGCGACCTTCGAGGCCGCCGTCGAGCGCATCGTTGCGGTCGGCAGGTTTCACATACGTTGCGACCAGCTCAGGGCCGTGCCAGGGGGGCGACGCATAAGCCGAGCCTTTGGCCTCCCGCCAGTCCCGCTCCGCGATCTCCCCAGCCGCGATGACTTCAAGTCGATCCTTCACGAAGGCGACGTACGCTGGCCGGGCTTGCGACACCGAATAGATTCCGTATCCCAGCGCCACGATCTGGACGATGGCGACGACCGAGTAATCGAACAACAGCGCGCGCCGCGACTTGCGGCTGTCGTAGATGACCAGGGAAACGAGCGGTCCAAGGGCGAGGTCGATCCCCGTGATCAGGGCGAACAACTTCAGGCCACCCACCATCGTGCCGAAAGGTGGCGGGTACCAGACCAGGAAAATGAGCGCGGCGGCGGCTGTCGCCACGACGAGAGTAGTCGCGAAATGGATGCCGAACGCGCGGAACTTCTCGCGCCAGGGGATCATGTACCGCCTCCGGTGCTGGGTCATTCAGGGGGTAGAGATTAATAAACTGTCCGGCGCGTTCGACAGTGATTCGGCTCGCAAATTCCCTGCTTCAGGACGTCGAAGCGCGGCGGCCGGGCCTGCCAACTGGACTTGGGCCAGACGGTCGCGTCGCACGGGGTCGGTGCTTGGAAGCCCCTCAGGAAGGGCCGGTCCCGCAAGACGTGAATCCGGAAGTCACACCGCCTACGATGAGGTCCCATGCTCGAACTTCGCGGTGTTTCCAAATCCTTCGGCGGCCCGGCCGGCCGCCGCGTGCTCGACGCCGTGTCGCTCACGGTGGTCCCCGGGGAATACGTCGCGATCGTCGGCGAGTCCGGCGTCGGCAAGTCCACGCTGCTGAACCTGATCGCCGGCCTCGACGTGCCCGACAGCGGCGCGCTGCTGCTGGAGGACCGCGACCTCGCGACGCTCGACGAGACGGCCCGCACCCTGGTGCGTCGCACCCGCATGGGATTCGTGTTCCAGGCATTCCACCTGCTGCCGCACCTCAGCGTCGCTCGCAATGTCGCGTTGCCCCTGGCGCTGAACGGGCAGGCGGGTCGTGCTGCCGACGATCGGGTAATGGAATTGCTCGAAGCCGTGGGTCTCGCGGATCGAGCGTCCAGCCTGCCACGCGAACTGTCGGGCGGTGAATCACAGCGTGTCGCCGTGGCACGTGCGCTGGCGCACCGTCCGGCGCTGGTGCTCGCCGACGAGCCGACCGGCAACCTCGATCCGGACAATGCCGCGATGATCCTGGAAGTGCTGCGCGCCCAGATCAAGCGCGACAACGCGGCGGGCATCCTCGTCACGCATTCCGCCGCGGCCGCCGCCTCGACCGACCGCGTGTACGAGCTGACGCGTGCCGGGCTGACGTTGCGACCATGAACGCCGTGGCTGTCGATCGGCCGCAACGCACTGCGCGCGCGACTCTCGCTGCTCGACGCAGCGGCGTTCGGGCCGTTGCGCCAGGCCCCGGGTCGCACGCTGTTGGGCGTCCTCGCCATCGCACTCGGCGTCGCACTCGGGTTCTCGGTCTACCTGATCAACCGGGTTGCGGCCGACGAAGTGCAGGGCGCGTCGCGTTCCTTGTTCGGGCTCGCCGATCTTGCCGTGCAGTCGCCAGGCGCGGGTTTCGACGAGTCGTTGTTTCCCCGGCTGCTGGGCGTGCCCGGCGTCGTCGCTGCAAGCCCCGTCGTCGAACTGCAGGTGCGGCTGCCGGGGCGAGAGCGGAACCTGAAGCTCATCGGCATCGATCCGTTCCGCGCAATGCAGATGCAACCTGCGCTTGCCAGTGCCGGTGCAACGGCCGAGCGACAGGGACAGGGCCTGCTCGCGGAGAATTCGATCTGGCTGAGTCCGGCGGCCGCGCAGTCGCTCGAACTGGAGGTCGGCGACGACCTCGACGTGCAGGTCGCGCTCGATCGTCTGCGCCTGCGCGTCGCCGGCGTCCTGCCACCCGGCGCGTATCGGCAGCCCGTCGGGTTGCTCGACATCGGCGAAGCGCAGTGGCGATTGCAGCGGCTGGGGCGGCTCGACCGCGTCGACCTTCGACTTGCTCCGCAAGCTGATCGTGAGGCCGTTCGCGAAGCCATTGCCGCGTTGCTGCCGCCAGGCGCGCAGATCGTCACGCCGGGCGAGGCGACTGACGACGCAGTGCGCCTGACCCGCGCCTATCGTTCAAACCTGACGGCGCTCGCGCTCGTGGCCCTCTTCACCGGAGCGTTCCTCGTCTACGCGACTCAATCGCTCGCTGTCGCGCGCCGCCGCCGCGAAATCGCGCTGCTGCACGCGATGGGCATGACGGTGCGCGAGCAACTGGCCGCGTCTTTGCTGTCGGGAGCCCTCGTCGGCGCGCTCGGCGCCGCGGTGGGTGTCCTGCTGGGTGCAGCCGTCGCACGCGCAGGACTCGCGGCGTTCGGTGCCGATCTCGGGGCCGGCTACTTCCGTGGCGTGGCACCCGCGCTCAATGTCAGCGCAGGCGAGTACCTCGTCTTCTTCCTGCTCGGTGCCGGTGCGGCGTTGGTCGCCACGTTCGGGCCCGCGCGCGAAGCCGCGTCGGTGCCGGCCGCCGCGGCACTGAAAGCCGGCGACGAGGCCCCGATGGCGGCACGCACGCATGGCCGGATTGCGCTTGCCCTGTTCGTGGCGGGTGTTCTCGCGCTCGCGTTGCCCCCGCTCGACGGCATTGCGCTGCCCGGGTACGTGTCGATCGCGTGTCTGCTGCTGGGCGCTGTTTTCCTGACGCCCAGCATCGCGTCCACCGTGTTCGCCCGGCTGCGCATCGACGGTCCCGCCTGGCGTCAGGTGGCGGTGGCCCAGCTCCGCGGCACGGCGCGTCGTGCAACCGTCAGCATCGCCGCCGTGCTCGTCAGTTTCAGCCTGATGGTGGCGATGGCGATCATGGTCTTCTCATTCCGCATGTCGCTCGAAGCCTGGATGCAGCGCATCCTGCCCGCGGATCTCTACGTGCGTGCGGGCTCGGCCGCGACTGGCGCGTACCTGGACGTGAACGCGCAGCGTGCCATCACGGCGCTGCCCGAGATCGTCGCGTGCGGACTTCGTCAAGTTCCAGGACGTGCTGCTGCCCGGCGAGCGACTGCCCCTCACCATCATTGCGCGCCCGATCCGCGAATCCACGGCCGACCAGGTGATTCCGATCCGGCGGTCAGCGACCGGGCCCGCACCGAAAGGGGCGATACCAGTGTGGGCGTCGGAAGCCGCACTGGACCTGCGCGGCTTTGATGTCGGCACGGACTTCGACCTGCCGCTCGGCGGCAAGGTCGTGCGCGCCACCGTGCGCGGAGTGTGGCGCGATTACGAGCGTCCCGGAGGATCGATCGTGATGAATCGCGAAACCTTCATTGCGCTGAGCGGCGAGCACACCGCCACGACGGTCGCGCTCTGGTTGCGGGACGGCACGGACGTGGCTGAATTCAGCGGTCGCTTGCGAGACGCCATCGCGCGCAGCGGCGACTACGACGTCGCCATTCCCGGCGAGATCCGCAAGCGCTCGCTGGCGCTGTTCGATCGCACGTTCGCGGTCACGTACCTGCTCGAAGCCGTCGCCGTCCTGATCGGACTGTTCGGCATCAGTGCCAGCATGAGCTCGCAGGTGCTTGCACGGCGCGGTGAGTTCGGCATGTTGCGGCACCTTGGCGTCACGCGGCGCGAGATCGGTCGCATGCTCGCCTTCGAAGGCGCGGCGCTCGGCGCGATCGGCGTCGCGGCCGGTCTCGTCGTCGGCGCGATCGTGAGCATGATCCTGATCTTCGTCGTCAACCGGCAGTCGTTTCACTGGACCATGGACGTGCACGTGCCCTGGGGCCTGCTGGCGGTGCTCAGCCTCGTCCTGGTCCTGGCCGCCGCGGCCACGGCCGCCTTCAGCGGACGCCGCGCGATGGGTGACGACGTCGTTCGCGCGGTGAAGGAGGACTGGTGAGGGCCCTCCTGCTCGTGATGTCGTGCCTGTGCTCGACCCTCGTTGCCGCCGAGGTCACGTATCCACCCGTCGTGCCGGGCCACGAACTCGAGTTTCCGCGCGACGAAGGCAGTCACCCCGACTTTCGCATCGAGTGGTGGTACGTCACGGGCCAGCTCGACGATGGCGTCGAGCAAGGTCAAGGCACCGCGTGGCTTCCAGGTCACGTTCTTCCGCGTACGCACGGGCCTGGCCGCGGACAACCCCAGCAGCTTCGCGCCGCGCCAGGTGCTGTTCGCGCATGCCGCGTTGGCCGATCCGGCGAAGCGACAAGTTGCGTCACTGCACAACGCAGCGCGCGCACCGGGTTCGACCTGGCCTACGCCCGCGAGGGCGGGCTCGACGTGAAGCTGGACGACTGGTCGATCCGGCAGGTGAGCCCCGGTCGCTATGTCACGACCGTGCGCGGTGAGGACTTCGACTTCAACCTCACGCTGGCGTCGACGCAGCCACCGTTGCTGCAAGGTGAGCGAGGCTTCAGTCGCAAGGGGCCCGACCCGCGCGCCGCGAGCTACTACTACAGCCTGCCGCAGCTCGACGGTCGACCGGCGAAATCGACGGTGGATGGCCGCGCTCGGAAGGTCACCGGCCGGGCCTGGTTCGACCACGAATGGTCGAGCGACTACGTCGACGCGAGCGCGCTCGGATGGGACTGGCTGGGCGTGAACCTGCACGACGGCGGGGCGCTGATGGCGTTTCGCATGCGCGACCGGCAGGGCGGTGAGCGCTGGGCGAGCGCCACCTGCGAGCCCCTCATCGGCGACAGCGAGCCGTCACCCGCGCTGCGCGCGACCTCTCCCGCCAGGCCGGAGAGGTGAGAATCGTCGAGCCGGGAGAGGCGACGACCTTCGGGCCGGAGGCGGTCGAATGGACGCCGCTCAAGAGCTGGCGTTCGCCGCGCACCGGGGTGACGTACCCGGTGCAGTGGCGAGTGCAGGTCGGCGACCGGCGCTATCGCGTCGAGCCGTTGCTGCTCGATGCCGAACTCGATTCACGTCCGACGACCGGCATTCTCTACTGGGAAGGCCCGATCCGCCTGATCGACGAGGCGACTGGCGAGGAAGTCGGTCGCGGCTACCTCGAGCTGACGGGGTACGGCGGCAAGGTCGACCTTTGAACCCGCTCCCGCATGCGGGAAGGGGACGCTCACCTCGGCAGTCTGCGCGCGACCCTCACCCGCGCTACGCGCGACCTCTCCCGCAGACGCGGCGCGGTCAGCCTTTCCAGCGCGACGGGCATGCCGGACGGACGCTGAGCTCACCGACTATCTGCCTTCCCGGAACGCGAAAGGTAGAGCGTCCCCTATTTCCGGAAGTCAGAGCTGCCGCGCGTTGAAGGTGTCGCAGACGTTCGGATCGCCCGAGTTCATCCCCGTCATCAGCCAGCGGCTGCGCTGTTCCGCCGTGCCGTGCGTGAACGCATCGGGCACGACGCGGCCCTGGGTTGCGCGCTGCAGCGTGTCGTCGCCGATGGCCGACGCGGCGCGCATGCCTTCGTCGATGTCCTGCTGGGTGATGTTGAGGCGCGGCGCCGCGTCGCGCGCCCACACGCCGGCGTAGCAATCCGCCTGCAACTCCAGCATCACGGAGTACTGGTTCGCCTCGGCCTTGCTGCTCGCGCGCTGCTGCGCCTGCTGCACTTTCTCGGCCGTGCCCGTCAGGTTCTGCACGTGATGACCGACTTCGTGGGCAATCACGTAGGCCTGGGCAAAGTCGCCGGGTGCGCCGAACTTCTGCTCGAGCTCCTGGAAGAACGAAAGGTCGAGGTAGACCTTCTGGTCGAGCGGGCAATAGAACGGTCCCATCGCGGCCTGGCCGGTGCCGCACGCGGATTCCGTCTGCCCGCTGAACATCACCATCGTCGGCGGCGAGTACTTGCCCCCGAACAGCTTGCCCCAGGTCTCCTCGGTCTGCGCGAGCGTCACGCCGGCGAGTTCGCTGAGCTGCGCTTCGCTCGCCGACTCCTGGTAGGGCTGCGACGACTGCTGCAGCTCCACCTGGGTCTGCTTCGTCGCGACGCCGAGGAACGGCAGCGGGTTGATGCCGAAGAAGCTCAGCACGAGCAGGAACAGGATCCCGCCGATGCTGAGGCCCACGCCCTTGCGCACCGGCGACATGCCACGGCGGTCCTCGATGTTCGAGCTGCGACGTTGCCCGCGAATGTCCATGCGATCGATCTCCTCAGGTGGTCCCGAACTATGTCACTTCCGTCCGGCTCGGCGAAAGTGTCCGCGAAAGTGTCCGCTGTCCGCAGTCGGACACCCGGACACCTGCGCGGATGCGTCGCGCCGACATCAAAAATCGCTTTCGAAACAGTGGCTTGCGCGATGCATGGTGTTTGGCACGATCCCTGCAAACCTAAACCGAGTCTCACGCATCCAAGCCACTGACATGTCCATCGCCACCCTCAAGCGAACCCCAGAGAAGATTTCCCCGCCGGGCATGCGCAGCACCGACGGCCAGGATCGCGTCGTCGAGCAGGCCGGCGGCTGGCGGCACGATCGACGCGTCCACATCGCCGCGGCGGTCGCGCTGCTCGTGCTCGGCGTTGCGGGCCTCGCGTGGTTCCTGAAGGGCTGGGCGTCGACGGACGCGACCGTTGCCCTCGATCGCGTGCGCATCGCGACAGGTGACGCGCGGTGAGTTCCTCAGCGACGTCGCGGCGCAGGCCACCGTCGTGGCTGCCGTCAGTCCCACGTTGTATGCGCCCGCGGCCGGCACCGTCACGCTCAACCGCAATGCGGGCGACACCGTCAAGAAGGGCGACCTGCTCGCCACCGTCGTCAGCCCCGGGTTGAAGAACGAGTTCGAGCGCGAGCGTGCCACGCTCGAGAGCCTGGTCGTCGACCTGCGCCGCCAGGAGATCGACGTGCGCCGCAAGATCCTGCAGAGCCAGCAGAACGCGGACATGGCCGGCGTCGCGATCCGTGCCGCCGAGCGGGAATTTGCCCGGGCGCAGACGTCGTGGGACCAGCGGATCATCAGCCAGCGCGATTACCAGCGCGCCCAGGACGAACTGGACGAGGCGAAGCTCACGCATCACCACGCGGTCGAGACCGCGGGTCTCGAAAAGGAAGGCCTCGAGTTCGAGCTGCAGACCCGACGCCTGCAGCGAGACCGGCAGCAGCTGCTGGTCGAGGACCTCGAGCGCCGTGTCGGCGAACTCGCAGTTCAAGTCCCCGGTCGACGGCATCGTCGGCAACCTCGCGGTGACGCAGAAGGCCGCCGTGCAGCAGGACGCCGCGCTGCTGACCGTCGTCGACCTGTCGGCGCTCGAAATCGAGTTCCGCGTCGCCGAGACCTACGCCGGGACCATCGGCGTCGGCATGCAGGCCGACGTCTCGTACGGCGGCAAGACCTACGCCGGCGAAGTGAGCGCGATCTCGCCGGAAGTGCGCCAGGGCGAAGTGACCGGACGCGTGCGCCTGCGCGAAATTCCGGCCGGCCTGCGCCAGAACCAGCGCGTCTCGGTGCGCATCCTGATGGACAAGCGCGACAACGTGCTCAAGGTGGAGCGCGGCGGCTTCTACGAAGCCGGTGGCGGCGCCACGGCCTACGTCGTGCAGGACGGCGTCGCCGAGCGGCGCCCGATCAAGACCGGCGCCGTGAGCGTGCGCGAGATCGAGATCATCGACGGCCTCGCCGCGGGCGACCAGGTCGTGATTTCCGACACCGAAGATTTCAAGAATGCGCCGCGCGTGATGCTCGCGGACTGACGAACGAACGCAAGAGGACGAATCATGTTCGAAATGACCCAGGTGACCAAGGCCTACCGGACCGACCTGCTCGAAACGCATGCGTTGCGCGAGTTCAGCCTCAAGGTCGACAAGGGCGAGTTCGTGGCGGTGACCGGGCCGTCCGGCTCGGGCAAGACCACGTTCCTCAACGTGGCGGGCCTGCTCGAGACGTTCGATTCCGGCAGCTACCGCCTCGACGGCGTGGACGTGAGCAAGCTCGACGACGACGCGCGCTCGCAGGTCCGCAACCACAAGATCGGGTTCATCTTCCAGAGCTTCAACCTGATCCCCGACCTCAACGTGTTCGACAACGTCGACGTGCCGCTGCGCTACCGTCGCATGCCGGCGGCCGAGCGGCGCGAGCGGATCAACTCCGCGCTCGACCTGGTGGGGCTCTCCTCGCGCACGAAGCACCTGCCGTCGCAGCTGTCGGGCGGCCAGCAGCAGCGCGTCGCCATTGCGCGCGCGCTCGCGGGCGACCCGGCCTTGCTGCTCGCGGACGAGCCGACCGGCAACCTCGATTCGCTGATGGCGCGCCAGGTCATGGACCTGCTCGAGCAGATCAACGGCATGGGCGCCACGATCGTGATGGTCACGCACGACCCGGAACTCGCGCGCCGCGCGCACCGCAACGTGCAGGTCATCGACGGCCAGATCACCGACTACAAGCCGTACGAGGCGCACGCGGCCATCGGTGACGGTGCTGCACCCGCCCGCGGCCGACGCGACCTACGGCTGACCCGGGCAAGGAGGCTCGACCATGTTTTCCTACGACCTGCGCCTGGCGCTCGACAGCATGAAGCGCCATCCGGGACTCTCCGCGCTGATGGTGCTCGCGATCGCGCTCGGCATCGCCGTCTGCACGGTGACGTTCACGATCTACCACGCGATGGCGACCAACCCGATCCCGCAGAAGAGCAGCCAGCTGTATGCGGTGACGCTCGACACGTGGAGCGCCGAGCGTCCCTACGACGACGAGAAGCCCGAGAACCCGCCGCAGCTGCTGACCTACCGCGACGCCATGTACCTGCACGGCGCCAAGGCCGCGTCGCGCAGCGTGGTCATGTACAAGTCAGGCGCGCTGCTGATGCCGGAGCGCGCAGGCGTCAAGCCGTTCAATTCCCAGCTGCGCGTGACGTCGCACGAGTTCTTCGGCATGTTCGACGTGCCGTTCGCCTACGGCCAGGGCTGGGACGCCGCGGCCGATGAAGGTCCGCAGCCGGTCGTCGTGCTGAGTCACGAGACCAACGAGAAGGTGTTCGGCGGCGCCAACAGCGTCGGCCAGATGCTCAAGCTCGGCAAGGTCGAGTACCGCGTGGTGGGCGTGCTGAAGCCGTGGAACCCGAGCCCCAAGTTCTTCGACCTCAACAACGGCGCGTTCGAGGAGGCCGAGGATGCCTACGTCCCGTACGGCTGGGGCAAGGCGCTGGAATTGCCGGTGTACGGCAACGTCAATTGCTGGAAGCCGGAGACCGGCGAGGGCTACCAGGACTTCCTGAACTCCGAATGCGTCTGGCTGCAGTTGTGGGCCGAGCTGCCGACCGTCGCCGATCGCGACAAGTACCAGGCCTTCGTCGACAACTACGCGCGCAGCCAGAAGGCCGCGGGACGCATGCCGCGCAAGCTCAACAACCGGCTGTACGACGTCGAGCAGTGGCTGGACCGCAACGAGGTCGTGCAGAAGGACAACCGCGTGCTGATCGGCATCGCGCTGATGTTCCTCGGCGTGTGCCTGGTCAACGTCGTGGGCCTGCTGCTCGCCAAGTTCCTGAACGCGGCGCCGCTCACCGGGCTGCGGCGTGCGCTCGGTGCGAGCCGGCGCGACATCATCCGCCAGCACATGACGGAGGTGCTGCTGCTCGGCCTCGCCGGCGGCGTGCTCGGCCTGTTGCTCGCCGATCGGCGGCCTGGCCGGCATCCGCGCGATCTACAGCTCGGACTTCAACGGCAGCTCGTACGAGCGGCTGACGGCAGATCGATCCGGTCGTCGTGCTCGTCACGCTCGGCGCTGGCGCTGCTCGCCGGTGCGATCGCGGGCCTGTACCCCTCGTGGCGCATCGGCCGCACCGCGCCGGCCGTCTACCTCAAGACGCAGTAAGTTCGAAGGACACACCGAACATGGACATCAAGCCAATCCTCAGTTCGCTGCGCCGCAGCCCGACGGGCGCCATCCTGGTGGCGCTGCAGATCGCGCTGGCGCTCGCGATCGTCGTCAATTCGCTGTACATCATCGTGCAGCGGTTCGAGAAGGTGAACCGCGACCCGGGCATCGACGTGCCCAACATCTTCTTCGTCGGCTGGGTGCCGTCGAGCGACACGCTACCAGGGCGAAGTGACGATGCGCGAGGACCTGCAGATCCTGCGCAGCCTGCCCGGCGTCGTGGCGGCCACGGTCGTCAATGCCGTGCCGCTGTCGGGCGGCGGATCCAGCACGTCGATGTTCACCGAGCCCAACGAGAAGGGCCGGCGCGCGCGACATCAACTATTTCGAGGTGGACGAGCAGGGCCTCGACACGTTCGGGGTCAAGCTGACCGCAGGGCGCAACTTCGATGCGACGATCGTCACGAAGCCGCCGCGCAACAGTTCGTTCACGCCCTCGGGAATCCTGGTCACGCAGGATGTGGCCAAGGAGCTGTTTCCGAAGGAGTCCGCCCTCGGCAAGACGATCTATTCCGGCACCAGCCAGCCGGTCACGATCCTCGGCATCATCGACCACATGCACGGCTCGTGGCCGGGTTGGGACAAGGTCGGCAACGTCGCCCTGTTCCCGGTGATCCCGGACGAGACGTATGCGCGTTACATGGTTCGCGCGAAGCCGGGCCAGCGTGATGCGCTGATGAAGCAGGCCGAGGAGGCACTGAACAAGGTGGACAACGGTCGCGTGATCCTGAAGGTGCGCTCGCTGGAGTACATCGCGGCCAACACCTACGCGGACGACCGCGCCATGGCCGTCTACCTGGGCGTGGTCATCGCACTGCTGCTCGGGCATCGCGGCGCTCGGCATCTTCGGGCTGGCGGCGTTCAACGTCAGCACGCGCACCAAGCAGATCGGCACCCGGCGGGCGGTCGGAGCCCGTCGCACCGACATCCTGAAGTACTTCCTGGCCGAGAACTGGCTGATCACGTCGGTGGGCGTGGCGCTGGGCTGCGTGCTGGCGCTGGTGCTGGGGTACTGGCTCAGCACGACGTTCGAACTCCCGCGACTGAAGCTCTATTATCTGCTGCTGGGGGTGGTTGGGCTCTGGATCGTCAGCCTCGCGGCTGCGCTCCGGCCCGCGCGTCGCGCTTCGATGGTCTCGCCGGCCATCGCCACCCGCACGGTCTGAACTCGACGCCGAACAGGTGGCTGCCAGCGGAATGCAGGGACGTACGCTACTGGTCATCGACGACAACGACGCCGTGCGCACGGCGCTCGATGTCCTGCTGACGCTCGAGGGAGCGAAGGTCGAATGCGCCTCCTCGCCGCGCGAAGGGTTGGAACGCGTGGCGCGGGGAGGCATCGACCTGGTCATCCAGGACATGAACTTCCAGCGCGAGGCGACCTCGGGCGACGAGGGCATCACGCTGTTTCGTTCGTTGCGTGCAGCCCAGCCCGACCTGCCGGTGGTGCTGCTCACCGCGTGGACGCAGCTCGAAACCGCGGTCGAACTGGTGAAGGCGGGCGCAGCGGACTACCTCGCCAAGCCGTGGGACAACGCGCGGCTGGTGACGACCGTGCGCAACCTGCTGCAGCTGCACGCGGCGCTGACGGCGGAGCGTGAACGCCTGGCGCGTGTCGATCGCTCGCACGCCGAACTGGCCGCGCGGTTCGACCTGCGCGGCATCGTGTATCGCAGCGCCGCCATGCATGCGGTGGTGCAGATGGCCACGCAGGTGGCGCGTGCCAACGTGCCGGTGCTGATCACCGGGTCCCAACGGCGCTGGCAAGGAGATCCTGGCCGAGATCATCCAGGCCAACTCCACGTCGAAGGGCGGGCCGTTCGTGCGGGTGAACACGGGCGCGTTGCCGGCCGACCTGCTCGAAAGCGAGTTGTTCGGCGCGGAGGCCGGTGCCTACACCGGTGCGGCCAAGGCTCGCGAAGGCCGCTTCGAAGCAGCGCACGGCGGCACGTTGTTCCTCGACGAGATCGGCAACCTGCCGATGACGGGACAGGCGAAGCTGCTTGCGCGTGCTGCAGACCGGCGAATTCGAGCGACTCGGCTCGAGCCAGACCCGCAAGGTCGACGTACGGATCGTCTCGGCGACCAATGCGCCGCTCGGCGACGCCATCCGGCAGGGCCGTTTCCGCGAAGACCTCTACTACCGCCTCAACGTAATCGAGCTGCAGGTGCCGCCGCTCGCGGATCGCCGCGACGACATCCTGCCGCTGGCAAGGCATTTCCTCGAGCCCGGCTACGGCTTGCTCGCGGACGCCGAGCGCGCACTGGTCCGCCACGACTGGCCCGGCAACGTGCGCGAGCTGCGCAACAGCATTCGCCGCGCGTGCCTGCTCGCGAGTTCGACGCGGATCGCCGCGTCCGACCTGATGCTGCCGGGCTCCGGTGGGTCGGGAACGTGGGAGGCGCTGCCGGTCCGTGAGCCCGACCGCGGCGAGATCGAGAGCGCGTTGTCGCGGCACGAGGGTGTGATCGCCAAGGCGGCGCGCGAACTCGGCCTCTCACGCCAGTCGCTGTACCGGCGCATGGAAAAGCTCGGCATCGCCACCGGCACCCCGGACGGACACTGACCCATGCGGCAACGGAGGGTCTCCCTCTTTCTCGCCCTGCTCGGGCTCGTGACGCTCGGCGCGCTCGCGCTCGTTGACCTCGAGCTGCCGTATCGCGTCGCGGCCATGGCGTGCGCGACGGTCGCTTACGGGGCGCTGGCGTGGTGGGTGAGGCGTTCGCTGCGGCAGCAGGAACTCCTGCTGGACGCGCTCGCGGACGGCATTTCGAGCCTGCACGACGCCGACTACAGCGTGAGCATCGCCGAGCCGCCGGATGCGAAGCTGCGGCGCGCTGGTGACCGCGTACAACGCGCTCGGCGGCACGCTCCGCAGCCAGCGCCAGGACCTGTTCCAGCGCGAACTGCTGCTCGACACGGTGATCCAGGCGTCGCCGCTGGCGCTGATCCTGACCAACGCCACCGGCACGATCCTCTACGCCAACCTGGCGGCCAGGCAGTTGCTGTGCGCGGGGCGCAAGCTCGAAGGGCTGGCGCTTTCGCCGCTGCTCGAGCCGATGCCGCCTTCGCTGCGCGAGGCGCTGGAGGACACACGCGACCGGCTCTTCACCACGACGATCAAGGACGACGCCGAGGTCTTCCACGTTTCGCACCGGCAGTTCCTGCTGAACGGGCAGCCGCACCGGCTGCGCCTGCTGAAGCAGCTCACGCGCGAGGTCAACGCCCAGGAAGTGGCGATCTGGAAGCGCGTGATCCGCGTCATCGCGCACGAGATCAACAACTCGGTGGCGCCGATCGCATCGCTGGCGCAGTCGGGTCAGCGCCTCGCCTTGCAACCCGAGACGGCGCAGCTCACGCGCGTGTTCAGCGCGATCGAGGAGCGGATGTCGCACCTCGCGCAGTTCGTCGACGGCTATTCGCGCTTCGCCAAGCTGCCGAAGCCGCGCGCGAGCCGCGTCGACTGGCGCCGCTTTCTCGATTCGCTGCAGGCGGTCGCACCGTTCGCGCTGGATGGCCTGGTGCCGGGCGAGATGGGCTGGTTCGACGAATCGCAGCTGGAACAGGTGATGATCAACCTGCTGAAGAACGCCACGGAAGCCGGCTCGCCGCCGTCGTCGACCGTCGTCGCGGTGCGATCCGCGCGCGGCGGCTGGACCGTCGAGGTGCGCGACCGCGGCTCGGGCATGAGCCCGGACGTGCTGACCAACGCGCTGCTGCCGTTCTACTCGACCAAGCCCGCCGGCAGCGGGCTCGGCCTGACGCTGTGCCGTGAGATCGTGGAGGCGCACGGCGGCACGCTCGAAGCAGGCAACCGGACCGACGGCGAGGAGGGTGCCGTGGTCCGGTTCTGGCTGCCGCCGCGCCTGCCGCGGTCGCTTACGGGCTGCGGTCGTCGATCGAACCCGCTTCGATCCAGACGCCGTAGCTGCACCGCAGGACCTGCGAGCCGCTCGCGACGAAGTCGCCGTTGCCGAATTCGCTGCCGTTGAACCAGCACACCGCATCGCCGGGCACCTGCTGGCGCACGACGTCGGTATCGATGTCTTCTTCGACGGCGATCGGGGAGTTGTGGAGTTCGGGGTCCGGGCGCCCCGACCTGGGTGATCGAAACGTGCTCATGCAACATGGCCGTTCTCCCGTCTCTCGTCGCCGACGTCATCCGGCATTTCATGGTAGCGCCGCGGCAAAGGCCGCGAACAGTCGGAAAGTGCGCACAGCACACCGTGGCGTCCGATCCGGGGCCTTCCCCCGAGCTTGAAAAGGCAGACACGCGCTCGGGGGAAGGCCCCGGATCGGACGCTGCGATGCGCGGCGCGGCGCAGGGTTAGAATCGGCCGATGCAACAGCCATTGACCTTCGACTTCCTGCGCTCGCAGATCGTCGGCATCGATTCGGCGTTCGAGACGCCGTTCGGCAAGCGGCTGATGGTCTATTGCGATTATACGGCGTCGGGCCGCTGCCTGCTGTTCGTAGAGCGCTACCTGCAGCGCCTGCAGCGCATCTACGCCAACACCCACACCGAGGACGACCTGACGGGTCGCAGCATGAGCCGCCTGCTGCACGAAGCGGAGCGCACCATCAAGCGTGCCGTGAACGCCGGTCCGCACGGGCGCATCGTGGCCTGCGGCACCGGCGCCACCGGTGCGATCGACAAGCTGCAGCAGATCCTCGGCGTGGCGCTTGCCACCCGCCACGCGCAAGGTGGTGGGGGACCAGCTGCGCGCCTTCCTGGGCGAGGCGAAGTTCGAAGAGTTTCGCCGCTTCCAGCAGTCGCGGCAGCCGGTCGTCTTCGTCGGGCCCTACGAGCACCACAGCAACGAAGTCACCTGGCGGCAGGGACTCGCCACGGTCGTCGAAGTGAACCTCGCGGCCGACGGCAGCGTGGACGTCGAGCACCTGCGAGCACTTGCTGCAGTTGCCGGAGTACCAGGGCCGACTGCGCATCGGTTCGTTCTCGGCGGCGTCCAACGTCACCGGCATGCGCTCCCCGACGCGCGAGATCGCGCGGCTGCTGCATGCCCACGATGCGTACGCGTGTTTCGATTACGCCGCGAGCGCGCCCTACGTCGAGATCGACATGAATCCAGCGCCGGACGCGGCGGGGCGACGCCTCGTACGACGCCGTCTTCCTGTCGCCGCACAAGTTCCTCGGCGGCCCGGGGTCGAGCGGCGTGCTCGTCTTCAACGAGCGGCTGTATTCACGCGACCTGCCGCCGAGCGTCGCCGGCGGCGGCACCGTCGATTACGTCAGTCCGCAGGACCAGGACTTCATCGCGGACATCGAAGAACGCGAGAAGGCGGGCACGCCGGGCGTGCTGCAGACGATGAAGGCGGCGCTGGCGATGGACCTCAAGCAGGAGATCGGCGTCGAGCGCATCGAGGCGCGCGAGCACGAGCTGTTGCGTCGCGCGATGCAGCAGTGGTCGGCCAACGCGAACATCGAGGTGCTCGGCAACCCGGATCCGCGACGACGCATCGGTATCGTGTCGTTCAACCTGCGCGACGCGCGCGGACGTTACCTGCATCCGAAGTTCGTGACGGTGCTGCTCAACGACCTGTTCGGCATCCAGTCACGCGCCGGCTGTTCGTGTGCCGGCCCGTATGGCCACCGCCTGCTGGGCATCGACCAGGCGACCTCGGAGCAGTACCGCGACTGGGTGCGCAAGGGCTTCCAGGGCATCAAGCCCGGCTGGTGCCGCGTCGGGCTTTCACTATGCGATGGACGATGCGGATGCGCAGTTCATCACGGACGCGGTCGATTTCGTCGCGCAGCAGGGGCACTGTTTCCTGCCGCTGTACGAGTTCGATCCGCCGACGGGCATGTGGACGCACCGCGAGTTCCAGGAGCAGCACGAGCGCTTTTCGATCGAGGCCGCGCTCGAGTCGCTGGGTTGCGAACAGGTGGCGCATGCCCGCGGCGGAACGCGTGCAACGCTATGCGGACTGCCTGCAGGAGGCGCGGGCGCTGGCCGCAGCGTCTGGGTGAGCCGGGGGCCGGCACCTGCAGCAAGGCGTTCGAGTTCGGCGAGCTGCAGTTCTTCAATCTGTAGGAACTCGTCAAAAACCGGGTCGACGACCCAGATACAGATTTCTGTATTATTGGGCCCATGAAGACAACCCTGGATCTCGATGACGAGTTGCTGGTGCGGGCCAAGGCGCTTGCCGCGCGCGAGGGCCGCAGCCTCACCGCCCTGATTGAAGATGGCCTGCGCCTGCGATTGAGGTTGCGACGCCAGGGCGCCGGGAAAGTGGCGGAGCCGGCAATTGCCGTGTACGCGGGTCGCGGCGGTCTGGTGCAGGGCGTAAATCCCCTGTCGAATAGATTTCTCATGGACGCGGCCGACGATGACACCTGACGTCAACGTGCTGCTGGCCGCGTTCCGGCGCGATCATCCCCAACACGAGGTTGCGCTCGCGTGTCTTCAGGCCGGCCTGTCCGGTGCCGCGACGGGGCGAAGCTTCGTCTTGCTGCCCATGGTGGTGGCGGGTTTCCTGCGCCTGGCCACCCATGCCAGGATTTTTCGCGAACCCGCGCCGCCATCAGCCGCGGTCGCGTACGTCGATTCGCTGCTGGCGGTCCCGGGCGTCGAGATTGTTGAACTCGGCCGCGAGTGGCCGGCGTTGCGCCGGTTGCTGCGCGATCATTCTGCCGGCGGCAACGACGTCCCCGATGCCTGGATTGCGGCGGCCGTGCAGACGCTCGGCGAACACCTCGTCACGTTCGACCGCGGCTTTCTTCGCCTGCTGGGCAGGACCGAACTGACCCTGCTCAGCCCGGCCTGATTCTCATGCTGCGACGGTATTGGCACGGTATGACCAACACAATCGGTGGTCAGGCTTCCTGCGCCAACCGCGCGCCAGCGTGCGAGACGTCATGCCGCGCAAACTGCTCCGCGAGAAACGCTTCGCCGCGTTCGAGGATGAAGTAGCGGAACGCCTCCGCCGCCGGTGAGAGCGTCTTCGCCTGGTTGTTGACGATGTGCCAGCGCCGCATCACCGGCAATCCCTGCACCTCGGGCACCGCGATCAGGCCGTGGTCGAGCTCGAGCCCGAGCGTGTGCAGCGAGAGCAGCGAGATCCCCATGCCGGCCATCACGGCCTGCTTGATCGCCTCGTTGCTCGACATCTGCATCGCAACGCGTGCCTTCATGTGGTGCGCCAGCATGAATTCGTCGAGCGCCGCGAGCGTGCCCGAGCCCGGCTCGCGCACGATGAAGCTCTCTTCCTGCAGTGCGCGTGCCGGCACGCGTTCCATCTGCGTGAACGGGTGGTCGATTGCCGTCACCAGCACGTGCGGGTGCATCGCGAATGGTTCCGCGCGCGTGGGCCATGATTGCGGCGGCCGTCCCATGATCGCGAGTTCGACCGCGCCCTGCTGCATCAGTGTCACGACCTCGTCGCGGTTGTTGCAGACCTGCAGCCGGATGTCGACGCCGGGGTGCTCGTTGCGGAAGTGGGCGAGCAGGCGCGGCACGAAGTACTTGGCCGTGCTGACCATGCCCACGTCGAGCGTGCCGGTCTTGAGGCCGCGGAAGCGGGCGACCACGTCCTCGGCATCGCGCATGGCGACGAGCACGCGACGGGTGTAGGCGAGCAGGTACTCCCCGACCGTGGTCAGCGAGACCTTGCGGCTGGTCCGGTCGAACAGCGGCAAGCCCACCTCGGCCTCCAACTCCTTGATCTGCATCGAAACGGCGGGCGGCGAGAGGTTCAGCTCCTCGGCTGCGCGGGCAAAGCTCAGGTGCTTCGCGACCGAGGCGAAGACCCGCAGCTGCCGGAGGGACACGTTTTTCATCGAAATGGGGGGTGCTCGCTCGGAAACAGGGGACGCTCACCTATTTCCGAGAACAGGTGAGCGTCCCCTATCTCTCGTGATCATTCAGGGATGCTGAATGCTGGGATCAGAATATATGACTTCATCGCAATGATCGAGCCCTCCACCATGGTCGCCACATATCAATCCCCACACAGAGGGCCCGGCATGGCCACCGCACCTGAAATCGTCGCCGACCGCACCCAGATCACCGACAAGAAGAAGCGCTACAGCGCCGGCGTCCTCAAGTACCGGCAGATGGGGTACTGGGACGCCGACTACGTGCCCAAGGAAACGGACACGATCTGCCTGTTCCGCATCACACCGCAGGAAGGCGTGGACCCGGTCGAGGCGGCGGCGGCCGTGGCCGGCGAATCGAGCACCGCGACCTGGACCGTGGTGTGGACCGACCGCCTGACGGCCTGCGACACGTACCGCGCCAAGGCCTTCAAGGTCGAGCCGGTGCCGAACATCCCGGGCCAGTACTTCGCCTGGGTGGCCTACGACATCATCCTGTTCGAAGAAGGCTCGATCGCGAACATGACCGCGAGCCTCATCGGCAACGTATTCAGCTTCAAGCCGCTCAAGGCCGCGCGGCTCGAGGACATCCGCGTCCCGGTCGCGTACGTGAAGACCTTCAAGGGCCCGCCCACGGGTCTCGTCGTCGAGCGCGAGCGTCTCGACAAGTTCGGCCGCCCGCTGCTCGGCGCCACCACCAAGCCGAAGCTCGGCCTCTCGGGCCGCAACTACGGCCGCGTCGTGTACGAGGGCCTGAAGGGCGGCCTCGACTTCATGAAGGACGACGAGAACATCAACTCGCAGCCGTTCATGCACTGGCGCGACCGCTTCCTGTACGTGATGGACGCGGTGAACAAGGCGAGCGCCGCGACGGGTGAAGTGAAGGGCTCGTACCTGAACGTCACGGCCGGCGACGATGGAAGACATGTACGAGCGCGCCGAGTTCGCCAGGGACCTGGGCTCGATCATCGTCATGGTCGACCTCGTGATCGGCTACACGGCGATCCAGAGCATGGCCAACTGGTGCCGCAAGAACGACATGATCATGCACATGCATCGCGCCGGGCACGGCACGTACACGCGGCAGAAGAACCACGGCGTCAGCTTTCGCGTCATCGCCAAGTGGATGCGGCTCGCGGGTTGCGATCACCTCCACGCCGGCACGGCCGTCGGCAAGCTCGAAGGCGATCCGCTCACCGTGCAGGGCTACTACAACGTCTGCCGCGACAGCTACACGAAGCAGGACCTGCCGCGCGGCGCTGTTCTTCGACCAGGACTGGGCCGACCTGAAGAAGGTCATGCCCGTCGCGAGCGGCGGCATCCACGCCGGCCAGATGCACCAGCTGCTGGACCTGTTCGGCGACGACGTGGTGCTGCAGTTCGGCGGCGGCACGATCGGTCACCCGGCCGGCATCCAGGCCGGCGCCGTCGCCAACCGCGTGGCGCTCGAGTCCATGGTGAAGGCGCGCAACGAAGGCAAGGACATCGTCAACGAAGGTCCGGAGATCCTGAAGAAGGCGGCGCAGTTCTGCACACCGCTCAAGCAGGCGCTCGATACGTGGGGCGACATCACCTTCAACTACACGTCGACCGACACGTCCGACTACGCCGTCACGCCGACCGCGTCCAACTGACCCGCACGCACGGAGACCACGATCATGATGACCAATCCGACCGGGCGCCTCACGCAGGGCCAGTTCAGCTTCCTCCCGGACCTGACCGACGCCGAGATCACGCTGCAGATCGAGTACGGCCTGAAGAAGGGCTACGCCTGGGCCGTCGAGTACACCGACGACCCGCACCCCCGGAACACGTACTGGGAAATGTTCGGCATGCCGATGTTCGACCTGAACGACGCGGCCGGTGTGATGCTGGAACTCAAGAGCTGTCGCGACACGTTCCCGGCGCACTACATCCGGCTGGTCGCGTTCGATTCGACGCGCGGCGTGGAGACGATCGTGATGAGCTTCATCGTCAACCGTCCTGCGGTCGAGCCGGGCTTCGGCCTGGTGCGGCAGGAGACCAACGGTCGCACGATGCGCTACACGATCCGCGGGTACGAAGCCGACCGTGCGGAAGGCGAGCGGTACCGCAAGTAAGTCAGCCCCGACGGCGCAGTAGGCACGCTACGCGATGTACAACATTCCAGGCTCGGTGAAGGCGTCGACACCGCTCCCGCCCGCACTTCTCCCGCCCCGGCGGAAGAGGTCGGCCGCAGGTCGGGTGAGGGCTCAGTCAATAGCCCTGCACCCCAACCTTCTTCCACTGAAGCGGGAGTGGGAGTAAGAGACCGCGCGCACCGTCGCGGACGTGATGGCGCAGTCCCAGGCGGGCGACGTGCTCGATGAACTCGAGCGCGACCTCGTCGGCCTCGCCCCGGTGAAGGCACGCATCCGCGACATCGCAGCGTTGCTCGTCATCGACCGCCTGCGCATGAACCAGGGCCTGCAGGCACAGACGCCGAGCCTGCACATGTCCTTCACGGGCAACCCGGGCACGGGCAAGACGACCGTCGCGCTGCGCATGGCGCAGATCCTTCACCGACTCGGTTACATCCGCAAAGGCCACCTGATTGCGGTGACGCGCGACGACCTCGTCGGCCAGTACGTCGGCCACACCGCGCCAAAGACGCGCGAAGTGCTGAAGAAAGCGATGGGTGGCGTGCTGTTCATCGACGAGGCGTACTACCTCTACCGGCCCGACAACGAGCGCGACTACGGCCAGGAAGCGATCGAGATCCTGCTGCAGGTGATGGAGAACAACCGCGACGACCTCGTCGTGATCCTGGCGGGCTACGGCGATCGCATGGAGACGTTCTTCCAGTCGAACCCGGGCATGCGATCGCGCATCGCGCATCACCTCGAGTTCCCGGACTTCGCCGAGGGCGAGCTGCTGCGGATCGCCGAGATGATGCTCGAGCAGCAGAACTACCGCTTCGGCCCCGGCGCACGCGAAGTTTTCCAGGACTACATCGCGCACCGCATCCGCGCAGCCGCAGTTCGCCAACGCCCGCAGCGTGCGCAACGCGCTCGACCGTGCGCGGCTGCGGCAGGCGAGCCGGCTGTTCGCCAACCCCGACAAAGAGCTGACGGTCGACGACCTCAGCACCATCGAGTCGCCGGACATCCGCGCGAGTCGCGTGTTCGACCTCGGCACCGCAACGCTCTCCCCCAAGTGGAGACTGGACCGATCAGCAAAAGGACACCCCCATGCATCTCGGCCGCACGACACTGTCCAAGTTCCTGATCCAGCAGCTCGAAGGCATCGACGGCTCGCGCGACCTCGGCGCGCTGCTGATCGACGTCGCCGCGGCCGTCAAGACGATCTCGGCGATGGCCGCGAAAGGCGACCTCGGCGGCTACCTCGGCAAGGCCGGCACCGAGAACGTGCAGGGCGAGCAGCAGGTGAAGCTCGACGTCGCCTCGAACGAAGTGATCCTGAAGAGCTGTGACTGGGGCGGGCTCGTCGCCGGCATGGCGTCGGAAGAACTCGACGATCCTTACCCGATCCCCGCCGAGTACCCGCGCGGCCGCTTCCTGCTGGTGTTCGATCCGCTCGACGGCTCATCGAATGCCGACGTCAACGTCTCGGTCGGCACGATCTTCTCGATCCTGCGGCACGACCAGAAGGACGCGCCGAAAGTCGAGGATTTCCTGCAGAAGGGCATGGAACAGGTGGCCGCGGGCTACGCGATCTACGGGCCGTCGACGATGCTGGTGCTCACGGTCGGCAAGGGCACGCACGGGTTCACGCTCGACCGCGAGGTCGGCAACTTCATCCTCACTCACCCTGACATGCGCATCCCGGACGACACCAGCGAGTTCGCGATCAACACCAGCAACGCGCGGTTCTGGGAAGTGCCGGTGCACCGCTACGTGACGGAGTGCCAGGACGGCAAGTCGGGCGAGCGCGGCCGCGACTTCAACATGCGGTGGATTGCATCGATGGTGGCCGAGGTGCACCGCATCCTGGTACGCGGCGGCGTGTTCATGTACCCGCGCGACACCCGCGATCCGGAGAAGCCGGGGCGCCTGCGCCTGATGTACGAAGCGAGTCCGATCAGCTTCCTCGTGGAGCAGGCGGGCGGCGCAGCTTCGACCGGACGCGCGCGGATCATGGACCTGTTGCCGCACCAGTTGCACCAGCGCGTGCCCGTGATCCTGGGCTCGAAGAACGAAGTCGAGCGCATCGTGCGGTACCACTGGGAGCACGACAAGGGCATCGACCGCCGCTACTCGTCGCCGCTGTTCAACGAGCGGTCGCTGTTCCGCCCCAGCGCGACCTGACGACGCGCGGACGAACGAACGACGCTGCGCCGACTGACGATCTCCATCGACCGAACACTCTTCCTGCGAGCACGCACATGTCCACCAAGCATCCCGTCATTGCAGTCACCGGTTCCTCGGGCGCGGGCACCACCACCGTCATGAAGAGCTTCTCGCACATCTTCCGCCGCGACGGATTCAAGGCGCAGGTGATCGAGGGCGACTCGTTCCATCGCTACGACCGCGTCGAGATGCGCGCGCGGGTGAAGGCGGCGGACACGGGCGAGGGCCCGCAGATCAGCCACTTCGGGCCGGAGTCGAACCGGCTGGCCGACCTCGCGACCGCGTTCGAGACCTACGGCGCGACGGGCGGCGGCAACGTGCGCCGCTACGTGCACGACGAAGTCGAGGCGAAGGAACTCGGCAGCGCGCCGGGCACCTTCACCGAGTGGCAGCCGATGGCCGAGGGCAGCGACCTGCTGTTCTACGAAGGACTGCACGGCGGCTACGTCGGCCCCGAGGCGGACGTCGCCAAGCACGTCGACCTGCTCGTCGGCGTGGTGCCGATCATCAACCTCGAGTGGATCCAGAAGCTGCATCGCGACAAGACGCAGCGCGGCTACAGCCAGGACGCCGTGGTCGACACGATCCTGCGCCGCATGCCCGACTACGTGAACCACATCTGCCCGCAGTTCAGCCGCACGCACGTCAACTTCCAGCGCGTGCCGACGGTGGACACCAGCAACCCGTTCATCGCGAAGGACATCCCGACCGCCGACGAATCGATGGTGATCATTCGCTTTGCGAACCCGAAGGGCATCGACTTCCCCTACCTGCTGTCGATGCTGGACGAATCGTGGATGTCACGGCCGAACAACATCGTCTGCCCGGGCGGCAAGATGGGCCTGGCGATGCAGCTGATCCTGACGCCGCTGATCCTGCGGCTGATGGATCGCAAGCGGCGGGCGTGAGTCTTGCGTCCGATGCCGCCTTGGCGGAGGAGTTGGGGTGAGGGGCTCAAGGCTCCAAGTCAGCCGTGAATCCGATGCTACGACGCTTGCTCGACGGAGCGGCCATAAGATTTCGAATCGCAGACCGTATTGCGGCAATGGCGTCGTCATGATCACGGTATTTCCTTTCGAGTTCGTCCAACTGCCGTGTGAGTGCCGTATTCGATTCAAGAAGCCTCCTCAGTTGCACGAAAGCGCGCACGATGAACACGCTCATTTCGGCTGCTCGAGGGCTGTTCAGAACTGTTGCCGCCATGAGTGCGCCATGCTCGGTGAAGGCAAAAGGGGCGTGGCGGGGATCCCGGTGTCTCTGGGAACCGGTCACAGATTGTGACCGGTTCAGGGCCGTCATCTCGGTTGACGTCAGGCGAAACGGGAAGTCCGCGGGAAAGCGAGCGAAGTTCCGCTTCACGGCTTGGTTCAAAGCCTTGGTTGCGACGCCGTATAGGGCAGCCAGATCGGCATCTAGCAACACGCGGTGCGCTGCGCTCGACGTGTTCATCCATAGCCCACGCGAGGATCTGCAGCCAGGACGATTTGCAATGGCTTGGCGCAGATTGAAGGGCAAGTTGCTGAGGATCACGCATGCTTGAAGCCCTTCTCTGGGACGTCGACGGCACGCTCGCGGAAACCGAGCGCGACGGCCACCTGGTCGCGATGAATGCGGCCTTCAGTGAGCTCGACATTCCATGGCGCTGGGACGACCGCCGCTACGGCGAACTGCTGCGCGTCGCCGGCGGCTTTGAGCGACTGCTGTTCGACATGGAGTCGCAGCCATCGGCGCCGGCCTCGATGGACGAGCGTCGTGCGCTTGCGCAGCGCATCCACGTGCTCAAGAACCAACGCTACAAGGAACTCGTGGAGAGCGGCGCGTTGCCTTTGCGCCCCGGCGTGCGCGAGCTATTCGATGAATGTGGGGCCTCTGGCATCCGCATGGCGGTCGTCACCACGACGAGCAGCGGCAACATCGCTGCACTGCTCGGCGCGTACCTCGGCCCGCAATGGCGAGACCGCTTTGCCGCAGTGGTGTGCGCCGAAGACGCGCCGGTGAAGAAACCCGATCCGCAGGCCTATCGACTCGTGCTCGAGCGGCTGCAGCTGCGTGCCGAGCAGACGGTTGCGATTGAAGATTCGGCGATGGGACTGGCGGCGGCAACCGCGGTAGGAATACCGGTGGTCATTACGCGAAGCAGGTACTTCTCGGACGATCCCGTGCCGGGCGCGCTCGCAGTCGGGCCGTCGCTCGGCATGCGGACGGGCTGGTCGCCCGGTCTGGATGGCAAGCCTGGCAGGGTGGGGCTGGCCGATATCTGCCAGTGGCACGAATCCCGCGGCTGATATTGTAGGCTTCACGTCCGTCCCCGACTCCCGCATCCGCGGGACACGGAAGGGCTGAGGGTTCTGGAATGGCGACGGGATGGGCCGGCGACGGCGCCGTGCAACAGCAGATCGACGACAGCATCGAGGACGCGATCAAGCGCGCCCGTGCCCAGTTGCCCAGCGGGCCGAGCTTGAGCCATTGCGAAGAGTGCAATGATGAGATTCCCGAGCCGAGGCGACTGGCGGTGCCCGGCGTGCGGCTGTGCCTGGCGTGTCAGGAAGAGCGGGATCAAACCCAGGGCGCGGCGAGCCTCTACAACCGGCGCGGCAGCAAGGACAGCCAGTTGCGCTGAGGCCGGCTGGCGGGCGATGGCTTGCCGACCGCCACTTTGCGCAACGAGTCTTTACGCTCCGGTCAACAACTTGAAGCCTTTCAATCTGGCTGCCTTGCGATCGAAAGTGACGGTGTGATCGCAGCCGATGGCCTCGTTCGTTCTCGTCAAAAGGCAATCAACGAATCCTGCAGCTGAAGTCTCGTAGTCTGACAGTGCGGCGTGAATCTCATCCGCCGATTCGACCTCGAGTTCCGAGACGTTCAGTAGCGCCCTGATTGAAGACGCTATCTGCGATCGGTCGTAACCGTAGAAGCCCTTGAGCGCCCAGACGATCTCGACAATGACCAGCCGCGACACGTAGCCCGGCTCCTCACTCGAGCAGTGTGTTGCGATGAGTCTCTCGGCCGTGCGGACCTGGGAGTCCAGGTCGCGCACGAGCAGGCGCAGCAGAACGTTGGTATCAATCCCGATCATGACCAAGCGCGCTTGCTACGGCGGCCCGCTGAATGGCCTCCTCGATCTCCTCAATGGTTGCCGCGCGATTCGGTCGCGGGAGGATCCCAATCAACGACGAGATGTCCTTGTTCACCGCGCGCATGCGCACTGCGCCGTCGTCCTCGACGATGAACAAGACCCGGTCACCGGGTTTGAGGTTCAGTTTGAGCCGCACATCCTTGGGCACGGTGATCTGTCCCTTGCTGGTCATTCTGGCTTCGCTCATGGCGCCTTACCGTTCAGCCAATTCCTTACATAAGTGTAAGGCAACATACTGACGGGTGGGTGTCCTGACGAAAGCGTGCCCTGTATTGGGGATCCTTGTGTGACGCCAATTGCTCAGGTTTATCGAGATTTGAACCGTGCCAACATCCTTGACGGGGGATAGGGCCCTCGGGTCTAATTTCGGGCTCTCTGCAAGCCGGCACTCCGCCGGAACCTACCGTGGCCGGGTAGCTCAGTTGGTAGAGCAGCGGATTGAAAATCCGCGTGTCGATGGTTCGATTCCGTCCCCGGCCACCACTTCCAAGTTTTTGATTTGCATGAGTTTTCGGGCATCACCCGCGGACCATCGGGCGCGATTTTGCCCCGAAATCGGGTGACCCGCGGACTATCGGAAACTGGGCCATTCGATGCGCCCCGGGGCGGGCGGCGGGGCTGGCGAGTCTGGGAACCTGGGAGGCTGGCGACCTGCGGGGGCGCGGCGGCGGGGCTGCCCCGGCGGGGCCCGACGTTGCCCCGGAGTGGGCGCGGGCGAGACGCGCGGGGGCGGGGCATGACGACCCCCATGGGCGGGCGCGGATCCGCAGCGGTGGCTGGGGGGTGCTCGCGTGTGAGGTGCGCAAAAAGACGAGAGACTCGCCGCCTACGCTTAGACTTGAGCTTAGATGATCAGCATTCCGACAACGTTCATAGTCGGTGCCGGGGCCAGCGAGCCGTTTGGCTATCCGATCGCGCGAGTGCTCAAGGGCGAAGTAATCGAGATCAATGATGAGTACCTACATCCGCATGGGTTCACTCGCGAGCAGTTTCGTGACTTCACTGAGCACCTGAGACATTCGCCGATCAGCTCAGTGGACGCGTTCATAGAACGATTTCCAAGGTACGAGGACATCGGAAAGGCGTGCATAGCCTTGGCGCTTGCGCTCCACGAGGATGAGCTTCGACTCTTCCCTCGAAAAGTTGCGGCGACACCGAGCTGGTACGAACTACTTGCCAACGCCATTGACGACGGCAGAGCCCCGATCTCTGACAACAATCTGTCGATCATTACATTCAACTATGACCGCTCACTGGAGTACTACCTGACCGCGGCGGTGGCCCGAAGCCGAGAAATTCCAACAAGCAGCGCCTGGCAGGCCCTTGCATCGATCCCCATCGTTCACGTGTACGGGTCAATCGGCGACTGTCCGCCTCAACTCGACGGTGCGCGCGAATACGCCGCAACGAATGCGTCAATGCACCGGGCGATACAAGAGGGGCTGACCTCTATACGAATCGTGACAACCGCGAGGGATGACGATCCCCTTTTTGAACGAGCGAACGACTTAATTCTCCAGTCAAAACGTGTCGTCTTTCTAGGCTTTGGGTTCGACCCCACCAACGTTCGCCGACTTCAGGCTTTTGAAGAGCGATGGCCGGACGTGGCAGCCCGTGAAGTGTGGGCTACCACTTCCGGCATCACCGGGCGGCAAATGGAACGCATCGCGCGAGACGTGCTGCACGACAACTGGGAGATTGGCAATAGAGGGGGCTCAATTGTGGGTCTTTTGACAAACCAGGTCGTCCTGGACGAATCGATCTAGCGGGCGGCTGCGTTGTTTGACAGCGGTGACGTTTACGGCAATCCCTCCAGCGCGTCGGCCTCGCTGTCGCGTGCAACCATTCGATGCACCCCGGGGCCAGCGGCGGGGCTGGCGAGTCGAGGTACCTGGCGAGGCTGGCGACCTTGCGGGGCCGGTCGGCGGGGTGTCCCGGCGGGGCCCGACGTTGACCCGGAGTGGGCGCGGGTCGAGCGCGCGGGGGCGGGGCATGGGGACCGTCATGGGGCGGCCCGGCGGTGCGGAGGCGGGGAGAGGGGAGTGAGTTCGTTGTGCGTGCACGAACGCCACTGAAAACTTCTGCTGCCAGGCGGATGGCTGCGTGAAGACATATATCGTCCAATCAGTCTGAGATACTAATCGGCAGTCATCGCCACTATCTATCGGCTACTCATCGTGAAAATCGTCGACGTACGAGAACTGGATCGACAAACGGGATGAAGGTCAGCCGGACGCGATTCGATTGACTGAAGTCGCAGACAAAGCGTGAGAAGCTTTTGGCGACGCCGATTCCGTGCTTCTCGTTGGGCCGATGCAACGGAACGATCGATGACCGCAAAGACGAAGACCGAACGTCTGCGCCGACTCCTTTCGCATGGATATTTTGCTCCGGAGCTCCCTCCGTGCTTTGTCTCGGAAGGACTTGCGAAATATCGAACATCAATCCTTGCCGGTATCGATGCATTGCCGGACGTTCGAGGCAAGCCGGCCTATCACCGCTTTACCTCAGAGCTGAGTTCCTTCTACTTTCCACGCTTTGGAAAAGACGATCGAAAGCACGGAGTACCAAATCCGATTTCCTATCTGCTCCTGGCCCGAGCAATCGCTGACAATTACGTCAAGATTCGACAAGTTACGAAAACCTCAAGGATCTCGGCGTCTCCACCCATTTTTGATTGGAATGGGCATCGAGCCCTAATGCGTCCAAGCATCGATCTGCGCGATGACTTCCGAGTTGATCTCTCATCCCGCCGAGAGACATATGTAGCAGCAGATATTCGAGCGTTCTTCCATTCGATCTATACGCACGCAATTCCATGGGCGCTTCACGGCAAAACGTTCGCCAAAAGAAATCGCGGTACGGAACATTATGGAAATTTGATCGACCTTCTATTCCGTAATGCTCAGGATGGACAAACGATCGGACTGCCAGTCGGGCCGGATTGCTCGAGACTGATTGCGGAGGCGATCGGGTCAGCGATAGATGTGAAGCTCTGCGAGACCATTGGAGTCGGCTCGCGAGACGCCTCTCGATACATCGACGACTACACTGTTAGTAGCGAGAGCAACGTCACTGGGGAGAGCCTCATCGCCGCGCTGCGACAGGCTGTTGCCTTATATGAGCTCGAGCTGAATAACGATAAATCTGCGGTTGTCTCGACATCTACAAGGACAGATGGAGGTTGGAAACAGGAAGTGAGGTCGTACGTTCCGCACGGGTCAATGGGTGACGCCGAATTCCAGAATTTCTTCTATAAGGTTGGACGCATCTGCGAGGCTCACCCCGAGATCAACATAGAGAAGTACGCGCTTCAGAATGCGCGAATGGCATTCGTGCGGGCCGAACGATGGAAGAAGATTCAAATTCACCTAATTGCCGCCTATCGCCGCAACCCCAGTCTGATTTCCTTTCTCGTTGAGATAACGATCCTTCGGCAGCTAGAGCGAAGAGACGTTGACGTGGACTCCCTTGCCGAGTTCCTTTCTCATCGGCTGCCATCGTTAGCCGAGCAAAATCGTAGCGGCGAAATCATTTGGCTTCTGTTTCTCGCAATCCGGGTCGGTATTCGCCAAAAGGCTTCGAGCCTGGCGCCTCTGCTCGAGATTGAAAATTCCATGGTTGCCCTGCTCGTTGCTGCTTATGCGGCCCGTGGCCTCGTAAAGGGAAACATCGACTTTACTCGGTGGAATCGTGCACTGAGTGCAGACGGGCTGCGCAGCAGTACGTGGCTTTTCGCTTACGAGAGCGTTGGGCAAGGAATCAGTCCAAGAGGCTCAACGACCTTCATCGAGCAGGATGAGTACTTTTCACTCCTCCTCAAACGGGGCGTCCGGTTCCTCGACGTCGAAAATGGTTTTGCGTCCGTTACAAGCACTCTACGCGGCCTCCGAGTCGAGAACTCCCACCTCAGACGCGTGAGAGAAGAGTTTGCGGATGACTTTAAAATCGAAACCGATGAACTCGATGACGAAGACGAACGAAGACGAAGACGAAGACGACGATGACGATGAGGCGGAGGACGTGGGCTTTTACTAGTCCTATTGATGGCATCAACGCACTATCAAGGTTGACTGTCTATGAGGCGAGCCGCATGGGGCACATATGGTTGGGAATGCCACACTGAGCGAGATGTCACAGGATGCGGGCATCACCGGCGGACTTGTTACGCCCATTCGGGCGACGAGGCTCGACATACGGACGTATCGGAAACTGGGCCATTCGATGCCCCCGGGCGGGCGGCGGAGCTGGCGATCTGGGAACCTGGAAGGCCTGGCGGGCCTGAGGGGCGTCGGGGCCGGGGGCGACGTCGCAACTGCCCGCCTCTCCGCCGGAGTGGCCCGGGGCGCGGCAGTCGGGGGCGGGGCATGGCGGCGCCCATGGGGCGGGCCGGGGTGGCAGACGCGGCGCGAGGGAAGTGCGCCCAACCTTGCGCGGATGTCAGACGAATCCGAATAGCTTCAGTGCGGTGAAGATTACGCCGGCGGTCGTAAGCCCGAGCGTCATCCACTTGATCCGCAGTTCCCAAGTTGCACGGCGCTCACTCGCTGCGAGTCTGGCTTGCTCGCGCTCGCGCTGAAAGGACGCTAAATGCCACTTGGCGAGGGCCGCGAGAATCTCCTCGGGCAGCCTCTTGACGCCGATGCGTGGACCTATCTGTAAACCGCTTTCGACCCATGTGTGTAGCGTCACTTCGTCGAGCTTGCGAAAGAGCGGCTCCAGCTGCTTGATCGATTCAGCCTCCGCGGGTGTCTGCGATGCAGCAGCGGCGGCCTCGTAGACGACTTGGTTGGCGAGGTAGCCGCGCCATAACGTTTGCTCAAACAGCGGTTCCGTGACAATTGTGAGGCCTCGGGTCGTTCCCAGCATGTAGCCAGCCCAGGCTGCATCGGTTGCGCTGTTCTTCTGGAGCGCATCGTCTAGTAACTGCGAGAACGTCCCCATTGTCATCGCGTGCCAGTCGCGCGAAGCCTGTCGGTGGCGAATTCGTAGTCAGGCGGCGATCGGGAGTTCGAACAGGCCCCGGCAGTGCCGCTGCCAACCGTAGTGATCCAGTGCAGCGGGAGCGGGACGGAGTGCGCCGGCGCGCTGCGCTGGCGTGAGACCCGCGATGCGCGCGATGCACGCGATGGCCGTTGTAGTAATCCCGGAAGGCCTCCAGCTTTCGCGCCAGATCGACCGCGTTCCAGAAGAAGACGCGGTCCAGGTACTCGCGCCGGATCGTGCCGATCAGACGCTCAACGAACGGATGCGAAACCGGTGCGTAGGGGACCGACTTGACCTCCTCGATCTCGCGGACGCGCAGGTTGGCGCGCCAGCGGTGGAAGCGAAACAGCGGGTCGTGATCGGTGCTGACGTGTTTCGGTGGGGGCCGGCCGGCGACGGCGTGGTTGAACATTCGGCAGACGGACACGCCGTCGATTGAGCCACGCTCGATGCCGAAGCCGATGATGCGGCGGGTGAAGACATCGATGACCACCAGCACCCAATGACTGTGGAGGAGGATCGATTCGCAGCGGAAGAGGTCGACACTCCAGAGGCTATCCTTCGCTTGGGCGATGAAGGTCAGCCAGGACGGGCCGGTGGTGCCGGAGTCGCCCGGCCGGTAGTGTTTGGCGAGCACGCGCCGAACGACGTCCTTGTCGATCTCGACCCCGAAGGCCCGAGTGATCTGCTGGGCGATGCGCACGCAGCCAAAGTGCGGATTGCGACGCTTCAGCGCGACGATGGCGGCGATGAGTTCCGCGGACGGGCCCTTTGGGCCGGGCTTGCGGCGAGGCGAAGCCGAGGAGGAGAAGAGCCGGCGGTACTTGCGCTCCACCAGGGCCGCGTGGAACTTGAGCAGTGTCGCCGGCCTGACCAGCGCGCCAAGCTTCGGGAGCCGGTGCGGGCGCACGAACAACGTGGTCAAGCCGAGGACGAAGCGATCGACGGACGTGAGATTGGGCGCCCGTTGCCGGGAGCGATTGCTGATGAGCAGCTGGTGCTTGAGCAGCAGGGACTCGGCGGCGACGGCGCGGACGCCACCGGGGCGGAGGAGCTTCGCGAGGGTGACCAGCAGGTGGACGGCAAGGATGAGGACTTCTCGCACCGGGCGAACCGTACCATCACCGCCGGTGCGTGCAAGACTGCACGGCGCGTGCGGATTGCGTCACACTGCGAATTCGCCACCCACACGTCAATCCGGACGCACGGATTACAGATCCTTCCGGAGACATCGGTAGCGCTTCCGTGTCTCAAGGGCGTTTGACGTCCGGCTTAGTTGTAGCTACATTTAATCCATGCGCATAACGTGTGACCCGTTGAAGCGGCAGCGCACGCTGGCAGAGCGGGGTCTCGACATGCGCAGGGCGAAGGAGGTCTTCGCGGGCGTTCATTTCACCCGCGCCGATGACCGCTTCGACTACGGTGAGCCTCGATTTGTGACGGTCGGGATGCTCGATTCACGATTGGTTGTGTTCGTCTGGACACCGCGCGGTTCGGCCAGGCGCATCATCAGCATGAGGCATTGTCATGAGCGCGAAGCGAAAAGGCTCCGTCCGTACTTCAGTCGTGACGAGTGAGCCGCCGGAAATTACCGACGAGTGGATCGCGGGTGCCGACTTGTACCGGGGCGAAAAGCTGGTTCGCCGAGGACGCCCGAAGTTGCAGCATCCACGCAGACTGCTGTCGCTGCGATTGCCGCCGGAAGTGATCGCCAACTGGAAGGCGACGGGTCCTGGCTGGCAGACGCGAATGGCCGAGGTACTGGAGAAGTCGACTCCCAAGTCACGTCGGTCCTCTGGCTGACAGCATGCTGCGGTGTTGACGAGTCGAGCCTACGAAAAAGTGTCGGCGAACCGCTCGGAAACAGTTCGGTCGCGATCTGCGTAACGCGTTGAACTGGATCTGTTTCCAAAGTACACAATCAGGAATTCGGGATTCCGGTTCGGAATAGGCTCGGTCGGGCAGGGCGGTTCGGTCGGCGCTGCGGAAAACGCGTCCCCGATCTTCGGCTTACTCGCGCCGAACCGGCCTCTCCGGCGTACTGAAAATCCGCGTGTCGATGGTTCGATTCCGTCCCTGGCCACCATTTCCAACTGGTCCGTTCCGGTCACATGGGTAACGGATTATTCCGGAGGCATAGGTAACACTTTAACGCCGAATGGGTTCTCGGCGGCCTCCACCCGGCAACATTCGTTGTCGAAGAACCCCAGATCGTAGTGCATGAAGCTGACCAGCCAGACCTGGTCGGCGACCTGTTTGACGCCGACCGTCTGGCCGGCGAACACGGTGCTGAGGTTGATCTTGCGATTGTCGAAGCAGATGCGGCCGCAGCGGGTGACGATGTGGCTGTGGTCGTGGAACGGGTAATCGAGTTCCTCGAGGCCGCGGTAGGGGCGGGCTGAGGGCGCATAGAGCTCGGCCGGGTAGCGCATGCCGAGGGCCTGGTGCGGGCGCTCGCGGTTGTAGTCGTCGATGAAGTCATCGAAGCGTGCCTGCTGCTGCAGCAGGTTGCGCGCGGCGGGCCGGGTGGCTTCCTTCTTCAGGGTCAGGTGCATGCGCTCGTGGCGCCCGTTCTGCTGCGGGTGGCCGGGCTTGATGCGCTCGATGTCGATGCCGAGCCGCAGCCACCAGACGGACAAGCGGCTCAGGCCGAAGAGGGCGTGGGGGCAGGAGAAGGGGATGCCGTTGTCGGTGCGGATGGCGCCGGGCAGGCCGAACTCCTTGAAAGCGTGCTCGAAGACGGCAAAGGCCGTGTGCTCGCGGGTGCTGGCGAGGCCCTCGCAGGCGAGCAGGTAGCGACTGGCGAAGTCGGTGATGGTGAGCGGGTAGCAGTAGCGATGGTCGGCGAGCATGAACTCGCCCTTGAAGTCGGCGCACCACAGCTCGTTCGGGCTGGCGGGGCCAGGAGAGGGGTGTGCCCTCGGCCTTGTAGCGTCGCCGACGGCGGCGCGTGACCAGGCCGTGGCGGTCGAGCACGGCGTGCACGGTGCTGATGGCGGGGGTCTGGACGCCCAGCTCGAGCCGGCGCAGCTTCTCGCGGATCTTGGGCGCGCCCCAGGTGGGGTGTTCCTTGCGCAGCTGGACGATCCGGCTCTCGACCTGGAAGGGCAGCTTGTTGGCCTGCCGGTAGGGCCGGCGGCTGCGATCGGTGAGGCCTTCGAGGCCGATGTCGCGATAGCGCCGGTAGAGCTTGTAGCCGGTCTTGCGGGAGATGCCGAACTCCCGGCACAGCGTCGCCATCTTGTCGCCTTCGAGCAGCCGGGCAACGAACCGTAGCCGTTCGTCCATCTTGTAACACTCCTGCCACGGCACTTTGCGTCTCCCGCAAAGGCCTGAAAGTGTTACCTATGTGCTCGGAATGAACTGTTACCCTTCAGTCAGGAAGGGCAACTCGATGATTCGAAACGGGTTCCGGGTATCATCCGCGGAGTATTCGCGCCCGGATGGCGTTTCGACAGACCATCGGACTCCTCAAATTCAGGTAGAGGATCGGCACTGCGAGCGAAGACGGGGAAGCAGCCATCTTGGAGGCAGTGGGGCCGAGTCACCAGTTCCCTGTTACCCGGAGTGCTCGGGGATCTCCTCGCCCCAAGCTTGGGCATGCGATACCGCCATGGTTCTGTCGGGCCTAATAGCATTGACTTCGGCAAGCCAAGACTCCGGCCTGATGGCACCCGGACTCTACGAACATTGCCGTGGCACTAGTGCCGGGGGCAGGCCAAGAATCCCTTACGTGCTCAACAACGAGTGACATTGCCCAAGGTCTTGACAGGCCTGATAGTGAATGCTGCCGTTGTCTAGGGGATCGCAAGTTCGAGGTCAAGGCAGAAATTGCGAACTTCACGCTCGCGAAGGCCCAATCAGCATTGAAGCTTAGAAGTAGCGACGAACGAAAACAGAAAACGGCCGGTAACGTGAGTTGCCGGCCGAAGGACGCGCTGCCGCTAGGGGGAGGGGACAGCAGCACGGGGGGGATCGGAATTGACTGGTGACCAGCGTATGCGGTTCGGTTCGCCGAGTTGTCAGCGAATCGTCGTCGTTTGGTCCTGATTGTAGTGAGAGCTGGGCTAGCCGATTTGCGCTGGCCAGTCGTGCGTGGCGCGGATTCCATAGCGCAGCGGTACGGCGCCCACCTTCAGCATGTCACCATCCTTGAGCAACTGCCGCGTGACACGCCGGCCATTGACGAAGCAGCCATTGGTGCTGTTCATGTCTTCGCAGATGACGGCGTCGCGGCTGATCTTGAGAACTGCGTGATACCGGCTGACCGAACTCGACTGAAGCCGGATATCGCAGTCATGGCCACGGCCGATCGAAATGGAACTCTTGTTGAGTAGATGCACGACGCCCTCGGCATCATCTCGCGTCAGGGTCCTGAGCAGCGTCTTGCCCTCGTTCTTGCGGGTCTCCAATGCCACCTGATGGATGTCGCGACGAATGGCTTGCAGCGCCTCGACATGCTGGTGCAGCTCGACCTGCAGAGCCTCGACCTGCCGAGCGTTCTCATCCTGCTGGCGTTGCACGGTCGCACACAAATCGGCAATGCGCTCGGCCTGCGCCACGGCGGTCTGGTCCCGCTGCCTGATCTGTTCGGTCAACTCCTGATTGGTGCTGTTGACTCCGTCCAGCTCGCGTGCCTGCTCGAGCGCCAGCTTGTCACGCTCCTGCAGCTGCAACTGCCACTGCCCCAGCTCCTCCCGCAATAGCGCCACGCTGTCCTGCAGCGTCGGCTTCACGCTCGCACCAGGGCGACCTGCGCTTCCTGTAGCACCAGCAACTCCCGATCCTGACTGGCGATAACCTCCAGGCGCGCATTCAGCGAGGCGTTGCGCTCGGCGAGCTGTTGACCCAACTGGCCACCATCGATCGCGGCGCGGTTCAGTTCGTCCTGCAGGGTGCCGATTTCCGCCTGGCGTTCCAGTAGTTCATAACGCGTGCTCTCGAGCGCCGCGTGTTCGGCTGCAACCGTCTGGCGAAGACGCTCCTGTTCTTGCTCCGCGGAGCGCCAATGCGATTGTTCGGCTTCAACCTGGCGGGCCAGATGCTCGATCTGCTCGCGAGCAAGCGCCAGGTCACGCTGCAGCTCGGCCGCCTGTCGGGCTCGTTCGCTGATCTCCTGCTGGTGTGTCACCACGCTATGCGCCAGCGATTCCCCATTGGCGAGCGCACTGGCCAGCTGCGCCGAGGTATCACTGAAGCGGCTTTCCAGCGCGGCAATGCGCTGCTCACGAACCACCAGGGAGCGCTGCAGATCGTCCTTTTCGAGCAGGGCCTGCGCCATGCTGCGCGCCAGTGCGGCAGCCGAGGCATGCTGCTCTGCGAACTGCTGCTGCGCAGCCAGCAACTCCGTTTGCAGCGCTTCGCCTTGCTGCCGTTGCTCCTCCAGCTGCCGGGTCAGGTCACTGATCTGGCGCGCATGCTGCTGGCGCAACTGTTCTGCCTCGGCTCGGTGCTCCGTCAGCTGCCGAAGCAGTTCTCCACCACTATGTTGTTGCTGTTCAAGTGACTGCTGCAGATTGAGCAGTTCGGTGCTCGTCTCGACGCGTTGCTGTTCAAGCTGATCCTGCAACTGTTTCCGGCTTGCCAGCCATAGCAGGCTTTCCTCGGCGAGGCGGTCACGCTCCCGCGAGACTGACTGGCTGTGGATCAGCAAGTCGGCATGCTGGGACTGCAGGGAATCATGGCGTGCATGCAGCTGGGCGAGCTTGATCTCGGTATCCACCAGCTCGGCTTCCAGGCCGACGATCCGGTCCCGCACCGATACGAGTTCCTCCGTCAGGTCCCAGTGCCCGCCCGCCTCGACCCGCGGCGCGGCGGTCGCACCCAGTTGCGGGTACTCTCCCGTGGCGTCGTCCACATCGGGCAGCGCGTCGAAGATGTCCGCAGAGCTCAGGATCGGTAGCTTGGCGGTAATGTCCAGATCGTCATCAGCCAAATTATCGCCAGGCGGAGTGCTCATCGTTCAGACCTCCAGGCACGGTCGCGGGCGTCACTGACGAGCGTGCACCGGGTGCAGACGCATGACCGGCATTATCCGTGCCCGGGTTCGCAGCGCAATACGGCGCCGAACCGGGCACTCTGGCGTCGCTTGGAAGTAGGCGTGTCGACGGGTCGAGTCCGTCCCTGGCGAGCATTTCCAGCTCGGATGAACTGCGTGCGACTTCGGGCCGACCAGCGGACGTACGGAGATTGGTTCCGTCGCCGACATATGATGGTACGGTTCGCCGGGTGCGTGAAATCCTAATCCTTGCTCGGCCGGGGTCTGTTCGAGCTCCCGCACGCAGAGCAGTACAGACCCTGCTCGTTCTTGCGTCTCTGTTATGCACTGCAGCATGCGAGACGACCGGAGGCGCCGTCGATGAAGGAGAGCCCGTCTTCGTCGAGGAATACGCGCCTCAGGAAGCCCCCGAGACCCCGATGGCGAAAGTTGGGGAGGAAAGGGAGGTTCCGCTGGCCGTTGCCGAGCCAGAGCGTCCCGAAGACCCCTCTCCGGACGAGGAGCTCGAGGTGGTGGTCGTTGAAGCGCACCGCGACCGTCACGAAGTGATCCTTGACCTGGTGTCTGAAGCGAAGTCCCGTCTTCGGGATGTCGAACTCGAGTTCGCTTTCACGGGGAAGGGAAGGAAAGAAGTGCTTCGCGGACGACCGGTCGCTTTTGCCCTGTGGAGCGAGGCGAAGCAGGAATGGTCCATCGTGCACATCGAGATCCCCCGCCCTCCGGTCAAATGGAAGCCCGGAAGGAAGCCCTTTCCTTTCAGCGTGCGCACACCAGGAGTCCAGGCAAGGCACGTCAAGGGCACGGGCGCCGAACGCCTGATGTTCGCTTTCTCCAAGGACGGTGAGCCACTGAAGGTCTACGGGAGGAAATTCCCCGTCTTCGACAGTACTTTGGTTGCGAAGAAGAAATGGAGAGCCGTCGTCGCGACCGCGAAGCCAATCGTCTATCTTCCGTCGAACGAGGACACCCTCGATCCGCTTTTTGTCAGCGGCGGAAAGGAATTCCTTCTCGACACGGCGCGCAGGGCGATCGAGGAGTTGCGTATCGCGAAAGCGCCATCAGTGGCATTTCCTGGAGTGCTTCTCGCAGATGTGGTTCCCGCTCAAGTCCTCACGACCCTGGCGGTGATCGAACAGACGGATGACGCCGACTTCGTGAGGAAGAAGGCCGCTGCGTTCGATGAGGTGCTGAGCCACTACGGCCTGAAACGGGGCGAGGCGTATCGATACAGTGTCTCGAGCGCATCCGCCCTCGGCCCCATGCAGTTCACGAACAGGAGGGGGAATGGCACCTATGCAATGGTGGTCAGGCGATGCCCCGCGGCAAGGCTCGACCCGAACTTCGAGCGCGGCGCGACGGATCTTCTGAATGCCATGAAAGCGGCGATCTGCCTCTTCGACATCGAGCTGTATCAGATGCGTTCCGACATTCGCCGCGCGTATCGTGACAACAAGGAGGTGCTTGGCATCTTCCCGGTCGCCGCATACAACGGTGGACCCAGGAATGTCGCGAAGCTCCACGGTGTCATGAAAAGGATGGGCGTGAAACCCGAAGACCTTCGTCTCCCGGGAGAGCAGCCTCCGGGAAGTCAAGTGAACTGCCCATGTTTATGGAAGGCGGAAGGGACCGGCGTTCGTCCGGTGGCGATCCCCAGGTACAACAATGAGAATCGCTGGTACATCGAAAAGTACCAGAGCATCCTCAAAGTGTTCGAGTGAGGGGAAGAGCCGGAGACTGTCGCGTTGGCGATTCTTGGGCTTGAGGCGAAATCCAACCCCTCGAGCGGTCCTGTAAACCCAAGCACTTCACCTTCTCAACGAAGGGGTTACTGTTCGCTGTCGTACAGAAGGAGCGCGAATTGGGCAGCAACCTCGAAGAGAAGACAAGAAGTGCTCATGGAATCAATCCTTTTCCTGCAGACCGCCTCCGTGCTTCTGGCCACTGGAAGATGCTGCCTCTGCCGATGGGCATCATCATCGGACATGCGGGTGCCGCCGTAGTCGGGTTCGTTCTGTTGCTCGCTGCGACGTGGGCCGCGATGCGTCCCTGAGGAATCGATGGTGCGCACCGGAATGGGGAGCGCCTCTTGCCGGTTGGCACGATGTTTCTGATTCTCGCCGGTTGCGGCGGGACCGAACGACTCCCAGACAACGTAAGTCCAGGTGCCGTCCCGCCCGACTCATGCCGCCCGCAGCGCGAAGTCCGCCTCGATCACCGCGAACGGCACGCGAATCCTGCCACGCTCCGTCCTCTCGATCAGGCCGACCTCGATCAATGCGACCACGTCCTCGTGAACGCGCTTCACGTCGCGCCCGAGGGCACGAGCGAGCCCCCGCACGCTAGAGGGTCCGAGCGCCTGCAGGCGCTCCACGAGTTCCCACCGCTTCGGTGTCAGGACCCGGAATAGCGCCGCCGGCGACTCGAACACAAACACGTGGGCCGACGAGCGCCCGGACTTCCACGCCGCGGTGAACCGCTTGCCCATCTCCGCGAGCGCCGCATCGGCGTCGCGCCGAATCCTCAGGACTGCCTTGCTCACTGTGCTCGCTCCTTTGCGACATCCGCGAGGAAGTCGCTGACCAGACGCTCCACCGTCGTGAACCGGTATGGCTCCTGGCGGCCCCGTCGATGCCGGTGGTGCCGGAGTCGCCCGGCAGGGCTTCTCGCACCGGGCGAACCGCACCATGACCGCCAGTTCGTGCAGGACTGCACGGCGCATGCGGATTTCGTCACACTACAAATTTGCCTCCTTCACGATTCAGAAGCGCCACATCACCGAACCTATGAACTGGAATCCGATCCGCGAGGCCGCCAACCTCGGCGGTGAGAGACCAGCGCTTGTCGGGCTGCCAGTTTCCGCCGAGCAGAGTAATTCCACTTGTCCCGAGGCGACACGCGAGCAGAGACATTGAGCGAGTCGCTGCCGACGAGCTCGGCCAGGACCGGATGCTGGCGCAGGTCGATTACGTCGTGGATTTCCGAGGTGGCGGTGATATACATGGCGCCGATCCACAGCGCGCCCACCCCTCCCTTATCCGTGTTGAAGAGCAGGCCGGTACGCGGTGTGGCGGTGATTGACTGGATGGGCTCATCGCTGATCTGTCCGCCGTCTGAGGAGACGAGCGGGCCGGTCGTCCAGTTCGCATCGACGGTCGCAAACCAGGCCTTGTATCCGGCGGCGAGCGTGGCACCGGCTCCGTAGCTGAACCGGTCGTATCTCACCTCGGATTTCAGGACTTCTCCGTTGGGAAAGACCACCGCTGGTCGCGTGACGCCAGACGTCTGCCCGACCAGCCCATAGACATTGAGGAACGGAAACAACCATGCGTCAGCGCGAAAGACCCCCGTGTCTGTGATGGTCTCCGCGTCGCGGAGGGTTACGCCCAGCGGCTTGCCCTCAATCTGCCACGTCGGACACCACCATGTTCTGATTTATGTACGTGTAGGTCAGGCCAACACCAAACGGCAACGGCAGGTCGAAGCCCTTCTCGCGGGCTTCCCGGCCCCAAATGGGCAGCCAGTCCACCAACGGCGGGACTTCCCTGGTGTCGGGCGGTTCGCCCACCGGCGTGAAGTCCCTGATGGCTGACGGTGGTGCGATGGACGAAACCGCGACGCTCTGCGCACGAACCGAGGGCACGCTCCAGGCGAGTGCCAACGCCAGAACTGCGCTCGTTGCGATGGCATCGACTCTGCGAATCATGGAATCACTCTCTGATGCCGGGTCACTGTACTCGTGAACATTGAACAGCGAGCCGTGATCGAACAGTGAGTGCCGCTGGTCGCAAACCGTCGATTTGCGCACGTCGGCTTGCGAAACTGCGGCCGTCGCATGCCCGCTCCTTGATCAAGGACCGCCTCAGCTGGAACTCTCGGCGAATCGCCTCTTTACCAATCGCAGCCTCTGGCTTCATCATCACACCTGAATCAGGTTTCGTGAAACCGGCAGCAGCCCAGACCTTGAGACGCTGACCAGCAGAACATGGACAAGTACGCCAGTGTGAAGTTAAGACGACAAAGAATTTGCTGTAAAGCGCTCCTGCTACCTCTTGTAGCAGCCTTCACCATGTTCCTGGCGAGTTGCGCTGCGAAGCTTCATGCGCCAACGGTGAGTCACGACCCCGCGATGCACGATGAACCCTGGCTGGTTCGCTGTGAGACCGCCCGGATGCATGAGGATGACCCCGAGGATGTCGCCGGGGCAGGCAATCTCGACTGGGTGTTCGCTGAGGATGAGCGGGGACATAGAATCGAAATCGACGGCAAACTGGTGGACGGTTTCTTCGAAGTTGCAGCCATGTCTTCAACCTCAGGGCAACCCATGGAGGCCTCGCGTACGAAAACCCGTGAGGCGTGCCTGGATACGATCAGCAGGATTGAAGGGCGCGAACAGCTGATGCTGGGGTGGGTCATGGCAGCCCGGGCCCGAGAGGAAGTCAACGTCCCTCCTGTGTATCCGGAGGAGACGGTCAGCGGAGACAAGGTAACGCGGATAGTCATCTTCGGCGACAGCCTGACGGACACGGGACGGCTGAAACAGCGCCTCAAGATTTTTCCATTGAAGCCCTACTGGATTGGCCGATTCAGCAATGGGCCTGTGTGGCCGGAGTATCTCTTCATGGTGACCGGCCTGGGTGTACAGAATCACGCCTACGGAGGTGCTTCCGCCGCCGACCCCGACGCATTGCCGGGTGAGACTTTCTATGGACGCGCTCGTCACGTCGGCCAGTTCTTCGTCAGCGGCACGATCGGGTTACAGATCAGTGATTACCTCGAGCGAACACTCAAGGATGGAAAGATAGAGAGGGCGGACACAACCGCCTTCCTTATCTGGGCGGGGGCGAACGACTATATCTCCAAAGAACCCATCCGCGGGACGATCACGACCTTTCTCAATTCGCCGGAGGGCGAGGCCGGCTACAAGGCAGTGGTGGAGCGTGCGGTCACGCAACTGGGACAGCATGTGCGCAGTCTTTACGCAGCGGGCGCAAGGCGTCTCGTGATGGTGAATCTGCCGGACCTGGGTCGAACACCGATCGTCCTGCAAAATACAACCTATGTCCCCGAACATCTTGAGAGTAACGATGCTGCGCGCAGACTGGAGCTGGCCCGCAGGCTGACGGAGTTGACGCGATATCACAACCAGCGCCTGGCGACGGCCGTCGAGCAATTGCGGGTGGAGTTGCCGGGATCAGAGATCATCCTGGTCGACACATTCGAATATTTCGAGCGGCTTTACGGTGGCGGCGACAACGCGCTACTGCAGCCCGAGGATTTCGGCTACGACCTGGCCGCGCTGGCGGAAACCCTGAGTTTTGAGGAGCAGCAACTCACTCTGCAACGGAGGTGTTACGACGGCTCTTACGACCAGGGCACACCGGACCCGGACAGCGTATGCCCAAACCCCGATCAGGCGCTGTTCTGGGATTCAGTCCATCCCACGACTCTCACGCACTGCTGGCAGGCCTGGAAAGTGGGCAATGACCTGGCGGAGGCAGGTTGGATCCGGCCGTTGCCTGATCAGCGCACCTACCGGGACTGGTGTCAGACCATCGTAAAACGGGTGACCCTGGGATCGGCGGAAGATGCTGTCTCCGTGCCGGCAGCACCGGATTGAGGGTTGTGCTCCGCAAATGACGTCCCCGCGGATCGCGGGAGTTTGCTGAAAGACGAGCACCGAAGCGCCCCGTTCAGCGCAAGGTTCGGAACGAGTTCGCGGAATTTCAGGGGTTCGGTTCGGATGAGCTCGGTCGCGAGAAGCGGTTCGGTCGGCGCGGCGGAACTCGTCCCCGATCTTCGGCTCGCTCGCACCGAACCGGGCTCTCCGTCGTACTGAACATCCGCGTGTCGATGGTTCGATTCCGTCCCTGGCCACCATTTCCAACTCGATGATTCGCAACGGGTTCCGGGTATCGCCCGCGGACCATCCGGGGCCATTCAGGGCTGACCCGCGGACTATTGGTCCGCGGGTGGGGCGGTATCGGACTGTTGCATTTCAGACCGCCGCTCCTAAAATGACCAAATAGTTGGTCACTTTTGTAAATGCAATCATGTCGCAGATCAACCTTGCTGAAGCCAAGGCGCGCCTGAGCGAATTGGTCGATCGCGCTGCGGCGGGGGAGCGCATTGTCATCACCAAGCGTGGTAAGCCCGTGCTCGAGATGGTGAAGCCGCGATCTGCGCCACAGCGTATTGACTTGAAGGCCCTGCGCAGATTGACCGCCGGGCTGCCGCGGCAGAAGCACGGTGCGGCCGAGGCACTGCGCGAGTTGCGCGACCAGGCGCGCTACTGATGCGGTACGTCGATACCAGTCTGCTGGTCGCCGCGCTGCTCAACGAGAAGAGCACGGCGGTGGCGCAGCGCTGGCTCGGCGGCCAGCCCGCCGGCGAACTGGCTATCAGCGACTGGGTGATCACCGAGTTTTCCGCAGCGCTGTCGATGAAGTTGCGCACTGGAGAACTGGAGCCGCCGCAACGCAACGAGGTTCTGGCTTTCTTCACCCGGCTGACGGAGGCCTCGTTTCATGTGCTGCCCGTTTCGCGCCCGGACTTCCAGACCGCGGCACGCTTCGCTGACCAGTACGCTACCGGCCTTCGTGCCGGCGATGCACTGCACCTCGCCATTGCCTCACATCATGGCGCCAGTCTGCACACGCTGGACAAGCGTCTGGTCGAGATCGGCCAGGCGCTTGGAGTCGATGCGGCGTTGGTTGGGGGCTGACCGTTCGGTCCCAGTTCGGTCCGACCCGGCGCAACCCGTTGACGCGGATTGGGAGTAGCTCGCCGGGATCCGCCCACCGACCCATGGGGCTTTGGAATGGGCTCGGCCGCAACGGCGTAGCATTGGGATCACAAGTGCGACATCACCGGAGCGGCGGGTCCAGGCGCGCGCTGGGCGCTGACGGAGGATGGTCGATACCCAGGGTCACGCCACGGTGGATCGATGCGTTCGCTGGAAGCGGGCTGGTACCTGCCGCTGGTCGGCGTGGACCCAGCGTGGCAAGGCGCGGGTATGGTGCACTGCTGATGCGACATGCCACGACGCGTTGTGATGCCGAGGGCACGATCGCCTATTTGGAATCGTCCAATCCCAGCAATATCTCGCTCTACGTGCGCCACGGATTCGGGCCATGGCCACTATCCAAGTCGGCAGCTCGCCAGTCGTGACACCGATGATCCGTCATCCGCGCTGAATCGCGGCTGGTCGAACTTGAGTCGCGCGTCCATCGTGTAACACTCCTGCCACGGCAGTTCGCGTCTCCCGCACAGGCCTGCGAGTGTTACCCATGTGCCCGGATGGACTGTTACCCGTCAGTCAGGAATGGCACTGGGAATCCGACGCTTCCCGGCAGCGAATCAGACGCCGGCTCTCTGGTCCCACGCCTGGGCTAACCACTCCCGGTCATGAAGATCGATTTGAATTCATTGTTGCCGTGGAGCTCATCATTGACGTAGTTCTCAGCTCCAAAGCCGAACTCGTTGAAACTCCGGCTGAACATCCCGCTGCAGTGCCCTGACGTCGAATTGAACCACTGCATGATCGATTGGCCGGCGACGTCGTTCCCGTTACCGCCGGCAAAGTTCTCACCGTTGACAAACCCGGTGTAGCCGGCCGTCCTGGCCCTGTCGCCCATGTCCGCGCCGGTGAACAAAGGTGAGTCTGTCAGCGTCTGTGTGTGTGCGGACGGCGACCCCGCCGCTCTGATCGCTTTGCGTTCCTCGGCAAGATAACGCGCATGCAGGTATGAAGCCTCGTTGAGCTGCGGGTTCTGCCGCACCTTCGCCGGGTTCGGCGCATGTGTTCCACCGGCATCCGCGCAAACGGCGCCCTCTGCCCGGATCAGGTTGAGCAGCGTCTCGAAACGCTGCTCGCGGTATTCACGCGTGACGTTCGATTCATCGAACGGCGCGATCTTCTGCAGCTCGACCAGAACTCCCTCACCCTGGCCCGCCGCTTTCAGGGCGGCGGCCAGCGACGGATTCTGTGCCGGGTTGTCATCCGCGCCGGCAACCGGAATGGTCATGGCAACTGCGAGTGCCAAGGCAGTCCTCGTCGACGTCTTCATGATGCGGCTCCGCGGCTGGATTCGGGCTCCAGGCGCAAAGTATGTGTGGGCATGATCGAATGCAAGTGTGCCTCGCTACAGCACTATTCCTGCGACACGACCCGCTGCGTCTTTGACAGCTCGCGCTCGACCTCCTAGACTCGGTTCGCCGAGACGCTACACAAGTTCCGAGCACACACAAGGGGAGAGACATGCCAACGCTCAAAGTCAGCGCTGCCCAACGAAACCTCGAGAGCCTGCTCAAGTTGCTTGGAGGTACTGCAGACGAGCGTCTCCGTTTCTGGGAGATCGTGAAGGGCATTACGACGCCGGCGCAGTTCGCGCTGGCTAACCGCCAGCTGACGAAGCTGGGAACGCAGGTGGGCCAGGCGCGCGACCTCGCGAAGTCACTGAAGGCCACCGCGAAGAAAGCAGCAAAGGGCTAGCGCCCGATACGTCTCAACCGGCGGCGTGGCTGCGCAAGGCTGGCAGCCACTGCCGCTGCGATCCCGCCGCTGACCGCGATCGACCCGGCCTGCCCACCGCCGCGTCGCGTCGAGTTCCGGTACCCAGCAGCTCGAAGCATTCCCGATGACCGTTTTGTCCGCAAGGTCGGTGGGCCCCGCCCTGCGCGCGGCCCTTTCCACGGTCTTTCGCAAGAGACGCCTCCCTGGCGGCACACGGCGCCGGAGTGCGAGGGGCGACGTCGTCGTCGGAGTCTTCTCCCGGACCGACGTGACAGGTCGCGAACGCTTCACGCGGTCCGCGAACCGGCGGGGGATCGCGAGCCTGGGCATCGAACTCTGGGGCGACGAGCTGGTCATCGGACCGCTGACGGTGCCGCGAAGACCCGGTTGTGGGGTGTGCGCCGTGGAGCGCATGCGTGGAGCCGCGGCGGCGCTCGGCACCGTCCCCCGCCGTCGCCAGGCGCCGACCCTGAACGCCGCCCTGGCTCATATCGCCGCTCGCGAGCTCAGCATGGCGTTCTCGCCGACCGTGGAGGCGAGCCAGCTGCTCGATCATGTGCTGGTCGTCAATGCGAGGACCGGCGAGAAGACCCGTCATCGCGTCATCCCGTTGCCGCGGTGTCGAGTATGCGGCGGCGCGGCTGCAGCGATGCCGGCGGCGACGGCGCGGACGCGCGGACCGTGGATCCGCGAGAGCGACGACCTCGTCGCTGTTCTCAGCGGGTGGGTCGATCGTCGAACTGGCGTCATCAGTACGGTGGTGCTGGAGCCCCTGGCTGGGCCGGCCGGGTTGCCCTTTGTCGCGACCGCTGCTCCTCCTGTCGTCGCGAACACCGACGGCACGTTGCGCACCCTCCCCGTCGGCTGGGGCAAGGGGCTGACACCCACCGGTGCGGTGCTGTCGGCGGTTGGTGAAGCGATCGAGCGGTATTCGGCCTGTCTGCCGGATCCGGACCGGGTCGTCTTCAAGCGGCCTGATGAACTGGACGGCGACTACCTGGACCCGTCGGCCTTTGCGCTGTACACGGATGCCCAATACGCGACCAAGGGCTTCCCGTGCGTCCGGTACGACCCACGCGAGCGGCATCCCTGGGTGCTTGGGACGTGGTTGGGGTCGACCAGGCCGGTGTGGGTGCCAGCCATTCTCGCGTTCCTCTCGCTCTCGATCCGGCGCGAACACGTGTTTTGCCAAGGCACGTCGAACGGACTGGCCGCGGCGACCGAGTTCGACCAGGCTGTCCTGCAGGCCACGTTCGAGATCGTCGAGCGAGACGCGCTGCTCTTCGCATGGCTCACCGGTCGGCCCGGCGTTCGAATTGAACTCGACGACGCGTGCGACCAACGCTTGCGCTCGGTCATCGATGCCGTGGGCGCGCTGGGCGCGACCGTGGAAACCTACCTTCTGCCGGACGGTGTCTATGGGGCGACGGTGCTCTGCCTGGCGCTGGGCGACGGCCGTCGATATCCGGGCGTGACCTTTGGCCTTGCGACCGACGTCGACGCCCACGGCGCGCTGCGCCGAGCGGTGCTCGAGCTCGGACAGACGGGGCCGTATTTGAGGCGGATGCTCCAGTCGCGGACGCTGGTCGCGCCGCCGTCGCCCCGCGCGGTGTCCGGCATGCTCGACCACGCGACGTACTACTTTCCACGAAGCCGCGCGTCAGCGTTCGCCGCCCTGCGGAATGGCGGCGCCCGCGTCGCGCTCAGCGATCTTCCACGAAGACGTCCCCGGCGACCCCTTGAGGACTGCGCCCGAGCGCTTTCGGCGGCGGGGATCCGCGTCGCCGTCGTCGACGTGACCTCGCCTGATGTCGCGACCGGTCCCTTTCGAGTCGCAAGGGCCGTGAGCCCGGACCTGCAGACACTGTCGTACGGGTTTGGCATGGACCGCGTTCCCGTAGAGCGGATTCGGATCCGAGGCATCCGCCGCCGCCTGCCACCCGTTCAGCCCGTCTGGTGAGACGTGCCCGACAGGCCGCGACCGAGAACGTTGCGCGCCGCCACCCGGAGTCCCTGAATCATGCTGCTCTTCAATCCCTCCGCCTACGACGCTGCTCATTACGACGAGCCGACTCGCGACGCACTGCTGGCCGTGCGCCGCTTTTTCGAGGCCAAGGGTCACGCGGCCCTGAAGGCGGAGAGCCACGACGCGACCTGGTATGACGATTTCCTGGCGATGATCGCCCGCGAAGGCATATTCGCCCGGTTCGGCACGCCGGCCGCGGTCGGAACGTTGACCGGCGGAACCGACGCGACGACTGCCCGCTGGGACACCGCACGCAACAACGACCTGAGCCAGTTGCTTGCCTGGTATTCGCTCGAGCACTGGTACGCGTGGCAGGTCACCGTGCTGGGCCTGGGGCCGGTCTGGACGAGCGGGAATGCGGAGGCCAGGCGCCTGGTCGGCCAGTTGCTCGCGCAGGGCGGAGTGTTCGCTTTCGGACTCTCGGAGCGCGAACACGGGGCCGACATCTACTCCACCGACATGGTGCTGACCCAGGACGGCACCGGCTGGCGCGCCAGCGGCGAGAAGTACTACATCGGCAATGGGAACTGCGCCGCCCGCGTGTCGGTGTTCGGTCGCGTGCAGCGCCCGGAGGGACCGTCGGCCAATCCAGCTGATGATTACCTGTTCTTCCTGGCCGACCCGAAGCATCCCGGATACACGCTCGTGCAGAATGTCGTGCACGGCCAGATGTATGTTTCGGAATTCCGGCTCTCGGATTACCCCGTGACCCCAGCCGACGTGCTGCACACCGGCAAGGCCGCGTGGGATGCGGCGCTCGCCACCGTGAATGTCGGCAAGGTGCAGCTCGCCTGGGCCAGCATCGGCATCGCCGAGCACGCATTCGTCGAGGCGATCCAGCACGCCCACCGCAGGGTGCTCTACGGCACGCGCGTCACCGATTTTCCGCACGTGCGGCGACTGCTGGCCGACGCCTACGTACGACTGATCGCGATGAAGCTCTACAGCGCGCGGTGCTCGGATTACGAGCGCAGCGCCTCAGCCGACGACCGCCGCTTCCTGCTCTACAACCCGATCGCCAAGATGAAGGTCACCAGCGAGGGTGAACGGGTGGTCGATCTCCTCTGGGAAGTGATCGCAGCGAAAGGATTCGAGAAGGACACGTACTTCGAGCAGGCGACACGCCACATCCGCACGCTGCCGAAACTGGAGGGGACCGTCCACGTCAATCTCGCGCTGGTGCTCAAGTTCCTGCCGGCCTTTGCTGCGGCAGGGGCCGGACAGGGCGTGAAGTACGCACCGGTGCCGGTGCGGCTCGACCCCGCCGACGACACCTTCCTGTTCGCACAGGGGCCGGCGAGCGGCCTGTCGCGCATCGGCTTCCCGGACTGGAGAGGTGCCTTTGCGCGATTCTCGCACCTGCCGAACGTCGCGACCTTCATCAGCCAGGTGCAGGCATTCGGACAACTGATGGCCACGGCTGCGCCGCGCGGGGAGCAGGCCAAGGACCTCGATTTCCTGCTCAACATCGGGCAGATCTTCACCCAGATCGTCTACGCGCAACTGGCCGCGGAAGCCGCCGCGCTCGCAATCGACGGCGCACCGGGCGGGACAGCGCGCCGGAACCACCGCGGCCTGTGCTGGTCTCGACGAGAACCATGTCGACCGGATGTTCGGCGTGTTCGTGCAGGACCTGAGCGAGTACGCGGTTGCAGTGCACGGGCAGGCGTCAGCCACCAGGGAGCAACAGGTCGGCGCCATGGCGCTCATCCGTCGTGCGGCGGTTGATCCGGCGGCGGCGGCCAGGTTGCACGCCGAAGTTGTTTCTTACGCATGTTGAGCGGTTGTTGAATCTACTGCCGGACTGGGCGTGCGGAGCAGCTGCTGTTCGGTCGGCCAGGCGGATACTCGTCCCCGGTCTTCGGCTTGCTCGCGCCGAACTGGCGTCTCCCTCCTACCGAAAATCCGCGTGCCGCTGTCTCGATTCCGGCCCGGCCACCACTTCCAACTCGATGAGTTGCAACGGGTACCGGTATCACCCGGGCTTCTCGCGGCCATTTGGAAGCGATTGGGGCTGACCGTCCTTCACTTCAGCAGACGATAGTCACTCAGGCGGAACCACTTGCGGGAAAGGATGAACCCGGTCACCGGTTCCGGGGAGAGACTGGTGACCTCTTCGGTCATGTTCTTCCTGTAAAAGGCGGTGCAGGTGGCGTTCTGCCAGACCGTCTTCTGCATCTTTCTTCTCATGTCGGCGACGTATGCATCCTGAAGGTCGCGTCTGGCATCGATGGCCTTGATGCTCTTGTCCCGTTTCACGGCGCAGATGGCCTGCACGATGTAATCGGTTGCCGCCTCCATGTAGGAAATCTGCGAGCTGTGTCCGGTGCCGGTGTTCGGGCCGTTCACCTTGAAATAGTTGGGGTAACCGGAGACGGTGATGCCCTTGTAGGAGACCGCCTCCTTTTCCCATTCGCTGTTGAGGTTGCGGCCACCCAGCCCATGGACCTGAAACGTCAGCGCCTTCTTCATGTTCGAATAGGCGAAGTATCCCGTGGCGTAGACGATGACGTCCAGCGGGATGTCCTTGCCATCCTTCGTCCTGATGCCCTGGGGCGTGATGCATTCAATCCCGCTGATATCCACATCGACATTGTCGAGGGACAGCGCGGGGAGATAGGTGTTGGTCGGTATGACCCGCCGGCAGCCCAACTCGTAGTCGGGCATCATGTGCTGCCGCACTTTGTCGTCCTTGATGTACGTGTCCAGATGCTTCTTCAATCTTCTCCGGTAGTGGTCCTTCATGAGCCGACTGATCGCCGATGATCCCCGGATAGCGGCGAAAGGCGATGAACCGGATGTCATAGAAAGCAAAGACGAGCAGACGGATGGTGTGCCGTATGCCCGGCAGCGTTCGAACGAAGCGCTCCACGGCACCGTAATGCCGGTCCGAGCGCGGGAGAATCCACTGCGCCTTGCCCATGAACAGGGTCAACCGGGATACCTTGCCGGCAATGGCCGGCACGATCTGGGCTGCTGAACATCCCGAGCCGATCACTCCGACACGTTTTCCCTCATAGGCGACGGAGTGATCCCAGTGCCCGGAGTGGAACATCGGTCCTTTGAAGGTTTCCGCGCCTTTGATCCTGGGAGTGTGCGGGTTCGCCAGCACCCCGCTGGTGTCGATCACGAAGCGGGCGGTATACCTCTCGCCTGACCCGGTCTCCACGTGCCACAGGAATTCGCGCTCGTCAAAAGCGAGCCTGGTCACCGTCTGGTTCGTACGGGCCTGCTTTCGCAGGCCGAACCTGTCGATGATATGGTTCGTGTATGCGAGCAATTCGCTTTGCGGGGCAAAGGATTTCCTGAACGGATAGGGTATGAACGAGATGCAGTAAAGACTGGTTGGAACGTCCACCTCTGCGCCGGGATATGAGTTGACCTGCCAGGTGCCGCCCAACTCGGAGCTTCTTTCCAGCAAGACAAAGTCGTTGCATCGCTTCTTCTGCAATCGGATGGCCGCCAACAGCCCTGAGAACCCGGTCCCGATGATCACGGTCTCGACCTGTCGAGGCTGCACCGGATTCCCGGCGTGCGCAGATATCTCGCTCGATGCGGCTTGCTGCGATGCGCTCATCTTCAGGCTTATCCAGTCCGTCGGTGGCCAATGTTCATGCCGAGGCTGAACAATAGCCCCTTTGCAACCTTGGCGGGATGAGAACGGCCTTGTTCAAGGTGAACACAGGCACCCGGGACCACGAGGTGTCGAACCTGAGCTGGGACTGGGAGATCAAGGAGCGCAATGCTTTTCTCGGATCCCCGCGAGCTTCGTGAAGAACAAGCGGGATCGGCAGGTCGCCTGGACGAGGGCTTGTTCCGATGAAGGACACAGGTGGCTGACGTGAAGCTGCAGAGCACCATCACGTGGCCACAATGCGGGCACGGATTGTCGCGGTCCTGAAGGAAGGCGAAGCCGGCGTAGCACCGGCGGAACTCGCCCGTAGGTACGGGATCAGCCGGGCGACTTACTTGAACTGGCGATCGAAGTACGGCGGAGTGACTGTCAACGAGCTGAAGCGGATGAAGGAGCTCGAGGCGGAGAATTCCAAGCATTAATGCCCTCCGACGCGCGCCGCCTCGTCGGAGGCGGCCGAGTTCGCGCTCACCATGAGCGAAAGTCCGAGCAGGGCTTCACCGATGGAATCGCGATGCAATGTTGTACTCATGAATATCTCCTGAAGGATGCGCTCACATTCAGCAGGCATCCAATAGAGCAACGCCAAATGTCGCCTCGCGCAGGGGACCGCACCTCGAACAGCAAGCCCCATGGCGAATCCTTGGCTTTGTACCGCACGACACCGCACCGGCGATTCGGCGGCCTCTGTTACCTCTATACGCCTGATCTGGGTCAAGGTCGGTGACCAGGTCACCGTGGGCCAAAGCGGTTTCGGAAAGTCGACAACCTCGGTAGTCTCTGCGGTCTCTACGTCTTGAATGCCTGGCCAGTCTGGCGGACTGGTAGATTTCGCGCACCGGCCATGGGGCCAAAACACGGCGCGCATGAGGTCGGCGAATGAATTTCGATCCAGACGCTGTCGAGACATTGTTTCCCGAACTCGCATGCTCGGGCGACGTGGTCGTTGCGCGGGTAATCAGGGCGGCTCGCCGGGTCACACTGCCGCCAGGTGCCACGGTCTTCCGGCAGGGATCGGCGTGCGAGCAGTACCTGCTGGTCATTGATGGGAGCGTGCGAGTGCTGGTGTTGACGGACGCAGGCCAGGAGGTAGTGCTCTACCGCGTGGGTCCGGGTGAGTCCTGCATGTTGACCACGTCGTGTCTGCTCGGCAGCGTGCCGTATCCCGCCGATGGAGTAACCGAAAGTTCGGTCAGCGCTCTGGCCATCGAGTCAGGCGAGTTCAGGCGTGCCCTCGGCGAGTCACCGGACTTCCGAATGTTCGTCTTCCGGAACATCGGCGAGCGATTCGCAGAAGTCATCGGCCGCTTGACCGACATTGCCTTCGGCTCCATCGACCGGCGGTTGGCGACTACACTGCTGCGGGGCCGCCAGTCAAGGCAACCAGTTGCACTCACGCATCAAGCACTCGCAGTGGAACTCGGCACGGCCCGTGAAGTGGTCTCGAGGCACTTGAAGCGCTTCGAGCAGCAAGGCTGGGTCAGCCTGGGTCGCAGCCAGATCGAGCTGCTTGATCGGGCAGCATTGTCGCGACTCAGTGGACCCACTGACCTGCTGAACGAATAACAGATTCGCGCGAATGGAGTACTCGAGGTGTTTGCCGATCAGTGACTATGTCACTGACATCCGCCGGCACGTGCCCGAGAATCAGTTTCACGTTCCTGCAAGTCAAGAAAGGTCAGCCATGCGCATTCCCAGCTATACACGGTGTCTCGCGGTCGCGTTGCTTGGCTGGGCCCCATGGTTGGTACCGGTCACGCAGGCAGCGGACGCGCCGCCCAGCTATCAACTTCAGTACTTAGGTGTCGGATCGCCCGCAGCACTGAACGCCAGTAACGTCGTCGTCGGCTCGCGGCTGAGCGGCAACAACTACCAGCCGCTGGTCAGCGTGGGTGGCGCGCCGTGGACGCCACTACCGGTGCCTGCCGGTTCGATGAGCACGTTTCCCACCGACGTCAACGACAGTGGCGTCATCGTCGGTGTGTCCTACAGCCCTCAGTGGGTCGCCTCGGCCGTGCGCTGGAAGAATCCGGGCAGCGGCTACGTGATCGAGATGCTGCCGCGCCTGCCGGGCGATGCGGCCTCGTATGCCACCAACATCAACAACCTCGGGCAGATCGTGGGCGCACGTAATGCGCTCGGGTACGTGCCCACCGGCACCGGCTGGCTCTACAGCGATGCGGGCGGACTCGTAGACATCTACGCACGCTATGGCTGGGTCGTGGCACCCAGCGCGCTCAACGACAACGGGCAGTTGATCGGTGGCGCCGAACGTCTCGATATCAACACCGGCGTCGTCGAGTGGGTGGGCGACGGACCGTCGAACTACAACGCTATCAGTGGCGTGGCCATCAACAACGGCGGCATGATCGCAGGCGCGGCGTCACTGCGTTCGACGTCGCTCAACATCGTGTCGGTATTCCGCTACGAGGGTGCGGCGGGCTGGCGGTTCATCGCGGGCTCGAGCAAGTACACGGTGGCGTCCAGCATCAATGCCCAGGGCGACGTGGGATATGGCGAGTTGGGCGCCGGCCTGTACCTCGACGGGCTGGGAACGTTTGCAGTGAATGACCTGCTGACGCCCGCGACGATCCAGGCGGGTTGGGCGGTCAATGGCAACGGCGGCAAGATCAACGATCAACGTGCGTTTGCTACGGTGGGTCGCAATTCCATCACTGGCGAGTCCGGTGGCGTGCTGCTGACACCGGCGGGCACGCAGGAGGCGCCGACAGCGCCCGTGAACCTGGTGGGTTTCGCGCATCCCAGCACCACTGCGGAACCCTACAATTCCATCAATCTGACTTGGCAGAACACGAGCCCCTTGACGCGCGGCTATGAACTGCAGCGCAGCGTCGCCTCGACCGCGTCGTGGACCAACCTCGTCCTGGTGCCACCGGGAACTGCGACGAACCACACCGACACGACGGTCGCTGCCGCGACAACGTACGACTATCGCGTGCGCGCGACCGGAGTCGGCGGCCCCAGCCCCTGGTCGGCGATCGCCACCGTGACTGCGCCCGGCAGGACGCTCAGGGTCACGAGCATTGCGCTGAGCGGCAGGGCGGCCGGCTCGAAGGTGACGGTTTCGGGCGACGTCACGGTGAAGGACAGCGGCGGGGCGGCAGTTGCCAATGCCATCGTCGCAATTCGGTGGACCCTGCCAGACCACACCACGAGGGACGTGACGGCGGTGACCGGATCCACCGGGCGCGCAATGTTCAAGGTGTCGGGCGGGCGCGGTACGTATACGCTGAACATCGCGGGTGTCAGCAAGACCGGATACGTGTTCGATGCCGGGGCCAGCATCCTGTCGAAGAGCATCACCAGATGAGGTAGCTCAATTGACCTGGATCGCCCGACACCGAAGCCGGGCGCCAAGGCGAGTCCTGCGGTCGCGATGCACGGGAGCCGTTGGTCGCGTTAGGTCACTGAAGAACTCCGGCAGGATTTCAGGTCTTCGGTGCGGAATGGGCTCGGTCGGGCAGGGCGGTTCGGTCGGCCCGGCGGAAACCTGTTCCCGCTCTCCGGCCTGCTCGCACCGAACCGGGCTCTCCGCTTTACTGAGAAGCCGCGTGTCAGTGGTTCGATTTCGTCCCTGGCCACCATTTCCAACTCGATGATTCGGAACGGGTTCCAGTGCCTGAATCACCCGAGCGGGTGATTCCAGGTCGTGCCGATTCGAGCCACGATTTCCCCGACCTTCGAAGCGTCCGGCACGGCGAGAAAGTCGGGTGCCGCAAAGGCGGGGTTCGGGTACCTGTAGAAGCCCTCGCCGCCGAGCATTCCCTGCAGCCCCTTGTCGAGGAAACGCTCCTTCATGTAGGCGGCGTTCTTCAGCATCTGCGCGTCGTTGTTCACGGTGCCCCAGTGGCTGCAGACGTCGTACGCAGTCTTCGCTCCAACGATGTCGAGCATGCCGCAGGGGCCCACCGCGCAGCGGTTGGCGATCATGAACGTTCGGTCGACGTCCTCGGGTCGCGCCACTCCGTTCACCACCAGCGAAGCGCCCGCATTCAGCAGCGGTACGAACCAGCTGTTGAGCACATACCCGTTCTGCTCTTTCTGCACGGGGATCGGCACCATTCCGATCTCGATGGCGAAGTGCGTGACGGCAGTGAGCGTCTCCCGGGCAGTGCCCGGATGCGCCATGACCTCCGCGAGGTTGAGGTGCCAGATCAGGTTCGCGAAGTGCAGCGCGCAGAACTTCTCTGGTCTCCCGGTCGCCGCAGCAAAATCGCGCGGCAGCAGAGTGGAGGAATTTGTGGCGATGAGCGTGTGCGGCGGGAGCAGCCCCGCCATTTCGCGATAGACCTGGGTCTTCGTGTCCGGCACCTCCGGCACGGTCTCGATGACGAAATCCGCGGCGGAAACTGCGGCCTTCAGGTCACCCGAATAGGTGAGTCGCGCGAGCGTGGCAGCGATGTCGGCCTCGCTGGCGCCGAGCTCGGCACGGTAGATCTGCGCGTACGTCGCATGAGCGACCTTCGCCTTCTGGAGGGCGTTCGGGAACGGATCGTAGGCCACGACGGTCTTGCCCTTGAAGGCACTGTGCCAGGCGATCTGGCCGCCGAGCACGCCGGCACCGAGAACGGTCAGTCGATCCAGTTGGCTGTTGCTCATGCTGAGAGGTCTCCTCGTTCACCGTGTCATGCATATGTGCGCGGACAATTACCGGGGGCGCGCAAGGCGCAGGCTCCCGTCGGCCGCGGGCGAGAAGCGGAGTCGATATTCCCGACTCGGCAGCTACAGAAAGCCCAGGACGGCCAGCCCATTGACCAGCGCGAAACCGATCAGGTTGAAGACCACGATGTAGCCGACCGTGATGACCACCGACCGGCCTGCCGCCGAGATCCAGGAGACACCACGGAAATCGCGCAGGCACCATGCGACGTAGGCGAGCTGGCAACCGATCAGCGCGACGAGGCCTGCGGGCTGGCCGGGTGGCAGTACTGGGCCGATCACGATCGCGAAGAGTCCCGCGTGGCTCAGGCAGTAGGTGTCGAAGACCAGCACTTCGGCGTACTCGAACCGTCCCTTGCGACCGATCCACCACTGCAGCCATGCGAGCAACAGGATGGCGGGAAAGAACAGGTACGCCATGATCGTCGTCATCAGCCGGATGGCCGCACGATCCCTTTCGGTTTCGATCGGGACACCGGGCATGCTGATGTCGATACCGAGGACGCTGATCGCCACGACCGTCACGGTCGTGACGATGAAGGCATACCGGAACGGAGTCGAGTAGGCGCGGCGACGCCCGCGATGTACTCGAGCACGAGGGCGGCCCGGTCTCGTGCACATGCCGGCGAAGGTTCGCGCGAGCGCGAAATCGAGCTCCCGCAACCGCGTCCACGCCTCGATCACGCTGCGGCGGAAAGAAAGCCGCTGGACGCGGCGCTGTCCGCAGGCGCTGCAGAACTCACCTGTCATGACCGCGCCGCAATTACCGCGGCTGATCGAGTCCCCGGAACCGGAATTCATCTCTGTTGGAACATGGGCTTGCGGCCGGATGCTGGTCGGCGACCGGATCCGGTTCGCGAGCCCGGTTCGGACGACGGCGCACGCCTGCCTCAGGTCGCTGGCGTGTACCAGATCGGG
>CAVUSC010000025.1:0-121315 GCA_963743995.1 uncultured Gammaproteobacteria bacterium | reverse complement strand
GATCGTCAGGTCGATCAGCTTGAATGCGATCGCTGCAACCACGCCCGACCAGACCAGGGCAACCACCACGCCCCACAGCTGGGCCGTGACTGCACAGCGAGTCGTACGGTGCATCCGCTTGGCAATGTAGTCGCACACGCCGGTGCCGCCAAGGGCTGGATTGCCGAACACCCCGGTGAGCAGCGCGCCCACGATGCCGCCGATGCAGTGCACGCCGAACACGTCCAGCGAGTCGTCGTAACCGAGTTTCGACTTGAGTCCGACCACCGCGAGAAGGCACACCACACCGGCAACGATGCCGATGGCGAACGAACCCATTGGGCCGACCCAGCCGCAGGCCGGGGTGACCGCGACGAGGCCGGCGACCCCACCCGATGCCGCACCGAGCAGGGTCGGCGTGCCGCGTCAATCCACTCGGTGAACGTCCAGGCCAGCGCCGGCGACGGCGTCGCGAACAGCGTGTTGAAGAATACCAGGCCGGTGACGCCGTTCGCCTCGAGAGCTGAACCCACGTTGAAGCCGAACCACCCGACCCACAGCAGCGAGGTGCCGATCATCATCATCGGCAGTTGTGCGGAGCCATGGACGCTTTGCGGAAGCTGTTGCGATGTCCGATCATCAGGGCGCCGACCAGACCGGCGATACCCGCGTTGATGTGCACGACCGTGCCACCCGCGAAATCGAGTGCGCCCTTCTGGAACAGGAAGCCTGCGGTCTCGCCTGCCGCCGCGCCTGCGGCTGCGTCCGTGTACGCGTCAGGGCCGGCCCACCACCAGACCATGTGCGCCATCGGCAGGTACGCGAACGTGAACCAGAGCGTCACGAACAGCAGCACCGCGCCGAACTTGATGCGCTCGGCGAAGGCACCGACGATCAGGCAGGGCGTGATGGCCGCGAAGGTAAGCTGGAAGATGAACCAGGTGAACTCGGGGATGTAGACGCCCTTGCTGAAGGTCGCCGCAAGCGAACTGGAGTCCATGCCTCGCAGGAACAGCCGGTCGAAACCACCGATGAAGTCGTTGCCGTTGGTGAAGGCGAGGCTGTAGCCGTAGATCGCCCAGAGCAGCGAAATCAGGCAGAACGTCATGAATACCTGCATCAGCAGCGACAGGACGTTCTTCTGGCGGACCATGCCAGCGTAGAAGAGCGCGAGGCCGGGGATCGTCATCAGGATGACCAGCACCGTCGAGGTCATCATCCAGGCCGTGTCGCCCTTGTCGGGCACGGGCGTGTCCTGGGCTAGCCCCAGGGCGGGCGCGAGCATGGCGCCCAGTGCGAGCGCTACGGCCCACGGGCGGCTTGGCGCGGCGGTCAAGGTCTTCACTGGTGTTCTCCTGTCGATGAGTCTGTGCGGCAGTCGTGGGGTGGTATTCGAATCGCGACCTAGACCGCGTCGGCACCGGCCTCGCCCGTGCGGATGCGCACGGCCTGGTCGAGCTGGGTCACGAAAATCTTGCCGTCGCCGATCTTGCCGGTGCGGGCGACATTGGTAATGGCTTCGATCACCTGCTCGACGATGGTGTCGTCGACGGCGATCTCGATCTTGGTCTTGGGCAGGAAGTCGACGCGGTATTCCGCGCCACGGTAGAGCTCGGTGTGTCCGCGCTGCCGGCCGAAACCCTGCACCTCGGTCACCGTGACGCCCTGCACGCCGATGTCGGCGATGGCCTGGCGCACTTCATCGAGCTTGAACGGCTTGATGACGGCGGTGATGAGCTTCATCGGGTCTCCCTCGGCGACGGCAGTCGCGCATAAACGTCGGAAACCCTCAATGCAGGAAGCGTGCCACGGCTTCCGGCTCGCTACGGCCACGGAAATGGATCGGCCGACCAGTGCGGGTGCACCACGATGGAGCGCTGCCGGCGAGCGGTGCACCGAATCACGCCGCTGGCGACATGCCGTTGCCCGCGTCGGCCGTTACACTAGGGTTCTCGTTCACGAGCCCCACTTTCACCATGGCTTTCGACCCGCGCATGATCGATGACTTGGCACGTCGCCTGGCCGGTGCCGTCCCCGAGAACGTGAGTGCCATGCGGCGCGACCTCGAGCAGAACTTCAAGGGCGTGTTGCAGTCACAGTTGACCCGCCTCGACCTCGTCACCCGCGAGGAGTTCGACGTGCAGAGCGCCGTGCTGCGCCGGACGCGGGAAAAACTGGCCGGGCTGGAACAAAGGCTCGCCGACCTCGAGGCCGACAGGTCCGCCTGACTCGTCCAGCCTTCCCGTGCAACCGACCGTCACGTCTTTCCATCACGCGGGCACCGGCACCTGGACCCATGTCGTTGCCGATCCAGCGTCCCGCGAGGCGGCCATCATCGATCCGGTCCTGGACTACGACTGGAAAGCGGGCCGCACTGGCACCGCGGCCGCGGATCTCATCGTCGCGCACTGCCGCGCAAACGAGCTCACGGTGCGCTGGATCCTCGAGACGCACGCGCACGCCGACCACCTGTCGTCCGCGCACTACCTGCAGGGCTTGCTCGGCGGCGAGATCGCGATCGGGCAGGGCATCCGTTCGGTCCAGCGCACGTTCAAGTCGCTGTTCGGGCTCGGACCGGAATTCCAGCCTGACGGCAGCCAGTTCGACCGCCTGCTCGACGACGACTCGACGCTGCCGCTGGGCGACGGCTCGATTCACGTGATACCGACGCCTGGCCACACGAACGACAGCGTGAGCTTCCTGGTCGGCAATGCAGTGTTCATCGGCGACACCTTGTTCATGCCGGACAGCGGCTCCGCGCGCTGCGACTTCCCGGGCGGCAATGCGTCCGAGCTGTATCGGTCGGTGCAGCGACTGTTCTCGCTGCCGGCCGGCACGCGTGTATTCGTGTGCCACGACTACTCGCCCGGTGGGCGCGCCGCGATCGTGCGAGACGACGATCGATGAGCAGCGTCGCGCCAATACGCACATCCGCGACGGAGTCGACGAAGCGGCGTTCGTGAAGATGCGGACCGACCGCGACGCCACGCTCGACGTGCCCAACCTGATCATCCCGTCGGTGCAGGTGAATATTCGCGCTGGCCGACTGCCGCCGGCCGAGGCCGACGGCACCTGTTACTTTCGCGTGCCTGTCGACGTGTTCGGCAAGGCGAAGAGATAGATCCTGGTTGTCAGACGGGCTGGCTCGTGCAAGGTTCTCGGGTGAGAAGCAGGCGTTGAGCAAGTTCCGAGTTCGGCCAGGAGCGGCCCGTCACTGGATCGGAAAAGATAGCGAGGTTTCTACTTGGAAGAGAGGCGTCTCGACAAAGCTCAGCGCACTCACGCCGGCATCCGTTCGAATGACGACCAGAGCGAACAACGAGAATCGATTCGACTATACCTATGGTCCGCGACACTTCTGTTGATCGCCATATCGCTGCTTCTGCCCAGCAATTCGCATTCCGGCGATGACTCGCATCATGGCTGGGAAATTCTCATCTTTGGACCGCTAGGGGGCATTTATGGAGAATTTCGCTGGCTCGCGAACGTTTTCCTTCTTTGGGGGCTGATCCTCGTCGGAACTCGTAGTCCCCACCGACGCCTTGCGATCGCGGTGCTGGGTATCGCAACCGCGGTCGCCGCAAGTTGCATTATCTTTCCTCCGCGCATTGTCGTTGGAGCGGGTGATTACCGAACGATCTCAGCCCCGCTGGCGGTCAGGCGGATATGTGTGGATTCTCGCGAACGTGTCGGCCTTGGTGCTGGGTTTGATCTCGGGGCGAGAGGCCGCCGATGAGTCACAGCCGTAGATCACGGGGGGCAGCGTTGCGAGCGGTGCAGCAGTTACCGTCCGTCTGCTCCGGGTCGGTTCGAGCCAGCCATTGGATCGACGGCGGCGCAATTCGGAAAGGTGGTATGCCAGGATTTCTTCTCCGCGCTCTTCTCGCCTTACTGACTTGCGTAGCCTTGACGGCCGCCGTGCCGATGACAACGCCAAAAGACGACTGCGAAGCCCTCCTGAACGCGGTACTGCCGCTTGCGGAGAAGTTTCTCAACGAACATGGCGAGTTCTATCCATTCGGTGCGACTCTGGGAACGGGACGCAAGCAGGCCTTGACCGCTGCGCACGACGGAGCTGATCACTCGCCGTCCCAGCCCTGATTGAGCTGCTTCGAGACGGGTATCGGAAGGACGCCAAGAGCGGAAAGTTACTATCGACGCCATTGAAGGTAGTTTTCCGATCGATCATGCCAGTAAAGCCGATGAGTGGATGCTCGTCGCGCCCAGCACTGGCAGCGCGTTGTACGAAGTTCGCGGTAGCATTGATGTCGTGCAATTCTGAGTAGAACTGCCGCAGCAAAGCGCTCACCTCGTCGCTTTGCCCGTTCAGTCGCCGTTCGTTCTCCACCAGCTGATCGATCGCGACGGTGACAGCCCCTGCACTGCGCGCGGAGCGGATTGTGTTCAATCCATTGTTCACGGTCTCTTCGGTATTCGATCCCGTTTCGCAGGTACGAAGCACATCGATGGCAGGCTGCACGTCAGACAACATCTCGCTGATATGAGTGCGCAGGCTAGCCGCCGAGTGAAGATTTTCTGTCGTCTCCTCGGCCAACCTCGTCATGGCATCGCGATAGGCTCGCTGATCCAATCGCGCATCATTCCAGTTGCCAAGCTGGATACCAATGAACACACCAACGACCACGATGAGAAAGTCGACCGCGACCGCGGTCCAGTTTTGAGACTTGACGTGTTCCATGACGCGACGGAGGATCATCGAGCATTCTCAGCGTTGGTCGGGTTTAAGTGGAACAACTCTATAGATTTCACGCCTGGCCGGTAAGCGGCTTCGCGGTCTGTTCTGGAATTGCCAGGAAGTCCTGAATCCAACCGCCCCGTGATTTGAGGAGGCTCAGATTCCCGGGATGATGGAGCCATGAGTGAGCGCCAGCACCAATGTCTGCCTTCGCCTCTCTCGAGCGTGAGACGAGCGGCCGGAATGGGTCGGCTCTTCCCGTACGGCGTCCGCTTTGGGGGCCGTAAATCTTCCTGATTGCTGTTCACGCGAGCTGCCAACCTTGAGGCGATCATCTATCTCCTTTTCCACGAAAGAGGAGACATCGATGGACGCAGGTTGTGAAAAAATCAGGAGCCCTTGGAACAAGGGCAAGCTCGTCGGTCAGAAATTGCCCTTGAAGGCGCGAGAGATTTGGGAAGTACGCTTCCGGTTGCAACTAGAGCATCGCATCCGCGACCTCGCCCTTTTCAACCTTGGGATCGACAGCAAGTTGCGCGGCTGCGATCTGGTGACCCTCCGCGTACGGGATGTTGCCCAAGGTGGGCGGGTCGGCTCACGCGCGATGGTGATGCAACAGAAGACCCAGCGACCGGTGAAGTTTGAGATCACAGAGCAAACGCGGGACTCCGTTGGAGCTTGGCTGGGCAAGGCAGGACTTCGTCCAGACGACTTCCTGTTCCCGAGTCGGGTCTCGGCGTCTCCGCATCTCACCACACGGCAATACGGCCGAATTTTGAAATCCTGGGTCGCGGCGGTTGGACTCGATCCGCACGGTTACGGCACGCATTCGATGCGTCGGACAAAGGCAACGTTGATTTATCGCCGCACCCGTAATCTGCGAGCGGTACAGCTGCTGCTAGGTCACACCAAGATCGAAAGCACAGTGCGCTACCTCGGCGTCGAGGTTGACGATGCGCTCGAGATCGCCGAGCAGACCGACGTGTGACCGGGAGCTGCGGCGGCCCGCAACGGGTCGCCGCGACAGGCGCCTATAAGCGGACGTTCAACCGGAATTAACGACCCTAAGCCGTCACTTACTGCACCGAAAAGCGGACGCTGAACGATCGCGCTGCCCGGCGCGACTAGGGCAGCGCGGACTTTGCCCTGCAAAGGGCGTGACAGACCAGGCGCGTCACGGGGGTACAGCGCGGGGTTAGGCCTCATTGCTCGTAGCGCAAGAAAACAATGGATTCGTATGTGGTTCTCAGGACGTCATAGACATGGACAAAGTGTCCAGAGCGATAGAAGTACTCAAAGTCCATCGGAATCGAGTCACCCGCTCCGGGAAGCAGAGCTCTGGCAGGAATGGGATGACCTCTAGAGTCGCGTGCAGTCGCCGTTTGAACATCGAGAATTAGTCCAAAGCGAGTGAGTGTTGTCTGAATCTCGACTACAAGTGGCTGAAAAGAATCTTGATGAAACTTGATCCCTGGGAGTTCATATGCCGCTTTAGTCTTCTTGTAGAGCTCGGGAAAGTCTGCGTGCAGAAGCTTATTGCGAATTCGGCTCGCAACCTTGAGCAGTTCGCGGTACGAAGAAGGTTGGATATGTGGTGAGAATTCGTCGAGCAGGTCAGCATAGTTGAAATGAGTTTCTTGCTCCAGTTTTCGCTGCCGAGCGAACTTTTGATATGCGATGCGAACGTTGTACTCGATTAGTCCACCCAGTCCGCTGAGCACCAGAATCATGGTCTGCTCTTCGGATGGGCCAGGACGCCTTCGACTCGCGACTGTGTCGTCTTGGACGCGACGAATGTAGTCGTTGATTGCCTCAGCGGCGCTGGCAAGCAATGGGACTTCTATGGTGTCGGTCATGAGGCCTAACGATCTGGCAGAGCGGCGCGCGTGGGCCGAAGACCGAGGCGCACTGGCAAGCTCCGCTTGCCAGCCGTCCGCCCGACCCGCTGGTTAGGCCTCAGCAAGGCACAACTCAATAAGGCCATGACAATCGACTTCGCTTTCATTTGGCTGACAGAAGAGCGCCGCGCGCATCTCGTTCAAGTCCAGCTGCGCGGCGCGCGGCACGAATTGGTCAATGACGGCCCGTCGGGCGTTAGACAGGTCGGCACTTGATAGCGTAACAGCGTCAAGCATGGAAACTAGCCAGCGACCAGAGCGAAGCCTGAGCGAGAAAAGCACTCTACGAGTGTTGGAATCTTGCGGAGTCGGATCCCCGTCGTGAACATCAGTCATGTAGAAGAGAAACCGAACCGTTGTTTCACTCGGCACTGATGACACCCAGAAAACTTTCTTCTTGTCTTCTGGGGTTGGCAACTGTCGCAGCTCGGAGCAAGGAATCTGAACCTTGAACACAAGCGCCGCCTTTTTCTGGGTCGCAGCCGGCATTGTCCATTTGACGATGTGCCGATCAGCATTTCGGCGGGTAGGCTGCTCCTTCACCCAATCATCTGTAAGTGACCATTGCGCAATTCCGGACGAGTGAAGACTGACTTTCTGGTACTTGCCGAAAGCCCGGCTTGCTATGTAGGCCTCGTCGCCATGCACCCAGACCTTCCAGATCATTGACCTCGGGCCCTCTCGACTTCCGACGGCAAAGCGGGCTTCCGTTCGGGGACGCATGACTCGGAGGCTTAACAACAATTCGGCCGCGCTGTTATGCGGCGACTTGTCGAATAACGGTACATGCGCTTCGATTACCCGTCACCGTCTGTTTCTGGCCGGTTGTTCGTGTACGGGAGTGTCCGCAATCCCGCGGTCACTCGCAACGGCTGGCTTCCGGTCCCCGAGAGCAGACGTTCAACGGGGAAAACCGACCCGGAGCAGCCGGTCTCTGCTGTAGAAGCAGACGTTCGCAAACGCGTAAGGCCATCGAACTCGTTACGGCCCGATCCGGTTCAACGGCTTGCGCGCGTCGCGACCGAGCTTCTTCTGAACCGCGCGACGAACGAGGCGCCCGGAGACTTCGGTGCTCGCCTTTCAGCAAACTCCCGGAATCTGCAGGTACGTCGACCGTCGAGTGTCTGAAAGCAGGGGGGAGCTTGCGGGCGCCGCGGCAGCGTCAGTTCGCTCCGTATCCAATCGTTGCCGAGCACAGGCTCCGCCGGTCTTGTGCGCTTAAATGTTGGAACAAAGCGGTTGCGACGTGCGGAGCGCGCAAGACTTCTGCTCAGCCGATGCCTTTGACTTGTCAGTACCTGAGCGCGGTCGCGCGCCTTGCACCGAACTCGACCGCGACGAGTTCGGTTGTCAGTCCCCAAGGACGGGGGTTCGACTTCCTCCGACGGCACCAGCCCCCTCCTCAGTTCGGCAACTGATACACCTCGTAGATGATCGACATGTCCGCATTCGGCAACAGGCGAAGCTGACAGCCCGGGCCCGAAGCGACGAGTTCGGTCGCGGATTTCTGCTGCAGCGGACCCGCGATCGCGGCTGCGGCCGCCTTGCGCGAGGCCAGCAGTGTTTCGTAGCCGGGGCCGGTATTGGCCTTGTTCACGATCGTCAAGGCAACCAAGCGGCCGGCGGGTCCGGCGGCATCGAATTCGTAGTTGACCGCCGCGACGTCGGTGCCGGCATCTTGGTAATCCCCAGACATCGCACTCATCATAAAGCCGCGACCGCCACTGCGGACGGACGGCAGCGAACCACCGCGCGCCTGGATGTCGCGCTCGACGCTCGCGATGGTATCGACGCCGAGTTGGACCCCAGCAATCTTGCAGTTCGGGTTGGCAGGCTTGGCCGCGGAAGTCGCCGGCGGCGCTTGTGCTGCCGCAGCGTTTGGTTTGTTCTGCGACGCAGCGGCCGCGGGCGGGCCGCTCCGCACCAGTACGCAGCTGTCCTCCCCCACGATGCGATCCGGGCTCGCGAATGCGAAGACCATCATGTCCTGCTGGCTGTCGTCGGGTATGGCAGCAATGGCCGGCTTGTCGCCGATAACGCCTGCGCGATACGCGATCGGTTTGCCCGCCGGGCCAGCGTTCCCGCTGTTCGAATACGTTGAAGGCGAAAAAGTAACGCCGCTACCGACTCCCAGCCCACAAAGTCCTTTCTCGAGACTCATCACCATATTCGCGATGCCCGCCATCGCCCCGCCCAACCCGGTGTCAGCGCCGGATCCGCCACCGATCATCGGGCCGAGGATCGAGGCGGTCTGGCCCTGCGGGCCATCGTCCAGGCGCCAGCTGCCCAGCAGCCCGTTGCGTTCAGCCGCAAGCGGCGGCTGCTTGAGTAGAGTGCGCCTTAGCTGCTCCCGCTCTGCCTGCCGTTTCCGCGTTTGCTCCTCGTACCAGGCATCGTCGGCCGCCTTCTTTTGCGCCTCGCGGTTCTGGCAATCCCAATCGTTGTATTCGCAGTACGCCGCTGCAGCCGGTGCGGCCCCGACCAGCAGCAGCGCCGTCACGACGATCAGTCGCGTATTCACCGCACACTCCTTCGAACTGGATGGTTCCTTTCCACAGCCACCTCCATCACGTTCGTTGCCTGTCTCCGATCACAGCGGCCCACGCGGCGGCTGCAGGTAGCGTCACAGAACGATTTGTCGTATCCGCCGACTGACCATAAAGACAAGCTTCGCAGGGCCGGGCCATGCCCGCTGCACAGCAGCAATTTGGGCCGCCGCCAAATGGTCCACTGCATGGCAGTAGTACGGATGCGCGAACCTGTGCGCCTGACCGTCCCGCCGCACAACGAACATGCTAAAAGTTCGAACGACTGCTCAGGGCGGTGATGCCATGCGGCCGGTTATGGCCGATCTTACCGTTCCCGTAAGCAGATCTTCTAGGCGAAAGATCGACCCGAAGCGGAAAGTCGCGGCTGCATATTCGGGGTGGCGCGGGTACGCGGTTGCCCCGTCGAAGCCTCCCCAAATTGCCCCTTATCGCGACGACCCCTCCCCTGGTTCTTCGATCGAAGGACAATTTCGCGCGGTGCGAAGTCGTTGCATGGCGCCAAGCACAAGAGTTTGGTCGTATCGACCGAGTTGTGCGTCATGGTGCAGTCGTTGCCCGAGCCGCGGCACTCGAGTCCACGCGCAATCACTATTCCCGTGGGTCAAGTTGAGCGAGCTGGCAACAATTACTCGGTACGCCTGCTGACACCTGGCCCAATCCCCGTTCGCTGGCGTAAGCTCAATCCTGTCGGGAAGGTACTCTAAGGGCACTTCACGGATTCGCCTGGACAGCGGCGGAGCAGAAGAAAGACTCCTCAACATGCGCGGACAGTATCCGTCCGCCAGGATCTGCATCATCGGCTGATCCGTTTCCATTCGAACCGAACGCGACCACCGAACTTCGGGGCCCCAGCCGGAGATCACGAATCGACCGTCGCTATCCGTCAACGTCTCCTGGACTTGCAAGACTTCTGCGGGGAGTAGCTCGAAGCCCACGGGCCAGCCAAACGAATACAGTTGCCAGCTAGTCACAACGAGTGCCTCTGGCACGGCGGCCTTCGTCTCGGCATCCACCACTCGCGCAGTCTGTGTGGGAGCTTCCCAGGACTGGCGACAAGAACACAAGAGGAGCACGCCCAACGCGGCAACGCTCACGTGTAGCCTCAAAGCTCCCGAACGACTCATCGCCCCTCCCCTGGTACCCAGCGTACAAGACGAACCCAGATCACGCCCGCGAGCACTCGCGACGCGATCAACATCGCATGGATAGAACTCAAAGTCCTTCGACGTAGCAAGTGAAGAACGGCCGCTCTCGATAAATCCTTTCCTGTCTCGGTGCCGCTCCGCGCACAGCCGGAGTGATCCTCGCGATATCGCTGGCCGTGTAGCCATCCGGCATTGCAAAGAACTCCGTAAGGTACTTGGTGCCGAACCGATACTCCTGGCCGTCTTTCATTTCTGCATAGAACTCCGTCCAGCTCATAGAGGTCTCGCCGCCGAACTCGCGCAGACGTGCCAACGGGATCGCACTTGCACTGCGCAACAGGCTCGCGATGTCGTAATCGTTGACAGTATTTCCCTGCGATACGAAGACTTTGACAATGTCGCGATACCCCATGTATCGGTCATTCGAGTCGCGCGTTTCGTCGAAGCGTCTTATTGCCAGTTCCACCGTAGGTTCGACTCCTTCGATGACGACGCAAGGTAGAAGCGTTCCATCGGTGAGCGAAGCGGAGACGCGATATCGAGGTCCATAGGGTGGGTGGGCCGGCAGCGGCTCCAGATTGCGAAGAAAGGCCGAGATCTCAACTGGTTTCACGGTTTCAACATCAATTTGACGGCGTTGTCATCACAGCGACGGGTCGATGAAAGACGGCATCCGTTGTCACGGCAAGATTGAGACAGACGAGATCTGCGCATGCCCATTCAGCTCGCATCCGCCGGTGACGAAGACTCGCACGCGTTTGCCGGACCCTGCGGCTTCCAGCAATGTCGCAAACATCTTGTCTGCACCGCGGTCCGAGTAATCCTGGAAAAACGACTGCTTGTCGCGACACCCACTGGGATTCTGGTTCACCGCAATTTTCGCAACATACCTCCCTGCGATCGTGGCCGTCAGTTCTTGAACGAAGCCAACGTCGGTCCATCCCGCGTCAGCCAATGCACGTCCACAAGCGAGAGCAAAAGCCATTCCGACACCTACTGCCGTTCTAATCACAATGCGGTCCCCTTCTTCTTGCAAGCCCTATCGTATTGTTGGATGTCATTGATCATTCGTTGCGACGAGCATACGGAGGCATGGTCGGGGTCGTCCCGCGTGTCCACAGTCCTGCCGTCCGAGCCACGCCCGGGATGTCGCTCCCCAAAGCGGACAGCGTAGGGGAAAGTCGAGCCATAGCAGCCACTAGGCGTGGTTACGGGCCCTGGACTTTGCCGAAGACCGCCTGCTCTCCCGCATTGACGAAAGCTGATCCGAATTCGACTTTTCCAGATTCTATTTTGTAGGGAAAGAGACGACTACCGAGTCAGCTCGATGGTCGAGTTCCACCGCTACGGCATCTACTTTGGCAGTCTCGCCTGGCGGAACAACTAGAACGTCATATGCCAGCGCGGTCGCAAGTAACTTTCCGCTCTTGGCGTCCTTCCGATACCCGTCTCGAAGCAGCTCGATCAGGGGCTGGGACGGCGAGTGATCAGCTCCGTCGTGCGCAGCGGTCAAGGCCTGCTTGCCGTCCGTTCCCAGAGTCGCACCGAATGGATAGAACTCGCCATGTTCGTTGAGAAACTTCTCCGCAAGCGGCAGTACCGCGTTCAGGAGGGCTTCGCAGTCGTCTTTTGGCGTTGTCATCGGCACGGCCCCCATCAAGGCTACGCAAGTCAGTAAGGCGAGAAGAGCGCGGAGAAGAAATCCTGGCATACCACCTTTCCGAATTGCGCCGCCGTCGATCCAATGGCTGGCTCGAACCGACCCGGAGCAGACGGACGGTAACTGCTGCACCGCTCGCAACGCTGCCCCCCGTGATCTACGGCTGTGACTCATCGGCGGCCTCTCGCCCAGATATCAAACCCAACACCAAGGCCGACACGTTCGCGAGAATCCACACATATCCGCCGACCGCCAGCGGGGCTGAGATCGTTCGGTAATCACCCGCTCCAACGACAATGCGCGGAGGAAAGACAATGCAACTTGCGGCGACCGCGGTTGCGATACCCAGCACCGCGATCGCAAGGCGTCGCTGGGGACTACGAGTTCCGACGAGGATCAGCCCCCAAAGAAGGAGAACGTTCGCGAGCCACCGAAATTCTCCATAAATGCCCCCTAGCGGTCCAAAGATGAGAATTTCCCAGCCATGATGCGAGTCATCGCCGAATCTGATTCCGGGCAGAAGCAGCGATATGGCGATCAACAGTAGTGTCGCGGACCATAGGTATAGTCGAATCGATTCTCGTTGTTCGCTCTGGTCGTCATTCGAACGGATGCCGGCGTGAGTGCGCTGAGCTTTGTCGAGACCCCGCTCTTCCAAGTAGAAACCTCGCTATCTTTTCCGATCCAGTGACGGGCCGCTTGGGGTGCCTTGTCGACGTCCGCTACCGCGGCGAGTGAGTCGCGGCGCGACGGCTGCTCCTGGCCGATTGTACGCATATGCGAATGACCGCTTCCATCGCGAAGTCGGGCGGCTCCGGGTCGGATTATTCGCTTGTGAGGTCCGCTCTCGGGAACGGGATTAGTAACGCTGCGTGGCACTGCGGGAATGCAGAAGCTCGCGGGTGGGGGAGCAGTCGGTAACTGGAAATTTTCAGTAAACACCTTCAATGGCCGGAGCGTATTGGCTAGTCTTACGGATGAGATGCGATGAGGGGTTGCGGAGTGGGAATCGATCTGGCCATGGGGCACCTGGGCTGCGAGGAGACTTTTCGTGCCGCCCGTCGTCGTGGTACGGCGAGGCCTGGCTTTCAACAGGCCTTGCGGCAACGATAGCCGCGTCCCGTGGTAATCCTCAGTACCGAACGCCTTCTCCTGCGCCACTTCGAGCCTGGGGATGTGGAGTCGCTATATGCGCTCTATCGAGATCCGGAGGTCAGGAGGTATTTTCCGGACGGAACTCGAACTCATCAGGAAACGAAAGAGGAGCTCGAGTGGTTCGTGCGTGGCCACCCGGATCATCCCGAGTTGGGCTTGTGGGCCACAGTTGACCGCCATACCGGCGAGTTTCTGGGTCGGTGCGGCTTGTTGCCATGGCACATCGAAGGCACTGATGAGATTGAGCTCGCCTTCATGATCAAGAAGAATCGCTGGCGCCAGGGCCTGGCCACGGAGGCCGCGCGAGGAATCATCCGCCACGCGAATGAGGTTCTTCATCTGCGTCGCCTGGTTTGCCTCGTGATGCCTGGCAATGACGCTTCAATAGGTGTAGCCAGGAGAGTCGGCATGGAGTTCGAGCGCGAGTTCACCGAAGAGTTCGGTCCGTGTCATTTGTATGCCCTGGCCCTGCGGGCATCGTGAGGCCTGGCATCTCGCCCAACCCGCCGCGCTGTGGCCTGCCCGCGGGTTAGCCCGTACATTGCGCAGATTCTTTGTGACGCGCCGAACTCCCGCAGTGGGTGGAAGGCAGTCCAAAGTGGGCCGCGTTCGAGACGACGTCGGCAAGGGCACCAACACGACTTGGTGACAATGCCAGGGAAATTAGAGAGGAACGATTCATGACCGGCATCACCCAGACCACGCCCGCGGCAGTGCGCGACGGCCTCGCCACCGGCGAAATCCTGCTCATCGACGTGCGCGAGGCCAACGAATATGCGTTCGAACGCATTCCCGGCGCACTGCTGTATCCGTTGTCGACGTTCGATCCGAAGGCGATCCCGTCCGCGGGGCGCACGTTGGTCGTGCAATGCGCTGCGGGTGGCCGTTCGATGCGGGCAGCACAGGCGCTGGTTGCGGCAGGCCACACGCAGGTGGCGAATCTGGACGGCGGCATCAACGCCTGGAAAGCGCAGGGCCTGCCGTTGATTCGCATCGACCCGGCGTCGGGTCAGGTCGTCGAGCACGGGCGCTGTTGAGACTGCGGATCACGTCGCGCTGTGCCAGCGCTGGCGGTATGCGCCGCAGCGGATTGCGCTGAGCCAATGCGTTGGCGGGGAACTCGCAGGGCAGCGCTCGGCGAACCGGGTCATCCTCGCTGCCCCATGTCGAACGCCGATGCTCGAGCGCAGGTGCGAAGCGGCGCTGCCGTCGTGTCGCTGCTTCGCTGGCACCATCGCTTCGCGCCCGCTCGAGCGAGGGTCGCCGTCGGGAAATAGGTGAGCGTCTCCTATTTCCCGACGAAGCGCGTGAGACCCTGGGGCAGCGAGGATGGCCCGGTTCGGCGAGAGCTGCCCGAGGCCCTGTGCCGTATCTCTAGCGCACCAACCCGCCCGTAGCGACTTGCGCGTGTGCCGGTCGACGATACCGACGAGTCTCAGCCAGGCAGCACCCGCCCCGGATTCAGGATGCCCTTGGGGTCCAGGGCCTGCTTCAGTTTCTGCATCAGGGCGAGTTCGGCCGGGCTGCGGCACAGATCGAGCCAGGGCTGCTTCTCGAGGCCGATGCCGTGCTCCGCCGAGACCGATCCGCCGCGTGACGCGAGCGGCTCGTACACGCAGCGTTCGATGCCGTGACGCGCCTCGGCGCTGGGAGGTCCTGCCGCGATGATGTGCAGGTTGCCATCGCCGAGGTGGCCGAAGACGAACCGACGGTACGCCGGCCACTCACGCTCGAGGCGTCCCACGACTTCGGTCACGTACCCGTCCATTTCCGCCAGGGGCAGGCTGACGTCGAATGCGACCGGCATGCCGAGCCGGAAGATGCCTTCGACGTCGTCACGCAGCGCCCACAACCCTTCGCGCTGCGCCTCGGAAGAGGACACCACGGCGTCGGCGACCAGTCCCGCCTCGATCGCGGCGCCGATCGCCTCCTCGAACTGCGCCTGGTCACGTGCCGGGTCACCGCCCGCGCTCTCGACCAGCACGTAGTAGTCGTGCGACTGCGGCAGCGGCGGCGTTCCCTTCGATGGCGGCGTCGTCACCAGCCGGTAGAACTCGTTCCACATCACTTCGAACGCCGACAGCGAGCCGCCGAGCGCGCCGTCGATGAGCTTCAGGAAGCGGGTAACGTCGGCAAACGTCGGGCAGGCCACCAGCGCCGTCTGCGTGCTGCGGGGACTTTCGCGCAAGCGCAGCACCAGCCGGGTAATGACGCCAAGCGTCCCCTCGGAGCCGATGAACAGTTGCTTCACGTCGTAGGCCGCGTTGTTCTTGAGCATCCGGTTCAGCGCCGGAATCACGGTGCCGTCGGCGAGCACCGCTTCGAGCCCCAGCACCGACTCGCGCGTCATGCCGTACCGGATCACGCCGTTGCCGCCCGCATTGGTTGCGGCACTGCCGCCGATGTGCGCCGAGCCTCGTGCGCCGAAGTCCACCGGGTACAGCAACCCGTGCTTCTCAGCTTCTTCCTGGATGCGCTGCAGCGGCACGCCGGCTTCGACGGTCATCGTGCGGCCGACCGGATCGATCGCTTCGATGCGATGCATGCGTTCGAGCGACAACGCAATCTCGTTCGCATCGGCTACGCTGCCTCGCACCAGGCCGGTGAGGCCGCCGAACGTGACGACAGGTTGCCCGGCCGCGTGGCACGCAGCCAGCACTCGTGCGACTTCGTCCGTATTGCCGGGTCGCACGATTGCCCGTGCCTGGCACGGACGGCGATCCGCCCAGCCGACGGCGCGAGCGCTCACCTGCTCACCGGTAAGGACGTTGGCCGGACCGACGATGGCGACGAGTTCTTCGATCAACATGACTGCACTCCGGTCTACTCAATGACGGCTGCAAAGGTGCGAGCGTGCCGATGCCTGAGCCAGGCGACGATGATGCTGGCGGTGCCGATCATCACGACCCCGTACAACGCCGCCGGCACGGACGCCATTTCGTTGTCCAGCACCTGCAGTGCGACGAAGATGGCGACTGCTGCATTGTGCACGCCGATCTCGAGCGAGATCGACGTTGCCTGCGGCACCGGCAGGCCGATGACACGCGGAACGGCATAGCCGATGGCCAGCGAGACGAGATTGAACGTGATGCACGCGAGGCCGACAGCGCCAAAATGCTGCAGCAGCGTATCGCCATTGTGCGCCAGCGCGATCACCACGACGCCCGCCAGCAGCACGATCGATGCGACCCGGACGGGCTGCGCGGCCCGCAGTGCCACGAGCGGCCGGGCGTAGCGCGCCAGCATCCCGACCAGCACGGGCAGGATGATCACTGCGGCGACCTCCACGATCTTCTGCGTCGGCGCCGGCACGTGCTGTTCAGCTCCGAGGAAGTGGGCCAGCGACCAGTTCAACACCAGCGGGAGCCACACGAGCGCCAGCACACTGTTGATCGCCGTCAGCGTGACGTTGAGCGCGACGTCGCCGTGGGCGAGGTGACTGAAGATGTTCGCCAGCGCGCCGCCCGGCGACGCCGCCAGCAGCATGAAGCCGACTGCCAGCATGGGAGGCAGGTCGAACAGCTTGGTGATTGCGAAGGCCACCGTGACCAGCACGATCGTCTGCACCAGCAGGCCGACCACTACTGCGCGCGGAAACTGCACGACGCGGGCGAAGTCCGACGGCGTCAAGGCGAGGCCGAGCCCGAACATGATCACGCCTACGGCCGCTGGCAGCAGAACGGTGGCAATGAGCGTCGGTTCCAATGCCTTTCCCTGTCAGAACCGGGATCGACGCGGACTGCTCACGACACCAGTGCGCCGGTCACGGCGGCGAAAGCGTCCTGCAGCCGTGCGACCTGGGCTTCCGTGGTCGCGGGACACAGCAGCATCATGTTGTGGAACGGCGCAATGAGGCAACCCCGGTTCAGCAGCGCGAGGTGCACCGTCCGCTCGAGGGACGGGGCGTGGGCTGCCTCCGCCTGCGTGCCGTTGCGCAGCGGGCCAGGCGCGCAAACGAATTCCACGCGAGCGCCGACGCGCACGACGTGCCAGGGCAACCGTCGCGCATCGATGGTCGTCTGCAGGCCGTTGGCCAGCACTCCGGCGAGCCGCTCCATGTGCCGGTACGCGTCCGCAGTCATGACGTGTTCGAGCGTCGCGCGCATCGCGGCGAGCGCCAGCGCATTCGCGGACAGGGTGGTGCCCATGCCGGAGTGACCCGGTGGCGTTTGTGCCCGCACTGCGTCCAGGCGACGGGCCACGTCATCAGTGAATCCCCAGACGCTCGCGGGGACGCCGCCCGCGATCGGCTTGCCCAGCACGAACAGGTCGGGCTCGAGCGCGTGGGCCCGCGTGTATCCGCCCGGACCGGTCGAAATCGTGTGCGTTTCATCGATCAGCAGCAACGTGCCGGTCGCGCGCGTCAGGTGCCTGACCTGATCGAGAAAGCCTTCTTCGGGCAACACCATGCACGAATTGGTGAGCACGGGTTCGGTGATCACGCAGGCCACGTCGCCGTGCGCCAGCGCGTCGCGCAGGCCATCGACATCGTTGAATTCGACGACCCGCGCAAACTCGGTCAGGTCCGTGGTCTGGCCCAACAGGCCCGTGCGATGGACGGCTCGCCCGGCGACGAGCCGCACGTAGGTCTCATCGACCGCCCCGTGATAACAGCCATTGAAGACCATGATCTTCGGTCGTCCCGTCACGGCCCGCGCCACGCGCAGCGCGAAGCGATTCGCATCCGTGGCCGTCGTCGCGACCTGCCAGTGCGGCAGGCCGAAACGCTCGGCGAGCAAATGCCCCACCGCGATCGCATCATCGGTGGGCAACATGTACGTCAGGCCCTTGCTGGCCTGTCGCACGATCGCGTCGACGACGGGTTGCGGCGAGTGCCCGAACATGGCGCCGGTGTCGCCGAGGCAGAAGTCGGCGTAGTCGTTGCCGTCGATGTCGTGCAGCGTCGAGCCCTGTGCCGATTCGACCAGGAACGGAAACGGCATCGACCAGTCGCGCATCCAGTGCATGGGTACGCCGTCGTAGAAACCTGCGATGCCGCGGCCGGTACGCTGCTGCGATCGCGGGTGCGCGGCGACATAGCGCTGTTCCTCGGCAGCAAGAAGCTCGCCGATCCGCTGCAACGCCACGCCTCCGAGTGTGTCCACCGTCACCGCACCCCCCAGAACAGAAATCAGGCGCCGCAATGGTCTAAGGCACTGCTGGGACGCGGACCGCTGCGAATGAGTCCAGCGACTCCTCCTACCTTCTACCCCCTCCTCCGCCTTCCGCCCCCCAGCCCCTTCCTTGACGGTCCGCACCTGCCCATGGATACTGCATCGCGAGATGAACGCAACCGCGCACAGCACGCTGAATACCCGCTGGTGGTGGCGCCACTTCTAGGAGTGGGGCCGGCCGCGTTAGTCTCTTTCGCAGGATTCCAGGACCCATCTCCGCGCAGCACCGTGGGATGGGTTTTTTGTTGTCCGTCCCCCGGGCCCCCGCGACAGAGGAGCCGCAGGTGACGACGACGTTGTTCGACATTGCCGCCGACCTCGACACGCCGGTGTCGGCTTATCTCAAGTTGAAGCCTTTCCGTCCGCGTTTCCTGCTGGAAAGCGTCGAAGGCGGGGAGCGGCTCGCCCGGTATTCATTCATCGGGTTCGGCGATTGCATGGAGTACCGGCTCGACGCAGCGGGCCTCAGTGTCAACGGCGCCCGCGAGCCGCGGCCGGCGAACCAGGCCGAGTTGCTCGCGTCCCTGCGGCAGGCGCTGGCGCAATCGCCCCGGCCAGACGTCACCCAGGCGGGCTTTCCACTGCTGGGCGGCATGGTCGGTGCCGCCAGCTACGACCTCGTCCGCTATTTCGAGCGCCTGCCGTCCCGGGCCCAGGTCGGCGACGACGTTCCGGAAGCGCACTACGTTGCCCCCCGCTCGGTGCTGGCCTTCGATCACCTGACGCGCCGCGCCGCCCTGCTGCACGCGGGACCCGAGAACGAACGGCTGGCATTGCGCCGCGAGGTGATCCAGGCCTTGCGTGGCGGATTGCCCGGTCCGGTCCGGTCGACGAAGTTCGGTCCGGCCGAGGCCAGTCTCTCCGAAGACGCCTTCCTGCAGAACGTGGCCCGGACCAAGGAGTACATCGCCGCGGGCGACGTGTACCAGCTGGTGCTGTCGATCCGCTTCGGCGGGCGCTGCGACATGGACCCGTTCGAGGCGTACCGGGCGCTGCGGCTGCTGAATCCGTCGCCCTACATGTACTTCTGCGAGCTCGGTGACCGCGTCATCGTGGGCTCGTCACCCGAGGCGCTGGTGAAGCTGGAAGGCGGCGTCGCGCACCTGCGCCCGATCGCGGGCACGCTGCCGCGTGGTGTCGACGACGAACAGGACCTCGCCAATGAAGCCAGGTTGCTCGCGGATCCCAAAGAGAATGCCGAGCACGTCATGCTCGTCGACCTTGCGCGCAACGATCTCGGGCGCGTCGCCGAGGCCGGCAGCGTCAACGTCGATCCCTACCGCTCGATCGAGCGCTACAGCCACGTCATGCACATCGTGAGCGGAGTCAACGGCCGCCTCGCGCCGGGTCGCGACCAGTTCGACCTGTTCGCCGCTGCGTTCCCCGCCGGCACGCTCGTCGGTGCACCGAAGGTGCGCGCCATGGAGATCATCGATGAACTCGAACCGGTGCGGCGCGGCTTCTACGGCGGCACGGTCGGTTACTTCGGGCTCGGCGGCGACATGAACCACGCGATCACGATCCGCACGATGGTCTTCCACGGCGACACCTACAGCTTCCAGGCGGGTGCGGGTATCGTGGCGGACAGCGTGCCGATGAACGAGTACCGGGAAGTGTTTGCGAAGAGCGATGTGCTGCGGCGCGCACTCGAGATCGCGCGGGAGGGCCTGTGATGACGCAGCCCGTGGCGCGCCTGCTGCTCGTCGACAACTACGACAGCTTCACTTACAACCTCGTGCAGGCGTTCCTGGTGCTCGGCGCCGACGTGCTCGTGCATCGCAACGATGCGATCACGATCGAGCAGGCGCAGGCGCTGCAGCCGACGCACCTCTGCATTTCGCCGGGCCCCGGCACGCCGCGTGACGCCGGCGTATCGATGGACATGATCCGGGCGTTCGCCGGCCAGGTTCCCGTGCTCGGCGTGTGTCTCGGACACCAGTCGATCGTCGAAGTGTTCGGCGGCGAGGTCGTGCGCGCCGGGCGCCTCATGCATGGCAAGGTCTCGCCCGTCCGGCATGACGCGAAAGGTGTATTCGCCGGCATGCCGCAGCCGATGGACGTCGGCCGCTATCATTCATTGATCGCCAGGCCCGAGTCGCTGCCTGCGATCCTCGAAGTCACGGCCCGCACCGAGGAAGGCGAGATCATGGGTGTACGGCATCGCGAGCTGAACGTCGAAGGCGTGCAGTTCCACCCCGAGAGCGTGCTCACGCCTGCAGGCCCGCGGCTGATGGGCAACTTCCTGCAGTTCACCGGAGGCCGGCGCTAAGCCCGGCGCACGATGGCGGAGATGCGCGAAACGCTCGAGCGACTGCTCAACCGCCAGGACCTGACGGAGCCCGAGGCGGCTGCACTGCTGGTCGCACTCACCGATCCGTCGATGCCGCCGGCGATGGCCGGCGCGTTGCTGGCGGCGTTGCGCAGCAAGGGACTGACAGCCGACGAAGTGCGTGGGTTCGCGGCGGCGATGCGCCGGCTCGCGCGGAGACCCACGTTGCCCGTGGGAGCGCCTGCCATCGACATCGTTGGCACCGGCGGCGACGCATCGGGCAGCTTCAATATCTCGACGGGCGCCTCGCTGCTCACGGCGGCGATGGGTGTGCGCGTCGTCAAGCACGGCAATCGCTCGATCTCGAGTCGCTCGGGCAGTGCGGACCTGCTCGAATGCCTCGGCCTGCCGCAGCCGCTCGACGAGAAGCGTGCCGGCGAGTGCCTCGCCGCGACGGGCTTCACGTTCCTGTTCGCACCGCACTATCACCCGGCCATGAAGGAAATCGCGCCGGTTCGGCGCGTGCTCGGCGTGCGCACCGTGTTCAACCTGCTGGGTCCGCTGACCAATCCGGCCGAGCCACCGTTCGGCCTGATTGGTGCATACAGCCGCGATGCTGCGCGACTGATGGCGGAGACTCTGGCCGGCATGCCGATCCAGCGCGTGTTCGTCGTGCACGGCGAGCCCGGCTGGGACGAGCCCACGCCCTGCGGTCCTTTCGAGTTGTACGACGTGGCGCCGGGCCGCGTGGTCCGCACGGAGCGCGATCCGCTCGACTACGGGTTCGCGCGCTGCACGCCGCAATCGCTCGCGGGCGGCGACGCCGCACACAACGCCATCGGCATGCGTGCCGTGTTCACGGGACAGGACCGCGGTTCGCACCGCGATGCGCTAGTGCTCAATGCGGCGCTCGCGCTGGAACTGACCGGCACCGTGACCGATCCGCACGCAGCTATCCGTGCCGCCAGCGACGCGCTCGACCGCGGCGACGGCGTGCGGCTGCTGGACAAGCTGGCGACCTTCGGCCGCTCGATCGGCGGGGCGTCCTGATGGGGCTGCTGTCCGCCATGGCTGTCGGCAGCGAACAGCGCCTGGTCGCGGCGCGCGCCGCCGTCAGCGAGCCCGAACTTCGTGCCCGGTGCGCGGCATTGCCGCCGGCGCCACGCCTGCGGCTGTCAGACGAAGGCTTCGACCTGGTCGCCGAGCTGAAGCTGCGCTCACCGGCCCTGGGCGACCTGTCCGCGCAGACGATGGATCCCATGGCGCGGTTGCGCGGCTACGCGGAAGCGGGAGCCGCGATCTGCTCGATCCTGACGGAGCCCTCGCGATTCGACGGGGACCTGTCGCACCTGCGCCAGGCTGCAGCTGTGCTCGCTCCCTGCGGCGTGCCGGCGATGCGCAAGGATTTCCTGGTCGATCCGTACCAGGTGCTTGAGGCACGAGCGAACGGCGCAGGCGGTGTGCTGCTGATCGTGCGCATGGTCACGCGCAATCACCTCGTGGCGATGCTCGACGTGGCAGCGGAGCAGGGGCTTTTCGTGCTGCTCGAGGCCTTCGATGCCGACGATCTAGCCATCGCCGTGGAACTCGCCGCCGAGCGGCGTGGACGTGACGAACAGGTGCTGATGGGGCTCAACTGCCGCGACCTGCAGACGCTGCAGATCGATTTCGCGCGATTCGAGCGCCTGCGTGAGCTGTTGCCGGCGGCATGGCCGGCTGTCGCCGAAAGCGGAATCGTCACCCCGGAAGATGCAGCGACCGTCGCGAGTCTTGGTTATCGACTGGCGCTGGTGGGGACGACCCTGATGCAACGCGACGATCCCGCGCAGGCAGCGCGCGAGCTGCTGGCCGCGGGGCGCGGAGTCGCACGATGAGCCGTCTGTGGATCAAGGTCTGCGGATTGCGCACGGCTGGCGCGATCGCTGCGGCGGTCGATGCCGGCGCGGATGCGGTCGGCTTCGTGTTCCATGCGGCTTCGCCGCGCAATCTCGCGATGAGCGAGGCTCGCGCCATTGCTGCGACAGTGCCCGCGCACATCGAGAAGGTCGCGGTGTTCCTGCATCCGACGCAGGCGGAAGTCGACACCGCCATCGACGCCGTGCACCCCGACTGGGTGCAGACGGATGCAGCGGATCTTGCGGGGCTGCTGCTGCCCGCGGGGCCGCGAGTGCTGCCGGTGTACCGCACGGACCGGCCGTTGCCACCGCCGCAGGACATGCCGCAACGGTTTCTGCTGGAAAGCGGGCGCAGTGGAGCAGGAGAGCCCGCCGATTGGGATGCCGCTGCGCAACTGAACGCCGCGGGCGAACTCGTGCTCGCCGGCGGGCTCGATGCCACGAATGTCGAGGCTGCCATTGCAATCGTGCGCCCGTTCGGCGTCGACGTCAGTTCGGGCGTCGAAGCCACCCGCGGCGTCAAGGATGCCGCGCTGATCTGGAATTTCGTGAGCGTGGCGCGCGCATCGCACGCGCGGGCCGTGTCACTGTCTTTGGGAGTAATGCAGCAATGAAAACCCAGGCCCTCGAAATCGACCGCGAAGCGCTGCTGGCGCAGACGCTCAGAGGCGAGTTCCCCGATGCACGCGGCCGCTTCGGACCGTTCGGCGGACGCTACGTGCCCGAGACGCTGGTGCCGGCGCTCGATCGCCTCGAACAAGGTATCCGCGACATCCTTCCCGACCCCGCTTTCAAGGCGGAGCTCGACCAGCAGTTGCGTACCTGGGTCGGCCGTCCTACGCCGCTCACGTACGCGGCGGCGCTGTCGAAACGCTGGGGAGCGGAAGTCTGGCTGAAGCGCGAGGACCTCGCGCACACCGGCGCACACAAGATCAATAACGCGATCGGGCAGGGCCTGCTGGCGAAGCGTCTCGGTGCGAAGCGCATCGTCGCGGAGACCGGAGCCGGGCAGCACGGTGTTGCCACTGCCGCCGCGTGCGCCCGGCTTGGCATGCCTTGCACGGTGTACATGGGTTCGATCGACATGGAGCGGCAGGCTCCCAACGTCGGCCGCATGAAACTGCTTGGCGCCGAAGTCGTGCCGGTCACCGGCGGCGACAAGACGCTGCGTGCTGCCATCGACGAGGCCCTGCGTGACTGGGTCTCGGATCCAGACGGGACGTTCTACATCCTGGGCTCGGCCGTCGGCCCGCATCCGTACCCCTACATGGTGCGGGAATTCCAGCGCGTGATCGGGGTCGAGGCGCGCGCGCAGATGCTCGCGCAGGCTGGCGCGCTACCCGACGTCGTGGTCGCCTGCGTGGGCGGTGGCTCGAACGCGATCGGCCTGTTCCATCCGTTCGTGCCTGACACCGAGGTCAAGCTGCTCGGCTTCGAGGCCGGCGGCGTCGGCCCCGGTCTCGGGCAGAACGCCGCTTCGCTCGCGTACGGCACGCCGGGCGTGTTGCAGGGCTGCTACTCGCTGCTGCTGCAGGACGAGCACGGGCAGATCCAGGAGACACAGTCGGTCTCGGCCGGTCTCGATTACCCGGGCGTCGGGCCGGAGCATGCGCTGCTCGCGAGCATCGGTCGGTTGGGGTTTGCCGCGTCCGAAGACGACGAGTCGCTCGAGGCGCTGTCGGAGTGCAGCCGCCACGAAGGCATCCTGCCGGCCATCGAAACGGCGCACGCGTTTGCGGGTGCGCGCAAGTATGCGCAGAAGAGCCCGGGCTGCCGCATCCTGATCGGCCTCTCCGGTCGCGGCGACAAGGACATGCCAACGCTGCAACGCACGTTGCTGAAGGGAACCAGCTGATGACGACTCTGACAGCGACTGGCACTGCACGACCGCACGACGACATCAGCACGGCAATCAAGCAGGCAGCCGCCAAAGGCCGGCCCGCTGTCGTTGCATTCATGACAGCCGGGTTTCCCGACCGCGCGCATTTCGCCGCGACCCTGCGTGAGATAGCCACCGAGGCCGACGTCGTCGAGATCGGCGTGCCGTTCAGCGATCCGATGGCCGATGGCGCCACGATCCAGCGGGCGAGTTTCGCATCGCTGCAGGGCGGCTTCACGCTGACGTGGCTGCTCGAGGAACTCGACACGATGCGGCCGCGCCCGCAGGCGCCCGTGCTGCTGATGAGTTACCTCAATCCACTGCTGGCTTTCGGGCTCGCGCGGTTGCCGGAAGTCGCACGGCAGGCGGGCGTGTCGGGATTCATCATTCCTGACCTGCCTTACGAGGAAAGCGCGGATGTGCGCGCGGCGTTCGACCGTGTCGGCATCGCACTCGTGCAGATGGTCACGCCAGTCACGCCGGAGGCGCGGCTCAAGATGCTGTGCGATGCGAGCCAGGGCTTCGTGTACGCAGTGACCATGACGGGCACGACCGGCAAGTCGGCGGCCGTGCCTGACGAAGTGCTGCAGTACATGGATCGCGTGAAGGCGATGTCGCCCATCCCCGTGTGCGCCGGCTTCGGCATTCGTACGGCTGCGCATGTCGCCCGCATGCAGGGTCACGTCGACGGCGTCGTCGTCGGCTCAGCGCTGGTCGAGGTGCTCGAGCGCGGCGAGGATCCGGCGACGTTCCTGCGCGGCCTCAAGCCTTAACGGATGGGGGGCACCTCGATCTTCGACCTCGAATCAGCGAGGCCCGGGATGCCCTGGTGAGACCGGAACCTAAGTCGCGCCGACCGCCGTGCGGATGTGGCTGATCACCAGCGAGCGCATGTTCTCCAGCGGGTTCTTTTCCCAGGTGAATACCGGCGGTGAACGGCGCAGCATGCTCCAGTCGCCGGTCTCGAGCACGCGAGCCAGGTAGGCGAGGTTGGTGTTGATGGCGTCCATGTACGGATTGCGGCCGCCGTACAGGCTCTCGACGTAGCGATACGCGGAGTCGAACTCGCCGTCGAGACGGGTGCGCATCGTCGTCTCGAAGAACTGCGGCGTCTGGCGCAGCACGTCCAGGCCCGAACCGTACTGCACCTTGAGGTCGCCATTGTCTTCGCGCTGCATCGCTATGCCGCCGATCACGAATTCCGGATAGAGGCGATCGCGGCACTTCTCGAGGTAGCAGCGGTCCGACATCTGCGCAAGCATGTCCGCCGTGCCGAGCAGGTGCCCGACGCGCCGGTCGCGGATGTCGTCGAGCCGGATGTCCGTGAACGGCACCTCGTAGCCGGTGAAGTGAACTATCTGCGTGGCGACAGGTACCCAGTTTGCGAGCCCGATGCCGGGCAGGTAACGCGCGAGGAAGTTCGCGCCGCGCATCACGTGGGTGCGGGTGAACTCCGCGCCGTTGCGGTGCTGCGTGTCGTCGATCTCGCGGATATAGCCGGAGTCATGGAAAAGCGCCACGATGATGCCGAGCAGCGCGCGGTCGGCGCCGAGGCGCTGGTCCGGTGGCTGCGTGCGATCGTAGCCGGCGAGCAATCGCGCCATCGCGAGCGTGTCGTCGAGCGAATGCTGCATGTCGTGGTAGACGGTGTCGCAGCCGAAGTAGCCAGGGTACCGGCCCGAGAACAGCCGCTCGAAGTCGGCGAACGCCGTCGTCAGCCGTTCAGTGCTCACACCCGGCCATGTCTGGTTGAAGAGTTCCTCGACAGCCTGGCGCACCGATGCGACCGAGCTCACCTGTACGGTGTTGGTGACGTCGTAGTCGCTGCGGCGGAATTGCATGGGGCGTCAGGGCGCGCTGGGTTTCGGGCGAGTCTAGTCGCTTGGCCCGAAAGCGCCAGAGTCAAAAAAACCGACACTGCGAAAAGCGGGATGCTTGTCCCGCGCGCCCGGCCCTATATGTCAAAACTCGCGACGACCGGAGTATGGTCCGAAGGCCGTTCCAGCTTGCGTGGCGCCTTGTCGATGTGACATGCACCACACTTTTGAGCAAGCGCGTTCGAGGCGAGGATCAGGTCGATGCGCAGGCCGGCGTTGCGCCGGAACGCCATCATCCGGTAGTCCCACCACGAAAAGGACTTTTCGGGTTGCTCGAACAGCCGGAAGCAGTCTGCGAGTCCCGTGCCTTGCAGCGCCTGCAGTGCCTCGCGCTCGGGCGGGCTCACGTGCACCGATCCTTCCCACGCCTTGGGGTCGTGCACGTCGCGGTCTTCCGGCGCGACGTTGAAGTCACCTAGCACGACCAGACGAGGGTGCAGGGACAGCTCGGCGGCTACGTACTCACGCAGCGCCTTGAACCAGCGCAGCTTGTATTCGAATTTGTCCGAGCCAACCGTCTGTCCATTGGGCACGTAGACGTCGATGACACGAATACCGCCGATGGAGGCGGCGAGTACGCGCCGCTGCTCGTCCTCGAAGCCCGGGATGCCTGCGACGACGTCCGTCGCCGGCTCGCGGCTGAGGATGGCGACGCCGTTGTACGTGCGCTGGCCGCTGTAGACGGCATGCCAACCGAGGGCCTCGAGGTCAGACGCGGGAAAATCGGTGTCGGGGAGCTTCGTTTCCTGCAGCGCAATCGCGTCGACCGGGTTGGCTGCCAGCCATTGCGTGAGGTGCGGCAGGCGCACCCGCAGCGAGTTGACGTTCCAGGTTGCGAGCGACCGGCTCATGCCGCGAGACCGAGTTGCTTCAGCAGCGGCTCGAGTTCGGGCTGGCGACCGCGGAACTCGACGAACGCTTCCATCGCATCGCGGCTGCCGCCGCGTTCGAGGATCGAACCGAGGAACCGGCGTGCCGTCGCCGCATCGAAGATGCCCGATTCCTCGAAGGCGCCGAAGGCATCGGCCGACAGCACCTCGGCCCACTTGTAGCTGTAGTAACCGGCGGCATAGCCGCCGGAGAAAATGTGCTGGAAGCTGTGCGGAAACCGGTTGAATGCCGGCGGCCGCACGACCGCCACTTCGTCACGCACTTCCTCCAGGATCTGCATGAAGCGTGAGCCGTGCTCCGGCGTGAACTCGGCATGCAGCCGGAAATCGAACAGCGCAAACTCGAGCTGCCGGACTGACTGCATGCCGGCCTGGAATGAACGAGTTGCCTGCAGCTTGCGCAGCGCGTCGAGCGGCAGCGGTTCGCCGGATTCGACGTGGCCCGAGATGAGCGGCAACACTTCCTCACGCCAGGCGAAGTTCTCCATGAACTGGCTCGGCAACTCGACCGCGTCCCACGGCACGCCGTTGATGCCGGCTACGCTCGGGAAATCCACGCGCGTCAGCATGTGGTGCAGGCCGTGGCCGAATTCATGGAACATCGTCAACACTTCATTGTGCGTCAGCAGCGACGGCCGGTCGGTGCCCGGCGGCGTGAAGTTGCAGACGAGGTAAGCGATCGGCAGCGCGTGCGCACCTTCGAGGTCGATCCGTCCCATGCACTCGTCCATCCACGCGCCGCCGCGTTTTTTTGGTCGCGCAGTACAGGTCGAGGTAGAAGCCGCCGCGAGGTTTGCCGTCGCTGCCGATGATGTCGTAGAAGGTCACGTCGGGTTGATACACCTCGACCGCCTGGCGTGGCTCGATGCGCACCCCGTACAGGCGTTCTGCCACGGCGAACAACCCCTGCAGCACACGCGGCAGCGGGAAGTATGGGCGCAGGTCCTCCTCGGAAACCGCGAGGCGCTCGCGCTTCAGGCGCTCCGAGTGGAACGCGACGTCCCACGCTTCGAGCTTCACTCCCGCGAACGCCTCCAGTTCCGCGAACTCCCGCTGCGCGGCCGGCTGGCACAGGCGCGCCAGCCGGCGCAGGAATTCCATCACCTCGGCCGGATCGCGCGCCATCTTCGTAGCGAGCGAATACTCCGCGAAACTGGCGAATCCCGCGAGTTGCGCGGCTTCGTGTCGCAGCGCGAGGATTTCCTCGATCAGGGCGGTGTTGTCCCACTGCGTGGGGCCCTGCTCCGATGCGCGCGTGATCCAGGCGGTATAGAAGTCCTGCCGCAGCTGGCGGGTTTCGGCGTGTGTCAGCACCGCCTGGTAATTTGGCGCGTCGAGCGTGAATACCCAGCCGCTGCGTCCGGATTTCTCGGCTTCGGCGCGTGCGCGGGCGATGACGGCCGTGGGCAGGCCTGCCAGTTCAGTCGAATCCTCCACCACGCGGGTCCAGGCATTGGTGGCGTCGAGCACGTTTTCATCGAATTTCGACTGAGCCGTGGACAGTCGCTCCATCAGTTCGCGGAAGCGCTGCTTGTGCTCGGGTGCAAGCGCGACACCGGCAAGGCGGAAGTCGCGCAATGCATTGTCGACCAGCTTGCGCTGCGCGGGCTGCAACCCGGTGCAGTCGGTGTCCTTGATGCGCTGGTAGGCCGCGCACAGTGCCGCGTTCTGAGCGATTTCGGTGTGGTACGCGGTGAGCAGAGCCAGGCAGGTGTTGTACGCGGCCCGCAGTTCGTCACCGTTCGCGACGCCATTCAGGTGACCCACGGGCGACCAGGTGCGTGCGAGCCGATGCTGCATTCGTTCGATGGGAACGACGATGCCGTCCCAGCCTGTTGCTCCGGAGTCGAGCAGTGCCTGCAGGCTGCGGCGGTTTTCATCCAGCACCTGCCGGATGGCCGGCTCGATGTGCTCCGGGCGGATCGACAGGAAGGAGGGCAGGGACGCGTCGTGCAGGAGGGGGTTGTCCATGGCCGCATTCTAGCGGCGCGACGGCCCCGGGTTCAGCCGAACACGCCCTGCAGCAGCCAGCCAAGTGCGTATACGGCTGCCATGAAGCCAAAGAAAGCGAAGGCTGCCCTGCGCCGATAGCGATGGGTCAGGTCACCGGGCGGCAGCGCAGCCAGCAAAAACAACCGGTCGCCGTCCGGGCGGCGCAGGACGTGGAAATTCTGGCGGGCTGGTCGCTCGGCGCCCCGATCAACGAGCGTGCGCCGGGCCTCCTGCCGGGCGACTTCCCACTCGGTCAAGTCGATCCGGCCATCTCCGTCCTGGTCGAAGCGGCGCACGAGGGCGGCCTGGTCCTGCTTCCATTCGGCCAGCACCTGCGCGAGCTCCGCCGGTTGATCGAGCTCGACCGACGACGCGGTCGAGCGAAAGTCGCCAAGCACGTACAGCCGTTCATGCTCGTAGATGCGGTCCTCGACGTAGCGATAGCTGCGGTCGCCAGTCAGCGCAAGCTTCTGGCCAGGCCCCGAAGTGGGCCAGGGCGTCTCGCCATACCAGGTCGTGGACTCCGTCGGCACGACCTCGGCACCGTCGGGTTGCACGATGCACTGGCCGGTCCCGTCATCCAGCAGGAAAGGCAGGGACGAGGTTCCCGCAGCGATGTTCTGCCAGCCTTCCCGTCGGCCGCTACCCGTGCCGCGTTCCGTCCGCCTCGAGATCCTGTAGCGCCACCACACGCACGGCCGTTGCGTCAGCGGGGCGGGATTGCTCGTGCCGCCCAGGGGCCGGCCATTGCCCGCGAGTTCGACGTAGCCCTGGGCCGCCGAGCGGATGCGCGACGTCGGCGTGTCTTCGATCAGTCGCGCGATCTTGAGCCAGCGCAGCGACGCTGCGCCGCCAGCCACGACGGCGACGACGAGCGTCAGCAGCCAGAACCAGAGGTCGCCCTCAGGCAAAGAGCTTGCCCAGGTCCACGTCGCGCTTCTGTTCCTCGGTGAATTCGAGCAGCTGCGCCGGCTTGAACTCGAACATCCGCGCGACGATCAGGTCCGGGAACGTCTGGATGCGGATGTTGTTCAGGTTGACCGACTCGTTGTAGAGCTCGCGGCGGTCCGCAATCGCTTCCTCGAGTTGCGAGATGCGGGTCTGCAGGTGGCGGAAGCCATTGTCCGCCTTGAGCTCCGGGTAATTCTCCGCGACCGCGAAGAGCCGGCCGAGGCCCTGCCGCAGCTGGTCCTCGGCAACACCGAGCGCGGCAACGTCGCCACGACCCTGCGCCTTGAAGACGGCGGAACGTGCCTGCATCACCCGCTCCAGCGTTTCCTGCTCGTATTGCATGTAGCGCTTGCAGGTCTCGACCAGCTTCGGCAACTCGTCGTGCCGCTGCGTCAGCAACACGTCGATGTTGGCCCAGGCCTTGCGCACGTTCTCGCGCAGCGCGACCAGTCCGTTGTAGATCCGGACGACGTAGACAGCCGCGACGAACAGCAGTGCGGCAAACAGCAACAGCATGACCAGCATCGACGGCTCCCTCTCATACTCCGGGGTGGGGGGTGCGCCCCCGCAAGCAGCAAGATTGCCGGTCGCCGGGCCTCAGCGTCTAGACTGTCGTCTCAATTCCATGGAATGCGAGCGGTCCAGCATGGCGATTCGAATCTATCGCGGCGTGTCACCCACCTTGGCACCCGGCGCATGGGTCGACCCCACGGCACTGGTCGTCGGTGACGTGGTGCTCGGCGCGGACGCTTCGGTCTGGCCGTTGGTGCTGATTCGCGGCGACGTCAATCGCGTCCGGATCGGTGCCCGCAGCAACGTGCAGGACGCCAGCATCATTCACGTCTCGCGTCCCTACCCCGGTAACGACGCGGGCTGGTCCACGACCCTCGGCGACGACGTCGTGATCGGTCACAAGGTTGCGCTGCACGGCTGCACGATCGCCGACCGTGTGCTGGTCGGGATCGGCGCCATCGTCCTGGACGGTGTGGAAGTGGCGAGCGACGTGATCATCGGCGCCGGCAGCGTGGTCACGCCGGGCAAGCGCCTGGAGTCCGGTTACCTGTACGTGGGCAATCCTGCACGACGCTCGCGTGAATTGAGAACAGAGGAGATCGCGCGCATCCCGGGCATGGCGCGTGATTACGTGCTGCTCAAGAACGAGTACGCGCAGCCGCCGCCATCGTCGTAGCGCGAGCGCGCAACGCTTCGAGCACCGGCGCCGTTGCCGGACGCACGCCTCGCCAGACGTAGAATGCTTCGGCCGCCTGTTCGACGAGCATGCCCCAGCCCTGTGCCACGCTGGTCATGCCGCGATCATGGGCCCATTGCGTGAACGGAGTTTCTCCGACGCCGTACGCCATGTCGTAGCAGGTTGTGTTCCTGTCCACCGCGCGCGCCGGAATCGGCGGCACCTCGCCCTTCAGGCTGGCCGACGTCGCGTTGACGATCAGGTCGAATGGCTCGAGTGGTTCGACGTCGGTGAAGGCGGCGCCGCTCACCGCGCCGTGCTCGGAGAATTCCCTGGCCAGTTCGACGGCGCGCCCGGCCGTGCGGTTGGCAATCACGAGCGTCGATGGTTTCAGCTCCAGCAGCGGACCGAGCGCACCACGAGCGGCACCGCCTGCCCCGAGCAGCAGGATGCGAGGCGATGTGAACCTTAGCCGGAGGTTCCGCGTGAGGTCGGTCACCAGGCCGACGCCGTCCGTGTTGTCCCCGATCAGTTCGCCGTCGCGGCGCAGGATCGTATTGACCGCGTCTGCAAGCTGCGCACGCGGGGTGAGTTCGTTGACGAGGTCGGCAGCGGCGCGCTTGTGCGGCACGGTGACGTTGGCGCCGTTGCCACCGTCCTCGAAGAAGAAATCCAATACCTCGTGACGGAATTGTTCCGGCGGCGACTCGTGCAGCCGGTACGCCATGTCCTGCCCGGTCTGCCGCGCGAACAGGCCGTGAATGAACGGCGACCAGCTGTGGTGGACCGGGAAGCCGAAGAGGGCGTAGGAGTCAGTCACTGGGGAAGGGTAGGAAGGCCAGGAAGGTCAGGAAGGGTCAACGAGTTTCCTGCAGCCAGCCGGCTGCGCGCTTCGCGAAGTAAGTGAGGATGCCGTCGGCGCCCGCACGCTTGATGCAGTTGAGCGATTCGAGCGCGACGGCTCGTTCGTCGAGCCAGCCATTCTGCGCCGCGGCCATGTGCATGGCGTACTCGCCGCTGACCTGGTACACGAAGGTCGGCGCGCCGAAGCGGTCCTTCACGCGTCGCACGATGTCGAGGTACGGCATGCCGGGCTTCACCATCACCATGTCGGCGCCTTCGGCGAGGTCCAGCTCGACTTCGCGCAGCGCCTCGTCCGAATTGCCTGGATCCATCTGGTAGTTGTACTTGTTGCCCTTGCCGAGATTGCCTGCAGAACCGACAGCGTCGCGGAAGGGGCCGTAGTAACTCGACGCGTACTTTGCGGAGTAGGCGAGGATGCGCGTGTGTATCCGGCCGGCGGCTTCGAGTGCATCACGCAGGGCACCGATGCGGCCGTCCATCATGTCGGAGGGAGCTACTACGTCGGCACCTGCTTCTGCATGAGAGAGGCCCTGCTTCACCAGCGCGGCCACGGTCACGTCGTTCATCACGTAGCCGGATTCGTCGATGATGCCGTCCTGCCCGTGGGTCGTGAACGGATCGAGCGCGACGTCGGTGATGACGCCGAGCTCGGGCACCGCCTGCTTGATTGCACGCACTGCACGTTGTGCCAGGCCTTGCGGGTTCCAGGCTTCGCGCCCGTCGAGGCTCTTCACCTCGAGCGGCGTGACCGGGAACAGGGCGAGGGCCGGGATGCCGAGACGCGCGATCTCTTCAGCCTCACGCACCAGTTCGTCCACGGACACGCGCTCGATACCCGGCATCGACGGGATCGCGACGCGCTGCCGGGTGCCTTCCATGACGAACATCGGGTAGATGAAGTCGTCCGGCGTCAGCGTGGTTTCCCGCATCATGCGGCGCGAGAAAGCGTCGCGACGCATGCGACGCATGCGGACACGCGGGAACTGGCCGGGGTCGTCGGGTTGGGTCATGGCGCGCGCGCTGTGCGATGGGATTCAGACCTTATACCCGACCGGGGCAGGCTGCGAAAAGGACGCAAAAGCCGCAACGGGGAAGGCAGAATTCGCGCATGAGCACCAGAACGCCTTCGTCCCGGGCCAAGTCAGCTGCAGGCCGCCCGCGGCCAGCCACCACCGCGACTGCAAAGGTCATCCGGAAACCCGTTCCCGGGACCAGGGCAGCCCCGGCCGTCGCGGTTCAGCCCGCGTCCCTGGCGCCCGATTCCCGGCCCCGTTGCGGCTGGTCGTATTCCGGCATGAGCGCGGAATACATCGCCTACCACGACCAGGAATGGGGTGTTCCGGTCCATGATGACCGCCGGCTGTTCGAATTCCTGGTCCTGGAAGGGGCGCAGGCCGGTCTCAGCTGGTCGACGATCCTGCGCAAGCGTGAGGGTTACCGCGAATCGTTTGCCGACTTCGATCCCGTGAAAGTTGCACGGTTCGATGCGCGCAAGGTCGAGCAGCTGCTGCAGTTCCCGGGCATCGTGCGCAACCGTCTGAAGGTCGCCGCGGCAATCACCAACGCGCGCTGCTTTCTCGAAGTACAGCAGGAGTTCGGCAGCTTCGCCGCCTACAGCTGGCAGTTCGTCGGTGGCAAACCGCTCGTGAATCGATGGCGTGAGATGTCACAGGTGCCGGCAACGTCGCCGGAGTCGGATGCGTTCAGCAAGGACCTGCAGCGGCGCGGCTTCAAGTTCGTGGGCTCCACGATCATGTATGCGCACATGCAGGCGACCGGCATGGTGAACGATCACGTCGTGACGTGCTTCCGCCACGAGGAAGTAAAGCGCAGGGGATAGGGGAAATAGGGGACGCTCACCTATTACCACTTGTCACCGCGGTAATAGGTGAGCGTCCCCTATTTCCCCTATCCCCTTCATTCGCCGACCCACCACTCCACGCCAGTACCGCCCGCGCCGTCAGGCACCAGCAGCCGGTGCAGGTCCGGCAGCAGTTCCGTGAGGCGTTCGTCGAGCGTCCACGGCGGGTTCACGAGCACGAGACCGGAGCCGCGGAGGCCCACGGCCGTGTCGTCCGGCATCACGCTCATCGTCACATTCAGCACCCTGCGGATGCCCGAACCGTCGAGATTGCGGCGGAAACGCAGCGGTGCGGCGCGTTCCGTGAGTGGGTACCAGATGCAGTACGTGCCGGTCGGCCAGCGCTCGTAGCCGGTTTCCAGTGCGGCGAGAATGCGATCGAACTCGTTGTCCGTCTCGAAGGGCGGATCGATCAGCACGAGCCCGCGGTTTTCGCGCGGCGGTAACTGCGCCTTAACCGCGGCGTAACCGTCGCTCTCGACGATCGACACGAGTTTCTGCCAGCCGAGGCTGGCGCGAAGTGCCTGGGCTTCGCGTGCGTGCGTTTCCGCGAGCACCATCCGGTCGGTCAGGCGGCGCATCCTGGCGACGATCGTCGGTGAACCCGGGTAGGCCGTGATCGCGCTGCGCCCAGGCCCGGCGCAGGCCTTGACCAGGTGCACGTAGTCCGCGAGTTCGGGGGCGAGCGCGGCCGCGGGAAACTCGAGCAAGCGGCCGATGCCATTCTTGTATTCGCCGCTGCGCTGCGACTCACCCAGGCTCAGGTCGTAGGTGCCGCCGCCGGCATGGGTGTCGAGGTAGAAGAAGGGAGCGGGCTTTTTCTTCAGGTGCTCGACGAGCATCATGAGCACGACGTGCTTGAGCACGTCCGCGAAGTTCCCCGCATGGAACGCGTGGCGATAATTCATGTCTGACCGATGGGTCCCGGGTCACGCAACGGAGTCACGCTAGATGCCAGCAAGAGTACTGCACCGGCCCGGTCCCGGTCCCGCCGCTTCGACGGCTCGCTGGCGCGGACCCCTGACGAGTGCGTGGCTGGCCTGCATGCTCGCGTCCGGGTGCGCACTGGGGCAAGCGGCGGGTGGGCTACCGCCAGCGGTCGAGGAGAAGGTCATGACGAATGCACCTGCTGACATGATCGAGGCGGCCCTCGACGATGCCGCCAACCGTTCGACCACTGCGCGGGCCGATATCAAGGTGGTCAGCGGTGAAGCGGTGACCTGGCCGGACGGTTCGCTAGGGTGCCCGCAGCCCGGGATGCTGTACACGCAGGCACTGGTGGCCGGCTATCGGATCGTGCTCCAGGCCGGAACCCAGGTGCTCAACTACCACGCGGCCGCGCGTGGCAAACCGGTGTTCTGTCCTGCGAGTCGCGCCGTGGTGCCGGCGGCCGGTCCCGCAACCTGAGGATTGCCCGTCGGCTTTGAGGGCGGCCAACGCTGTGCCGGGTCCTCAAAAAAACGAGGGGCCCGAAGGCCCCTCGTTGCAGTCACCTGCTACCGGTCAGCGCGCTGACTTGTCGCGCGAGACCCGTACCGATGTCGACGCTGCAGGCGCCGGGACATTGTCGATGAACACCGTCGTCCGGCCGATGACCCCGGCACTGGCCGGGTTCGCGTACTCGACGACTCCAAGGTAACGCGCATTGGCAGGCACGTTCCAGCTGATGGCGACCGTCGCCGTTCCACCCAGGTACACCTTGCTCGGTCCTGCCGCGCGCAGCGTGGCCGGCGTCACCGTCGGACCGACCACCCACACGTTCAGGGTGAAGTCGGCCAGGCCGTCGACCGGCGCATACCCTTCGACGCAGGCCTCGTAGTTGGCCGCCGCCGGGTTGTTGATGCTGATCAGCTCGTCCGACGTCCCACCTGCTGAACTCCCTACGGCCGTCGCGCCGCGATAGACGGTGACGTCGAGGTCGCTGGCTGCACCGCCCGTGGTCTCGCTGTTGAAGAGCTGCACGCGCAGCATCTTCGCGTTGGCGGGGACCGCGAAGGCGTAGCAGACTTCCGCGCCGGTGGCCACCGTGCCTGCATTGCGCTGGGCTGGCACCAGGCCGGTCGCAGTGCTGGTGAACCCACCGTCATAACCGGTGCCCACCGAGAAGGCTTTCGTGCCGACCTTGCGGGTGTCCGTCACCGACGACAGCGCAACCAGGCTCTCGGCCTTGGCCGTGAGCGGGCTACGCACCGAATGCGACCCGTCGCTCCAGACCACCTCGCCGAACGAATAGGCGCCGATCGGCGAACCATTGCGGATCAGCGTAGCCGTGTAGGGCTTGGTCTGTCCCGGCGCGAGGGTCAGCGATGCCGGCGAAACGGCCACGTTGAAGCCCGGCAGCGTTGCCGACACGGTGTAGGTGACGGGCGTCGCGCCGCGGTTGGTGAGTTTGCGCGTCAGCGTGCCGACGCCCACGACGTTCGCGTAAGTCAACGACGGCAGGTTGAGCGCCCGGCCGGAGATCGCGCCGTTGTAGTAGTTGATGTACTCGAGGTAGTCCGAGTCATACACGACCTTGGTGTCGAGTGCGCCGTTCGGATTCAGGTGACCCGCACCGAAACCCCAGCGGTTCGAATCCGGCGTGCCATCGGCCAGCTTGACCGTCTGTGCCGCACTCGTCATCAGCGCGGACTTGATCGCGAAAGGCGACCACGTCGGGTTTGCCTGGATCAACAGCGCTGCGGCGCCGGCCACGTGCGGGCTCGACATCGAGGTCCCCGAGATCATGTCGGCGCCCGGCTCCGGGATCAACGTGCCGGCAATGATCTGCTCGCGCTGGGCCGGAGTGATCGACTGGTTGGAGAACGCGGCGATGATGTCCGTGCCCGGCGCCGTGATGTCCGGCTTGAGCACGTCCGGATCGGCCCTGTTCGGACCGCGCGAGGAAGTGCTGGCCATCACGGGTGCGGGGACGCCCGGCACCAGGAAGGACGGGCTGAACGCAGCTGTACCGCCCGCGCGGCGGGCCTCGGCGGTCACGGTCGGGAACGCGCTGACGGGCAGGTGCACCGTCGGCAGCACGCCCGTGATCAGGGGCGTAGTGTTGGAGGACACAGGCGTGTTCTGGATGATCACGCCGACCGCCCCAGCTGCCTGCGCATTGGCAACCTTGTTCACCAGGACGTTGCCGCCACGATCGCACACGATGATCTTGCCGGCGACCTTCGCCGGATCGAGCAGCGCGGCGACTCCGTCAGTGGCGCCGAAGCAAAGAGCCTGGCTGCTGGCTTCCGCGGCTGCGCCGGCGCCAAAGCCCGCGTCCCGCGACCAGATCAACGGCGTCGCGGCTACTCCCTGGGTCTGGAAAGACGCACCCCGCGCAGTGGCGCCAGTGCCGAGCGTCACCGTCGCTTCGGTATAGCGGTCATGCGTCGAATTGCCCACCGTCATGATCCAGGGGCTGTTGTGCGCGACCGTATTGCCCGGGCCGCTGTTGCCGGCGGAGGCCGAGACGAATACGCCCGCCAGTGCCGCGTTGGCAAACGCCGTTTCGACAACGTCCCGGACCGAAGTCTGGCTGCCGCTGATGGAGAAGTTGATGACGTCGACGCCGTCAGCCACGGCCGCGTCGATTGCCGCGACGGTGTCGGACTGGAAGCAACTGCCACCGGTGTCGGCCGCGTTGTTCCAGCAAGCCTTGTACGCCGCGAGGCGCGCACGCGGCGCGATGCCGGAAATGTTCGAGATCGGCGTGCCGCTCACGACGACGTCGACGTTCTCGTTGCCGCCGGCGGTGGTCAGCGTGTGGGTGCCGTGCCCGTCCTGGTCGCGCGGTGAATCGAGGTACTCGAGGGGGTTGATCACCACGATGCCGAGCGACATGGCCAGCTTGAAGGTGGTGTTGAAGTACTGCGCGCCGATGAGCTTGTTGTTGCACATTGACGGATTGAAGCCTTCGCCCGCCTGGCAGGTACCCCTGTACCGGTTGGCCGGCAGCGGGTTGTAGACGACCGTGCCCGGCAGGTGAGACGAAATCGGCTTACCAGCGGCATCGACCTTGTCGGAAACAGACGGATCCTCCGGCCAGATACCGCCATCGACGTGCCCGAGAATGACATTCTCGCCCTTGATGGACGTGCCGCCCGCGTCCAGCTTCGACCACGCGCCGCCCGGGCCGCTGATCCCGAGGAACTGCGGCGTGTAGTTGGTATCGAGCTTGCGTGCCGAATCGACCGTGATCGCGCGCACCGCCGGGTTTGCGGCCAGCTTCGCGAACTCGGCATCCGTCAGCCAGGCGGCAAAACCGTTCACGACGTTCTTGTAGCGGTAAGTGATCTGGGCGTTGGGCACCAGGGCCGCGGCCTGCGTCTGTTTCGTCGCGAGAAAGGCGGTATAGGCCTGCACGGCACTGGAATCGACGTTCAGCTGCTTACCCCGGGCCGGTCGCGTCGCCTTCAGGCCTGCGATGTTCCCGGTGTAGGCAGCGACGGGTGCGTCGGCCAGTTCGATGACGTACGGCTTGCGCTGCGCGGCCTGTGCGCTGGCAGTCGCTACCAGCGCTACCAGGCTGAGACCCAGCGCGATGCGGAATTTTTTCATTGTCGGCTCTCCGGAAAGGCGGATGGGTTCAGCGAACGGCGCGGCGGCGTGCCGTACCTGACAACAGGCCGAGGCCGAGGACCAGGAGGGCCAGCGAACCAGGCTCAGGGACGGCAGAGATGTTGTCGATGGCGAACTGTGCCTGATTGAAGGCGTCAAGGTAGCAGTCATCGCCGTCGTACACGCACGCGAGGAACGTGACCGAGCTCAGCGCCTGGCCTCGCAGCGCGCCGAGGTCCCGCGAGCCGAGGCTCGAGAACGCGAAAAGTCCGCCGTCATCCGCGCCCGAGAATTCGAACGTCTCGAAATCGCTCACCCCGTCGGCGGTGGTGTAAAACGCAACGAGCAGGCCGGGTGCGTAGCCTTCGGGATAGAAGCCCGGGATCACCGGGATGAAGCCGAAATCGAAGCCTTTGAGCGTCAGGTCGCGGCGTCCCGCCGTCATCGTCAGGCCGCCGTCGTTGAGGCCGGCATAGAACTGGTCGAGCGCATTGGTCGGCGCCGTGCCGAAAGCGAACCCTTCCGCGGTGTCGATGATGCCGACGAGTCCGCCCGGGGGCGTCAGGCCGGATGTGGCGGTGAACTGGAAGCCACCGCTGCTGAAATTGGTGTCGCCGATGTAGATATCCGGACCGACGTCATCGAACGTCACTACGCCCGCCTGGGCCGGCGCGATCGTGGTGAGACCGAGCAGCGCGGTCCCGACCAGGCCGCCCCATATTGTTTTCTTCATTTGATTTGACTCCGCAGGACGCAATGTTTGTAAACAGGCTCGTGCTTGCCGTCCCGGGTTGCTGGCCATAGCCAACCCGTCCGACGGGCACCCCGCACGACCGTCCGACAGCCGTGCAATCTCCATGCCGTGACCCAGTTAAGTTAATTAAATCAAAGAGATATTGCGAAATGGATCAACTGCAGGCCTGGCGGTTGTAATGAATGCCGACAGTCTCGAGACGGTCATCCCATAGTGGATCGCGAAAGGTCGGGCAGCACCTGTGCCGGAGCAGCAGGCGAGGCACCCGCCGTCGCTCGATCGATTTCAACTGCCAAGTTCGTGCAGCCAATCCCGCGGCCGCAGAAAATCCTTGTAAAGCCGCTCTTCCGGTGTCCCCGGCGCCGGCTTGTAGTCGTATTCCCAGCGCACCAGCGGCGGCAGCGACATCAATATGGATTCGATGCGGCCCCCAGTCTGCAGCCCGAAAATCGTGCCGCGGTCATAGACCAGGTTGAATTCAACATAACGTCCCCGCCGATAAAGCTGGAAGTTGCGCTCGCGTTCGCCATACGGCGTGTCTTTGCGCTTTTCGACGATCGGCAGGTACGCAGGAATGTAGTGATCGCCCACGCTGCGCATGAACGCGAACGACCGCTCGAAGCCCGCTTCGTTGAGGTCGTCGAAGAACAGGCCGCCGGCGCCGCGCGTCTCGTTGCGGTGCTTCAGGTAGAAATAGCGGTCGCACCAGTCCTTGTACTTTGCGTACACGTCGGGGCCAAACGGAACGCACGCCGCTTTCGACGTGCGATGCCAATGCAGCACATCCTCGTCGCAGGGGTAATACGGTGTGAGGTCGAAGCCGCCGCCGAACCACCAGGCTGCGGGCAAGCCGTCCTTGATCGCCATGAAAAAGCGAACGTTGGCGTGCGACGTCGGCACGTAGGGATTGCGTGGATGGATGACGAGCGACACGCCCGTCGCCTCGAAGCTCGCGCCTTCCAGCTCAGGGCGCTGTGCCGTGGCCGAGGCGGGCAGCTTGCCGCCCATCACGTGCGAAAAATTGATGCCGGCCTGCTCGAACACGGCACCGTCGCGCAACACGCGCGATTCGCCGCCGCCGCCTTCCGGTCGCTGCCAGCTGTCACGACGGAACGTCGCGCCGTTGTCGGCCTGCTGCAAGGCGTTCGTGATGCGATCGTGGAGATCGCGCAGGTACGCGATGACGACGGACGTCGATGGTGTGCCGGTGCTCATCCCCTCATCCTCAGGCGGATTTCTTCGCGGGCGCCTGCTTCCTTGCAGCGGGCTTCTTCTTCGGCACCGCCTTCTTCCTTGCCACGGTCTTCTTCTTTGGCTCCGCGGCGGTATCGGCGTCGCTCACCTTCGCCGCCGTCTTGCCCGTGGTCTTCGCGGCAGTCTTGCGGCCCCAGCGATTCGCGCCGCGCTCCGGCGCCACGGCGAGCAGCGCCTGGCATTCCTCGAGCGTCAGTGAATTCGGGTCGCGATCCTTCGGGATCTTGCCGTTCTTCTTGCCATCAGTGATATACGGGCCGTAACGGCCGTTGAGCACCTGGACGCCGGCGTCGCCGAACTCCTTGATGATCCGGTTTGCCTCGATCGTCTGCTTTTCGCGGATGATCTCCTGCGCGCGCTCGAGCGTGACCGTGTACGGGTCATCGTCCTTCTTGAGCGACGCGTATTTCTTCGCGCCGTACTGCACGTAGGGGCCGAAGCGGCCCACCGCCACCTTGATCGGGTAGCCGTCCTCCCAGGCCCCAAGCGTGCGCGGCAGCTGGAACAGCTCGAGCGCCAGGTCGAGCGTGAGGTCGTCCATGCGCTGGCCCGGCTTAAGGCTCGCGAACCTGGGCTTCTCTTCGTCTTCGCGCGTGCCGATCTGCGCAAACGCGCCGAAGCGGCCGTAGCGCACGCTCACCGGGCGGCCCGAGACGGGGTCGATGCCGAGCGGGCGCTCCATCGCGACGTCCGAACGCGTGACGTTCTCGGTGACGTCGTCCACCTGCTTCTTGAGGTCGTCCCAGAAGCGCTCCAGCATCGGCAGCCAGTCTTCTTCGCCGCGCGAGATGTTGTCGAGTTCGTCCTCCATCGCGGCGGTGAAGCCGTAGTCGACGTACCGCTCGAAATTTCCCGTGAGGAAGCGGCTCACGATCTTGCCGAGGTCGGTCGGGATGAAACGCTTGTTCACCAGCTCGCAGTACTTCTTGTAGAGCAGCGTCTGGATGATGCTGGCGTACGTCGACGGGCGGCCGATGCCGTGCTCTTCGAGCGCCTTGACCAGGCTTGCTTCCGAATAGCGCGGCGGCGGTTCGGTGAAGTGCTGTTCGGTGTCGATGGCGAGCAGCCGCACCTTGTCGCCCTTCTCGAGCGCGGGCAGCAGGCGGTTCTCGTCGTCGTCCGGGTTCAGCGATACGTCGTCGAAGCTTTCGCGGTAGACCGCGAGGAACCCTGGCGACAGCAGCGTCGAACCGTTGGCGCGGAACAGGTTGCCCGGGCCGGCGGCGAGATCGACCGCGACCGTGTCGAACACGGCTGCTTCCATCTGGCTCGCGACCGCGCGGCGCCAGATCAGCATGTAGAGCTTGTGCTCGTCGGCTTCGATCTTGCCGGCGAGTTGTTCGGGAGTGACCGCCGCCGACGTCGGTCGCACGCCTTCGTGCGCTTCCTGCGCGTTCTTCGATTTCGTCTTGTAGACGCGCGGCGTGTCGGGCAGCGCGGCCTTGCCATACAGCTTGCCGATGACGCTGCGGATTTCACTGATCGCGTCCGCGCCGAGACTCACCGAGTCCGTACGCATGTAAGTGATGAGGCCGACCGGGCCTTCGCCGAAGTCGACGCCTTCATACAGGCGCTGCGCGAGGCGCATGGTGCGCTGCGCACCGAAGCCGAGCTTGCGCGCGGCCTCCTGCTGCAGCGTCGACGTCGTGAACGGCGGCGACGGGTTGCGCTTGCGTTGCTTCTTCTCGACGTTGGCGACGACCAGCGTGCCATTCGCGTCGCGTTCGAGCTTCTGCTTCGCAGCTTCGGCGCCGCCGGCGTCGGTGACGGTGAACTGCTCGACCTTCTGGCCGCCGAGCTGCGTCAGCTTGGCCGTGAAATTCGCGCTGTCTTTCGCCGCCTGCGCGTCGATCGACCAGTATTCGCGCGGCTTGAATGCAAGGATCTCTTCCTCGCGCTCGCAGATCATGCGCAATGCCGGGCTCTGCACGCGACCTGCCGAAGCGCCAGACAGTCCGGCTTTCTTCCACAGCAGCGGCGACAGGTTGAAGCCGACGAGGAAGTCGAGAGCGCGGCGGGCGAGGTAGGCTTTCACCAGCTCGTCGGCGATTTCTCGCGGGTTGTCGACGGCTTCCTGCACCGCGTTCTTCGTGATCTCGTAGAACACGCTGCGATGGACGGTCTTACCCTCGAGCGCGCCTGCTTCCGTCAGCAATTGCTGCAGGTGCCAGGAGATCGCTTCCCCTTCGCGGTCGGGGTCGGTCGAAAGATAGAGCGCGTCGGCCTTCTTCACGGCGCGCGTGATCGCATCGACGTGCTTCTTGTTCTTTTCGATCAGCTCCCAGCGCATCGCAAACTGACGCGTGGGGTCGACGGCGCCCTCCTTGGGCACGAGATCGCGCACGTGGCCATAAGACGCCATCACCTCGAAGTCCTTGCCCAGGTACTTCTTGATGGTCTTGGCCTTGGCCGGCGACTCGACGATGACGAGATTCTTGGTCATGTCCCTCAAAAAAACATGCCGCGGCGGTCCGCGGCAGAAGAAAAAGAAAGGGGGTAGGGGATAGGGGTTGGGGGATAGTCGGAACGCCCGAGGTGCGCCGCACCTTCTTGCTAACCCCTATCCCCTAACCCCTAACCCCTTCCTAGTGGATCGCTCCGCTGCGGTCCTCGAACACCAGGTCTTCCATGCGGGAGAACGCCGTCTCCTGCCCGGGCTGGCTGAAGAGCACCATCAGCACGACCCACTTCAACTTGTCGATGTCGATCTCGTCGCCCTCGAGCGCCATCAGGCGATCGATGACCAGCTCGCGCTGCGTCGGCGACAGGATGCCGACCTGCTCGAGGTGCACCAGGTAGCCACGGCAATCCGTGTCCAGCCGGGCCTGCTCGAGTGCAGCGAACACCCGTATCGCGCGGGAGGTCGGCGTCGGGTGCAGCCTGTCCGGGTCGGCCGCCAGCTCTTCCAGCCAGCAGAGGGCCCGCTCCACTTCCGATCCCGGGAACCCGGCTTTCTCGAGCTCGAGCTTCAGGGTCTCGCGGTCGGGTTCGAAGCCGTCTTCGGTCTCGGCGTCGAAGTAGTTCTCGAACAGGTAGATGAGAATGTCGAGAACGCCTTCCTTCATCACACCTTCCCCGGCAACCGGCGGCTGAAACGACCACCCGGCTGCTGTTGGACCCGTCCATCGAGCTCCAGGATCAGCAGCATCGACGCGACTGCACCGGCTTTCAGGCCCGTCCGGACCACGAGATTATCGAGGCCGGCCGGCTCGAAGCCGAGCGCATCTAACAGGATTTCATACTCCTTGTCCAACGGCGGGCTGTGGAGATAAGCCCGTTCCGGGGGTTTTTCACGCGTGATCTGTCGCATTTCGCCGAGGATCGGTTCGAGTTCGGCGAAAATGTCATCCACGCTCTCGACCAGGCGCGCGCCCTGGCGCAGTAATTTGTGGCAACCCCGAACCATCGGGTTATGAATGGACCCGGGAATCGCAAATACCTCCCGCCCCTGATCGCCGGCCAGTCGTGCCGTGATCAGCGACCCGCTCTGCAGTGCGGCCTCGACAACGAGAGTCCCGACGGCCAGTCCACTCAGGATCCTGTTGCGGCGCGGAAAATTCTGCTTCAGGGGCGGAGTCCCCAGCGGCAGGTCCGTCACGAGGACCCCCCGCTGCTCGATGATTTCCCGGGCGAGGGCTGCGTTCTCCCGTGGGTAGACGGCATCGAGCCCGCGACCCACCACGGCGACGGTGCGCGCGCCCGCGTTCAAGGCACCGCGATGTGCGGCTGCATCGATACCGAGCGCCAGTCCGCTCGTGACGACGAACCCCGCCCGTGCCAGGTGCAGCGCGAATTGCGTGGCGGTATCGCGACCGAGGGCTGTCGGATTGCGACTGCCGACGATCGCGAGCTGCGGCAGGCAGAGCGCGGTATCGTCGCCCTCGGCGTACAGCACCAGCGGTGCATCCGGTATCCGCGCCAGCAGCGGCGGGTACTCCGCCGAACCCCACGCCACGACTGACCGGTTCGGGCCAGCTCGCAGCCATCCGCGATCCAATGCAAGTGCACCACTGTCAGGCTGGAGCAACGCCTCGATCGCGGCACGACCAAGGCCAATTGCTGCAAGAGCCGAGCGCGATTCACGCGTGAGGTCGACTGGGCGAGGCGCCCTGCGCCAGCCAGTCCTGCAACTGTCCGGCGTGCAGGCCAGGCGCGTGCGCCAGCGCCAGCCAGCGATCCAGGTCTTCCATACGCAAAGAGCCTACCGGGCGTCACTCCCGGCAGGCTCCTGCAAATCTGGGCGGAACGCAGAGAACTGCGTGGCGCGTCGAGTCAGCGGGTGAATTCGTTGCTGCCGCCTTCCCGGTGCCCATGCTGCGGATGCGCGATGAAGTCGCCGACACGGATGACCTGCGCCGACTGCATCACGAGACCGTAGCTCACGCGGTCATTAACGCTGAACAGCATGATCGTTCCGCTCCGCTCGTCCGGCAGCCGTACCCGGTCGTAATTCGCGGTGAAAGCCGACCAGGACTGGCGGTCGAAACGATCGCGGACGGTTTCGCCGCGGTAGAACGTGCCGAGTACGTTGCCCGGGGCGAGCCCATGTTGCTTGCCGCGGTTGATCGCAACCACCTGGTACTTGCCGGAAACGTACACACCGTCGACAACGGCAACGATCTGCCCGAGGATAGCCTCGTTCGACGGCGCCGACGGCACGAAATCGGCTCCGATGTCGGCATTCGCCAGGAACACCTTGTCGCCCTGCATGATTTCGCGGCCGGTCTCGAGGACATTCAGGTGCGTGACCGGTTCTTCGCGCCGCATCTTGAAGATCGACTTTTCGCCTGGCACCACGGCGCCTGAAGACTGGATGACCTGGCCCATGCCCGCGTAGTGGCCGATGTAACCCAGCAGGTCGCCATCGTCCGGGTCGCGGAGTTCATTGCCCACCGCCATGATGTTGTAGCGGGTGCCCGCCGCCGGGTTGTCGAGACCACGGGCGTACACCTCATTGGCCGTGGAGCCGACGATGTGCCGGTTGCGCATGCCAACGATGTACGGCTTGTGCCTGACATCGTCCCGCGTGAGCAGGCCCGGCCGCCCGACGAAGTCCATCAGCAGGTCGTAGGGGATCGCCCGGATCGCGCCGTCCAGATCGGACGCGCGAACTTCCGGCGACAGCCGCAACGTGCCGGCTGATTCGAGCGTGACGCGTGGCTTGCCGTCGACGTAGCTGAAGAACAGCACGTCACCCGGGTAGATCAGGTGCGGGTTGGCGATCGACGGATTGACGTGCCAGATCTCGGGCCAGTACCAGGGATCCTTGAGGTACAGCGCCGAGATATCCCACAGTGTGTCGCCTTTCTGCACGACATAACGCTCGGGCGCCGTCGGCGAGATTGGCACGGACATCGAGCGGCCCGCCTCCGCTTGCGCGACGGCAGTCTGTGGTATGGCGGATCCTGCCCCCAGGCAAGTCACGGCCATGGCCAGCAGTAACGCGCGCAGCCACTGCCGCGGGCGCAGCGGCGTGGACGAGTCAGGTCGAAGGTATCGAGCCATCCCTCTCTCCATCGGGTATCGGGGTCGCGACCGTCGCCTTATAATCCGGGCTGCCCGGCGGCCGCTGCCGACCACGTCTCAGTCGCGCCATTCCGCTGGCAGGCGACGGCTGTCCAGCGGACCGTTTTTCGGTCATTAAATTCAAGCGTGACTTAACTTTAGCAGTATTTCCAAAAGAATGGCGAAGCTCACCATCCTCGAATACCCAGACCCTCGACTGCGTACCAAAGCTGCGCCTGTCGAGCGCGTCGATGCCGAGCTTGTGCTGGTGATCGCCGACATGTTCGAGACCATGTACGCGGCGCCGGGAATTGGCCTCGCCGCCACGCAGGTCGATGTCCACAAGCGCCTGGTGGTGGTGGACGTCAGCGAGGACAAGACGCAGCCGCTGGTCTTCATCAATCCAGAGATCATCGAGCGCGCGGGCTCGCTCGAGATTGAGGAGGGTTGCCTGTCGGTGCCCGGTGTGTTCGACACACCGACAGCGCGTTCCGAGAAGATCCGCGTGCGTGCCCTGGGCCGCGACGGCAAGGCTTTCGAACTCGAGGCCGACGGCCTGCTGGCCATCTGCATCCAGCATGAACTCGACCACCTCGAGGGCAAGCTGTTCGTCGACTACCTCTCGGAACTCAAGCGCACCCGCATCCGCAAGAAGCTCGAAAAGGACAAGCGCAATCGCCCGGCAACGGTCGACACCGTCCGGACACCCGCCCTCTGATGCAATCATTGCGCATCGTCTTTGCCGGCACGCCAGGATTTTCGGTGCCGGCCCTGCAGGCGTTGCACGACGCGGGGCACCGCATCGTGGCGGTCTACACGCAGCCTGACCGGCCGGCGGGGCGCGGTCGCGAGGTTGCTTCCAGCGCCATCAAGCAGCGAGCGCTCGAGTTGGGCCTGGCCGTCGAGCAGCCGCCCACGCTAAAGGAGCCGGAGGCGCAGCAGCGGCTCGCGGCCTACGCGCCCGACCTCATGGTCGTCGTGGCGTATGGCCTGATCCTGCCGCAGGCAGTGCTCGACATCCCTCGGCTCGGTTGCCTCAACATCCATGGTTCGCTGTTGCCGCGCTGGCGGGGTGCGGCCCCCATCCAGCGCGCCATACTCGCGGGCGATGAGCGCACCGGTATCTCGATCATGGTGATGGATGCCGGCCTCGACACGGGGCCCGAATTGTTGCGGCGCGAACTCGCGATCGGATCGCGCGAGACCGCCGGCCAACTGCACGACCGGCTGGCGCCGCTCGGAGCCGAGGCCATCGTCGCAGCCGCACAGGGTTGGGCCGCTGGCTCGATCCGCTCGACTCCGCAACCGGCGGCAGGCGTCACCTACGCAGCGAAGATTCGCAAAGACGAGGCGCTCATCGACTGGTCGAAAGCGGCCGTGGAGATCGATCGCCAGGTGCGTGCATTCAATCCGTGGCCCATCGCGGAGACGCAGCTGGATGTTGCGCGGGTGCGTATCTGGGAGGCGCGCCCGGTGACCACAGAAGTTGCCGGCCAGCCCGACACGTTGCCGGGCACCGTCGTGCAGGCTGCCGCCGGCCGCGTCTTCGTCGCCACCGGCGACGGCCTGCTCGAGTTGCTGACCGTGCAGTTTCCAGGCCGCAAGCCACTCAAGGCTCGCGACGTACTCAATGCGAGGCCGCTGGCCGGCGAACGCTTCGGCGAGGTGAAGTCATGAGTTCGTCCACGGGTCCCGCTGACGTACGGGCATCGGCGGCGATCATCGTCGCGGCCGTGATCGAGGAAGGGCGCTCGCTCGACGAAGTGCTGGCCGGCGAAAGCGACGAAGGTTCGGCACGCGGGCTCAAGCGCTCGCTGTGTTACGGCACGTTGCGCTGGCACTTTCGGCTCGCCGCCGTGCTCAATGCGTTGGCGACTCGTTCCCCGGACCAGCTCGCGCCGCGACTGCGGGCCCTGGTCGAGATCGGCCTGTTTCAGCTCGTTGCTGGCGAGACCGCGGCGCATGCCGCCGTTGCGGAAACCGTGAGCGCCGCCAGGGTGCTCGGCTTCGAGAAGGCGGCCGGATTCGTCAACGCGATCCTGCGGCGGTTCCAGCGCGAACAGGTCGACATCCTGCACGCGATCGACCGCGACCTGGCGTTGCGCACCGCGCATCCCCGCTGGTTCGTCGATGCGCTGCGAGCGGACCGCGGCGAGGCCGCCCTGGCCGCGCTCGACGCCAACAATGCCCACCCGCCGCTGTGGGTGCGCGTGAACGGCATGCGGGGCGACGTCGCCTGGGCCAAAGGTGAGCTCGAAGCTGCGGGGTTCATGGTCACACCGCATCCCCTGGCGCGAGACGCGCTGCAGTTGGCGCCACCCGCCGACGTGCGCTCACTGCCGGGGTTCATGGATGGCCGGCTTTCGGTACAGGATGCTGCCGCGCAGCTGGCCGTCGACCTGCTCGACCCGCAGGCAGGCGAGCGAATCCTCGATGCCTGCGCCGCCCCGGGCGGGAAGACCTGCCATGTGCTGGAGCGAACCAACGGCACCGCGGACGTGACCGCGCTTGACGTTGCCGAGCCCCGGCTCGCCCGAATCCGCGAGAACCTCGATCGGCTCGGGCTGCAGGCCAGGCTGGTCGCCGCGGACGTCGAGAATGTCCGCGGCTGGTGGGACGGCCGACCGTACGACCGGGTCCTGCTGGACGTGCCGTGCTCGGCCACCGGGGTGATCCGCCGGCATCCGGACATCAAGATCCTGAGGCGGGCCAAGGACATCCCGGCCCTGGCGCGGAAGCAGGCGAACCTGTTGACGGCGGCGTGGGCGGTGGTCAAGCCGGGCGGTCGCCTGCTGTACACCAGCTGTTCGGTGCTGGCAGCCGAGAACGAGCGCGTCGTCGCTGCGTTCCTGGCCCGGACGCCCGGGGCCCGTGACTTGACGCCCGAACTGACGCGCCACTGGCCGTCCCGCGCGGCCGGGGCCGGCCCCGGCTACCAGGTCCTGCCCGGGGAGACCGGCATGGACGGGTTCTATTATGCTTGCCTGGGCAAGCCGTTATGATTGTTGGAAATGAGCTACAGGGCCCCGACCGTTTCGCGGAAACCGCCATTTTTGGCGCGGTGTTCCGCGTGGCTGACGCTGTGCTTTATTGCAACGGCGGGTCCGGTTGCGCACGCCCAGGATGAGTCGAAGCTGACCATCCGCGAAGCCCAGGCAGCGCTCGACGAGGGCGTGTACGAGCTCGACGCGAAACTCGATCTAGTGCTGCCGGAGGGTGCCCGCAGGGCCATCGAGTCGGGTTTGACACTGCGGCTCACCTACGAAATTACCGTCGATCGCGTGCGCCGCTACATGCCGGACGCCAGCGTGGCTGCGCTCGAGCAACGCTACGAAGTGAGCTACCACGCGCTGAGCCAGCGTTACCTCGTCAGGAATCTCAACACCAGCCAGCAGGAGGATCTCGGGTCGCTGCAGGCGGCACTCGACCTCATCAGCGAACTTCGCGGCTTGCCGGTGATCGACAAGGCACTCGTGACCGACGGGCCGGTCTATGAAGGACGAATACGCGCCGTGCTCGGGATGAACACTGCACCCGACGTCTTCGGCTGGCTGCTGTTCTGGACCGACGACTGGAGCGCCGAGAGCGACTGGAAGACATGGACGCTCCGGCCCTGAAACGTGCTGCCTCCGCAGTGACCATGGGTCTCGGCGGCCTGCTGTGGCTTGCGGCTATCCTGTTCATGGCGCAGACGGCGCAGAACTCGGAGCAGTTCAGCCGCCTGCATCCGTGGATCCTCGCGATCAACATCGCGGGTCTCGTCGTGCTGGTCGGGCTGCTTGCCACGAAGCTGACCCAGCTGATCCGCGACTGGCGAGGCCATGTCATCGGTTCGCGGCTGAAGGCGCGCATGGTGTGGATCTTCGGGGTGCTCGCCACGCTGCCGATCCTGCTCGTGTACTTCTTCGCGGTGCAGTTCCTGAACAAGGGCATCGACAGCTGGTTCAACGTCGAGATCCGCAAGAGCCTCGACGACGCACTGGTGCTGTCGCGCTCGGCGCTCGAAGTTCGGATGCGCGAGCATCTCGCTGATTCCGAAACGATTGCCGAGGAAATCGGCATCGCCGGATCGACCAGGCCCGGACTGCTCGAAACCATGCGGCGGCAGGTCGGCGCGATCGAGCTCACGGTGGCTACTGAGAGCGGCCGCGTCATCTCCGTGAGCAAGGGATTGTCGTCGGACGTCGTGCCGGAGGACGTGCCCGGCGAAGTGCTGCTGCAATTGCGGCAGGGCCAGCCTTTCGTGAGCCTAGAGCCGCAACAGAATGGCGGCTACATGATCCGAACGGCCGTGTCGATTGGTGAATTGCCCGCATTCGGCGGCGAACGGCTGTTGCTCCAGAGCATGTTCCCCGTTGCCGAGCGACTCGGCGCGCTCGCGGACACGGTGCAGGCGGCCTACAAGCAGTTTGGCGAAAAGGACTACCTGCGCCGGCCGCTCAAGGCGAGCTTCATCCTGACGCTGACCGTCGTGCTGCTGCTGTCGCTGCTCGCGGCGTGGTACGGCGCGATCTTCACGGCCCAGCGGCTCGTGCAGCCGATCCAGGACCTGGTGCAGGGCACTCGCGCAGTCGCCCAGGGCGATCTCGACACCAAGCTGCCCCTGACGTCCCACGACGAGATGGGTTTCCTGGTGCATTCGTTCAACGACATGACGAAGCGGCTGCGGCGTGCACGCGAAGACCAGCGCCGTGCGCAACAGGCCGCGGAGACCGAGCGGGCCAACCTCGCCGTCATCCTGGCGCGCCTGTCGACCGGCGTCATTTCATTGGAGCCCGATTGGCGGGTGCGCACGGCGAACCGTGCTGCCGCGATGATCCTCGGCGAGGACATCGAAACGCGCGTGGGCACGCCGTTCGGCACGGCCGGGACGCAGCCGCAGGGACTGGCGCGCCAGTTCGCCGACGCCTGCCAGCAGCGCTTCGCCGACGGCGCCGTCGAATGGCGCGAGCAGTTCACGTTCCAGACGGGCGCCGGGCGCCGCATCATGATGTGCGCGTGCACGCCGCTGCCGGTGGAAGGCGATGCGCCGGGCGGATACGTGCTCGTGTTCGACGACATCACCGTGATGTTGCAGGCGCAACGTGAAGCCGCCTGGGGCGAGGTAGCCCGCCGTCTCGCGCACGAGATCAAGAACCCGCTGACGCCCATCCGGCTTTCGGCCGAGCGCCTGCGGCAAAAGCTGCTGCCGGCCATGACCGACCCGAAGGACTTGCAGATGCTCGAGCGCGCGACCGAGACCATCGTGCAGCAGGTCGAGGCGATGAAGGAGATGGTGAACGCGTTCAGCGAGTATGCGCGTGCGCCGCGCCTCGAGATGGCCACGGTCGACCTCAACAAGATGGTCACTGAGGTCAGCGATCTCTACCGCGCGCAGGGAGCGATCCGCGGCGTGCGCCTCAAGGTCGAACTCGACCAGCGCATCGATGCCGTGGTCGCCGACCCCGGCCGCCTGCGACAATTGCTCAATAACCTGCTCACGAATGCCGTCGAGGCGCTCGAGGCGCAGCCCGATGGCTCGATCGCGGTTTCGACCCGGCGCGTCCTGCGCGGCGAATCTGAAGTGGCGCGCATCACGGTGGAGGACAATGGCCCCGGGTTCCAGCGCGAGCTGATCGGGCAGGTATTCGATCCCTACGTGACCACGAAGGCCAAGGGCACGGGGTTGGGGCTGGCCATCGTCCGCAAGATCGTGGAAGAACACGGCGGGCACATCGAGGCCGACAATCGCGCCGCCGGTGGCGCACAGGTTCGAGTCGATCTGCCACTGCGCGATGCAGCGGCGGACACAGCGCAAGGGCGCGGCAGAATTGAGCCAAGGAGAGAACGCGCATGACCAACGCGCGGATACTCGTCGTCGACGACGAGAACGACATCCGTGAACTCGTCCGGGAGATCCTCTCGGAGGAGGGCTACGCCGTCGAAACAGCGGGGAATGCTGCCGAGGCACGCGCCGCCTGCGCGCTGCAGGCGCCGGACCTGGTGCTGCTCGACATCTGGATGCCCGACACTGACGGGATCAGCCTGTTGCGCGAATGGCAGCAGTCGCAGGCACTCACGGCGCCGGTCGTGATGATGTCAGGTCACGGCACTGTTGAAACCGCCGTCGAAGCCACGCGCCTCGGCGCAATCGACTATGTCGAAAAGCCGCTCTCGCTCGCCAAGCTGCTGCGGACCGTCGAGCGCGCGCTCGAGGAAGGCAAGCGCCGCCAGCGGGCGACTCGCACGCTGGTGCCACCGCTGATCGCGCCCGTGGGCCGCAGCCGGCTGATGCGCGACCTGCGCGAGAAAGTGAAGCAGATTGCGCCACACGAAGCGCCGGTGCTGGTGCTGGGCGAGCCGGGGACGGGTCGCGAAGCCTTCGCACGCTACATTCACGCCTTGAGTTCACGGGCGTCGGATCCGTTCATCTCGCTGGTGGCGGGGTCGGTCACCGATGGCAACGCGGAAGACGTGCTGCTCGGCGTCGAGAATGCGAGTGGCGTGTCGCCCGGTGTGCTGGAGCAGGCGCAGGGCAGCGTGCTGTTCATCAACGGCATCGAGGACCTGCCGCAGAGTGCGCAGCGGTTGTTGCTGGCCGTGCTCGAGTCGGGCACGTTCCAGCGCAAGGGCGGGCGCACGGCGCTGCGGTTCAACGTGCGCATACTCTCGTCCGCGCAACCTGGCTTCGAAACGCGCGGTCCGGTGCCGTTCCGCCTCGACCTGCTCTCGAACCTGAACGTGCTGACGCTGCGCATACCACCGCTGCGCGAGTACGCGGAGGACGTGCCGGAACTGCTGCGCTATTACGTCGATCGTCTCGTCGACGACGAACGGTTGCCGTTCCGGCGCTTCGGCGTTGCCTCGCAGAACCGTCTGCGCAACTACCCGTGGCCCGGCAACATTCGCGAGCTCAAGAACCTGGTGCAGCGCCTGCTGATCCAGGGCGGCTCCGAGGAAATCCGGCTCGAGGAAATCGAGCGCGAGATTTCCTCGGCCTCACCCGTCGACGAGCCGCTGGTCAAGCAGGACCTGCTGGCGTTGCCGCTGCGCGAAGCCCGTGAGCATTTCGAGCGCGCGTACCTTACGCAGCAGCTGCAGCTCTGCAACGGCAAGGTCGGCCAGCTCGCGAAGCGCGTGGGCATGGAGCGCACTCACCTGTACCGCAAACTCAGGTCGCTCGGAGTCGATTTCCGGCAGGCGGACGACTGAAGAAGGGGTTAGGGGATAGGGTTAGTCGGAGGTGCATTCCAGCCTGACCCCTCAGCCCCCATCGCGCTTCCCGCACGGTCGACTGCCTGAAAAAGCAGACGTTCGCGTAGGCGCAATTTCGGCTTGAAGCGGCCGGTCGGATCTGGACTTCGTATCGCGAGATAGCGAGCGTATCGCCGACTGCTAACGTGCGCCAATGGCAGTCGACGGCGTCGTCAAATCAGTCGAACGCCGCTGACCCGCATTGCAGCGGGCGAGTGCCGCATCGCGCCTCGCGCCTGGGCTAAGGTTGCTTCGGTCGCTTCCTGGAAGAAGTGAGTAATGCCGGCGGCTGGTCCCTCCAGCACGAAGCGCCGAGCAAGATCAACTGCAACTGCCGGACGAAGTCTTCGGTCATCTCGGCTTCCAGCAGCGGTTGTCCCGCCGGAAGATCCAGTATTTCCGGCGCCGCACCCAGCATCGCCGTGACGATCAGTCCGCAGATCATCTGCAGGCTCGAGGTCGACAGCCCCTCGTAGGCACCGAGGCGGCGGAGGTCCTGCGCCATCTCGTGGGTGAAGTGGCTCACCTCGTTGCGGATCGCAAGACGCAGGATGCGGCTGCCGCCGGCACGCTCACTGGAAATGAACAGGAACAGGAGCCGGTTCTGCTTCACGTAGTGCTGATAGACGAGCACCGAGCGGCGAACCATTTCGCTTTTTTCCTCGCCCACCTGGCGCGCCTCTCGCAGGAGCCGGCGCAGCGTGATGCCCACCTCTTCGACCAGCGCCAGGCCGAGTTCGTCGGTGTTGCGAAAGTGGCGATAGAACGCGTTCGGCACGATTCCCGCCTCGCGCGCGATCTCGCGGATGCCGAGGCTGGTGAAGCTGCGTCCCTCGCCGATGAGGTTGAGCGCCGCTTGCAACAGGCCGTTGCGCGTCAGGTTCTTGCGCTCGCCGCGCGTCAGCGAATCCTCGCGCTTGGCGACGTGCGGTGCGGGCGCCATGGGCGGTCCTCGTGTGGCGGAAGAAGCGGAGCAGTGCACCGGGAGTACCGGTGTACATGTGTATCTTACCTTATCGAGCCGATCGCAGCGCAAGCATGACATCAGGGACTGGCATGCAGCAGCAGTCCTTTAATGATAGCCGTTCTCAGCGAATTACTAATAGTTGACTTTCAGTGGACACTTGTACACAATGAAGTCAACCCGAATCACCGGGTCGATCGAGCGGGCCAAGAACCCGAATAGCAATGACCAAGAGTGCTGCGACCAGTGTCAGGACGGCCCGCAAGGCTTCCGTCGGATCCCCAGCGGTAACGGCTCACAAGGTGATTGCCAAAGCGGCACGAAAGCCCGCGGTGATGCGACCGGCCCCACACGCCGTCGACGCACGCCGGACGATCAGCCCCGCCCCGCGCCCCGCGCGGGCTGCGGCCGCAGCGCAGCCGTCGCTGCGCTTCCACTACCCGGAGTCGCTGCGCGCAAAAACGCACGCCGTGCTCGAGGCTCTGGAAGCAGCGCCCGAGCACCCCGGTCATGCGGAAGCCATGGCGCAAGTGGTGAGCGAACTCGTCGAAGCCGGCATGGACTACTACTTCATGCGCGCACTGAGGCAGGTCGACGTTGGCTTCGTGGCCGAGCAAACGGCGCGCGTCGGCATGTCGGGGGCGCTCACGCTCGTCAACTCGATGAGCCGTAAGTACATCGTGCGGATGGGCAGCGCGCAGCTTCTGGTCGTCGCGCGACACATACGCGAACTGGGCTGAGACGCGCGACGCCAGCCCCATCGTTGCTGTCACCCGTTCGAATTCGCATTTGCCGTTGTCACGAGACCCTCACCATGCCGACCTACAAAGCGCCGTTGCGCGACATGAACTTCCTGATCAACGAGGTCCTGGACTTTCCGTCGCACTATGCCCGCCTGTCCAGCGGTGGCGACGCGACTCCCGACATGGTCGAGGCCATTCTCCAGGGTGCCGCCAAGCTGTGCGAAGAAGTGCTCGCACCGCTCAATCTCTCGGGTGACAGCGAGGGTTGCCATTTCGAGGCGGGCCATGTCAGCACCCCCGTCGGCTTCAAGGAAGCCTATCGCGAGTTCGTCGAGGGCGGATGGCAGGGCCTTTCCTTCCCCGGCGAATATGGTGGCCAGGGTCTGCCGACGTCGCTCGGCATCTTCAAGACTGAAATGATGGGTGCGGCCAACTGGTCGTTCAACATGTATCCGGGGCTGAGCCTCGGTTGCATCGAAACCCTTTTGCGCTACGGCACCGAGGCGCAGAGGGCGATGTACCTGCCGCCACTCGTCAGCGGCGAGTGGACCGGCACCATGTGCCTGACCGAGCCGCAGTGCGGCACCGATCTCGGGCAGGTGCGAACCGTGGCAGAGCCACAAGCGGACGGCAGCTACAGGCTCAGCGGCACGAAGATGTTCATCTCTGCAGGCGAGCACGATCTGGCCCCGAACATCGTGCACATCGTTCTCGCCCGGCTGCCCGGCGCACCAGCGGGAACACGCGGCATTTCGCTGTTCGTCGTGCCCAAGTTCCTGGTCGGCGAAGATGGGTCGACACGTACGCGCAACGCAGTGACCTGCGGCTCCATCGAACACAAGATGGGTATCCGCGGCTCCGCAACCGCCGTGCTGAACTTCGACGCGGCCGTCGGCCACCTGATCTTCGAGCCGAACAAGGGCCTCGAAGCCATGTTCACGTTCATGAACACCGCGCGCATCGGCACCGCCATTCAGGGCATCGCACATGCGGAAGCCTCGTTTCAGGGTGCCCTGGCCTACGCCCGGGAGCGCCGCTCGATGCGTGCCGTGACGGGGAAGAAGGAGCCGGACGCGAATGCCGATGCGCTGATCTGGCACGCCGACGTGCGTCGCATGCTGCTGACCCAAAAAGCCATTGCGGAAGGCGGTCGCGCCATGATCTACGCGGCGGCCCAGACCGCCGACCTCATGGTCGATGCGGGACGGAGACAGGACCGCGCGACGCACGACAAGCACGACGACACGCTAGGTTTCTACACGCCCATCCTGAAGGGCTTCCTGACCGAGATGGGACTGGAAGCCGCCAACCTCGGCATGCAGGTCTTCGGCGGCCACGGCTACATCCACGAGCACGGCATGGAGCAGATCGCGCGCGACGCACGCATCGCAACGCTGTACGAAGGCACCACGGGTATCCAGGCGCTCGACCTGCTCGGCCGCAAGGTCCTGCTGGGGACGCGCGGAAAATGCGTGCGCGACTTCAGTCGCATCATGCTGCGTTCGGCGAAGACCCATTGGCTCGCGCACGGGTCCATCGGCCGCATGGCGCGCTCGACGGCAAAGCGCGCCATCGAGTGGAACCTGCTCACGCTGCGAATCATGCGGCGCGTTGGCAAGGATCGCGACCTCGTCGGCTCGGCAAGCGTCGACTATCTGATGTATTCCGGCTACGTGATGATGGCCCATTTCTGGGTCCGGCAAGCCGCGGTCGCCCAAACGTTTCTGCGCAACGGCAAGGGAGCCGAATCGGCGGAGTTCTACCGCGCCAAGATTCAAACCGCCGAGTTCTACTTCGACCGGCTGCTGCCGCGTGCCGATGCCCACCGCAAGAGCGCACTGGCACCGACGCGTTCCCTGATGCAGATGGGCAACGGGGACTTCGCGTTTTCCTGATGCGCCCACGAGGACACGTTATGAACATGCTCAAGCAACTCGACTCAGAAGCGCGCCCGTTGGTGGTGGCACTCGTCTTGGCGATCGCGGTCTCGGCCGCTTTGTTCCTGAATCATCTCCTGGACATCGGCTGGAACCGCTGACCCGGACGCGCCGGCGTGACGCTGGTGGGCGCATGACCGTAGAATAGTCTCACGAGTGCGCAGCAACCGCGACGTCAAGCGACTCGAGCTGACGCGACGCAGGCCCGCAACGCGTTAGTCATTCCTTGACCAACTTGCTACCTTTGGCCGACCAGGGGAGCGAATGATTGCCGTCGTTGTCCGTCACCAACGAACGTAAGCGCCGCCAAGCGCTCGGTGCGTGGATCGCCCACTCCATCGCGACGTGCGCGGTCCCGCTGCGAGGTCTTGCACTCGGCAAGCGTGCGAGCGTGAGCATTCTTCCGGTATTGCTGTTCTGCCTGTCGACCCCTGACCTTGCCTGTGCGTCACCCACGCCCAGCCCGGCAGAGCTCGCCGCATGGGAGAAGCGGGTCGAGCGCGTCACCATCACGCGCGACGAATGGGGCATCCCGCACATCCACGGCAGGAGCGATGCGGACGCGGTCTTTGGCCTGATCTATGCGCAGGCGGAAGACGACTTCAATCGCATCGAGATGAATTACCTCAGCGCACTTGGCCGCACGGCCGAAGCCGAAGGTGAAGAAAAGCTCTTCCAGGACTTGCGCATGCGGCTCGTGGTGGACGAAGACACGCTCCGGTCGCACTACGCCGTGAGCCCCGACTGGCTGCGCAGCCTGATGGACGCATGGGCCGATGGCTTGAACCATTACCTCGCCACTCATCCGCAGGTACGGCCAAAGGTGCTGCAACGGTTCGAGCCGTGGATGACGCTCGCCTTCTCGGAGGGCAGCATCGGCTGGGACATCGAGCGCGTGTCGCTCAGCGACCTCGAGCGGTTCTATGGCAAGGACACGGGCGAGGGGTTGGCGCGGGCGCCCGCGACGAGCGACGGGCAGGGCGGCTCCAACGGCATGGCACTGGCGGGCGCAGTCACGCGGTCGAAGCACGCGCTGCTGCTGATCAATCCACACACCTCGTTCTATTTCCGCGCTGAGGCCCACGTTCGCAGCGATGCCGGACTCGACGCCTACGGGGCCGTGACCTGGGGACAGTTCTTCATCTACCAGGGGTTCAACGAGCGGCTTGGCTGGATGCACACCTCGACGGGTGCCGATTTCCTCGACGAGTACGCCGAGACGGTCACGCGCACCGAAAGCGGCGCCGCGACGTACCTGTACGCGGGCACACAGCGGCCCGTTCGCTCACGCACCGTCAAGATCCGGTATCGCGCGCCGGGAGGCGAGACGCGCGAACGTCAGTTCAAGGTGCTGGCGACCCATCACGGCCCGATCGTGCGCGCGGAACAGGGCAAGTGGATCGCCGTGCGTTTGATGCTGGATCCGGTCAACGCGTTGATCCAGTCGTACCTGCGGACCAAGACCCGCGATCTCGCGGCCTTCAGGTCGGTGCTCAACCTGCACACCAACTCCTCGAACAACACCGTCTACGCGGACGCCGACGGCAAAATTGCCTATTTCCACGCGAACTTCGTCCCGCGCCGGGATCCGGGATTCGACTGGACGCGGCCGGTCGACGGCTCCGACCCAGCGACCGAGTGGCACGGTGTACACGGGGTCGACGAGAGTCCGAACGTGGTTGATCCCGCGACGGGTTGGATCCAGAACAACAACAACTGGCCGTATTCCGCCGCCGGAACCAGCAGCCCCAAACCCGCGGACTTTCCCGCGTACATGGACCAGGTCGGCGAGAACGCGCGCGGTATCCACGCGGTCCGAGTGCTGTCCGGTCACGATGACTTCACGCTCGACACCCTCATCGCCGCGGCGTACGACCCCGATCTACCGGCGTTCGATGCCCTGTTGCCGCCGCTGTTCGGGGCGTATCGGAGCCTGCCGGACGCCAGTGCGTTGCGTGCACAGTTGTCCGAGCCCATCGTGCTGCTGCAGGCATGGGACCGGCGCTGGGCAGCAGATTCGGTGGCGACGACGGTGGCGATCTACTGGGCCGAGGAACTTTGGCGGGTGGTGGGCGCCGATCCGAAGGGCCGCGCCTGGCCGCTGTTCGAGCAGGTGGCTTCCTCGAGTACTTCGGCGCAGCGCTTGCAGGCGCTGCTGGCAGCGACCGAAAAAGTGCAGCAGGACTTCGGCCACTGGAGGACGCCGTGGGGCGAGGTCAACCGCCTCCAGCGCAGGACGGGCGACATCGTGCAGCGCTTCGACGATGCGGCCGCGTCGACCCCGGTGGGTTTCACCTCGGGTCGTTGGGGCTCGTTGGCCGCATTTGAAGCAGGTACGTATCCTGGCACCGTGCGCCGCTATGGGACGAGTGGCAACAGCTTCGTTGCCGCCGTCGAGTTCGGGCCGAAAGTGACGGCCAAGGCCATCCTGGTGGGAGGTCAAAGCGGGTCGCCCGGTTCGCCGCATTTCTTCGACCAGGCGGCGCGCTATGCACGCGGAGCCTTGCGCGATATCCACTTCTACCCGGACGACATCGCAAAGCACGCGACCGCTACCTATCACCCCGGGCAGTTCATTCGGTAGATACCGCCAGGACCAGATGGATTGCGACCCATCCTGAGCCGGTGATGCGGTGTGAACGCGTCGACGTTGCTTGCGCCGTGCGAATTCTCGGGCCTTGACGAGAATTCGTTCAGGCGCGGTCGATCAGGCGTTTGTTCCGGGTCTTCTCCAGGCGAGCGTGTCTGCCTTTCCGCTCGCCCGGAGAAGACCCGGAACAAACGCTCTCATCAACCGTCCCTGCGTTGAAATTCCCCGTGCTAGCGCACCGGAAAGTCCGCCATGGCCTTGCCGACGGCCTGGCGGATGACCGCGGGTTCGACGCTGCCCTTCGTCATCTTGCCCGACACGCGGCCTTGCCAGACTTCGGCGTTGCGGACCGTATCGATGGCGTGCACGACGAGCGTGCCTTCGGTGAAGTTACGGATGCTCGGGCTGCCCATGTTAACCGAGCCACCCATGTTGCCGCCCCAGCTGCCGATGCCGATGCCGACGCGCACGGGGTTGTTCTCGAGCTTCTCGGCCTTCGCGGTTTCGTAGGCGATGCGCAGGTCCGGTGTCGTGCCGGCAGGCGCCTCGACGTAGCCCTTGCGTTGCATCACGTCGACGATGGCGGCGCGGATGTTTGCATCGAGCAACTGCAGCGGCGCATCAGCTGCGTCCACCGTGCCACTCGCCGCCCAGCCGAAAGTCTTGAAGTTCGCGAAGTCAACGCTCGGGTCGCGCATCGTCTCAGGTGGCTTCGGCGGAGCTGCGCAGCCCGCAACGAAGCCAGCCACAGCGGTGGCAACGACGATGGCGCGGATGAGAGGTGCGAGCATCGAACTACTTTGCCTGGCTGACCAGGTAGTCGACGGCGTTCATGACCGACTGGTCGCTCAGGTCGGTGCGGCCACCTTTCGGCGGCATGTAACCCGCCTTGCCCTGGTATCCCTCGAGCGAGTGCTTGTGCAGCAGGTCCATGCCCTGCGCGATGCGCGGCGCCCACGCGGCCTTGTCGCCCGTCTTGGGCGCGCCCGCGACGCCGGCGCCATGGCACGCCGTGCAGACCTGCTGGTAAACCTCCTCACCCGGTAAGTCGACCGCTGCTGCCGTCGGGGCTGCGGCGGGCGGGGCCAGCGCCGAGTTGTCCTGGCCGGCGACGGCGACGCGCGCGACCGGCGCGATGCGCGCCAGGGTTTCCTGGACCTTGCGCGGGTCTTCGTCGTGGAACCGCTTTGCAGTCCGGTCGGAGATCATGCCCGCGAGCACCATCAGGCCGATGGTGATGGCGGCGAGGATGCCGAGGATCAGCATGAAGGTGTCGAAAAACTTGCGATCGTGCTCAGCACTCACGGTCGAACTCCGGACGGCGGATTAGCGGGGTCGCGAAGTATAACGTGCAGATTCGGCAGCGGCGCACCCGGCGCCCCGGCGGCCGGGCGCAACGGCCAGGGCGCCCGCAGGTCCAAATGGACGCGCAGGGCCTCCGGGGCTATGATTCCGGCCCCTTTTGCGGGGTCCCGCCACGCGCCCGTAGCTCAGCTGGATAGAGTGTCGCCCTCCGAAGGCGAAGGTCACTGGTTCGAATCCAGTCGGGCGCGCCATTTTATCGCGGTGTATTCCTGGCGTGACCGGGTCGTCGCCAGGACGCGACCCATCAGCGCATCTCCCCGTTCTCGATCCAGTTCCCGACCACTGCGCGCCTGATCAGTCCGACCAGGGTAGCAGCCTCCACGGGGCCCTTGCTGGACATCATGGTGCGTTCCCTTGCGCTCAGCAGCCCGTCCTGGAAGCGCACGCCGTCGAACAGGCCCTCGTTGTTGAACTCGTTGCTGACGTGACCATCGCGCAGCCGCAGCTTGCCCTGCGCGAGACCCGCCGTCGTCTGGAACCCGGTGCGCGTGGCCGGCTTGTGCAGGAACGCGACGACATGCTCACCTTCGCGCCACTTCGGGAAGCCCTCGGGCGACAGTGCGAGCATGACCGTGCCGTTCGGCATCTTGCGCGGCTCGAGCAGGCCGAACTGGCGGAACGTGTGGCGGGTGCCGCCCTGCACATTGCCCTTGGCGGCATCGCTGACGACGATGGTGACCTCGGTGTATGGCGTCCCGTGTTCTTCGATGCCATCCGTCACGCGATCGACCTTGCCGGCGATGATGCTCTCGGACTCCGCGATCAGTTGCGTGAGGTTCTGTCTGCGCAGTGTCGTTGCGGCCATCGTCGTGACCCCGAGCATGGTGATCGCAAGCGCGACGATCGCGAGGGCGGTTGCCGCGACCAGGCGGCGAGTCGGCATGGCATGAGTCGACACTTGCGGAACTCCGTGGATGCCGCGCGCAGAACCCGGGCGGGCCGCCGGACGGCCCACGAAATGTGAGGGGTGTGACAGGCGACAGCCATCGGAGAAAACCTGATATTTCGTTCAGGCCACCTCGGACGGCAGCAATCCGTGCCGGATCGCGATTCGCACCAGGCCCGGCACATCATGGATGTCGAGCCGATCCATGAGCTGGCCGCGGTGGGTCTCCACCGTCTTGATGCTCAGGAACAGGCGCCCGGCGATCTGCCGGGTGCCGTAGCCCTCGGCAATCAGCTGCAGGATCTGGCGTTGACGAGCGGTGAGACGCTCGAAGACCGACTCGCCCTTGCCGGCGCATTCTTCAAGGCGTTGCACCTTGTCCGCGTCGAGCGCCCGGCAAAGATAGCGCCGGCCGCTGCAGATCGCGTCGATCGCCGCGGCCAGTTCGTCGAAAGCGGAGTCCTTGTTGAGGTAGCCCGCGGCCCCGCACGCCAGCGCACGCGCGGCGTACTCGGGTGAAGCGTGCATGGAAAGCATCAGCACACGTGTTGGAACGCGCAGTCGTGCAATGGTCGCGGCGACGTCGAGGCCATTCAGGCCGGGGAGGGTGATGTCGAGCAACACGGCGTCCGGCGGGTCGCGGCGAATGTGTTCGATCACGTCGAGACCGTTGCCGACTTCTCCGGCGATCTCGACACCAGGCAGGCTTTCAAGCAAGACCCTGATTCCTGCACGCACGAGGGCATGATCATCGGCAAGCAGGATCCGGCGCCGCGGCGTCATGCTGGTCGTCCCGGCTCTGCGACTGCAACGGGCGCGGGCCTTGCGAAGGGAATCCGGACTTCGATGCGGCTGCCGGCACCCGGGCGCGATTCGAGCGTGATGGTCCCGCCGGCATTCTTGACGCGCTCACTCATGCCGAGCAGCCCCAGGTGCTCGCCGCGCATGACTCGTTGCTTGACCGCCCCAGGATCGAAGCCGACTCCATCATCCTCGATCACGAGGTGCATCGAACCTGGCTCGTCCTGCAGCGCGACGCGAATCATGGTCGCGTGCGCGTGCCGCAATGCATTGCTGATCGCCTCCTGGGCCACGCGGAACACCGTCGTGTTCAGTCCCGGTGGAATACCGGCGGCCGCGGGAGACGCCTCGAAATCGATGCTGATGCCGCATCGCCCTGCCAACGACTGCAGGAAATGCTCGAGTGCAGGCACCAGGCCTGCCTCGTCCAGCAGCGGCGGCCGCAGGCCGAGCGCGATGTTTCGCGCCTGCTGGATCATACGATCCACCATCCCGACCGACTCTTCGAGACGTCGCGCGACCGCCGGGTCCGCCGAGGCCTGCCGCAGCACCTGCAGGTTGATCTTGGCTGCCGTCAGCGTCTGGCCGAACTCATCATGCAGTTCGCGGGAGAGGCGGATGCGCTCCTCCTCCTTCGCTGACTCCAGGCGCCCAGTGAGCTGCCTGAGACCCGAATAGGCCTCCTCGAGCTCACGCTGGCTGCATGTGGCTTGCGCCATGGCCCTCTCGCGCTGCTGCTCGAGTTGCTCGAGCACGAGATTGCGACGTCGCAGGCGACGCAGCCGCAGCGAATGCAGGCCGTAGAACAGCAGGCACGCCGTGACGAGCGCCAGTGCATGGAACCAGTTTGTCATCCAGAACGGCGGCACGACCCGGAAGGGCAGCGCCGGGCTCGTGCTCCACTGGCCGAACACGTCGCGCCCACGCACTTCCAAGGCGTAGCGCCCCGGTGCGAGGCCAAAGAAGGTCAGTTGCCGGCGCCGGCCAAGCGGCGTCCATGCGGCATCAGGATTCATGCGGTAGGCGTATTCGTGCGTCGTTTCGGCAAAGTCGAGCAAGGCGAACTCGACCGCCAGCACCTCGCCGAACTTCGTCTCGAAGCCGGCGCGCAGCGCGGCCGGCGACAGCGGCCGTCCTGCGCCGTTGGTCAGCCGCTCGAGCGCCGTGATCCGCACCGGCGCTGACGGTCGCGGTTGCATGGCCGTGCCCCGCGGAACACTGAGCAGGCCCGCCACCGAGCCGAAGTGCAGGAAGCCTGCATCTGACGACGAAGCGCCGGTATTGAAGTGGCTCACCGGCAAGCCGGATTCGGCGACATGGTTGACGACGCGCCCGGTCGCGGGATCGAGCCGCGAGAGTCCGTGGCGGCTGCTGAGCCAAAGCGAACCGTCATCATCGCTCTCGATGGCCATGATCCCGTCGTTCAACAGGCCGCGCGAGGTGCCCCAGCGTTCGAAGCCGGTCACGTGTCCATCCGGACGCTCGAGCACGCGTAACGCGCCACCACCGTCCGTCGCGACCCAGAGCGTACCGCCTGGATCGCGGTGCAAAGCCGTAACGTGGTGGTGACCGAGGTCGAGCAGGCTGGCTCCCTTGCCGTCGAAGCGTTCGCAGGACCATGGCTTGTTGCGGCAGAGATTCAGGCCGTTCGAGCGCGTGCCGACCCACAATCGCCCGTCCCTGCCCGCTGCGAGGGCAGTGATGTAATCGCCGCTGAGGGAATCACGCCTGGCCGCATCGTGGCGGTAGGCGTGAAATGCGGTGCTGTTCGAATCACGGAAGAACAGCCCGCTGCCTCCGACACCTACCCAGAGGCCGGCTGATCCCGCGGGCAACAGCGCACCGACGTAGCCTTCACCAATCCCATCCGGCCGGTTCCCGGAATGCCTGTCGGTCCCCAGGCTGCGACCGTCTGTCGCGAAGCGAAGCAGGCCGTCGGTGGCGCCCGCGAAATGGCTGCCATCGTTCGTCACTGCAAGACTGATCACACCGGTCTGGCGGAGCGGATCGGCAGTTGCGCCCGCGGTCGGGAACACGGCGCCGGTGGTGACGTCCACGCGTTGCGGACCGCCGCCGAAACTGCCGACCCAGGGCTGGCCCGGTACCTTGCTGCCCAGCACGGCGGTGATGTTCTTGTTGCGCAGGCCGCGGCCGTCTGCGGTTGCTGCCAGCAGATGGAAGACAGGTTCCGCGAGAGGCGCGCGATAGACGCCACTGCCCCACGTACCGACGAAGAGCGTATTTCCGGTCGAAGCGAGGCTGAGTTGCGGTTGCGCCGGCAGGTTGCCCGGGGCGCCGATGGTACCCGGGTGCGCGTGCGCCCATCGACGAGCCGCGAGGTCAACCACCAGCACTCCGTGCGTGGCAGTCGCGACCCAAAGCCGGCCTGCTTGATCCGCGTGCAGCGCGGTGACCAGCGGTTGCACGCCGTTCGCGTCCGCCATGTCGAAGAGGGCTGCCTCGTGCCGGACCGGGTCGAGTTCCACCAGGCCCTGGCGTGTTCCCGCCCACACGTGCCCATCGGTGGCCTCGTGGAGCGCAAATACATCGTCGTGTGCGGGGCTGCCGCCGGTCAGTCGGGCAAGCCCGAAATGTTCAAAGCTGCCGGTGGTTCCGTTCCACCGGTTGATGCCACCGCCGACCGTGCCGATCCACAACTGCTGCGACGGTCCGAGGTGCAACGTGTAGACCCAGTCATGGGCCAGGGTGCCGGGTACCTCAGGTTGGTGAAAGTAGCGCGTGAAGCCACGACCGTCCACATCCAGCCGGTTGAGTCCCTTCTGCGTACCGACCCACAGCCGGCCCTCCGCGTCCTGGCCGACACCATAGACACTCTCATCGCTGAGAGATCGTGGGTCCCCGGAAGCGTGGTGAAACTGCGTGAATGTGCCCGTGCGCGGGTCGCGCCGGTTGAGGCCGCCGGTATTGGTGGCCACCCAGAGCGCACCGTCGTCAGCCTGGAACAGCGAACGAACGTCCACGTCGCTGACGTGCCCTGGCTCGCCCGGATCCGGCAGGAAGGCGACTGTTTGATAGCCGTCGTAGCGGAACAAACCCTCGCGCGAACCGACCCACAGGAAGCCGTCCCGGTCGACGAGCATGGCAGGGATCACCGAAGCGTCGAGGCCGCGCCCGGTGCCCACCTCCGCGAAGCGGCGCGCGGCGTCGGCATCGGACGCGAACAACGATGCCGAAAGTGTCAGCAGGACGAATTTACTGGGCACAGGAATGCGCACCGATTGAAAGGGGGACGCAGCGTCCTCGCACCGCGTCGGCGACGGCGTGCTGCCGCAGCGACGTGAAAGGTCGGGCACGCGCGCCAGCCGAGGTCAAAACCCGGCAAGCGCGCTGGTGCGCCTGCAGCAGCGCGACTCGTGCAGAGTCCCGCCGCTGCCGCGCGTGGGTCAGCCGAGCTCGATGGGCACGAACACCCGGGCTTCGCCGCGTTGCACGAGCAGCGCGACATGGGTCTTCGACCCGGACACCACTGACCGGAGTTGCTCGACGCTCTTGACGGAAGTGCCGTTGGCGGCGATGACGATATCCCCGGGCCGCACGCCTGCCTCCGCCGCAGGGCCATCGGCGTCTTCGACGACGAGGCCGTCGCTCAACTCCGTCTGTTGTTTCTCTGCGGCTGAAAGCGGCCGCACCATCAAGCCGAGACGGCCGGCGCCGTTGGCGTCGACATTGGCCGCAATTGCGCCTTCCTCGGTCGTCCGGCCGAGCCTGACCATGACTTCGTGGGTCGCCCGGTCGCGCCACACCTGCACGGCCACGGCCTTGCCCGGATCGGTGGCCGCGACGGCCGACGGCAATTGCCCGGCCGACTCGATCGCCTGCCCGTCGAAGTCGAGGATGACGTCGCCTTCGCGCAGTCCAGCCTTCGCGGCCGGACCGCTCTTTTCCACGCTGGAGACGAGCGCGCCGCGGGGAACGTCGAGACCGAACGACTCGGCAAGCGCCTGGTCGAGATCCTGGATGCCGACTCCAAGCTTGCCGCGCGTCACGTGCCCTTGCGTCTGCAGTTGCTTGCCGACGTTCATGGCGACGTCGATCGGGATTGCAAACGACAGGCCCTGGTAGCCGCCGGAGCGGCTGTAGATCTGTGAGTTGATGCCGACGACTTCGCCGCGCAGGTTGAAAAGCGGCCCGCCGGAGTTGCCCGGGTTGACCGCGACGTCGGTTTGAATGAACGGGACGTACGTGTCGTCCGGCAGGCTCCGCCCCTTCGCGCTCACGATGCCGGCAGTGACGGTGTTTTCCAGCCCGAACGGCGACCCGATGGCCACGACCCACTCGCCGACCTGGAGTGTGCGCGGATCGCCGAGCTTGGTGACTGGCAAGTCGTGCGCGTCGATCTTCAGCACGGCAACGTCGCTCTTCGCGTCGGAGCCGATCACGCGGGCCTCGAACTCGCGGCGGTCAGTGAGCTTGACGATCACCTTCTGCGCGCCGTCCACGACGTGCGCGTTGGTGAGGATCGTGCCATCGGCGCTGACGATGAAACCGGAGCCCTCGCCACGCATCGGCGCGCCGTTGCCGTGCGGCATGAACTGGAACAAAGGGTTTTCTTCGTCCATGCCGGGCGGCATGCGCCCTGGCCCAGTGGTCTTCGCGGTGGAGCGGACGCTGACATTCACCACGGCCGGGCCGTAGGTCTGCACCAGCTGCCGGAAATCGGGCAGGCCAGCCACGACCGGCGCCGCGCTTCGCGCGGGTACGCTGGTTGCCGTCTGGCTGGTCGTGACGGCGGGTGTCGCCGCGGCTTCAGCGGCGTGGCCGGAACCGTACAGGTAGAGCGCACCGGCGGGCAGCGCGACGACCGCTGCGCCGAGGGTGGCCGCGAGCAGTGGATGACGGATCAGGGCGCGGGTGTTCACGAGCATCGCTCCTCCATGCAGTGGACCGCGGAACGGACCGCGGAGCATGGGAGCGATCGTGAGCCGCCTGCCTTAGGGCAAACTTAAGGCGAACCGAGGGCGGAGAACTCGACGCTCACCTGCAACCCGCGTCCGCCAGGTCCATCGTCGAGGCGGACCTGCGCGTGGTGGTGTGCCGCGATCGAGCGCACCAGCGCCAATCCGATGCCACTGCCGGGGGAGGCCGTGCCAGGCACCCGGTGGAATCGATCGAACACTCGTTCGCGCTCGAATAGTGGGATTCCAGGGCCGCCATCGACGATGACCAGAACTGCGTGAGGCTGAGCGCCGTCCCGGCGTTCCACGGATACGTCCACCTGGCCACCGGCGGGCGAGTAGCGAATGGCATTGTCGAGCAGGTTGCGGACCAGCACCCGCAGTGCTTCCCGGTCTCCGGCGACATGGACTGTGTCCGCCCGTTCCATGCCGACGTCGATGCTGCGCTTGTCCGCCAGCGGCAGCATTTCCTCGATGACCTCCCGAGCCACATCCGGCAAGGCCACGGGCTCGTGCTCACGGCTGCCGTCACGTTCCTCGCGCGCCAGCGCCAGCATCTGCTCGACCAGGCGAGCCGCTCGAGCAACGCCGTCTTCGAGCCGCGCGATGGCGTCGTCATGCCCACTGCCGGCTGCCTCGGCCCGCAGCGATTGCACCTGCAGGTCGAGCGCAGTCAACGGCGTGCGCAGCTCGTGGGCGGCATCGGCGATGAACGCGCGCTCGCGCTCCACGGACTCCTTGAGCCGGGCCAGCAGGTCGTTCAATGCTGTCGCGACTGGCAGGATCTCGTCCGGCAGTCCCACGCCGTCGAGCGGATCGAGCGCGCCGCGCTTGCGGCTGCGCAGGACGTTGGCGAACCGGCGCACCGGCTGTACCGCGCGCCCGACGATCCATACGACCAGCAGTGCGAGCGCAGGCAGCAGGAACGCGAACGGCGCGACCGTCCGCAGCGCGAGGTGCGCTGCCCGCTGCTCGCGGATGTTCATCGGTTGCGCGACCTGGATGACGCGTCCATTCGCCTCGACGCCGTACACGCGCCATCGACCCTTGGGCGTCGCAGCCGTCGACAGTCCCAGCGTCGTCAGTCCTGGCAGCACCGTGTGGGGACGCGACAGGTACACCCGCACGCCGTCCAGCGTCCACACCTGCACCACGAAGTCGTAGTCGGGAATCTCCTGCGGCAAGCCGGGCGCAAAGGAGTAGCCGTAGGCCTGGTCGCGCAGCAACAGCGCCGTCGCGCGCAGGTGCTCATCGAAGAAGGCGTTCGCCTCGGCGAGCGCATTGCGATAACTCACCCAGGCACCCGCTGCACCGACCAGGGCTACGGCGCCGAGCAGCCAGGCCAGCAACTTGTTGCGCAGCGAGTTCATGGCGCCGCCGGCGCGACGCGGTAGCCGACGCCGCGGACGTTGCGGATGAAGTTGGCGCCGAGCTTGCGACGCAGCGTATGCACGTGCACCTCGACCACGTTGCTCTCGATTTCCTCACCCCACCCGTAGAGCCGCTCTTCCAGTTGCGCGCGGGAAAGGATCCGTCCGGGATGCTCGAGCAGCGCCTGCAGCAAGGCGAACTCGCGCGGCGACAGCACCACCGGGTCACCGTCGCGTCGGACCTCGCGGGTCGCCGGGTCGAGCGTGACGTCGCCGTGCTCGATGATCGCCTGGGCGCGCCCACCCTTGCGCCGGGTTACCGCCCGGACCCGTGCAGCGAGTTCGGCCAGGTCGAACGGCTTGACGACGTAATCGTCGGCACCGGCGTCGAGGCCGTCCACTCGATCCGTGATCGCGTCCCTTGCCGTCAGCACCAGTACCGGCAGCATCGAGCCGCGCTCGCGCAGGTGGCGCAGGACTTCGAGTCCAGCCTTGCGCGGCAGGCCGAGATCGAGCAGGCAGGCATCGTAGGCTTCAGCCTGCAGCGCCTGCTCGGCGGCAACCCCGTCGCGGACCCAGTCCACGACAAACCCCTGCCGTCGCAGGCCGGCCCGCACCGCCTCTCCGATCATGTTGTCGTCTTCAGCCAGCAGCAATCGCACGTCTGGTTCCTTGAACTTGCGGCGTGTGACTCGCGGCCGAGGCAACAGTTCAGCGTCGTCCGGCCGGAATTCAGGGCTACCCCGTCGCCAGGCGACCTTGCGCTTCCGCCACCAGCCGCTTGAATCGGGGGTCGTCGCGCAGCGGATCCATGTCGGGATCGACTCTGATCCACGCGATCTGCTCGTTCCCCGCGTTCTCGCAGACGGGGCGGAGCATTTCGAGCGCCATGTCGTGGTCCTGCACCGAGACGACGAAGTCGCACGCCAGGTTGTAGCGCATGCCGAGATTGTCGGGGTCGATCAGTACGGCTCGGCGCGCCCATTCCTTCGCGCGCTCGGTCTCACCGAGACAGACGAGACAACTGAACATGATCCCCATCGCGGAGCCGTTGTCAGCATCGGTGGCCATCTCCTTTTCCGCGCGGGCCAGCGTGCGTCGCGCGGTGCGCTCCAGGTTGGCCTTGTCGCCCAGGGCCGTGTAACACGTGATCAGCAGGCCGCCCGAGGAAATATCCGTCTCGGTCAGGTCTGCGACCTTCTCCCAGCAGGCCGCCGCTCTTTCGTAGCGGCGTAGCATGAAATGCAGGCGCGCAGCTTCCCGTTGTACGTCCACCGAATCCGGATCCAGCCCCAGCGCAATCGCGAGCTCTGCTTCGGCGGCGACATAGTCCTCCGTTGCCGCATAGACGCCCGCCTGGGCGGCATGGGCCTCGGCCAGGTTGGCATCGAGTTCGATCGCTCGCGCCGCCGCGACGGCCCCGTTGTCGCCCTGGCCTGTCGCGTACATGCGGTGCCGTTGCGCAGTGGCCATCAGGGCCCAGGCGCGCGCGTAGTTCGGGTCGAGTTCAATCGCACCACGGCACAGACGTATGACCGTATCGCTTCGACGCGAGTCGGACATCTGGCCCGTCGCGTACCGCTGCCGCGCCATCAGGTAGAGGTTGTAGGCCTGCAGGTTGGTCGTGCCGCGCTGCTCGATGGCCTTCTTCTCCTCCGGCAGCAGCTTGAGTTTGAGTGCCGTGACGATGGCTTCGGAGATCTCGTCCTGCAGCGCGAAGATGTCGTTCAGGTCGCGGTCGTAGCGTTCGGCCCAGAGGTGGTTGTCGCTCGATGCTTCGATCAGCTGCGCCGTGATGCGGACGCGACCGCCGGCACGGCGAACGCTGCCTTCGAGTATGTAGTTGACTTTCAGTTGCCGTGCCACCTGTGGCAGGTCGACGTTCTTGCCCTTGAACGTGAACGCGGTGTTGCGCGAGACGACGGCGAGCGCGGAGACCTTGCTCAGGTCCGTGATGATGTCCTCGCTGATGCCGTCGCTGAAATATTCCTGTTCCTGGTCGCCGCTCATGTTCGAGAACGGCAACACGCAGATCGAAACGCGCGCTTGGACAGGAGCTGTCGGCGTCGCGATTCCAGCGGCGAGCGGTGCACCCACCGTCGCCTTGCGCTGGCGCGTGATCATGGCATCGAGCGCGCGTGCCAGGTCCTGGAACGCGGCGCCGCCGGCGTCCTCGTTCCATGCATCGAATTCGATCGTGTGGATGGCGCGCACGTCCATCGGCAGGCGGGCGGCATCGAACCGCACCGGCACGAGGATGCTGCGATCCGCGGCTTCCCGCGCTTCGCCGCGCACCCAGCGCGAGCCGACGGAGGTTGCGGTCCAGACCACGACCACCGCGGCGGCCGCCAGCAGTTCGGCTTCGATCTGGTCGTCGAACTGCTGCCCGGCGTCGATCTCCGGGTCCCACCAGGCCGTCCAGCCCTTTGCCTCGATCGCGGCCACGAGCGGCGCGACGCGAGCCTTGTCGGCACGTGCATACGAAATGAAAACGTCAGCCATGCGCCAGTCTGCTCCGGACCGCTCGATCCCCGCGGCCTGTTAGCTTACCGCGGATCGGGCGGGCGCCGGGCGTGCGTCAGCTCGCGGCCTTGACGATGTAACCGCCGGATTTCTCGTCCTTATCCAGCTCGATGAGCTTGCGGTCGCGAGCTTCCTCGAGCAGCTGGTTGAAGCTGCGGAAGCCGTGGTAGCTCTCATTGAATCCGGGGCGCTGGCGCTTCAGCGTCTGCTTGATCATCGAGCCCCAGATCTTCTCGTCGACTTCACGCTCGTCTCCGAGCGCTTCGATCGTCGCCAGCACCAGGACGAACGCTTCCTGCTTCTTCTCGGCCTCGGACTTATTGCGCGATGGCGCCTTGCGCAACTTCTCATTGGCGGGCGCATCGGCTGCGTCCTTGGCCTGCGTCGGTGTCGAGGCGGGCGGGCCGGCCTGAGCCGCTTGCCGTGCCGCCACGGGTTGCCTGCCCGCAGGCGCGGCACCGGGAGCCGCGGCGGGTGACTTCTTGTGCCGGATGCGCTGTTCTTCCTTGCGCACGAGGTCGTCGTAATAAATGAACTCGTCGCAGTTGGCGATCAGCAGGTCTGACGTCGAGCTCTTCACGCCGACGCCGATGACCAGCTTGTTGTTCTCGCGCAGCTTGCTGACGAGCGGCGAGAAATCTGAGTCGCCGCTCACGATGACGAACGTGTCGACATGCGACTTGGTGTAGCAGAGGTCGAGCGCGTCGACGACCATGCGGATGTCCGCAGAGTTCTTGCCCGACATGCGCACGTGCGGGATCTCGATGAGCTCGAACGAGGCCTCGTGCATCGGCCCCTTGAATTCCTTGTACCGCTCCCAGTCGCAGTACGCCTTCTTGACGACGATGCTGCCCTTCAGCAGCAGGCGCTCGAGCACCTTGTCGATGTCGAACTTCGCGTAACGCGCATCGCGCACGCCCAGGGCGACGTTCTCGAAATCGCAGAACACCGCCATGTTGTTGATCGTGGGTTTGGCCATGCGAGCAATCCTATCATCGGGTGGCGACCAGCACCGCGGCAAGCAGCATGAGCGTACCTGCGACTCGGTGCAGCATTCGTTGCGCCCGCGCATCGGCAAAGAAATGACGGGCACGGGCGCCCAGCACGGCGTAACCCGCATTGATGCCCCCGATCACGACCACCAGCGTCAGCGCGACGAGGGCGACGTCCCAGAAGGTCAGGCGGGAAAAGTCGACGAAGCCCGGCAGCAGCGCGGCGTAGAACAGCATTGCCTGCACGTGCCCGAACATCAGTAACAGGCCGGCGCCGTAGTTGCGCCAGAAGTGCGTCTCGTGACCCGTGCTTGCCCCAGGAGTCGGGTCGCGGGGTTCGAAACGCCAGAGTTGGATGCCGGTCCAGACGAGGTAAGCCGCGCCGAGCCATTGCAGCACGGTGAACAGGTCGCCGAGCGAGTGGGCCGCCGCAGCCATGCCGGCAGCCGCCAGTGCAAAGAACAGCAGGTCGCCGGTGACGACGCCGGCGTTGATCGCCATTGCAGGTCGAACGCCGTCGGTGATGGCGCGCGCGACGATGGCGGTCACGGCCGGGCCGGGAGTGAGCGCCGCAACCGCGATTGTCGCGGCCAGGGCGAGGTATACGCCCGGCGTCATGGTCCGCGGCGGCCCTGGCTACAGCCAGCCCTTGCGACGGAAGTAGATGTAGGGCACCACGGCCGAGATCACCATGGCCACCAACGCCATCGGGTAGCCCCAGTGCTTGTCGAGCTCCGGCATGAACTCGAAATTCATGCCGTAGATGCTGGCGACCAGCGTCGGCGGCAGGAACATCACGGCCGCGACCGAGAAGATCTTGATGATGTTGTTCTGTTCGAGGTTGATGAGCCCGAGCACCGCATCGAGCAGGAACTGGATTTTGCTGACCAGGAACGAGGCGTGGTCCGACAGCGACTGCACGTCGCGCAGCGTCGACTTGAAGCGGTTGCGCTGGTCCGACGAGAGTTCGAGGTTCGGGGTCTGCTGCACGTACATCAGCATGCGCTGGAAGCTGACGAGGCTTTCGCGCGCCTTCGAGACCAGGTCGCCGTCGGCGCCGATCTGGCGGATCAGGGCGTGCAGGTCGGCGCTGCTCGGCGAGCCTGCGCCGCCCCGCGGAAAGATCGCGAACGACACGGCATCGAGTTCGGTCTGCACTCTTTCGAGCAGGTCGGCGATTCGTTCGACGAACGCTTCGAGGAGTCCCGCGAACAGCGTGGCCGATGAAGTGCACGCCGCAGGCGACCGCTCCACCAGTTGCATGAAGTGTTGCACGGGTGTCGGGTTGACATAGCGGTTGGTGATCATCCGCCCGTTGGCAAGGATGAACGTGATCGCGCTGCTCTCAGGACGCTCGCTGTCGAGCTTGCTGCCGACCGTCGCCGTCATGTACACGGCGCCGCCCTCTTCATAGAGGCGGTTGGAAGTTTCGATCTCCTTCATCTCGTCGCGCGTGGGCACGTCGACGGTGAGCAGCGCTTCGACGGCGCGCTCTTCCTCGGGGGTTGGCTCGAAGAGGTCCGCCCAGAGGAATTCATCCGGAAAGGGCGCTGGCGGGTTGTGCTCGACCCAGGTGTAGCCACTGCCCGTGGGAATCAATAAGCGCAGCATCCGGAAATCCGCCCTGAAGTCCGGCCGTCGTTGTAACACAGGGCGCAACGAAAAACCCCGCGTGCGACGGGGGATTTCCGTAAGGGGCTGACAAAAAAGCCGCCCTGGTTGCCCGGGGCGGCTTTCGATCGGAGGTGTCCTGCGACTGGAATCAGTTGACCGTCGTTTCCCTGGCCACCAGCGCGTTGATGACCTCGAACAGCTTGTCCTCGCTGCCGGCCATGCCGACATCGGTGACGTATTTACCGTTCACGATCACGGTCGGGGTGCCGGAGATCTTGTAGCGGCGGTTGAGGTCTTCCGCCTTCATGATCTTGGAGTCGACCGCGAAGCCGGCAAACGCCTTCTGGAAGTCGGCCTTGCTCACGCCGCGCGACGTAAAGAATGCTTCGATCTTGGCGGGTGTGTCGAGCATATTGCTTTTCAGGTTGATCTCGCGCCAGATTTCGGGGTTCAGGTTCTGCTTGCCGAGCAGCTCCATCGTGTAGAAGAGCCGCGCGTGCGTCTTCAGCGTGTTGTTCCAGGTGGCGGGCAAACGCACGAGTTCGGCATTCGCCGGTTTGCCACTGCGGTTCCAGGCCTCGAGCTTGGGCTCGAGCAGGTAGCAGTGGCCGCACGCATACCAGAACACCTCGACCACCTCGACCTTGCCCGGCGCGACGTTGGTCGGCTGCGCCGGCGTCAGCAGCTTGTAATGCACACCCTGCTGGGGCGTGAATGCTGCGGCGGAGGCCGTGCCGGCTGCGGCCAGCAAGACGCCGGCAGCGAGCACCTGCCGGGCCAGGGAAACGAAGGTCTGCTTGTTCATGGTGGCTTCTGACCGGCGACGAGCGGCGAGGTTCAACGCAAGCCTTGCAGGTACGAGGCGACGGAGTCGATTTCCTCGTCCGTGAGCCTGGATGCGATCGTGCGCATCATCGAATTCGGGTCGGTGGCCCGGGTGCCCGACTTGTAACCGCGCAACTGGGCGGCCGCGTACACGGCGTGCTGCCCGCCGATGTGGGGGAAGGCGGCACCAGCGATGCCTGCGCCGCTGGGCCCGTGGCAGCCAGAGCATGAAGGCACTCCCCGCGACGGGATGCCGGCGCGGAAGATCGTCTGGCCGAGCTGGAGCTTGGAAGGCTCCGTCTCGCCCGTTGCCACCAGCTTCTGTGAGGAGAAATACGCGGCCAGATCTTCCATGTCCTGGTCGGACAGGATCATGGCCATCGGGCTCATCAGCGCGTTCTGCCGCTCGCCAGCCTTGAAGTGCTTGAGCTGCTTGATGATGTACGACGAATGCTGGCCCGCAAGCGATGGCCACTCGGGATTCGCGCTGTTGCCGTCCATGCCATGGCAGGCCATGCAAGTGGCCGATTTGGCCTGGCCGGCCTCGGCGGTGCCAGCTGCATGGGCGGCACCGGTCCAGCCGAGCACGGCAACCAGCGTGAGGGCGGCGAACTTCGCGGTCATGTCTGAATCCACTCCGAAAAACCGAACGGGCGCCGGGCGCAGAAAGGCCGGGGACTTCGTGTTCTGCGGCCTGCCGGGCTAGCCGCAAATTGTACACTAAGGCCTTCGCGCGTCGTGGGCGCGTCCTACAAGCAGGAAGCATGGCCGCCTACCCCGAAGTCCGATTCCTTACCAGCGCGAACAAGCTGGGGCAGGCGCCCCCGGACACCGGCGTGGAAGTCGCGGTTGCCGGTCGTTCCAACGCCGGCAAATCGAGTGCGATCAATGCGATCACGCAGCGCAAGGGGCTCGCAAAAACGAGCAAGAGCCCCGGTGCGACCCGGCTGCTCAACTTCTTCGAGCTGCGCGCAGGGCGCCGGCTCGTCGACCTGCCGGGCTACGGCTTCGCCAAGGTCGCGGGTGCCATGCGCGCGCATTGGGGCACGTTGCTCACCGGGTACTTCGATAAACGGGATTCCCTGCGGGGCACCATCGTCGTCATGGACGTGCGCCATCCACTGACCGAGCACGACCAGGACATGCTCCAGCTGGCCATGACGCGGGAGCTGCCGGTGCACATTCTCCTGACCAAGGCCGACAAGCTCGGCCGGGGCGCGGCCGGCAACGCGTTACAAGGCGTCCGCCGCCAGCTGCCGCGAGAGGGTCTCGTCACGGTGCAGTTGTTTTCGGCGTTGTCCGGCGACGGCGTACAGGAAGCGCGTGGCGTGCTCGAGAAGTTGCTCGACGGCAAGCGCATAAAAGAAACCCCGGCAGGACCAGCGGATCCAGCCGGGGTAAATCAACCCGGTATTGGGGGATGACCGGGCAGACGCCGGGCCCAGGGAGGTAGGCCGACGCCAAGCGTCAAAGACGCTCGGGAATTTAGAGCTGGGCCTCCGGGAAAAGTTCCGGCGCCGGCACGCTTTGCGCCATCACCGTCGTCGAGCCATCAAAAACTATCCTTGCGTCAAATAGTTACGTTCGGTTCAGGCGCCTGGTCCCGTTACAGGAACGTCCACGTCACGCCGATCGAGACCATGTCGACGGTGTCCGCGTCCGCAATGTCGAAGCGTTCGTATTCACCGCGAACGCTGAGGCTCCAGACGCGGAACTGCGCGCCGACGCCGTAGGCGAGATCCGTGCCGTCGTCGCTGCCCCTGATCCCGAGCCCCGGCGCGTCGAGGTCGGCACTCCAGTTGATTGCGCCAACCCGAGCGAACAGGTCCACCGGGCCGACGGGCAGGAAGCCGACCGCTGACAACGTAACGCCGTTCACGTCAGACTCCACTTTCTCGCCGAGCACCGTGTCATCGCCCGAGCCGAGGTCGACATAGTTCCCTTCGACCGCGAGCCAGTCGAGGAAGCGCCAGCCCGCGATGACCTTGTAGCCGGTCGCGCTGGCATCGAAATCCAGGTCCAGGTCGTCGTACTGCACGCTGCTCTGGCCGACGCCGGCACCGAGGTAGATGCCATTGTCGGCCGCCTGGGCGGGCAGGCTGAACAGGCCGCACGAGGCCGCGGCCGCCGCGATGATGGTCGTCTTGCGCATGCATGCACTCCTTGTTGGTCGGGACGCCCGAATTCCTCATTTTACTGTCGATTCGAGCGATCCAGCGGGGTGAAGTTCAGTGCGCTTCGTCCCAGTTCTTGCCGACGCCGACTTCAACCTTGAGTGGAACCCGCAACTCCGCCGCCGCCACCATGTGCCCGCGCAGTTCGGCGAGCACGCCATCGACCCGATCTTCTGTCACTTCGAGCACGAGTTCGTCGTGCACCTGCATCATGAGGCGAGCGTGCGGCTGGCCGAGCAGCCAGCGGTGCACCTCGATCATCGCGCGCTTGATGATGTCCGCGGCCGTTCCCTGCATCGGCGCGTTGATTGCGCTGCGCTCGGCGTACTGCCGCATCTGCGCATTGCGTGACAGGATCTCGGGCAGGTAGAGCCGGCGCCCGAACACGGTCTCGACGAAGCCTTGCTCGCGCGCCATGGCACGCGTTTCGTCCATGTAGCGCTTCACGCCCGGGTAACGCTGGAAGTACAGGTCCACGTACTGCTGTGCCGCGCCGCGTTCGATGCCAAGCTGTCGCGCGAGCCCGAATGCCGACATGCCGTAAATGAGTCCGAAGTTGATCGCTTTCGCCGCGCGCCGCTGGTCGGGCGTGACCTGGTCGGACGAGGTTACGCCGAACACTTCGGCAGCCGTCGCCTGGTGAATGTCGCGGTCGTGCGCGAAGGCGTCGAGCAGGCCGGCGTCGCCCGACAGGTGCGCCATGATGCGCAGTTCGATCTGCGAGTAGTCCGCTGCGATCAGCACATGGCCTGGCGGCGCCACGAATGCCTGCCGGATGCGGCGGCCTTCCGCGGTGCGGATCGGGATGTTCTGCAAGTTCGGGTCGGTCGATGACAGGCGTCCCGTCGCGGCCACGGCCTGGTGATACGAGGTGTGGACGCGGCCCGTGCGTGGATTGATCTGCTCCGGCAGCTTGTCCGTGTACGTGGAGCGCAGCTTCGCGAGGCCGCGGTACTCGAGGATGATGCGCGGCAGTTCGAACTCGTCCGCCAGTTCTTCGAGCACGTCTTCGGCCGTCGACGGTTGGCCCGTTGGCGTCTTGCGCTTCACGGGCAGGCCGAGTTTGCCGAACAAGACTTCCTGCAGCTGCTTTGGCGATTCGAGATTGAACGGCTGTGCCGCCGCCGCGTGCGCGCGCTTTTCGAGTTCGGCGAGACTGCGTGAGAGCTCATGGCTCTGGCGCTTCAGCATCGGCGCGTCCACCAGCACGCCGTAATGTTCCATGTCGAGCAGCACGGGCACGAGCGGCTGCTCGATTTCCCGGTACAGCCGGGCGAGTGCGGGAACGGCTTCGAGCCGTGGCCAGAGCGCGCGATGCAGGCGCAGCGCGACGTCGGAATCCTCGGCGGAATACTCGGCCGCCGTCTCGACCGACACGTCGCTGAAGTTGAGCTGCTTCGCGCCCTTGCCGGCGACGTCCTCGTAATGGATCGTCTCGACGCCGAGGTAGAGTTGCGCCACCGAATCCAGGTCGTGGCGCGTTGCCGTGCTGTTCAGCACGTACGACTCCAGCATCGTGTCGAAGCGCATGCCGCGCAGTTCGATGCCGTGGTTGCGCAGGACGTGCGCGTCGTACTTCAGGTGATGGCCGAGCTTGCCGCGAGCATCGTCCTCGAGCAGCGGCTGCAGCAGTTCCAGCACGTCGGCGCGGTTCATTTGATCGGGTGCGCCGGGATACGTGTGGGCGAGCGGCACGTAGGCCGCCGTGCCGGGTTCGACGGCGAAGGAGACGCCGACGATCTCGGCCTGCATGTAATCGAGCGACGTCGTTTCCGTGTCGAATGCGAAGACGTCGGCGCCGCGCAGCGTGTCGAGCCAGCGGTCGAGTTGCGCCTGTTCGAGCACGAGCTCGTAGTTGCGACCGGGTGCCCAGGCGTCGGGGGAAGGGGGGGAAGAAGGGGAGGGCAAGGAGGGCGAGGAAGGTGCAGGAGAGGTGGGAGCGGACGTGGCATCGAGCGACTTCAGCAGTGCGCGCAGCTCGAGGCGTGTGTAGATCTCCCGCAGCTTCGCGACGTCCGGCTCGTGCCGGCGCAGCTGCTCCGGCCCGACCTCGAGTTCGACATTGCAGCGTATCGTCGCCAGCTCGCGCGACAACGCCAGGTCTGCTGTCGATGCGCGCAGACTTTCGCCGACCTTGCCTTCGATGCGGTCCTGGTTCGCGAGCAGGTTGTCGACAGTGCCGTACTCGTTGAGCCACTTCGCCGCTGTCTTCGGCCCGACCTTCGGCACGCCGGGAATGTTGTCCGAGGCGTCGCCGACGAGCGCGAGGTAGTCGACGATCTGTTCGGGGTAGACGTCGAACTTGATCTTGACGCCGTCACGGTCGAGCGACGAGTTCGTCATCGTGTTGACGAGCGAAACGTGCGGGTTGACCAGCTGCGCCATGTCCTTGTCGCCGGTCGAGACCAACACCTGCAGTCCGGCATCGACGGCGCGCTGGGCGAGCGTGCCGATGACGTCGTCCGCCTCGACGCCGGAAATTCGCAGCAGCGGCAGTCCCAGCGCCTGCACGGCCTCGACCAGCGGTTCGATCTGCGAGCGCAGGTCGTCCGGCATGGGTGGCCGGTGCGACTTGTATTCGGCAAACAGCTCGTCGCGGAACGTCTTGCCCGGCGCGTCGAACACGACGGCTACCAGCTCCGGGTTCTGCTCGCGCTGCATGCGCAACAGCATGTTGAGCACGCCGAGCACGGCACCCGTCGGTTCGCCGCGCGAGTTGGTCAGCGGTGGCAGTGCGTGGAAAGCCCGGTACAGGTAAGACGAGCCATCCACGAGCACCAGTGTGCGTGCGTCAACCACCGCGGGCGGTGCCTGGATTGCCGCCGGGCAGTGGCGGAGGCGGAATGCGTTCGTCCCGGGGTGGCTTCTTCGCCGGCGCACCCCGGGTTGGTTCCGCGGGTGCGGCGGGAGGCGTCGTCGTTGCGCCCTCCGCCGGCGTGACCTCGCCCGGTGCGCGAATCACGACCTCGTCGGATTTCGACGGCATCGTGAGCGCACCCTTGAGGCCGCACCCGGTCGCCACCACCGCAGACAAAAGCACGGCCGTCAACGCACAGAAGCGGCTGGGTTTCATGACTTGTCCGCCCCGACCAGGGTCATGCCTTTCCCGGGCGCCTCGATCACCGCCATGGTCAGTCGCGAAACGCAGGTCAGCCGTCCGGCCTCGTCCTGCAGCTGGATGTCCCAGACCTGGGACCGTCCACCGAGGTGGACGGGACGGGCGGTTCCGGTGACGCGTCCGCTTCGTGCCGAACGGAGGTGATTGGCGCTGATTTCCTGCCCAACGGCGTAGAACTTGCTGGTATCGAGGCACAAGTTGCTGGCCACGCTGCCAAGCGTTTCGGCCAAGACCACGCTGGCGCCGCCGTGCAACAGTCCGAAGGGCTGGCGCGTTCGCTCATCGACCGGAATCGACCCGCGGAGGTAGTCGTCGCCGACTTCGCTCAGGCGGATGTCCAGGTGCAGGTTGATGTCGCGGACGCCGCCGAACATGGCGTTGACCTGCTCGATGGTCGTGGGCCGAAACCAGATGCTCATGCGGACCTCGCGGGAAGGATGCGATTGTACCTGCGTCGACGGGGCCGGCATGGCACGACCCGTCCGGGCAGGGCAAAATGGATTGTTGCACAGCACAAACGACCGCCGGAGCCGACCATGCCCGATTACCGCGCCCCCCTGCAGCAGATGCGTTTCACGATCGAGCACCTCGCCGATTTCAAGGATGTCGCGGCGCTGGAATCGTATTCGTCGGTCGACGCCGATACAGTCGAAGCCGTTCTCGAAGAGGCCGGTCGTTTTGCCAGTGGCGTGCTCGCGCCGACCAACTGGCTCGGTGACCGCAAGGGCGTGCAGGTCGTGGACCAGGCCGTGCAGGTACCGCCCGAGTTCACCGACGCCTATGCCAGGTTCAGCGAAGGTGGCTGGCCGGGCATCGCCGCGAATCCCGACTTCGGCGGCCAGGGCCTGCCGAAGACGATTTCCATCGCCTGCGATGAAATGTGGGCCAGCGCGAACGTTGCCTTCGCGCTGTGTCCCGAACTTTCGCAGGGCGCGATCCTGGCGCTGGAGCGTCACGGCTCCGAGGCACTGAAAGCTCAGTACCTCGGCAAGCTGGTCTCGGGTGAATGGACGGGCACGATGTGCCTGACCGAGCCGCAGGCCGGCTCAGACCTGGCCGCGCTGACGAGTCGTGCGGAACCGCAGGCCGGCGGCAGCTACCTGCTGACCGGACGCAAGATCTACATCACGTGGGGCGATCACCCCATGACGTCCAACATCGTGCACCTGGTGCTGGCACGCCTGCCGGGCGCGCCACAGGGCAGCAAAGGCATCTCGCTGTTCCTCGTGCCGAAGTACAAATTGAACGCCGACGGCACGCCGGGCGAACGCAACGACGTGTTTCCGGTGTCGGTCGAGCACAAGCTCGGCATCCACGCGAGCCCGACGTGCGTGATGGCGTTCGGTGACAACGGCGGCGCCCAGGGCTACCTGGTCGGGACGCAGAACGAAGGCCTGGCCGCCATGTTCACGATGATGAACTACATGCGCCTGGGCGTGGGTGCGCAGGGGGTGGGTCTCGCGGATCGTTCGTACCAGGCCTCCGTCACGTATGCGCGCGAACGCGTGCAGGGCCGCGCCGTCGGCGAAAAGGGCCGGGTAGCGATCATCCGCCACCCGGACATCCGTCGCACGCTGCTGCTGATGCGTTCACTGACGCAGGCGTGCCGGGCCATCTGCTACTACACGGCGTCCTGCCTCGATCGCGGCAATCACGGCGACACGCCGGAATCGTCGGCGGCCTGGCTCGCCCGGGGCGACCTCATGACGCCGATCGCCAAGGCGTTTTCGTCGGAGATCGGCCAGGACGTCACGGCGCTCGGCATCCAGGTCCACGGCGGCATGGGTTACGTCGAGGAAACCGGCGTGGCGCAGTTCTACCGGGACGCGCGCATCGCCTCGATCTACGAGGGCACGAACGCGATCCAGGCGATCGATCTCGTCGGTCGCAAACTGCTGCGCGATGGCGGCGCCACCGTCTCGGCGTTCGTGTCGGAGATGCGCCTCGTCGACGCGCCGCTAGCGAACGCCGGCGACGACATGGCCGCCGTTCGCCTGTGGCTCGCCAAGGGACTCGACGAGCTCGTGCTGTGCTCGTCGCACCTGCTCGCCGGCGAGCGCAAGGATCCGGAGCTCGTGAGTTCGGCGGCCTTCAATTACCTGATGCTGATGGGCACCGTGATCGGCGGCTGGCAGCTGGCGCGCGGCGCGCTGGTCGCGATCCGCAAACTCGAAACCGACGGTTCCGACGCGGTGTTCCTGCGCACGCAGGTGCTGATGGCGAAGTTCTACGCGGAGCACGTGATGCCCCGTGCGCTTGCCCACGGCGTGGCCGTGCGCGCAGGCAGCAGTTCGATCATGGCGTTGACCGCCGACCAGTTCTGAATAGCGGCCGGCACTTGGCCAGCACGTCACACTGGATGCCGCTCAGCGCCGTGTCGGCGCGAGTGCCGCACGACCTTTTGTCCTGGCTGGCCGAGCCGGGCATGCTCACCGCGCGCGTCCGCGCCTTGTGCGGCCCGGCGATGGGGTTTCGGCGACTCGGCCGGTTGCGCGAGTCGGCACTCTCGACGCCATTGCGCGAGCGGCTCAAGGTCGCTGACGACAGCTGCCTGCTGCGCGAGATCGAGTTCTGCGCCAGCGGCGAACGCATCGTGTTCGCGCAGACCGTGTTGCCGGCCTCGACGGTCGATCGTTACCCGTGGTTGCGGGAACTCGGCGATACACCGCTTGGCGAAGCGCTGCGACAGGTCGATGCACCGCTCGAGCGCGAGCCGATTGAATATGCTGAGCTTCCTGCGGGTCACCCGCTTGCCGAGACCGCGCGCTGCGGCCACGGACATGAACCGCTGTGGGCCCGGCGCGCCGTGTATCGTCTCGACGGACTGCCGATCCTAGTGCAGGAGGTCTTCCTGCCTGAGTTGTTGAGCGTCCAGGCAGCGGCGCGCTTGCACACCGAGGAACCCACCATGACGGCCGACCCGCTTCCGTTCGCCGTGCCGCGTCCTACCGTGGCGATCTCGGGCACGGCTGCGCGATTTCCCGTGCACCGCATCTACTGCGTCGGGCGCAACTATGTGGCCCACGCGCGCGAAATGGGTTCGGATCCGACGCGCGAACCGCCGTGTTTTTTCACCAAGCCCGCCGACGCGGTAGTCGCCAACGGCGCGCCGGTGCGATACCCGACGCGGACGTCGAACCTGCACCACGAAGTCGAACTGGTCATTGCCATCGGCAAGGGCGGCAAGCTGATCGCGGCCGCCGAGGCGAACGAGCACGTCTTTGGTTACGCGGTCGGCAATGACCTGACGCGGCGCGACCTGCAGGCGCAGGCGAAGGACAATGGCCTGCCGTGGGACGTCGCCAAGGCGTTCGATCACTCGGCCCCGATCACGGCGATCCGTCCCGTCACTGAGGGCGGCCACGTCACGTCGGGTCGCATCTGGCTCGAGGTCAACGGGCAACCGCGACAGGACGCCAACGTGTCGGAGCTGATCTGGAGCGTGCCCGAGATCGTCGCCGAACTGTCGACGTTGTTCGAGTTGCAGCCCGGCGACCTGATCTTCACCGGCACGCCGGCCGGTGTCGGCGCCTTGCAGCGTGGCGACAGCATCGTGGCGGGCATCGACGGGCTCGACACACTGCGCACGACCATCGTCTAGAAACCTCCCGGGAGGGCAGCAGATGGCATTCCGGCTGTACACTTACTGGCGCAGCTCGGCCGCGTACCGCGTGCGGATCGCGTTGGCGCTGAAAGGCCTCGACTACGAGTCCGTGCCGAAACACCTGCTGCGCGACGGCGGCGAGCAGCGCAAACCCGAGTACCTTGCGGTCAATCCACAGGGCCTGATCCCGGCGCTGGCCGACGACGGCTTCGTCATCCCGCAGTCGCTCGCCATCTGCGAGTACCTCGAAGAGATTCATCCCGAGCCGCGGTTGCTGCCGGGTTCGGCGCGGGATCGCGCCACGGTGCGCGGCATGGCCATGGTCGTCGCCTGCGACACGCATCCTCTCAACAACCTGCCGATCATGGGGTACCTGCGCCGCGAATTTGGTGCGGACGACGCGGCAGTCAACCGCTGGGTTGGGCATTGGGTCGAGCGCGGCTTTGCTGCGCTCGAACGCTGGGTGAGCACTCTGGCCAGCGGCCCTGGCGACGCTGGTCGGCAGCGCTTCTGTTTTGGCGACGCCCCGACATTGGCGGACGTGTGCCTGGTGCCGCAGATGTACAACGCACGGCGATTCAGCGTCGACGTCACGCCGTATCCGCGGCTCGTTGCGATCTGCGCACACCTCGAAGGACTGCCAGCCTTCGCCGCCGCGCGGCCCGAGAATCAGCCGGACGCGGAGGGGAAGTGATCCACTCGGCGTCGAGCGACCGGCCACCGGTGATTCGGCGGTAAGATGCGATCTTCTACTCTTTCATTGCCAGTGCCTGCGCACTGCCGGGGAACGCCATGGTGACCGCCGTCGTGTTGATCAAGGCCGAGACCGACAAGGTGCCGGAGCTGGCGCAGACGATGGCCGAGCTCGAAGGTGTCAGCGAGGTGTTCTCGGTCGCCGGCCAGTATGACCTCGTCGCGCTGGTGCGCGTGCGCGAGAACGAAGACCTGGCTCGCGTCATCAGCGAGAAAATGCGCAAGTTGCCTGGCATCACCGGCTCCGAGACGCTGATCTCGTTCAAGGTCTATTCGAGGCAGGACCTCGACGCTGGCTTCCAGCTCGGGCTCGACTGAATGAATATGACGATGCCGGCCACCTCAAGACAGTGACGGACGCGAAAGCCAAGGTCACCGCCTGATACTAGCGCGACGCAGGATCATGGTTTCTCATTGGCCATAGCCAGCAGACTTTCCCTTACCTCTGGACTCAAACTCAAGCCCACCGTAGACAGCTGTGATTTCACATCGGTAATGCGCAGCCTAAGCAGCGGAATGAAAGTTGGATCGGTGCGAAGAATTGCAGCCGCCTGGTTGATTTCACTTTGTGGCAAGCCCGTTCTGCATTCATAGTTCAGTATAGTGATCAGGCTTTTGTAATCGCCAACGGCGAGGTCACGATCGCCACACGCTTTCGCGATGGCGTCTTGAGCTTCAATCGGAATATTCATCCGGAAGGCAACCCGGTAACGGGAGTTGATGCCTTCATTTTTAAGGTTTTCGGTGGCTTTGCTGTTGTAAATCTGGGTCGCCACCTTGCGTAGCAAACCGTCCCTTATCAGCCCCGTGTTTCCGGTTGAAGTTAATTCGTCATAGGTTTCCCGATACCGGACAACTTCACCAAACTGGGTGGCACGATAAGCGGCGACTATCAGCGTCTCGTTTGACAATTCGGTCTTGCCTTCCAAGGCGGACAGCGTCTTCTTGGCATTGAGCAGCACATTTTCATAGTACGCAATCAAAGCAGAGCGGTTCCAGGCTTCAACACGCAAGTCTTCACGAAGGCGTTCGGTGAATATGTCGGATTGCTTGTTGGCAACGCGTTCTGCATTCCAGTTCGCTACCTGAATGCCCAGAAACACACCGCTCACCAGCAAGATGAACTCGATGACGATGGCGGTCCAGTTCTGCTCTTTAAGTGATTGCGATAAGCGACGCAGGATCATGGTTTTTCCTTGGCAAGCTCACTGAGTCCAGTCTTAGTGTCTTGGCCATTTTCGGTCATGCCGGTCAGCTGAATATCGATATCGACAATCCGTCCACGAGAATAGGAAAGAAGAAGTGGATTCGATCGCATCGAGCTATTGCAACATTTCTCATTCGCCATCCGCCGCACGATTTCGCGCTTGCCGCCGTTCCGCAGCCATTCGGTGATATCGATCGCGCGAACTACAGAGTGCCGCCGAGTCGACGCAAAGCGTCCGGCTGGAAATCACCCACTTTGGCCTTGGCGTTGAACTGGATCGGTTCCTTGACCTCGTTGTCGAGGCCGCCGACCAGGTAACCGCCGCTGTCGAGGTCGTGGTAGATGCCGAAGCGATAGAACGGCACCTGCGCGTCGTACGCCTGCAGCAGGCCGTGCATCGACGCACGCCACAGGCCGCCGCGCGTGTCGTATGCATCCTCGGCCAGCACCGACCAGCTGTCTTCGTCGAGATACAACGTGCGCTTGCTGTAGACGTGGCGCTGGCCTGGCTTGAGCGTGCCTTCCACGACCCACACGCGGTGCAGCTCGTAGCGCACGTAGTCGGGGTTGATCGACTTCGGCTGGATGATGTCCTTGTACTTGAGCGATTTGTCGGACAACTTGTACGTGTTGTACGGCACGTAGATTTCGCGCTTGCCGAGCAGCTTCCACTGGTAGCGATCGGGCGCTCCGTTGTAGCCGTCGACCTGGTCGGTCGTCAGCATGCCTTCGGAACCGTCGTTGATGCCGTCGTACGCAAGATCCGGTGCCCGACGCACGCGGCGCTGGCCGGAGTTGTAGATCCACGCCGAGCGCTGCTCCGCCACCTGGTCGACGGGTTCGTGCACCAGGAAAATCGTGCCGCGCAACGTCGACGGCTCCGTGAAATAGCCGAGCGCATAGAAGAGCCGGTTTGGCTCGATGTTCTCGACGTTCGACGCATAGATGCGCTGCGAACGGAAACCGATCTTGAAGTAGTCGCCGTTGGGCCGCACCGGAAACGAATGCCCCGCGCGGACGATGCCGCCGCCGAGATACCGCACCAGGTGATTCCAGATCGCCTCGAGGCCGTTCTCGGGGATCGGAAAGGGCGTGGTGGAGCCGTTCAGGTCCTTGAGGCCAAACCCCTGCAATGAGACCTTGCCGGCCTGCGCGATGACGCGATCGGTAACGGCCATGGGATAACCCACCGTACGTCGTGTCGGATACACGGTCATGTGGAAGTTCTGCGGATACTTGCGCAGCAGCGCCGCCTGTCCCTTGGTCAGTTTCGCTTCGTACTGGCCGACGTTGGTCGAGTTGATCGTGAACAGCGGCTTGTCGTTCGGAAACGGATCGATGTAACCCTGTTGCGGTGTCCAGCCCGCGGGCGGTTGCAGCAAGCCGCCGTCCCACGCGGGAATCGTGCCGTCGGCATTGCCCGCGCGTTCGGCACCGATCGGCGTGAGTTCCTTGCCCAGCCTGGAAAAATCCGGCGCGGCCATGGCGATCTGCGCCGTCGCAAGAGCAAGTCCCGCGACGATCGACGCGACAAGTTTCGGCAGTGGCATCACTGATTTCCCCTTCTGGAGCCGGTGCCCGAAGCAAGGGCCATCTCTCGAAGCCAGCGTAGCTTACGTTTTTTTGCTGCGCGGGTCGCCGTACGGCAGGGCAGCCAAAACTCAGGCTTTCCCCGATGGACTGCCCGCAGATTCTTATCCACGATCCGCCGGCCCAAAAAGGCGCGCTCCGCGAGTCTGGCAACGAATCCTGTCGCGGCAGCAGTCGTGACAATCGCCGGCCGGCCGTGTGTCGCAAGAGATCGGTGGACAGACCTCAACGGGGAAGGAAGCAGCGCGTATGACGAACAGGTTGCCTGGCAAGGCTTGCGTGATGACGAACTCCCGGGTCCGCAGGACCGCCATCATGGGGGCGGCCGCCACCGCGCTGATCGCGGCCACGCCCACGCTGCACGCGGCCACGTCCGAGGTGCAGTCGGCCAGGCTGCAGCAGGCCGTCCGCAACGCCCTGCGCCTCCCGGTCGGCGAGCGCATGAGCGTCGAGGCCGTGCGCAAGGCATTCGGGACGCCGACGTCGCTCGCCGCGGCCAGCCGCAAGATCGACTTACAGCAACGGCAATCCGATCACGGTCGGCCCCGACCAGACCGCGATCCCGCTGTCGAGCGCGGCCGAGAGCATCTCGATCGTCAATACCGGCGACCTGACCGGCGGCATCGGCATCGACGTCTACACCGGTGCGGTCGACCTCGACACGGCCCTGGTCAACGACAGCGTCAACTACTACTTCGACTCGGGCCCCGTCGGACTGTACGACGACGCCGGCAATCGTGTGTACGACAGCTATGGCTATCCGGCCTACGCCGCGACGGCCCGGACCAATGTCAACCGAAGCTTCGTGATCCTGCCGCGCGACCCGGCAGATTCCACGATCACGATCGACAACCGCGGCTCGATCGACTTCGCGGACCAGCATGCGATCCGGGCGGTCAACCCGGCGGGCCAGTCGATCCAAATCACGAACACCGGCGATATCTCCTCGACCGGCGACGGCGAACTGCGTGCCGGCATCTACGCGCGGACGGAGGTTTACGAGTCCAGCAATACCTTCGGCAAGACCGCGGATCGGCGAGCGAACCTACAACGCGTTCGGCCAGGTGACCGGCGTCGTCTCCCTGGACGAGTACACCATCGACCAAAGCATCCTGGACATGGAGTACGACGGCGGCGCGATCGCCATCGACAACTCCGGCAACATCGACATGGGTACGACGTCTGCGCCGCCGTACTTCGGCAGCTACTGGGCGTCGGCCGGCATCCAGGCCGTTGGCGATGGCGGCACCACGATCGTCAACAGCGGCGACATCAAGGTCGACAAGTGGAGCGCCGGCATCGACGTCCGCTCGACCGCGACCACCTCGATCAGCAACTCCGGCCGCATCGACATTGGCAATTCTTCGGCCGGCATCGCGTTCTCGCCATCGGCCATGGGCGATGCTGGCGACTATCGCCTCGGCGGCGACGTCTATGTCGTCAACAGCGGCGAGATCCGCGGTGGCATCACCAAGGACGAGGCCGCGCCCGGCGAGCTGGCAACGGCTTACGGCATGCATGTCGTAAGCCTGGGCTCGAACAACGAAAACATGGCGCCGTATGCGCATCTCAACGAGATTCTTTCCAGGTACAACGACATTCTGGGCTCGGAACAGTATGCCCTGATCGACATTCCAAAGACCCGGCTCTACGACACCACTGTCGTCAATCGCGGCCACATCGAACTGAAGGATGGCGGACGCGGCATTTCCGTGATTCCCTGGGCCGGCGAATCGACGGCGATCAACGAGGGCACGATCATCGTCGGCGACGGTGCCACGCTCGCATTCAACAACTTCACCATCCGCAGCGCAGGAATTTATCAGAACAATTTCGGGGTCCAGGGAGCCGGGTCGACTGCAAGCATCAACACCGCAACGGGCGTCATCATTGCGGGTGACGACAGTGCGGGCATCGTCAACCTGAACATCGGCGGCGACGCGGTCGCGATCAACGAAGGCTCGATCACGATCGGAAACGGTATCTCGGCGACGATCACTGACTATTCCGGGGCGACTTACGACCGGCTGTTCCTGTCCCACGGCATCAACTCCACCAGCTCCGCGTCGAACAACTTCGGCGTCACGTCCTACGGGCTGAACACCGGCGAAATCACGACCGGCGACCTGGCCATGGGCATGAGCATTTCGGGCCAGAGCCAGCGGCTGCTGAACCCGGCCGACCCGACCGCAATCAACGTCAACGAGGGCATCATCTCGACGGGCGACAACGCGACCGGCATGTTCACGCAGGGGACCAACGCGACGGCACTCAACACGGGCAGTGTCACCATCGGCGATCTCGACCTCGGCTGGTTCGTGCCGTCCCCGACTTTCGGTGAGTACGAGGCGGCGCAGCTTGGTTTTGGTGTCGCATCGTGGGGCGACGCCCTGTCGCAGGTCGTCAACTACGGCCAGATCACGACCGGCAACGGCACCGTCGGTGCCGGCGCGCGGATGTACGCTGCCGGGTACGGCTATGCGGCGCAGCTGCTGCAGAACGCGGACGGCGTGATCATCACGGGCAACGGCTCGGTCGGCGCGCTGGTGGCCGGCAACTACAGCTCCACCCTGGTCAACGAGGGCAGGATCACGGTTGGCAACGATTCCGTCGGCGTCGACGTCACGGCCGGCAGCGTCGTCCTCCGCGGCGGCGACACGACGGCGACCGTGATCGACGGGGCGCTGTTCGCATCCAACTCCGGCATCATTGAAACCGGCGACGGCTCGGTCGGCTTGCGCATGACGGGCGTTTTCGACGACGTCGCCTACAGCCGTACGGTTCTGGTGGGCGACCCGCCGGGGTGCAGCTATTTCAATCCACCCTGCACGTACAGCTACGTGCTCATCGAGGGCACGGCCGACAGCGTAGGTACGGCTTACCTGGCCAACTCCGGCACGATCCGCACCGGCGCGGGCTCGACCGCGGTCGAGATCACCGGCGCAGGCGCGGCCGACGTCAACGGCGTGCAGATCTTCAACACCGGCACGATCCAGGCCGGCGCCGACGGCACGGGCACGGCGCTCCGCATCAACGCCGGCAACGACCTCGACTCGTACGTCGTCAACGTCGGCGCGATCGGCGGCAGCATCGTCTTCGGCGACGGCGACGACCTGCTGATCAACACGCAGTTCGTCGATGCGAGCGGGCGCGTGACCAGCACGGGCGACATCACGCTCAACGGCACCACGATCGACTTCGGCGGCGGAGCGAACCGCTTCGAGATCGACCGCGGCATCCTCACGCTGACGGGCGGCAACAGCCTGATTTCTGGCGCGGACGTGGCGATGACGCTCGCCTCCATCGACTCGATCAACGGCGTGGCGGGCAGCACGCTGACCATCGACGGCAACCTATCAGGCAGCTTCACCTTCGGCACCGACCTCTCGGCCGCCGGCGCGGACCGCCTGGTTGTGCTGGGCGACGTCGCGGCGGGCAGCGAAATGAGCTTCGTGCTCAACCCGACCGGGCAACTTAGCGGCGAGGTTGACTTCACGGTGATGTCGATCGATGGCCAGAGCGAGGCGGATGCGCCGGTGGTGGCAGGCGTGTCGGGCCAGTTCGCCGACAGCGTGCTCGGCGCGCAGGCCAGCTTCGACGCAGCGAGCGGCGACGTCGTCGTCAGCGCGCGCTTCGGCATGGGGCACATGGCCGTCGCGGCCAGCGCCGCCACGACCATGGCGCAGAGCTGGTGGCTGCAGTCGGTCGAGAGCTTCGACAAGCGCAACATGCACAAGCTTTCCGGCGCGACCGACAGCGGCTTCGCCGTGTGGAGCACCGTCTTCCACGAGGAAGGCACGATCGAGCCGGACAACACGCTACAGGACGCGAGTTTTGACCAGAAGGTGTCGGGCCTCCAGGCCGGCATCCAGTGGACTCGCGAGCTCGGTGACGGCAGCGTCAGCGTCAGCCCGGTGTTCAGTTACGGGGACGCCAGCGCCAACCCCAACGCCAACGTCGCCAGCGCGAAGGGCCACGTCACGGCCTACGGCCTGAACGCGAACTACAAGTTCGACATGGGCCTCTACTTCGATGCTGCGTGGCATGCGATGTCGATGGATACCGACCTCAAGACGCCGGGTACGGCGTCCGCTGCGACGGGCGACACCGACGGCGACGGCGACGGCTTCAACCTCGAGGCAGGCTTCGCCTACGGCCTGAAGTCCGGCCTGACCCTGGTGCCGCAGCTGCAGTACTCCAGCGTCGACGTCGAGCTGGACGACTTCAACTCCAGCGACGACGTCTACCGCTTGACCGACGTGGGCGGCACCGCGTCGCTGCTGCGGGCAGGCGTCACGGTGTTCAAGGCGTTCGAGACGGAAAACGGCTTTGTCACGCCGCTCGCCGACCTCAACTACCTGTACGCCGCCGACGGCGACAGCGAGCTGAGCTCGAACGGCGTCCGCTTCGCCAACGATACCTCGGGTTCTGGTTACCGCGCGGAGTTCGGCATCGCGGGCCGCTACAAGGCCTGGGACATCAGCGGACGGGTCGGCGTGACGGACACCTCGGTGTCCGACTACACGCTCTCCACGAACGTCGCCATCCGTTACCGCTGGTAAGCAAGCAACATGAACATTCTGCGAATGCTGCCGCATCCACTGTCGATCGGCATCCTCACGCTGGCCATGTCTGCGCCGGCCGGCGCGCAACAAGCGGCGGACCCCGAGCCCGAGCGCAAGCCGGCGGCAGACGAGACGGTCACCACTGAACGCACGGCGCAGGAATCCACCACGCCGCAGGAACTGGAGGAGATCGTCGTCACCGGCACGCTGATCCCGTTCACGACCAACAGCGGCATGTCGCCGGTCTCGGTCATCACCAGCGAGGACATGGCCGCGAAAGGCCTGGTCTCGATCGGTGACGTCGTCAGTTCCTTCACCGAGAACAGCGGCTACGTCGAGGGCAAGTCGTCCAACCTGCTCGGCCGCTTCACCACCGGCGGCCAGGAAGTGAACATCCGCGGCCTCGGCACGGGTCGCACGCTGGTGCTGCTGAACGGCCGCCGCATGGCGGACTACCCGCTGCCGTTCGGCGGCGAGCAGAACGGCGTCGACATCGGCGCGATCCCGATGTCGGCGCTCGCGCGCGTCGAACTGCTGTCGTCGGGCGCCTCGGCGATCTACGGCTCCGACGCGATCGGCGGCGTGATGAACTTCATCACCAAGCGCGACATGGACCAGACGGAGGTGAGCGTCACCGCCGGCGGCTACCTGGACGGCTTCGGCAACACGCTGATCGGCTCCGTGATCACCGGCAACTCGTTCGAGCGCGGCTCCTTCACCTTCGGGCTCGACGGCTTCATCAACGAGCAGATCCTGGCCAGCGACGTCGACTACCTGCGCGACAATGCGCCGTACAACGCCGGCATGGTGACCATCGTCAAGAACGCGCCGCCGGCGCCGATCGGCTCGGTGCTGCCGGAAGATGCCTGCGCGCCGCTCGGCTTCGAGTACGCCGACGAGGCCTGCCTGAGCGAGGTCAGCAACACGATCTCGCTGCAGCCGGGCATCCGCCAGCTGTCGGCGTTCTTCGATGGCCGCTACGACCTCGCCGACAACGTCGAGCTGTTCGCGACCGCGATCGCCACCGACAACGACTACGAGACGCGCAGCAACGTGCTGTTCTGGAACGGCGTCGTGGCCCCGGACGACTTCTCCTCCGCGGTCTTCCTGACGCGCGGCTTCTCGTCGCACGAGCTCGGCTCGGCCGACGTCGACTCCAGCCAGCAGGCGTGGACCCTGACGACCGGCGCCAAGGGCGGCTTCGACGTCGGCGGCGAGCGCTGGCACTGGGACGTCGCCTACTCGTACTCGAACTACGAGACGCGGGAGTCGTCGATGAACCTGAAGGAGGAGGGCATCCGCAACTGGATCCTCGCCGGCGCCTCGGCCGTGATCGCCGACCCGAACCAGAAGGACACCTACATCGTCGACGGTGACTTCTACGACAACCAGCTCGTCGGCAACATCGTGCGCCCGGTGCAGCGGTCGGAGGTCGGCGACCTGGTCGGCGAGAACGTGCTGCGCGCCGAGTCGTCCTCGAACTTCCTGACGCTGACCGTGGACGGGACGATCGGCGACCTCGGCGTGTTCTACCAGCCGGTCAAGTTCGCGCTGCGCTCCGAGATCGCCAGCCAGACGATGGAGATCCGCCCGGACGCCCGCTCGCTCAACACGACCGGCGAGGGCTGGTACAACATCGGTGCCATCGAGGCCAAGGGCGACCGCGACCGCAAGGCGCTGGCGCTGGAGTTCGCGCTGCCGATCGTCTCGCGCCTCGACGCCTCGCTGGCAGCCCGCATCGATCACTACAGCGACGCCTCCGACATCTCGGGCCGGATGTCCGGGCAGATCAAGTTCCTCTATCGCGCGAACGACTGGCTCAAGCTGCGGGGCGGCTACTCGCAGACGTTCCGCGCCCCTGACATGTTCAACATCTACGGGCAGTCCGAGGGCTTCACGACCGTCGCCGACTTCTCGGCGCCGGGCTGCTTCGACGGCGTGGTCTATTCCTGCGGCTTCACCAACGTCGCGACCACGCGGCAACCGGACACCGGGCTGACCGAGGAGTACGGCGACGACCTCGGGTTCGGCTTCATCTGGCAGCCGGTCGCGGACTTCATGCTGACCGCCGACTGGTACCGTACCGAGCTCAACGACCTCGTCGTGACGGAGACCGCCTACGACACCCTGCTGCGCGAGTGGCAGTGCGACAACGGCGTGCTGGACGGCAGCTCGCAGCTCTGCGCCGACGTCCGCAGCCGCATCACCCGCAACGGCTTCGGCGCCGTCGAGCAGGTCACGATCCAGCCGATCAACCAGGACAGCGTCGAGCGCGAGGGCATCGACCTGCGCGCCTCGTACCGGTACGAGTCCGAGCGCTACGGCGCGTTCTCGTCGAGCCTCAGCTACTCGAAGGTGCTCAAGTACGAGCTGAACCGGTTTGCGGGCGACGAATCGGTCAACCTGCGCTACGGCTGGGCCGGACAGGCCACCCCGGAGAACTCGCTGGCGCTGTCCGTGAACTGGGACAACCCGCTCTCGGCGGGCAAGTCGGTCGGGGCGGGGATGTTCCTGCAGCGGGATGACGGCATCTACAACTTCTCGCAGACGCAGTTCATGGAGCCGATGTACTCGGTCAACATGACGGCGCGCTACCAGTTCAGCGCGCGAGCCGAGGCCAGCCTGATCGTCAACAACCTGCTGTACACGTCGCCGCAGGACAACGGCGGCGGCCTCTGGCCGTACTTCTGGCCGCAATTGCAGACCGGCGCCGCGCTCGGCCGCTCCGCTTACCTGTCGCTGCGCTACTCGATCAACTGACATGGGGCGCTTCCATGCCTGCGCCATCGCCGCGGCACTCACGCTCGCGCTGCTGCCCGGGGCAGCGGTGCGGGCCGAGCCCGGCGCGCACGCCGATTCGCCGCTCAAGCTGACCGAGATCATCGCGCGGCCGAAGGTCGTCGATCTCAAGGTGTCGCCGGACGGCAGGCATTTCGCCGCCACCGCTGTGACCGACGACGGCAAGACCATGCTGCACATCCTCGACCGCAGGACGATGTCGGTCGTGCACAGCGAGGTCTACGACGGGCCGCTCGGGGTCGGTGAGTTCACCTGGCACGACGCCAACCACCTGCTCATCACGTCGAGCTACAAGAGCGCGCTGGCGGAGGGCCGGGGCAGCGCCGGCGTCTTCATCCTCGACATCCGCAGCAAGGACATTCGCCGGGTGTGGGGCGGCGAAGGCTCGAGCGACTACGGCGGCTTCGAGGGCGGCGACCTGGGCGCCAGGATCGACGACGAGCACTACTGGCTCACGGTCGGCCCGTCCGGATCGACGTACTCCGAGTTCCCGTACTTCTATCTGTACAAGCTCAATGTCTTCACCGGTCGCGCCGACCGCGTGCTGAAGTCGCCTTCGCGCGTCTCCAGCTTCGTGTTCAACAAGGACAACGAGGTGACGCACGCGATCGGGATGCTGCCCGACGACTTCGACTCGACGGTCGTGCACCGTCGCGTCGACGGCGAATGGGTGCTGGAGGGCATCTACCGCACCCCCGAGGGCGTGCGGATCCCGGTGCGCTGGCACAAGTGGGATCCGGACCGGATCCTCTACCAGGACAACACCGACGCGCAGACCGTCGGCTACTACTGGGTCAACGCGAAGACCGGCGCGCGCGAACTGATCTATCGCGATCCGCGGGTCGACGTCGACGAAGTGGTCTTCGACGACGACGACGTGGCCATTGCCGCCAAACACCAGTACGACTACCCGACCTACGTGCCGCTGCAGCCGGATCACCCGCTGGTCGTGCGGCGCCAGCGGTTGGTGGCGGCGTTCCCAGGCAGCCAGGTCGCGATCGAGTCGTCGACCGCGGACGGCATCGAGCACGTGCTGCGCGTGCACAGCGACCGCGACCAGGGGCAGTTCTATCTCTGGAACGAATACGACGGCAAGGTCCGGCACCTGCTCAACCCGAGGCCGCAGGTCAAGGCCGAGAACTTCCCGCAGACCCAGGCGGTGCGCTTCAAGGCCAGGGACGGCATGGAACTGGTTGGGTACCTGACCGTGCCGAAGCACAAGCCGGCGCAGAAGCTGCCGCTGATCGTCCTGCCGCACGGCGGTCCGCACGGCATCCGCGACGGCTGGGGCTACGACATGGAGGCCGCCGCCTTCGCCAATGCGGGTTACGGCGTGCTGAAGATCAACTACCGCGGGTCCGGCGGCTACGGCAAGGACTTCCACTACAAGTGGTACCGGCACTGGGGCCTCGAGATGCAGGACGACCTCGAGGACGGCGTGCTGTGGGCGGCCGGCGCCGGCATTGCCGACATCGACCGCGTCTGCATCTACGGTGCGTCCTACGGCGGCTACGCCGCGCTGATGGGCGTCGTCAAGACGCCGGACCGCTACCGTTGCGCGATCGGCTACGTCGGCGTGTACGACCTCAACATCATGCATGACTTCGGCGACGTCAGCCGCTCGAAGGCGGGCCAGAAATACCTCGACGAGGCGCTCGGCACCGACCCTGCCGACCGCGCCGCGCGCTCGAGCACGCCCCACGTCGACCGGATCAAGGCCCCGGTGTTCCTGGTCCACGGCATGCAGGACGACCGCGCGCACTTCCGGCACTACGAGGAGATGCGCGAGGCGCTCAAGGCGCGGCACCACCGCTTCGAGACGCTGCTGGTACCGCGGGCCGGTCACGGCGCGCGCGACCTCGCCAGCGTGCGCGAAGTCGGCTGCCGCATGATCGACTTCTTCGACCGCCACATCGGCGATCGCAAGCCGACCGACCCGCCGGACGACTGCCAGTTCCCCGGCTCGAAGAAGCTGCCCTACGAGTACTTTGAGGGCGTGAGCCGATGAAAGCGCTCGTCCTGTCGGTCGTCACGTTGCTGCTGGCCGTACCCGCCGGCGTGCAGGCCGAGGCCACCTTCCAGCGGCCCGACTGCCCGCCGGCCGATGCCGTCCACTCCGCCGAGGCCCGCTGCATCCGCGACGTCCGCAAGCGCTGGCAGCAGGCGAACTTCGACGCGCTGCAGAAGTCCGGCCTGATGTTCGTGCACATGGGCAGACCGGAGATCGACCGGCACCCGGCCGCCAAGGCCGCGATCGACCAGAAGGTCGAGGGTTCGTTCGCGGTCAGGTTCTCCGTGGCGCCGGACGGAACCGTCTACAATGTTCGCACGGTCGACGTCACCGTCGGCATCGAGCCGCTGGCGAAGATGTGGGCGGAAACGATCGGCCAGTGGACCTTCGTGAAGATCGACAAGGCGGTGGCCGACGTCGAACATCGCCGGATCTACCTGTACTCACACGACGACGAAATCGAGTCGCAGAAAAAGCCGCAAGGCGCCCTGTAGGCGCGCGGCGACCGGACGCGATCCCGGCGCCCGTCGTAAGCAAGCCGCATCGAGAAGCCAACATGTCGAATGACGCTGCCGATACCCCGGTTGCAGACGCTGCGGCAGCCGCCGCGACCGCCGCCGGCTCGCTCGAGGGTCCGGACGCCAAGAAGCCGCCAGAACCGGTCAAGAAGTCCTGCACACCGGGGTTGACCCCATGGATGCGACGCAATCGGCTGTCGATCGCCTTCACGTCATACCAGAGCGGGCGCCTGTACCTGCTCGGCGCCGACCCGCAGGGGCGCTTGTCGTTCCACGAGCGCATCTACCAGCGGGCGATGGGCATCGTCGGCAACGGCCAGCGGCTGTTCATGGGGGGGCTGTACCAGATCTGGCGCTTCGAGAACATCGTGCGCGCAGGGCAGACGGCCAACGGCACGTTCGACAAGTGCTACGTGCCGCGCAACGCCCAATACACCGGCGCCATCGACATCCACGAGCTCGGCATCCGCAAGGGCGGTACGGTCGTGTTCGTCAACACCAAGTACAACTGCCTCTGCGTGCCGAGCGTCACGCACAGCTTCAAGGCGATCTGGAAGCCGAGCTTCATCAGCAAGCTCGTGCCGGAGGATCGTTGCCACCTGAACGGGCTGGCGATGAAGGACGGCCAGCCGAAGTACGTCACGGCTGTCTGCAGGTCGGACACCATCGACGGCTGGCGCGACCGGCGCCGCGACGGCGGCGTGGTGATCGACATCGAAACGAACGAGATCGTCTGCGAGGGCCTGTCGATGCCGCACTCGCCGCGCTGGGCGGAAGGCAAGCTGTGGGTGCTGAACTCCGGCACCGGCTATCTCGGCACCGTCGATTTCGAGACGCGCCGATTCGTGCCGCACGTCTTCTGCCCCGGCTTCCTGCGCGGCCTCGCGATCAAGAACGGCTTTGCCGCGATCGGGCTGTCCAAGCCGCGCAACGCGCGCTTCGACGGTCTCGAACTGCAGCAGAACCTGGAGGACAAGCACAGCGAGGCGTGGTGCGGCGTGCAGATCGTCGACCTGCGGTCCGGCTCGGTCGTCGAGTGGGTGCGGCTCGACGGGCCGGTGACCGAACTATTCGACGTCACCTTCCTCGACGACGTGACCTGCCCGATGGCGCTGGGCCAGCACAGCCCGGAGAACCTGTCGCTCGTCTCGATCGAAGACGGGCTGGCTGCGAAAGAGGCCGACGCGAGCCCTGCAACAGCCTGAAACGGTCGGGAAATCCAGGCGGCACTTTTCGCGCTCCCGTCTCCCGCCGCCGATGATTGTCATTGTGCCGCTAGCGGTCCCTGCGGTACTTCGCGCCGATGCGCTGGTACGCTTCGCGAAACGGGATCCCTTCTTGCGCGACCAATGCGTTGGCTTCGGCCGCCGCGTGAATGTCGGCGTCCATGCGGATGCGCCCGGGCACGAAGCGAACCTGCGGGATCGCTGCTGCCATGATGCCCAGCGACTCGAGGCCGATGTCGATCGAGCGGAACAGCGGCGCCTTGATCAGCTGCAGGTCACGCTGGTAACCCGAGGGCAGCTTGGCCGTGATTCCGAGCACCTCGACCAGGCACGCCTGCGCCGTGGCGGTACGGCCGCGCACCAGCTCGAACACGTCCGGGTTGCGCTTCTGCGGCATGATCGATGAACCGGTCGTGAACGCGTCGGGCAACTGGACGAAGCCGAACTCGCGCGTATAGAACAGCAACAGGTCCGAGGCGAGCCGCCCGAGATCCTGCATCAGCAGCGCCAGCTGGAAAAGCACCTCGGCTTCCGCCTTGCCGCGCGACAGCTGCACGGCCGTCACCGGTTCGTGATTGGTGGCGAAGGCAAGCCGGGTGCGCGTCGCGTCGCGACTCACTGGCAGGTTGGGAGTGCCGTATCCCGCCGCGGAACCCAGTGGATTCTTGCCGATGCGCCGATGTGCGTGACGCAATCCCTCGATGTCGTCGCGAAGCTCCGCGGCGAATCCGTGTGCCCAAAGCTCAACTGAACTCGGCATCGCCTGTTGCATGTGCGTGTAGCCCGGCAGCGCGATGGAACCCTGGCCGGCCGCCAGCCCGTCGAGCGCTTCAGCGACGTGCCGGGCTCCCTCAGCGAGACTTTCGACGGCGTCGCGCAGGTACAGGCGAAGTGCCGTCAGCACCTGGTCGTTGCGCGAGCGACCCGCATGCAGACGAGCGCCCGCGGTACCGATCCTGCGCGTAAGCAGGGTTTCGAGCGCCGTCTGTCCATCTTCCAGGTCGAGCGTCACGGACCACTCGCCGCGTGCGTGGGCGGCCGCAATTTCGTTCAGGCCGTTGCGAATCGCGTGCAGTTCGTCCTGCGCAAGGAGGCCGCATTCCTGCAACATCTCGGCATGCGCGATCGACGCGCGGACGTCGTAGGCCACGAGCCGATTGTCGAGGGCGTGATCCTCTCCGGCCGTGAAGCGCAACACACGTTCGTCGAGGGGCGCGCCCTTGTCCCAAAGCCTGGTCATGCCGAAGTCCCCTACTGGCCTTGTTCCGCCGCTGTCAGCGCCTTCGTGTCCGCGACGACCAGCGTGCCCTTGCCTTCGTTGGTGAAGATCTCGGCGAGCAGCGAGTCGGTTTCCGCGTACGAGATCACGTGCACACGGCGGACGCCCCCGAGAATCGCGGCTTCGATGGCGCTCGACTTCGGCAACATGCCGTCGGTGATCGCACCTTTCTCGCGCAGCCGGTGCAAGCCGGCCAGGTCGGTGTAGGAGATCAGCGACTGCGGATCGTCGACACGTTCGAGGATTCCTGGTGCGCCCGTGCACAGGATCAGTTTTTCCGCGACCAGTGTGCCGCCGATGGCTGCGGCCACCGTATCGGCATTGATGTTGAGCAGCTGCCCCGAGCTGTCGCACGACAACGGGCTCACGACCGGCAGGAAGCCGTCGTCCAGCAAGCGCGTGATGACGGTGCCGTCGATCCCGTCGATGTCGCCCACCATGCCGTAGTCGACGATCTCGCCGCTCGCGAGCGTCACCGGGGCACGGCGATGCGCCTGCACCAGGCCCGCGTCGATGCCGCCGATGCCGATCGCGGAAATGCCGAAGCTGCGGCACAGCGCGACCAGCTGCGTGTTGATCAGGCCGTTCAGGACCATGCTGGTGGCGTCGATGGCCGTGGCGTCCGTGACGCGACGGCCATGGACCATACGCGTCTGCACGCCGAGCTTCGCCGTCACGTCGTCGAGCTGCGGGCCGCCGCCGTGCACGAGCACGACGCGGATGCCGAGGTGGTGCAGGATCGCGACCTGCTCGACGAAGGCGCGCATCGTGCCGGTGTCGCGGAATGCACCGCCCCCGGTCTTGATGACGAAAATCTTGCCCTTGTACATGTGGATGTAAGGCGCCGCGCCGCGCAGCGCCCGCACCGTGACAGCCTGCTCGACCTTGTGTCCGATCATCGTCAGTTCCCCTTGAGCAATCGATGCAGCACGGCCATCTGGACGACCATGCGATTGGCGGCTTCGCGGATCACGCGGCTGCGAGGTCCGTCGAGAATTTCGTCGGCGACTGCGACGTTGCGGCGCACGGGCAGGCAATGCATGAAATGGCAGTCCGGCTGCGCCGGCTGGAACCAGCTCTCGCGCACGCACCAGTCACCGAGCGATGCACGCGCGTTCGCTTCGCCGTCGGCGTCACCGTAGTGCAGCGGCGAACCCCATTCCTTTGCGTACACGACGTGCGCACCGCGCAGCGCCGAGTCCCGATCGGCCGTCTCGGAGACGTTCCCACCCGAAGCCGCGGCGGCGGCCCGCGCCTTGTCCATGATCGCGTCGGGCAGTGCGTACCCTTCGGGCCTCAGCACCACGACGTCCATGCCACGCTGCGCTGCCATGTGCGCGGTCGCGGCCGGCACGGCGAGCGGCAACGCACGCGGGTGCGAGACCCAGCTCAACACGAACCTGCCGGTCCGCGGGACGTCCAGCTCGTCCATCGTCCGCCAGTCCGCGAGCGCCTGGCACGGGTGATTGACGGCGGACTCCAAGTTCACCAGCGGTTTCGGGCACAGGCTGGCCATGCGCATGAACTGCTCCTCCGCGATATCCGCCGCAAGGGCCTTGCCTTCGGCGAACGAACGGATACCGAGCGCGTCGCAATAGGACGCAAGCACGGGAATCGCTTCGCGCACGTGTTCCGCGGCGGCACCGTTCATGATCGCGCCGTCGCGCGTCTCGACATTCCAGGTGCCGGCGCCGGGGGTGACCACGAACGCCGTGCCGCCGAGCCGCTGCATGCCCGCCTGGAACGACGCGAGCGTGCGCAGCGACGGGTTCAGGAACAGCAGGCCCAGGATCTTGCCGGCGAGTGCAGTCGGCTCGGGTCGATCCTGCAGGTGTTGGGCGAGCGCGAGCAGGTCCACGACTTCGTCACGGGACAAATCCGCCAGGTCGAGAAAATTGCGCATGGCGTTCAGGCCGGCAGGGAAGCGAGAGCGTCGCGCAGCTGCTCGACATGCTGCGAGTCGAGGACGTAAGGGGCGAGGATGCGGACGATGTGCGGATCGCCGCTGGTCCCAGTGAGGACGTCGTGCCTTTCGAGCAATTCACGCTGCACGTCTTTCGCCGGACGGCGCGTGCGCAGCCCGAGCAGGAATCCGGCGCCCTGCGTCCCGGTCACCGGCCCGACCACGCACGTGTCGCGCATCTGCTGTGACAGCTTGCGCACGTTCGCCAGCAAGCCTTCGCTCTCGATGATGTCGACCACGGCCTCGATCATGGCGCAGGCCATCGGGCCGCCGCCGAACGTCGTGCCGAGGTCGTCCAGTTTCAGGTGACCTGCCACGTGGTCGGCCATCAGCAGTGCAGCGCACGGGAAGCCGGCACCGAGCGCCTTGGCCGTCGTGATCATGTCGGGTGAGATGCCGTACATGTTCGCGGCAAATGGGTAACCGGTGCGACCCATGCCACATTGCACTTCGTCGAAGATGAGCAATGCGCAGGTCTCGGAGCAACGCTTGCGCAATGCCGCGAGGAACGGCTCGCCGAGGTCGAGTGCGCCGCCGACGCCTTGCACCGGCTCGACGATGACGGCTGCGGTGTCCGTACCCACGATGCGCTCGATCGCCGCGAGGTCGCCGCGGGACACGAACTCGACGTCGAACGGCGCCTGCGGAAAGCCATACCACTTGCTGGCCGCGCTCCAGGTGACGGCGCCCGCCGCCGCGGTGCGACCGTGGAAGCTGCCTTCGACGGCAACGACCTTGCGCCGGCCCGTGATTCGCAACGCCAGTTTCAGTGCGTTCTCATTCGCTTCGGCGCCCGTGTTGATGAAGAACGCAGTGTTCAGTCCCAGTCCCGCAAACCGGGTCAGCCGCAGGGCGGCACGCGCACGCACCTCGAGCGGCACGGCATTGCTCTGGAAGATCAATGACTTCGCCTGGGCTTCGAGCGCGGCAAGCAGGCGCGGATGGGAATAGCCGAGCGCCGCAACGGCGTGTCCGCCGTACAGGTCGAGCACTCGCCGGCCGTCGCGAGTGTTGAGGTACACGCCGGTGCCGTCGACGACATCGAGCGCCCATTGCGCATAAACGGGAGCGAGGTGGTCGGCCGGAGGCGCCCAGTCGATCGCTGCGTTCATCAGGTCCACCCGGGTGCTGGTGTCATCAGGCCGGCCGTTTCTTCATGGCCGAACATGCGGTTCATCCACTGCACGGCGCCACCGGCCGCGCCCTTGGTCAGGTTGTCGATCGCGCACATCACCGCGACGCTGCGGCCATTGCTGACACCCGACAGTTGCGCGAAGTTGCTGGCGACGACGTCCTTGAGGCGTGGCATTTCGCCGGTCACGCGCACGAAGACGGACTGGTCGTAGTACTCGCGCAATGCGTGCACCAGTTCGTGCGTCGACAGCGGCTCGTGCAGTGTCGCCTGCACCGTCACGTGGATGCCGCGGGCGAACGGACCGCTGTGCGGCACGAAAGCGAAGTCGGCCTGCGTACCCGTGGCCGCCACCGCGAGTGCCGTGATCTCTGGCGTGTGCCGGTGAGCCAGCACGTTGTACGAGTACAGGTCGCTGTGACGCTGCGGGTGGTGCGTGCCGGCCACGGGCTGACGACCCGAGCCGGTGCTGCCGGTCACGCCGGACACGAACAGGCGCGGCTCGATCAGGCCCAGTGACAGCAACGGCACGCTCGCAAGCAGCACGGCGGTGGCGAAGCAGCCTGGATGCGCGACATGCGGCGTCGAGAGCGCATTCAGGTGCTCGGGTACCGCGCACGTGAACTCGCCGATCCGGTCCGGGGCTCCGTGGGCATGCTTGTACACCGCCTCGAACGCATCGGCACTCGTGTAGCGGAAATCCGCCGAGATGTCGACGACGCGGGCCTGCGTTTCGGCCTGCTCGGCCGCAGTCAGCAACCGGTCGATCAGTGCTGCCGATACGCCATGCGGCGCCGCCGAGAACACCGCCGTCTCCGGGTTCGAAGTGACGTATTCGAGGATCTCTTCGTGGCTCGCGAAGCGCAGGTGCGGCAGCACGGGCTGCAGGTGCCGGAAAAACTGCGCGACCGGCTCGTCCGGCTGGCTGTCGGAGGCGACCGCTGCCAAGTCGAAGTACGGATGCGACGCGAGCAGGCGCAGCAGTTCGCCGGCGACATAGCCGGTGCCGCCGAGCACGATCGCAGGCGTGCGTGCGCTCATTGATTGACCGCCGTCGCGGCCTGCGACACGAGACCCAGCGACTCGATGATGTGGTCGCCAAGCGCGGCGCCGGCGGTGATCGCGTTGAAAGCGCGCACCTGCATCTGCTGCTCGATGATGTCCACGCCCACTGCGTTGTCGGTCGCCGGCCCCGTGACTGCGCAGGGCTCGATGCTGAATCGCTCGCGCAGCAGCTTCACGCCGCCCCAGGCAGCGACCGGGTCGTTGGCCGAAAGAATCACGGCTGTCAGTGACTTGGCGATGTCCGGCGCCGACAGGATCGCTTCGACGCCGTACGCGCCGAGGAGGCCGTCGCCGAGCTCGAAGACCACGACGTCGGGTTTGCCCTGCGTCATTTCCGTCAGCATGGTTCGCGTGAGCGCCGGGCCGGAAGCCGCCGTCGTCGTGACGATGCCGAAATCAGTGAATATCTGGCTGCGGCGCGCGCCTGCGTCTTCCATCGCCAGGATATCCCGACGCAGCGACACGCCCGTCGCCTTGAACGCATGCACGGCTAGGCCGCGGTGCCGCATCCGGCTGACGATCGCGCAAGCCGCCGCGGTCTTGCCGGCTTCCATGCACGTGCCCGCCAGCGCCACGACCGGCACGCCATGCGTGTCGAGCACTGCGGCCTGGTCGAGCCGGTGATACCCGACGCGCGCCGGCACGCCGATGCGCTCGCCGAGGAACGGAAACTGCAGCACGCAGCCGAGCACGCGCGCATCGAACGGCTGGCCGCGCTCGGGGTTCGCCGAATCGCAGATGCCGAGCACGCCGCCGATGTTGAGCACCTGGATGATGTCGCCGACGGCGACTTTCTCCGGAATGTGCCCCGAGTAGCCGAACAGCGCCTGCCTGTGGCCGAGCGCGCCCACGATCACGTCGCCCTTCGACACCTTGGCCATGCGGCCGCTGGTGAGTTCGAGCTGGTTGTAGGTCGACTTGTTGGTCAGCACCTCGACGACCAGCACCACGCCTTCCTCGCACGGAATGTCGGTAGTGGCTACGCGCAGCTCGTGACCCAGGCCACAGGCCTGCGCGATGGAGCCGATCTTGTCGACGACGACGGTTTTCATCTGCATGACGTTGTCCCCCAGCCTCGAGCCGGAGCTCAGTTGCGCCCGGCGCGCGTGTAGAAGATACCCGGCAGCGCCAGCATCTTGGAGAAGCCGTGGGCCTCGCTCGCCGTCCATTCACCGGCGGACTCACCGTACGCGCCCTTCGATGCCTTCATCAGTGAGTACTTCGACGCAACACCCTCGATGAAGACGACCCCCGGGCGGAACAGGACGTGCACTTCACCCGTGACGCGCTGCTGCGTCGAGACGAAGAAAGCTTCGATGTCCCGGCACACCGGATCGAGGTGCTGGCCTTCGTGCACGAGATCGCCGTACGGCGATGCGAGTGTGTCCTTGAGCCGCGCCTGGCGCGCGGACAGCACCAGCTTTTCGAGTTCGCGATGCGCGGTGAGCAGGACTTCGGCCGCCGGCGCCTCGAACGCCACCCGACCCTTGAAGCCGATGATGGTGTCGCCCAGGTGAATGCCGCGACCGACGCCGAATTTCGCGCCAATCGTCTCGAGCCGCTCGATGAGGCTCACCGCGTCGAGTTGCTTGCCGTCGATCGAGCACGGTACGCCGGCGTCGAAGCCGATCGTGTGACGTTCCGGCGCGTGCGGGTGCGTGAAGGCATCCTTCGTCAGCACCCAGGCTTCGTCGGGGATGCATGTATCGGAGACCAGCGTTTCCTTGCCGCCGATCGTGACGCCCCACAGGCCGCGATTGACGGAGTAGGCCGCGCCGAAGGGCGGCACCGGGAGCTTGCGTGCCTGCAGGTACTCGAGTTGCTCGGGCCGCTTGAAGGCCTTGTCGCGGACCGGCGCAAGAATTTCCAGCTCGGGAGCAAGCGTGCGCAAGGCGACTTCGAAGCGCACCTGGTCGTTGCCTGCGGCGGTCGACCCATGGGCGACGACATCGGTGCCGATCTGCCGCGCGAACTGTGCGACGGTCTGCGCCTGCAGCACGCGCTCGGCGCCGACGCACAGCGGATACAGGTTGCCGCGGCGCACGTTGCCCATGACCAGGTACTTGAGCACCTGCTCGAAGTACGCCGGGCGCGCGTCGACGAAGTGATGCTCGATGGCACCGAGAGTCTTTGAACGCTCTTCGAGGACCCTGGCCGCATCCGTGTCGATGCCGCCCGTGTTGACGGTCAGCGTGACGATGGGACGACCGTACGTTTCCGCGAGCCAGGGCACGCAGAACGAGGTGTCGAGGCCACCGGAAAAAGCGAGCAGGATGGGCTTGGCGCCCTGCGGATTCGTGGTCATCGGGGGGTCTCAGCGTCCGAAGTGGGTACGGAGGTGGTCGTGCAGTCGGCGCTGCGCTTTCCCGCTTTCCGTCGCAATGAAGATCGTGTCGTCGCCGGCGATGGTGCCGATGACTTCGGGCCAGCGCGCCTTGTCGAGCGCAATCGCGACGGTCTGGGCCGTGCCCACCGACGTGCGCAGCACCGTCAATGTGGGGCCCGCAGCGCGGTACCCGTTGACGAACGAACGAATGGCCTCGAAGTGGCTCGGCGCGAGCGCTTCCTCGACTGTGGGCAGCAGGTAGCGGTCACCCCCCTTGGCCACGCCGAGTTCGCGCAGGTCGCGGCTGACGCTGGACTGTGTCGCGTCGTGGCCTTCCCGGTGGAGCAGGGCGACCAGCTCAGCCTGACGCCCGACCGCGTTCTGTCGCAGGATGCGGATGATCGCATCGCGACGCTGCGTCTGGGCGTTGAGGTCGGTGGCCACGGGCGGTGTGTCCGGTTGAGATGAATAAAAGGTGCGCAAATGTGCATAATTATGCAGATCATGTCAAGCCCGGAATTGCCCGAATGAGGGATGGGCGCCTCGAGCACTTCCGCAGCCTGCAGGCGCTTTCGCGCACGGGTCTGCATTTCTGCAAGGACGAGTACGACAGGCAGCGCTACGAAGCCATCGAGCGCATCGCGTCGGAACTGCTCGCTGCCGGCTCCGGGGCCGACCCCGCCGAACTGCGGGCGGAGTGGTCCCGGGACGGCGGCTACGTGACGCCCAAGGTCGAGGTGCGGGGCGCGGTGTTCCGACCGGCGGACGGCAAGGTGCTGCTGGTCCGCGAGACGGCGGACGGTCTCTGGACGCTACCCGGAGGCTGGGCGGACGTGAACGACTCGCCGTCGGGTGCAGTCCGCAAGGAAATCGAGCAGGAGTCCGGTTTTCGCGTGCGCGTAGTCAAACTCGCGGCGCTGTTCGATCGAAACGCGCACGGGCACACGCCGTCGCTGCATCACAGCTGGAAGGCGTTCTTCCTCTGCGAGATAGAAGGCGGGGAGGCGTGCGGCAGTTACGAGACGGACGGCGTCGAGTTCTTCGACCCGGATGACCTGCCGCCGATGTCCGTCGGGCGGTGTACGCCGCAGCAGGTCATGCGCATGCGGCAGCATTTCCTGCGCCCGGAGATTGCTACGGACTTTGATTGAGGTTCGCTGCAGGCGCTGAGTGTTGCTGGCGTTCGTTCCGGGTCTGCTCCGGGCGAGCGGAAAGGCAGACACGCTCGCCCGGAGCAGACCCGGAGCAGACCCGGAACAGACGCCTCAGCCACTGCAGCGGAGCCCGCCTACGGCACGAACCCGATCTCACGCTGGTGCCGGATCGCGAGCACCCTCACCTCGTCCTGCGGGATGACGAATCGGTACAGCGCGATGTACCCCGTCTGACCAAATGAAATCACGAGCTCGCGAATGTCACCGTGTACACGCCGCCCGAGCAACGGGTGCGTGGCCAGGTTCTCGACGCCCGACCGGATGGCCCCGGCCGTTACGCTCGCCGCGTCCGGGTTCTCGCGTACCAGGAACTCGAAGGCGCGCTCGAGGTGGGACAGTGCGCGCGCCGAATAGACTACCGACGCCACGGCTTCGGCCGTGCGGTGTCCTGACCGCGGGCCAGGCGTTCCACCCAGGTGTGCACGTCGTCCGCGCGGTACACCTCACCGGTCCGCTCGATCTCCTCGTCGGCCGCCAACGCTTCCTTGACGAGGCTGCGCATCTGCTCCTCGTAGTCGGTGTGTCGTTCGACCGCCTCGAGGATGAAGCTATGGGCCGAGCGTCCGGATTGCTTGGCGAGCGCGTGAATACGCGCACGCAGTTTGGGCGGCAAACGAATCGTGGTTGTCTCAGCCATAAGTTGAATCCTGTCAGGAAAGCGGCGTGCTACTTTTGTAGCATTCACGACCTGCGCGCGCAAGCCACGCACACGAAGTACATCATTGCTCCGCTCTGGACCGCCACCCGGCCTCGGGAAGCGGCATGCTGCCCCGATCCAAACAGCGGACATCAGACTGGTGCTCCCGACCCGCACCGGTCATTCCTTGCCATTTGCACTCTGGCGGGCATTCCACCAAAAAGAAAAGCCCGCGACGAGCATCGAGATCACGAGCAGTAGCGTGACGAGTCCCCATGCTTCGGATGCGGCCTTGAACGACCTTTGGTTTGCCATCCTGGAGCCGCGCTCCACGAACGCGGTCCGGCTGCATGCGCCGTGCGAGTCATCGGGCCGGCGCCGATTTCGAAGGCATCGTATTGACCGTCCGCCCGATGACCGCTCAGGCGCGTGACGTCAGGGTGGAGTTCCGTGCTTCTTCCGGCGAGCGTGTCTGCCTTTCCGCTCGCCGGGAAAAGTACGGAACTCCGCCCTTGCGAACACCAGCCAAAAAGCGAAACGAGGCCTACCGCTCAATCCGATACTCGATATCCGCGCTCTGCTCGATGCCCGCCTCGGCCTTCAGCGACCACCGTTCGTTCAGGGAATACCTGAGCTTGATGGTATTGATCGCCTCGGCGATCGAGATGCCGTAACTCACGTACAGCTTCGGCGACAGCGCCTTGCCGAGCACCACCGTCGTGTCGTTGCTGTCGCCATCGCGCTCAAGCGAGACCTCGTCGAGGCCGAGCCGTGTCCCTAGCCCGCCCAGCAACAGGCCGCCGCCACTCAACGCCAGGTTCTCGGCGGCCTGGTTGACGTTTGCGGCCTCGCCCGACTGCAGGGTGTCGATCGACCGGCCGGTCAGCAGGTACGACAACGCTTCGTTGCTGGGCATCGCCGGCTGCGAGGTGATCGTGATGAAGGGCCGTGCGATGGTCCCGCGCACGTTGACCGCGACGGTGATGTCCGCGTCCTTGATCACGCGCTCGGCGACGATGTCGAGCACCGGTTCCGTAAGGGGCGAGTCGCTGAACGAAAGCGTACCCCGGGTAATGCGAACATCCTGCCCGAACGCCTTGTACTGGCCCTCGGCCACCCGGATGACGCCGTTGCCGCGCGCCACGTCGTCCGGCACGGTCGATACCGTCACGCCACCTTCCAGGCGCGCCTTCAAGCCATAGGCATCCACGCGCACCGCATCGCCGAGCGTCACCAGGATGCGGGTGGTGAGCCGATCTCCCGAAGAGGGCTCCAGGTCCTCGAGGTCCGGCACGCCGACGATGCGCTCGTCCGGCGACGTGCTGACCGACGTGGTGAGCTCGCGTGGCGAAATCCGCGCACTCGGAATCTTAACTTCCCCTTCGGCGTGGTAACCATCGACACCAGCGTGCAACACGATGTCGGGCGAGGCGAGCAGCCGCAGCTCCGGGGTATCGGACACCAGCAACTGGTCGCCGCGCAGTCGCATGCTGCCGGTCATGACACCTTCAGGCCAGCGGAAGGCGCCGTCGACCGTCAGCTGGCCCTTGGCGGTGTCGCCTCGCGCATCGAACTTGAGCGCGTCGCCATCGAACGAGCCATCGGCCTGCAGCGCCGTGATCTTGAGATTGGTCCGATAGAGTTCCAGCACGCCGTCGCGGACCTGGAAGTCGCCATTGAACGTCGGCTGGCCGACGGTGCCTCCAATGACGATGTTGCCGTCGAGCCGGCCAGCCGCGCGGTCGATCTCCGGCACCAGCAGCGGCAGCACCTTGATCGCTTCGGACTTGCCATTGATGTAGCCGCTCAACTTCGAATCGAGCGCTGCGCCCGCGTGACGCAGCACCAGCGCTTCGCCCTGGATCTTGGTGGACTCGTCGACGTCGATGTCGAGAGTCGCGTGAATTTTCGTCGGCTCGGCCCGCAGGTCGAAGCGGCTGCTGCCGAGCTGGATGCGCTCGACGCGGAACTTGTTGCGCTGCACGTTGATCGTCGGCTCGTGCACGAGCAGCGTCGTCCCGCCGACCCATTCCTTGCCCGGCAGTTTCTCCGCCCAGCCACTGGCCTGCAGTCGGCCGTCGAACTCGCGCCAGCCGAGCAGCGAGCGCAGGATGCGCTGCAGTGGCCAGTCCTCCGCGCTGTAGAGCACGCGCCACGACAGCGGCTGCGGACGATGCTCGCCCTCGATGCACAGTCGTGCGTCCTGGTCCGAGCGCAGGCACAGCGGCGCAGAACTCTGCAGCGACGGACCGAGCACCAGTGCTGCGGGCTGGATCAGGCGGGCATCGCCTTCGGGAAACTTGATGTCGACTTGCGACAGGTCGCCGTTCCACTCGCTGCGCGCCGGGTCGTAGCCGCCATCCGCGACGATCTCGCCACGGAATTCAGTGATGCGGCGTTCAGGATCGCCGGGTGAGGCAAAGTCGAGCGTGATCTTGTGCTCGGCAATGAAGCCGTTGAGGCTGCCGCGGGCGAAGTCGAACACGAGTCCCGCGGCTTCGATCGTGCTGGCGCTGAAGGCGACACTCGAGCGGCGCTTGTCGCTCGAGTCGATGTCGGCCTCGGCGTCGAAGTTCGCGACCTGCACTCCGGCATAGTCAAAATGATGCAGGCGCGCCGTGCCGTCGATGATCGGACGTGCGGGCGTGCCACGTGCCGTGCCGCGCGAAACCAGCGTTCCGCCCATGCCAGGCACGACGACGGCCAGTGAACGCAGGTCGACGCTCCAGTTCAGGTCGAGCGCATTCGCGCCGACACGGCCGTCGATGTCCGCGAACGACGTGCCGTTCGCGATCCGCACGTTCTTCAGGTCGAAGACGCCGTCGCGGTGGGCGACTTCGCCGCGCCCCGTCAGCGGCCGGCCAAACAGCGTGCCGGAGAGTGCAGTGAGACGCGCAGTCCACGGGGCGGCTGCACTGAGACCCGTGCCCGCGATCGTCGCCTTTGCGCTGACGCGACCATCGACGCCCGGTCGCAACTCGCTGATCGCCAGCCCCTGCGCGTCGACGTCGAAGTTCCACGCCTGGTTGCCCGTCCATGACAACGCTCCGCGGCCATTGATCCGCCCGCGCAGCGCGTAACCGGTGAAGCGATCGAGCACGACGCCTGTCTGATCGACGACGCCGGCGGCCTCGAAGCTCGTCGAGGGGATGGCGGCGCCCTCGACCTGGGAGCGTGTCGAGAACCGGTAGGGCATGGAGCCTTCGAGCGTGTACACGCCCTGTGGGCTCCGCACGACCGGCTCGCCTTGCAGTTCGATGGGCCATTGCAGCGCCGTCCACTCGCCGTTCAGCGCGAGCAGCGGCAACGTGCCTTCCGGTGCATCCGCGTCAGGGAACTTGATCGTGCCGCTCGAAGTCGCCGAGAGCCCCATGCGCGGCAGCCACACCTGCAGGTTGGCGAGCGACATCGTCCGCTCGTCCCACCGGCCCGCGCCCTGCACGCGCAGTTGCTGGCCTGGCAGCGCCGGTGAGGTCAGCGTCCCGTCGATCCCGAGCGATGCCAGGCCCGCGGCGAGCGTGATCGTGCCAGTCAATTGCGGGAATCGCCCCGTGGGCACCCACGGTGACCCATCGAACGCAGTCATGCGGAAGGTGCCTTCCGCTCTTGGCTGCTTGGTCAGGTCGAGCAGCGTTCCCGCAAAACTCAATTTGGCCGGCGCATCCAGAAAGACATCGGCGCCGAGCCGGTCGAGCGTGCCGCGCGTCACGACACGAAAGCGGTACTCAAAATCGTCGTCTGGCAACCGCCAATCGCCGCGCAGGTCGGTCCGCAGTCCGAGCGGTTCGGAGGCACGCAGGGCCAGGTTGCCGCTGATGTGGCCGTTCGGTCCACGCACGTCGACCGGGTCGAGATCGAGCCGCCAGCGCGTCACGCTGAGCGAACCCCGGATTTCGCGCGCTTCGATGCGCTGGCCGCTCGTCAGCGTCAGCGCGATGTCGCCGAGGCGGAAGCGCGGTGCGGTGATGTGCAGGCCCGACGGCAGGAAATAGGGAGGCTTGTCGGGTCGTGGTGGCCGTTCCTTGAGCGTCACATCCAGGCGTGACACGGCCAGCCCTTCGAGCTCGAAGCGCCCGACGATCAGGCCGCTCGGCTCGGGGTCTACCGTCAGGCCGCGTGCGACGACGCGCGCTGCTTCGTGATCGACGACGACGCTGTCTGCCGTCAACGGGCCGGCGATTGAACCGCGTGCGCCGCGCACTTCGATCTGCAGCGTGGGCAATCGACCCAGTTGCGCGATCGCGAAATCCAGGCCCCGTTGCGTGAACAGCAGCCAGTTCAGGAACACGGCCACGCCACCGGCCAGCGCCAGCAGCAATCCGATCAACACCAGTGAGCGACGGCGCACGCTACAGGACCTGGGTGATGTTCAGGTGGAAGCGTGGCTTCAGGTCGGACTGCGACAGCGCCTGCGCTACGTCGAAGCCGATCATCAGCATCGGCAGCCGCCAGCGCACGCCGACACCCACGGAATATTCCAACGGCGTACTCCAGTCGTTGAATGCGTTGCCCGTGTCGAAGAACACTGCACCGCGCAAGTTGCGCGGGAAGTCGCGTTCGAGCTCGATGCTGCCGACGACCTTGTGCTCGCCACCGCCGCCCTGGCCCGAGGAGCCTGCCTTCACGTCGCTCGGCGGCAACGGCGGACTCAGTGAGTTGAGCGCGAAGCCGCGCACGCTGCGGTCGCCACCCGCGAAGAATCGCTGCGACGCGGGCAATGCGGAGAAGTCGTCGACCCAGCTGGTGCCGAATTCCGCGCGCCCGCGCACGTGCCACGGCCCGCGGATCGGCCATACGCGCTCGGCGCGTCCGTAGAAGCGCAGGTAAGAAGCGTCGGATCCGAGCTCGGCCGGGCTGCCGCTCAACTCGACGTAATACGCCGCGTCGCGCACCCAGCCCGTCAGGAAGTTCGGTGGCAGGCTCGCGTAGCTGATGCCTGGGATCAGCAGCAGCGCATCGTCCGCGCGGCCGTCGGGATAGATCGTGCGTTCATCGTTGAGCTTCAGGAACATGACCTGCTGCCACTTGCCGAAGACCTGCGTCAGGCCGCCGGTGAGTTCCGTGCGTTCGCTCTTGAGGTCGCCGATGTCCTCGTTGACGTAGGCGAGCGAGAACTCGAGTTTCTCCAGGCTCGGATCGCCGACCGGTATCACGTAACGCGCCAACGCCTCGGAACGAACCTCGGAGGCCGTCAACTCCACGCGCGAGCGGTGGCCTCGGGTATTGACCAGGCGGTTGTCCCACGTGAACTGGCCGCGGATGCCGGTATCGGTGCCGTAGCCGGCATTGACGCCGTAGCGATTGCGCTTGATCGGCTCGACGTGGATCTTGATCGGCACCGTCAGGTTTTCGCGGTCACGCTCGCCGGGCGAAACCACGACGGTGGAGAAATAGTTGCTGTCTTCGAGCGCGAACTGCGTGCCGGTCAATTTCTCCGGCGAATACGGCTGGCCCGACGCGAAGCGCACGTAGGCCCGCAACAGGTCGTCGTTGATGACGCCCTGGTCGAGCGTGATGGCGCCGAATTCGTACCGGCCGCCGGTCTCGAGCGTGATGCGGGCGTCCGCAGTGAGGTCGGTGGGATTCACGACCAGTTCGCGGCGGGTGAGCGTGGCGTCGAGGTAGCCACGATCGCGCGCAGTGCGCAGCAACGTGGCCTTGAGTGTTTCGTAACTGGCGTGGTCGAGCCTCGTGCCGGGCCTGAGCGTCGTCTCGGCGGCGATTCTGGTCAGTGTCTTGTCGGTCGCGCCGGCGCCGATGATCTCGACGTCGACCTCCTCCATGAGCACCGGTTCGCCGGGGACGATCTTCAACCGCACGATCCACTTGGGATCATCGCGGCTGGTGCGACTGCGGATGGTGGGCGCGTAAAACCCGAACGGACGCAGCGCGTCGGCGGCTTCGTCCACGGCGCGGTCGGCAAGGCGCCGGACTTGCTGGTCGGTCAGGTCTTCACGCGTCAGGTACCGCGACAATGTCAGGTACGACCGGACATTGTTGGCCATGTCGTCCGGAACGCCATCGATCTTGATTTCGATGCGCTCCTTGGGCGCGGCCGCCACCGACATTCCCGTCCAGCCGAGCACGCAGGCGAGCACGAGCCATGCAAGCAGGCTCACCCGCGCGCGATGTCCTGGTGCGCTGGACGTCCTCACTCGGGCACGTCGCCGCTCGCGAACTCGAGCCGCGTGGCACCGGTCGCGTGCCCGGCCTCGTCGAATCGGCGCTCGCACATCGTCGTGCGGCCGTCGGGCTCGACGAGCAGCACCGTCGAGCAGCGCGTGCCGTAGCGTTCATGCACGACAAAAGGCGACGACAAGGCGCGCTCCCACTCGGCCGGCAGGCCGGTGTCCGGTGTTTCGTCCGGGTCAGCCGGTCTGCGATCGGCGAGCAGCGCAAACAGCGCTGCCGGCGTAACGTCGTCGGCCGCGATCCGCTCCGACAGTCCCCTCCGGGTGCGCAGCAGCTTGGGCCACGGGGAATCGAGCCAGTGATTGCTGAGTCCATGGATGCCGGGCTGTAGGGGCCTGGCTTCGAAGCCGCCACGGTTCGAGTAGTAATGGAGCGAGCGGGGACCGCCCAGCAACAGGTTGAAGCCGGCATAGCGTGTCGCGTGCTGGTGCAGGTCGTCGAGGTAGTCCTGCGGCGACGCCGTCCCAGTGAGAAAGCGGGTCACGAGGTCGCCACGCGAAGGCGCGTCGGGCGCGGGTCGCTCGAGCTCACGGAAATTGGTGACGATGCCGTAGCTACCAGACCGTGCTGCGCCCATCCAGGTGCCGGAGCCGCGCAAGTCCCGGCCCGCGAGGATGCGCGGGTCGTCGGCCCACCAGCCGAGCGGAGCCGACGGGCGGTCATGGAACTCGTCGCGGTTCGCAGCGACGAGCAGCCGGTAACGCGGGTGAGTCTGCCAGGCGAGCACGAGCAGGCACATAGACCCCGCTCAGCGCTCCTGCGGCGTGACGGCAACGTCGGTCTTGCGGCGACCGAAGAAAAATCGGCCAGTCTTCCGCACCACCCAGGCCAGCAGCAGGACGACCAGCACGAGTGCTACCAGCGGCAGCGCGATCGCAAACAGCGACAGACCCGTGGCGCCGATCGTTTCGCCCGTGGCGACCACCGGATTGCCGAGGCCGCCCGTCATCAATCCGGTCTTGGCACGAAACAGTGCCGAACTGCCCTTGGTCAAGCCGGCGATGCCGCTGCCGCCGATGATCGCGACGGGCCACAGGACACTCGGCGGCAGGTCGGTCATCACGGCGGCACTCGCAACCGCGCCAGCCACCAGCGTGGCGGGGCCTGCCATGACGTCGAGAGCGTGGTCCACACCGGGAATGTAATACGCGAGGACTTCGGCCGCTGCTGCCGTCCCGAGCATCACGAGTGCCGGAAGGCTCGCGAGCCACTGGAAATTCTCCGACAGCGGGATGTAACCGAAGTGTGCGGCGAGGCCGGCAATGAGCAGCGGCAGGAACACACGGAAGCCCGTGGCCGCGGCGAGGCCGATACCGAGAGCGATGCCGGCGAATGTCGTCCAAGAAAAATCCATGGTTTCCTACCTCAACCGCGCGAACACCCTTGCCCTCACATTCTAGCGGTCCCGACGCCTCGCCTGTTCACAGGTGCAGGCGGAGGGCGTCCAGCGCCGTTTTCGCGATCAAGGCGAACACGACGACGATGAACACCTTGCGCACCAGTGCGCTGCCGCGCCGGATTGCCAGGTGGCTGCCGAACTGCGCGCCGACGATGTTGCAGACCGACATCGCAAGTCCCAGCAGCCAGTACAGCTCGCCGGTCAACCCGAACAGGAGGATGGCGGCGACGTTGGTCGACGCGTTGACGATCTTGGCCGACGCGGACGCGTGCAGGAAGTCGAGGCCGAACACGCGCACGAACAGGAAGACCAGGAAGCTGCCGGTGCCCGGGCCGAAGAACCCATCGTACAGACCGATGACTCCCGCGGTGCCGGCCGCGAGCCAGCGCCCGTTCCGACCGAGAACTCGCGGACGGTGGTCGCGGCCCAGGTCCTTGTTCATCAGCGTGTAAACCAGCACGAAGCTCAGCAGCAAGGGCACGAGCGCCCGGAACTGCTCCGGCGACACGCCTGTCGCGAGCCATGCGCCGGCCAGTGCAGCCGCAAAAGCCCCACTCGCTGCCGGCAGCAGCAGTCCCCAATCGAGTTTGACGTGCCGGATGAACCGGAAAATCGCGCTCGAGGTGCCGGCGAACCCCGCGAGCTTCCCGGTGCCGAGCAGGGTGGTGTGCGGTGCATGCGGAAAGGCCGCAAACAGCGCAGGCAGCTGGATCAGGCCACCGCCTCCCGCCAGCGCGTCGATGAAACCAGCGCCGAACGCGGCGACGAGGACCAGGAAGATCTCCAGTGTCACGGTCTGGCTGCGAAGGTCGGGGCCGGCGCGCGGCCGTCAGCCGCGCCGCGAGCCCCAGCCGGTGACGCCGGGTGTCTGCGCCAGTGGCAGGTTGGAATCCGAGTCGTACCAGTGCTCGATCAAGCGGTAGGAGACCGACTGCGACGGCGGCAGTCCCGGAAAACCCGACGCGATCTGCTGGCGCGTGAACCAGCGCACGTCCTCGAGTTCCTCGTCAGCGCGTGGCACGGACTGCGCGCTGGCAAACGCCGTGTAGCCGATCATCAGGGACGACGGGAACGGCCACGGTTGCGACGAGTGGTAGGTCGACTCGATCACGGTCACGCCGGTTTCCTCGAGTACTTCGCGTGCCACGGCATCTTCCAGGCTCTCGCCGGGTTCGACGAAACCGGCGATGGTCGAATAGCGTCCTGCCGGCCACGAGGCTTGACGGCCAAGCAACGCCCGCTCGCCGTCCGTGACCAGCACGATGATGGCGGGGTCGAGACGCGGAAAGTGATCGCTGCCGCACGCATCGTTCGTGCACTTCATTACGTGACCCGCGCTGGCGCTGCGGGTGGGCGCGCCGCAAGCGCCGCAGTAACGTTGACGGCTGCGCCAGTAAAGCATCGCGCGCGCATACGCGAGCACCCCGGCCTGCTGTTCCGGCACTTGCCCCCCGGCCATGCGCAGGTCCTCGAACCGCACGGAGCCTGCGGCAAACAGCGCCTGCACCGGTTCCGGGCTGGCCACTTCGGCCGCGAAATACACGCATTCACCGAAGCGGCCCAGCATCACGGCTTCGGCACCCAGCGCGGGCAGGGACTCCAGGTGCGTGGCTTCGGCATACGCCGCGGACCAGCCCTCGGGTCCGCGCTGCACGAGAATGCGCGACTGGTGCACGGGCACGATGCGGGCCTGCGCGCCGTGCAATGCACCGGTCACGAATGCCTCGTCCTTGCGCAGGTGCGCGATGCGATCGAGGTACGGTCCAGCGAATACGTTGGGTGGGACAGGCACGGTCGCTTCAGGCGGGCAAGGGACTGCGAGTCTACCGCGGCCCCCGCCGCCGGCCCCTGTTACAAGCGGATCACGCCGGAAAGGGCGGCCCTCGCCGGCACGCGGGACAGTTGTACGGGAGGATTTCCAGCGTGTCCTGGACCCAGAGCGATTCGCAGTCGGGGCAGTTCGACAACACGAACTCATCGTTGCGACAGAACACCTGCCAGAGGTGCCATGCATGTTCGAAAGAGATGAGGCCCTCGGGCCAAAGGCCGAGGTAGGTCTCGAAGGCATCGCAGAACCGGCCGACATCCTCCAGCACGGGCCGAAAGCCGTTCGGGTACCGTTGCAGCAGGTTGCACAGTCGCAGCAGGGAACCCAACAGCGCCGCCTGTTGTTCATGCTCGAGCGAACGCCGGAAATACGACATCTGTCGCGGCGATTTGCCGCGCCGCCGGCGCACGCGATTGCCACCCATCGCGGCAAAATAGTCGCGATACATGCGCCGGATGCGGTCGTCCGACAGTTGTGTCGCAATGCGGATGGTGCGGGTGCGAGCCTCCAGCGCGATCATCCGGTAGGTGATCGCCAGCCGCAGTCGATCGCGGTCGTACCGGCTGTCCGTGATCCTCATGGCCATTCTCCCCATTCTTGATGTTCTGGCCACATATGGTCTACTCAGACCACCTATGAGATTCTATATCCATATATGGTCCGTTTAGACCATATATGGAGAAATGTCATGTCTGACCTGAATCTGACCCTGCCCCACACCGCCTGGCCGCACCAAGGCAACCTGCTCAATGCCACGGTCCGGCGTGACATTGCGGACCTCAACCGTCTGTTCCTGGCCTACGCCCTCGATCCCAGCCATGGGGCCGACTGCTGGTTTCAGTTGCCGCTGGCCACTGTCAGGCAACTGCTGGCGGTTCCGCCGGAGGCGCGAGAGCGCGCGGCCTGCAGCCCGATCTCGCTGTTCGAACTGGCATTGCCACAGGAGGACGACCCTGCCACCTGGCAACTCGACGCCGTTGCGGACACCGCTGCGAACGGCATCGAGCGAGCGCGAGGAGAAGCCCGCCGCTCGTTCGGGCTGGTGGCGCTTCTGGTCGCCCACCGGCTCGCCGAAAGCGTGCCGTTCTCTTCCCGCATCGCGTTCGGGCTCGGTTCGACCTCTGAGACGCGCCTGTCCTCGCTTACGCCGTCCGAGTCGTTCCGGCTCGCCTCCTGGCCAGGGTTGATACGTCCGCGCTGGCCAGGGCATGCGCGGTACTGGAGCCTGTTGGCCCAGGCCGCCACGGGAACAGTCCAAGCAGACCTGTACTGGGCGTATTCGGCCGGGCTGTGCCTGCTCGGGCATTGCGAACGCGAACCAGTCGTCGCTCGTTACGGACCGTCACGTCGCGCGCGACCGAGTCACCGGCGGGGACCCGCCAGCGACACCGACGTTCCTTGCTGAGGAGGTGCTCGCACATTACCCTTCGCTCCCCTCCCGTGAAGGTCGTTGCCCCGCCCATGAAGGCTTTGTCGCTGCGCCAGCTTTGCAAGACGTACAGCAACGGGGTGCAGGCCTTGAAGGGCATCGACCTCGACGTGGAGGAGGGCGATTTCTTCGCGCTGCTCGGGCCGAACGGCGCGGGCAAGTCGACGGCGATCGGCATCGTGTCGTCACTCGTCAACAAATCGAGCGGCACGATCGATGTCTTCGGGCACAGCATCGACAGCGACCTCGAGGCGGCCAAGTCCTGCCTCGGCGTCGTGCCGCAGGAAATCAACTTCAACCAGTTCGAGAAGATCTCGACGATCCTGCTGAACCAGGCAGGTTTCTACGGCATCCCGCGACCCGTCGCGCGCGAGCGAATGGAGTACTGGCTCAACCAGCTGCAGCTGTGGGACAAGCGCGAGGCGATTTCGCGTTCGCTGTCGGGCGGCATGAAGCGCCGGTTGATGATCGCCCGTGCACTGATCCACGAGCCGCAACTGCTGATCCTCGACGAGCCCACCGCCGGCGTTGACATCGAGGTGCGCCGTTCGATGTGGGAATTCCTGCGCCGGATCAACGAGCAGGGCACCACGATCATCCTGACCACGCATTACCTCGAGGAGGCCGAAAACCTCTGCCGTCACATCGCGATCATCGATGAAGGCCGCATCATCGAGAATGACCGCATGTCGACGGTGCTGCGCAAGCTCCATACCGAGACCTTCGTGCTCAACCTGCGCGGGCCGCTGCGCGGGCCGATGTCGTTGCCCGGTTATCGCGTGATCGCGCCCGACGAGACGACGCTCGAGGTCGAGGTGAACAAGGACCAGAACCTGAATGACATCTTCCTCGCGCTTTCCGGCGTCGGCGGCGAAGTCGTGAGCATGCGCAACAAGGCCAATCGTCTCGAAGAGCTGTTCATGCGCCTCGTCGAAGGCCGCGACGTCGGCAGCGGCCAGCCGCCCACCCCGTCAACCGTCCAGCCGCCGGCCCACTCACCTGTCCAGTCCACGACCAAGGCCGGCGCATGAGCGGCATCCCTCCGCAACGCACGCCCGGCGCCACGCCCGGCAGCCATGCTGAAGTGACGACGGCTGCCAGCATGCGCCGCGCGCGCCGCATCGGTTTCGCGACGATCGTCATCCGTGAGTTCAGCCGCATCATGCGCATCTGGGGCCAGACGCTGGTGCCGCCCGTGATCACGGCGACGCTGTACTTCATCATCTTCGGCAACCTGATCGGCGGCCGCATCGGGCAGATGGGCGGCTTCACGTACCTGCAGTACATCGCGCCCGGCCTGATCATGATGTCCGTGATCACCAACAGTTACGGTAACGTGGTGTCGTCGTTCTTCGGCGCGAAGTTCGGCCGGCACATCGAAGAGTTGCTCGTTTCCCCGCTGCCCAACTGGTTGATCGTGCTGGGGTACGTGGCGGGAGGTGTGCTGCGGGGCCTGCTGGTCGGGCTGATCGTGACGATCATCGCGCTGTTCTTCACCCGCCTGCACGTCGAACACCTCGCCGTGGTGATTGCCGCGGTCGTGCTCACCGCCGTGGTGTTCGCGCTCGGCGGGTTCGTCAACGCCGTGTTCGCGAAGAACTTCGACCAGATCACCTTCGTGCCGACGTTCATCCTGACGCCGATGACCTACCTTGGCGGGGTGTTCTACTCGATCCAGATGCTGCCCGAGTGGGCGCAGACGGTGTCGAAGGCGAACCCGATCCTCTACATGGTGAACGCTTTCCGTTATGGCTTCCTCGGGCACGCCGACGTCGACGTCGGTTTCTCGTTTGCGATCATGATCGTGTCGGTGCTGGTGCTGTTCGCAGCCTGCGTCTGGCTGATGAACAAGGGCACGGGCACGAGGGAGTAGGCCCCCTCCCATGTGCGGCCGCTTCGCCTTCTATTCGCCCCACGAAGCCGTCGTCCGTTTGTTCGGCTTGCCGGACGACACGCCGGAAATCGAGGCGCGGTACAACATCGCGCCGACCACCTTCATTCCGGCAGTCCGCGAACTCCCGGACGATACCTCGCCCGACATCGCTGCCACCCGGCGCCTGGCGATGTTGTACTGGGGATTGGTGCCGGTCTGGGCCAAGGAAAAATCGATCGGTGCGCGCATGACCAATGCGCGGGCGGAGACGCTGCGTGAGAAGCCTGCCTTCCGCAACGCCTATCGCAAGCGCCGCGCACTGGTGCCGGCCGATGGCTACTACGAGTGGATGCAGCTCGGTCCCCGCGACAAGCAGCCCTATTTCCTGCGACCTGCAAGCGGTGGCCCGTTCGCGCTGGCCGCACTGTGGGAATCCTGGCGTGACCCGGCCACCGGCGAGCCGCTCGAATCGTGCACTCTGATCACGACCGCGCCGCCGAAGTCGATCGCCTACATCCACGACCGGATGCCGGTGATCGTTCCGGCCGCAGCGTTCGCCGAGTGGCTCGATCCGCGCAACCAGGACGTGGAGCGGCTCGACCGCTTGCTGAGTGCTGGCGGCGCGGGTGAAATGGTCGCACAGCGTGTGAGCCGACTCGTCAGCAACGCGCGCAACCAG
>CAVUSC010000024.1:0-91783 GCA_963743995.1 uncultured Gammaproteobacteria bacterium | reverse complement strand
CCGCATCGACCATGACCGCGGACAGGCCTGCCATCAGGGCCAGCAATGCCGTGACGGACGCGCCGCCCGACACGCCGAGCACGTACGGATCGGCCAGCGGATTGCGCAGCAGGACCTGCAACAGGGCGCCCGCGAGGCCCAGCAGGCCTCCCACCGCAAACGCAGTGAGGGCGCGCGGCAGGCGCAGGTCCATGACGACGTCCCGCGCCAGGGAGGGTTCCGAACCCCAGATCGCGTGCCAGACAGCTGCAGGCTCGACTTGCACGCTGCCGAGCATCAGCGACAGCAGCAGGAGCAGGATGGTCGTGGCGCCGAGTGCGACGATGACCGGAATGAGTGGAAGTCTGTGCAAGCGGCCCCCGCGAATAGGGGGGAAGGTTAGGGAAGCAGGGGCGGGGCCACAAGCCGGAGTGTCGCCGAGTGATGTTTTTGTGCGACTGCCGCCAATGTGAAAAAATCAGTCGCCGCCGGACTTTACGCAGGCCATGAGCGATTACATCGACAGCCAGGGATTTCGCGCCAACGTCGGCATCGTCCTGATGCGGGACGGCGGTGAGCTGTTCCTGGGTGGGCGGCGGGACGGCCGGGGCTGGCAGTTTCCGCAAGGCGGCGTGCAGCGCAATGAGCAGCCGGAAGAGGCGCTTTATCGCGAACTGCACGAGGAAATCGGGCTCGAGCCCAGTGACGTTGAACTCGTCGCCGGCACCAGCCGCTGGCTCCGTTACAGGTTGCCGCAGCAGTACGTGCGCCGTCGTGGCAATCCGGTCTGCATCGGCCAGAAGCAGCGCTGGTACCTGCTGCGGATGCTCAGCGACGATTCCCGGCTGAACTACCAGGCCACGAACGAGCCCGAGTTCGACCAGGGACGCTGGGTCGACTACTGGGCACCTGTGCGCGAAGTCATCTATTTCAAACGGGCGGTCTACGTGCGGGCGCTGCAGGAGCTGGGCGAGCTGGCATTCACCGCAGGTCCGCCGCCGCGCCCGGAATGGTTGACTGACGAGATGCTGCGCGCGCCACACCCGCGCTCGCCGCGTCGTCGCCGGCGGACAGGCGATGGTCACGCGACCGCAGGCGATGAAGCCGCGACCGAGGGCGTGGTCATTGCTGGCGCACCCACAGGCCGCGAGCAGTGACCAACGCCGGCATGCCCCCTCCGCGGCGGTACTGGCTCTACACCGCTCTCGCCTCCACGTTGCTCGCCGTGGTTGCCGGCTGGATCGGCTACGGGTTCGGGCAGCGTTCAGCGGGTCACGATGCAGCGGCCGAAGCCGACAAGCGCGCCGTGATCCAGGACCAGGTGGAAAAGCTGGAATTTAACAATAAGCGGCTCAATGCGAAGGTGGGTGAACTCGAGATGGCGCGGCGCCTCGACCGCGACGCATACGGCCAGGTCGAGACCACGCTCGGCGACCTGCAGTCCCAGCTCGCGCGTCAGAGCGACGACCTGGCCTTCTACCGCAGCATCGTCTCGCCGGCGGACGGCATCCAGGGCCTGCGCATCCAGCGTTTCGAGGTCCTGCCGGGAGAGGAACCGCGCCAGGTGCAGCTCAAGCTCACGCTCGTGCAGGCGATGCGACACGAAAGCATCGTTGCCGGCCTCGCGCAGATCACGCTGGTCGGCGTCAAGGGCGATGCCCCGGCCAGGTTCTCCGTCGGCGACTTGCTGGGCAAACCGCGCGCGGAGCTGCCGTTCTCGTTTCGATATTTCCAGACGATCGAGCAGACTGTCGTCCTGCCGGAGGGTTTCGAGCCTTTCGAGACCGACGTCCGGGTGCATTCAAGCAAGCTGCGCGCCCCGGTGCAGCAGACATTCGCGTGGAAAGTCGCGGGCCAGCCAGTCGCGGCGCTATGAGTGGCGGGGTTGGTAAGCTAAAGTTCACCCCCAGATTCGACCGCCTGCGATGACGCACGGAGCATCCATGACCGAAGCCACTGCGCTGAACGAGACGGCCGACACTGCCTTGCTGGTCTTTACGGACTCGGCAGCCGCCAAGGTGAGCGAGCTGATCCGCGAGGAGGGCAACCCGAACCTCAAGCTGCGGGTCTTCGTCTCCGGCGGCGGCTGCTCCGGGTTCCAGTACGGCTTCACGTTCGACGAGAACGAGGAAGATGGCGACACCTGCGTCGAGAACCAGGGCGTGCGGCTGCTCGTCGACCCGATGAGTTTCCAGTACCTGACGGGTGCCGAGATCGACTACCGCGAAGACCTCGAGGGCGCGCAGTTCGTGATTCGCAATCCGAATGCCCAGACCACGTGCGGGTGTGGTTCGTCGTTCTCAGCCTGATGCGCTGAACTGCCGTCGTGCCGAACCGGGTGCCGGACGTCCTCGCGGCGGTGGACCTCGGCTCGAACAGTTTTCACATGATCGTCGCCCGTTACAACCACGGGCAACTCATCGTACTCGACCGCCTGCGCGAGATGGTTCGTCTCGCCGCAGGTCTCGACGAACACGGCCGGCTCAGCCGTGAGTCGACGCAGCGCGCGCTGCAGTGCCTCGAACGTTTCGGCCAGCGCCTGCGCGACATGCGCGCGGAGAGCGTGCGCGTCGTCGGCACCAATACGTTGCGCAAGGCCAAGCGCCGCGGGGTGTTCCTCGAACGGGCGCGTGACGCCCTCGGCCATCCGATCGAAATCATCTCCGGCGTCGAAGAGGCGCGACTGATCCATCTCGGCGTCGCGCACACGACGCCGAACGAGGGCGGGCACCGGCTCGTCGTCGACATCGGCGGCGGCAGCACCGAACTGATCATCGGCGAGGGCTTGTCGGCCAAGCGGCTCGAGAGCCTGTACATGGGTTGCGTCAGCCTGAGCGCGCGCTTCTTCGCCGACGGCGAGATCACCGAGAAGCGCATGAAGCGTGCACGGACGGCCGCGCACCTCGAACTCGAGCCGGTGATCAATCGCTTCAAGCGCTCGGAGTGGGACATCGCCTATGGCGCGTCCGGCACGCTGCGCGCCGTGGCCGATACGCTGCAGGCACGCGAGCCAGGCGCAACGCATGTTGATCGGGCGGGTCTCGAATGGCTGCTGCAGGAAACTTTGCGGGCCGGCCAGGCCTCGCGCCTGAAGCTGCCGGGCCTGTCGCCGGAGCGGCAGGAAGTGCTGCCGGGCGGCCTCGCCATCCTGCTCGAAGTCTTCGATCGGCTCGGCATCGAGACGATGCGGATTGCAGATGGCGCGCTGCGCGAAGGATTGCTGTACGACCTGCTCGGACGCCTCACCGACGAGGACGCACGTGTGCGCAGCGTGCGGGCGATGGAAGGACGCTTTCACGTCGAAACCGCGCAGGCGGACCGGGTGGAAGCGACTGCGCTCGATTTCCTGCGGCAGGTTCGTGCGGACTGGGGTCTGGACGATCCACTCGCCGAGCCAGTGCTCGGCTGGGCGGCGCGCCTGCACGAAGTCGGACTCGACATCGCGCATTCGCAGTACCAGCGGCACGGCGCCTACCTGCTGCAGAATGCGGACCTGCCGGGGTTTCCCAGCCATGAGCAGCAATTGCTGGCGGCCATCGTGGGCGGCCACCGCCGCAAGCTGCAACTGGCGGCGCTCGACGACCTGATGCCCCCCTGGCACCTGCAAGCGCTCTTCCTGATCGTGTTGTTGCGGCTAGCGGTGCTCCTGCACCGCGGGCGAGGGCCGCGTTCGCTGCCCGACATCCGGCTCGCCGCCAAAGGCAAGAGCGCGGAGCTGATCTTCCCGCGCGGCTGGCTCGACGAGCATCCGCTCACCGCACTCGACCTAGAACAGGAGGCCATTTACCTCGAGGCGGTCGGCTTCAAGCTGCGTCTGCACTGACCTTCTTCACCTCTCCCGCTTCGCGGGAGAGGTCGCCCATAGGACGGGTGAGGGAGTGTTACCGGCTCGCAACCTGGGCCACGCTGCCGGCGCCGCTGGTGAGTTGCAGTTTCGCGAGCGCGGATTCGCTCTGGCTGCGGAACTCCGCCAGGTAACCCGCAGGGATTTCCGTGCGCGGCATCGGAATCGTGGCCGGGTTCTTGTGCACACCCTTGACCCGGTACTCGTAATGCAGGTGCGGCCCGGTGGCCGCGCCGGTCATGCCGACGTAACCGATGATGTCGCCCTGCTTCACGGTGCGGCCGGTGCGGGCGGACTTGCCGAAGCGCGACATGTGGCCGTAAACCGTGCTGATGCCCTTGCCGTGGTCGATCGTCACGACGTTACCGTACCCGCCCTTGCGGCCGGCAAACTGGACGCGGCCATCGCCGGCTGCCCAGATGGGCGTGCCTGTCGACGCCGCGTAATCGACGCCCTTATGGGCGCGGACGACGCCGCTGATCGGGTGCTTGCGACGCGGGTTGAAGACCGAGCTCACCCGCGTGAAGTCGAGCGGCGCGCGCAGGAAAGCCTTGCGCATGCCCTTGCCTTCCGGAGTGAAGTAACCCTGCACGTCGCCGTCTTTCGACTGGAACCAGACGGCGCGATGCGTCTTGCCCTGGTTGACGAACTCGGCCGCCAGCACGCGTCCGTCGTTCACGTAGCCGCCGTCCTGGAACTTCTGCTCGTAGAGCACGCTGAACTCGTCGCCCTTGGCGGATATCGAGGGCGAAGTCGATGTCCCAGCCGAAGATCTGGTTGGCGAGCGTCATGATCGTCTCTGCCGACATGCCGGCGTCCTGCCCGGCAGCGAACAGCGACGACGTGATCCGTGCCCGGCGGCCGACGATCTCGGTCTCAAGCGGATTCTCGACGTAATTGACGGCAAAGCCGTCGTCTGAGCGGGCGACCGACAGCGTCAGCGTGTTGCTGATCTGGCGGTTGAGCGACTGCAGCACGCCGTCGACATGCGTGAACGTGATGATGTCGCCGGGGCGCACGATGTCGAGCGCGCGCCGCACTTCCGGCCGCTGGCGCAGTTCGGCAAGCGCGGCCATGTCGACACCCACCGAACGGAAGATCTGGTCGAGCGTATCGTTGCGCCGGACCGTGTACTCGACGTTCTCGGGAAAATCCTCGTCCGGGCCCGTTGCCGCCGTCGAGGCAGCAGCCTGCGAGGCGACGAGGGCAGTCAGGTCAATCGACGTCGGTGCGTCCTGACGCGGCCAGGCTGCCAATGCAAGGAGTGCCGGCCACTGCGGCGACCAGCGGCAGGCTGGTTCCGGCGAGCAAGCGGCGGACGGAATAGACGGTCGGCGTGGACGCCTGCTCGGCCGCAGACGCTCTGTAATCGGTCGGTTGCAATGGTCACCCCCATCCAACGATGGCGCGTAAAGTAGTTGCGCGGACGCGACGAGTCAACTGTTAAATCGGAATTTTCCTCTGTTTCTTCAGGACCTTGCGGAAAATATGTACGGACTGTGACCGCCCTCACCAAGTCCGTGGCGTTGCCTGCACTGCCGCCAACCCCTACAGTCCCGCGCCTTGCACTGCAATACCGCCTGGAGCGTGCCGACCGATGCTGCCTGCCGACCAACAACTGGCCGAACTGCGCCGCGGCGCCTCCGAAGTGCTGCTCGAAGCCGACCTGCTGAAGAAGCTGGCCCGTGGCAAGCCGCTGCAGGGTCAAGGCGGGATTCGACCCGACGGCGCCCGACCTGCACCTCGGTCACACGGTGCTGATCAACCGGATGGCCATGTTCCAGCGACTCGGCCACGACGTGATCTTCCTGATCGGTGACTTCACCGGGCTGATCGGCGACCCGACCGGTCGCAATGCCACCCGGCCACCCCTGACGCCCGACGAGATCAAGGCGAACGCGGAGACGTACCAGGCCCAGATCTTCAAGATCCTCGATCCGGCGCTGACCCGGGTCGAGTTCAACTCGACCTGGATGGGCGCCATGGGCGCGGCCGGGATGATCCAGCTGGCCGCGAAGCACACCGTGGCCCGCATGCTCGAGCGCGACGACTTCTCGAAGCGCTACAAGTCCGGGCAGCCGATCGCGATCCACGAGTTCCTGTACCCGCTGGTGCAGGGTTACGACTCGGTCGCCCTCAAGGCCGACGTCGAGCTCGGCGGCACCGACCAGAAATTCAACCTGCTGGTGGGGCGGCAGCTGCAGGAGGCCTACGGCCAGGAGCCGCAGGTCGTGCTGACGATGCCGCTGCTCGAAGGGCTCGACGGCGTCAACAAGATGTCCAAGTCGCTCGGCAACTACATCGGCATCGCGGAGCCGGCCGACCAGATGTTCGGCAAGCTGATGTCCGTTTCCGATGACCTGATGTGGCGCTGGTTCGACCTGCTGTCGTTCCGCACCAACGCCGAGATCGAGCAGGCTGAAACAGGCATGCGCAGCGGGCCGCAATCCGCGGGACGTCAAGTTCGAGCTGGGCGTGGAAATCGTCGATCGCTTCCACGGTGCCGGGGCTGGCCCCCGGGCCCGCGACGAGTTCATTGCACGCTTCCAGCAGGGCGTGCTGCCCGAAGACGTCGCCGAAGTCACCTTGACCGTCGGGGCCGAAGGCATCGGCCTCGCGCACGTGCTGAAAGGCGCGCAACTGGTGCCGAGCACGAGCGAAGCAATGCGCCAGGTCAAGCAGGGCGCCGTGCGCGTGGACGGCGCACGCGTGGAGGATGCGGCGCGCACGTTTGCTGCTGGAAATACCCATGTTTTCCAGGTCGGCAAGCGACGTCTCGCGCGCGTCACGTTCGCGACCCAGTCCAGTTCCTGAGGCACGGCGCGGGGGCGCATCGGCTCGTCGCCGGCGCGGAGAAAAAATTATTTCCCGCGAGTGTTGACGACCCTTCGTTCGGAGCTATACTGCGCGCCCTTCCGCAGTCACCCAGCCTCATGGCTTCGGTGGCCAGCTGAAAAACCCCGGCGAAAAATACTTTTCGAAGGTGTTGACAGCAACGGAAACTGCCGCATAATAGGCGGCTCACCTCGGCTAGTTCTGAGGTCGTTCTTTAAAAATCGAATCAGGTAATTTGTGTGGGGACTCGCGTCGATCGTTTGTGAGTGCAAACATCGGAACGAGTACCAATTGATAGCCAGTTAATTACTGAAAGTTAGTTGGGACTTTCTCCGAACTAAAGTCGCAAGACTTCAAGTGAAGAGTTTGATCCTGGCTCAGATTGAACGCTGGCGGCGTGCTTAACACATGCAAGTCGATCGGTAACAGGTGTAGCAATACATGCTGACGAGAGGCGGACGGGTGAGGAATATTTGGGAATCTGCCCATCAGCGGGGGACAACCCGGGGAAACCCGGGCTAATACCGCATACGCTCTACGGAGGAAAGCCGGGGACCGCAAGGCCTGGCACTGATGGATGAGCCCAAATCGGATTAGCTAGTTGGCGGGGTAACGGCCCACCAAGGCGACGATCCGTAGCTGGTCTGAGAGGACGATCAGCCACACCGGAACTGAGACACGGTCCGGACTCCTACGGGAGGCAGCAGTGGGGAATATTGGACAATGGGGGAAACCCTGATCCAGCGACGCCGCGTGGGTGAAGAAGGCCTGCGGGTTGTAAAGCCCTTTCGGTAGGGACGAAAGCTCTTGCTCTAATAATGCAAGAGGTTGACTTAACCTACATAAGAAGCACCGGCTAACTCTGTGCCAGCAGCCGCGGTAATACAGAGGGTGCGAGCGTTAATCGGAATTACTGGGCGTAAAGCGCACGTAGTCGGCTTGTCAAGTCGGGTGTGAAATCCCCGGGCTCAACCTGGGAACTGCATCCGAAACTGACTTGCTAGAGTATGGGAGAGGGAGGCGGAATTTCTGGTGTAGCAGTGAAATGCGTAGATATCAGAAGGAACATCAGTGGCGAAGGCGGCCTCCTGGACCAATACTGACGATCAGGTGCGAAAGCGTGGGGAGCAAACAGGATTAGATACCCTGGTAGTCCACGCCCTAAACGATGACAACTGGATGTCGGGAGGGTTTGCCTTCCGGTGTCGTAGCTAACGCGTTAAGTTGTCCGCCTGGGAAGTACGGCCGCAAGGTTGAAACTCAAAGGAATTGACGGGGACCCGCACAAGCGGTGGAGCATGTGGTTTAATTCGATGCAACGCGAAGAACCTTACCTGGTCTTGACATCCTAGGAATCCTGCAGAGATGCGGGAGTGCCTTCGGGAACCTGGAGACAGGTGCTGCATGGCTGTCGTCAGCTCGTGTCGTGAGATGTTGGGTTAAGTCCCGCAACGAGCGCAACCCTTGCCCTTAGTTGCCATCATTAAGTTGGGAACTCTAAGGGGACCGCCGGTGACAAACCGGAGGAAGGTGGGGATGACGTCAAGTCATCATGGCCCTTATGACCAGGGCTACACACGTGCTACAATGGTCGGTACAGAGGGTCGCCAACCCGCGAGGGGGAGCCAATCCCTTAAAGCCGATCGTAGTCCGGATCGCAGTCTGCAACTCGACTGCGTGAAGTCGGAATCGCTAGTAATCGCGAATCAGCCATGTCGCGGTGAATACGTTCCCGGGTCTTGTACACACCGCCCGTCACACCATGGGAGTTGACTGCACCAGAAGTAGGTAGCCTAACCGCAAGGAGGGCGCTTACCACGGTGTGCTCAATGACTGGGGTGAAGTCGTAACAAGGTAGCCGTACGGGAACGTGCGGCTGGATCACCTCCTTTAAAAGACAGCACGAGCTCATGCTCGGTGCGAGTTCCCATTCAAGTTACCTGTATTCGATTAAAGTGAAGCTGGACTGATCGCCGGCTCTCCGGGCCTTGCCTGGAGACGTCTCGAAAGCCGGGTCTGTAGCTCAGTTGGTCAGAGCGCACCCCTGATAAGGGTGAGGCCGGAAGTTCGAATCTTCCCAGACCCACCATTCTGGGGATCTGACCTAGGGGCCATAGCTCAGCTGGGAGAGCACCTGCTTTGCAAGCAGGGGGTCGTCGGTTCGATCCCGACTGGCTCCACCAGGTCCCGCTTCACAGTCCGCGTGATACCACGCCTGCACCGCGTCGAAAGTCTCGATGCATGCGTGGTCTCATGTATCGCAGCTCTGCTGCGAGCGCTCTTTAAAAATTTGAATTTGGGTATGACGCCGAGGAACGAGTTGATTTCAACTTGTGATTCGAAAGCGTGTCGCATTCGTAAGAGATACCAGCTGATTGATTTTATTTGGTCCATGACTCCAGAACGATTGGGGTTATATGGTCAAGCGAATAAGCGTACGTGGTGGATGCCTTGGCGGTAGGAGGCGATGAAGGACGCGGTAGCCCGCGAAATCTTCGGGGAGCTGGCAAACAAGCTCTGATCCGGAGGTGTCCGAATGGGGAAACCCACGGCTTAGGCCGTACTGCATGCTGAATACATAGGCATGCAGGGCAAACCCGGGGAATTGAAACATCTCAGTACCCGGAGGAATAGAAATCAACCGAGATTCCGCAAGTAGTGGCGAGCGAACGCGGAGCAGCCCAGTTGACATCAAGCGAGCAAATTTAGCTGAACTGTCTGGAAAGTCAGGCCATAGCGGGTGATAGCCCCGTAAGCGAAAAATGCGTTCGTGGGTCAACAGAGAGTAGGGCGGGACACGTGTAATCCTGCTTGAAGATAGGGGGACCATCCTCTAAGGCTAAATACTACCTACCGACCGATAGTGAACCAGTACCGTGAGGGAAAGGCGAAAAGAACCCCGGAGAGGGGAGTGAAATAGAACCTGAAACCGCGTACGTACAAGCAGTCGGAGCCCCGCAAGGGGTGACGGCGTACCTTTTGTATAATGGGTCAGCGAGTTATTTTCAGTGGCGAGCCTAACCGAATAGGGGAGGCGTAGGGAAACCGAGTCCGAATAGGGCGTTTAGTCGCTGGGAATAGACCCGAAGCCGGTCGATCTATCCATGTCCAGGGTGAAGGCAGGGTAATACCTACTGGAGGCCCGAACGCTCTACTGTTGCAAAAGTAGGCGATGAGGTGTGGATAGGAGTGAAAGGCTAATCAAGGCCGGCGATAGCTGGTTCTCCCCGAAAGCTATTTAGGTAGTGCCTCGTGTAGGACTCCTGGGGGTAGAGCACTGTTTAGGCTAGCGGGCCATCCCGGCTTAGCAAACCTATGCAAACTCCGAATACCAGGAAGTCAACGCACGGGAGACACACGGCGGGTGCTAACGTCCGTCGTGAAGAGGGAAATAACCCAGACCGCCAGCTAAGGCCCCCAATTCATGGCTAAGTGGTGAACGATGTGGGAAGGCATAGACAGCCAGGAGGTTGGCTTAGAAGCAGCCATCCTTTAAAGAAAGCGTAATAGCTCACTGGTCTAGTCGGCCTGCGCGGAAGATATAACGGGGCTCAAGCCATGAGCCGAAGCTGCGGATCCATCCGTAAGGGTGGGTGGTAGGGGAGCGTTCTGTAAGCCTGCGAAGGTGCACTGCGAGGTGTGCTGGAGGTATCAGAAGTGCGAATGCTGACATGAGTAACGTTAATGCGAGTGAAAAACTCGCACGCCGTAAACCCAAGGTTTCCTGCTCAACGTTAATCGGAGCAGGGTGAGTCGGTACCTAAGGCGAGGCCGAAAGGCGTAGTCGATGGAAAACGGGTCAATATTCCCGTACCTGGTGTAACTGCGATGGGGTGACGGAGAAGGCTACAGCAGCCGGAGAAGTCCGGTTTAAGCAAGTAGGAAGGACCGCCAGGCAAATCCGGTGGTTCAATTCCGAGATGTGACGACGAGGTCCCATGTGGACTGAAGTGCTCGATGCCACGCTTCCAGGAAAAGCCTCTAAGCTTCAGGTTACAACAGACCGTACCGCAAACCGACACTGGTGGGTGGGCAGATAATCTGCTAAGGCGCTTGAGAGAACTCGGGTTAAGGAACTCTGCAAATTGATACCGTAACTTCGGAAGAAGGTATGCCTTCGATCGTGAAAGGACTTGCTCCTGGAGCGAATGAAGGTCGCAGGTAATCGGTGGCTGCAACTGTTTATCAAAAACACAGCACTCTGCTAACACGAAAGTGGATGTATAGGGTGTGACTCCTGCCCGGTGCCGGAAGGTTAAGTGATGGGGTCAGCCGCAAGGCGAAGCTCTTGATCGAAGCCCCGGTAAACGGCGGCCGTAACTATAACGGTCCTAAGGTAGCGAAATTCCTTGTCGGGTAAGTTCCGACCTGCACGAATGGAGTAATGATAGCCACACTGTCTCGACCCGAGACTCAGTGAAGTTGAAATCGCTGTGAAGATGCGGCGTACCCGCGGCAAGACGGAAAGACCCCGTGAACCTTTACTATAGCTTTACACTGAATTTTGAACCTTTCTGTGTAGGATAGGTGGGAGCCTATGAAATGTGGTCGCTAGATCGCATGGAGGCAACCTTGAAATACCACCCTGAAATGTTCGGACTTCTAACCTAGGCCCGTAATCCGGGTCGGGGACCGTGTATGGTGGGTAGTTTGACTGGGGCGGTCTCCTCCCAAAGAGTAACGGAGGAGTGCAAAGGTACGCTCAGCGCGGTCGGTCATCGCGCTCTAGAGTGCAAAGGCATAAGCGTGCTTAACTGCGAGACGGACAGGTCGAGCAGATACGAAAGTAGGTCTTAGTGATCCGGTGGTTCTGTATGGAAGGGCCATCGCTTAACGGATAAAAGGTACTCCGGGGATAACAGGCTTATTCCTCCCAAGAGTCCACATCGACGGAGGAGTTTGGCACCTCGATGTCGGCTCATCACATCCTGGGGCTGTAGCAGGTCCCAAGGGTATGGCTGTTCGCCATTTAAAGTGGTACGCGAGCTGGGTTCAGAACGTCGTGAGACAGTTCGGTCCCTATCTGCCGTGGGCGTTGGAGAATTGAGGGTGAGCTGCTCCTAGTACGAGAGGACCGGAGTGGACGTATCTCTGGTGTTCCGGTTGTCACGCCAGTGGCACTGCCGGGTAGCTATATACGGACGGGATAACCGCTGAAAGCATCTAAGCGGGAAGCCCCCCCCAAGATTAGTTCTCCCTAGACTCTCGAAGTCTCTAAAGGGCCGTCGAAGACTACGACGTTGATAGGCTGGGTGTGTACATGCAGTAATGCATTTAGCTAACCAGTACTAATTGCCCGTGCGGCTTGACCATATAACACCCAATCGGTCTGGAACCTGGTTCCTGAACCGTTGGCGTGTGACTGATAATTCACAGCTTGTATCGCTTACAACGCGACACGCGTGTCATACCCCGATTCGAATTCCGTGCCCTCGCGCAAGCGAGGTGCATGAACCAGTTTGCCTGGCGGCCATAGCGAGCGGGAACCACCCGATCCCTTTCCGAACTCGGAAGTGAAAACGCTCAGCGCCGATGGTAGTTTGGTCTTCGACCATGCAAGAGTAGGTCACTGCCAGGCTCTAAAACAAAACCCCCGACAGGGCAACCTGCCGGGGGTTTTTCTTTTCCGCGGTCGCAATCCGGCGGGAAGCCGCAGCGCAGCGTGCAAGCCGGCAGAGTCGCAGGCACACTCGAGCCAGTTCAGGGCTGGAGGGGAGGTCCGTGAACGAGATCGCCCCGGCGTTGCCGGCGACGAGGCCCAAAGCGCCGGTGCGGATTCTCGAGGTCCCGCGCAAGCGCTCGGTGACACACGAATCGCCCGGGACCGTGCCGTGCAAGCCCGGTCCCTGAACTGCGCACGCGTGCAGCCGTGACCAGGCGGCTGCGAATCTTCCTGTCCTCGCCCGGCGACGTCATCGCCACGCGCGAGATCGCGGCGCTCACCATCGAACGACTGGCGCAGGACTACGCGCGTTTTTTCGCGATCGAGCCTTACCTCTGGGAATACGAGGCCATGGTCGCCTCGGGACACTTCCAGGACTCGATCGAGCCGCCGAGTGCATTCGATATCGTCGTGCTTATCGTGTGGTCGCGACTGGGAACGCCCCTGCCGGAGCGCACCAAGGTGCGTGAGTACCACGGCATCGACGGGCGCACGCCTGTGACCGGCACCGAGTGGGAGTACGAAGAAGCGCTGAAAGCAGCCCAGGACGTCGGAACGCCGGATCTGCTGGTCTATCGCAGCCGCGAGGACGCCCGCATAGGAACTCTGGATACCGCGCGCCGGCGGCGGGCTATCGAGCAGCTCGAAGACCTCGACCGCTTCTGGTCGCGGCACTTCGCCAACCAGGGAAGCTTCCTCGGCGCCTACACCGAGTATGCAAGCGGTGCCGAGTTTGCTTCGGCATTCGAGAAGCATCTCCGCAAGCTGATCGAGAAGCGTATCGCGCCCGAGGCTTCCGTCAGTCACGAGTCGGGCACCCGGATATGGACGCAGGCGCCCTTTCGCGGACTGGAGGCATACGAGTTTCAGCACGCGCCGATCTTCTTCGGTCAGGACGATGCCTTGGCGAAAGCCATGGTCCGGCTGGTGGCGAACGCCACGGCGGGTTCGCCATTCCTGCTCGTCCTGGGGGCCAGCGGCTCTGGCAAGTCGTCGCTGGTAAAGGCGGGCATCGTGCCGAAGCTCTTCGTGCCGCGAAGGATCCCAGGCGTCGCGTTCCTGCGCCGCGTCATGTTCCGCCCCAGCGACGCGCAGGAGGGCGAAGATCTTTTCGACGCGCTGGCCCGCAGGCTCACGACGCAGGTTTCCGCGGACGAAGGCCTGTCGGAACTCGTCGGACCGGGCCAATCGGTTGCGGGACTTGCCGCCCATCTGCGCAATGCCACGGCCGAACCGGCCTATCCGATCGCAACGGTGCTTGGGACAGCTTGCGGTCGCGGCACGGCGGGATGGCCGCATGCTGGACTACGAGACTGCGCGACTGGTGCTCGTGCTGGATCAGCTCGAAGAGCTGTTCACCGAACGAATTCCTGACACCTCTCGACAGGCAGCGCTTCATCGCCCTGATTGCGGGTCTCGTGCGCTCGGGTCGCGTGTGGATCATCGCCACGATGCGCAAGGATTTCTGGCACCAGGCTGACGACACGCCCGAGCTCGTCCAGATGGCGGAAGGTGACGGCCGACTCGAGCTCCTGCCGCCCAACCAGACGCAGCTCAGCCAGATGATCCGGCGTCCCGCGGCCGCGGCGGGTGTCGGCTTCGAACACCACCCGACGACCGACGTACCGCTCAACGAGATCATCGCCGAGGAAGTCGCCCATGAAGCCGGGGCACTGCCGCTGCTCTCCTATCTCCTGGATCAACTCTACCGCAGCGACGTGCTGGAAACCCAGGGCAGCTCCCTGACCTTCGCAACCTACGAGCGGCTTGGCCGGCTGGAGGGTGCGATCGCCACCCGGGCAGAAGCGACATTGGAGAGCTGCGCGCCCGAGGATCGCCTGGCGCTCGGTTCCGTGCTGTATGCGTTGATCCAGATGGGCACGACGGATGGCGATGTCGACCGTGCCATCTCCAGGCGCGTCCCTTTGTCGACCTTTCCGCCCGGCACGGCGCAACGCAGGCTGGTCGACGCGCTGCTCCATTCCGATGCGCGCCTGCTGGTCAGCGATGCCGAAACAGGCGGGGCCCCGACCGTCCGTGTCGCCCACGAAGCGCTCATCACGCGCTGGACCCGGGCCCGCGATTTCGTGCAGGACAATGCCGAAGCCCTCAAGATCCGCCGCCGCATCGAGGAACGTTACGCTCTGTGGCGCGGGCTGGAGGAAGCCGACCGAGACGCTGCCAGCAGGAGCAAGAGCATCGCAACACTGCGCGCGAGATTCGCAGCCTGGCGCGCCCGCGCTGGTCGCGAGCCCGGGCTGCTCTCCGATATCGACCTGGTCGATGGACAGCGTCTCCTGCGCGAGCATCGCCCGGACACCGAGCCCGATCTCGTTGACTTACATCGAGCGCTCGCAGGCCGCCGACCAGACGCATACGCAGTCGCTCGGTTCGCGTGCTGGCACTCGTCGCCGGCGTCGTGACCGTTCTTGCGCTGCTTGCCTCCGGAGCCGGTTTGATCGCCCTGCAGAAGCAGCATGAAGCCGAGTCCCAGGCGCAACTCGCGCTGGCGGCCCAGCTGCGATTGCTCACCGACACTGCAGCCCGGCACCTGATGGACGGGAACGTTGCGGATGCGCAGATTGTCATCGTCGACGTCCTCGCGAACCGGAACTCCCCTGCGGCGCGGTCGGACTCGGCGATCAACGTGTTTCAGGAAGTGCGCGCGGCCGACGCCAGGCTCGCCGTACTGTCCGGCCATGGCGGTCTCGTCCTGAGCGCCAGCGTTCTCGCCCGACGGGCGACGCATCGTTACGGCCTCCGTCGACCGGACCGCGCGCATCTGGGACGCGGCCACGGCCACGCAGCTCGCCGTGCTCCCCGGTCACAGCGGTGGCGTCGTCACCGCGGAGTTCTCGCCCGACGGGCGGCGCATCGTCACCGCCTCCAGTCGACCAGCACCGCGCGCATCTGGGATGCGGCCACGGGCAGGCCGCTCGCGGTCCTGTCCGGACATGACGACGAGGTGCTATTCCGCCGCGTTCTCGCCCGACGGGCGGCGTATCGTCACCGCCTCCGGCGACAAGACGGCGCGCATCTGGGACGCGGCCAGCGGCGAGCAGCTCGCCGTGCTCTCCGGTCACGGCGAGGGCCTCTGGTCGGCCGCGTGGTCGCCCGACGGGCGGCGCATCGTTACGGCCTCCGCCGACCGGACCGCGCGCATCTGGGACGCGGCAACGGCCAGGCAGCTCGCCGTGATCTCCGGTCATGACGATGTCGTCACTTCCGCGGCGTTTTCGCCCGACGGGAAGCGCATCGTCACGGCCTCCTTTGACCAGACCGCGCGAATCTGGGATGCGGGCACCGCCAAACAGCTCGCCGTATTCTCTGGCCACGGCGATGGCCTCTGGTCGGCTGCGTATTCGCCCGATGGGCGACGGATTGTCACTGCTTCCGCCGACCAGACCGCGCGCATCTGGGAAGTGGGCGCCGGCGATTCTTCGAGCGTTGGGGATCCGCGCTTGCGATCGCGCCCCGCAGTGGCGATGCCGTTCACAATACTTTCCGGCCATCGCGGAGCCGTCCGCAGAGTCGCGTTTTCACCCGACGGGCAGCGCATCGTTACCGCTTCCTGGGACGGAACGGCGCACATCTGGGGCGTGGCCAGCGCCATGCAGCTCGCCGTACTGTCCGATATTGGCGAGTACGTTGTCGACGCTGCCTATTCGCCCGATGGGCAGCGCATTGTCATCGCATCTGTCTCCGAAGAACACACCGCGCGCATCCTGGACGCGGCCACAGCTGGGCAGATCGCCGGACTCTCCAGCCATGAGGGTGCCGTCCGCAGCGTCGCGTTCTCGCCCGACGCGCGCCGCATCGTTACGGCCTCCAACGACCGCACGGCGCGTATCTGGGATGCGGCCAGCGGCGTGCAGCTCATCGTCCTCTCCGGCCATGGCGAGGGCCTCCCTTCCGACGACGAGGGCGGAAACGTGCGGAGTGCCGCGTTCTCGCCCGATGGGCGACGCATCGTCACGGCCTCCAACGACCGGAGTGCGCGCATCTGGGACGCGGCCAGCGGCAAGCAGCTCGCCGTACTCTCGGGCCATGATCATGCAGTCCGCACGGCCGCTTTCTCACCCGACGGGCGGCGCATCGTCACGGCCTCCGCCGACCAGACGGCGCGTATCTGGGACGCGGACACGGCAATGCCGCTCGACGTTGCTCTCCGGCCATACAGATATGGTGTGGTCCGCTGCGTTCTCTCCCAACGGGCGGCGCATCGTCACTGCATCCATGGACCGCACCGCGCGCATCTGGGACGCGGACACGGCCAAACAGCTCGTCGTGCTCGCCGGCCACGGCAATGGCGTCGTATCGGCTGCATGGTCCCCCGATGGGCGGCGCATCGTTACCGCATCCGCCGATCAGACCGCGCGCATCTGGGACGCTGCCGGCATGCAACTCGCCGTATTCGCCGGTCACGGCGATGGTGTCGTATCGGCTGCATGGTCCCCCGATGGACGGCGCATCGTCACCACTTCCGCCGACCAGACCGCACGCATCTGGGACGCGAACGTCGTTGCCGACCTGGACGCTCAGATTGCCTGGTCACAGGCTGCGAAAGTCGATGATCTCACCGACCTCGAGCGAACCCGGCTGGGGCTGCCACTGGATGCGCGGATCAGGATCTGGACTGATGATGCCTCCGGGTGCGATATAGCGGCTGCAGCACCTCATGATCCTGATCGTCGCGCGCCAGGCGTCGCGCAGGGGAAGATCTCTGCCAGCGTCGCAGGCAGCACCTGCGCTCAGGAAATCTCAGAGTCCGGATCCGCGCCGCGACTCAGCTATCAATTGGCTCGCGCATTGCTCGCGAAAGACGACCTGAAGAGTGCGCGACTTGAGTTTGAACGCGCGGTGTCGGGCGGCTATCGCGCCGCGCAAGTCGACCTGGCAAGCCTGCTCGGTGCTTCAGCCGAACCGTCCGATCACGCCCGCGCGCGTGTCGCTCTACGAAGCGGCCTGGCGGGACGATGTGCCGATTGCGGCCTTCGAGTTGGGCCAGCTATATGAGCGCGGGGTTCCGGGCGCTGCTCCGACCGCGCCCGTTGCGCGTCAGTCGGACCTGTCGAAGGCCTGGTCCTGGTATCGAAAAGGCGCCGATGTCGGCGAGCCCAACGCGCTGGCACGATTCGGCGAACGCGACGACGCGTCCGCCGTCACCGAGAACTCGCCGCAGAAACGAGCCGCACTCCAGCTCAAGGCATTCGCTTCATACGCTGCAGCAGCGGAGCGCGCCCAAGCTGAAGCCTGGCCGGACGACCTCTGGAGACACTGGCGCCATCGCCGCGCCACGCTCGCCCGTCTGCTTGCGCGCGAGGGAATGATGTCGCAGGTCGCGGATGCCTATTTGGCGGTGAGGGACAAGGGGAGCGGAGGCCCACCGGCATGGCTGGAAGAAGCGGGCGATACCAAATGACGATAGCGTTGGTCAGCTATGTCGGACGCCGACTTGATGCGCGATTCGCGCGCGTCAGAAGTGCATCGCCAGCGTGACGTAGTAACGGCGACCCAGCACGTCGAACTGCGATGGGTCCGTGTTTGCAAGCGCCCAGTTCGGGAAGATCGGCGGCTGCTCGTCCGTCAGGTTCTCGACACCGGCGCGGATCGTGAGGCCGTCGAGCCAGCCGTCGCCGAACGCGTAGCTCGCATCGAGGTCGAAGTAGTCCCTCTGCGGCACAGTCACGTCGCTCGTCTTCGTGTCCCCGAATCGGGAGGTGTCGAGCGTCGAGTCGACGTAGCGCCAGGCCAGGCCGACCTCGAGCTCGCGCCACGCGTAGCGCAGGTCCATGAGCCACTTCCATTCGGGATACGAACCGGCGAAGCCGCCGATCGTGCCGGCGAACTGCTCCGCGGGCGCCTCACGCGTCGTCCGGACCTCGATACTCGTCGAGCCAACCTACGTACCAGCCCACGCCTAGCTCGCCGGGTCCGACCGGCAAGTGCCAGTCGAGCTGGAAGTCGACGCCGGACGTCATCGACGTGGCGAGGTTATAGAACGTGTCGACTGCGTCGACGATCTCGCCGGTGGCCGAATCGCGACCGAACAGCGTGCACCAGTAATTGTCCACGGCGAAAGCGGGATTGAACGCGGGGTCGAAGCAGTTATCGACGGCAGTAAGCGTGTCTGATGAACGTGACCGAGTCTGTCGATCTCGATCCGGTACCAGTCGATCGTGACCTGCAGGTCGCGGAACCAGGGCGACTCGATCCCCGGGCGCACGACGATCCCGGCAGTGAGGGTATCCGCCGTCTCCGGGTCGAGATCCGGATTGCCGCCGCTTGTCGTCACGACGGTTTCCCAGGGGAAGTCCGGCAACAGCTCGGCCGGCACGCCCTGCGCAATGCATAGCGCCTCGACCCGCGACCCGTCCGGACCGTCGCGCTGGGAGCTGTCGGCGACGCACGGCTCGGGTCTAAAGAAGAACCATTCGCCCGGTGCGCCAGGCAAGAACAACTCGATATATCGACGGGACACGGACCGCGCGCTGGTAGGACCCGCGCAGGCGCACGGCCGTCGCAGGCTGATACAACAGCTCGGCCTTCCAGGCGTCCGCCCCGCCCGCGGACGCGTAGTCGGAATGCCGGTATCCGAGCACGGTTTCGAGCGATTCGACGCCTGGCAGGTCGGCGAGGAGCGGGATTGCGGCCTCGACGTACACATCAGTGTTGTGATCGTCCGCATCGATGTCGTCCGCGGCCCCGATGCCGGTGATGATGTCAGGGAGACCGTCCGGCAGGATGATCCGCAAGGCTTCGTCGGCACGATACTGGTACTCGTCGCTGCGATACTGCAGACCGACGGCCATGCGCAGATCGCCTGCGGGCAGCGTGAGCGGAGCGCCGCGGGCCGTCGTCTCGGCGATCAATTGCCGGACGTCGGCACGGATACCGGCGTCGACGGCGATATAGTCCGCGCAGGCCGGCAGTACGGAGCCGACGCCAAACGGGCTGAATCCTCCGCAGATGGACGCACCCCCGTCCGGCGCGAAGGTCAGTTCCTCGACCTTCGAGCGGCTGACGTTGCCGGTCTGGTGCTTCCACTGGCTGCTCGCACCGTATTGCGCATACACGTCGAAAGCCCAGTCGCCGGGCAGGCGGCCGCGCGCCCCGGCGGTCAACTGGTGCATGTCGTAGTTGTTCTCCTGCACGCGCGGTCCATTCACCGTCATGCGCTTCTCGAAATCAAACGGTGCGTCCGGGTCGGCGCGCGAATCGAGCAGGAGCCTGAGATCCGCGGGTATGAACGGGTTGCTGGCCGGCATGAGCACGGCCTGCAGGCTGAACGGAGCAATCTGGGTGTTGACCGTGTAGTCGGCGTAGATGCCCTCTGCGTACAACTCGAGGTCATCGGTCAGGTCGAAGGCTGCCGACGCGTATGCCGACGTCCGCTGCAGCGGCATCTGCAGGGCCCAGTAATTCGCGACATTGTAGGCGTGCGCGTAGGAGGTCGAGGTCAATGGGTCGCCCTGGCCGCGGAAATTTGCGACGCTGTCGGGCTCGTAATTTCCCATCGCGAACAGCGTGCCGTCGCTGTTGAAGCCGATGGAGTTGAAATCAAAGGGTACCGCGCCGGGTGCATACCCGTACGACTGAAACAGCGCGTCGAAGGCTTCCGGGTCGGCATCGAAAACGAATGCCGTCCCTTCCTCTGTCGCAGACGACCCCTCGCCGACATACGCGTTGTCGGGGCCGGTGATGCCGTTGCCGGGGCCGACGTAGAACAGGGAGGCCCGCGAAAAGTCGCGCGCCGGCTGGTCGATCTGTGCACGATCGTAATAACCGACATAGCCGACGACCGAACCGCGGCCGTCCGCGAAGCCCGTTCCGGCCGTAAGCGAAACGTCGTATTCCTCGCCGTCGCCGCGGTCGGTCTGTCCCCAGCGTCCGCCGAGTTCGACGCCTTCGAAATCACGGCGCAATCGCAGGTTGACGACCCCCGCGATCGCATCCGACCCGTAGACGGCCGAAGCACCGCCCGTAACGATTTCCACGCTTTCGATCAGCGCCGGCGGAATGACGTTGAGGTCGGTCTCGCCATTGCCGTTGACCGGCATAAGTCGCCGGCCGTCGACGAGCGTGAGCGTGCGGTTCTCGCCGAGCCCGCGCAGGTTCAGGCTCGCCTGGCCGTCCGAGTAGCGACTTCCGGCGAGGTTGGATGTGCCGGTGTAGCTCGGCACGAACTGCGGGTATCGATTGAGCGTGGTCTCGGCAGTGTTCGACGCCGAACGCTCGAATGCCGCCGCTGGCACCGCAACGATCGGACTCGCCGCTTCGAAGTTCGGCCGCGCGATGCGCGTGCCGGTCACGACGATTTCCTCGAGCGGTTGGTCGTCCGCTCTCGCCGGAAGTTGCCAGGTGATTCCGGCCAGCAGCCAGAATCCGCACAGCGTGATTCGACCTAGCCTCACGTTCAACCCCCCACCCAGAGTTGACGTCAGCGCAGCCGGCTCATCGCCAGTTCGGCAGTCCGATGGCCGCAAGTCAGGCCGCGCCAGGAATCCTCTTTGTTTGTCAGCCGCCGCCGGCGTCGTCCCTCGCATTCAACGGTGTGTCGAGTTCGATGATGACATCGCCTTCGCGCCCGACGCAAGGAAGGTCGCGGAGCTTGCGGTAGAGCGTGCGCTCGCTCTTGCCGAGCGCCGCGGCGAGTTCACGCTGACTGCCCTCGTGAATGCGCACGGCCTCGCGCAGCGCCTCGCTTTCGGCGGTCTGCAGCGGCTTCCGCAATCACATCCTGCCCTGGCCGAGCGCCAGCGAACGGCCACGCGGTGTCACCGAACGTGTTGCAGCGCCGCAAACGTGCAGATTGCTCGTGTCGCAGGCACACTCGGGCCTCGGGTAACGGGCCAGGGGACAATAAAAGAGGCGAGCCGGTGCACCCTCAGGCGACGTCGTCAGGCGGACTACGCGCAGAAGCCTTGCTGCAGATCCTCGAGGTGACGCGCAAGCTTGCGGCCCCCTTTGAATTGGCGGAAGTACTGGCCGAAATCGGCGAGGCAGCACGCAGCGTGCTGCGCGGGGAGCGTGCCACTGTCTGGCTGTTCGAGCCAGACCAGGGCGTACTGGTCCTCACCGGCGGGCCGGCGGGCAGCCCGCCCGTTCGCGCCACGCTCTCGCAGGGCGTCCTGGGCCTGACGGCGCGTTCGCGCCAGGTCATCAACGTTCCCGACTGCAAGCGCGAACCGCTCTTCGACCCTGCCGTCGACCTCGACATCGACAACGACGTCCGCTGCATGCTGTCCGTTCCGCTCGTCGAGCGGGCGCAGCTCGTCGGTGTACTGCAGGTCGTCGACAGCGACAAAGGCACGTTTTCAACCGAGGACGAGCGCGTTGCCGAGACGCTCGCGGCGCAATGCGTCGTCTTCATCCAGCGCGAGCGCATGTCGCGCTCACTGGCGGTGGCTGAAAGGCTCGACCGCGAGATCAAGCTCGCCCGTGAAATCCAGATGAGCACGCTGCCGTCGGAAATGCCGCGGTTGGCGGAGTACGACATGGCCGGCCAGTTCTGCCCGGCCGACCAGACCGGGGGCGACACGTTCGACCTCGTGCCGCTGGATGAGCATCGGCTTTTCCTGTTGCTGGGCGACGCGAGCGGCCATGGCATCGGCCCGGCACTGAGCGCCACGCAGATGACGGGCATGCTGCGGGTCGCCTTGCGACTCGGCGCGGATCTCGATGCGATCTTCGCCCAGGTCAACAACCAGCTGGTCGAGGACTTGCCGGAGGAACACTTCGTTACAGCGTTTCTCGGCGTACTCGACACGGTCGCGCACCGGGTCGATTACCACGCCGCGGGCCAGGGCCCCTTGCTGCATTTCCAGGCCGCCACCGGCGCCTGCCACTGGCTCTCGCCCACGACGTTTCCACTCGGGTTCATGAAGTTTCCCGCTGTCGATGCGCCGCGGCAGATCGAGCTCGCGCCGGGCGATATCCTGGCCTTGATCACCGACGGCGTGTTCGAGCGCGAGAACCCGGCGGGCAAGATGTTCGGCATCGAAGGGGTCGAGCAGGTGTTGCGTGCGCGTCACGAGGGCTCGATGTCCGACCTGCTGGCGCGGCTGTTGCAGTCCGTGCACGTGTTCGCGGACGGCCACCCACAGGAAGACGACATCACCATCGTGCTGCTCGCTCGCCGCGGCGAGACTGCCGGTCGCACCACGGTCCAGCGCTATTTCCCACGTTCGCTCGATTCGCTCGACGGCATCTTCCATTTCGTGGGCGACTTCATCGCGGCCCGCTCGCTCGATGCTGAACTGCACATGCCCGTGTGCTTCATCGTCGAGGAGCTGTTCACCAACTTCATCAAGTACAACGCGACCAGTCCGCACGACATTTCACTGAGCCTTGGCCACACGCCGGAGCAGCTGAACGTGAGGATCACGGACTTCGACGTCGATTCCTTCGACGTTACGCACGCGCCGGCGGTCGACACGACCAGGCCGCTGGCCGAGCGCCAGCCCGGCGGGCTGGGCCTGCACCTCGTGCAGCAGATGGCGACCACGCTCCAGTACGAGTACACCGAGCGTCGCAGCACGATCACGTTTACCAAGTCGCTCGAGGCAGGGTGAGACCGGATGTTCGAGATTCGATTGGGCGAGCAGGGCGAGATCATCATGACCGGGCGGCTGGACGCGGCCCAGTGTGACAAGGCGTTGCAGTTCATGGATGGCGTGGCGGCGCCGCGCGTGGTCGACCTGGCTGGGCTCGACTACCTGTCGAGCGCCGGCCTGGGCGTGCTGCTCAAGACGCAGAAGCGCGTAATGGCGTCAGGCCAGGGCCTGCGGCTCGTCAACGCCAACAAGCACATCCGCGACATTTTCAAGTACGCAGGGTTCGACAGGATCTTCGAAATCGTCCCGGCCGGCAGCTAGTGGCTGCTGGACGGATCACCTGACCAACTTTCCGGACGTTCGCCGGTATTTATGAACGAAGAGAGCGACGGAACACTGGTCAGACGTACGTGCAGCGGGGAGCCTCGGGCTTTCGAAGCCCTGGTCCGGCGGCACGAGAAGACGGTCTACAACGCGGCGCTGCACATGCTGCACGATCGCGAAGAAGCCCGGGACGTCACCCAGACGGTCTTCCTCAAGGTGTACGAGCACCTCGGCGAATACGATCCGTCGCACAAGTTCTACAGCTGGATCTACCGGATCGCGCTCAATGAATCGATCAAGTCCCTGCAGCGCCGCAAACCCACCACGGGCCTGGATTTCGACACGCCGGATGGCACGGCCGGTCCCGAAAGAGTGTTCGACCAGCGCCAGCTCAGCGACGGCATGGCAGCAGCGATCATGAGTCTGCGTCCCGAATACCGCGCCGTGATCGTGCTGCGGCACTTCATGGACTGCAGCTACGAGGACATGGCCGCCATCCTCGAATTACCCGAAAAAACCGTCAAATCGCGCCTGTTTAGCGCCCGACAGCTGCTCCGGTCCGCGATGGAAACCAAGGGATGGACGTCGGCATGACCGGCCAGGACACCACGCTCGAACTGATCAACGCCGAAATCGACGGCGTGATCACCGGCCCGCAGCGGGCCGAACTCAATCGCTTGCTGCTCGCCGATCCGTCCGTGCGCACATTGCGCGACGACCTGCTGCGAACCTGCCGCGCGCTCGACGATATGCCGCGCGCGGAACTCCCCGCCGGCCTGCATGAAGCCATTGTGACGCGGGTGCCCGTTGCGGCACCTAAGTCAGGTGGCCGCCGCCATGCATCAATTGCCAGCCGTCCGCTGTTGCGGTATGCGGCAGCTTTCGCCGGTGGCCTGCTGGTCAGCGCGCTGGCATTCCAGTTCAGCAGTCTCGGCTCGACGGAACTTGGCGCGGGGCAGCTCGCCGGCACGATCGCCGCTGCCACGCACGCCGAGGCGCGCATGATCGTGAACCTCGACCAGGTTCGCGGCTCGATCACGCTGACGGGGTCGGCCGACGCCCCGCAGGTCGTGACCTCGCTCGAAAGTGCCAGGCCGGTGTCGATCGTCACTCACCTGCATGAAGGCGGACATGTCGAAGTGCAGGTAATCGACGACGCGACAGGCAACGTGTTGCAGCGCGGCAATCTCCGCATCGGAGCTGATCACTGAGCGGGATGCTGATTTTTTCGGTCGCGGCCAACTTTAGGTGTCGTGCGCGGTAATTGATGTTGTAGTCCAATAAACCACGCCCGGGAATCCGGGCATCAGCAGGGGAAGAGAGTCATGGCCAACCAAGGGAATTCGCGGAAGTTCTGGGTCGCCGGCGGCGCACTCGCCGTCATCGGCGTGGTGGGCATGATTGCCCTCGACTATCCGCCTGCCAGCGAAGACGCGTCGGGCACGATCGTCCCGGCCAAGCGCTTCCGTGCCGACGGCGGTGGCGCGACGATCCTGGGCGACTCGACGGCGACGCAGTCGGGCGTGAACATTGCGAACGGTGTTAACGGTGCCGCGGGCGCCGCGTCAGGTGCTGCGTCGGGCGCCGCGTCGGGCGCCGCGTCGGGTGCCGCACAGGGTGCAGCTGCGGGTGCCGCGGCTGGTTCCGCTAGTGGCTCAGCTGCGGGCGCTGCCCAAGGTGCCGCGTCTGGTGCTGCGTCAGGTGCTGCGTCAGGTGCTGCGTCAGGTGCTGCGTCAGGTGCTGCGTCAGGTGCTGCGCTCGGGCGCCGCGTCTGGTGCCGCACAGGGTGCAGCTGCGGGTGCCGCCCAGGGTGCAGCGGCTGGATCTGCTATGGGCTCAGCTGCGGGCGCTGCACAAGGCGCAGCGTCTGGTTCTGCACAGGGCGCGGCAGCGGGAGCCGCCCAGGGTGCAGCAGCTGCTTCTGCCAAGGGCTCAGCTGCAGGCGCTGCCCAGGGCGCAGCGTCTGGTTCTGCACAGGGCGCGGCGGCGGGCGCTGCCCAGGGCGCAGCGGCGGGCGCTGCCCAGGGCGCAGCGGCTGGATCAGCCAAGGGGGCGGCTGCCGGCGCGGCCGATGCCGCCGCCGGTGCGGCCAACGCGTCCAACCGCTGAGTCGCTGCTCTGCATAGCGCAGGACTGACTTGATAGAAAGCGGGTCCCTCGTTGCGAGGGGTCCGCTTTCTCTTGTTTACAGGGACGCGCACTGGACGGGCGCGCAGCGGGGGCGGCGGTCATGAGAACAATGACGCGCCGGATGCAGGGGCATCTCGCGCGAATCGCGTCGGTCGTCATTGCGGCCGTCGCCTGGGGGCATGCGTCGGCACAGGACCTCAGGATCGTCGAGTCCGACGACCTGCAGGTCGTCTATTTCGATCCTTCGGGCGCATATCTCGCGCCGTACGTCACCCAAAGTTTCCTGAACAGCCTCAACGCGCAACAAACGCTGTTCGGCTACCGGCCGGACGGCAAGGTATCAATCCTGCTGCAGGACTTCAGCGACCGCGGCAACGCGAGCGCGATCCTCGGCGCGCCCCGCAATCGAATCTTCATCGACGTCGCGCCGCCCGTGCTGTCGTTCGAAACCTTCAGCCCCGGCGAGCGCGTCTACACGCTGGCGAATCACGAGCTGGTGCATACCGTCGTCGGTGACCAGGCGAGTGACGCGGACATGACGGCGCGCCACTGGCTGAGTGGCAAAGTTGCGCCATCTGCAGAACATCCCGAAACCATTCTCTACAACTACCTCACCAACCCGCGAGCTTCGACGCCGCGCTGGTATCAGGAAGGCAGTGCCGTCTTCATGGAGACCTGGTACGGCGGCGGACTCGGTCGTGCGCAGGGGGGCTACGACGAAATGGTCTTCCGCGCCATGGTGCGCGACAAAGCCACGTTCTATGACCCGCTGGGCCTGGTGTCGAAGGGCACCGAAGTGGATTTTCAGTCAGGTACGAATGCGTACCTTTACGGCACGCGCTTCATGAGCTACCTCGCGTTGCAGTACACACCCGCGAAGGTAATCGACTGGTTGCGGCGCGCGAATGGCACCGAAAGCTATTACGCGCGAGACTTCGAGCGTGTCTACGGCAAGCCGCTGCCGGAGGCCTGGCAGGACTGGATCCGCTGGGAGCACGAGTTCCAGGAGGCCAACCTGAAGGCGGTGCGCGAGCACCCGATCACGCCGTACACGGAGATCGCGCGCCGCGGGCTCGGCGCGATTTCGCGTTCGTACCTGAGCGAGGACAAGACCCGACTGTATGCAGCGGTTCGCTACGCGGGCCGTGTGCCACACCTGGTCAGCATCGACGTGGCGACAGGCGCGGTCACCGAACTCGCCGAAATCGAAGGCGCCGTCGCGTATCGCGTGTCGTCTCTCGCCTACGATCCGCAAGGTGAGAAGCTGTTCTACACCACCGACAACCTCACCTACCGCAACCTCAACGAGTTCGACCTCAAGACCGGCACGACGCGCGAACTGTTCCCAGCCGCGCGTATCGGCGATCTCGCCTACAACCCGGTGGACCGTTCGCTCTGGGGCCTGCGCACCAACAACGGCTTCGTGATGGTCGTGCGCATCCCGTACCCCTACAAGGAATGGCAGACCCTCCATGTCTACCCGTTCGGCGAAGTGCCGTTCGACCTCGACGTCTCGCCGGATGGCAAGCTCGTGTCCCTGTCGCTGGCCGGGCCCGACGGCGAGCGCTCAGGTGTGCAGGTGATGCAACTGCGCGTGATGAGTGCCGAAAGGCTGCTGGCGGGCGATCCGACACCATTGCACAAGTTCGAACTCGGCACTGCGTTGCCGGAAGGCTTCACGTTTTCGCCCGACGGCCGCCACCTGTACGGCAGCTCGTATTACACGGGCGTCTCCAACATCTACCGGTACGAACTCGCAACCCAGAAGCTCGAGGCACTGAGCAACGCGGAGGTCGGCCTGTTCCGGCCGGTGCAGCTCGACGACAAGCGGCTGATCGTCTTTCACTACGCGGCCGAAGGATTCGTGCCGGCGACCATCGAGCCCGAGCCCACCGAGGACCTCAGCGCCATCCGCTTCCTTGGTGAGGCGATCGCCACGACGCATCCCATCGTGCAGCTGTGGGGCGCGGGCCCGCCGAGCCAGGTGGATTACCAGGCGAGCATCCGTCGCGATGCGCCCTACCATCCGCAGCGCGAGCTGTCGCTCGAATCGCTGGTCCCGATCGTCGAGGGTTACAAAGACTCGGTGGCCTTTGGCGCCTTCGCGCGCTTCAGCGATCCGATCGGTTTCGACAACGTGAACCTGACGGTCAGCTACAGCCCGGATGACGAGCTGGAGTCCGACGAGAGACTGCACGCGTCGCTGGTCTACCGACACTACCTGTGGACGGCGGGACTGCGCTGGAATCCCGCCGATTTCTTCGACCTGTTCGGTCCAACCAAGCGCAGTCACAAGGGGTACAGCGGCTTCGTCTCCTACGAGCATCCGCTGCTCTACGAACCTCCGGAGACGCTGAGCCTCGTTGCCAAGGTCGCCTATTTCGGCGAACTCGACACCCTGCCCGGCTTCCAGAATGTCGAGTCGCCGACCGACCAGCTGGGCGAAGCGGAGATCGGATTGGTCTACCGGTTCCCGCGATCCTCCGTCGGCAGCGTCGATGACGAGACCGGCATCCTGTGGTCCGTGCTCGCGCACGCCTATCACGCGGAAAGTGACATCACGCCCGCCCTGTTCGGCACGTTCGACATGGGCTGGCCGCTGCCCTTCGACCACACCTCGGTCTGGATCCGCACGGGTGCCGGCGTGGCGTCGGGCGAAGTGGAGGACCCGCTGTCCAACGCGTATTTCGGCGGATTCCGCAACAACTACGTCGACAATGGCAAAGCCCAGCGCTACCGGGAATTGCTCAGCATGCCGGGGTTCGAGATCGATGCGCTGAACGGCCGTTCCTTCGTCAAGGGCATGCTTGAACTGAACCTGCCCCCGATCCGGTTCGAGGCCCTGGGCAGTCCCGGCTTCTATGGCAGCTGGATCCGTTCGGCCCTCTTCACGACCGCGCTCGTGACCAATCCGGACTCGCCGAGGGACAAAGTCGAAGCATTCAATGTCGGCATGCAGTTTGACCTGCAGTTGCACGTCCTCAATCGACTGCCGATGATGCTTTCCCTGGGCTATGCCAGGGGTTTCGAAGGTGACGGTCACGGTGAGGACGAGGTCATGCTGTCGCTCAAGGTGCTCTGAGGCGCCAGTCCCCGAGCGGGGTTATCGCGCATGATCCTGCACTGGATCCTGCGCGGCACCATGGCCCTGTTGCCCGTGTTGGTGTTCCTCGGCGCGCTGATCTACTTCGACAGCTTCAAGGTCGTTCGGGCAAAGGCGGTCGTCATTGCGGCCGCGGCGGGCATGCTGGCGGCGTTCGCCGGTTACTGGCTCAACGGATTCCTGCTCGACCACATCGACGTCGGCTACGTGCCGTATTCACGCTGGATTTCGCCCTGGCTTGAGGAATCGCTGAAGGCAGCCCTGATCGTCTACCTGCTGCGCACGCGGCGCATCGGCCTGCTCGTCGATGCGGCGATCTACGGCTTTGCCGTTGGCACGGGCTTCGCCCTGTTCGAGAACCTGTACTTCCTGCTGATGCGGCCTGAAACGCATCCCGCCGTGCAGGTCATCCGCGGTTTCGGCACGGCCATCATGCACGGGGGCGCCACGGCGGTGTTCGCCATCGTGGCGGTTTCACAGGCCGAACGCTTCCCCGACAAGTCGCTGCGCGTGTTCCTGCCCGGCCTGGTCGCCGCCGTGATCCTGCACGGCGTCTACAACACGCTGCTGGTGCGACCAGTGTTCGCGACCCTGGGCGTACTCATGCTCCTGCCGCCACTCATCTACTTCGCCTTCGAGAGCAGCGAAAAGACGCTGCGGGACTGGCTCGAGTCGGACCTGGATTCCGACGTGCAGCTGATCGAGACGATCAACGCGGGCGAATTCCTCGACTCGCACGCGGGGCGCTACCTGCAGTCGCTGCAGGACCGGTTCGACGGCCCGGTCGTCGCCGACATGCTCTGCTACCTGCGCCTGCACTGCGAACTCGCATTGCGCGCGAAAGGCGTCCTGATGCTGCGCGAAAGTGGCTTCGACGAGCCGCCGCTCGACGACGACCTGAAGGCGCAGATCGAGGAATTACGATACCTCGAGCGTAGCCTCGGCAAGTCTGGCCAGCTCGCGCTGCGTCCGATCGTGATGGCGACAGGCAAGGACCTCTGGCAACTGCAGTGGCTGCAGCACTGAACACGGCGCGCACGACGCACGTGGCGCGCAGCGACCGAGGCGCGCTCACCCGCGGTCGATGGTGTTCTTCTTCGCGTCGAGTTCCGCCCAGCGTTCGAAAGCAGCCTCGAGCGACAGTTCGATCGCCGTGGCGCGAGCCCCGTCCTTGCGCATCTGCTCGCCACCGCGCTTGTGGTACTCGGGCCCACTCATTGCTGCAGCCAGCGCGCGCTGTTCGGCTTCGAGCGTTTCGATCTGCAAGGGCAATTGCTCGAGCTCCCGTGTTTCCTTGTAGCTCAGCTTGACCGGCGCCTTTTTCGCCGTCCCGCCGGTGCTCAAGCTGACTGCGGCCTTGCCAGCAGCGGGTGAGGGGGCAGACTTTGAGTCCGGCCGTTGCCGCAGCCAGTCGCTGTAGCCGCCCACGTACTCGCGCCAGCGGCCGTCGCCCAGCGGCGCCAGCACCTGTGTCACCACGTTGTCGAGGAACGTGCGGTCGTGGCTCACCAGCAGCAGTGTGCCGGAGTAGTCCTGCAGCGTCTGCTCGAGCAGTTCGAGCGATTCGATATCGAGGTCGTTGGTGGGCTCGTCCATGACCAGCACGTTGGCCGGCCGCGCAAAGAGCCGTGCCAGCAGCAGCCGGTTGCGCTCACCGCCGGACAGCATGCGCACCGGCGAGTCGGCTCGCTGCGCCGGAAACAGGAAATCGGCCAGGTAACTCACGACGTGACGGCGGGTTTCGCCTTCGCCGACCCAGTCGGAGTTGGGGCTGACTGTCCCGGCCACCGTGGCGTCGAGGTCGAGTTGCGCGCGCAACTGGTCGAAGTACGCCACGCTGACCTGCGAGCCGAAACGGACTTCGCCGGCGTCTGGCTCGAGCGTGCCGAGGATGAGCTTGAGCAACGTCGACTTGCCGGCGCCGTTGGGGCCGATGAGTCCAAGGCGGTCACCGCGCATCACGCGCAGGTCGAGATCACGCACCACGGCGCGGCCGTCAAATGCCTTGGTCACGTTGCGCAATTCAGCGACCAGCTTGCCCGAGCGCTCGCCCGCGTCGACGTTGAGCTTGACGTTTCCCAGCCGCTCGCGCCGTGCGTCGCGATCGCGTCGCAACTGTTCGAGCCGTTTCACGCGACCTTCGTTGCGCGTGCGTCGCGCCTCGACGCCCCGGCGGATCCAGACCTCTTCCTGCGCCCAGAACTTGTCGAACTTGCGGTTGAGCACGGCTTCTTCGGCCAGTTGCTCTGCCTTGCGTCGCTCGTACGCCGCGTAATTGCCGGGGTACGAACGCAGCATGCCGCGATCGAGCTCGACGATGCGGGTGGCGACACGGTCGAGGAACGAGCGGTCGTGCGTGACGACGATGGCGGCCGGGCTGCCGGCGATGAGCAGGTCCTCGAGCCGTTCGATGCCGTCGATGTCGAGGTGGTTCGTCGGTTCGTCGAGCAGCAGCACGTCGGGCTCGAGCGCAAACGCTCCCGCCAGCGCGGCACGCTTGCGTTCACCACCGGAGAGTCCCGCGGTGGTTGCCGTGCCTTCCAAACCGAAGCGATGCAGGTATTCCACGATGCGGGCGTCCACCCGCCAGCGCACGCGATCGTCGTCGATCGAGTCCAGTTCGGCCCAGAGTGCGAGGGATTCCCGCAGCGTGGACGCAGCCGGCAGTTCGGGCTCCTGGCGAATCGCTACCACGCGCACGCCGCCGGACTTCTGCAGTTCGCCGTCGTCGAGCGCGATCCGGCCGGTGATCACCTCGAGCAGCGACGATTTGCCGGTGCCGTTGCGGCCGATCAGCCCGATCCGTTCGCCCGGTTCGAGACTGAACTCGGCGCGATCGAGGAGGGGATGGGTGCCGAAGGCGAGTTCGGCGTTGAGCAGGTTCAGCAGCGGCATGAGGGGCGCGAGCATCGCACGATGCCCGCGTCCTTCGCCATCCAGCGTCCCGCGTCAGGCTCCCGCGGCGGGCGCCTCGGCAGCTGCCGCGGAAGCAGTTGCATCCGTGGCCGGCGACTCTGGTGCGGGCTCGGCCGGGGCTTCCTGCAAGCCGAGTTCCTGCAGCACCTTGGAGTCGCTTTCTTCTTCGGCCACGATGTTGTGGCAGGTGCTGCACTTCTTGCCGATCTTTTCGCCGTCGTCCGTCTTGTGCTTGTTGTCGTGGCAGCGGAAGCAGCCCGGCGATTCCTGGTGCCCGATGTGATTCTTGTAGGTGTTCCACTTCACCTTCATGTGAGGGAAATTGTTCCACGCGTAGGCGTCGCCGAGAGCCTTGCCGGCCTGCTCGACGGCTGGCGTGCCGGCGAGGTCGGCGTAATTCTGCGTGTAGAACGCCTTCACGGCCGCCGCGATCCCCTTGCGCGCCTCCGCGTGCGACGCATATTCCTTTTCCGTGATGATTCGCAGGCCTTCCCGCCGGATGTACGGCAGCGACCGGTCGATGCGGCCTTCCTCCAGCGCGAGGTCGACCTCGAACTCCGGGCTGCGATAGATGTGCGACGCGCGATTGTGGCAGTCGACGCAGTCCATGGTGCGCCATGCAGTGCCCTCGGGGGCTGGCTCCGCACCCTTGAACAGCTTCTTCGTGCCCCCCTCGGCCAGGTCCGTCAGCTCGATCTCGTACATGGTTTCGCGCGTGGGGTCGGCGCGGTAGCGGACCTGGTGGTTCGGGTCGACGTGCCAGTGGATTCCCTGCGACTGGCCCGCCTGCTTGCCACCGACCTTGATCATCAGCGCCGTCTTTACTTCCGTGTTGGCTTCGTCCTCCGTGTAATGCGTCCGGACCTTGAGCCGGTCGCCGAGGAACTTGGTCGGCCAGTGGCACTGTTCGCAGGTGCCGTTGGCCGGACGCAGCGAGTGAACCGGCGTCGGGATCGGGCGCGGATACAGGTCGAAGGCTACCGCGATCAGCTGCCAGGAGCCCGAGATCTTCGCCTTGACGAACCATTCGGCACCCGGGCCGATGTGACAGCCAGCACATCCGACCCGCGCATGTGGCGAGCGCTGGAAGGCCGTGTACTCAGGCTCCATGACCTTGTGGCAGGCCATGCCACAGAATTCGTCGGAGTCCATGTAATGGATGGCCTTGAAGGTCAGGCCGGCGGCTAACGCGAGCAATGGGACTGCAAGCGCCACGAACCCGAGCAGCACACCACGGGTGCGCTCCTGGTTGAGGTCGAAGATGGGCAGGTGTCCGGTTTCCTTGCCCTGCGCGGCGAGCTTCGCATCCTTGCGCTTGCGCCACCACAATCCGATCGGAACCAGCGCGAGGCCGAGCAGGAACGCCATCGGCAGCAGGACGAAGGTGACGATGCCGAGATAGGCTCCGCCCTCGAAGCCCATGCCCTGCATGAACAGCAGCGCGGCGATGAGCAGGAGGCTCACCAGGATCAGCACGGTGCCGACCAGGCTGATCAGGTTGCTGGTAATGCCCGCGAAGAAATGCTTCATCATGAAATCACCCTATGGCTGTGCCTGCGTCTTTAATCTGCAGCGGGATGGTCCACAGCCAGGACCTCCGGCACCTGCCGGCATCATGCCGGCACACTTGAGACCGTAGCAGAAACGGCTGCGACCGGTTCGGGGCAAACGCTCCCGAGCCGGCCGCGGCCAATACCCTTGCGCGTCAGAACAGATGCATCGCACCACTCATCAGCGCCTTGAGGATGAACAGCGCCAGAGCGACTCCCACTGCGACGGCCGCGAAGCCGAAGACCTGCGCGACCCGGATCTGCGCTTGAGTGGGAGGCGGCACGAAGTACTGTTCCAGAGTCCCCGCTGCCACGAGCCGGTTGTATTCGAGCGGTCGCTCATGCTTGAAGCGCTCGAGCGTCATGCTGCCCGTGAAGATCACCGGATCCATCGGGAAGCTTTCCGGCCGGATGTGGGTATGGAAGAAGTGGAAAAGGAAGATGAAGCCCGTCGCGAGCAGGGCCTCGTCACTGTGGATCACGTAGGCAGCGTTCAGCGCCCAGCCCGGCAGGAACTGGGTGAAGAAGTCGGGGAACCACAGGATGAGGCCCGAAAGGCCGATCATCGCGACGCCCCAGAACACGGCGAGGTAGTCGAACTTCTCCCAGTAGGCCCAGCGGTCGAAGGCCGGCCGCGGACCGAGGTACAGGAAGTACTTGAAGTTGCCCCAGAGGTCCTGGGCGTCCTTCAGGTTCGGCGTCATCGACCGCCAGCCCCAGAAGTAGCCTTTCTGCTTCTTGAGCACGATGTCGCGGAACAGCATGCCGATGTGCACGGCGAAGTAACCGAAGGTGACGATCGCGGCGAAGCGGTGCAGCCACGCGGCAACCTCTGGACCACCCAGCGCCGCCATCAGGCCCGGGGCCCAGGGGGCCGCCGCGAACTTGAGGGGCAGGCCGGTCACCGCGAGCAGCAGGAAGCTCAGGATGATCGACACGTGCAGCCACATCTGGGTAACCGTGAAGCGGCGGATGTACGGGCCCGGACCGAAATGCTGGACCTTGAATTCGCCGCGCAGCCGGCCGACCAACGTGCGCTGCAGCCACAGCGCCATGTGCAGGCCGAAGAAGCCGAACACTCCGAGCAGCAGCAGCGACATGAAGATGTAGATGTAATGGACCCACGGGTTCTGGTCCCTGTCCATCGGGTCGCTGTGCGGAATGAAGGTCAGGAACGACGCATTGACCTTGCCGGCATGGCAGTTGCTCGAGCCGCAGGTCTTGGCGAGGTTGTCGGGGTGGGTCGAGGAGCGCGGATCGCTCGCCGGCAGGTTGTGGTGAGGCGTATGGCAGTCTGAGCACATCGCCGCGGCTTCGCGGCCGACGCTGGTGGACTTGCCGTGGAAGCTGTCGTGGAACGACTTGTAGAGTGCCGCATGGCAGCTACCGCAGTCGCTGGGCATGTGCGCGCGCATCGCGACCGTGGTTGGTCGCTGGATGGCGTGCGCCTCGTGGCAGGTACTGCACACCGGGCCGTCTTTGCCGTCACGCCACAGCGCACCGTGGGCGCTTTCATTCCATTCCTTGAGGATGCCCTGATGGCAACTGCCGCACATCTCCGGGCTCTTCTTGTGCGACGAGGTCGCTGCGTCGTTGGTGTGGCGAAGAATGTCGTGGCCGCCGTGGCAGTCGCTGCACGAGGGGGCCGCCTCGGTGAGTCCCGAGACGAACAAGGACTTGGCGTGCACGCTGGAGAGATAGCCCTCCATCATTTCTTCGTGGCAGACGCCGCAGTTGCGCACCTGGTTCAGCGGAGCCATCGGCGCCGCGGGGTTGTTGCTGCGCACGACCGTGTGGACGCTGCCGTGGCAACCCTGGCAGGTCGCGGGCTTGCCGCCCTTGACCTTGGCGTGGACGCTGTTCTGGAACGGCGTGATCTGTTCTTCGTGGCATTCCATGCACACGTCGAAGGACACCGGCCCGAGCGGCTGGCGCTTGCCCTTGTGCTTCACGGTCAGCGCGGCCGTATGGCACTCCACGCAATCGACGCGCTTGTGAGCCGACGCGGCGAACTGCGCTTCGTGTACCGCGACCGACTTGCCGGCCTCGTCCTTCATCTCGGCGTCGTCGTGGCAGCCGAGGCACTTCGAATTCGGGATCGCAGGCTCGGTGGCGGCCGCGTCGGCCGCGCTGGCCTGCGGTGCCGCGGCAGCCTCCTGTGCCGCGGCGGGCAGTGGTCCTGCCAGGGCGAGCAACAACGTGAACATGGACAACGCGCAGGACGGGACGAGGCGGCGAATCCGGAACATTCTTTGGACTCCCTCTGAAGGGCGGCGCAGCGGGCGATTTATCGTTCGCCCATGCGTCGTGCACCGCAAAAAGCGGCACCTGCGAATTTCACCTCAAGAGGCCCCGAAGGGGCTGCACGCATTTACCGAAGTTGCGGACGGGAGCGCGCAGACCTCGGCAACCCGATGCGCTTGCTCACCGACAAGGTGTCTCCCGATATGACCGTTGCGGGCGACCGGATGACAGTCAGTGCTGTGGATCCTTGCTCTGCGCACGCTCCGCGGGCGTCAGCGTGTTGGCAGGGCAGTCGCCGCATCCTCCCACTGGCGCTTTGGCCAGTCGCTGCAGCCAGGTCGCCGCGCGCCCGCGCAAGCCCGGTGCCTCGGGGCCGCCGAGGTCCTGCGCGAGTCGCAAGGCGAAGTGGTTGCGTGACACGGCCGGTGTCAGCGCCCAGGCGGCATAGCCTGTCGCCACCAGTACGATCAGACCCACCAGCATCGATTCGAGCATCGGGACGTCCCCCCGTTCAACCCAGCAAGGCGCTCGCGACACGGAACGTCACGAACGAGGCCAGGTAGGCCAGCGCAAACAGGTATGCCGCCATTGCGAGCGGGTAGCGCCAGGAGTTCGTTTCGCGCTTGACCACGACCAGCGTCGACAGGCACTGCGGCGCGAACACATACCAGGCGAGCAGCGACAGCGCCGTGGCCAGGCTCCAGGTCTGCGCGATCATCGGCACCAGCGTGCCCGAGACGTCGCCTTCGTTAGACAGGGAATACACGGTGCCGAGCGCACCCACGGCAACCTCGCGTGCCGCGAGACCGGGCACCAGCGCGAGCGAAATCTGCCAGTTGAAGCCGATCGGCGCGAACACCACTTCGAGTGCGCGGCCGATCATGCCGGCGAAGCTGTGCGCGATCGCGGGGCCTTCGGCGCCGGGCGGTGGCGCAGGGTAGGTGCTCAGGAACCACAGCACGATCATCAGCGCGAGGATGATGGTGCCGACGCGCTGCAGGAACACCTTGGTGCGCTCCCACAGCCCGATCAAGAGGTTGTTGAGGTGCGGCCAGTGGTATTCGGGCAGCTCGAGCAGCAGCGGGTGATAGGCGGTCCTGAGGGCCGTGCGCTTGAGCAGGAACGCCACCGCCATCGCGGCGATGATGCCCGCGAAGTACAGCGTGAACAGCACCAGGCCCTGCAGGTTGAACGGGCCGACGGGTCGCGACGGTATGAATGCGGCGATGACCAGCGCGTATACCGGCAGCCGGGCGGAGCACGTCATCAGCGGCGCGATCATGATCGTGGCCATGCGGTCACGCAGGTTCGGGATCGTCCGGGTCGCCATGATTCCCGGGATGGCGCAGGCAAAGCTCGACAGCAGCGGAATGAAGGCGCGGCCGGAGAGACCGACGGACCCCATCAGGCGGTCCAGCAGGTACGCCGCGCGCGGCAGGTAGCCGCTGTCTTCCAGCGCAAGGATGAAGAGGAACAGGATCAGGATCTGCGGCAGGAACACCAGCACGCTGCCGACGCCCGCGATGATGCCGTCCACCAGCAGGCTGCGCAGCGCGCTATCCGGCATCGAGTGCTGCACCCAGGTGCCGAGCGCACCGATGGTTTCATTGATGAAATCCATCGGCACGGCCGCCCAGCTGAAAACCGCCTGGAACACGAAGAACAGGATTGCCGCGAGAATCACCGGACCGGCGAGCGGGTGCATCACGAGCGCGTCGAGGCGCGCGAGTGCCTGCTTGCGCAACGGCTCGGTGTAACCGATTCGCTGCAGGATGCGGCGCACCTCGCGCTGCGTGCCCTGGATCTCGTCGAACGTCGACTCGCGCCAGGCGACGGGCTGACGCGCGCCGGGATGCGGCAAGGTCTCGAGCTTGTCGACGAGCAGGCGCACGCCGTCGTGATCCACCGCAATGGTCTCGACGACCGGCACGCCGAGTTCCTGCTCGAGTTGTTCGCGATCGAGCTGGTAACCGCGGCTGGCCGCGAGGTCGCTCATGTTGAGCGCGACGATCATGGGTACGCCGAGGTCGCGCAGTTCGAGCACGAGGCGCAGGTTGAGCCGCAGGTTGGTCGCGTCCACCACGCAGACGACGAATTCCGGCGGCGGCTCGTCGGCGAGCCGTCCAAGCAGGAAGTCGCGCGTGATCGCTTCATCGAGCGTCGTCGGCGTGAGGCTGTAGGCGCCCGGCAAGTCGAGCACCTTGTACAGGCGCTGCCGGGCCGGGCCCGTGAACGAGCCTTCCTTGCGCTCGACCGTGACGCCCGCGTAATTGGCGACCCGTTGGCGACTGCCGGTCAACCGGTTGAACAACGCCGTCTTGCCGCAGTTCGGCACGCCGACGAGCGCCAGTCGCATGGGATCGAGGGTCGCTGACTGGCTGTTCACGGCGCGCTCCGCACGGCCTCGGGCTCCACCATCACGGCGTCCGCCTCGCGTCGGCGCAGCGCAAACGTCGTGTTGCCGAGCCGCACAGCGATCGGATCTCCGCCAGGCCAGATTTCCTCGATCACCTCGAAGGCCTCCCCAGGCACGAAACCGAGTTCGAGCAGGCGCCGGCTGACGGTTGACTGCGCCTCGTCGCCAAGGCTTTGCGCGTCGTCGCGCACATCGATGACCACGCCCCGGGCGCCTTTACGCAGCGTGGCCAGACTGACAGGGGACATTGCGTGATGGAGGTACCTGGATCGAGGGAGTGCAGTCTCACCTTAATGAGATTCGTTCGCAACAAGGGAAACCCGCTATACCCCTCGCGCTGTCCGATACGGGCGTTTGGAACCCTGCCACTCGATTGGGACGGCCTATTCTAGTCATAGACAAGATGATAGACAAAAGCTGTACAAACATGTCTATACTCCGCCACATCAAGACCGGTCGCGGTCTTGAAACCGGGTTCCACCGCCACCGAATAGAGGGAAGCAAGCCATGACGGAGTCCATCCTCGAGCGAGTGGGCCGCGGCGATCAGCAGGCAGTCCGTCAGTGCATTGACGAGTTCGGCGGGCTGGTGTGGGCCATTGCGCGTCGAATGACGCGTTCGCGTGCGGACGCGGAAGACGCGGTGCAGGATATTTTCGTCGACGTCTGGCGCAGCGCAGCGCGCTTCGACTCGGCGCAGGGTTCGGAAAAGGTATTCGTCACTACGATCGCGCGTCGTCGTCTCATCGACCGCATTCGTCGCGGCCGCATGAATGCGATGATGGACGGCGAGGAAGCACTCGAAGACGTGCGCTTTGCCGAGCATGGCAATCACGGCGAGATCCGTGCGGAAGCCGAGCGTGCGGCGGCGGTCGTTGCACGGCTTCGCCCCGACCAGCGCAAGGTATTGAGCATGGGGCTGCTCGAGGGGATGACGCATTCCGAGATAGCGACGGCGACCGGCATGCCGCTCGGTACGGTGAAGACGCAGATGCGGCGTGGCCTGATCCAGGTACGGCAGTGGATGAAGATCGAAAACCCGGTGCAGTTGGAACAGGCGATTCCCTGAAAGAGTCGCTGCCGGCATCGCGTGCGCGCGACGCCGAGGATCCAGCGTCGCCCGCTCGTGAGGCGCAGGATCCAGCACCGCAGCGACTGCCGCGCAGCCTGCGCCGACGTCTCGATGCCAGTGCCGACGCCTGGTGCCAGTCAGGCAACTCCGCTCCCGCCGATGCGCCTTTCATTCCCGAGCAACTCGTCGCCGGCGCTCACACACACCGAAGTGGCTGGTATGCCGCAGCGGCGTGTCTCGTCCTTGCATTGGTTGGCTGGTGGCCGCGACTCGCGCACATCGCGGATGACGCTGTTCACGGCATCTCCCCGCTGCAGCCTGACGTCGAGCGCGGACGCGAGTACTTGCTCAAGGCCGGAGGCGACCACCTGGGACGCTGGACGTGGACACACGAATCGGGCCTGGCTACGGACGTCCGTGGCGACGTGGTCTGGGATGGTGAACGGCAGGAAGGCTACCTGACGCTGTCGGGCCTCGAGCCCAATGCGCCGGCGGGCCAGCAGTATCAGTTGTGGATCTTCGATGCGGCCCGCGACGAGCGCTATCCTGTCGACGGAGGAGTGTTCGACGTGCCGGTCCACAGCCAGTCGACAACAGTGCGGATCCGCCCGGCATTGCGCGTGTCGCAACCGGTCGCGTTCGCCGTCACGCTCGAGCCGGCCGGTGGCGTCGTGGTTTCCGATCGCAGTCACCTGAAGGCACTCGCACGCGCGAGCGCTTTGTGAGCCGGACCAGCAACTTGCCCGTAGACTTGCCGCTGGGAACGACTGCCGTCACGCAGACCGCCGATTGCGTGCTGATGGTGCGGCCGGCCAGTTTCGGCTGGAATCCCCAGACGCAGGCCAGCAATCGCTTCCAGCATGACGAACCCCGTCTCGTCGGCATCGCGAACCTGCAGGCGTGCGCGGAATTCGACGCCCTCGTGCTGCAACTGCAGGCGGCGGGCATCGCACTGACGGTGGCTGCAGACGCCCCGAGCCCGGTGTGCCCGGACGCCATTTTTCCGAACAACTGGGTGAGCCTGCATGCCGACGGCACCGTCGTGCTGTACCCGATGCTCGCAGGCAACCGGCGGCTGGAACGTCGCCTGGAGTTGATCTCGTCGCTCGCAACCGAGCGCGGGCGCTCGATCCATCGCCTGCTCGACCTGACGCAGCACGAGTTGCACGGCCGCTTTCTCGAGGGCACCGGCAGCATCGTCTTCGATCACGTTCGACGCATCGCATACGCCTGCCTGTCGCCGCGCACTCATCCGGAACCCCTGGCGGAGCTCTGCGACGAACTCGGTTTTACGCCATGCACGTTTGCGGCCGCCGACACTGCGGGTGTGCCGATCTATCACACGAACGTCATGCTTGCCGTGGGCTCTCGCTGTTGCGTGGTGGCCGCGAGTGCCATCGACGTGCGTGACCGCGAGCGAGTGCTGGCGAGCCTCGCCGCTTCCGGTCGCCACGTCGAGACCATCGATGCCGCGCAGATGGCCGGCTTCGCGGGCAACGTGCTCGAACTGCGCGCCGGGGATACGGGCAGCGTGCTGGCGATGTCGTCGACCGCGCAGCACTCGTTCGGCCCAGCGGCGATCGAACGACTTGCATCCACTGTGAATCGCATCCTGACCGCGCCGATTCCGACGATAGAGACGCTCGGCGGCGGGTCCGTCCGTTGCATGCTCGCCGAAGTGTTCCTCCCGCACTGACTCGACCTCGCGGAGCCCGATGCTAGAATCCTCGCGTCGCGCGGAGAGGACGCAACGTGCTCGAACTCGGAATCAAGGCCCTCGTCGCTTACCTGCTGGGGTCGGTGATCGGCAGCCTGCTGCTCGGCCAGCTGCGCGGCGTCGATATCCGTACGCAAGGCAGCGGCAACGCGGGCGGTACCAACGCGCTGCGGACCCAGGGTTGGTCTTTCGCGCTCGGCGTGATCGTCGTCGACGTGGGCAAGGCGCTGCTTGCGGTCGGCTGGTTGCCTGGCCTCGACCTGCCCGGTATCGGCATCGATCCGGGCGTGGATCGCGAGTGGCTGGCCGCCGTGTGCGCGGCCGCCGTGGTGTTCGGGCACGTGTATCCCGTGTGGTATGAGTTTCGCGGCGGCAAGGGTGCGGCCACGCTGATCGGTGCCATCGCCGTGCTGGCGCCGATGGCGCTCGCGCCGGTGCTGCTGGTGTGGCTCGCCACCGTGCTGCTCACCGGCTTCGTCGGCCTCGGCACGATGCTCGGCACGGCCACGCTGCCCGTGTATTTTGCAATTGCCACGCCGCGCAGCCTGCCGCTGGTGGTGTTCGGTCTTGTCATGGCCGCATTCATCGTCTTCACTCATCGCGCCAACGTGCAGAGGATGCGTGCCGGGATCGAGAACCGGGCACGCCGACTCTGGCTCCTGCGCCCGCGATGAGCGACAACCCAGAGCGCCTGGTGCGCCTGCTCGCGGATGGCGAGACGCACTCGGGCGAGCGGCTCGCGGCCGAGCTCGGCGTCACGCGCGCGGCCGTCTGGAAAACCGTCGCCGAATTGCGCGAACGCGGCATCGCCGTCGTGAGCCACGAGCGTCGGGGGTACCAGCTCGCGCAGGCGGTAGAAATGCTCGACCTGCACGCGTTGCGACGCAGCGCAGCCGCGGCGGGCATCGAACTGCCGGCGGCCACGGAAATGTTCTTCGAACTGGGTTCGACCAATGCGTGGCTGCATGCAGCCGTCCCACCGCCGCCTGGCGCGCCGCGCCTCGTATTTGCAGAGCTGCAGACGGCGGGACGCGGGCGTCGGGGCCGCGAGTGGCTCGCGCCGTTCGGATCCGGCCTCACCTTTTCGATCGGCTGGACGTTCGTCGAGATGCCGGCGGACCTGCCGGCGCTCGGTCTTGCCATGGGCGTCTGCGTCGTGCGCGCACTGCGCGAGCTCGGTGCCGCAGACGTGCAGCTGAAATGGCCCAACGACGTCGTGCATCGCCACGCCAAGCTCGGCGGCTTGTTGCTGCAGATGCGCTCGGAAGCCGGCGGACCCGCATACGTGGTCGCCGGGCTGGGACTGAACCTGTGCATGCCGGAAGCCGCGCGCGCCGCGATCCAGGGTCCACTCGCCACGCCGGTCACGGATCTCGCCACCGCCTGTGGCGGCAACCCGCCGCCCCGCGTCGACACGGCGGTGCGCGTCGCCGGACGCATGCTCGCGGGACTCGCCGAATTTTCCCGCTTGGGCTTTCATCCGTTCGCCCGCGATTGGGCCAGCTTCGACTCGCTGCGTGACGCGGCAGTCACCGTGCTGCGGCACGACGGTCAGCTGGAAGGGGTTGCACGCGGCGCGGATGCCGAGGGTGCGCTGTGCGTCGAAGTCCCGGGCGGCTTGATCGAGCGGGTGCACGCCGGTGACGTCACCCTGCGTCGGTCGCTGCAGTCCAAGGCGGCGGTCGAATGATCCTGCTCGTGGACGTCGGCAACACGCGCGTGAAGTGGGCGACACTGGTCGACGGGCAACAGTCGCCACAACGAGCGGCTGTCCATGCGCAGTGGTCCGCCGCGGATTGGCAGCGTGAGTTGTTCGGCGGTACCCGCATCGGGCACGTCGTGGCTGCTACGGTCGCGGGCAGCGACAGCCGGGCGATGCTTGAAGCCGTGGCCCGAAGGGCGGGGGTGACCAGCGTGGATTTCGTGACATCGACCGCTGCCATGGCGGGCGTGCGCAGTGCCTACGCCGAGCCGAGCCTGCTCGGCGTCGATCGTTGGGTGGCGGTGATCGGCGCTTATCACCTGGCGCATGGAGCGTGTTGCGTCGTGGACGTAGGTACGGCGGCGACGCTCGATACCGTCGATGCATCCGGCCAGCACCTTGGCGGATTCATCGTGCCGGGGCCGCAGATGATGATCCGCTCGCTGCATGCGGAGACGAGCAACCTGGCCGCCTGCACTGCCGCGAGCCCCGCCGGCGGCGCGGCACTGTTCGCGGACAACACCCGTGACGCCATCGAACGCGGCTGTCGGATCGCGGTCGCCGCACTCGTCGATCGCACCTGCGCGGAGCTGGCGCAACGGACGCAATCGATGCCGCGCCTGTATTGCACCGGCGGCGCCATGAGTGAGGTGCTGCCCTACGTACGCACCAGTTGCGAGACGGTGCCGGACCTCGTCCTGCGCGGTTTGGCACGCATCGCCGAAACAATGCTTGAACGGTAACCGGCGGACGTTGTCCAATGGGGGTGACAGGGTGTCCTGTAGTCACCGTCAGGCCGTCCCGGATGCTTAATTCGCTGAGCTCTAAGGAAAAAAATTGAACAAATTCAATGGTTTGATCGTAGTCGCAGGCGCTCTTGCCGGTCTCGCGGGCTTTGGTTCCGCGGCGCATGCGGATGCCGCGGCTGGCAAGGCGACGTTTGCCGCCGTTTGCTCTGAGTGCCACGAAGTTGCCGACTTCGAGGGCGAGGACATGGCCGCCCTGCAGGGCACGATCAAGCAGATCGTTGCGGGCACTCAGAAGCACAAGAAGGCGCTGAAGCTGACCGACGCGCAGGTCGCGGACGTTGCTGCCTACATGGTGGGCGGCAAGTAGGCAGTCCAGTCGCACCTGGGATCGGTGCGAACCCGGACCGAGTCCGGTATTTTCATATGCTGCATTGCGGTATTCACGGTCTGAATTTCGCGCGTGGACCGCTATCATTTTCGGCGTCACCCAGCCCCGATACCCGGTGCGCCCTGAGGAGGATCCGATGAAAGTAGTGCGTATTCTTGCCTTGTCCGTTGCCACGTTCGCCATTGCGGGCTTCAGCACCATCGCCAGTGCCGACGCCGCGGCAGGCAAGGCGAAGTTCGCCGCTGCCTGTGCCGAATGCCACGAAGTGGCGGACTTCGAGGGCGAGAGTGCTGCCGCGCTGACCGAAACGATGAAGAAGATCGTCGCGGGCACACAGAAGCACAAGGAGGCGTTGAAGCTGAGCGACGCCGAAGTCGCCGACCTCGCCGCCTACATCGCCGCCGGCAAGTAACTGGCGCGACCGACGATGGGAGGCCCGGCTGCCACGCGGCCGGGCCTTCTGTTTTTGATTTGCTACCATCCGTCGCAGTCGAATCCACCGGGCGGTCCCTTGCGCGTCCTGTTCCTGCTGCTGCTGCTTGCCAACGTGCTGTTCCTGGCCTGGACCCGCTGGGTCGTGCCTGTTGCGCCTGCGACGATCGCCAGGCCCACGCCGGGCGGACGCGAACTGCAACCCATCCGGTTGCGCATCGAGTCGCCGCCAGTTGCTGCTCCCAGCGCCGCTGACTCGACCGATGCCGGCCTGTTGGCCGCCGCCTGCGTGAGCGTCGGGCCGTTCATCGATCCCGCGCATGCAGACGCGGCCAATGCGCAGCTCGAGCGGCTCGGGTTCGCCAGCCGCCGACGCGTGTCGCAGGATGAAGTGCGTGTCGGCTACTGGGTGCGCGTGCCGAACCTCGCCACACCCGTCGATGCGACCAATGCCCTGGCCACCCTGCAGGCAGCCGGCCTCGCGGACGCTTACGTACTGGCGGAAGGCGAGCCGGACAATACAGTGTCGGTGGGAGTGTATTCCGACGCGCGCCGCGCGGCGGAGATCTCCGCCATCGTGCAGAAGGCGGGCTTCACGCCGGAGACCAGTGACCGGCTGCGCATGCTGGAAGTCCTCTGGCTCGATATCGATCGCCAGGCGAACGGCGGCCTGCCGTCGCTCGACTCGCTCGGCGCGCAACCCGCAGGCGGCCTGCCCTACGACATGCGGGCCTGTCCGACTCCCGGTGCCGCCGGCGACGTGACGCCCCCCGCAAACCCGGCGCCTGCTCCGGCCGGAGCAGGCGGGGCAGGTTAAGGTAGAATCCCGATCCGTTTGCGGACCGGGCCGGCTTAGCACAGCTGGTAGTGCACCTGATTTGTAATCAGGGGGTCGGGGGTTCGAATCCCTCAGCCGGCACCACATCGAGCAGACACACACGAGGAAAGCCCATGGCGCTCTGGAAAGACCCGACTAAAGATCCATCGATGCCCGGTACCGATGGGACAGCTGCACTGGCCTCCGAGCCGGCCATGCGTTCCGTGGCGACGCCGGTTCCCACGACAGCTCCCGCGGCCGCTGAGCCGGCGCGACGCGCCGAACGTGCGGCCCTACCAGCTGTCGGTGGCGCGAAGGAGTCGCTGATTGCGGCGGACGTCACGATCGAAGGCAAGATCGAGGGCGCCGGGCACGTCCGTATCGCCGGCCGCTTCAAGGGCGACGTCAACGTGCAGGGCAACGTGACGATCGAACAGGGCGCGCACGTCACGGGGCAGATCGCAGCGGCCACCGTCATGGTGAGCGGCGAGGTGCACGGCAACGTCCAGGCGAGTTCGCGCGTCGAGTTGCTCGAGACGGGCATCATCAATGGCGACGTGAAGGCTGCAGTGCTGACGGTCGCGGCGGGTTCACGCATGCGTGGCAACGCCGACTTCGGCTGGCCGGAATCGGCGAAGTAGCCGCGCGGCTCGCGGCCAGCGGATGATCACGGGACGCACAGGTTTGTCGGGCAGTGTGGGCAAGACGCGCTCTTGTCCGCACTGCAAGGCGACGATCCTGGAAAGCGCGCTGATCTGCCCGCAATGCCGCCATCACCTGCAGTTCGGCGCGGCGTCCAAGGCCGCGTCCGATGCGACGCCGAAGTTTTCCGCGCTGAACGTCGAGGGCACGCTCCGGCATTCGGAGCGTGGCGGCGACTGGGAATACTCGGTGGTGCTCTCGATCCGCAACGAACGTGGCGACGAGATCTCGCGCCAGGTCGTGGGCGTGGGCGCCCTGCGCAGTTCGGAAGCCCGGACGTTCACGCTCTCGGTGGACGTCGCTACGCCAGGAGGACGCTGAAATGATCGGCCGCCTGGTGACGCGATTCGCCGCCGGCCTGCGGTACCCAACCTTGTTCAAGGTCGTGGGCACGCTGTTCGTGGTTGATTTCTTCGTGCCCGACCTGATCCCGTTCGCCGACGAAGTCCTGCTCGCGCTCGGCACCCTGCTGCTCGCTTCCGCGCGCAGCAGGTACTCGGGGCCCGCGGCAGCGCCCAGCCCCGTCCGCTGATTACTTCTTCGCGCAGCCCGCGTCGTTGGCCTGTGCGACGATCGCGCTCGGCTCGACGGCCAGGGGCTGGTCAGCAGGCGTCTTGCTGGCGGCCTCCAGCTGGTCACGGTAGGTCTGGCACTGCGGCGCGGTGTCGATCAGCATCAGCATGCCGGTCGCCATCGCGGCCCGGTCATAGTTCGGGGCATGAGGCTCGGGCTGCGGCGCGACGGCTGTGGTGGCTCCTTCCTCCTCGTCGTCAGCAGGCACAGGGGTGGGAGCTTGTTTGGAACATGCCGCCAGCAGCAGCCCAACGGCCAGCAATCCCGCCAGAGTCATTCGGTTAGTCATTGGTACGCACGCTCACGCTGTGACCCCGGGGCGGGGCGGGCGAAGAATGTCACAGGGCGGCCAAACGATGCGATCGCGGATTTCCCGGAGCACGGCACGCCCGGCACCCCTGCGAGCGACGCACCGCTTCGCTCCAGCGACGGCAATCGACCGTCCCGGCGTCGAGGACTATGCTCAGGTTGCCCCGCCTGCCGCGGGCCAGTTTGATGCGGCGAAGCCGCAGTCAGTGCAATTACCTATTTTTATAGGCGTGCGGCGTTTGCGAGCCTCTCGTACCAGCTGCGGGTTCCGAGCCACGGGGTGAGATGAAATGTGCCTTGCTGTTCCAATGAAGATCACCAGCATCGACGGATTCACCGCGACCTGCGAAGCCAAGGGCATCGAGCGCGAGGTGAGCCTGTTCATGTTGCAGGGTGAGCCCATCGAGGTCGGCGACCACGTGCTGATCCACGTCGGCTACGCCATCCAGAAGATCAGCGAAGAGGAGGCCCGCATCACCTGGGACCTTTTCGAGGAAGTGCTCGAGCATGCATGAGCTCGCGATCTGCCAGGCGTTGATCGAGCAGGTGCAGCGCGTGGCCCGCGACAACGCGGCACGCCGGGTCATCTCGGTCACCGTGTCCGTGGGGCCACTCTCCGGCGTGGAGGCGAAGCTGCTCGAGCATGCGTATCCACTGGCCGCGGCCGGCACGGTGGCGGAGCACGCGCAACTCGTGGTCGTGACAGTTCCAGTTCGCGTGCGTTGCCGCTCCTGCAAGGCCGAGACCGAGGCGGCATCGAACCGACTCCTCTGCGGCAGCTGCAACGACTGGCACGTGGACGTGATTGCCGGTGAGGAGATGCTGTTGCAACGGGTCGAGATCGAAACGGCCGAAGAGTCCGTCCATTGACGACGGCAACACCATGAAGACGAGGTCACGCTGATGTGCCGCGATTGCGGTTGCTCACTGGGTCCCGCCGCCACGCGCGCGCCGTTCGCGGCGCAGCCGGCCGGCAAGGGTCATGTCGAATCGATCGAGGTGATCACGGCGATCCTCGACGAGAACGATCGCGTCGCCGCGCACAACCGGAGCCATTTCGATGGGTCTGGCGTGCTCGCGATCAACCTGATGTCCTCGCCGGGCTCCGGCAAGACGTCGCTGCTCGAGGCAACGATCAAGGCATTCCATGGCGAAATCCGCATTGCCGTGATCGAAGGCGACCTGGCCACCGAAAACGACGCGGCGCGCATCCGTGCCTGCGGCGTGCCGGCGATCCAGATCACGACGGGCAACGCGTGCCACCTCGATGCGCAGATGGTGCACGACGCGCTGCATTCGTTGCCGCTCGACGGTGTCGACGTGCTGTTCGTCGAGAACGTCGGCAACCTGGTGTGCCCCGCGAGCTTCGACCTCGGCGTGCACCGCAACCTCACGCTGTTGTCGGTGCCCGAGGGCGACGACAAGCCGGCCAAGTACCCGGTGATGTTCCGCGGCGCGGACCTCGCGCTGATCACCAAGGTCGACCTGCTGCCCCACATCGAGGAGTTCAGCCTGGCACGCGCGCGCGACTCGCTGCGCCAGGTGGGCTTCCGGGGCGACATCATCGAGCTCACGCGGCGTGGCGGGCCTGGCTTCGAAGCCTGGCTCGGCTGGCTGCGCAGTGAGATCACTGCGCGCCGCGCAGCCGCGGCGTAAGCCGCAAGGGGGGGGACATGACGACCGCCGCCGAATGGCTCGAGCGCATCCGCGCGCTGCCGCTGCCGCCGAAGATCAAGGTGATGAACGTGTGCGGCGGGCACGAGCGGTCGATCACGACCGCGGGACTGCGCAAGGCAATTCCTGCCAGCATCGAGCTGGTCCCGGGCCCGGGCTGCCCGGTTTGCATCTGTCCTGAAGAAGACATTTACGAGGCGATCCAGCTCGCCGTCCACGAGGGCGTGATCCTCGTCGCCTACGGCGACATGCTGCGAGTGCCAGTCAATGCGCCGAAGAGCGAGCCTCGCTCGCTCGAGCAGGCCAAGGCGGCAGGTGCCGACGTGCGTCCGATCGCGAGCCCGCTCGACGCGGCGAAGATTGCGCGCGAGAACCCGTCGCGCAAGGTCGTGTTCCTGGCCGCGGGCTTCGAGACGACCACGGCTCCCGCGGCTGCCCTGCTCGCGCAGGGCGCGCCGACGAACCTGCTCTTCCTGATGTCGGGCCGCCGCACGTGGCCCGCCGTGGAAATGCTGCTCGGTTCGGGTGAACCGGGCTTCGAGGCGCTGATCGCACCGGGACACGTGGCGACGGTGATGGGTCCGGAGGAATGGCAATTCGTGCCGCAACAGCACGGCATTCCGACCGCGATCGCGGGATTCGCGCCGGACTCGCTGCTTGCCGCCCTGTATTCGGTGTTGCGGCAGAAGCTCGAGGGCAAGTGTTTCCTCGACAACTGCTATCCACAGGTGGTGCGGCCAGGCGGCAATGCCACCGCGAAGCGCTACATCGACGAGACGATGGACATCAATGATGGCAACTGGCGCGGCATCGGGCCGATCCCGGCGTCGGGCTACGTCCTCAAGCCGCAGCACGCGGTGAACGATTCACGCGTGCAGTTGCCCTCGTACACCGAGATGTCGCGCAAGCGCGCCGGCCAGATGCCACCGGGCTGCGACTGCGCCCGGGTCGTGCTCGGACGCATCTACCCCAACGAATGCCGTCTGTACGGCGCGGCCTGCACGCCGCGACACCCGATCGGGCCGTGCATGGTTTCGGACGAAGGTGCCTGCCGCATCTGGTGGGCCGACGGCATACGCGAAAACGTCTGGCAGGGCCGCAAGGCCCAAGAAGCCTGACGGCGCAGGGCAGCAGGGCAGGATGGCGCAACCGGCACCGGCCGTAGTCACGCGACGGCTGCTGCTGACGGGCCGTGTGCAGGGCGTGGGGTTTCGCCCGTTCGTCTACCGGCTCGCGCACGAGCTCGTTCTCGACGGCTTCGTGCGCAATCTGCGCGGCGACGTCGAGGTCGTGCTGCACGGCCCACTCGCACGGATCGACCAGTTTGCGCGCGACGTGATCGACCGGGCGCCGCCACTCGCGCGGCCGGTCCTCGCCGGACAGGCTACCGTCGATGCTCCCGCCGAGCCCGGCTTCCGCATTGCTGCCAGCAGCGCAGCGCTGCAGCCGCAGATCTCGGTGCCGCCGGATTTTTTCTGCTGCGCTGATTGTCTCGCAGAGCTGGCGCAACCCGGTGATCGCCGTCACCGTTACGCCTTCATCAACTGCACGCAGTGCGGACCGCGCTACACGTTGATCGAGGCGTTGCCGTACGACCGTCCCAACACGACCATGCGTGCGTTCCCGTTGTGCGACGCGTGCCGCAAGGAATACGAGGATCCGCGCGACCGCCGCTTTCATGCGGAGCCCGTGGCCTGTCCCGTGTGTGGTCCGCGCCTGGAGTTCGTCGCGGCCGAGCATGCACCACCCAGCGGTGGTGACGAAGGCGCGCTGGCTGCCGCCGTGGCTGTCCTGCGCGAGGGTCACGTCCTCGCCGTCAAGGGCATCGGCGGCTATCACCTGATGTGCGACGCGCGCAGCGAGGCTGCCGTGGCGCGACTGCGCGTGCGCAAGCACCGCCCGGACAAACCGCTGGCGGTGATGTATCCCTGGCTCGGCAAGGACGGGCTGGACGCCGTCCGCCACGAGTTCGAACCGGAGGCCGGCGCGCGTGATGCGTTGCTCGACCCGGCACGCCCGATCGTCCTGTTGCGCGCCGGTTCGCGCGTGGGCTTGCCCCCGAACATCGCGCCGGGCCTTGATGAGATCGGCGTCTTCCTGCCCTACAGCCCGTTGCACCAGTTGCTGCTCGAGGAGTCTGGCGGCCCGCTGGTTGCGACGTCGGGCAATGTCAGTGGGGAGCCCGTGTTGACGTCCGCAGCGCAAGCACAGGCGCGGCTCGCCTCGGTGGCGGACGCCTTCCTGCACCACGATCGCCCGATTGCGCGGCCGGCCGACGACTCCGTCGTGCGCGTCATCGCCGGTCGTGCCCGTCCCATCCGCCTCGGACGCGGCATTGCTCCGTTAGAACTGGAACTGCCGCGTGCCTTGCCACGACCGGTGCTGGCGGTCGGCGGGCACTTGAAGACGACGGTGGCCCTCGCCTGGGGCCGGCGCATCGTCGTGTCGCCGCACATCGGCGACATGGGTACGCTGCGCAGCGAGCAGGTGTTCGCGCAGGTCGTCGCCGACCTGCAGCGGCTCTACGACGTGCGCGCCGAAATCGTCCTGAGCGACGCGCACCCCGACTACGCGACGACGCGCTGGGCCCGTGCGAGTGGCCTGGTGCACGCGCAGGTGCAGCACCACCGCGCGCATGCATCCGCGCTGGTCACCGAACACGGCAGGGCAGACGCGGCTGCGATCGTTTTCGCCTGGGACGGCGTCGGGCTCGGCGACGACGGCACGCTCTGGGGCGGCGAAACGTTCTGTGGCACGCCGGGAACATGGCGGCGCGCAGCATACCTCCGACCCTTCCATCTGCCGGGCGGCGACCGTGCCGGCCGTGCGCCGTGGCGCAGTGCAGCCGCCGTGTGCTGGGAACTCGATCGAGACTGTCCCGTCCAGGTGCCGGACCCGATCGTCCGCAGCGCCTGGGAGCGGCGCATCAATTCGCCGCGATCGAGCGCCGCGGGCCGCCTGTTCGATGCCGCCTCGGCCATCATCCTCGGCCGCAGCGAGACGAGCTTCGAAGGGCAGGGGCCGATGTGGCTCGAGGCCGCCGCGCGCGACCCGGTCTACTTTCCACAATTGCAGGTTCGGCCGGCGACGGAGGGACAATTGCAGCTTGATTGGGCGCCGCTCGTTGACTGGCTGTTGCGGTCCCCCACGACCGACCCAGCCGACCGTGCCGGTGCGGTGCATTCGTCCCTCGCCGACGGCATCGTGCAGGTGGCCGAACGGCTGCGCGCCGAGACAGGCTCGTCGCTCGTCGGCCTGACGGGCGGGGTGTTCCAGAATCGGCGTTTGACGGAGACCGCGCTCTCCGGATTGACCGCGCGAGGCTTCGAAGTCCTGCTCCCCGAGCAGTTGCCCTGCAACGATGGCGGGCTGAGCTACGGCCAGGTCGCCGACTTCATCGGTGGAAGCGAATAGACTGTGTCCATGCCCTGGTTCGAACGACCATTCCTCGCCGTCCTGCGTCACGAGTATGCGCAGGCAATGCGTTTCACCGAAGACGAGTCCGCCGAGGTGATGCCCACCGCGCCCGCAGCGCCGTGCCAGCTCTATGTGCACGTGCCCTTCTGCGAGGTGTTGTGCCCGTTCTGCTCTTTCCACCGCGTGCGCTACAACGAATCGAAGACCGGCCGCTACTTCGAGGCGCTGCGCCGCGAGATCCGCCTTTACCACGAGCGGGGATTCCGCTTCAGCGACGTCTATTTCGGCGGTGGTACGCCGACGGTCAATGCGGACGAACTGATCGCCACGCTTGAACTCGTGCATTCGCTGTCGCCCGTGCGCGCGGTATCGGTCGAGACGAACCCGAACCACCTGGTGCCGGACGACCTGCGGCGGTACCGGGACGCGGGGGTCACGCGCCTGTCGGTCGGTGTGCAGAGTTTCGACGACGGCCTGCTGGCCGGGATGGACCGGCTGGAGAAATACGGCAGCGGCGCAGTGATTCGCGAACGAATCGCGGCCGCGCAGGGTATCTTCCCGACGCTCAATGTCGACATGATCTTCAACCTGCCGGGGCAGACGCTGGCGATGCTCGAGCACGACCTCGACGTGTTGCAGTTGCTGCACGCCGACCAGGTCTCGTTCTATCCGCTGATGACCGCGCCCACCGCGCGGCACAAGATGGAAAAGAGCATGGGGCTGAGCGACCCGAAGCTGCGTCACCCGATGTACGAACTGATCCTGAGGCGGTTGCTGGGCGAGTACCAGGCGTCGTCCGCGTGGTGTTTCTCGCGCAACCAGGGCATGTTCGACGAGTACATCATCGACCAGAACGATTACGTCGGCGTCGGCAGCGGCGCGTTCAGCTACGTCGGCGGCGCCTACTATTCGACGACGTTTTCGCTGAACCATTATTGCCGCCGGATCGAGGGCGGGCAGAGCGGCATCACGCAGCGCCGGCCCGTGGGCACCAGGGAGCAGATGCGTTACGACTACCTGGTGCGGCTCTTCGGCGGCGAACTGCGCCGGGACTACATCGAACGGCGCTACGGCAAGGCATTCTGGCTGCGCATGGCGCCCGAACTGCTGGCGATGCGGGCTATCGGCGCGACGCGCCACGACGCCGACGCGATCCGCCTTACACCGCGCGGCATGTACTGCTGGGTGCTGATGATGGCCGAGTTCTTCAACTCGGTGAACTCGGTGCGCGAACAGATGCGGGAGCACATCCGCGCCGAACTCGAATCCTGGAACGAAGAAGCGAAGGTGCCCCTGTCGGCCATCGGCCGCACGCCCGCGCGCGAGGTTGGACGATGAGCGATGCAGGACACACACGTTGCGCTGGCGCACGGCAACGGCGGGCGCTACATGCGCGAGCTGATCCACGAGATCTTCGCGCGCCACCTCGCCAATCCGCTGCTCGACACGGAATCCGACGCGGCCGTGTTGCCCTGGAATGCCGCGGACGGCGAGCTCGCGTTCACGACCGACAGCTTCACCGTGCAGCCGATCGAGTTTCCCGGCGGCAACATCGGCTCGCTTGCCGTGCACGGCACGACGAACGACCTGGCGGTGGCCGGCGCGGTGCCGAAATACCTGAGCCTCGGCGTGCTGCTCGAGGAGGGGCTCGAGTTCGCCGTGCTCGAGCGCGTCGTCGCCGGGATCGCCGCGGCGGCGAAGGAAATCGGCGTCGTGGTGGCGGCTGGCGACACCAAGGTCGTGCGTCGCGGCGAAGGCGGCGGCATCTACCTGAATACCAGCGGCATTGGCGTTCGCAACCCGAACCTGCGGCTCGGCATGCGTGAGATCCGTGCCGGCGACGCGATCATCGTCAGTGGTCCGGTGGGCGATCACGGCATTGCGGTCATGCTCGCCCGCGAGCAGTTCGGCCTGCGCGGCGACCTGCAGTCCGACGCCGCGAGCGTGCTGCCGCTCACGCTGGCACTCGCACGTTCCAAGGGGCTGCGCTTCATGCGCGACCCGACGCGCGGCGGCATCGCCACCGTGATGCACGAGATCGTGCAGGCGACCGGACTCGGCGTGCACCTCGACGAAACGCAGGTGCCGGTACGCGATTCCGTGCGCTCGGTGTGCGAAATGCTTGGCTATGACCCGTATTTCCTGGCGTGCGAGGGTCGTGTGGTTGCCGTCGTCGCTGGCGACGAGGCTGCCGCAGCGCTGGCCGCCGTGCGTGCACTGCCATCCGGCCGTGATGCCGCCATCATCGGCCGCATCCAGCACCAGCCGCAGCGCGTCATCCTGCGCACGCCGCTCGGCGGCGAACGCGTGATCGAGGAACTCGAGGACGATCCGCTGCCGCGGATCTGCTGAGCGCTCCCGCCCGCTTGGCGGGAGAGCGGGAGTGAGGGTCTTGGAGCTTACCCGGACTGCGTCCGACCTCTCCCGCCATGGCGGGAGAGGTGAAGCTAACAGCGGTCCGTTGTCGATGTAGATGAGATAGCGGGCGACCTTGTCGCCCTGCAGGTAGAACACGTTGACGAACGGGATCGTGACCTGCGAGCCGTCGAGTCGCGTGTAGTGCACCAGCCCTTCGCACACGGTCGAGCCGTCGGCCTCCCAGGTCCGCAGCAGTTCGTGCCGGCTGCCGCCGATCATGCCGAAGAACGCGTCGACGTAGGCCGCGACGTTCGCCTGGCCATGCACCGAAGGCTGGCTGCCGAAGCGGAACTCACCGTCGGGCGTCAGGAACCCTGCGAATTCCTGCGAGCGCTTGCCATCGATCGTGGCGAACAGCGAACTCCACCAATCCTTGCTGGGCATGCCCTGGTGTTCCTGCATCGGCCGGTGTGGCCAAGGGTTGGAATCTTGCCATGCGACACGCGACGAGTCAGGTGACGGAGCCGCGAGCGGTCGCCGGAACGTGGAGCTAGGCAATCATGAATAGACCTGCGTCTTGTGTATCCGCATTGCGACGCTGCAACTAGGTGCTGCCCACGATGGCGGGAACGAGCTCGCCAGTGAGTGACATTCCTGCAATTGCGAACGAGATTCAACCGCGCACGACTCGTCTGCGTTGCAACGGAAAAGTTCCCTAACTCGCAGCAAAACTTCGGTAATCCGAAGTTATTGCGCTGCAACCTGAGTCCTACCATGGCCCCCGTAAATTTCAGGGTTGGGACATTACGCCCCAGGTTTTTTCTGCTCGGCCAGACGTCGAGCGAGGGAGTCGATCATGAGACTGAGTACATTGAAGAGCGGACTCGTCCCGCTCGTCGCGCTGTTAGCGCTCGGAGCAGGCCTTGCGGGCTGTTCCGGTGACGATGGCAAGGACGGGGCAGCGGGCCCCGCGGGCGGCACGGGCGCCACCGGACCAGTGGGTCCGACCGGTCCTGCCGGTGCCACGGGCGCCACGGGCGCCCCGGGCGCCAGCGCCAAGATCGAGCCGCGTGAGTCCTGCGGCGTCTGCCACGACAACGGTTCCGCCTACGGCGTCGCCGAAATGCACGCGCTGGCGCCGCAGGTTGCGGTCAGCAACATCGTCATCGCGCAAGGCGTGACCGACCCGACCGACATCGTCATCACCTTCAACGTGAAGGCCGACGGCGTCAACTACACGGCATTGACCACCGCGGCTCGCAAGTACCAGTTCAACGGTACCCTGCGCAACACCATCGACACGGTCGAGGCGAGCGTGCCGGGCGACGTGGCGGTTCCCGTCACGTTCACTCCGGGAACGGCGGGCAACTACACCATCACGCTCGAAGGCGGCTTCACGCAGTTCGGCGCCATCCCCTCGCGCTATGCCTTCCGCATCGAAGGTCTCTCGGGGACGCCGCGGGCCATGGTGATGGGCGACTTCCCGAGCTCGCCGGACGAGAACCTCGTCAGCACCGCGGGCTGCTCCGGCTGCCACGGCACCATGGGCAACGGCTTCCATTACGGCTACCCGACCAATGGCGCGACCTGCACGGTGTGCCATGACGCGACCAACACGACCTATCCGCGCCTGGTCGCCATCGGCCACGGCATCCACAACTCGCACAACATGCCGGGCGGCGAGTTCCAGCTGAAAGACACGGCGGGCGGGGATGTCGAGGATCCGTACTCGGTCACCTACCCGACCTACATGACCAACTGCAGCGTGTGCCACACCTCGAGCAGTGGTGCGCTGGCGAAGGTCAACGCGATGCCGGTCACCGGACCGGGCTGCCTGAGCTGCCACGGCTCGATGGAGAGCTGGGACTTCGCGGCCTCCGGCGCCACGTTCCATGAGTCCATGGACGCCACGACGCCGTGCCAGGACTGCCACAATGCGAGCGGTGTCGCCTCGTCACTGGTCGCAGTCACCGACTTCCACAACGGCGTTGCCACCGAGCGCGGCGGCGTCATCTGGGAAGGCGTCGATACGTCCGTCGTTGAAGGCGACAAGATCGACATGCAGATCACCGGGATCGTCGACAACGCGACGAACCTGCTGATCTCCTGGACGGCCACCTACAACGGCGTCGCGGTGAATCCGTGCAACACCACTCCTGCTGCTGGCGCCCCGGCGTTCCATGCCATTCCTGCGCTGGCCCCGGTTCCGCCGGCCACGACGCCCACGAACCGGAACAACCTGAGCATGCTCCGCAGCTATGCGCAGGGTGATGACTTTGTCACCGGCTTCGGCACTTCGCCCGGGCCAGCCGGCTGCCGTGAACCTGAGCACCACCAATACCACCTGCTCCGGCAACACTGCGACGACGACCATTCCGGTCGACGCCAGCATTGCTGCGGGCACGCGCGGCATGGTGGCCCTGCAGGGCAAGCCCTGGGTGCGTCGCCGTCAACCCGGCCGATGCCGACGGCGTGATGCAGGTCCGCGCCCTCACCCCCACCCGCGAATTCATCGTGGGCACGGGTGCCCTGCCGGCCGAGCAGCGTCGTCTGATCGCCGACACCTCCGACTGCCAGACCTGCCACGTTGGCTCGCTCTATCAGCACGGCGGCAACCGCGTCGACAACGTCACGATGTGCGTCATGTGCCACAACGCGGCCTCGAGTGAGCAGAACGTCCGTGCCGGCATGAATGTCGACAACACCGACTCTTACGACGGCCTGAAAGGCCAGACGTACGAGTTCAAGACCATGCTGCACGCCATCCACTCGTCCGGCGAAGAAGGGCAGAGCCCGATCGTCATCTATCGCAGCAACGGCATCTATGCCTGGGCGCCGGATGTGGCGCTGCTGCGGAACTGGCCCGGCGCGGGCAGCTATCCGGTGTTCGGATCGGCCGACGCCAACGGTGCACCTGTGATGCGGACCCACAACTTCCACACCCCGACGTATCCGCGGGCGCTCAACGACTGCGCGGCCTGCCACGTACCGGGCTTCGGCGTGATTCCCGACCAGGCCAAGGCCGTGGCGACCACGATCGATGCAGGGGCGGCCCCGTGGCCCAACCAGCTCGACGACACGCTGCAGGGCGCATCGGCTGCTGCCTGCACGAGCTGCCACCAGTCGACCGCGACCAAGGGTCATGCGTACCAGAATGGCTGGACGCCGCAGACCTTCGAGAATGGTCGTCAGACCATCCTCGAGACGAAGTGAGTTGAAGTTCGCCTGACCGCAAGGCGAGCGGGGTGGACCTTCGGGTCCATCCGCACCGCCTGGAGCCCACTACACCCTGCTTCGCCGAGGTGGGCAGGGATTTCTCGTTCGGGTGGGCACATGCTTGATGTACTGTCCGGGCCGACGTGGCGAAAGGCGCATCCAGAATACCTAGTACCTGGCGGCCCACGTCTCGAACTGCGGTCACGCAGCATCGGCTCGTACGCACACGCGATAAACAGGTTCCAGGCCTTCGACCCGAGCGGCATCGACTGCACGGACAAGGTGTTCGCGAAGCGCTATACGCCGCAAATCGAGCACGGCTTCCCGAACTTCACGATCAGGAACTGCGAAGCCTGCCACTTGACGTCCGGCCGCGACCTGGCGCGGATTCGACGCGCAACAAGAAGGCCGGGCAAGATGCCCGGCCTTTCGAGTCGGTGCGAGACGGCCGTCAGTTCCGGCCATCCGCGACCGATTCGCTTACATATCCGTGGCGGCTTCGATCGTCACGGTGGCGTCTTCGACCAGGACCGGATACTGGTAGCCCATGCCGAAATCCTTGTCGAGCACGACCGTACCCGTGACCAGGACCGTGTCGCCCACGTTCGGCATCGGCTGCGCCGTCATCGTGACGGTCAGGTCGTTGTTGCCTTCGTCGCCCGAACCGTCGCGGACGTGCACCCAGTCCTTGCCCATGATGCCGGCATTGGTCTTCACGACCTTGCCGCGGACAATGACTTTCTGGTTCGCCAGGGCGGCTTTCTCGGTGAAGACCTCGAGCACCGTCTTGCCGCCGTCGGCCTTGGCGATGCCCGTCAGGTCGACTTCACCGGCCGGTCGTGCCGGCGGATGATCGGCGGGCGTCTGCGGGGTGCCGGTCGTGCCGGCCGGGGTGGTGGCGGGGGCGGCGCCGGACTTGGCCGCTTCCTCGGGTTTGCCGTTGCAGCCGGCAACGGACAGGGCGGCAGTCAGGGCTAGAACGCTGGCAATGGTTGCCTTGAGCACGGGAATTCTCCGGTTTCGATGAAGTGGGGGGAGTACTTGTGCGCGGCAGTCTAAAGGACAACACCCACCCTGCTAATAGACAACTGCCGCCGTGACATATCGCTGACACGCGACGCATGCCCGTCGTTCATACGGAGATGTACGAGTACGAGTCTAATTAACCGATGCCTACTATCATCGCGATCCTCCCGGTGCTGGCCGGGCGGAAGGGCCTCAAGACCCCCGCGGACGACATCCCAATGAACGAGTCAGGAAGCCTGTCATGAAATTCTCCAGCGCGCGCGGTATTCGCGCGGTCCCGTGTGCCCATGATTGCTTTGCTGGCACTGGCGGCGTCGATCGGCATCGCCGGTTGCACCAACGACGGCACCGGGCCGGCGGGTCCGGACGGTGGCGGCGATTCCGGCCAGACGGGGCCCACCGGGCCGACCGGGCCCGCGGATGTGCCGATTTCGCTCGGTGGGGACGTCAGCAACGTCGGCACCGGCTCGACGCTGACCGCGCAGCAGATCGCCGACATCGGCACGCTCGTCGTGTCGATCGACAGCGCAGCGATCACCGGCAACAAGCCGGTCATCGAAATCACGGTCAAGACGGCCAAGGGCGGCGCCGTGCTCGGCCTGGCCGCCACCACGCTGCGTCTCGGCGTCGCCAAGCTGGTGCCGGCCGCCAACGGGTTCCCGTCGCGCTGGCAGAGTTACATCAACCGCAACGCGACGCCGAACATTGCGACTCCCGCCCTGGCGAGTGCCGTGCAGGCCAACACCGAAAGTGGCGTCGCCGCCGGGTGGCAGGAGCTTGGTGCGGGCAAGTACCGCTACACATCGGCGGTCGATCTCAGCACGGTCACGACTCCGATCGCGGTCGGCTTACGATCCTGCCCTGACGCACCGCATCAGCATTGCGATCGACATGCCGGGCAGCGCCCGCGCGCTCGCGCCGGACAATCCGTTCAAGGATTTCGTGCCGAATGGCGGTGCCCTCGACCTCGAGCAAGCACATCGCCGCGACCGCCAACTGCAAACCTGCCACGTGCGCCTCGGCGAACACGGTGGGCCACGCCGCAGCGCCGAATACTGCGCGGTCTGCCACAACCCGGCCACGATCGACCCGGACTCGGGCGAGTCCGTCGACCTTGCCTACATGGCGCATTCGATTCACCGCGGTGAAGCGCGCGCGACCCCCTACATCGTGTACGGCTTCAACGGCACCAAGTTCGACGCCGGCGAAGTGACCTATCCGCAGCCGATCAGCTTCTGCGAAACCTGCCACGTCAAGACGGCAGCGGTGCCGGACGGCGACGACTGGAACACGAATCCGGGTGCGGCCGCCTGCGGCGGATGCCATGACGCCGGCCTGAACAAGACCGGTCCGAGCGCGACCACGGGCCTCTATACGTACACCTACACGCACACGAGCACGATCCTGCCGCCGGGCTACACGCCGCACGACGGCACCTGCAGCGGTTGCCACCGCGCCGACGGTGCCGCCGGCGACATCCTCGAGTGCACACAAGCGAACGATCCGGACCGCAAGGCGATCGAGAGTGGCAGCCTGTTCACGTACAAGATCCTGCAGGTCGACAACGCGGTCGCCGGCCAGGCGCCGAAGGTGACGTTCCAGATCCTCGATGCCGCCGGCGCGCCGATCGACGTCAAGGCGATCGCCACCGGTCGCCTGCGCCTCGACTTCGCCTGGTCGACGCCGGACATCCACAACGTCGCAGACGTGGCCGGGGACCTGCTCGCGGCCAACCGTGGCCAGGCGATCACGATCGACCTGATCGCCAACAAGGCGAGCATCGTCGACAACGGCAACGGCACGTTCAGCTACACGCTCGCGTCCGTGCTGCCGTCCGGCTTCGACGACGGCAACGCTCGGCACGGGGCCTGATGGTCGTGCTGGAGGGCCGGCGGCGACTGGCGGATGGCTCGCAGGCCTATCCAGACAGCGCGTTTGCCTTCGCGGGCGGCCCGGCGCGGGAAAAGCTGGTCGACCAGGCCAAGTGCGAAACCTGCCACAAGAAGCTCGCGCTGCACGGCGGCAGCCGCGCCGGTGATCCGATGATCTGCACGGTCTGCCACAACTCGAGCCTCGGCGGCACCTTCGACGCCGACAACTTCGGTCCGCTCGCGCTGGGTGCCTTCATCCATGGCCTGCATGCAAGCAACGTCACGCCGATCGGTGCGGTGACGTACCCGCAGAGCCTGGCCCGCTGCGAGGGCTGCCACGTTGCCGGCAAGTTCAACGCGGCCCGACGACAGCGCGTTGCCGATCACGGTCGATGCGGGTACGACCCTCACCAGCGGCGCCGCCACGCTCGCCTGGAAAGACGACCTCGCCGACTCCGCGACGGCGGGCACCTGCAAGGGGTGTCATGCCTCGGCCGCAGCCGCGACGCACATGGCGTCGCAGGGCGGCAGCTTCGGCGTGGCCGAGGACGCTGGTGCCGTCGTCGTCCGCCGAAGGCTGTGCGGTCTGCCACGGCCCGGGCCAGACCTTCGACACCGAGAAGCTGCACTGTGGCACGCTGCCCTACGGCCAGTGCACGCAATGAGCTGCGTTTCTTCTGACCGCAGCTGCTGTTGTGGCGCATAAGCCACGACGACGCAGAATGCGGATAACCGAACTGTCGTCATATCCCGCGCGCCCTCTAACATCGCTCGCGACGCGCATTGCATGCGCGTCAGCGTTTTGGCGGTTGCCCGTCGGCCGGAGTCGCACGATGTCAACGAAGCGTAAGGATCGTCATTCGCGGTTGCAGGGTTATCCTGCTTGCCAGCCTGGGCGCGTTCGCCCTCGGGCTGGCCGGCTGCAGCGGTGACAACGGCCCCGATAACACCACCACTCCTCCCGACCCGGTGTTCCCGCCCGGGCCCGGCACGGGCGCGGCCATTCCGATCACGTCGGCGACAGACGATCGTCGCCTCCATCACGCGAGTCACGATGCAGGACGACGGCAAGCCCGTCGTCGAACTCTTCCTGCGCGACGAGGACAACTTCTCGCTTGAAGGGTTTGCCGGCCGCCAACATCCGCTTCGTCCTGGCACGGCTCGAGCCCGCTGTCAATGGAGCCTCGAGCACCTGGCACGCGATCACCCGCAGGACCGAGGCCTTCCCCGGCACACCGGCCCCGACCCCGGCCGACCGGGTCACGGGCACCGGTCCGACGAACCAGGCCTACACCGAGACCGCGACGTGCCGGCGTCTGGACGGACCGGCAGAACGGCGTCTACACCTACACCTTCGCCAAGAGCCTGAAGGGTGACGCAGCAGATTCCCTACGACGGCTCGCTGCCGCATCGCGTCGGCCTCGAGATCCGGCTCACGCCGGCGATCCCTGCCAACAACGCCATCTACACGTTCACGCCGGCGACCAACCTGCCGGTGAACGAGTCCGGCCGCGAGATCGTCGACAACGACACCTGCAACGCCTGCCACGACAACCTCTCGTTCCACGGCGGCGCACGCTTCGACCTGCAGTACTGCGCGATGTGCCACGAGTCGTACTCGTACGACGCGCAGTCCGGCAACACCATCGACCTGAAGGTGATGATCCACAAGATCCACTCGGGCGAGACGCCTGCCGAGCGTCGAGGCCGGCGGTTTCTACGGCATCTTCGGCTTTGGCAACACGTTCACCGATTACAGCCACGTCGTGTATCCGCAGGACAAGCGCAACTGCACCACCTGCCACGAGGAAAGCGACGCCGACACGCCGCAAGCGAGCAACTGGCGCGTGCACCGTCAACGCGGCGACCTGCGGCTCCTGCCATGACAACGTCAATTTCGTCACGGGCGAGAATCACGGCGGCGTCGCCGCGACGGACGACACGTGCACGTCCTGCCACGGCCCGAACTCCGACGTCGCCAACCTGCGGGTCTCGAGCGCTCACGTGATCCCGGAGCAGGCGGCCGCCGCGAGGTTCCAGTACGAAGTCCTCAACGTGACCAACTCCGCGCCGGGCCAGAGGCCGACGGTGACCATCCGCGTCGTCGATCCGACCAATGGCAACGCGCCGTACGACATCAGGGCGGCCAACGGCCCGTTCCAGAACTGCATCGGCCTCGCTGGCTGTCGACGTTGCTTATTCGACCCAGCCGGACTTCACCAACACTGGCAGCCTGTCGGCCACGGCCGCGACCGGCACGCCGGCCCAGCCGATTCGCATCGACTTCAAGGCCAACGGCGTGGCCGACCCCGCGTTCGCGGGCGGCTTTACCGCAACGGCGACCGTGGCGATTCCCGTGGACGCGAAGGGATCGGGTGCGGCGCTCATCGAAGGCCGTCCGGCCGTCGACGTCAATGGCGACGGCACGCTCGAGCGCCTCGCCGTCGCTTCGGTCGGCAAGGCCTTCGCGATCACGGACGCTACGCCTGTTGCGTATCGAACGATCGTCGACATCGTCAAGTGCAACAACTGCCACCAGGAACTCACGCTGCACGGCAACAGCCGTACCGGCAACGCTGAGCTCTGCGCGACGTGCCATAACCCGAATGCGACGGACATCAACCGCCGCGTCGCGGGTTCGAACTGTGAAGCGGTGACCGGCACGCTGAACGACCAGTCGATCGACCTGAAGTACATGGTCCACGCGATCCACGCAGCCAATTACAAGGTCTGCGGCTTCGGCAACACGGGTTACGACTTCAGCTCCGTGGTGTATCCGGGCAAGCTCAATAACTGCGAAGGCTGCCACCTGCCCGATACCTATTACCCGCCGAGTTCCGCGACGGCCATTGCGACGACGATCGACGCCGGACCTGATCGCTCGACTCCGGCCGGCGACGTGGCAATCACGCCGGCCAGCGCGGCTTGCTCCGCGTGCCACAGCGGCGCGACTGCGAGGCAGCACATGGAATTGAACGGCGGCTCGTTCAGTGCGGTGAAGGACGCCAACAGCGCGACCCCCGCCGCGCCGGTGGAAACCTGCGCCGACTGTCACGGTCCCGGGCAGGGCCGTCGACGTGAAGGTCCGCACGGCGTCGGCCAGTTCCAGAACAGCAACTGATGCGCAACCCCAAAACAGACGGACGCACCGACATGAAGTTAACGCCAGCGTTCCCGCGAGGACTGTTGCTCATCGCCCTGGGACTGGGGCCCGTGCTCGCGTTCGCCGGGGTGCCGGAGAAGGCGCCGAACGCCGGCGCACCCTACAGCGCGAAGGGTGCCGACACCTGCCTCACCTGCCACGAAGGTCCCGAGGTCAACGACATCTTCCACACGGCGCATGCGCAACCGAACGACGCGCGTTCGCCGTTCGGCAAGGGCGGCCTGCAGTGCGAGGCGTGTCACGGGCCGGGCGGCAATCACACCAAGAAGGTCAAGAAGGGCGAATCGCGGCCCGTCGATGATCAAGTTCGGCCGCCTGGCGGATACGCCGGTCCCGGTGCAGAACGCGATGTGCCTCGGTTGTCACGAAAAGACGCAGGCCGCGCAGTGGCACATCGGTCCGCACGACGTGAACTCGGTTTCGTGCGCGTCGTGTCATGACAGTCACCAGGCCAAGGACGCCGTGCTGTCGAAGGCCACCCAGGCCGAAGTCTGCTACACCTGCCACGTCGCCGAGCGCAGCCAGTTCCTGAAGCCGTACGCGCACCCGGTGCGCCAGGCCAGGCTCGCCTGCAGCGACTGCCACCAGCCGCACGGCACGACGGCGCAGAAGCAACTCGTGCGCGCCACGATCAACGACACCTGCTATGAATGCCACGCCGAGAAGCGCGGCCCGATGCTGTGGGAGCACCAGCCAGTCACCGAGGACTGCTCCTCCTGTCACGCCGCCCACGGTTCCAGCAACCCGGGCATGGTCAAGATGCGCGGTCCGGTGCTGTGCCAGTCCTGCCATTCCCAGCAGGGCCACCCGAGCTTCGCGTATGGACCGTCGGGCCTGCCCGGCAACCCGTCGCCGACGACGGCGCTGGCCCTCGGCAATTGCATGAACTGCCACTCGCAAGTGCACGGATCGAACCACCCCTCGGGTTCGTCGCTGACACGGTGATCGACATGGAACAACGCAGCCACAAGTTATCGATCGCAGTCGCCACCGTCCTGCTCGCGGCGAGTTCGGGCGTGCAGGCCGAAGAAACGGCCGCCCCGGACACGTCGGCGTGGGCCTGCAAGAAATGCACGTTCGCGAAGGGCTACTCGGCCGACGCTGAACTCGGCGCAGGCTGGCTCGATGACTCGAGCGCAAAATTCGGCGACTACACGGGACTCGACGAGGACGGCGTGTACGTCGTTGCGAATGCCACCGGCGGCGCAATGCTCGAGTCCGGCTACCGCATCGACTACGAACTGCTCGACCTCGGCCTCGATTCGCGCGCGGCAACGATCGAGGGCGGCAAGCAGGGCGCCTATGAATTCGGCTTGTCGTACGACCGCATCCCGCACCGGATTTCGGACACCGGCGAGACCGTCTTCGGCGGCGTCGGCAGCGCCGACCTCTCGTTGCCGGCCGGCTGGGTGACCGCAGGCAGCACGGCAGGCATGGCCGCGCTGGGCACGAGCCTGCGTTCCGTGGACGTTGGTTTCGATCGTGACCGGTATGGCGCGAACGGCCGCTACTTCCTCGGCGACAAGTGGACGTTCGGACTCGACTACAAGCGCGACGAGCGCAGCGGCACGCGCCCGCGCTTCGGCTCGTTCGGCAGCGTGTCGTCCGAGATGCTGCGGCCGATCGACGACACGACCGATCGCATCAATGCGGACGTGCGTTACCAGGGCAAGCACTGGTTCGCGCAGCTCGGCTACCTGGCGTCGATCTACGACACCAAGGCCGCGACCTTCCGGTTCGACAACGCCTTCAACGCGGCCGTCCCCGGCGGCGATCGCGGGCAGATGGCGCTCGAGCCAGACAATTTCTACAGCGAACTCGCGTTGTCGCTTGGCTGGTACGGCTTGCCCGGCAATACGGTGATCACGCTGTCGGGCGCAATGGGCCAGGGCACCCAGGACACCGGCTTCAACCCGTACACGATCAACCCGAACATCGCGGTCGACGCGTTGCCGCTCGCCAACCTCGACGGCGACGTGAGCGTGATGCGAGCCGACCTGACCGTCGCCGCCCGCCCGCTCGACCGGCTGCGACTGCGTGGCTCCGCGTCCTACGACGAGCGCGAGAATGACAGTCGGCAGGCCGCATTCACGTCCATCGTGCATACCGACCTGTTCCCGATCGTCGAAGATCGAGTCAACGCGGTCTACGGTTACGAGCGCACGCGCCTGAACGGCTCCGCTGACTACGACGTGTACGACGACCTCACGGTCGGCGTGGGCGGCGAGTGGCGCAAGGCCGACCGGACGGGCTCCACGCTCGAAGTTTCGAGCGAAGAAGTGCTTGATGGTTGGGGCCGCGCGCAGTTTCGCCCGAGCGGGTACCTGGGTTTCGTCGTGAAGGGCGGCGTGGAAGAACGTGACCCGGACAGGTACGACGTGTCCGTCGGCACCGCGTTCGGCCAGAACCCGCTGATGCGCAAGTACAACCAGGCGTATCGCTACCGTGCCTACGGCGAGTTGCTCGCCAACGTGGCAGTAGGCTCGCTCCCTCTGTCGCTGAGCGCCAACGTGCACTACGGCGACGACAGTTACCTGCAGTCGGATCTCGGCCTGGTCTCGGGCCTGGACCGTCGCTACGGCGTCGACCTGAACTGGACGGTCAACGAGAAGATCGCGGCGTACGCCACGCTGGGTCGCGAGAAAATCGATTCGCGGACCCGTGGCAGCAGCACGTTCACGGTCGCCGACTGGAACGGCAAGGTGGAGGACGACTTCGAGACCTACGGCGCGGGCGTCAACGCGCAGTTCACCGACAAGATCGGCGTCAACGTCGACTACACCTACGGTGACGGCAAGTCCCGCACGAACATCGGGGGCATCAACGGCGGTAACTTCCCGGCGGTGTCGAGCGAGCTCAGTTCGTTCAAGGCCGGCGTGACATACGGTTTCAACGAGCGCACCGACCTGATGTTGAACTGGTGGTACGAGACGCTGAAGACCAGCGACTGGTCGTTCGTCTCGCAGCCGGCGGGGCTGCCGACGGTGCTGGGCCTGGGTGTCGATCCCTACAACTACGACGTGAATTACGTGACGCTGTCGATGCGTTACCGGTTCGGCGCGTCGAAGGCGGCGGAAGACGCCGCCGAGTGATGCACGGATCGGTTGCCTGGGCGTCCGACCGGGACACGACGTGCCGCAGGTGCGACACGCGCTGGTGGTTTCTTGCCGCGCTCAGCGCGCCGCGCGTCGCATGATGGCGCGCGTGAGTCCCTTGAAGATGAAGACGTGCGCAGGGACCAGCGCGAACCAGTAAACGAGTCCCCACACGCCGGCCGGATGCCAGTAGGCCGTCGCTGCTACGCTTGCGCCCGCGCCCTCCGGTTGCACCACGAACTCCAGCACGCCGGCGCCCGGCGCCTTCATTTCCATCAGCAGCGTCAACCGTCGTCCCGGCTCGAGCGCGATCACCCGCCAGGAATCCACGACGTCGCCGACACGCAACTCGGTCGGGTGCCGACGCGTCCGACGAAAGCTTGGCCCACCCAGCACCCAGTCGATCGCGCCACGGAGCCACCACAGGACGTCGGCGTAGAACCAGCCGTCCCTGCCCCCGATGGTGCAAACGGTTGCGAACACCCGCGCGGCTTCGACTTCACCGTGTGCGATAGCACCTTCACGCTTGGCATAGAACGCGTATTCGGGCCGGAAATTGCGGCACGCGATCGAACCCTCGACCCAGCGCGCGATCACGGCGTGCTGGCGGTCCGCGTCGATCGCGGCGCGAATGGCGGCTTCGAGTCCCAGTCGCGTCCGTGGCACCAGGCGCAGCAGTTCGTCGTCATGCGCGACGAAATCGTGCTCGAGACCCTCGACCAGCGCCTGCGCGATGCCGACCGGCACCGTCGTCACCAGGCGCAGCCAGTATGACGACAAGCGCGGCGTCAGGACGGGGACGGGCAAGATGCGCGGCGGGCGTCCGACCAGCCGCCCGTAGCAGCGCATGATCGCTTCGTACGTCACCGTGTCGGGGCCGCCAGCATCGAGCGTCCTGCCCGCGGCATCGTCGATGTCGGCCACCGCGACCAGGTAGGCGAGCAGGTCGTCGAGCGCGATCGGCGTCGAGATCGACTTCACCCAGCGCGGTGTCACCATGACGGGCAGGTGATTGACGAGATCGCGGATCACTTCGTAGGCGGCGGAGCCCGGCCCGATGATCATGCCGGCCCGCAGCTCCGTTACCGGTACGCCACTGGCACGCAGGACGTCGCCTGTTTCGGCGCGCGAGCGCAGATGTTCCGAGCGGGCGTTGGCAGGAATCAGGCCGCCGAGGTAGACGATTCGACGCACGCCGGCCGCGGCCGCGGCCGCGCCGAAATTGCGGGCGGCTGCGCGGTCCAGCGCACTGAAACCCCGGCCTGCGGCCATCGAGTGCACGAGGTAATAGGCGACGTCGACGCCTTGCAGGGCAGCGGCGAGTGTCTCTGGCCGCAGGGCATCCGCGGCGACACACGCCACGTCCTGCCAGCCGCGTGCGTTGAGCACCTCGACGTTGCGGGCGGAGGCACGGACGCGCTTGCCTGCGGCCAGCAGGTGCGGCACGAGGTGGGTGCCGATGTACCCGCTTGCGCCGAAGACGAGTCGCAGTGAGCCGGATTCGGCGACGGGCATCCCCGGTCAGTGCGAGAAGATCGCGGCGACGAACAGCAGGACCGAGCCCACCGCCTGCAGGCCGATCGTCATTTCGATGCTCTTGGTCAGCGCGGGGCGCGCGACCTGCTCGCCGATTCCCGCGGCGGCCTTGAATCCCCCTGCGAGGATCGCGACTGCGCCGACCGCAGTCCACCAGGGCAGCGAGCCCGACACGACCAGCGTCATGATCGAGGCGAACGCCGCAACGTGCAGCAAGCGATAGCCGAGACGCGCGTGATTCAGCCCGAGGCGAACCACCAGCGTGCGCTTGCCGTTGGCCGCGTCGGCCTTGCGATCCGGCACTTCGTTGATCCACAGGATCAGCATCACCCAGATGCCGACCGGAATCGCGATCAGCAGGCTGCCGAGGTCGAATACGCCGCTTTGCAGCCACGCCGCACCGCAGACGGGCAGCACTCCGAACGCGATCATCAGGAAGAACTCGCCGACACCCTTGCCGCTCAGTTGCACCGCAGGCGCGGAATACAGCCATGCGATGGCGATGCCGGCGAGACCGAGCGCGACGACGATCGGGCCCTTCAGCAGCGCCAGCGCGAGGCCGAGCACCGATGCCATGCCGATCAGGATCCAGCCCCAGCGGTGCATTTCCTGCACGGACATGATGCCGTTGGTGATGAACCGCGAGCCGCCCGTGTAGGGATGGATGTAGTCGGCGTTATCGCGGTCCGTGCCGGTGATGTCGTCACCGACGTCGTTGATGACGTTGCTGGCGCAATGGACCAGGGCGGTGGCGAACAGGGCGAGGACCGCGACTCCTGCCTGCAGTCCGCCCGCCAGGGTGGCGCCCCAGGCCGTGCCGACGAGCACGGGCAGCACGGAAGCCGTCAGGAACTTGGGTCGCGTCGCGAGGAAGAGGCGGCGAGCCTTGCGGCCGGGCGCGTCGCCGGCCAGGTCCTCGTAACGAGGTTCGAGCGGTGAAACGGCGTCCTTGATCATGCGTGTCCTCCCCGGGGTCAGGCCGCAAGCTAGCGACCCGCTGCCCCACAGGTCAAGCCCGGGAGGTGCGGGCCGGGTCAATGCCCACGCGCGGCGTTGCGGACGCGGACGGCTTCCTCCTGGTCGACGGCGTCGAGTTGCTCCTCGATGAACTTCAGGGAATGGTCGATTTCCGGCAGCAGCACGTTCTCGAGCGCACGGGCGCGCCGCTCCGTGCGGCGATATTCGTCGATCAGCCGGCGCAGGTTCGCGGCCCGGGCTGCTTCGGCGACCAGTTCGCCGGCAAGCTGTCGAAACGTGCTCGCGCAGCGCTTGAGTTCCGGCGTGTCGCGCACGGGCGGGTCGTCGGGCACGCACGGCGCCGCGTCGAGCGACGCCTCGGTCAGGCGCAGGCCGAGGAAGCTGCGCTCGGATTTTCGCAGCAGCACCGGGTCGAGCAGGCAGGGGGGCTCGACCGTGAGGTCCTCGAAACCGTGAACCTCCACTGCGGCTGCGAGCGCCGCGCGAGCATCGAGCCACAACCCGTCGAGTGCCGCCTGCGCAACGTCGTGTGCCCGCAGGTCGCGCAGGATCTCGGTTGCAAGCATGACGCGTTTTTCGTCCAGCAGCTCGTACCCCTCCTGCACCAGCCGGCGCTCGTCGCGCAACTCGAGCAGCGCAACCCGCGTGACCGCAACTTCGCCGCTGTCAGGCATGCGCTTCTTCGCGCAGGTGCCGGCTGATCTGCGCGTTCGACAGGCGCGTGAGTTCGCCGTGCGGCAGGCCCTGCAGGACGGCCCAGCCGGCCTCGAGACTGTCCTCGAGCGTGCGTGCGTGGGCCTGGTGGACGAACTGGCGCTCGAAGCGCTCGCCGAACGCTAGGAACCGGCGGTCGGATTCGGGCAGTCCCTGCTCGCCCATCACGCTTGCCAGCACGCGCACTCGCAGTGCGCGGGCATAGGCCGCGAACAACTGGTGCGCAAGCGCCGGGTGGTCACGGTCCGTGAAGCCTTCGCCGATGCCCGCGTCCATCAGCCGCGACAGGCTCGGCAGCACGCGCACCGGCGGATAGATGCCGCGACGGTCGAGTTCGCGGTCCAGCACGATCTGGCCTTCGGTGATGTAGCCCGTTAGGTCCGGGATCGGGTGGCCGATGTCGTCGCCGGGCATGGTCAGGATCGGCAATTGCGTCAACGTGCCTGGACGTCCGCGGATGCAACCCGCCCGTTCGTAGAGCGAGGCGAGGTCCGAGTACATGTAGCCCGGGTAGCCTTTGCGACCGGGGATCTCGCCATGGCTCGCGGAGACTTCGCGCAGGGCCTCGCAGTAGTTGGTCATGTCGGTGAGGATGACCAGCACGTGGCGTCCTTCCTCGAAGGCGAGGTACTCGGCCGCAGTCAGCGCGTAGCGCGGTGTGAGCAGGCGCTGCATGCCCGGCTCGTCCGCAAGGTTCAGGAACATCGCCGTGTGACCGAGCGCGCCGCTCGACTCCATCGCAAGCCGGAACTGATCGGCCGTGTCGTGCGGCACGCCGATGCCAGCGAAGACGACCGCGAAGCTTTCCTCGCCCTTCGCGCCGCGCAGCCGCGCCCGTTGCGCGATTTCCGCGGCGAGCCGGTCGTGCGGCAGCCCGCCCGCGCTGAAGAGCGGCAGCTTCTGTCCGCGCACCAGGCTGTTCATCACGTCGATGGTCGCGATGCCGGTTTCGATGAAATCGCGCGGCAATGCGCGCCATGCCGGATTGATCGCGAGACCTTCGATGCGACGTCGCGTGCGTGCGGCGACGGGCGGGCCCCCGTCGAGCGGTCGGCCCACGCTGTCGAACACGCGGCCGAGCAGGTTGGGCCCGACCCCGAACAACAGCGGCTCCGGGTGCAGGCGAATGCGGGTGCCGCGCAGCGCGAGTCCCGACGTCGCCTCCAGCACTTCGATCACCATCGACGTCTCGTCGAGTGCGGCGACGCGACCGAGCCGCGGCGGCCCGTTCCCGGCCAGCACTTCGACCGCGGCGTTGAGTCCGACGCGCGCTTCGCGCCGCGCAAAGAGCAGCGGGCCCTCGATGCGGGTCACTGCGTTTTCGAGCAGCAGGTCAGCCTGCATGACTGGCCACCGTTTGCAGCTGGTCGAACTCGTAATCGATCTGCCGCGGCAATTGCTTCAGGCGCAGCAGGTCGTCCTCGCCGAATTCTTCGCCGAGCCGCTGCAGTTGTCGCAGCAGCGGGATGGCCGCGAGTTGCGCCGGCGACACCCCGGCAGCCACGGCGGCATCGGCGCGATCGGCGAAATGCAACAGCACGGAGAGCATTGCCACCTGCCGCGGAGGCGAGCAGAAGCGGTCGACTTTCGAGAACGACGACTGCCGCAGGAACCCCTCGTTGACCAGGTCCGCGCACAGCAGCCGCACCTGCTGCTGTGCCGGCAGCGCATCACGGCCGACGATGCGGGCCATGCGCTCGAGGTGCGCCTGCGCCTCGAGCAGTTCGAGCGCGCGCTGTCGTTGCATCAGCCAGTCGGGGTTGCCGGAGCGTTTCCACCAGTCGGCGAGTTCCTGCACGTCCGAGCCATAGGATTGCAGCGGGTGAATCGCAGGGTAGAAGCGGGCCTGCGCACGCTGGCGGTCCAGCGCCCAGAAGCAGCGCACGTAGCGCTTGGTGTGCAGCGTGACGGGTTCGGAGAAGTCGCCGGCCGGCGGGCTGATCGCGCCGATGATCGTGACCGAGCCCTCCGCGCCGGCCAGCGACGTCACACGCGCTGCACGTTCGTAGAACTCAGCGAGGCGAGAACTGAGGTACGCGGGGTAGCCGGCCTCACCCGGCAACTCGCCGAGGCGACCGGACACTTCGCGCAGCGCCTCGGCCCAGCGACTGGTCGAATCTGCCATCAGCGCGACGTTGAGCCCCTGGTCGCGGAAGTATTCGGCCACCGTGATCGCGGTGTAGATGCTCGCCTCGCGGGCTGCCACCGGCATGTTCGAGGTGTTGGCGATGATCACCGTGCGCTCGGCGAGTGGCCGCCCGGTGCGCGGGTCTTCGAGTTGTGGGAATTCGTCGAGCACCTCGGCCATTTCGTTGCCGCGTTCGCCGCAGCCGACATAGACGATGACGTCGGCGTCGCACCATTTGGCGAGTGCCTCCTGCAGCACGGTCTTGCCGGTGCCGAAGCCGCCGGGCAGGGCGGCGCGTCCGCCCCGCGCGACGGGGAACAGCGTGTCGAGGATGCGCTGACCCGTGATCATCGGCGCATTGACGCCGAGCCGTTCGCGCACCGGTCGCGGCCGGCGCACGGGCCAATCGTGCTGCATCGTGAGTTCGTGCCTGCGGCCGGTGTCGTCCACCAGCACCAGCAGTGTTTCGTCATCGCGGTGCTCGCCCGGTTCCACCAGGGCCTCGACGCGCCCGTTTGCCCATGGTGGCACCAGCAACGACTGCGGTCGCGGTTCGACGGTCTTCGCGAATACCGCGCCGGCGCTCACTGCGTCGCCGTCCTGCACGGTGAACTCGAGGCGATACCGCGCGACGCCGCGTTCGGCAGCACCCGGCTGGATCTGGAAGTCCGTGGCGAGCGACAACGGTCGCAGCAGGCCGTCGAAGATGCCGCCGAGCAGGTTGGGACCGAGCGTCACGGACAGCGGTCGCTCGAGCCCGACGACGGTCACGCCCGGCTCGAGTCCCGTCGTGTCTTCGTAGACTTGCGCAACGATTTCGTCGCCGCGCAGCTGGATGACTTCGCCGAGCAGGCGGCGTTCACCCACGGCCAGCGCCTCGAAGATGCTGAAGGGTCCCGTCGCCGCCGCTTTCAGTACCGGTCCGCCGATCCACGTGATGCGTGCTTCGCTCATGAGGCGGGCTCCAGCGGGCGCGCTTCCACCTGGCGCTCGAACTCCGCGAGCAACTCGGAGGTGATCCGCTCCCTGGCGGCCAGCAGGCCTGCCAGGGTGGCGTCCAGGCAGGCGTCGCCCGCGCGGATGCGGAGTCCGGCGCCGAGGCCTGCAGCGGCCGTGACTTCGACGTTCGACGGGCCCTCGAGCCGGACCCGCACCAGCGGTCCGACGTGGGCCAGCCACTGTGGGTCGACTTCCACTTGCAGTCGATCGAGATGACGCAGGCTGCGGCGGGCTGCAGCGCAAGCGGCGTCGCACCAGCGCTCACGCGCGGTGGCGTCGAGCCAGCGCGACTGCAATGCCGTCGGCAGGACCTGCCACGACCGCTCGAGCAATTCGCGGATCGTGGCCTGGCGGCTGCGTCGCGCCTGCGTGTCGAGTGCCGCACGCCGCCTTGCCAGCGCCAGTTCGTCTTCACGCCGCGAGTCGATCACGGCCTGGTGCACGCGCGTCCGGGCTTCGGCTCGCGCCTTGCGCACGATGTCGGCCGACTGCGCCGCTGTCTCGTCCCGGATGTGACGGGTGCGCGATTCCTGCTCGCGCCCCAGCCGACGCAACAGCGCCACGGTCTGGGCTTCGAGCAGGCTTTCGACGTCATTCATCAGTCGATTCCCAGCGCATTGCGCACCGTGCGCACGAGATCAGGAGGCGTGCCCCGTCCGCGGATGTCCGGGACGACGGCGAACAGCGGCGCAAGCGCGACGAGTGCGTGCTCGAGTTCCGCGGCCGGCACGTAATCGACCAGCGTGCCATCGAGCAGCACGCAGTCCGGGCGCTCGCTGAACGCCTGTCGCAACATTGCGGCCGCGTCGCCCGCCGCGGCCACGCGGGCATCGACACCGGCGAGCCGGAAGCCCGCCGCCGTTGCCTCGCCGCCGATGTAGACGACCTGTGCCACGTCAGCCCAGTCGATTGAGGATCAGGATCGAGACGATCAGGCCGTAGATCGCGATGCCCTCCGCGAGTCCGACCATCACGAGCACACGACCGAACAGGTCGGGTTTCTCGGCAAGTGCGCCGAGGGCGGCGGTGCCGACCTGCGCCACGGCGTAACCCGCGCCAAGCGCTGCGAGTCCCGCTGCGAGCGCAGCGGAGGCAAAGCCCCAGCGGAGGACGTCGGGATCGGGTGGCACGGGGCAGCTTCCGCTGCGAGCGCGGGCCACGCGGCGATGAGTGTGAACGTAGCCACCGCGACGGTTGCCGTCGTCATCGTGGCGAGGGCAAGGATCCAGCGTGCGGGCAGTTTCATGGCGTGCCTCCGGGAAGCGAAGCCGGCGGCGGCGTGAGCGGTTCGAAGCGTCGGCCGCGCGCCGTCAGGAAGCGGATGAAGAACTCGAACAGCACGAGGCGTGTCGTCTGGATGCTGACGACGAGGCCCTCGAGCGCAATGATGGCGGCGTTGCCGACGATCAAGACCGGCCAGTAGCCGGGTCCTGCGGCTTCGGCCATGCCGACGACGGCCGAGCACAGGCCCGCGTGCGCCAGCGCAAACGCGCCGACGCGGACGAAGGAAACCGTGTTGACGCCGAGCTGCAGCAGTCGCTCCACGCACTCACCCGCGGCGTTGCCCACGGCCGCGGGGCGGGCCGCGGGAGTGGCGAACGCTGCACCAGCCAGCGACCACGTGATGCCGAGCGGCAGCAGCCACAGGGCGCTCAGGTCGATCGCGGTGCCGACCAGTCCGAGGTAGGCGACGAGCAGGCCCGCGTCGCAGAGCAACCAGTGTCGCAACTGTCCACGCCAGAAGTACTGCAGTGCATCGAGTGCGAGACCGAGCACGAGCGTCACGACGCCGAAGCCGAGCGCCACGGCCAGGACCGGCAGCGGCTGCGACAACGGGTGCAGCCAGAGCGCGGGCACCACGTCTTCGCGCGCAAACACGCTGCCGAAGGCGAAGCCGAACACGATGGCGACCAGTCCGCCCGGCAACAGCAGGCGCAGCGCAGGCACGCGCTTGCCCAGGAAGTAGCCTGCGAGTGCGACGATGGCGCCCTGCGCCACGTCGCCGAACATGAAGCCGAACATCAATGGCGCGAGGATCGCGACGAGCAGGCTCGGGTCCGCGTCGCCCGCAGCGGGCACTCCCATCATGCCGGTCATGGTTTCGAACGGACGCGCCCAGCGCGGGTTGCGCAGGACGGACGGAGCCACCGTACCTGCCGGCGCGTCCGTCATGCGCAACAGGTAGTGCAGGCCTTGCTGGTCGAGTGCTGCGCGCAGTCCGCAATCGTCACGAGCCGCGCACCAACCGGTGATCCAGGCGAAGTGCTCCGTCACCGGGAGTTCCGGCACGTGCGTCACGACCCAGGCGGCCAGCGCGACCTCGCCCAGGGCCGCCGGCACCTCGTGCTCAGCGTCGAGCCTGGCCAGCGCGGCGCGTGCCGAGGATTCCCTGGTGTCGAGCGCCGTGCGTCGTTGCTGCAGGTTCGCGCGCAATTCGCCCGGGTCCTGTGGCAGGTCCGCCGGGATCGCGACGCGATGCACCTTGCGCGCCGCCAATGCGGCGTCGAGCTCACTCATGTCTTCGCCGGGGCCGACGGCGAGGAGGTAGGTCTCGCGGCCGGATTCCGGTGTCCACAACTGGTGGATCAATGCCGGTGGCAACGACAGCGCCGGCGTGTCGGGCGGCAGCACGTAGATGCGGCTCGCGAGCACGGGTCCGGCGGACGCCATGCGATCGAGACGCGGCAGTGCCGGTGCCCGCGATTGCACAAGCGCTCGAGCGTGTCGATTTCCGTCCGTTCGAGCGCGAGCGCCTCGAGTTCGGCGACGACCGGCTCCGCCGCCGTCGCCCAGGTGCGCAGTTTGCCGAGCGCGGCCTGCGGTGCATCGAGGAGTGCGTGCTCCGCATTCACCGTGCATGGCAGCGCAGCCGGCCACCACGGCCGGAAGCGGCGCGCGAGCGATTCGAACTCGTCGAGCACGCGCTTCAGGTCGCCGAGCGGCAGGCGCGATTCGGCACGACTGTAGGCTTGCAACTCGACCGACCGCGTCCGCGCGAGGCAATCGAGGGCTGCGCCGAGTTCCTCGCGCGAGGTGAGCAGTTCGAACCAGCGGGCGGTGGCGGAGCGCAGGCTCATGCGGGCCCCGGCACGACGACGGCGCGACGCATCACGCCACCGCGCAATCCGAGCAGTCCGAGCGCTTCGAGACCCAGGTACGCGACGGCCGCCGCGGGTGAGAGTGGGTGACGGCGGAAAGTGCGCAGCAACCGGTGCGACAACGCCTGCGTGCAACTCCCGGCTGTCTCCGCCGACTCGCTTCCCGCAGCTTCGCGTCGAGCAACGCGACATCGCGCGCGATCCGGCTCCATGGCGCGTACGTGACGACTGCCCGCGGGCCACAGCGTCCGCCAATGGCTGAGCCAGGCTGCCGTGACGTCGCCAGCGCCTGTTTCGAGCGCAAGACGGAACGGCTGCAGCGGTGAAGCGGCGAGCGCTGCGCCGCGCAGCGCAGGATCCAGCGCAACGATGTGACCCAGCACCGGATCCGCTCGAGTCCATGCGGGAGGTCGGCCGCCACGGGTGAGTTTCTGCAGCGCCGGCAGGTAGGGCAGCCAGCGCAGTCCAGCGGATGGCTTCCTGCCAGGGCGTGGGTTGCCAGCGCGCCACTTCGTCGACGAGTGCTGACCACTCGTAGCGCAGGTGCCGCTCCAGTTCGTGGGGATCCATGCCGGGCGCCAGGCGTGTCGTGTAGCGTCGCTGCGGAGAAGTGCGCACCGCGCTGAGGAAACCCGCGAGATCGCGGGCAGCGTTCGCGCTCTGCAGGGCGGCGGGATCGGCGGATTGGCCGAAACGCGCCTGCAGACGGGCCTGGGAATACGCGAAATGGCCGCTGCCCGCGCTCACGCCGACTCATCCGTGGTCAGCCGTTCGGCGACCGCCGCGAGCGCGTCGGCCGCCACGGCGCCCAGTGCGGCCGCGTCGAGCGTCTCGATGGATGCATTCGCATCCAGTTGCGCGAGTCGTCCTGCGAGGCGCGCCTGCGCCCGCTCGTGCAGCCGCATCACGCGCTGTCGTGCCGTCTCGAGAATCTGCGCGCCGCTTTTCGCGCGCTGCGTCGATGCTCGACCGGGCGGCGGTCTCGGCTGCGACGATCGTCAGCGCGGCGGCGTGCTCGGCTTCGAGCACGCGATCGATCGCATCGGCAACGGTTCGGTCTGGTGTCGTTGTTGTCATCGCCGCACGAACGCATCGCAGCGGCGGCGCGGGTGAGCCTCACGCTCGTCCGAGCGAAACAGGTCCGAAACCTGACATTAGGCCCGGTGCGGGAACGATGAATCGGGGGTAGTGCTTACCGGCACTGCGCGTTGCGTAACTGCGGCAAACCCAGCCGCTGGCGCGCCGGCCGGGGTGCGTTCAGCTGCCGTGATTCTGCATCATCAGGCCGGTGCCGCCGCGCGAAACGTGCGCGACGACCGCGGTGCGGCGATGCAGCTTGGTGATGGTGCCGAGGCTGATGGCGAACGCGAGTTCGACGGTCTGGCCCTTGCGCAGGCCCATGTCGCCGGTCTCGACGAACACGCCCGTGGCGCTCAGGTTGCGCGCGCGGCAGAGACGGCGGTGACTCCCCGGCAGGAGCACGTACACGGTGGTGCGCGCTCGGTGGCGCGTTGTCAGTCTTCTCTCCACGGCTCCGCGTCTTCTCTTTTTTTATGCGATGCGTCGGGCTCTTGCCGCGCCATTATGCACGGCCCGGGTCAGGAGGGAAGAGGCCCTGGCACGTGTCTTGGCGTTATGTCTATTGCAGCGTCAGCTATGCTGCGAACCGTCGGCAGATACGGACCCCAATGCGCAGCAAACTGAAAGACGACCAGGCGATTTCGAACTCCTCGCCGATCGGCGTGTTCGACTCCGGCGTCGGCGGGTTGACCGTGCTGCGCGCCTTGCTCGACCGGCTGCCCGGCGAAGACTTCGTCTATCTCGGCGACACCGCGCGGCTGCCGTACGGCACCAAGAGTCCCGCATCGATCCGGCAGTATTCCCTGCAGGCGGCGCGCCTGCTGCACGAGCGCGGCGTGAAATGTCTCGTCGTCGCGTGCAACACCGCGTCGGCCATCGCGCTCGATGCGCTCACGCACGAATTCGACCCGGTGCCGGTCATCGGCGTGCTCGAGCCGGGCGCTGCGGCCGCGTGCCGGGCGACGCGTGCCGGTCGCATCGCGGTGCTCGCGACGGAGAGCACGGTGCGCGGGGGCGCCTACCAGGCGGCGATCACTGCGCCGGCGGCCCGACGCCATCGTCACTGCGCGCGCCTGTCCCTTGTTCGTCGCGTTGGCGGAAGAGGGCTGGACGGACGGCCCGATCGTCGAGGGCGTGATTCACCGCTATCTGGACGAGATCTTCGTCGCGGGTGCGGTGGCCGCACATCCCGACACGCTCGTGCTCGGCTGCACGCACTTCCCGGTGCTCGCGCCTGCGCTGCGCAAGGTACTGGGACCCGATGTCGCGATCGTCGATTCGGCGGCGACGACGGCGGTTGCGCTGGCAGACGTACTGACCCGGCGTGGCGTGCTGCGTCACGATCAGGCCGCTGGCACCGTCACGCTGCTCGCGACCGATGGCCCCGAACGCTTTGCGCGCGTCGGGGCCGTGTTTCTCGGCCGGCCTCTGGCGCCGGCGGACGTCGAGATCGTCGACCTCGCGTCTGCGCAGACGCCGTCAGGCGCCTGACGCCTCGTTCTGCGTGCGCTGGCGGGCGGCCACCGACACGAGCATCGACAACGCCAGGATCGCGCCGATGATCCCGAGCGACCACGTGATCGGGAACTTGCCCCCGAAGGCCTGGTTCAGCCAGACCATCTTGAGGCCCACGAACACCAGGATCAGGCCGAGGCCGTACTTCAGGTAGCTGAAGTACCGCACCGCGCTCGCGAGCAGGAAGTACATCGCGCGCAGACCGAGGATCGCGAATATGTTCGAGGTGAACACGATCATCGGCTCGTTGGTCAGCGCGAAGATGGCGGGCACCGAGTCGATCGCGAAGATGATGTCCGAGAATTCGATGAACACCAGCGCGACGAACAGCGGCGTGGCGAAGAGCACGCCCTCGTGCCGCACCCAGAACCTGTCGCCCTCGATCCTCGGCCACACCGGCACGAAGCGCTTCACCAGGCGGATGATCGGATTTCGTTCCGGGTCGAGCGGCTTTTCCGGCAGGAACAGGATCTTGACTCCGGTTGCGATCAGGAACGCACCGAACACGATCACGATCCAGTGGTACTGCATCAGCACGGAACCGAGCGAGATGAACAGCGCGCGGAAGAGCAGCGCGCCCAGGATTCCGTAAAAGAGCACGCGGTGCTGGTACCTGGCCGGCACCGCGAAGTACGAGAACACCGCGACGAACACGAAGATGTTGTCGACGGCCAGTGCCTTTTCGACGACGTAACCCGCGAGAAACTCGAGCGCGGAATCGCGGGCGAGCGTGGCGTGGTCGAGGCCGGCGAGTGCAGGCACCTGCGGCAGGTGCCACAACATGTAGCGGTAGAACAGGTAGTTGAAAGCCAGCGCGAGCAGCACCCACACCACGCTCCACGTCGCAGCTTCGCGCGCGGTGACCTCGTGCGCGTCGCGGTGAAATACGCCCAGGTCGAGCGCGAGCACGAGCAGCACGAACACCGTGAAGCCCGCGTAGAACCACCAGTAGTCGGCGAACGGAAACAGCAGCAGGTCGGTCATGGTGGTGCGCAACTTCCAGGCAGGGGGCGGGGCGGCCGCATGGCAGGGTCGGTTGCATCATGATATACGAAAAATTATTCGTGTTAAGCGGTTCGCTAGATTTCAGTCCTGCATGACCCCGGCCCGACGGCTGGAGGTCCGGCGACTGGCCGAGCCACGGCGCCTTCGGTCAGGGGTCGCGGTCCAGGGTCGCCATGCCGGCCGGCAGGTAGCGCGCGCCTGCGACGTTGCCCGGCGCAAAGACCTGGTCGAGCAGGAACTGGTCGCAGGACGCCAGCTGGACCCCGGTCGCCGCCAGGTTCTCGCGCAGGCGGGTGCGGCGCGTGGTGCCGAAGATCGGGACGATGTCCGGACCCTGGGCCAGCAGCCAGGCCAGCGCGACCTGGCCGGGAGTTGCCCGGGCGCGGGTCGCCACACCTTCCAGCTTTTCCAGCAGCCGCAGGTTGGCGTCGAAATTGCCCTCCTGCAGCCGCGGGTGACTGCGCCGGTAATCCCCCTCGGGATACTCCTCGGCCCGGGTCCGCTGGCCGGCCAGGAAGCCGCGGCCGAGCGGGCAATAGGGCACCAGGCCGATGCCGAGCTCGCGGCACGCGGGCAGCACGGTGCGCTCAACCCCTCGTTCGAAAAGGGAATATTCGGACTGGAGGGCGCTGATCGGGTGCACGGCGTGGGCCCGTCGCAGGGTCGTGGCGCTGGCCTCCGACAGCCCCAGGTAGCGCACCTTGCCGGCCCGGACGAACTCCGCCATGGTCCCGACGACGTCCTCGATCGGCACCTTCGGGTCCACCCGGTGCTGGTACAGCAGGTCGATCCGGTCGGTCCTGAGCCGGCGCAGGGACTGCTCGACGACCTCACGGATGTGTTCCGGACGGCTGTCCAGCCTCCAGCCGGAGCCGGTGGTCTGGGTCAGGTCGAAGCCGAACTTGGTGGCCAGCACGACCTTGTCGCGCCGGGAGCCGCCGAGGACCCGCCCGAGCAGCTCTTCGTTGGTGAACGGCCCATAGACCTCGGCGGTGTCGAACAGCGTCACCCCGGCTTCGACTGCCTCGATCAGGGTTGCCTCGCACTCGGCTGCGTCGGCCCCGGTCTTGTAAATGCCGGTCATCCCCATGCAGCCGAGACCGAGGGCGGCAACTTCCAGGCCCTGTCGGCCGAGCTTGCGGGTTTCCATCAGGTCCTCCAGTGGGACGGGCGACGGTTTTGGATTGACACGGCCGCCCGGTCCCCCGAGAATACGCGGCTCTCTGTTCGCGGAGGGGTACCCAAGCGGCCAACGGGAGCAGACTGTAAATCTGCCGGCTTATGCCTTCGAAGGTTCGAATCCTTCCCCCTCCACCAGTACCAGAGAGTAGCGGAGTGGTGTGGGTCTTCGCGACCGGACTGGGCGACCTGAAACCGGCGAGCGCATGCGGGTGTAGTTCAATGGTAGAACCTCAGCCTTCCAAGCTGAGTACGTGGGTTCGATTCCCATCACCCGCTCCAACCGGAATGCCGAGGAACGGGTTCTTGAGTTTGAAGAGACGGCCCACGTAGCTCAGTCGGTAGAGCACGTCCTTGGTAAGGACGAGGTCACCGGTTCGATTCCGGTCGTGGGCTCCAGACAAGGGGATGGGGGTTAGGGAATAGGGACTAGTGAGGGGTTAGGGGATAGGGGATAGGGGTTAGTCGGAACGTCGCTGTCGCGACGAAGAACGAACTGATTCGCTGTCACTGTCCTGCCGACTATCCCCCAACCCCTATCCCCTAACCCCTGTTGAATAGATTGACGAATTTTCTAGAGGTAATCGGTCGTGGCTAAGGAAAAATTTGCGCGTACGAAGCCGCACGTCAACGTGGGCACGATTGGGCACGTGGACCATGGCAAGACGACGCTGACGGCAGCGCTGACGAAGGTGATGGCGGAGACGCACGGCGGCACCTTCATGGCGTACGACCAGATTGACAAGGCGCCGGAGGAGAAGGCTCGCGGCATCACGATTTCGACGGCGCACGTCGAGTACCAGTCGCCGAACCGTCACTACGCGCACGTCGACTGCCCCGGGCACGCCGACTACGTGAAGAACATGATCACGGGCGCGGCGCAGATGGACGGGGCGATCCTGGTGTGCTCGGCGGCGGACGGCCCGATGCCGCAGACGCGCGAGCACATCCTGCTGGCGCGCCAGGTGGGCGTTCCCTACATCGTGGTGTACCTGAACAAGGCCGACATGGTGGACGACGCGGAGCTGCTCGAGCTGGTCGAGATGGAAGTACGCGAGCTGCTGTCGAAGTACGACTTCCCGGGCGACGACACGCCGATCGTCAAGGGCTCGGCGCTGAAGGCGCTCGAGGGCGACCAGAGCGAGATCGGCGTGCCCTCGGTGGTGAAGCTGGTCGAGGAGATGGACCGCTACATCCCGGTGCCGGAGCGTGCGATCGACGGCGCGTTCCTGATGCCGGTGGAAGACGTGTTCTCGATCTCGGGCCGCGGCACGGTGGTGACGGGACGCATCGAGCGCGGCATCGTCAAGATCAACGACGAAGTGGAGATCGTGGGCCTGAAGGACACGGTGAAGACGATCTGCACGGGCGTGGAGATGTTCCGCAAGCTGCTCGACCAGGGGCAGGCGGGCGACAACGTGGGCGTGCTGCTGCGCGGCACGAAGCGCGAGGACGTGGAGCGCGGCCAGGTGCTGTGCAAGCCGGGTTCGATCAAGCCGCACACGAAGTTCGAAGGCGAAGTGTACGTGCTGACGAAGGAGGAGGGTGGCCGTCACACGCCGTTCTTCAAGGGCTATCGTCCGCAGTTCTACTTCCGCACGACGGACGTGACGGGGTCGGTGGAGCTGCCCGAGGGCGTCGAGATGGTGATGCCGGGCGACAACATCAAGATGACGATCGAGCTGATCGTGCCGATCGCGATGGAGGAAGGCCTGCGCTTCGCCATCCGCGAGGGCGGCCGTACCGTCGGCGCCGGCGTCGTTTCCAAGATCCTCAAGTGAGGGGATAGGGGTTAGGGGATAGGGGTTAGTCGAACGCTGCGACGCTCCGTTCCGACTAACCCCCAACCCCCAACCCCTATCCCCTTTGTTCAAGAGGGTTCGTTCAGTCCTTCGGTGAAGTTTGCGAAGCACAGGCCAGTAGCTCAATTGGCAGAGCGGCGGTCTCCAAAACCGCAGGTTGGGGGTTCGATTCCCTCCTGGCCTGCCAGTCGATGAGCGGACAGCGACGGCGCGTGCAGACAAACAGCGACTAAGGACGGGTCGGACCCGGCGTGAGCGAATGACCGAACAGGCACAATCCAGCAGCGCAAGCGTGCTGGACACAGCAAAGCTCGTCGCAGCAGTCGCGATCCTCGTGGCAGGCATCGCGTCCTTCTACGTGTTCGACCAGTACCCGGCGGCGGCGCGCTGGCTCGTCGTGCTGGTCGCGGTGGCGGCGAGCATATTCGTCGCGCTGCAGTCGGCGCAGGGTCGCGAGCTGTGGCAGTTCGTGCAGGGTTCGCGCGTCGAACTGCGCAAGGTCGTCTGGCCCACGCGCGAGGACACCACCAAGATGACGCTCGTCGTCGTCGCGGCGATCCTCGTGATGGGGCTTTTTTTCTGGCTGCTCGACATGATGCTGGGCGCGATCACGCGCGCCCTCACCGGGCAAGGGGGCTGACCGTGGCGCTGCGCTGGTATGTCGTTCACGCCTACTCGAACTTCGAGCACAAGGTCTCGGCGAGCCTGAAGGACCGCATCAAGCTCCACGGGCTCGACGACAAGTTCGGCGAGATCCTGGTCCCGACCGAAGAAGTGGTCGAGATGCGGGACGGGCAGCGCCGCAAGAGCGAGCGCAAGTTCTTCCCGGGCTACGTGCTCGTGCAGATGGAGATGAACGAAGACACCTGGCACCTCGTGCGCGAGACGCCGAAGGTCCTCGGGTTCATCGGCGGCACGCCCGAGCGTCCGGCCCCGATCACGGAGCGCGAGGCGAACGCCATCCTGCGCCGGGTCGAGGAAGGCGCCGAGAAGCCGCGGCCGAAGGTGCTGTTCGAGCCGGGCGAAGTCGTGCGCGTCACGGACGGCCCGTTCAACGACTTCAACGGCGTCGTCGAGTCGGTCAATTACGAGAAGAGCCGCATGCAGGTTGCGGTTCAGATCCTCGGGCGCTCGACGCCCGTCGAACTGGAATTCAGCCAGGTCGAAAAGGCCTGAGCTCAAACGGGGAGCCCGCGAGGGCGTTCGCACCCAACAGAGGTAGAGAGAGATGGCAAAGAAAGTCAACGGCTACGTCAAGCTGCAGGTGCCTGCAGGCCAGGCGAACCCGAGTCCGCCGATCGGTCCGGCGCTCGGCCAGCAGGGCGTCAACATCATGGAGTTCTGCAAGCAGTTCAATGCGCAGACGCAGCAGGTCGAGAAGGGCCTGCCGATTCCCGTGGTGATCACGGTCTACAGCGACCGCAGCTTCACCTTCATCATGAAGACGCCGCCCGCTTCCGTGCTGATCCGCAAGGCGATCGGCATCGAGAAGGGCAGCGGCACGCCGAACACCGCCAAGGTCGGCAAGATCACGCGCAAGCAGCTCGAAGATATTGCCAGGACGAAGACCCCGGACCTGACCGCCGCCGATCTCGAAGCGGCCGTACGGACCATCGCGGGCAGTGCCCGCAGCATGGGTGTCGATGTCGAAGGGTTGGAGGTCTGATCATGGTTGCCGTCGCCAAGCGTATGAAGCCGTGGGCCGAGAAGATCGTCCCGGGCAAGCAGTACCCGATCGAGGATGCCATCGGCATCGTCAAGCAGTTCGCCACCGCCAAGTTCGACGAAGCCGTCGACGTGTCGGTCAACCTGGGCGTGGACGCGTCCAAGTCGGACCAGCAGGTCCGCGGCTCGACCGTGCTCCCGCACGGCACGGGCAAGACCGTTCGCGTCGCCGTGTTCACGCAGGGCAAGAACGCCGATCTCGCGCGTGAAGCCGGCGCCGACATCGTCGGCATGGAAGACCTCGCCGAAAAGGTGAAGGCGGGTGAGCTCAACTTCGACGTGGTCGTCGCCAGCCCGGACGCCATGCGCGTCGTGGGCCAGCTCGGCCAGATCCTCGGTCCGCGCGGCCTGATGCCGAACCCGAAAGTCGGCACGGTCACGCCGGACGTCGCGGGCGCCGTCCGCAATGCGAAGGCCGGCCAGGTGCGTTTCCGTACCGACAAGGGCGGCGTGATCCACTGCACGATCGGCAAGGCGAGCTTCGACACGTCGAAGCTGAAGGAGAACCTGCAGGCCCTGCTGGGCGACCTGCAGAAGTCCAAGCCGGCGTCGTCGAAGGGCGTCTACCTGCGCAAGGTCACCGTGTCGTCGACGATGGGTCCCGGCGTGCCGGTCGACCAGTCGTCGCTCACGTCGACCGCGGGCTGAGCCGGGACGAGGTTTTCTTGAATTCAAGGTTTTGATGCAGGGCCGGCTGTCGCCCGGCGCCACGTGAGTGGCGCCAGCACCACCTCGGTGGTGTAAAGCGGGGGCCGGTCATCATCGAAGACCGCAGGCGGGAGAACTCTTCGCAGAGTCGCTCCCTTAATCGCGCAGCCTGCGCAGATGGTGGTACCCGAGTCAGTGTCTCACTGCCGAAGGTCCGCCTTCTTAAGAAGGGCGAACGCCTACGGATGGGTGTTCGAAGTTTGATCTTCAGGCCAGGAGGAAGACATGGCGCTTAGATTTGACGACAAGAAGGCACTGGTCGCCGAAGTGGCAACGGTCGCGCAGTCCGCGCTGTCCGTGGTCGCTGCGGAATACCGGGGGCTGCCGGTTGCGAAGCTCACCGAGCTCCGCGCCAAGGCCCGCGCCAACCGCGTCTACATGCGCGTGGTGAAGAACACGCTGGCCCGTCGAGCCATCGCCGGCACTCAGTTCGAGTGCGTCGGTGACAAGCTCAAGGGTCCGCTGATCCTCGCCTTCTCGCAGGACGATCCGGGCGCGGCAGCACGGCTGATCAAGGCATTCGCGAAGGACAACGACAAGCTCGTTCCGACGCTGGTGTCCCTGGGCGGCACGGTTCTGCCGGGCAGTGACCTCGAGCGCGTCGCAAGCCTTCCTACGAAGGACCAGGCTTTGGCGCAGCTGCTGGGAGTCATCAAGGCCCCGATCGGCAAGTTCGTTCGCACGCTGGCAGAGCCTCACGCGAAGCTCGTGCGCACGATCGCAGCGGTCAAGGACCAGAAGAGCGCGGCCGCCTGAGGCGGTCGCACACGTTGATTTACGGGTATTCAGGCAACAGCATTTACAGGAGCAACTGACATGGCTGCCACCAAGGAAGACATCCTCACCGCGATCTCGAACATGACCGTCATGGAGATCGTTGACCTCGTCAAGATGATGGAAGACAAGTTCGGCGTCACCGCCGCTGCCCCGATGGCCATGATGGCTGGCGGCGCCGCGCTGCGGCCCCGGCTGCGGCCGTGGAAGAGCAGACCGAGTTCGCCGTCACGATGACGAGCTTCGGCGCGAACAAGGTCGGCGTGATCAAGGTGATCCGCGAACTGACCGGCCTCGGCCTCAAGGAAGCCAAGGACCTCGTCGAGGGCGTGCCCTCGCTGGTCAAGGATTCCGTGCCGAAGGCCGACGCCGACGCCATCAAGAAGAAGCTCGAAGACGCCGGCGCTGTCCGCGGAGATCAAGTAACCGCGATGCACGGGCCCGTGCCCGTTGCAGCAAGGGGAGCCGGGCGGTGCAACAGCACCGTCCGGTGGCCCCTGTTCGTCGTTTTTTCGTCCGGTAGTTTCCGTCGCGCTCAGGCGCCGGCATCGGCAGCCTAGAGAGGGTGATCGCAATGGCTTATTCCTTCACCGAAAAGAAGCGCATCCGCAAGGATTTCGGCAAGCGGTCCAGCATCCTCGAGGTGCCGTACCTGCTCGCCATCCAGCTCGATTCGTACCGCAAGTTCCTGCAGGCCGACACGGCCGAGGAAAAACGCGACGAAATCGGCCTGCACGCCGCGTTCAGGAGCGTGTTCCCGATCATCAGCTATTCGGGCAACGCGCTGCTCGAGTACGTCAGCTATCGGCTCGGCGAGCCGGTATTCGACGTCAAGGAGTGCCAGCTGCGCGGCCTCACCTACGCCGCACCGCTGCGCGTCAAGGTGCGCCTCGTCGTGTTCGACAAGGAAGCCCCCGGTGCCAAGAAGCCGGTGAAGGACATCCGCGAGCAGGAAGTCTACCTGGGCGAACTGCCCCTGATGACCGACAACGGCACGTTCGTCGTGAACGGCACCGAGCGAGTCATCGTCTCCCAGCTGCACCGCAGCCCCGGCGTGTTCTTCGATCACGACCGCGGCAAGACGCACAGCTCGGGCAAGCTGCTGTTCAACGCGCGCGTGATTCCTTACCGCGGCTCGTGGCTCGACTTCGAGTTCGACGCCAAGGACTGCGTCTACGCGCGCATCGACCGCCGCCGCAAGCTGGCGGTCACCATCCTGCTGCGTGCGCTCGGCTACAGCGACGAGCAGATGCTCGACATGTTCTTCGAGAAGAACACGTTCAACCTGTCGGCGAACGGCATCGAGATGGTGCTGGTGCCGAGCCGCCTGCGCGGTGAGACCGCGGCGTTCGAGATCAAGGCGAACGGCAAGGTCATCGTCGAGGAAGGCCGCCGCATCACTGCGCGCCACGTGCGCCAGATGGAAGACGCCGGCATCGACCGCCTGGCCGTGCCGACCGACTACATGGTCGGCAAGGTGCTCGCGCACGACGTCGTCAACACGGAGACCGGCGAGATCCTGGCCAAGGCCAACGAGATCCTCGCCGCCCCGACGATGCTCAAGCTCGTGCAGGCCGGGATCCCCGAGATCCGCGTGCTCTACGTCAACGACCTCGACCGCGGCCCGTTCATCTCGGACACGCTGCGCATCGACCCGACCAAGAACCGCATGGAAGCGCTGGTCGAGATCTACCGCATGATGCGCCCGGGCGAACCGCCCACGCGCGACGCGGCCGAGAACCTGTTCCAGAACCTGTTCTTCAACCCCGAGCGCTACGACCTGTCGGCGGTCGGCCGGATGAAGTTCAACCGCCGCGTCGGCCGCCAGGAAGTGAAGGGCGCGGGCATCCTCTATGACCAGCTGCACTTCGGGCGCCGCGGCGACGATTTCGCCAAGTCGCTGATCGAAGCCAACGGCGAGACGTCGGACATCATCGACGTGCTGCGCACGCTGATCGACATCCGCAACGGCAACGGCGTGGTCGACGACATCGACCACCTCGGCAACCGTCGCGTGCGTTCGGTCGGCGAGATGGCCGAGAACGCGTTCCGCGTCGGCCTCGTCCGCGTCGAGCGCGCCGTCAAGGAGCGCCTGACCATCGCCGAGAGCGAAGGCCTGATGCCGCAGGACATGATCAACGCGAAGCCGGTCGCGGCCGCGGTGAAGGAGTTCTTCGGGTCCTCGCAGCTGTCGCAGTTCATGGACCAGAACAATCCGCTCTCGGAAGTGACGCACAAGCGTCGCGTTTCGGCGCTCGGCCCGGGCGGCCTGACGCGTGAGCGCGCGGGCTTCGAAGTCCGCGACGTGCACCCGACCCACTACGGCCGCGTGTGCCCGATCGAGACGCCGGAAGGTCCGAACATCGGCCTGATCAACTCGCTCTCGGTCTACGCCCGCACCAACGACTACGGTTTCCTCGAGACGCCGTATCGCAAGGTCGAGAACGGCCGCGTCACCGACGACATCGTGTACCTCTCGGCCATCGACGAGGCCCAGTACGTGATCGCGCAGGCGAACGCGACGCTGAACAAGAAGGGCGAGTTCACCGACGATCTCGTCTCGAGCCGGTACCAGAACGAGTTCATGCTCTCGACGACCGACAAGCTCCAGTTCATGGACGTGTCGCCGAAGCAGATCGTCTCGGTCGCCGCCTCGCTGATCCCGTTCCTCGAGCACGACGACGCGAACCGCGCGTTGATGGGCTCGAACATGCAGCGCCAGGCCGTGCCGACGCTCCGTTCCGAGACGCCGCTCGTCGGCACCGGCATGGAGCGACCCGTCGCGATCGACTCGGGCGTCACCGTCATCGCGCGCCGCGGCGGCGTGGTCGACTCGGTCGACGCATCGCGCATCGTGGTCCGCGTCAACGACGCGGAGACGACCGCAGGCGAGGCCGGCGTCGACATCTACAACCTGACGAAGTACACGCGCTCGAACCAGAACACCTGCATCAACCAGCGTCCGCTGGTGCATGCCGGTGACGCGATCGCGCGCGGCGACGTGCTGGCCGACGGCCCGTCCACGGACCTGGGCGAGCTCGCGCTCGGCCAGAACCTGCTGGTCGCGTTCATGCCGTGGAACGGCTACAACTTCGAGGACTCGATCCTGATCTCGGAGCGCGTCGTCCAGGAAGACCGCTTCACGACGATCCACATCGAAGAGCTCACCTGCGTCGCCCGCGACACGAAGCTCGGACCCGAGGAAATCACCGCGGACATCCCGAACGTCGGCGAATCCGCGCTGGCGAAGCTCGACGAAGCCGGCATTGCCTTCATCGGCGCCGAGGTCAAGGCAGGCGACATCCTCGTGGGCAAGGTCACGCCGAAGGGCGAGACGCAGCTCACGCCGGAAGAGAAGCTGCTGCGCGCGATCTTCGGCGAGAAGGCGTCGGACGTGAAGGACACGTCGCTGCGCGTGCCCCCGGGCATGGACGGCACGGTGATCGACGTGCGCGTGTTCACGCGTGACGGCGTCGAGAAGGACAGTCGCGCGCTGTCGATCGAGAAGTCCGAGATCGAGAAGGTCCGCAAGGATCTCGCCGACCAGCAGCGCATCCTCGAGGAGGACCTCTTCTCGCGCGTGCAGTCGATGCTGATCGGCAAGGTGGCCACCGGCGGCCCGCGCAAGCTGAAGCCGGGAGCCAAGGTCACCGCCGACTACCTCGCCGACCTGCCGCGCGAGCACTGGCTCGAAGTGCGGCTGGAGGACGACGACGCCAACACGAGTCTCGAGCTTACCGCCGAGCGCATGCGTGAGCAGCGCAAGGAATTCGAGCGTCGCCTCGAGGAGAAACGCCAGAAGATCACGCAGGGCGACGACCTCGCCCCGGGCGTGCTCAAGATGGTCAAGGTCTACCTTGCGGTGAAACGTCGCGTGCAGCCGGGCGACAAGATGGCCGGCCGTCACGGCAACAAGGGCGTGATCTCGACGATCGTTCCGGTCGAGGACATGCCGTTCGCTGCGGACGGCACCCCGGTCGACATCGTGCTGAACCCGCTGGGCGTGCCCTCGCGCATGAACATCGGCCAGATCCTCGAGACGCATCTTGGCTGGGCCGCGAAGGGCCTCGGGATCAAGATCGGCAACATGCTCGACGCGGGCCGCCAGGCCGGCGAAGTGCGGACGCTGCTCGATGCGATCTACAACAAGAGCGGCGGCAAGCACGAGGAACCTCGACTCGCTGAACGATGACGAAGTCATCGCGCTGGGCCAGAACCTGCGACGCGGCGTGCCGATGGCGACGCCGGTGTTCGACGGTGCGGCGGAAAGCGAGATCAAGTACATGCTGCGGCTGGCCGACCTCCCGGAGAGCGGCCAGACGACGCTGTACGACGGCCGCACGGGCGAGCGCTTCGAGCGCGACGTCACGGTCGGCTACATGTACATGCTGAAACTCAACCACCTGGTCGACGACAAGATGCACGCGCGTTCCACGGGCCCGTACAGCCTGGTCACGCAGCAGCCGCTCGGCGGCAAGGCGCAGTTCGGCGGCCAGCGGTTCGGCGAGATGGAAGTGTGGGCGCTCGAGGCCTACGGCGCTTCCTACACGCTGCAGGAGATGCTGACCGTCAAGTCCGACGACGTGACCGGCCGCACCAAGATGTACAAGAACATCGTGGACGGCAATCACCAGATGGACGCGGGCATGCCGGAATCCTTCAACGTGCTGGTGAAGGAAATCCGCTCGCTCGGCATCAACATCGAACTCCACCAGGAAAAGCGGTGAGCGGCCTCGAGGCCGCCACCACTGCGCAGGTGACCCAATGAAAGATCTCCTGAAGTTGTTCAAGCAGCAGCCGACGACCGAGGACTTCGACTCGATCCGCATCGCGCTGGCATCCCCGGACATGATCCGGTCCTGGTCGTTCGGCGAGGTGAAAAAGCCCGAGACGATCAACTACCGCACGTTCAAGCCGGAACGCGACGGCCTGTTCTGCGCCAAGATCTTCGGGCCGGTGAAGGACTACGAGTGCCTTTGCGGCAAGTACAAGCGCCTGAAGCACCGCGGCGTCGTCTGCGAGAAGTGCGGCGTCGAAGTGACGCAGGCCAAGGTGCGCCGCGAGCGCATGGGCCACATCGAGCTCGCGAGCCCGACCGCGCACATCTGGTTCCTGAAGTCGCTGCCGTCGCGCATCGGCCTCATGCTGGACATGACGCTGCGCGAGATCGAGCGCGTGCTGTACTTCGAAGCCTTCGTGGTCATCGACCCGGGCATGACGGAGATGCAGCGCGGCCAGCTGCTCTCCGACGAAATGTACCTCGACGCGATCGAGAAGCACGGTGACGAGTTCGACGCCCGCATGGGCGCCGAGGCGGTCCACCAGATGCTGAAGAGCCTCGACCTGCCCGCGGAAATGCTCAAGGTCCGCGAGGACATCGCGGCGACCAGCTCCGAGACCAAGATCAAGCGCCTCACCAAGCGCCTGAAGCTGATCGAGTCGTTCATCGAGTCCAACAACCGTCCGGAGTGGATGGTCCTGACCGTGCTGCCGGTGCTGCCGCCGGACCTGCGTCCGCTGGTGCCGCTCGACGGCGGCCGCTTCGCGACGTCGGACCTGAACGACCTCTACCGCCGCGTCATCAACCGCAACAACCGCCTGCGCCGCCTGCTCGAACTCAACGCGCCCGACATCATCGTGCGCAACGAGAAGCGCATGCTGCAGGAGTCGGTCGACGCGCTGCTCGACAACGGCCGCCGCGGCCGTGCGATCACCGGCACCAACAAGCGCCCGCTCAAGTCGCTGGCCGACATGATCAAGGGCAAGCAGGGCCGCTTCCGCCAGAACCTGCTCGGCAAGCGCGTCGACTACTCCGGCCGCTCGGTCATCGTGGTCGGCCCGACGCTGCGCCTGCACCAGTGCGGCCTGCCGAAGAAGATGGCGCTCGAACTGTTCAAGCCGTTCATCTTCCAGAAGCTGCAGCTGCGCGGCGAAGCCTCGACCATCAAGGCGGCCAAGCGCATGGTGGAGCGTGAAGGCCCCGAGGTGTGGGACATCCTCGAAGAGGTGATCCGCGAGCACCCGGTGCTGCTGAACCGCGCGCCGACCCTGCACCGGCTCGGCATCCAGGCGTTCGAGCCCGTGCTGATCGAGGGCAAGGCGATCCAGCTGCACCCGCTCGTCTGCACGGCGTTCAACGCCGACTTCGACGGCGACCAGATGGCCGTCCACGTGCCGCTGTCGCTCGAAGCCCAGCTCGAAGCGCGCGCGCTGATGCTCTCGTCCAACAACATCCTGTCCCCGGCCAACGGTGATCCGATCATCGTCCCGTCGCAGGACGTCGTGCTCGGCCTGTATTTCATGACCCGCGAGCGCGTCAATGCGCCGGGCGAAGGCATGTTCTTCGCCGACGTGGCCGAAGTCCACCGCGCCTACGAGAGCCGCAAGTGCGACCTGCAGGCGCGCGTGAAGGTGCGCATCGTCGAGCACGTCAAGGGAGTGGATGGAGAACTGGTTCCGAAGATTCGCCTCGCCGACACGACTGTCGGCCGCGCGCTGCTGGTCGAGATCCTGCCGAAGGGCCTGTCGTTCGACCTGATCAACGTCGACATGACCAAGAAGGCGATTTCGGGCGTGATCAACGCCTGCTACCGCCAGCTGGGCCTGAAGGAAACGGTGATCTTCGCCGACCAGCTCATGTACATGGGTTTCCACTACGCGACCCGTTCGGGCGTCTCGATCGGCGTGGACGACATGATCGTCC
>CAVUSC010000023.1:0-48926 GCA_963743995.1 uncultured Gammaproteobacteria bacterium | reverse complement strand
AGCGCACCCGGCGGACGAGATCATCTTCGTCGGAATGCGCCCCTTCTACGGCCTGAACCTCTACCTGCCGCAGCGCGTAGACGGCCTGGAGGTCGACGATCGCCGGTTCGACTATTCGACGCACGTGACACGACAGCAACTCTGCGAGGAGATCGCACGACGCCCGCGGACCGTGTACCTGTTGAAGGAAAAGCATGCGCCGGGCTTCGAGCAGTCGCTTGTCGCCTGCGGCCTCCAACCGACCCGCCTCGGGTCGGTGCACGCCGACGACAACGACCTGGTCCTGCTGGCGACCGGCACGGGCGCGAACTGAACCGATTCGGGCTAGGATGACCTGCGTCCCCCGGGCCCGCGGCCGCCAGCCCGACCGGAGGATGCCCTGGCTTGTCGAGGGAGGAACGTGGATGGGAACAAGAAACGGTGTCGCCCGCCTGCTCGCGGCCCTGCTGCTGACGTTCGGGGCTGTGGCCGCGGCGCAGGACGCCAACATCACGCAGCCGGTCGCCGACCTCGAACGCCTGCTCGCGGCTGAACCGCTCGTCATCACCCATGCCGAGATCAGCCGTCCCAAGGCGAAAGGCGACATCACGCTGAAGGCGGACGTTTCCTTCGGGGGTGCCCCGCCCTTGCGCGTGAAGCTGCGAAAGGCCGAACCCGGCGCCGACGCGTTCAACAACGTGCCGCGCTACGACCTCGCGGCTTACGAACTGCAGAAGCTCTTCATCGATCCCGCGGAGTACGTCGTACCTCCTACGGCGCTGCGCATGATCCCGCGGGCGGATTTCATCAAGTACCAGGCCAGCGTCGCGCGAACATTCTCGTCTGCCGACCAGGTGCTGGCAGTGGTGCAGTACTGGCTCAGCGACATCACCGTCGTCGCCGACGTCCTCGATCCAGCGCGGTTCGAATCCGACGCGCTGTACGCGCGTCACATCGGACAGCTGAACATACTGACTTTCCTGATCGAGCATCGCGAATTCGAACGTCGGCAATTTCCTCATCGGCAAGTCGCCGACTGGCGCCCGTGTGTTCTCGATCGATCATGGCGTGGCCTTCGCGTCCATCGACAGCGATCGCGGCGAGGCGTGGAAACAGATCCGCGTCAACCGCTTGCCGGCCGATACCGTCGCGCGACTGCGCGCCATCACATTGCCGGAGCTCGAGCGGCGCCTGGGCGTGCTGGCGCAATGGCGCCTGGAAGGTGATCGGTTCGTCCCGGTCGCGCTCGGGCCCAACCTGTCGCCGGGTCGCGGCGTGCGTCGCGAGGGCAAGGACCTGCAGATGGGATTGACGAAGAGCGAGATTTCCGCGGTGAATCGCCTGCTCGGCCGCCTGCTGCAACGCGTCGACACCGGTGAGATTACCGTCGTGGCGGCACCAAACTGAGGACGCAAGGATGCTGAATCTCCGTCTGCCTGGATTCGTCGTCGCGTGCATGCTCGGCGTGACCGCCATGTCCGCGGCGGCGGGCGCCGCGAGCCCGGCACCGTTGCCGTCCGCGCAGGTGCAGTTCCCGGGGGTAGACCGGGTGGTGGCCTTTGCCGACGTGCACGGGGCCTACACGGAGCTGGTCACGTTGTTGCGCGAGACGGGCATCGTCGACGCGCAGGACCATTGGGCAGCCGGACGCAGCCACGTCGTGAGCCTGGGCGACCTGCTCGACCGCGGCGCCGACTCACGCAAAGTCATGGACCTGCTGATGCGACTGCAGGGTGAGGCGAAGGCAGCCGGTGGCCAGTTGCACGTCGTGCTCGGCAACCACGAGGCAATGAACCTGCTGGGCGACCTGCGCTACGTCGATCCGGGCGAGTACGCCAGTTTCCAAGACGTCGAGTCTGCCGCCGAGCGCGCGGAACGGCGCAAAGCCTGGGAAGCCGCGCAGGGCGCAGGCTCCGGGGCTGCATTCGACCAGAAGTTCCCGCCCGGCTTCTTCGGCCACCGGGCTGCCCTCGGTCCCAGGGGCAAGTACGGACAATGGCTGCTCTCGCTGCCCGTGGCGATCACGGTGAACGACTCGCTGTTCATGCACGCGGGCCCCTCGAGCGTACTGCGCGGAATGAGCCTGCCGGAAGTGAACCTGCGCTATCGCACGGCACTGACCGATTACCTCGGCCTCGCCGATCGGCTCGAGCAGGCCGGGCTGCTGCAACCCGGCGATGAATACCGCGCCCGTCCGCAGCTCGCCCGCGAACGACTGGCGGTGCAGACGGCGGCCGCGGCGACCAGTGGCGGCGCCGCGGACGGCGCGCTCACCGACGCCGTGCAGCGGTTCGAAACCGCAGCCGACAACGACCTGCTGTCCGTGGACGGGCCAAACTGGTATCGCGGCGCTGCGTTGTGCAACGAAGTCGCCGAGACCGACGTGCTGCTGCCACTGCTGCAGCAGTTCGGCGTCGCACGGCTCGTGGTCGGCCACACGCCCACCCGCGACTTGCGCGCGGCTTCGCGCTTCGATGGCCGGGTGGTGAAACTGGACGCGGGCATGAACCGTGCAGCGTACAAGGGACGGGCCGCAGCGCTGTTCATCGAGCCATCCGGCCTCAGCGTCCGCTATGCCGGCGAGCCGGCGGCAACACCGCTGCAGCCGGAGGGACTGTTCGTGGCGCCGAACGAACTCGACGATGCCAGCGTGCTCGCAGCGTTGCGCGACGGTGACGTGACCGTGGACAGCCCGCGTGGACCCAACGAATTGAATGTCTCCGTGAGCGGCGGCGGCAAACGGATACCAGCCGTATTCCAGGTGCGCAACCAGGGTGCCGTCCAGCGGGAGGTTGCGGCCTACCGGCTCGACCGTCAGCTCGGTCTCGGCATCGTGCCCGTCACGGTGGAGCGCGAAGTGCAGGGCCAGCGGGGGGTGCTGCAGGGCCGTCCGCTGAAGTGGGTGACGCAGGTCGACGTGCAGACAGCAGCAACTGCGTGGCGGTGGCTGGTGCAGCGCGGAGCCGCAGTTTCAGCTCGTCTACGCCTTCGACACGCTGATCGGCAACGAAGGTCGCGCGCCGGAATCGCTGCTGTTCGACTCCGACGACTGGTTCGTCTATGCGACTGCGCACGAGCGTGCGTTCGGCACGTCAAAAACCATACCCGGCTACCTGAAGGCGCGCCCGCCTGCGCCGGGAGCGGAGCTGCGACGGCGGGTCGCGGCGCTGAACGATGCCAACCTCGAGACTTCGCTGGGTGACCTGGCCGACGCGAAGTCGCGCAAGGCGATCCTGGCTCGGCGCGACGCATTGCTGGCGCTGCCTGCTGCGGCTGGCGCGGCAACGAAGTCTCCCTGAAGCGTGGCGGGCACGGCGAGGCCCCATACGCCGCCTGCACGGGTCGAGTGCTGGAGTCCCTGCGTCAGGTGACGATGAACCGTCTGAAGATGAATGTTGCGCGCGCCTCGAGCCCGTCGACATCGCTCGCGATCACCGCGATGCGCAACTGTTCGACTGTCACGTCGACGGGCGCCATGCCGACGAACGCGCGCTGACGCGGGTCGAACCGCACCCAGCGCGGCAACGGACTGCCATCGTCGCAACAGGCACGGAGATTCAGCACGTCGCCCGGATCGGCGTCCCGGAATGCAGTCGCCGAGATGGGGTGCAGGAAGGGTTGGCCCGGCGCGAACACGAGGTCGGGAATTTCCTCGACCGCCTCGGGCGCCACGTTCATTACGTTTTCGAGCGCCTTGCGGCTGAAGCCACGGCCGAGCGCCACCGCCAATGCGATCCACGCGAACGCCAGCACCAGGTTCAGGAGAGCGAACCTGGGAGCATCCCAGTGCAGGTGGTTGAGGCCGATGTACACGGCCAGCGCCTGGATGAGGTCCCCGAACCGAACGAAGAACGTGTCGATGGCCGTCTTGCCGTCATACTTCGAATCGCGGTCCACGGGCAGGAACAAGGCCTGGCGCGTGGTGTTCATCAACGAATAATCGATGCCGTTCTCCGTGATCTTGATCAGGCGCAGGAGCGAGAAGATCGGCACGAATCCGCCAAGCATCGGGGCCAGCGCCAGCAGCCCGTACCCTGCCGCCACGACCAGCGGGTGAACAAGCAATGCGCCGCGCACTCCGACTGCCTGGAAGATGCGCGAAACCAGGAACAGCTGGATGCCGAAGCTGACGAGCGTCACCCAGAAATGGAAGTCGCCGTAGAACGCCGTTATCAGCGTGCCGAGATCGAGCGCGCCCCCGCTCGCGGCGACGCGTGCCACGGCGTCGGCCTTCACGAAATCGGCAAGGATGAACTCACCTGTCGTGTTGATCCAGTTGAGCAGCACGACGAGCAGCGCGATCAGCAACAGGTAGCGGTCGCGCAGCACGAGACCGATGCCGCCGAGCAGGCGCGGCACGGGCCGGCCGTGCTCCGCCGAAATCGCGCGCGAGCCTTCCGGCACGGCAGCACGCTCGGGTCCCGCGAGAAACAGCGTGGCACCGAGGATGCCCGCTGCCAGCATCATCAGGCCGATCGGTGACAGCGAGCCAGCCAGGAGCTGGGTGAGTTTCGCGCCGGTCAGCGCCCCGAGGTTCGCGCCCAGCATGATCACCACGAACAGCCGCTGGCCGCTCTTGACGTTGAACGAGTCGGCGGCGAATGCCCACATCTGCGAGACGACCATCACTCCGTAGATGCTGACCCAGACGAAGAATGCGAACGCGATCGACACGCCGGTACTGGCGAGGAACGCGAAGAGCGGCATCGTGACCACGAAGAAGATCGTGACGGCGCGCAGCAGGCGCGCGCCGTCGAGGCGGCGGCGTACCCAGCCGTAGAGCGGCACAACGACCATCAGCACCAGTGCGATCATCGCGACGGCGTACGAGCGCGTCTCGGCCGAGAACTTCGTCAACATGAAGGCTTCGCGCAGCGCCTTCACCACCTGGTACGACGACAGCAGCAGGAACCCGTGCAGGAAGAACAGGAACGCAGTGCGGCCCTCCCCGGGCCGCACTCGCGTGACCAACGAAAGCAGTCGCTCGAAGGGGCTGAGGCCCGGGTGGTCGGTGATCAAGCGCTCAGTGCCTCGGCGGCCGACGATGATCGGGGGTCCACGACTATTCGGACTTTCGTCGTCGTCATGATGCCCTGCTAACCGGATTTACCATAGCAATGCCTATCGTCACACGCGCCCAACGATGATCACGGGATCTTCGCGAGCGATCGTACCCTCGGTGCCCTTGACGCGCACCAGGACATCGTATTTGTACACACCCGGCTCGCCCGGATCGCCCTTGAAGTCAGTCACCCAACCCGTCGAGTTGCCATCGACCGCCGCTGGAGAGTCGAACGGCCAGACGGTCGAACCACCGAGGCCCGCGCACGGCAGCAGGTTGAAATCGAGCTTGAACTCGTAATCGCGGGTGATGGTCCACCTTATCTTCTTGTCGCCGCGTTTCGAGTAGCCGTTGCCTTTCGCAATGTCGAACTCGACTTTGCCGTGCAGCACGCTGATTCCGATTTTCAAGTCGGTGGTCTTGGGAGTGCATTCTTCCTTGCTTGTCCCGGCTGTCGAGCTGCCTTTCTTCTTGGCCATGATGACGTACTCCCTCAATCTGTCGTGGTATGAATGAGTTTCGCTCAGCCAGGCTCGATGATCTTCTTGTACTCCGGATCCTGCAGCAGACTGCGGAACTCGGGTGCCGAACGCAACAGTACCGGTGAATACCCGAGTTTCACGAGCGCGGCCACGCCCCGGAGCGCCGATTCACGGTCACCCCGGTCGGCGGCGGTCACCGCGACGAAATACTGCACGTAAACCATTTCCGGGGCGGCGGCCAACGCGGTATCGAGGTATCGACGTGACTTTTCACCGTCGCCCACCCGGCCGTAAAAATAGCCCAGTTGCGCCCTCAGCGATGGGTTTCCGGGGGTAGCTTCGAGTTCGCGCTCCGCGAGTCCAATCGCGTCCCGGTACACCTTAACCGCCTCGCTGCGTCGCCCCGGCGTCAGCCATAAGGCATCGGCGAGATTGCCCTGGATGACATAGTCGTGCTCACCGAGGGCGGCCGCACGCTCATTGTTGACAACAGCTTCCGGGAAGCGTCCCAGGTAGAAATAAGCCGTGGCGATGTTCGAGTACGCCGACTTCGACGGTTCGAGCTGCAATGACTTGCTCGAGGCATCGAGGGCATTGCTGAAGTCCCCCTTCATCAGCAGCGCCCCGCCGAGGCTATTCCACGCAATGGCACTCGACGGCACCAGTTCCGTCACCTTGCGCAGGGCCGCGGTCGCCTCGTCAAGCTTGCCGCGCTCGAACAGGTAGGACGCCAGCGACGAATAGGCCTTCGAATACGACGGATCGACGGCGACGGCACGGCGAAAGCTGGCCTCGGCCTCGGCACCCCGTCCCATGCCTGCCTGTGACGCGCCGATTCCGATATAGGAGTCGGCATCCAGTGAGTTGACCTGCAGCAGCTTGCGATAGGCCGCCTCGGCCGCGACGAAATCGCCATCTGACAATGACAACCCCGCCAGTGCTTTCGCGGTATCGATCAGCGACGAATCGAGTGCCAGTGATTTGTGGCACGCCTCTTTGGCGCGCGCGAGGTTCGTACGATCCCGGGTCTGGTTGAACACGCGCGCGTATACGCGGCAGAGACCTGCGTAGGCGCCCGCAAACTCTGGATCGATTGCAACCGTTTCCTCGAAGGCCCGCTGCGCCTCCACCATCTTGCTCTGGTCGTCGGGTTGCCGCAGCGCCGCCAGTCCCTTGAGGTAGGGCTCGATCGCGTGAGCTTCAAGCTTGTGTTGCTGCGTCGCGCCGCGCCGCGCATCGTCGTCCCGGAGCACGACCTGCAATGCATCCGTCACGGATTTTGCTATGTCGTCCTGCAGTGCGAGCACGTCGCTCCAGGCCCGGTCGAAATTGCCCGCCCAGACGTGATAGCCCGACTTCGTGTCTATCAGCTGCACCGTCACTCGCACGCCATCGCCTGCGCGACGCACGCTGCCTTCCAGCACGTGGCGCACACCGAGCAACTGGCCCACCTTGCGCACGTCGAGGTTCTTGCCCTTGAACTCGAACGCCGAGGTGCGGGCGGCAACCCGCATACCCGGAATCTGCGCGAGTCGCGTGGCAAGTTCTTCGCTGAGCCCGTCGCCCAGGTAGGCATTTCCGCCACCCGCACTCATATCCACGAGCGGCAGAACGGCGATCGATCGAGGCCCAGGCTCCAGGGGTGGGCCCGGCCCTGCAGCGGCATTCTCTGCCACGTCCAGCGAACGCCACCAGGCGAAACCGGTCACCAGCGCCATCAGTGCGACGCCGGTGACGATGACTGGCGCTATGGACTGGCGCGGTCGTGCCAGCCTGCGCATGACACCCGTGCTGTCGGCACCGACGTCAACCATGACCCCGTTTGGCGTGATCTCGTAGGTCCAGGCCAGTGCGGTGACGATGGGCAGGCCAATGACCGCCAGGATCGTCAAAGCCGTCATCCACCACGCTGGGAACCGCAGCGGTTCGAACGTGACCTGGGCCACCTGCAGCATGATCCACATCCCGAACAGGTACGACGCCATGACCTTGAAGACGTGCCGGCGCTGCAGTTCCGCCAGCAGTTGCTGCCAGCGGCCGAGTGGCGGTGTCGTGCGATCGATTGGTGGCGGTGCCGGTGCCGCAGCTACGCGCGCCACGCGTTCAAAATGAGCGACGAGCGCGTACGCGTCGTTGCCGACGCTGGCGATGTAACGCCGATGGCGGGGCTTGTCGCCGAACAGCTCGCGCAGCGCGCCCACGGCCTGGCGCAGCTTTTCTTCCGAACCCACGCCACCCGCCCAGATCTCGTTGCGCAGCGCGCGGTGGTTCACGGCCTCGCCGTGCCGGATCGCCAGGGCGATGAGTACTGCGAGCTCATCGCTGGTGAGGTCGACCATCCGGCCATCCGTGGACGCGCGGGACTCCCTGGGCTGGATCAGCCAGTTCCCCACCCGAAACCCATCATTGAGGCTGTCGGCATCCATTGCCCGGCGCCACCTTCGCCGCCCTTCGCAGTCGCGCGACAGGGCCGGCGACTCGCTCAGCCATGGTTGGCCGCATCCAATGCCTTGTCAAGATCGTCGATGAGGTCGTCGAGGTCTTCCAGACCGATCGACAGGCGCACCGTGCCGGGCCCGATGTCCGCCCAGCGCTGCTGCTCGGCGGTGAATCCTTTCGACTTCAGCAAGTCGGGCGGCACAACCAGTGACTCCGTCGAGCCGAGGCTGGCCGTGATCGAAAACAACTGCAGCTGCTCGGCAAAGCGAGCACCCGCCGTTTCGTCACCGACGACATCGATCGTGACGATCGTCCCGAAATCGTGCATTTGCTGCCGTGCCCGCTCGTGCCCGGGGTCGCCCGGCAGGCCGGGAAACCGCACGCGCTCGATCCGTGGGTGGCGCGACAGGTGCTCGGCAATGCGCTGTGCATTCCGGCATTGAGCATCCCAGCGGACGAAATACGTCTTCATGCCCCGCTGCAACAGGAACGCCGCGTGCGGATCCAGGGTGGGTCCGAGAATGCCGATATCGTCACGCATCGAATCGATCAGTTCGGCACGGCCGATGATCGCTCCCCCCATCACGTCACCGTGACCCGACGCGTACTTGGTCAAGCTGTGCGCAAACAGGTCAACGCCGTACTGGCCGTGGTTGTGAAATCCCGCGAGGGTGTTGTCGAGCAGCGTCAGTGCCCCGTGGCGCCGTGCACTCGCCGTCAGCCGTTCGAGATCGGCGACCTTGAGCGCGGGATTGGTCGGCGACTCGAACACCACGAGTCGCGTCGGCGTCGCGCCGAGCACGCGCTCCAAGCCGTCCAGATCGTCAACCGACAGCATCGTGCTGGCGACCCCGAACCGGCGCAGCACGCGGCCGATGAGCGCCCGTGTAGGCTGGTACTGCTCGGCAAAATGGACGACGTGATCGCCCGACTTGAGCAGCGCGATGAGCGGCATCGAGATCGCGGCGATGCCGGAGCCGGTCAGCAGGCATCCGTCGCGGCCCTGCAGTTCCGCGAGCAGCAGCTCGAGCTGTCGCAGCGTCGGGTTGGAGGTGCGTGAATAGTAGAAACCCGCACGCTTGCCCTTGAACAGGTCGAGCGTTTCGCCGACGTCGTCGAACGTGAACTTCACCGACTGGTAGATCGGCGCGACCAGCGGGCGGTTGTCCGCCGGAACGACAACCTCCGGTGGATGCGTGACTCGCGTGCGTCCTTTCATGTCGCCTTGGCCCGCAACTCGAACTCATCGGCATCGAGGTGCACCGGGAAATCACGCCGGAACGTCGCGAGCGACTCACGGTCGAGCACCACGGTCTCGACGAAATCGCCGCCACGCTCGCCACCGAGCACCTGGCCGAGGAAATCGAGCGCAACGCTGTCGCCGCTGTAACCCACGCCGTTGCCGTCCTTGCCCACGCGGTTGACGCCGACGACGTAACTGACGTTCTCGATGGCTCGCGCGCGCAACAGTGCGCTCCACGCCGTGCGCCGGCGCGACGGCCAATTGGCGACATACAGCAACACGTCGTAGTCACCGAGATTGCGGCTCCACACCGGAAAGCGCAGGTCATAACAGACCAGCGGGCACACGCGCCAACCCTTGAGTTCGACCACCAGGCGATCGTTGCCCGCGGCAAAGTGCTCGTCCTCACGCGCCATGCGGAACAGGTGCCGCTTGTCGTAGTGCACGAAGCTGCCGTCGGGGGCTGCCCAGACCAGCCGGTTATAGTGCCGTCCGCCCTCCTCGATGATCAGGCTGCCGGTGATGGCGCAGCCGACCGCGGCCGACTCTTCACGCAGCCACCCGACCGTGGCGCCTGCCATCGTCTCGGCGAGGGAACCGGCCTCCATCGTGAACCCGCTTGTGAACATCTCCGGGAGCACGATCAGGTCCGTGTGCCCGGCGAGTCCGCGGAAATGCGCCGCGAGGTTGCGGCGATTCGTGCCGGGGTCCTGCCAGGCAAGGTCGGCCTGGATCATAGTGACGCGCAAGTTTGCAGTCATAGCAACCTCAGTTTGGCGACCGCCGCATCGAGCGTGGCCTCGTGCTTGGCGAAGCAGAACCGGACAATGCGTTCGTTCTCCGGGGAGCCACCCGCGGAAAATACCGAAATCGGGATGGCTGCGACACCGTGCTGCGTCGTAAGCACGCGCGCAAACTCGGTATCGGGCAGGTCGCTGACGGCCGAATAGTCGACGAGCTGAAAATAGGTGCTGTGCGTCGGCTCAAACCGGAACCGCGTCCGCGAGAGCAGTCCCGCGAAATAGTCGCGTTTGCCTTGATAGAAAGCCGGTAGTTCGCGCGTGTGTTGCGGGCAATCGTGCATGAAGTCCGCGATCGCCGCCTGCAGTGGCGTGGCGACGACGAACTGCACGAACTGGTGCACTTTCCGGAACTCCTGCATCAACTGCGGTGGCGCAATACAGTAGCCAACCTTCCAGCCCGTCGCATGGTACGTCTTGCCGAACGACGAAACGACGAAACTGCGGGCGGCGAGTTCGGGCAACGTCAGCAGGCTGTGGTGCCGTCGGCCGTCGAACAGCATGTGCTCGTAAACTTCGTCGGACAACACCCAGACGCCTGTGCCACGCAGGATCTCTGCGAGTTGCACGAGGTCGGCGGCTTCGAGCGTCGCACCACTCGGGTTGTGCGGAAAGTTGATGATCAACAGGCGCGTGCGCGGCGTGATCGCGTCGCGCAGGCGCTGCCAGTCGATGCCGAAGCCTGGGCGCTGCAGCGGCACGTGCACTGCCCTTCCACCGGCGAGGTCGACAGCCGGTTCGTAGGAGTCGTAGGCGGGGTCGAGCAGGATCACTTCGTCGCCGATGCGTACGATGGCCTGGATCGCACAGAAAATCGCCTCGGTCCCGCCGGAGGTCACCGTGATCTCGCTGTCGGCGTCGACGGCGCGAGCATAGTATGCAGCGACTTTTGCAGCGATGGCATGGCGCAGGCCAGGCAAACCGGCCATCGGGGCATACTGGTTGCCGGCGCCGCCCTGGTCACGCATGTGGTGGCTGGCCAGGTCGAGCAGGCGCGCGGGCGGGGCGAAATCCGGGAAGCCCTGCGAGAGGTTGATTGCACCGTGGTCCGCGGCGAGGCGGGACATGATCGTGAAGATCGTGGTGCCGACTCGCGGCAGCTTGCTGTCGATCGGCGGGTGCATGGGCCGCATTCTAGCAGCGGCCCGGCGCCGCTTTATCGGGTCGAGTCAGCCCGCGGGCAAGAACAAACCAGGGCGGACAGTTGGTGAGGGCGTTCGTTCCGGGTCTTCTCCGGGCGAGCGGGAAGGCAGACACGCTCTCCCGGAGAAGACCCGGAACGAACGCCTGATCGACCGCGCCTGAGCGACTTCCCGTCAAAGCCCGGGAACTCGCACGACGCATGCAACGTCGGCGCGATTACATCGCCTGAAGGCCTACCGATGATTCACAGCCGACAATTTTCGTGGCTGAGTCACCGAATCGTGTTGCTAGCGCTCGACCTGATGCGTCCTGTACGCCGGATACAGTCGCTCTAACGTAAAAAGCAACCCGAAGCGACCCATCAACTTCCCAGAGAGCTTGTCGCCGACGCCCCAAACGGCAGCCAATGCCGGATCAGCTCCGGCTGGAAGCGAGTCCGACCAGGCGGGCAATGACTATGGCCGGGAAAAGAACGCCCAGAGTGGATAAAAAAGTGGACAGCATCTTGGCGGAAGTACTCACGGCATAAATGTCGCCGAAGCCCACGGTGGTCAGCGAAGTCAGGCTGAAATAAATGAAGTAAACATAGTCATTGTCCGTCCCACTCAGCACGACATTACCGCCCAAGGACGCGCCTGTAGCGGCATGAATGACTTCCAGAGTCAGCGCTCCCATGAGTGCCAGCAATAGGTAAACATTGACCGCTCCGATGATCCTGTAAGTGCTCACAATCTGGTCGCGAAACAACAGACGGAGGTTGATAAAGACAAACACCATCGTATTGGCGATGCCAATGACATTCTCCAGGACGAAGAATGAATACGGGTTCTCTCCGAAACGAATGAGTCGCAGCGTCAGGTGGATGCTGAACAGTATTGCGGAGACGGACATGAGCCCCACACTGCGTGTCGAAAATATCCCTGAAAAGAACACGCTGAGCAGGAGTATGTTGAACAGCAGTACTCCGTGACCACTGACCTCCATGATCACCGGGAGTACGAATACTGCGGCAATGAGCATGATCAGCAAGGTGACGAAACTGGCATCAGCCAGCCAGTAAGCCTGGAATCTTTTTATTAGGTTTCGCATGGCGTATTGCCGTTCAGAACGATAGCGGATTCATCGCGCAGATTGGAGCTGGCCCGATACACCCGGCACGATCCGGAGGTCGGACTCACGTTCCGCCTTGTGCTTGCAAATCCCGCGCCCGATGTCGGTGGTCCTGCTTTCTGGCAATGCTCACGCAATCTGCGCTGCTGGACAAGCGGCCGAGCCGGCTTCGAAGTCGAAGCCGCAGACTTGTCGACCGCCTGGTCAAAACAGCGTGTTTTCGTTCGCAGACTTGTCCGGCACTATTTGCTGCACATCCCAATGCTCGACGATCTTGCCCTGCTCGTCCAACCGAAGGATGTCGATGCCGGCCCAGTCTGGATTCTTGTCGCCGGGCCAATGCTGCCGGCAATGGAGAACGACGTAATTGCCCGCGGCAATGATCCGCTTGAAGTCAACGCGTTTACCCGGGAATTCCGCGACCATCTTCTCGAAGTTGGCAATGAAGGACGCCGTGACGTTCGCCTTGTTGCGCTCAAGCCGTTCGTTCATCCCAGCCTCCGCGGTGCGGGCCTGGCAGCCGTTTCGCTCGCCGCCCGCATTGTGGTGCTTGAGTCCGCCTGAACTTGGCCGCGCGTGTTGCCGCCACGCCAGCGGCGGCACAGCTGGCGCGTCGATGAAAGCGAGTGTGCGAGCTCGTAGTGCAGCGCCAAAGCGCTAGCGGAAGAAATCGAAAGCGAGGGGCGCCTGCCCTTCGGGGCGGTCGCCCCGAAGCAACGAATCAAAAACCAAAAGCACAATGCAACTTCGACCAGCAAACCCGCACCGAATCACCGCTCCAGCTGCGTCGCCGCCATCGCCGCGCCGACGATGCCAGCATCATTCCCGAACGCGGCCGGCAAGATCTCCGCCCGGCTGTTCAGGAGCGGCCCGAAGTGCTGCCAGTTCTCCGTCACGCCACCCCCGATCACGAACACGTCGGGCCACAGCAGCGAGTGGTACGCCTCGAGGACCTCGTTCACCTCGGCCGCCCACTCCACCCAGTCGAGATCGAGGTCGGTGCGGACCTTTGCGGACGCGCGATGCTCTGCCTCCTTGCCCCGCACTTCGAGGTGGCCCAGTTCGGTATTCGGCAGCAGGCGCCCGTCCACGAACAGCGCCGTGCCGATGCCGGTGCCGAGCGTGATCACCATGACGGTGCCATCGCAATGACGACCCGCGCCCAGCGTCATTTCCGCGATCCCGGCGGCGTCCGCATCGTTCAGGAACGCGACCGGCCGTTGCAGTCGCGCCTGCAGATGGGCCTGCACGTTCAAGCCAATCCAGCGTTTATCGATATTCGCCGCGGTCCACGCGACGCCTTGCTTTGCCACCGCAGGGAACGCGAGACCCACCGGGCCGGAGGACGGCAGCTCGCGCGCCATCCCAACGAGCAACTCGAGCACGGCCTCCGGTGCCGCGCCCGCAGGCGTCGCGCGTCGCAGGGCCTCGCCCATGACGAGACCCGATTCGATGTGCACCAGCCCGGCCTTGACGAACGAGCCGCCGACGTCGAATGCGAGCCGCAGCGAAAGCTCGTCCCCCGTCACTTCGATCATCTCATGCAGCCTCAACCCTTCTTCACGCTCTCGATCATCTGCTGGTTCGCTGCGAGCGCCATCTGCGCATCGCGCTCCTTCTGCTTCTGCTGCCGCGTCATCATGTAACCCGCGGCGACCACGCCGACGGCGACGACAGCCACCAGGATCGTCGCGAGCGCGTTGATGTCGGGACTCACGCCGAGGCGCACTTTCGAGAAGATGACGATCGGCAACGTGCTCGAGCCGGGGCCGGCCACGAAACTCGTGATCACCAGGTCATCGAGGGAGAGCGTGAAGGCGAGCAACCAGCCCGACATCAGCGCCGGCGCGATGATAGGCAGCGTGATCAGGAAGAACACCTTGAATGGGCGCGCGCCGAGGTCCATCGCGGCCTCCTCGAGCGAGTCATCCATCTGCGCCAGCCGCGACTGCACGATCACCGTGACGTAAGCCATCGTCAGCGTGATGTGCGAAATGACGATCGTGGTCATGCCGCGGCCTGCTGGCCAGCCGATCAGCTGTTCCATGGTGACGAACAGCAGCAGCAGCGAGAGACCCGTGATGACTTCAGGCATGACCAGCGGCGCCGTGGTGAGCCCCGACAGCAGCGTGCGTCCCTTGAAGGGGCCAAACCGCGCGAGCACGAGTCCCGCCAGCGTACCGAGCGCGACGGCAAGCGTCGCCGAGATCGCCGCCACCTCGAGGCTGAGCTTGGCTGCGTTCAGGATCTGCTCGTTGCGCAGCAACTCGCCGTACCAGCGGGTCGAGAAACCGCCCCACACCGTCACCAGGCGCGAGGCGTTGAACGAGTAGAAGATCAGCAGGCCAACCGGGACGTACAGGAACGCGAACCCGAGGGCCAGCGATGTCCAACGGAACCATGGACGATCCTGATTCATTTCCTGTCCCCGTCGCCGTGCTCCGCGTTCTGGGCGCGGTCGAGGAACATGATCGGGATGACGAGGAACAACAGCAGCGCGATGGCCACGGCACTGGCCACGGGCCAGTCACGGTTGTTGAAGAACTCCGTCCACAGGACCTTGCCGATCATCAGCATGCCCGGGTCGCCGAGCAACGACGGGATCACGAACTCGCCGACCGCCGGGATGAACACGAGCAGGCATCCCGCAATGATGCCGGGCATCGAAAGCGGCACGGTGATCTTGAGGAACCCCTGCCACGGCTTGCAGCCGAGGTCGGACGCGGCCTCGAGCAGCGTGACGTCCATCTTCTCAAGGTTGGCGTACAACGGCATGATCATGAACGGCAGGTACGAATAGACGATGCCGATGTAGACGGCGAAATCGGTCTGCAGCATCTGGATCGGCTGGTCGATCACGCCGAGCCACATTAGCGCCTGGTTCAGGAAGCCGTTGTTCTTGAGGATGCCGATCCACGCGTAAACGCGCAGCAGGAACGACGTGAAGAACGGCAGCGCGACCAGCAGCAGCAGGATGTTGCGGGTCGACGGATTGCTGCGCGCCATCGCGTACGCCATCGGATAGCCGATCAGCAGGCAGAGAATGGTCGAGATCCCGGCGACCTTGATCGAGTTGAGGTACGCCCTCCAGTACAGGTCATCCTCGACGAGGAACGCAAAGTTCCCCAGGTTGAGCTTGATCTGCATGACCTTATCGCCGGTCCAGTGCAGCAACGGCTCGTACGGCGGCATTGCGATCTGGCCGGTCGAGAAACTGATCTTCAGCACGATCACGAACGGGATCAGGAAGAACAGCAGCAGCCACAGGTAGGGGATGGCAGTGACGACCGTGCGCCCCTGCAGTCCCAGTCGCTTGAACAGCGATTTCACTTCGTCACCACCACCGGGCTCTCCGGGTACCACTGCAGGTACACGCGTTCGTCCCAGGTGATGCGGTCATCGGCGTGGCGGTAGATGTTGGGCTGCGTGACGCGCACGACCTTGCCGGAGTCGAGTCGCAGCCGGTAGATGGACATGTCGCCCATGTACGCGATGTCCTGCACGACTGCCGAGGCCCAGTTGTCGGTGACATCCGGCTTCTCGCGGCTGATAGTGATTTTCTCGGGCCGGATCGCCGCCCAGACCGTCGCACCCGGCGCCGAACTCACGCCGTGGTCCACGTAGATCGGGGCTTCGAGGTCGTCGCAGCCGATGCGCACGTAGGACGGCTCGTCTTCGACCAGCCGGCCCTCGAACATGTTGACCGAACCGATGAACTCAGACACGAAACGCGAGCTGGGATACTCGTAGATTTCGCTCGGTGTGCCAACCTGCACGATCTCGCCGTGGTTCATCAGGCCGATGCGCGTCGACAGGGTCATCGCCTCTTCCTGGTCGTGCGTGACGACCACGAAGGTGACGCCGAGTGTCTCCTGGATGTTGATCAGCTCGAACTGGGTGTGTTCGCGCAGCTTCTTGTCCAGCGCGGCGAGCGGCTCGTCGAGCAGCAGCAGCTTGGGTTTCTTGACCAGTGCGCGGGCGAGCGCGACGCGCTGGCGCTGACCGCCCGACAACTGGTGCGGCTTGCGTTTGCCGAACTGGCCAAGCTTCACGAGATTCAGCATGTCGTTGACGCGGGCCTCGATCTCGTCCTTCTGCAGCCGTTCCTGCTTCAGGCCGAACGCGACGTTCTGCTCGACCGTCATGTGCGGAAAGATCGCGTACGACTGGAACATCATGTTCACGGGCCGCTCGTAGGGCGGAATCGACGTCATGTCCACGCCGTCGATGAAGATCCTGCCGGACGTGGGTCGCTCGAAGCCCGCAAGCATGCGCAGCAGGGTCGTCTTGCCGCAGCCCGAGGCCCCCAGCAGGCAGAAGATTTCCTTCTTGTAGATGCTCAGCGACACGTCGTCGACGGCGATGAAGTCGCCGAACTTCTTGGTGACCTTGTCGATCCGCACGTACGGCTTCGCGTCCGGGTCCGTCCAGGGCTCGAATTTCAACGGGGTTGCGCGCGGTGAAGTGGCCATGGTGTCCCTTTGTGTAAGTCAGCGTCCCGTCACGAAGCGCGTCCAGGTGCGATTCAGCGCACGTGTGTACTCGGCGGACTTCGCCAGGCTCGGCTGCAGCCGCCCTGCGACCTCAGGCGTCGGGTAGATATTCGTATCGTTGCGCAGGTCTGCATTGACGAGCCCCGTCGCGGCCTTGTTGGCGTTGGCGAAGTTGACGAAGTCGGAGTTCTTCGCGGCGACTTCGGGCTGCAACAGGTACTCGATGAACTGGTGCGCCGCATCCTTGTGCGCCGCATCGGCGGGAATAGCGAGCGTGTCGAACCACATCAGCGCGCCTTGCTGCGGAATCGAGTAGCCGATGTCGAGCGGCTTGCCGGCTTCCTCGGCGCGGTCCCTGGCCTGCAGCACGTCGCCGCTGTATCCCACGACGATGCAGAGCTCGCCATTGGCAAGCTGCTCGATGTACTGCGAGCTGTGGATGGTGCGAAGGTAGGGGCGGATCTTCATCAGCGCCTCTTCCGCCGCCTTGAGGTCGGCTTCGGCTTCGCTGTTGGGGTCCTTGCCGAGGTACAGCAGGGCCGTGCCGACCATGTCGGTTGGGTCGTCGAGCATCGAGACGCCGCAGTCCTTGAATTTCGCCAGCACCGCCGGATCGAAAATCAGCTTCCAGCTGTCGACCGGCGCGTCCGGCATGATTGCCTTGACCATGTCGCGGTTATAGCCAATGCCAGTGGTGCCCCACATGTAGACGACGGAATGTTCGTTGCCTGGATCATGGCGCGCGGCGCGTGCGACCAGGTCGGGGTCGAGGTTGACGAGTCCTGGCAACTTCGACTTCTCGAGCGGCGCGAAAACGCCTGCTGCCACCTGGCGCTGCAGGAAATACGCGCTCGGCACGACAACGTCGTACCCGGAGTTGCCGGTCAGGAGCTTGGTCTCGAGGACCTCGTTCGAGTCGAAGACGTCGTAACGGACCTTGATGCCGGTGGCCTGCTCGAAGCCCTTGATGACTTCGGGGTCGATGTAGTCCGACCAGTTATAGACATTGACCACCTGCCCGGCGCCACCTGTCGCAGCGGCGGGTGCCGCCGACTCATCGGAGCCGGCCTGCTTGGACTTGCCGCAGGCGGCAAGGAGGACGGACAGTGCGGCAATGGCGGCCGCGCGCTTCAGCAGGCTCTTCATGGTTTTCCCTCTGTCGTCGCCCACCGCCTCCCTCCCTGCTCGGTTGGCTTGTTCCCGGTTATAGCTCAGGCACCGGGCAAAGTCAGCTTCACCCGCAAACCAAACGGGGCAGCCGGACTGGTATCCGACCGCCCCGCGGGTGACGTGTGTCGAGCGCTGCTACTTGCCCGTGGTAAACCGCGTCCAGGAGCGGTTCAGCAGGCGCGTGTATTCCGGCGTCTCGGCCAGGTCCGGGAACAGCTTGGCCTTCACTTCGGCCGACGGGTACACACCCGCGTCCAGCCGGACTTTTTCGTCGATCATCGAGAACGACGCGGAGTTGCCGTTGGCGTAGTTGACGAAACTCGAGTTCTTGGCGGCGACGTCGGGGCGCATCATGAAGTTGATGAACGCGTGGGCGTTGTCCGGGTGCTTGGAGTCGGCCGGAATCGCGTACATGTCGAACCAGATGATCGTGCCTTCCTTCGGCACGCTGTACTTGATCACGTTGCCCTGGCCGGCCTCGGCCGCACGGTCGCGCGCCTGCAGCACGTCGCCGCTCCAGCCGACCGCGACGCAGATCTCGCCGTTGGCGAGTGCGTCGATGTAGTTGGAGCTGTGGATCATGCGGATGTACGGCCGCACCTTCAGCAGTACGTCCTCAACGGCCTTGAGGTCGGCCTCGTTCTGGCTGTTCGGGTCCTTCCCCAGGTAGGCGAGGACCACGGCGGAGAGTTCGCTCGGCGCGTCGAGCACGGAGATGCCGCAGTCCTTGAACTTGGCCGCCCATTTCGGATCGAACACCAGGTTCCAGCTGTCTACCGGCGCGTTCGGGTCGATCTTCTTGATCATGCCCTCGTTGTAACCGATGCCGTCGGTGCCCCAGAACTGGTTCACGGCATGTTCATTGCCCGGATCGTGCAGGGCGACGCGCTGCAGCACTTCGGGGTCGAGGTTGCCCCAGTTGGTGAGCTTGCTGCGGTCGAGCTTCATGAACACGCCCGCCTTGATCTGGCGTTCCATGAAGGACGCCGACGGGACCACGACGTCGTAGCCCGTGTTGCCGGCAAGCAGCTTGGTTTCGAGCACTTCGTTACTGTCGAAGACGTCGTAGTTGACCTTGATGCCGGTCTCGGCGGTGAAGGCTTCAAGCGTCGCCGGGTCGATGTAGTCCGACCAGTTGAAGACGTTGACGACCTTTTCCTCGGTCGACGCCGGTGCAGCCGGTGCGGCAGCCGTCGGGCCAGCAGCCGACTCGGCGGCCGGAGGCGCTTCTTCCTTCTTGCCGCAACCCACGAGGACCGTGGCGACCACCAGGCTCAATAACCCGGCTCGGATGCTGATGCTCATCTTGGACGTACCCCTGTGCTTGCTGCGAAGCGCGCCGGATGGCGCACGTGAGTGTTGCTGTATAGCGAAGAATTTTTTCCGTGGCTAGGGGCAGCTCGCCCCGCCGCACTTCGGTGCACCACGGCAACCCGTCCGCCCCAGATTCGGGCGCGGCGCCCGCCACCTACAGCCGGCCTTCGTCACGGCAGCGGGCATAAGTCAGGTCGAGGCAGCGCCAGGCTTTCTCGGCCAGCTCGTCGATCTGCTCGCGGCTGATCACGAGCGGCGGCGAAATGATCATCGTGTCCCGCACGGCGCGCATGATCAGGCCGTTCGCGAAGCAGAAATCGCGACAAATCGTGCCGACCTCGCCGCGGTTGGCGAAAAACGTGCGCGAGCCCTTGTCCTTGACCAGTTCCAGTGCGCCAATCAGGCCGACCGACCTTGCCTCGCCCACCAGCGGATGCTCAGAAATGTCGCGCCACTTCCGGGCCAGGTACGGGCCGGTCTCGTCGTGCGTGCGCGAAACGAGATTTTCCTGCTGGATCAAGGTGAGATTGACGCTGGCGACAGCACAAGCCGCCGGGTGGCCAGAATAGGTGAAGCCATGGGCGAACTCGCCGCCCTGGTCGATGATCACGTCGGCCACTCGGTCCGCGACCATGACGCCACCGATCGGCAGGTAGCCTGAAGAGAGGCCCTTGGCGATCGTCATCAGGTCGGGCTTGATCCCGAAGTGGTTCGAACCGAACCAGTGGCCCGTGCGGCCAAAGCCGCAGATGACCTCGTCCGCGACCAGCAGGATGCCGTAGCGGTCGCAGATCTGCTGGATTTCCGGCCAATAGGTGTCCGGCGGGATGATCACGCCGCCGGCGCCCTGGATCGGCTCGCCGATGAAGGCCGCGATCTTCTGCGGCCCCATTTCGAGAATCTTCTGCTCGAGCGTGTGCGCGATCTTCACGCCGAACTCGGCCGGACTCAGTCTGCCTCCCTCGCCATACCAGTACGGCTGCGGAATGTGGACGATGTCCGGGATCGGCAGGCCGCCCTGCTCATGCATGAACCCCATGCCGCCGAGACTCGCCCCGGCCATGGTGCTGCCGTGGTACGCGTTCTGCCGGCTGATGATGACCTTGCGCTCGGGCTGCCCGAGCAGGTCCCAGTAGCGGCGCACGAGGCGCACGACCGTGTCGTTGCCTTCCGAGCCGGAACCGGTGAAGAACACGCGATTGAACTGCGGCGGCGTCAGGTCGACGAGTTGCTTCGCGAGTTCGATGGCCGGCGGATGGGCCGTCTGGAAGAAGCTGTTGTAGTACGGCAGCTCGAGCAGTTGCCTGTACGCGGCCTCCGCGAGTTCCTTGCGACCGTAGCCGACGTTGACGCACCAGAGGCCCGCCATGCCATCGAGCATGCGGTTGCCTTCCGAATCGTACAGGTACACGCCCTCGGCCTTGACGATGACCCGCGAGCCCTTCGCGTGCAGGTTCTTGTAGTCCGTGAACGGATGCAGGTAGTGCTGGCGGTCCAGCTCCTGCCATTGGGCGGTGGTGCGGTCGGCGAAGTAAGGGGCGGAGCGCATGATGGTGACCTCAGACGTTCAGCAAGAGGTGCTCTCGCTCCCAGCTGCTGATGACCTGCAGGAACGTATCCTGCTCGCTTTCCTTCACCGCGGTGTACGCCAGCACGAACCGGTCACCGAGCGTGTCGATCAGTGTGCGGCAATCACGCAGCAGGCGCACCGATTCCTCGAGGCTGCGCGGCAGGCTGAACGGCAGGTCGTACGCGCTGCCCGAAACAGGCTCCGACGGCTTCAGGCCTTCCAGCATGCCGAGGTAGCCGCAAGCCAGCGAGGCCGCGAGCGCCAGGTAGGGATTGGCGTCCGCACCGGCGAGACGGTTTTCGACGCGACGATTGTCAGGGTTTGAAATCGGCACGCGCAGGCCAGCGGTGCGGTTGTCGTAACCCCACTGCGTGTTGATGGGCGCGAGGTGGCGCAGGATGATGCGGCGGAACGAATTCACGTTCGGCGCGAACAGGGCCATTGCCTGCGGCAGGTACTTCTGCAGGCCGGCAATGTGCGAGAAGAACAGCTGGGTCGGGTTGCCGTCCTTGTCGCTGAATACGTTCTTGCCGGTCTTCGCGTCCACGATGCTCTGGTGGATGTGCATGGCGCTGCCAGGCTCGCGTGCCATCGGCTTCGCCATGAACGTCGCATACATCTTGTGCCGGAACGCTGCTTCACGCGCGGTGCGCTTGAACATGAACACCTGGTCGGCGAGCGACATCGCATCGCCGTGGATCAGGTTGATCTCCATCTGCGCCGCGCCATCCTCGTGGATCAGCGTGTCGATCTCGATTTCCTGCGCTTCGCAGAACGCATAGATGTCGTCGAACAGCGGATCGAATTCGTTGACCGCGGCGATGCTGTACGACTGGCGGCCGATTTCCGGCCGGCCCGAGCGACCCACCGGCGGCTTGAGCGGATAGTCGGCGTCGATGTTCGGCTCGACGAGGTAGAACTCGAGCTCCGGCGCGACGATCGGCTTCCAGCCCTTCTGCGCGTACAGGTCGAGGATGTGGCGCAGCACGTAGCGTGGCGCCATCGTCACCGGACGGCCGTCCGAGTAATAGCTGTCGTGGATGACCTGCGCAGTCGGTTCGGCGGCCCAGGGCACGACACGCGTCGTGTTCGGATCGGCCTTCAGCACGATGTCGATTTCCGACGGGCTGATGGCGCGGTCGTCGTCCGGATAATCGCCGGTGACCGTTTGCAGGAAGATGCTCTCGGGCATGCGCATGCCCTCGTCTTCCGCAAACTTCATCGCAGGCATCACCTTGCCGCGCGCGATGCCGGCCATGTCGGGGACCACTGCCTCGACTTCCGAGATGCCGTGTTCCTTGAAAAACTGCTGGATCGGGGTGCTCATGAAAACTACTTCCGTGCGTTGATTCGTGCGCGCGCCGCGTCGCCGAAGGCGGCAAACATCGCGTGCGAAAAGGGATTCTTCAGGACCTGCCATTCCGGGTGCCACTGCACTGCGAGCGTGAAGCCCGGTGCATTGCGGACACGGAACGCTTCGATCAGCCCGTCGGCGGCGCGAGCTTCGATTTCGAGATCGCCGCCGAGGGTCTGCACGCCTTGCGAGTGCAGGGAGTTCACCATGACCCGCTCGGTGCCCGCGAGTCCGTGCAGGTAACCGCCCCGCACGAGTTCCACCTCGTGGGCGGGCGCGTACTGGACCTCGAGCGGCTGTTCCTTGTCTTCGCGGTGGTCCCGCATGCCAGGGACGTCCTGCACCTTCTGCCAGAGCGTGCCACCGAACGCGACGTTCATTTCCTGGAACCCGCGACACACGGCGAACAGGGGGAGCCCTGTCGCGATGGCCTGCGGAATCAGCGGCAGCGTCGTTTCGTCGCGGTGCGGATCGTGCAGCGTGTCGGGATCGCTGGCCGGGCCCTGGTAGCGGTGCGGCTCGACGTTGGACGGGCTGCCGGTCAGCAGGATGCCGTCGAGTTGCGACAGCACGGCGTCGAGATCGCGCTCACCCAGCGAGGGGATCAGGACCGGAATCGCGTCGGCCGCCTCGGCAACGGCGGCGATGTACTTCTCGCCGACGCAGTGGAAGGGGTGCGGACCCAGGATCCGGCGATCCGCGGGAATGCCGATCAATGGTTTGTGGCGAGCCACGTTTAAAATCCTAGACGGCTCTTGGGGGGCCATCATTCGGGGACGGTCAGGATTAAACCACAGCCACCCCCCTCGCGTCGCCGCGCAGCGCAAAAAAATGGCCAAAAATCAGGCCAAACATGGACTTGGATCGATTCTCGGGGTCACCGGCACGGCTTGCCGGCCAGCGCGGCGAACGGCTATTCTCCTCGCTCCCGGACGGCCCAGCCGTCGCTAAATCCTAAACAACGGGTGTGTCATGCCGCAGTTCGCGGAATTCGGGCCGGCCGCTGCCTGGCTCCAGCGCCATCCACAGGTGCGCTTCGTCGATCTGCTGCTCGCCGACCTCATGGGCATCCCGCGTGGCAAGCGTGTCACGGCTGCGGAACTCGAAGGCGTGCATGACATGGGGCTGCTGCTGCCCGGCTCGATGTTTGCGCTCGACGTGCTCGGTGGCACGGTGCAATCGACCGGCCTGGGGTTCGACGAAGGCGACGCGGATCGGGTTTGCCTGCCGCTCGCGGGCAGCCTCGTCCCGGTGCCGTGGCTCGGGGACCACATCGCGCAGATGCAGGTCAGCATGTACGAGCACGACCGGACGCCGTTCCATGGCGACCCGCGTCACGTGCTCGAGCAGGTCGTCGCACGGTTCACCGCGCTCGGGCTGCGGCCAGTGATGGCGGTCGAACTCGAGTTCTACCTCGTCGATCGCGAGCGCACTCCGGCGGGCAACGCGCAGCCGCCCCGCCAGCCGTTGACGGGCCGCCGCGAAGTAAAAACCCAGATCAACTCGATGCAGGAATTGAACGAGTACTCGGCCGTGCTCACTGCGATCGACGCAGCCGCACGCGAGCAGGAACTGCCGGTCGGCACCGTGCTCGCCGAGTACGGCCCCGGCCAGTTCGAGGTGAACCTGCATCACGTCGACGACCCCCTGCTCGCCTGCGACCACGCGATCCGGCTGAAGCGCCTGGTGAAAGGGGTGGCCCTGCAGCACGGCATGGAAGCGACGTTCATGCCGAAGCCCTACCGCGACCACGCCGGCAGCGGCGCGCACCTGCACATCAGCGTGCTCGATGCAGCTGGTCGCAACATATTCGAGGCCGATGACGCAGCAGGCAGTGATCGATTGCGGCACGCGATCGGTGGCCTCGCCGCGACGATGAACGACGCGATCGCGATCTGCGCACCCACGGCCAATTCGTACCGCCGCTTCCAGCCCGAGGCCTACGTGCCGCTGAACCCAAGCTGGTCCGTGAACAACCGTGGCGTGGCGTTCCGCGTCCCGCACGGCCCGCCTGCAAGCCGGCGCGTCGAGCACCGCATCGCCGGCGCCGACGCCAACCCGTACCTGCTCTCCGCCATCGTGCTTGCCGGCATGCACCTCGGGCTCACGCGCAAGCTCGATCCGGGCCCCGTGCTGGCAGGCAACGCTTACCGCGACACGACACCGACGATTCCGCAGTCCTGGCCCGAGGCTCTCGGCGTGTTCGAGCGCAGCGAATTCGCGCGGGAATACCTCGGTGAACGCTTCGCGAACCTCTACGCGCAGACCCGCCGCGGCGAGATGCAGGATTTCAATTCCTACGTGCCGGCCATCGATTACGACTGGTACCTGACCACGAGCTGAACCCATGCCGGTCGCGCACATCGATTCGTACTACGCCGCATCGGCGAATCCCGCGCCCGAGCACCCGGCCTTGAAGGGTGACGTCGAAGCCGACGTCTGCGTCGTGGGCGGCGGCATTGCAGGGTGTGCGACGGCGTTGTTTCTCGCTGAGCGCGGCTACAAGGTCGTGCTGCTCGAGGGCCACCGCATCGGGTTCGGCGCGTCGGGACGCAGCGGCGGCCAGGCGATCGTCGGCTACGCCTGCAGCCAGGACACGCTGGTCGCACAAGTCGGGCAGGCTGCCGCGAGGAAGATGTTCGACATCTCAGTCGCGGCGCTCGACCTGATGCGGGACCTGATCGGAAAGCACCGCATCGACTGCGACCTGCACTGGGGTCACCTGCACACCGCGCTCAAGCCGCGCCAGGTGGCCGACCTGCGCGCGCACCAGGACGAACTGAATGGCTACGGCTACACCGGCACCCGCTGGCTCGACCGGGCCGAACTGGGTGCGGTGCTAGACACCGATCGCTACATCGGCGGCCTGCGCGACGACCGCAGCGGACACCTGCATCCGCTGAATTACACACTGGGACTCGCGGCCGCTGCGGCTGCGGCGGGCGTTGCGATTTACGACCAGGCCATGGTCGTCGGCATCGAGCACGGCGCGACCGTGAAGCTGCGCACGGCAGGCGGCCAGACTGTGCGGGCCAGGCACGTCGCGCTGTGCTGCAACGCGTTCATCGACGAGAAGATCTCGAAAAAGCTGCGCGACCGCATCATGCCGGTCGGCACGTACGTCATCGCGACTGAACGACTCGGCAAGGCGCGCATCGAGGCGCTGATGCACGAGAACGTCGCCGTGTCCGACGTCAACTTCGTGCTCGATTATTTCCGCCGCTCGGACGACCACCGCCTGCTGTTCGGCGGCCGGGTCAGCTACTCGGGTCGCGACGCACGCAACACCGCCCGGGCAACGCGCGAGCGGATGCTCAATGTCTTCCCATCGCTTGCCGATGCGAAGATCGAATACGCGTGGGGCGGGCACGTCGACATCACCATGAGCCGCGCGCCGGACTTCGGGCGCATCGCACCGAACGTGTACTACCTGCAGGGATTCTCGGGGCACGGCATCGCGCTTACAGGCATCGCGGGCCAGATGGTGGCCGAGACGATCGCGGGACAGGCCGAGCGCTTCGACCTGTTCACGAAACTCAGGCACCACGATTTCCCCGGGGGCCCCGCCCTGCGCATGCCGGGGCTCGTGCTGGCGATGCTCTGGTTCCGGCTCAAGGACCTGCTATAGGCGCGTCGCCTGGCGCGACGCATTCGTAGCAGCTACTCGGCGACCTTGAATGCGGCGGCCATGCCGAACACGGCGCCCGCACTCGGCGTCCCGTTCTTCATGGCCGGTCCGGTAAAGCTCAGCGGTCGCACGTCGGAACGCGCGATACGCACAGGTATCTCGACCAGCACCGGTTGTGAATCGTCGCGGTCCAGACCGGACAGGTCGAAAGCCATCGCACCCGCATAGCGGCCGGCGACACCCTTGATGTCAGGGTCAGCCGTTGCATTGGCGCCCGGGTGGCACACGAGGACCGCGCCGGCCTGCCGGCTGACCTGGCACTGTTGCGGCACCACGATCTCGTCGGCTGCCAGGTTCAGCTGGCTTGCCAGGCGATGTCGGTCACCGATGCTCATGCGGCGGACGACCCTGGATTCGTCGTAGGTGACAGTGCCTTTGACTTCAAGGCGCTCGGCCTCGCGCTTCGTCGCCAGGCCCATCCGATCGACATTCACGCGCTGCACCCGAACGACACAGCTTCGCCGCATGAACTCGTACCCGCCTGCAATGTGCCTGCGCCACTTTCGAGCGCGCTGAGGAAGGCGAGACCGGCCTGCTCACAAGCCTGCGCGCTGGACTCGGTGGTGCGCGAGGTCAGGACGATATCGCGATCGCATTTTTCTTCGCGCACCCTGACTTCCATGCGCTGCCCACCGAAGTAGATGGCACCCGCAGCGACAGTGCCGAAAGCGCGGCCCGTGAACTGGGACCGGGAAGTCGGTTGCCAGCTCGCGCCGGGCACGGCCGCCGCCGCTTGCTCAAGGTCTCGTTCGGCGGCCTGCGGAATGGCATCGACATCGGCCGCCCGGGCCGGCCAAAGCAGGAAACTTGCTGCCAGCGAGACCGCAAGCCAGATCACGATGGAGTCCTGTGTCTTCCGAGAGGTGCGGGCCATCTGGCAGCACAGCATCCTGAAATTCCCTTGGGCGCGCCGAAGCGCGCGAAGTCCAGATTCAGTCTCGAACGGCTTCGACTGCGTGCACGCACGGGAACCTGTAATCAGGTGAGTACTGCTCACCTGAGCGGCCGAAAAACTTCATGCTCAACGTGCTGCGACGCAGCAATTGTGCGGTACTCTAGCGCACGCAGGGGGATAACAAGTGATTTGCCAGGCCACACGGCCAAGGCGGTTTCCCGATGCAGACTTCGCCCCCGCGCTTCCACTCGGCCTTTCGGCTTGCCGTTGCCGCGAGCCTGCTGGCTGGCACGCTGCTGATGTTCGGATCGCTCCGGTACGCAGCGGCTCACATGCAAGTGACGATGTAGCGACGGGGGCCCGCAAACACGGAGGCGAGGTTCGCTCAGCGCCTTGCGGCCGCAATGGCCTGCAAGCCTTGCAGGATCTCCCGGTTGTTCCCGGTCAGGTCGACCAACCGCGTTTCGATGTCGGCGATGCGCAGTCGGAGCAGTGGAACCAGGTCCGCATTCGCCCGTAGTGCCGTCAGGGCCTCATCGATCGCCTCAGCGGGCAAGGCCGTGCTGCACGGATAGTCGATCAGGTGATCGAGAGCCTCGTGGTCGCCGGCCCTGACGTACCGGTCACCGCAATGCCTGTTGAGCTCCCGCTGGATTTCGCTCGGCACGCTCATCCGGAACACTTCCCGGTAACGCGACTGCAGGCCCTCCCTGGCGACATTGTCCAGCGTCGGGAAGTTGTAGACCTGCAAGGCCGTATCGCGCAGCGTCTCGCTCTTGATCGGGCCAAACGTCGCCGGGCGCTGCTTCGCGCGGGCGTCGATCAGCGCGCTTCGTTCGGCCGTGAGCCGCGACCGCTCTTCGCGGCGCGGCCGTCGCGGCTGACTGCAACTGGTAGTACCAGGCTTTCGAGTCCGCCTTGAGTCGTCGCGAAGACCGTGCCTCGCAACTGCGCCTCGCTACGCGTCGCCAGCCGACGATGACCAGGTCGATGCCGATCGCCGTCCATTCCTGCTTGCTGGCATGTGCGATGACGCGGCGAAGAATCAAGCAGAACCCCGGGCTTGGCAGCGATGACGGTCGTCACCCCATCGAATGCAGTGACGCCGTCCAGGCAACGCCCGCCTCAGGGCCTGGCCTCGAACGACGACTGGGTCGCCACCGTGATCACTTTGCCCGCGGCCAACTTCGCTTCGCCGCCCGTCTCGTGCGCCACGGCCGTGCCGGCTCCTCCGCCGAGCAAGCCGCCGACGACGGCGCCGTTCTTGTCCGAGACCTGATGGCCGATGATGGCGCCAGCCGCGGCGCCGCCGATGATCTTGGCCGTATCCTTGCCCGTGTCGCTCTTGTGCACCTTCGTGTAGGGCGCGTTGATCGACACGCTCGCGCCGTTGGCGACGAGTGAATCGAACGTCACGCCGAGCGTCGGGACGCCGCCGATCTTGTTGCTGCCTGAGACCACCTGCGTGACCGTCCCATGCACGGTCGCGCCAGCCTTCGCGGCGCGCCGGTCGCCGACCATCAGGTCGGACGCGAGCCGCGCATCGACGCTGTCGCCGACCTTGTTCGTCTTCGTGCTCAACGGCGTGATCACTTCGATCGCGAGCTGGGTTCCGGCGGGGACCAGGATCGGAGGCGCCGGAGGCGCCGTCTTGGGTGCTGCTGCCGCGGTGGTCGTGGCCGCTTTGGCCGCACTCGCCTGCTTCGCGGCAGCCTGTTTGCTGGCCGCGGCCTGCTTGGCGGTTGCGGCCGCCGCTGTCTCGGCATCGCGCTTGGCCAGCTCGGCTTCGATTTCCTTCTGCTTCAGCGCCGCCTCGCGATCCGTGAGTTCCTGTTCCTTCGCCGCCAGCTCCGCGGCTTTCGCTTCCTCGGCGGCCTGCGCTGCGGCAGCCGCGGACTGCGCGGCTGCATCGTCCTGAGGGACAGTCAGTGCAACGGGCGCAGGTGTCGCCGGCGGTTCCTTCGACCGGCCGCAAGCAGACAATGCAATTGCAAACGCGGGCGCGGCAAGAACGAGGATACGAAGCGAGCTCTGGGACATGGTTGGAATCCGTAGGGAGGAAGTCCGCTAACAGTACCCGAAACGGTGTCCGGCGCGCATGCAGACGTCCGTGATGTGACGCCGGACCCTCAGTCGCGCTCGCCCGCGCAGCTCGCTCCGCTGGTGCATGTCTCGTGGACGACAACGCGGGCCAGCTGCGGCAATCCGGGCTTGAGCTCACGCCAGATGTACCGTGCCAGGTTCTCGCTGGTCGGGTTCTCCAGCCCCGGCACCTCGTTCAGGTAGCGGTGGTCGAGCCGCAGGAACAGCGGCTCGAACGCTTGCTTGAGGTCCGCGAAGTCCATCACCCAACCCAGGTGCGGGTCCACCGGTCCACTGACGTGCAGTTCGACGCGAAACGAATGCCCGTGCAGACGGGCGCACTTGTGCCCGGACGGCACGTTCGGCAGTCGGTGCGCGCTCTCGAGCGTGAATGTCTTGAAGATGTCCACGGACCTGCCGGAGCTCAGTACCTGTTTGGCGGGTCGAGGCAGTCGTTCATGAACTTGCGGCGCTCATCGCCGCCCAGGCCGATGCTATCGGCCATCTGGCAACAGTTCCGGTCCGGGCTGTACCGTTTGTAGTCGAGGTTGTAGCTGCCGGCAAACACTGGCGAAGACAATGCCAGCGTCAAAGCGATGGCCGCGCAGACCTGAGTGCTCGTACTCATCCTGAATTTCCGGTGGCTGCGCACGACTGCGCGCGAATGCAGCGCACAGTATCGCACCTCACCTGCCCACCGGTGCGCGGACTTTCGGACGCAACACGTAGCACACATGGATCTTCGGGTTGCGGGAGAAATCCTCGGGAATCGTCGAGCGCGTTATGTCATCGACGTCGAACTGCTCGAGCGTGAGCCCGTCGAGCTTGAACTTCTGGAAGTTATTCGAAAACACGATCGCACCGCCCGGTGCCAGCAGCTTCGCCGCCGTCGACAGCAACCAGCCATGATCCATCTGGACGTCGAACTCACGCTGCATGCGTTTGGAGCGTGAATGCGTCGGCGGATCGATGAAGATGAGGTCATAGGCCGGCGGTCGGACCTGCTGCGATTGGGCCTCGAGCCACGCGAGGCAGTCCGCCTGGATGAACTCGTGCGCCGGGCCACGCAGTTCATTGAGATCGAGGTTGCGCCAGGCCCAGTCGAGGTAGGTCTTCGACATGTCGACGGTGGTCGAAGCGATGGCGCCGCCACCCACGGCATGGACCGTGGCCGCACCCGTGTACGCAAAGAGGTTGAGGAAGCGCTTGCCCTTCGCCCACTCTCCGAGCTGCGTGCGCGTGACGCGATGGTCCAGGAACAGCCCGGTGTCGAGGTAGTCGGTGAAGTTGACGAGGAAGCGATAGCGGCCTTCGCGGACGACGTGGTACTGCGCCTCCTGGTCGAGCCTTTCATACTGCTCGCCGGCCTTCTGCCGCTTGCGCACACGCAGGACCATGCGTTCCGGCGCGATCTCCAGCACCGACGGAATGGCGGCCAACGCTTCGTCACGACGGGCACGCACCGATTCCTGCGCGATGCTCGACGGCGCCGCGTATTCCTGCACGCAGGCCCAGCGTTCGTCGTTGCCGTAAACGTCGATGGCGAACGCGTACTCAGGCATGTCGGCGTCGTAGACGCGGAAACAGGCGACGTCGCTGCGCCGCGCCCAGTCGGCGAGCTTCGAGTAGTTCTTGCGCAGCCGGTTCGCGAACATCGATGAGCCCGGGCGCTCGCGGGCAGCCTCGAGCCGCGCAGCCCGAACCTGCACCGGATCGGGCTCCCTGGCCGACTCGTCGAGGTGAAAGCGCAGCAGGCGGCATTCGATCGCGCCGTTGTAGAACGTGTGCGTGCGAAATGCGCGCAGGCCCAGCGCGCGACCCAGCGGCGGATCACCAGTGAAGACACCCGCCTCCCACCCCGAAAAGCAGCGCAGCAACTTGTCGCCGAGGCTGGCGTAAAGTGCCTCGATCTTTTCCGGATCACCAATCCGCACGCCGTAGGGCGGGTTGACCACGACCAGGCCGGCGGGGTGAGTGGTCGACGGCAGGTTCGAGAGATCGCGGCGATCGAACAGCAGGTGATTGCCAAGCCCGGCTCGATTGGCGTTGGCGATCGCGGCGCGGATCGCAGTCTGGTCGCGATCGCTGCCCGCGCAGCGCCCGCCTTCGAGCACCTCGAGCCTGCGGGCGCTCTCTGCGGCGGTTCGCAGTGCGTGCCACAGTTCCTCGTCGTGCTGCAACCAGCGCTCGAAGCCGAACCGACGCCGGAGCAAGCCTGGCGCGATTCCCGCGGCGATCATCGCCGCCTCGATAACGAGCGTGCCTGAACCGCACATGGGGTCGTAGAACGCAGCGCCTTCCGCGGCCATCGTGGCCCAGCCCGATCGCAGCAGCAGCGCGGCAGCGAGGTTTTCCTTGAGCGGAGCCTCGACACCCGCCTGGCGGTAGCCACGCCGATGCAGCGGCTCGCCGCTCAGATCGATGCCGACGGTGACGCGCTCCTTGGCGAAACGCAGGCTGACGCGCAGGTCCGGCGAGGCCAGGTCGACGTTGGGTCGTTCGCCCGTGTGCTCGCGCATCCGGTCCACGATCGCGTCCTTGGCGCGCAGCGCCGCGAACTGCGTGTGGCGCAGCCACGGAGGCGACTCACCGACAACGTCCACCGCAAACGTCCCGTCCGAACCCACGTGGCTCTCCCACGGCAGTTCGAGCAGGCCGCGATACATCACGTCGGGATCGGCTGCGTTGAGATCGGCGATCGTCAGCAGCACACGACTCGCCGTACGCGACTGCAGGCAGGCAATGTAGGCGCTCGCCAGCGGCCCTTCGAAGCTCACGCCGGCGGGGTGTTCGCGCACCACGTCGACGCCATGCTGGCGCAGTTCGGCGGACAGCATGTCCGCAACGTTGAGCGGGCAAGCCGCAAAGAAGCGGTAGCGTTGTTCGGGTTTGGTCGTGTCGGTCAAGCGGACTCCGGCGGCGCAGGAAACTGCACCAGGTCGCGGGACTGCACGTCCTGCACAGCGCGCCCGATGATGCGATAGCTGTCCGCGTCGAACGCGGCATGGCTGGCGGCGTGCAGCAGGGCCTGCACTTCGTCCTCGTCGCGTGCCGTGCCCAGGTGGCGCCAGCGGTCGATCACGTGAATCAGCACGCCGGTCGCCGCGGGCGCAGGCTCCCGGATGCCAATGGCGCCGGCAAATGGCCACGGCTTGAACTTCAGCGGCACGAGCGTCATCTGCAGCCGCGCATCGTGCAGCGCGCGTGGTTCCTTGCCGATGCAGGCACCGCGGCACTTCCTGACCTGGTAGGCGAAGCAACTACCCTCGCCCGCTTCCAGGCCGAGCGTCTTCAGGCACAACCCCGCTTCCCGCACCTTGCCTTCGATTGCGCGCCACGCGTCTTTCTCGGCGCGGAACGGCCCGAAGACGGGGTCGGCATCGAGGCTGAGATCCGCGTCCTCGATTGGCACGACCTCCGGCCGCAGACCCTGCTCGTCACGTCGCAGGCGTACGACGCAGTCGCCCGCGTTACGGCGCAGGCGGCGATTCCCCGTCGGCGCCAGCTCCTTCACCAGTCGCGACTCGAGCAGCAGCGCCCCGAGTTCGCCTCCGGTCTCTATCCATTCCACCTGGCGCACCTGCTGCGTGAGTTTCGATTCCTTGCCGGAGCGATGCTCGGCGGCGAAGTGATCGAACACGCGACTGCGGATGTTGCGGCTCTTGCCGACGTACAGCAGCGTCCCGCCTTCGCCACGGAACAGGTACACGCCCGGCCCCTCAGGCAAGTCGTCGGCGAGCTCCGGCGGCAGGTGCGGCGGCAATCGCTGTTCGCGCAGCGCGTGAGCCACGGCAGCGTGCATCGCGTCGACGCCGCGCTGGTTTTCCATCGCCGCGATCAACGCGGGCAAGACCTGCGCGTCGCCGAGTGCGCGATGCCGGGCCGCGCACGCGAGACCGAAGCGATCCATCAGGGTGTCGAGGTTGTGGCGCGCATGCTCCGCATAGAGCGCACGCGACAGCTTCACGGTGCACAGCACAGGTGCGGCGAATTTCATGCCGAGCCGGCGGAACTCAGCGCGGAGGAAGCCGTAATCGAAGCGGGCGTTGTGGGCGACGAACAGCCTGCCCTCGAGCCGGCGCCGCACTTCCTGGGCCACGTCGGCAAAAGGCGGCGCATCAGCCACCATGGAGTCGTCGATGCCGGTGAACGACGCGATCAACGACGGGATCCGGATGCCGGGATGCACCAGCGTGCTCCATTCCTCGACGACCTCGCCGTGCTCGAGCAGCACGATGCCGACTTCGATGACGCGGTGCTGTGCCGCCATTCCGCCGGTGGTCTCGAGATCGACGCAGGCGACGGGACCGCGCAACGATAGCGCCTGCAGCGCGATGGCAGCCGCGGTGTCAGGCATGCGTTCAGCCGGGGGCACGGCCATCCAGCGAAAGGACCGGGTAGTAAAGCTCGGGACGCCGGTCACGGAACACGCCCCACGCGTGACGTTGCACACGCAGCAGGTCCAGGTCGAACGTCGCGGTCAGCACGGCCTCGGCAGTGCGATCCGCTTCCGCCACCTTGGCGCCGGTGCTATCCGCAATGAACGAGGAACCGTAGAACGTCATCTCGTACTTCTGGCCCTTCTCCAGGCCGATGCGGTTGGACGCGACCAGCGGCATCACGTTGGCGGCCGCGTGACCTTGCATGCAGCGCTGCCAGTGGTCGCGTGAATCGAGGGTCGGGTCCTGCGGTTCGGAGCCGATTGCCGTGGGGTACATGAGGATCTCGGCTCCCATCAGCGCCATGCAGCGCGCCGCTTCGGGAAACCACTGGTCCCAGCAGATGCCGACGCCGATCGTGCCGAAGCGCGTCTTCCAGACCCTAAAGCCAGTGTCGCCCGGCGAGAAATAAAATTTCTCGTGGTAGCCCGGCCCCTCCGGGATGTGCGACTTGCGGTAGATCCCGAGGACCTCGCCGTCGGCGTCGATCATCGCCAGCGAGTTGTAGTACGCATTGTTGGCGCGTTCGAACACGCTGATCGGCAGCACGACCCCGAGTTCCTTCGCCAGGGCCTGGAAACGGCGCACGACCGGGTTGTCCGGCAGCGGATGAGCCAGCGCGAAATGCTCCGCGAGGTGGTCTTTGCAGAAGTACGGGGTCTCAAAAAGTTCTTGCAGGAGAATGACTTGCGCGCCCCTGGCGGCCGCCTGCCGCACCATCGACTCGGCCCTGGCGATGTTCTCGGCGGCATTCGGCGTGCAGGCGAACTGGGTCGCGGCAACGGTGACTTTCATCGCGGGCTCCGGGGCGTGAAGACCGGTCAGTCTAGCGAAGCCCATCCCTGCGGACCAACCGGCCCTCGGCGCCCACCTTGTCAGGCGTGCAGCACATGCATGACGTGGCGCGCGATCATGCTTTCTTCGTCGGTCGGGATCACGTATGCCGCCGTGGTGCTGCCGACCGTCGAGATGCGCGGTCCCTGGCGGTCGTTGCTGGCAACGTCGATTTGGACGCCGAGCCACGCTGCATCGCGGCAGATGCGCGCGCGGATCTCGGCCTGGTTTTCGCCGATGCCGGCGGTAAAGACGATTGCATCGAGTCCGCCCAGCGCCGCGGCGAGCGAGCCGAGCTCACGGCCAGCGCGATACACGAACACATCGAGAGCCAGCGCCGCGTCAGGCTCGCTGCTGGCAAGCAGGTCGCGCACGTCGCTCGACACGCCGGACATGCCGAGCAGGCCCGACTCGTTGTAGATCAACCGCTCGATGTCACGTGGCCCGAGTTTCATCTCGTCCATCAGGAACAGCACGACACCCGGATCCATCGCGCCGCAGCGCGTGCCCATCGGCAGGCCGTCGACCGCCGTGAACCCCATCGTCGTCGCGATGCTCCGGCACGCGCGCAAGGCGCACATGCTGGAACCGTTGCCGAGGTGGAACACCACGGTGCGGCCCGCTGCCGCGCGGGCGTCGACTGCAGGCAACTGCGAAGCGATGTATTCGTACGACAGCCCGTGAAAACCATACCGCCGCACGCCTGCCTCGGCGAAGCGCGGCGGCAGGGCAAAACGCTGCGCGACGTCGGGGACGGTGCGATGGAACGCCGTATCGAAGCACGCGATCTCGGGCACGCCCGGCAGGCGCGCCAGCATCGCGCGGATCGCCGCGAGGTTGTGCGGCTGGTGCAACGGCGCGAGCGGCACGTATTGATCGAGGCGCTGCAACACGGCGGCGTCGACGGCGGTCGGCGCCATGAACTCGAGGCCGCCGTGCACGACGCGATGACCGACGCCCACGATGCGTGCCGCACCGAGTTCCGCCTGAACCGCCGTCGAGCAGGCGATCGAGCGCGTCCGCGTGGGTCATCGGACCCGTGCCGAGCGGCGCATCGACGGGCGGTCCGCCATCTCGCCGCGACGTGAATCGGGGCACGGTGCCGAGTCCCGACACCTGTCCGCGCAGGTCGCGCACGGCCTGCCCGTCGACGAGCCGGAAGATGCAGAACTTGATGCTCGACGAGCCCGCGTTCAGCACCAGGATCGCGCGTTCGTCGCGAGCCGCCATGACCATCACTTGAGCGGCGGTGTCGCCGCGCGTCGCGCATGAACGACCAGCTTGGCAACGGCCGCCGAGCCGATGCGCATGCGCACGTTGTCGGCGCGACTGGTCAGGATCACCGGCACGCGCGCGCCGAGCACGATGCCGGCGCTGTCGGCGCCCGCGAAGTACTGCAACTGCTTGGCCAGCATGTTGCCCGCCTCGATGTTGGGCACGAGCAGGATGTCGGCGCGGCCGGCGACGGGCGAGTGGATGCTCTTGGTGCGGGCCGCGAGTTCGCTGATCGCATTGTCGAACGCCAGTGGCCCGTCGAGGACGGCACCGCGGATCTGGCCCCGGTCCGACATCTTGCACAGCGCCGCGGCATCGATGGTCGAGTTGATGTCGGGGTTGACCATTTCCACGGCCGACAGGATGGCAACCTTGGGCGTCTCGATGCCGAGGCTGCGCGCGAGGTCGATCGCGTTCTGCGCGATGTCGGCCTTTTCCTTGAGCGAAGGCTCGATGTTGATCGCCGCATCCGTGACGAACAGAATGCGGTCGTAGGCCGGCACGTCCATGACGAACACGTGGCTGACGCGACGCTCGGTGCGCAGGCCGCCCTGCGACGACACCACGGCCGCCATGATCTCGTCGGTGTGCAGGCTGCCTTTCATCAGCGTTTCGACCTCACCGTTGCGGGCGAGCGTCACCGCAGCTTCGGCCGACGCATGGCTGTGCTCGGTGTTGACCAGCCGGAAGTTGGAGATGTCCTGGCCCAGCCCGTTCGCCAATGCACGAATGCGCGCCGCGGGCCCCACCAGCACCGGCACGATCAGGTTGAGCCGGGCCGCTTCGAGCGCACCCATCAGCGAATCGGGATCGCACGGATGGGCGACGGCGCACGACACCGGCGCCAGCGGTTCACAGCGCCTGAGCAGCCGCGCAAACACGTCGTTGCGCCGGATCATGAACTCGGGACGCGACAACTCGGGGAAGGACGCCTTGCGGTGGGGCGCCTCGACGATGACCGTCCCGCGGAGCACCGTCTCACCGGCCGCATCGACCTCGCAGTCGAACAGCACGCGACGATTCTCGGCGGCCTTCTCGCGCACCGTCACGGTCGCGCGGACCAGGTCGCCCACGCGGATGACGCCGTTGAATTCCAGTTGCTGCGAGACGATGCGCGTGCCCGGGCCGGGCAGCCTGCGTTCGAGCATGCCCGAAATGATGGCTTCCGCTGCCACCGCCTCGACGCACAGGTCGCTCGGCTCGACGGAGACGCCTTCCACGACGTGGAACGGCACGACGTCGCCCGACACCAGCAGCAGTGCCTCGATCTCGGTCTGGCCCACCACGCGTTCGGCGCTCGCCGTCGCGCCGATCTCGATCTCGTCGAAGGTAACGTTGCTGTAGCCGCTCATTGTGACAGGTCGATCCACGTGGTCTTGAGTTCGGTGTACTTGTCGAAAGCGTGCAGCGACTTGTCGCGGCCGATGCCCGATTGCTTGAAACCACCGAACGGCACGGTGATGTCGTCGGCGTCGTAGCAGTTGACGTAGACCATGCCGGCGCGCAGCGCCTTCGCGATGCGATGCGCCTTGCCGATGTCGCGGGTCCACACCGCCGCGGCCAGGCCGTACTCGACGCCATTGCCGACGCGCACGGCTTCCTCGGCATCCTTGACGGTGATGGCGGCCAGCACCGGCCCGAAGATCTCTTCGCGCGCGATGCGCATGTCGGCTTGCACGTTGGCGAAGACCGTCGGTTCGATGTAGCAGCCGCCCGTCCGCTCGAGCACGCGCTGGCCGCCTGCCAGCACCGCGGCGCCCTCGGACTTGCCCGAGTCGATGTAGCCGAGCACGGTCCTGGTCTGGATCTCGTCGACGATCGCACCCATGCGGGTCGCGGGATCGAGCGGATCGCCCGGCTGCATCGCGCGACTCGCCTCGACCACTTTCTCGAGCACGCGGTCCCGCACGCTTGCTTCGATGATCAGGCGCGAGGCCGCCGTGCACATCTCGCCCTGGTTGAAGAAGATCGCGCCGGCCGCGGTCGCCGCTGCACGATCGAGGTCGGGGCAGTCGGCCAGGATGATGTTCGGCGACTTGCCGCCGCATTCCAGCCACACGCGCTTCATGTTCGACTGCCCCGAGTACTGCAGCATGAGCTTGCCGGTGCGCGTAGAGCCGGTGAACCCCAGGCAGTCCACGTCCATGTGCAGCGCCAACGCCTGCCCGGCCGTGTGGCCGTAGCCCGGCAGCACGTTGAACACGCCGTCGGGAATGCCGGCCTCGGTGGCGAGCGCTGCGAGGCGAATCGCCGAAAGCGGCGACTTCTCGGACGGCTTGAGGATGAACGAATTGCCGGCCGCGAGCGCCGGGCCGATCTTCCACGCGGCCATGATCAGCGGGAAATTCCACGGCACGATCGCGGCGACGACGCCGATCGGCTCGCGCGTGATCAGGGCGAGCTGATCGTGCGCTGTCGGCGCGACCTCGTCGTACACCTTGTCGACCGCCTCCGCGTACCAGGCGATGCAGCGCGCCGTGGCCGGAATGTCCACGGCGAGGCTGTCGGAGATGGGTTTACCCATGTCCAGCGTCTCGAGCAGCGCCAGCTCGTCCCGGTGCGCGAGGATCAGTTCGGCAAACCGCTGCAGCACGCGCTTGCGTTCGCGCGGCGGTTGCCGCGACCAGGCGCCGCTGTCGAACGCCCGGCGTGCCGCGGCGACGGCGCGATCGACGTCCGCCTTGTCGGTCGACGCGACGCGCGCAATCACGCGACCATCGATCGGCGTGATGTCGTCGAACGTTTCGCCGCTGGCGGCCGCGACATAGCGACCATCGATGAAGGCCTGGCCGTTGATGGCGAGCACGGCGGCGCGGTCGCGCCAGTCCTGCACAGTGGGGGCGTGTGTCTGGTTCATGAGATTTCGCTGTTCCCGGTTGCCGGCAGCATCGCCCTGCAAGCGTGCATTGTCGCCGTTTCAGAAGGTCGGTGGCGCATTGGCGGAAATGATCTCGCAGGGTTCGCTGCCGGTGTTGCGGAAGCGGTGCGGGATTGCGCTGGTGAAGTAATAGGCGTCGCCCGGGCCGAGCTGGCGAGTCTCGGCGCCAACGGTGAGCTCGATGCGGCCGCGGACGACGACGCCACCCTCCTCCCCTTCGTGCCGCAGCATGTCGGCACCGGTGTCGGCACCGGGTTCGTAGTGTTCGTGCAGCACGGCCATGGCCCGGTTCGGCCGGCGGGCCGCCACCAGCTTGTAGATCACCGAGCGGTCGCCGATGACCGGCAGTTCGTCACTGCGAAAGAACACCTGGGGGCTCGCGGAGAAATCGAGCGTGAAAAACTCGGCGAGCGACATCGGAATGCCGTCGAGCACCTTCTTCAGCGAGCTGACCGAGGGGCTGACGCGGTTCTGCTCGATCAACGAAATCAAGCCGTTGGTGACGCCCGAGCGCTTTGCCAACTCACGCTGCGACAGGCCATACATGGTGCGTACGGCCCGCAGGTGGGCGCCGACGTCGATGCTGAGCTCGCTCACAGGGTGTTAAATATCCTGCACACATGGGTTCAAAACAGGCCGAATTTCACGTCCATTTGAGCCAAGTGTCAATTTTTCTTATCATCGCCCGGTCAAACCACTCATCGGGTACCCCGCCATGACCGCCCCCGCAGCGCTGCCCCGCGACCAGATGGAAGCCTTCTGGATGCCGTTCACGGCCAATCGCCAGTTCAAGGCCAATCCCCGGATGCTGGCGAAGGCCGAGGGCATGCACTACTGGACGCCCGACGGCCGGCAGATCCTCGATGCCGTGGCGGGTTTGTGGTGCGTGAACGCGGGTCACGGTCGCAAGGAAATCAGCGAGGCGGTGGCGCGGCAGATCGCGACGATGGAGTACGCCCCGCCTTTCCAGATGGGACACCCGACGGCGTTCCAGCTGGCCAACGACGTGGCGGGCTGGCTGCCGCGGGACATGGGGCACGTGTTCTTCACCAATTCCGGTTCCGAGTCGGTCGACACCGCGCTCAAGATCGCGCTCGCCTATCACCGTGCCCGCGGTGAGGCGTCACGCACCCGTTTCATCGGCCGCGAGCGCGGCTACCACGGCGTCGGCTTCGGCGGCATTTCCGTCGGCGGCATGGTCAACAACCGCAAGTGGTACGGGTCGATGCTGCCGGGCGTCGATCACCTGCCGCACACGCACGATCTCGCGAAGAACGCGTACACGCGCGGCATACCCGAACACGGCGCGAACCTGGCCGACGAACTCGAGCGCATCGTCGCGCTGCACGACGCGAGCAACATCGCAGCCGTGATCGTCGAGCCCGTCGCCGGTTCGACCGGCGTGCTGATCCCGCCCAAGGGCTACCTCGAACGCCTGCGCAGCATCTGCACGAAGCACGGCATCCTGTTGATTTTCGACGAAGTCATCACGGGCTTCGGTCGCCTCGGCGCGCCGTTCGGCACCGGGTTCTTCGGCGTGCAGCCCGACATGATCACGATGGCCAAGGGACTCACGAACGGCGCAGTACCGATGGGCGCGGTCGCCGCGAGCGACCAGATTTACGGCACCTTCATGCAGGGACCGGAAGGCGCCATCGAACTCTTCCACGGCTACACGTATTCGGCGCACCCGGTGGCCTGCGCGGCGGGCATCGCGACACAGGAGATCTACCGCAAGGAAGGCCTGCTGACACGTGCCAACGAAATGGCGCCGTACTGGGCCGACGGCGTGCATTCACTGCGCGGCAGGCCGCACGTGATCGACCTGCGCAACCTCGGGTTGATCGGCGCCGTGGAACTCGACCCGATCCCGGGCAAGCCTGGACTGCGCGGCTACAACACGTTCGTGCGGGCGTTCGAGAAAGGACTGCTGTTGCGTGTGACGGGCGACATCATCGCGATGTCGCCGCCGTTGATCATCGAGAAGCAGCACATCGACCAGGTGTTCGGCATCCTCGGCGACGTGCTGCAGGAGCCTGGCTGACGCTTCAGCGCGCGGCCTGCAGGCGGGCGCGCACCGCCGCCACGAATGCCGGCGTGCCCGCTTCGCGTTTGGCAGCGATGGCCTGGACGTGCGGGTTGTCGTTCAGTCGCTGCAGCAGCGCCTGTGCCGCGGGCAGGTCGCCGAGCAGATCCAGGTCCCATAGCCGCTTGCCGACCACGACCGCGAGATCGACGCTGTAGAGAAAGACGATGTCGGCCAGCGTGAAGCTGTCACCGGCCACAAACGGCGCCAAGCGGGCGTGACGCTTGAGCGTGGCAAAGCCCGCCAGCAGGTCTTCGCGCGCCCTGCCCTTGATCGCGTCGGCCACCGTGCCGCCGAAGAACACTTCCGCAAAGCAGCTGCGCGCCGGCAGCTCGATGTAGAGCTCGATCTCCTTCATCAGTGCGCGAACGGTGGCTCGCGCCTGCGGGTTCTCCGGCAACAGTCGCCGGGTTGGATCGACGTCCTCGAGGTAGTCGAGGATCACGCTGGCCTCGTTGATGAAGCCCTGCGGCGTGCTGAGAAATGGAACTTTGCCGCGTGGACTGCGGGCAAGGAAGGCCGGAGTTGGTTCCGGAAACGTCAGCACGTACTCGAACGGCAGCCCTTTTTCCAGCAGGGCGAGTTCGACCATGTTGGTGTAGTTGCTGACCGGAAATCCGTGAAGCTTGAGCATCGGTGCACCCTCGAGTCGTGACTGCAGCTCCGTTCTGCTGCGTGAGCGGCGCACGGTACTCCGGGCACGCCGGGTTTGGCGAGCGTCAGGCCAACATCGGGCGAGCCCCACCAAATGAAAACGCCCGGCCTCCTGGCGGAGACCGGGCGTTGATGGCGTCGGACGCGTCAGGCGGCGCGCGAGTCTCTTATTCCTTCGTCCACGGGAACGTGGTCGAGATCGAGAAGATCGCCACGCCTTCGCTGCTGTTGACGTCGTCCGGTGTGCCGTCGAGCGCGCTCAGGTCGCTGCCGTCGGCGTACTTCAGGCCGAACGTGAAGTGGCTGTAGGCGTACGTCACGCCGACCGACCAGTCCATGTAGCTGTCGTCATAGAACAGGTCGATGGCGTCGCCATCGCTGTAGCCCAGGTGGCCGGTCAGGCCGAAGTTGGCCGGCAGCTCATACGCCGCGTTGGCTTCGTAGTAGAACGCCGACTCGCCCGAGTTGCCGAAGTCGTTCGAGTAGGAGACCTTGCCGCTCAGCCACTCGTAGCCGAGGCCGGCATAGATTTCGGCGAAGTCGAGGTCGTCCGCGCCCGGGTAGGCGTAGTAGATCAGGCCGACGTCCCAGGTCACGGTCTCGCCACCGCGGAAACCCGTGTAGAGGTCGATCTCGACGTTCTCGTCGCAGCAGTCGCCGAAATCGACGTTGCTGCCCCAGGCGCCCAGGTAGAAGCCGCTTGCATGCGCGTAGTCGATGCCGCCCTGCAGCGCAGGGTCCTGCGAAGTCTGGGTGATGCCGCGCCAGTTGTAGTCGCTGACCACCGCTGCATTGCCGGTAATTTCAGCTTGCGCAGCCACCGCGGTCAGCGAGAGCGCCAACGCTGCCAGGCCATGGGTCAATTTCATCTCGGGTACCTCACTTGTTGCTTAACAACAACACGAATTTAACGACTTTCGCCACTAGTGTAGCAGGAGCGAGACGTTTTCAGAACGAACGCCCACTGCGTCGCGGCTCGGCATCCTGCAGTGCAGGAAGCGTGCCATGCGAAAAGCCTGCAATGGCGCGGGGCCGGGCTCGGCAGATGCACCGGCGAGGCGCACAGGGTCCGCCCGACGCACCTGGATGGGTCAGGTCGAGGCGGGCTCGTAGATCGCGTAGAACTTCTGGGCTGGCTCCAGGACCTCCCACAGGCCCGAGAATCCTGCCGGCATCACGAAGCTGTCGCCCGGCCCGAAAGTCACCTGGCGGCCCTGGTCATCCGTGATACGGATGCGGCCGGCCGTCAGGACGCACATCTCGTTTTCGGTATAGGTAACCCGCCACGCCCCGACGCTGCTGCGCCAGGTGCCGGCGAAGAACCTTCCGCTGGCGTCCGTGTACGCATTGCGCACGAACTGCTCCGGCAGCGGACTGCCAGCCGCGAGGCGTGCCGGATCGAGTTCGAGCCTTTCCTCGGTGCCGGACGCGGCGTCGATCTTCACGACGGCCGGGCTGGGAACTGCTTTCATGCGGGGTGCGCTCCATTGCTTCGCGACGATGCGCGAAAGATTAGCAAACGCCGGCGGGATGCCGCTCAAGGCTGCGGCGGTTTGCGCTCCATCTCGCGCAACGCAACGACAGACTCACCCGCACCGATGCGTCGCAGGGCTTCTGCAAACAATGCCGACGCAGGCAGGACGACCAGCTTATCGTCGGCCCCAGGGGGAGGCGTGAGCCGCGTGGGCAGCAGCGTATCCGTGACGTACAGGCGATCGGGTCCGTCGGGACCGAGCAGCCGCTCGGCGCCCGGCGCGAACACTCCGTGCGTCGCAAACGCCGTCACCGACAGCGCCCCCGCCGCGCGACAGGCCTGCACCGCACGCAGGATCGTCGTGCCGGCGCTGATCAGGTCGTCGACCACGATCGCATGCCGGCCTGCGACCGGGCCGATGATGAGGTCACCGCTGACCTCGCCTTCGTCACGGCGCTTTTCAAAGACGGCGAACTCGACGGGCATGCCAGCACGCACCGCGACGAGCGCCTGCACCCGTTGCGCACGCTTGGCGCCGCCGAAATCCGGCGACACGATGGTCACTTTGCTGCCGCCCGACTGCTTGACGACCTGGTCTGCGAGCAGTGGCGCAGCTTCGAGCAAGTCGACATTGCAGCGAAACGCGTTCTCGAACGCGGCGACGTTGTGCACGTCCATCACCAGCACGTGATCGACACCCACCGCTTCGAGCAACTGCGCGATGTAGCGCGAATTGACCGGATCGCGCTCCTTGGTGCGCCGGTCCTTGCGCGAATAGGCGATGTACGGCAGGCAGGCCGTCACGCGCGCTGCGCCCGCATCCTTGAGTGCCGCGATCAGGAACAGCACGCGGCACAGCCGGTCGTTGGCGCTGCCCGCCGCGTCGCCACTCAACGACTGGATGACGTAGGCGACTCGCCCGCGAACACTGACCAGCGGCCTGGACTTGTGTTCGCCGCCCTCGTAGTCACGCTCTTCGAGCGGCGCGAGCGGCGTGCCGAGGCACGCTGCAACGCGCTCGCCGAAGGCGCGCGACGCAAGCGGCGCGAACAGCAGCGGCGCAGAGTCCATCACGATAGCAAGTGCACTGCGACGCCTGGACCGGGCCGGTCAGGCGACCGGCTTTTCACGCAGCGACGGTTCGCCGCGCAGCGCTGACATCCGCTGCTGCAGCTGACGGCGCGCGGCATCGAATGCATCGCGCAGGACGACGTAGACGTCCTCGTGTCCGTCGCGGTCCGGACGCTCCATGTCGACGACGACGTCGTCGCCCGGGAGCGTGAGCTGGACCTTCACGTTGAAGACCTTGCCCTGGTGGTGGTGCCGATGCGGCGAATCCACGACGACGCGGCAGGATTGGATGCGGTCGCTGAAAGTGCCCAGGTGATCCGTCAGCTCGCGCACGCGAGTCTCGACGGCCGGGGAGCTTTCCATGTGCCTGAAGGTGATCTGGACAGGGATTGTCACGATGCTGAGTCCCTCTGTTGGACTGTCCTGGTTGACGGTTTCATTGTCGAGCCACGGGGCCTGCCAACCATCAGTATTGATCGCAGGCACCCGGCGGATAGATGGCAAGAGTACACTGCCCGAAGCGCCCGTCGAGAGCCGAATCTCGCGTGAACGCCAGTCAATCCCAATGCTCGCTCGATGACCCGGCCGCCCAGGCTGCCTTCGCCATTGCGATGCAGGACCCGGCTGCCTTTGCGGCACTGCATCCGGTAACGGGTCCCGTGACCTGCATCGAGACACACGTCTCCTGGGTGTTCCTGACCGGTTCCTTCGCCTACAAGGTGAAGAAGCCGGTGCGGCTCAGTTTCATCGACTACTCGACAGCCGAGCGCCGCGCGGCGATGTGCCACGAGGAACTGCGGCTGAACCGTCGCCATGCACCAGGCTTGTACGTCGACGTGGTGCCGATCGCGGGAACGCCTGCCGCACCGCGAGTGGGCGCCACCGACAGCCCTCCCTTCGAGCACGTGCTGCGGATGGTGCAGTTCGATCCGCAACTCGAACTTTCCCGGCTGCTGCAGTCAGGATCGATCGCAGCAGGCGAGTTGCGGGCTTTCGGCGAGCGCATCGCACGGATGCATGCGTCGGCAGCGATTGCAGCGGACGCGGATACCTTTGGCACCCCGAGTGAGGCCCACCGCATCACGCTCGACAACTTCGACGAGATCGCGCGGGTCTTGCCCGGCCGCGACGAAGCGCGTCAGTTGGCGCGGTTGCACGGTCGTGCGCAGCACCTGTTCGAGACCTGCCGGACGCTGCTCGAGCAACGCCGGCGACAAGGGCGCGTACGCGAAGGCCACGGCGACCTCCACTGCGGCAACGTGGTGCGCTGGCAAGGGGCGCTCGCGGCATTCGACGGCCTCGAATTCGATCCCGGACTGCGCTTCATCGACGTCGCCGACGATCTCGCCTTCCTGACGATGGATCTCGCGGTCCATGGCCGCTCCGACCTGCGGGGCGAGGCGTTGCAGGCGTGGCTCGAAACGTCCGGCGATTTCGAGGCTGTTGCGCTGCTGCCCTACTTCGAACTCTATCGCGCGCTGGTGCGGGCCAAGGTTGCGGCGCTGCGTGGCCAGCAGGCGCGCAGCGGAACGGCAGGAGCGACGACGCTGGCCCACCAGTACCTCGATTGGGCCGTGGCGCAGATCGAACGACCGCATCCCCGGTTGTTCGTGATGGCGGGTTTATCCGGTTCCGGCAAGACCTGGTTCGCGCGACGCATTGCCGAGCGCTGCGGGGCGTTGATCGTGCGCTCGGACGTCGAGCGCAAGCGCCTGGCCGGCCTGCGGTCGCTGGACACGTCAGCCTCGGCACCCGACGCCGGCATCTATTCGCGCGAATTCAATGTGCGCACGTATGACCGGCTGCGCTATTGCGTTGCGGACTGCCTGCGAGGCGACGAGAGCATCATCGTGGACGCCGCCAGCTTGCGGCGTGGCGAGCGCGAACTCTTCCTGGCGCTAGGGAGTGAGCACGCAGCCGAAGTCGTGATCGTTCATTGCGTTGCGCCGCTCGACATACTCCAGCGACGAATCGCCGACCGCACGGCCGCAGGCGCCGACGCCTCGGAAGCCACGGTCTCGTTGCTCGACCGGCAGACTGGGTACTGGGAACCGTTCAGCGACGACGAACGCAGCCACGTGATCGACGTCGACACGACGTCGGCCGCATCGATCGAGCTCGCACTTCGCGGTCTGGCCGCATCGGCGGGCGCAGGAAGCAGCGCCGGCTAGACGTGCCCCGCGTGCCCGCTGGCACGTTGCCCGCGGTCCACCACCGCGGTCGTCACCAGGTCGGAACCGACGTTGGTCATCGTGCGCGTCATGTCGAGCAGGCGATCGACGCCGAGAATGATGCCGATGCCTTCGGGCGGCACGCCGAAGGCCACCAGCAGGCCCGCGATCAGCGGCAGCGAGCCACCTGGAATGGCGGCGACGGCCACAGCACTCAGGACCGAGAGGAACACCAGCGTCACCTGCTCGGCAAAGCCCAGGTGAACGCCGAACACCTGCGCGATGAACAGCACGACGCAGCCTTCGTAGAGCGCCGTGCCGCTCATGTTCATCGTCGTGCCGAGCGGCATGACGAAGCCGGCCGTGGACGGCGCGATGCCGAGTCGTTCGCGGCAGGCGGCAAGCGCGGCCGGCAGCGTGGCGCTGCTCGAACTGGTCGAGAATGCGGTGACCAGCACGTCCTTGATCTGGACGAAGAACTCCCGCGGGTTGCGCTTCGCGAGGAACTTGAGCCAGATCGACATCGTGCCGAACAGGTGCAGCAGCAGCATCGCGCCGCAACCGAGCACGAACAGGCCGAGCGCGAGCAGGATGTCGAAGCCGACCTTCACCACCACGCTGAAGATCATCGCCGGCACGGCGTACGGTGCCAGCCGCAAGGCGAAGTGCACAATGCCGGTCATCAGGTCGCTGACGGTCTCGAGTCCGTCGAGTAGTTTTCGACGGCGAGCGTCGGGCAAGCCCAGACCGGCGGCACCGACCAGGATGGCGAAGACGATGAGGGGCAGCACCTCGCCGAGCATGTTGCGCTGGTTGCCGACAAACGAGCCGAACAGGTTCTTCGGCATGAACATGTCGACGACGCCGGCTGGCGTGATCGGCGGCCGCGCCTCGCTCGACTGGACGTGCGCACCCGCCTGCGAACTGAATTCCTGCACCAGCCGCTGCGACGTCTCCGGGTCCATGCGGCCGCCCGGATTGAGGATGTTCATCATCAGCAGGCCGAGCGTTGCCGCAATTGCCATGTTGGCGAAGAACAGCGCAAAGGTGCGGCCGGCGAGCGGCCCCAGGTCGGACAGCTTGCCGAGTTGCACCACGCCACCCGCCAGCGAGGCGAAGACCAGCGGGATCACGACGAAGAACAGCATCCGCAGGAAGACCTGTCCGAGCGGATCGAAGAGGTTGGTCGCCACCCACCTGGCGCCGTCATGCAGGCCGGGGACGTGCGGCGCGAGCAACAGCACGAGCGCACCGGCGACGGCGCCGTACACCAGCCCCCTGAGGATACGGTTGGCGAGCTTGGCGTCGGTGGCTGCAGACATCGATTCCCTTCCTGAGGCGCAAAACGATGGCGCACTTTGTCCGACGCGCCCGGCACTGGCAAGCGCTGTACGCACCACGATCGCGCAGCGACTGCGCTCCGGCCGCCGGGTTTGGTGCAACCAACTGTCGCGGCCTCGAGCGCGAGCCGTGGTCTTGATCGCGTGAAACGCGGCCGTTGCGCCGGATGCGGCCGGATGGCACGACGATTGCTTTAGGTCCGACGATGCCTTCGTGCGCCCACTCGAACATGACGCCGCTGCGATGAAGCCGCTGAGCCCGGAGTACCTCGGCTGGCGCATGCTGCCCGGCCTGCTCGGCCGCCATGCATCGAGCCCGCAGTCGGTGCATGCCCTGCTCGGCTACTTCCTCAAGGACCGCAAGTCACCGACGCCGTTTCCCGGTCGCGACGTGCTGGCCAACGAAGGTGTCTTCGACTGGGGCCTGGCACGGCCGCTCGAGAAGGTGATCGAGAGTGAAGAGCACCTGCGCGTGCTGCTCGACATGCCGGAGATCTATCGGCAAAGCGTGGCGGTCGTCGAGCCCTGGGCCAGCGTCGGCACCAACCCGCGCGGCGAACCGGTTCGCGCCTCGAAAAACCTTGCCTACATTTTCCAGCAGGTCGCGGATGCCGACACGGTACTGTTCCCGGTCTGGCAAAGCGGCATCCGCAACCCGGAACGCCTGGCCAACATCCTGAGCGCGGGCATTGCCACGATCGTCCAGGGCGGTTGTCCTTCCGTGCATGACGCGAGCAGCTTCGACGGCGCCCGTGCGGGCCTCGAGGACATGCTCGCACTCGTCGACCAGTTGCTGTTGCGTCGCTCGACCGCGAGCGGCCCGAGCATTTTCATCTGCCTCGGCCACCAGCTGGCCGCCGCATCGCACGTGCGGTTGCTGCATCGCGCAGTGAGCGAGATCGGCAAGCTGGCCCGGCTGCCGCTCGATCCGTCGGGCCGCGTTCTCAACTCGATGCAGCGGGCAGCCGAACGGATCACGCGCATGGGCGAGCAGTTGCAGGTCGTGAAGCAGGGCCAACCGCGCGCCATTGGCTGGAACGACCCGGACTTTGCCGTTGCCAGCAACGAGAATGTCGAGGTCGGCACGCGCGCACTGCTGCCCTACTCGCGCCGTGACGACGACGCCCACATTCCGCGCGAGCTGCACGAGACGCATGCGCTGGTCGCCGACGAACTCGAAGGCGTCATCGACCAGGTGCTCTCGTTCGAGCGCGAGATCACCGTCGAGAGTTCCATGCCGACGAGGTCAATGAGGAAGCGACGCTGTTCGCCAACTGGGCCTACAAGACGCTGCACGACACCATCGTGCCCCTGCGTCACGTGCTGGCCGTGAGCCCCGTCGCCTGGCTGTTGAGCCTCCCGTATGCCGTGGAGATCCTGGGCCAGACGCGCGTGGATGCCCACAGCTGGACCGAAGTGGGCACGACGGCGATCTACTACAAGGACTGGGAAACGCATCGCGTGCGCCGCTCGTTCACCTGCCAGTTCCACCCCGAACTGATGGATGACATCCGCGACATCGGCGGCCGCGTCGGGCCGCGCTATCACGAACTGAAGGATCACGACGGCGTGCGGCTGCTGCTGCGACTGCTCTATCACGGCATGCAGGAGTAAGCCGCCCGGCGTGCCGGCCAACGTACCGAACGGCGGCGGGGACGGGTATTCTCGCCCGCACCATGGCGCGCCCGACCACGCTCGACCGAACCTCATTGCTCGCTGGCGTCCATGAACTGGCTGCGCGCGACCGGCAACTTGCACGCATCGTCGACGAGTTCGGTCCGCCGCCCACTCTGGGCCCGGCCACGCGGCTTTCCGACGCTCGTGCGGATCATCCTCGAGCAGCAGGTTTCACTCGCTTCCGCTGCGGCACTTTTCGGCAG